>NZ_JAXCWT010000003.1:0-292500 GCF_034044835.1 Stenotrophomonas sp. CFBP8994 | reverse complement strand
CCCGGTGCTGGAAGGTTAATTGATGGGGTCAGCCGCAAGGCGAAGCTCTTGATCGAAGCCCCAGTAAACGGCGGCCGTAACTATAACGGTCCTAAGGTAGCGAAATTCCTTGTCGGGTAAGTTCCGACCTGCACGAATGGCGTAACGACAGCGGCGCTGTCTCCACCCGAGACTCAGTGAAATTGAAATCGCTGTGAAGATGCAGCGTTCCCGTGGCAAGACGGAAAGACCCCGTGAACCTTTACTATAGCTTTACACTGAACGTTGAGTTCGTCTGTGTAGGATAGGTGGGAGGCTATGAAACCATGGCGCTAGCTGTGGTGGAGCCATCCTTGAAATACCACCCTGTCGTGCTTGACGTTCTAACCTGGGCCCATTATCTGGGTCGGGGACCGTGTATGGTGGGTAGTTTGACTGGGGCGGTCTCCTCCTAAAGAGTAACGGAGGAGCTCGAAGGTACGCTCAGCGCGGTCGGACATCGCGCACTGTGTGCAAAGGCATAAGCGTGCTTGACTGCAAGATCGACGGATCAAGCAGGTAGGAAACTAGGACTTAGTGATCCGGTGGTTCTGTATGGAAGGGCCATCGCTCAACGGATAAAAGGTACTCCGGGGATAACAGGCTGATACCGCCCAAGAGTTCATATCGACGGCGGTGTTTGGCACCTCGATGTCGGCTCATCACATCCTGGGGCTGTAGTCGGTCCCAAGGGTATGGCTGTTCGCCATTTAAAGTGGTACGCGAGCTGGGTTCAGAACGTCGTGAGACAGTTCGGTCCCTATCTGCCATGGGCGTTGGAGATTTGAGAGGGGCTGCTCCTAGTACGAGAGGACCGGAGTGGACGAACCTCTGGTGTTCCGGTTGTCACGCCAGTGGCATTGCCGGGTAGCTATGTTCGGAAGCGATAACCGCTGAAAGCATCTAAGCGGGAAGCGCGCCTCAAGATGAGATCTCCCGGGGCACAAGCCCCCTGAAGGAACCATATAGACTATGTGGTTGATAGGTCAGGTGTGTAAGTACAGCAATGTATTGAGCTAACTGATACTAATGATCCGTGTGGCTTGACCATATAACCTCAAGTTGCCTTGGCCGACATGACATGTCGATAGAGCCCAAGTGCACGCTACGTCACAAGAACTATGAGAGGCAGGCGCCTAAATCCGTTGTTTGGATGGCGACGCTCCAACCGTCTCCCTGGTGAAATTAGCGCTGTGGAACCACCCGATCCCATCCCGAACTCGGAAGTGAAACGCAGCTGCGCCGATGGTAGTGTGGCTCAAGCCATGCGAGAGTAGGTCATCGCCAGGGTTTACACCCAAAAACCCCGTTGCTCACGCAGCGGGGTTTTTTCTATTCCGCGATGGGTGCGCGCGTGCCGACCAACGGTCGGCACCTACCGCGTGGGTATGACTGATGCGTGCCGACCAACGGTCGGCACCTGCCGTGACGGGCCGGGCGGCGGTAGGGTCGATTCCCAAACGACTGCCGATAACGGTGATCGGCACGGTGACGCATGGACACCGATCGAAATGCGTTGCCTGCGTTCGTGGTCATGCCCCAACGGGGTAACCACCACCACGGCGGTCGATTGTGATGCGACCCTACCGGCTTCGTCTGACAAGCTGATTGATGGTTGCCGGATACAACCGGCCATGGGCGAACGCCACTCTGTGGTCATGCCCAGTCCACGCCTCCTCATCGGCCGCCGCTCCCTTCAGGGCGCGTACTACATGCTCACCACCGTAGTGGCCGGCCGCGAATCGATCTTTGTCGATGACACCACCGTTGAATGCGTGGTCGAGGCACTTCGCTGCTCCGATCGCGAGCATCGCTCACGTACGCTTGCCTGGGTGGTCATGCCCGACCATGTTCATTGGTTGATGCAGCTCGGCAACGGGAACATCAGCCGCTGCGTGCAGGCCTTCAAATCCCGCTCCTCGCGTGCACTCAATCTGCATCGCGGCAGCGCGGGCTCGTTGTGGCAACGCGGCTTCTACGACCACTGCATCCGCTCCGACGAATCTTTACTCACACAGGCCAACTACCTGATCGAGAACCCGATTCGTTCGGGACTCGCTACAAAGGCAGGCGAGTACCCGTATTGCTGGACGCGGTGGCCCTCCGCTACCGAGTGACTCCCAAAAAAGAAGCGGCGCCAAAGGCGCCGCTTCCTTTCAACCAGCGATGTAGGCCAGGCTTACTTCGCAGCCGGAGCCGCCGCAGCCGCCTCGGTCTTGCCCTTCATCATCTCGTCGCGGGCTGCCTTGAACGGGTTGCCCTCGTACCAGTTCGGCCACTGGCCGCCCACTGCGATGGCCTTGCCCACGCCGTGCAGCAGCTCCAGGTCTTCCACGGTGCCGTCCAGCTTCCAGGTACTGGCGTCGTACTCGTCCTTGGGGCCGTGGTACCGGTCGCTGCCATACGCCTCAGCCGCCTTGCGGCCTGCGTCCACGCCGCCGTCGAGCAGGTCTTCGCCCCCGTCGGCATACAGCGCCGGCACGCCGGCCTTGGCGAAGTTGAAGTGGTCCGAACGGAAGTAGAAGCCGCTCTGCACCGAGGTTTCGCCGTGCAGCGTGCGACCCTTCTCCGCCGCCAGCGGCTTGAGGATGTCCTCCAGCTGCGAGCTGCCGAAGCCGGTCACGGTCAGGTCCTTGGCCTTGCCGGCCACCGACATTGCGTCGATGTTGATCACGCCGGCAATCTTGTCCAGCGGGAAGGTCGGGTGGTTCACGTAGTACTTCGACCCCAACAGACCCGATTCTTCCAGCGTCACCGCCAGGAATACCACCGAACGCTCGGGCGCGGGCTGCTCATGCGCCATCGCATCGGCGATCTCCAGGATGCCGGCCACGCCCGTGGCGTTGTCGATGGCACCGTTGTAGATGTTGTCGCCCTGCTCGCCTTCATGCTTGCCCAGGTGGTCCCAGTGCGCCATGTACAGCACCGCCTCGTCGGCATGCTTGGTGCCCGGCAGCACGCCGACCACGTTGCGCGACTTCTTTTCAGCGATGGTGCTCTTCAGGTCCAGCGAGATCTTCGCCTTCAGCGGCACCGGCTTGAAGCCGCGCTTGTTGGCATCCTTGTAGGCCTGGTCCAGATCCAGCCCGGCATCGGCGAACAGCTGGCGCGCCGCTTCGGCACTCAGCCAGCCCTGCGCCGGCAGGCGGGGTTCCGGATCGTCCTTGGCCGGCAGGTCGTACTGCGGGCCGGCCCACGAGTTCTTGACCACGTCCCAGCCGTACGAAGCACCGGCGGTGTCATGCACGATCAGCGCCGCGGCAGCGCCCTTGCGGGCGGCCTCTTCGAACTTGTAGGTCCAGCGGCCGTAATAGGTCATGCGCTTGCCGTCGAACAGCTTCTCGTCGTTGACGTGGAAACCCGGGTCGTTGACGAACATGACTACCGTCTTGCCCTTCCAGTCCTGGCCAGCGTAGTCGTTCCACTTCTGCTCCGGCGCATCCACGCCGTAGCCGACGAAGACCAGGTCGCTGCCGTCGATCTTCACTTCCTTCTGGCCACTGCGGGTGCCGATCACCATGTCGGTGCCGAACTTCAGGTCGCGCTGCTTGCCGGCCTGGTCCAGCTTCAGCACGGTGCTCTCATCGGCGGTGGTTTCGGTCATCGCCACCTCCTGGAACCAGCTGTCGCCGTTGCCCGGCTGCAGGCCGATGCGCTGCATCTGGTCGCGGATGTACTCCACCGTGCGGTCTTCGCCGGTGCTTCCCGGCGCGCGGCCTTCGAACTCGTCCGACGACAGGGTCTTGACCAGCTCGCCGAAGTCGCCGGCGTTGATTTCGGCCGAGAAGGCGTGGCCGGCGGCGGCCGGGGCGGTATCAGCAGCCGGCGCGGCCGCCGGTGCAGTGGTCTCGCCCTTGCACGCGGTCAGCGCGGCGGTGGCGGCCAGGCACAACAGAAGTTTGCGGGACATCATCGATTCCTGGAGACAGAGGGCCGGTGCGCGGGCACCGGATGGAAGAGTATCAATCGTTCGGCGCGGCGTCGGTGTCGAACGGCACGGGCTGGGCGCCCTCGACCGGACCGATGTGCGCGCTGCGGTGCACGTACAGGGTGACCTCGCGCTCGAAGTGCAGCGGGCCGTTGACCGCCGCATTCGGGCCGATGATCACGCGCGGCTTGCGTCCGGCGCGCAGCGACAGGCTGAAGCTGGGCTTGTTCACGTGGATGCCGCCCTCGACCACCGAACCGATGCCGACGGTGATGTCGCCGTTGACCGTCTCGATGCCCTGGGACAGCCGCGTCTCCACCAGACCGATGCCGCCGTTGACGGTTTCCACGCCACCGTCGATGCGGGTGCCGCGGTCGACAAAGATGCTGCCGTTGACGGTTTCGACATCGCCATCGACCACGACGCGCTGCCCGATCTTGATGCCGCCGTTGACGGTCGAGATGCCACGGGTGCGGGCGCGATCATCCACCTGGATGCCGCCGTTGACGGTCTGGATGTCGCCGGCCTCGGCGCCGCCCTCTACGGTGATTCCACCATTGACGGTGTCCAGGTCGCCGTAGGTCTGGCCGGCGCTGGCGGTGATGCTGCCATTGACCTTGCTGATGCCATCGCTGGCGAAGGCGGGCGCGCAGGGCAGCACCAGGGCAATCAGCAGCGGTAGCGGGAAACGTTTCATGGGGTGCCTCGTCCGGGTATGCGGCTGGCAGGCCGCCTTCAGGAATGTCACCATGCAGCGCTGCAATCCGCATCTGCCTGAAGTCACTGGAAAGCCCTTGCGCCCCAACGTCTTTTCCTCACGCGGGAATAACAATCCGACCGCTGGGCACGGCCGTAGCTCGCGCTGGCCGGTGGCGCTGTCGGCGCTGGCACTGATCCTGGCGATGATCGGCGCTGCGCCGCTGGCCGCGCAGAACCCGAAGGACGCCGAGCGCAAGCTGCAGAAGCTGCGCACCGAGCTGAAGGGTGTCGCCCAGGAACGACGCACGCTGGAAGGCCAGCGCGGGCAGGCCTCGCGCCAGCTGCGCGAGGCCGACGAAAAGGTCGCCCGCACCGGCCGCGTGCTGGCCGAGACCGAAACCGCGCTGCAGCGCGAAACCCGCGCCCTGCAGGAGGCGCAGCAGCGCCGCAGCGAACTGCAGGCGGGCCTGCAGCAGCAGCGCCAGGAGCTGGCCTCGCTGCTGCGCGCCGCCTACCGGATCGGCAACAACGCGCCGTTGAAGCTGCTGTTGTCGCAGGACCGGGTGGCCGATGCCAACCGCACGCTGGCCTACCACCGTTACCTGCAGCGCGAACGCGCGCGGCGCATCGGCGCGCTGACCGCCGACCTGACCGAACTGGAATCGCTGGAGGCGCAGATCGCCGAACGCCGCCAGGCGCTGGAAGGCACCCGCCAGCAGCAGAAACAACAGGCCGCCAGCCTGGCTGCGGACCGCCGCACGCGCGCCGAGACGGTGGCCAGCCTGGACGAACGTTACAAGGACCGCAGTGAGCGCGAGAAGGCGCTGGGCCAGGACGCCAAGGCGCTGGAAACCCTGCTGGCCAACCTGCGCGCTGCCGCCGCCCGTGCAGAAGCCGAACGCCGTGCCGCCGCGCGCCGCGCCGCCGCGGAAAAAGCCGCCGCCGAGAAGGCCGAGCGCGCTGCCGCCGCCAGTGGCACCAAGCCGCCGCCGCGCCCGGGCAAGACCCCGCCGGCCGTCGCCTCGGCGCCGGCCCCCAAGGTGGGCGGCCTGGGCTGGCCGCTGTCGGGCAACCTGTTGGCACGCTATGGCGGCAAGCTGCCGGACGGGCGCACCAGCAGTGGTGTGCTGATCAGCGCGCCTGCCGGCAGCACCGTTACCGCCGTCGCCGATGGCACCGTGGTGTTCTCCGACTGGATGACCGGCTACGGCATGATCCTGATCGTGGATCACGGCAATGGCTACATGAGCCTCTACGCGCACAACGACACGCTGCTGCGCGATGCCGGCGGCACGGTGAAGAAGGGCGATGCCGTGGCCAAGGTCGGCAACTCGGGCGGGCAGGGCGTTACCGCGCTGTATTTTGAATTGCGGCGTAACGGGCAGCCGGTGGATCCGTCGTCGTGGCTGCAGCGCCGGTAGCCCCGTTCAACGGGAATTTACCGTGCCTTCGCGCATAATCGGGCCACGCATCATCGGTGCGTGTGGTCCCGTCCCCCGCTCAACCTGGAGTGCTTCATGCGCGTAGCCCGTTCCGCCACCCTGCTGCTGGCCTTGGTGCCGGCGCTGTCATGGGCGCAGCAGACCGCCCAGGTTCCGGAACGCGGCGGCGATGCAGCCTCCACCGAAGAGGCGGTGACCTCGCGCGTGCCGCTGGATGAAATCCGCCGCTACGTCGCCGTCTACAACGCGGTACGTGCCGCGTATGTCGAGCCGGTGGACGACAAGAAGCTGATGCAGTCCGCCATCCGCGGCCTGCTGCTGGACCTGGACCCGCACAGCACCTACTTCGACAAGGAAGATGCCGAAGCCTTCGACGAACAGGCCGAAGGTGCCTATGAAGGCATCGGCGTGGAGCTGCAGCAGCAGCCCGACAACAGCAGCCTCAAGGTCATCTCGCCGATCGACGACACCCCGGCGGCCAAGGCCGGCATCCTGGCCGGCGACCTGATCATCGCCATCGACGGCAAGCCGATCAGCGCGATCGAAGCCACCGAGCCGCTGCGTGGCAAGGCCGGCAGCAAGGTGATCCTCACCATCCTGCGCGAGGGCAAAGCCAAGCCGTTCGACGTGCCGATCACCCGCGAAACCATCCGCGTCACCAGCGTGCGCAGCCGCATGCTGGAACCCGGCTATGGCTACGTGCGCCTGAGCACCTTCCAGGCCGATACCGGTGCCGATTTCCAGAAGCACGTGGGCCAGCTGCAGCAGCAGGCCGGCGGCAAGCTCAAGGGGCTGGTGCTGGACCTGCGCAGCAACCCCGGTGGCCTGCTCACTGCGGCAGTGCAGGTCGCCGACGACCTGCTGGAAAAGGGCAACATCGTCAGCACCCGGGGCCGCATCGCGATCAGCGACGCGCGCTTCGATGCCACGCCCGGCGACCTGCTCAAGGGTGCGCCGGTGGTGGTGTTGGCCGATGCCGGTTCGGCCAGCGCCTCGGAAGTGCTGGCCGGCGCACTGCGCGACAACGGCCGTGCCCGCGTGATTGGCAGCCGCACCTTCGGCAAGGGCTCGGTGCAGACCGTGCTGCCGCTGGACAACGGCGATTCGGTCAAGCTGACCACCGCGCGCTATTACACCCCAAGCGGCAAATCGATCCAGGCCACCGGTATCGTGCCCGACGTGGTGCTGGTGCCGGAGAAGAAGCCAGGCGAAGACGACGACCTGCCGGCCAGCCTGTCCGATTACAGCGAAGCGACGTTGCCGGGCCACCTGCGCGGTGACGAAGAAGGCGGCGAAGGCTACCAGGCCGGCGACGTACTGCCCGGCGACGGCCCGATCAACGACGCGCTGGCCGAGCTGAAACAGCCCGGTTCGGTGGCCGCAAAGCAGAAGGCCGAAGCGGCGAAAAAGCCGGCGCCCAAGGTGGAAGCCAAGCCGAAGCCGGAAACAAAGCCGGAAGCAAAGCCGAAGCCGGAACCTGCACCCACGCCGTGACGGGTGCACCCGCTGGTAGAGTCGGTTCCCAAACGACTGCCGATAACGGTGCAACGCCCGGTAACGCATTGCGTTGAACGGCGTAACAGCCGGATCCGCCGATGTTCATGCCGACATCGAACGCGGCGGGTACCACGGCGGTCGATTGGGATGCGACCCTGCCAGCCTGCGGCGCACGCTTAAAACCCGTGCCGCTTCCGCAACCGCCGCGCGATCGCCGCGCGCACGTACACCCCATACACCAGCCCGAACACGAACCCGGCAATGTGTGCCCACCAGGCCACCATGCCGAAGGTCGGGCCGATGTACGCGAACACCACCTGCAGCCCCGCCCACACGCCGATCAGCAGGTAGGCCGGCGCCCGCACGAATTCCAGGAACAGCCCCAGCGGGATCACCACCCCCAGCCGCGCGCCCGGGAACAGGGCCAGGTACGCCCCGATCAGCGCCGACACCGCGCCACTGGCGCCGATGATGATCTGGTCCGGGCTGCCCATCGTGTAGATCGCGGTGAGGTTGGAGATCGCCCCGCCCACCAGGAACAGCAGGATCAGCCGCCACGGGCCCAGCACCCGCTCGGCGGGCAGCCCGAAGATCAGCAGGAACACCAGGTTGCCCAGCAGGTGCGACCAGTCTGCGTGCAGGAACAGCGCGGTGAACAGCCGCAGCACGCTGCCGTCCTCGAAGGTCGCCCACCAGTCCAACGGCCGGGTCAGCCCGGTGGACAGCGCGCCCCAGTCCATCCACAGGCTGCGCCGGGCATCGCCCGGGCGCGAGATCGACCACAGGAATGCGGCCCACAGCGTCGCGAACAGCAGGGGCGTCGCCCAGCGGACGGCGGACTTCTTGCGGGAGGGGAGCGAGACGAACATGCGTGGGCGCTAGCCTAGCGCGGCAACGCGCCTGAAGGAGCGAAGACGCGTTCAGCCTGAATAGCCGGAAAGGGTGATCGCGTTATTGTTTCATTAACTGGTCTGGGTATACTCGCATACGGCGTCGTATGTCGGGAGGGGAATCCGGCGCGTTGTGTCAAGTCCTTCGGGGCCTGGGACAGCGCAGGCGCGCGTTGCCAAACCACACGCATTTCCGGAGAGAACAAACGATGCATACCGCTTCCACCCTCGCCCGCGTCACCGCCCTCGCTGTCGGCATCGCCGGTGTCCTGGCCGTTGGCCACGTCAACGCCGCCGCTTTCCAGCTGAAGGAAAACAGCGCCAAGGGCCTCGGCCGCGCCTTCGCCGGTTCGGGCAGCGCCCAGGGCGACGCCTCGATCATCGCGGTCAACCCGGCCGGCATGCGCCAGCTGGAAGGCACCCAGATCCAGGGCGACCTGAGCGCCATCAGCTTCAAGGCCGAATACGAAGGCACCGGCCGCAAGCCGACCGGCCAGCCGCAGACCGGCGGTGACGGCGGCGACGCCGGCATGATTGCCCCGGTTCCGGCCGCGTACTTCCACATGCCGATCGGCGAACAGGCCCACTTCGGCGTTTCGCTGACCGCTCCGTTCGGCTTCAAGACCGACTACGACAACGGCTGGGTGGGTCGCTACAGCGGCCTGAAGACCGACCTGAAGGCGATCGACCTGGGCTTTGCCGCCTCGTACGACGTCAACCCGTACGTGTCCTTCGGCGCGTCGGTGTTCGTTGAGCACCTGACCATCGAACTGAGCAACAACATCGACTTCGGCACCGCGCTGGCCCAGTCCCGCGTGCCGGGCTTCGCCCCGGGCAGCGCCGATGGCAAGCTGACCGTCGAAGGCGACAACAACGCCGTGGGTTGGACCATCGGCGGTCTGTTCAGCCCGGACGAGAACACCCACATCGGCATCAGCTACCGTTCCAAGGTCGAGCACAAGATCACCGGCGGTGACGCCACCTTCGACGTGCCGTCCAACGCCGCTGCCGTGCTGGCCGTCGCCCAGCCGGGCCGCTTCGTGACCACCTCGGGCAAGGCCACCGTGACCCTGCCGGCGTCGGCCACCCTGAGCGTGACCCACAACGTCAACGACCGCTGGACCGTGATGGGTGACGTCACCCGCACTGCCTGGTCGACCGCGTTCGACCAGGTCACCATCGACTACGCCTCGGCGCAGCCGGACTCGGTGCTGGAATTCGGCTACCGCGACACGACCTTCGTCTCGCTGGGTACCGACTTCAAGCTGAGCGACACCGTCACCCTGCGTGGCGGCGTGGCGTACGACCAGACCCCGACCACCGACGCGCACCGCGACGTCCGCGTGCCGGACACCAGCCGCAAGTGGCTGTCGCTGGGCGTGGGCTGGACCCCGTCGGCGAACACCGAGTACAACTTCGGCTACACCCACCTGTTCACCAGCGACCCGAACGTCATCGTTCCGGCCACCACGAACAACCAGGGCAATTCGCTGAACGGCAAGTACAAGGTCCGCGGCGACGTGCTGGCGGCCTCGTTCAACTACAAGTTCTGATCCACGGCGTTCGCGCCGCGTAACAGACGGAAGGCCCCGCGCAAGCGGGGCCTTCTGCGTTGTGGGTCGGCAACCGGATGCGAAACCGGATGCGAAACGGGATGCGGACGCGGATGCGAAACCGCACCGGTAGAGCCGACTGTCAGTCGGCTGCTCTACGCGCGGTCTACGGCTTCATGCGAACGGCAGCCGACTGACAGTCGGCTCTACCCGCACGCGGGCGAACGTCCTGCGGCGTACAACAGGCCCTGCCGCAGGTGCGCCAGGAAATCGCGGTTGCGGTACAGGCCGGTGTCATGCCCCAGGCCGGTGTACCAGCTGCGCCCGCCATCGAACCGGTGGCACCACGCAATGGGGTGGTCGGCACCCATCGTGCCGCCCTGGTACATGCGCTCGTCCACCGTGGCGGTCACCTGCACGGCCCCACGCGGGTTGCTGCGGAAGTTGTACAGCTCGTCGCGTACCGGCCACGAGGTGCCCTGCGGCTTGCCCTCGCGCTCAGGCTGCACGCGGCTGAACTGCAGGCCTTCGGGGTGGTTCTTGAAATACGCGCCCACCAGCTGCCCATACCAGGGCCAGTCGTACTCGGTGTCGGCGGCCGAATGCACGCCCATGAACCCGCCGCCCGCGCGGATGAAGGTCTCCATCGCCTGCTGCTGGGTGGCATCGAGCACATCGCCGGTGGTGTTGGCGAACACCACCACCCGATAGCGGGCCAGGTTGGCGTCGTTGAAATCGGCAGCGGTCCACTGCCATCCGCTCGCGCTCGGCCAGCAGGCGCAGCGTGCTCACGGCAGTAGGAATGGAGTCGTGGCGGAACTTGGCGGTACTGGTGAACACCAGCACGCGCTCGTTGGCCGCCGCCATGGCCGCGGGAACAGTGGACAGGAACATCGCCAACAGCAACGGCAGGACATTTGGGCGCATGGCCGGATCATGCCACAGCCCCGTACAATCCCGGTCCGCGTGCAGCCGGCCGGATGCCGCCTGCGGCGCAGGAACCGCTCCACGATCCATGACAAGGAAACCACATGTCGCCCGTTCTGCTTCGTTCCACCCTGGCCTTCGCCCTCTCCGCGCTGGCCGCGCCGGCTTTCGCCGCCGCCGATTTCGCCACCTGCTTCTCCCTCACCCCGGGCCTGCGCTTCTCCACCGGCGATGAAACCCTGACCATCGAGAAGGCGGAGTTCGCCGGCCAGCAGGCCATCCGCGTGCAGAGCGCCGGTGGTGGCGTCGGTACGGCCGCCTATTACGATGCCAGCGGCCGCCAGCTGCTGGGCCAGGACCGCTACGGCATCTCCGCCTGGGGTGGCGACGCCTCCCGGCCGGTGATGACCGATACCTTCAAGCCCGCGCCGACCTTCCCGCAGACCGCCAGGCCGGGCGAGCGCTTCGTGATCAACGGCAGCGGCGAACGCACCCACCACGTGGAAGAAACGGTGGAGCCGGTGGATTACGACGGCTTCAACGACTACACCTTCGTCGGCTTCGAAGACGTGGAGGCCACGGTCGACGACCAGCCGCGCACCTTCAAGGACACCTGCCACGTCAGCGCGACCTTCGAAGACAACCGCATGGAAGCCTGGTACGCACCGGGATTTGGCCGCATCAAATTCGAGCGCTACATGGGCGAAGAACTGCTCATGCGCGATGAGATCGAGGCCATCCACGCCGAATGACGGCGTCGGCATCACCCACAAAAAACCCCGCTTTCGCGGGGTTTTTCGTTCAAACCATCACCACGTCGATCAATCGCCCAACGTCAGCAGCGACGCATTGCCACCGGCCGCCGTGGTGTTCACGGTGACGGTCTTCTCGGTAGCGAAACGCAGCAGGTAGTGCGGGCCGCCGGCCTTCGGACCGGTGCCGGACAGGCCCTGGCCGCCGAACGGCTGCACGCCCACCACCGCACCGATCTGGTTGCGGTTGACGTACACGTTGCCCACGTTCACCCGCGAGGAAATGCGGTCCACGGTTTCGTCGATGCGCGAATGCACGCCCAGGGTGAGGCCGTAGCCGGTGGCGTTGATCTGGTCGATCACCGCATCGAGCTGGTCGCCCTTCCAGCGGATCACGTGCAGCACCGGCCCGAAGATTTCCTTGTGCAGCTGGTCCAGGTTCTTCAGCTCATACGCACGCGGCGCGAAGAAGGTGCCGTGCGCGGCCGCTTCGCTGAGCTCGGCAGCGGCGATCAGGCGCGCTTCCTTCTCCATGCGCACCGCATGTTCCTGCAGGATCTGCAGCGCATCGGCATCGATCACCGGGCCGACGTCGGTCGACAGCAGGCCCGGGTCGCCGATCTTCAGCTCGGCCATCGCACCGGCCAGCATGGTCATCACCTTGTCGGCGATGTCGTCCTGCACGAACAGCACGCGCGCGGCCGAGCAGCGCTGGCCGGCCGAGGTGAACGCCGAACCGATCGCATCCTTGACCAGCTGTTCCGGCAGCGCCGAGGAATCGGCGATGAAGGCGTTCTGGCCGCCGGTTTCGGCGATCAGCACGCCAATGGCGGCATCGCGTGCAGCCATCGCACGGTTGATCGCGCGCGCGGTATCGGTCGAACCGGTGAAGGCCACGCCGGCCACGCGCGGGTCGGCGGTGAGCGCGGCACCCACGGTGGCGCCGTCGCCCGGCAGGAACTGCACCACGCCTTCGGGCACGCCGGCGTCCAGCAGCAGCTTCACCGCGTAGTAGCCGATCAGGTTGGTCTGTTCGGCCGGCTTGGCGATCACGCTGTTGCCGGCGGCCAGCGCGGCGCTGACCTGGCCCAGGAAGATCGCCAGCGGGAAGTTCCACGGGCTGATGCACACGAACACGCCGCGGCCATGCAGCTGCAGCTCGTTGGATTCACCGGTCGGGCTGGGCAGCTTTTCGGCATGGCCGAACTGCTCGCGCGCCTGCTTGGCGTAGTAACGCAGGAAGTCCACCGCTTCGCGCACTTCGGCGATGCCGTCGGGCAGGCTCTTGCCGGCTTCCTTGACGCACAGCGACATGAATTCCGGCAGGCGGGCTTCCAGCTGGTCGGCAGCGTGCTCGAGGATCGCCGCGCGGCTGGCGGCCGGGGTGCGGTTCCACTGCGGCTGGGCGGCCACGGCGTTGGCCAGGGCCTTTTCCACGGTGGCGCTGTCGGCCGGCTGCCACTGGCCCACCACCTGGCGCGTGTCGGCCGGGTTGACGACGTTCAACAGCGCGCCGGTGGGCTGTGCACCCGGCACCAGCGGAGCGGCCTGCCACGGCTTGACGGCGGCGTTGAGCTGCTCGGCCAGGGCGCGCAGATCGTTGTCGTTGGCGAGATTGACGCCCATGGAGTTCTTCCTGTCGTGGTTCTGGCTGCGCAGCAGGTCAACCGGCAGCGGGATTTTCGGGTGCGGAATGGAATCGAACGAGGCAACGGCTTCGACCGGATCGCGGATCAGGTCATCGATGGCCACCGCGTCGTCGGTGATGCGGTTGACGAAGCTGGAGTTGGCGCCGTTCTCGAGCAGGCGGCGCACCAGGTACGGCAGCAGGTCTTCGTGCGAACCCACCGGGGCGTACACGCGGCACGGCACGTTCAGGCGGTGGGCCGGCACCACTTCGGCGTACAGGTCATCACCCATGCCGTGCAGCTTCTGGTGTTCGTACTGGCCACCCTGCGCGATCGCCTGCACCGCCGCGATGGTGTGCGCGTTGTGCGTGGCGAACATCGGGTAGATCGCATCGGCATGGGTGAACAGACGCTTGGCACAGGCCAGGTAGGACACGTCGGTGTTCTGCTTGCGGGTGAACACCGGGTAGGCCGGCAGGCCGTCGATCTGGGCGCGCTTGATCTCCGCGTCCCAGTACGCGCCCTTCACCAGGCGCACCTGCAGGCGACGGCCGATGCGGCGGGCCAGGTCGGCCAGGTAATCGATCGTGTACGGGGTGCGCTTCTGGTACGCCTGCACCACCACGCCGAAGCCTTCCCAGCCGGCCAGCGAGGCATCGCTCACCACCGCTTCAATGATGTCCAGCGACAGTTCCAGGCGGTCGGTTTCCTCGGCATCCACCGTGCAGCCGATGCCGTACGACTTGGCCAGTTGTGCCAGTTCCAGCACGCCCGGGACCAGGTCGGACATCACGCGCGCGCGCTTGGCGTGCTCGTAGCGCGGGTACAGCGCCGACAGCTTGATGGAAATGCCCGGGGCCGAATTGACGTCGCCATCCGGGCGGCCGCCACGGGCCTTGTGGTCGCCACCGATGGAGTGGATCGCGCGGCGGTAGTCTTCCAGGTAACGCTTGGCGTCCTTCATGGTCAGCGCGCCTTCGCCAAGCATGTCGAACGAATAGCGGTAGCTGGCGTTGTCGCCCTTGTGCGAGCGCGACAGCGCTTCGTCGATGGTGCGGCCCATGACGAACTGGTGGCCCATGATCTTCATCGCCTGGCGCACGGCCAGGCGGATCACCGGCTCACCCACGCGGCCCATCAGGCGCGCGAACGCGCCCGGCACGTCGGCGCGGGTGGAGTCGTTGATCTGCACGATGTGGCCGGTGAGCATAAGGCCCCAGGTGGAGGCGTTGACCAGCACCGAATCGCTGCCGCCCAGGTGCTTCTTCCAGTCCGCTTCGCCGAGCTTGTCGCGGATCAGCTTGTCGGCGGTCTCCTGGTCCGGAATGCGCAGCAGCGCTTCGGCCACGCACATCAGCAGCACGCCTTCCTCGCTGCCCAGGTCGTACTGGCGCATGAAGGCTTCGATCGCGCCCTGGTCCTTGGCACGCACGCGTACGCGCTTGACCAGGTCGGCGGCGGTGGCCTGCACCTTCGCCTGCTCGTCCGCGGGCAGGCGCGCCTGCGCCAGCAGCTCGCGCACGTGGCTGGCCTCGTCCTTCATCCAGGCATCGGTGATCGCCTGGCGGAACGCATTGGGAACGGCCGGCAGCTCGGGGGACAGCAGCGGCGGGCGGGAGGCGCCGGACGGGGCCGGGGCAGGGGGAAGCGCGGAAGATGCGGTCATGCCGGTTGGCTCGTGGAAAACTTGACCATTTTAATCGCTTTTTCATCCGTGAAAGCAATCGGAGATGCGCCGCCGATTACGGTCATAGCCTTTCATACAGGGGGATTCGGAGGATCCAGCGGTGTCGTTAAAAACTGTGCCGATTTCGTCAAAACAGCTGCCGATGCTTATGCTGTATTGCACCATTGTCAAAACTGTGAATGGACCCTTGCCGGTCGCGCGAGATCAGGGCTACCATCGAGACGTTTCCTGCGGCAGGAACACGCGTCCCCCACGGGCGCTCGAATGAACGGTGTGTGCGGAGATGAATCCGCACCCGGTCGATCGCCGGTGTTCAGTGCATACCCCCATGGGGTGGGGGCTGATCGTCGGCGGGAAGAGAACCAGAAGGCTTGCTAGTGGCCAGCGATGGCTGCAACCGACGACGCTAAGGGTCTAGGCAATGAAGCAACGCAGAAAGTGGGGCACGCAGTTCGCAAAGGCAGTGGGGTGTGGGGCAGCGCTGATGGCGCCGGCACTGGCGTGGGCCCAATCGGCCGACCCGGTTCCGTGGCAGCTGAACATGGGCAAGGGGGTAACCCAGAGCTCGCGGCTGGCCTGGGAATCCAACATGTTCTCCCTGTGGGTGTGTACTGTCATCGGCGTGCTGGTATTCGGCGCGATGTTCTATGCCATCTTCAAGTTCCGCAAATCCAAGGGGGCGGTCGCCGCCACCTTCAGCCACAACACCAGGGCCGAGATCGTCTGGACCGTCATTCCGGTGATCATCCTGGTGGTGATGGCGTGGCCGGCCACGGCCAACCTGATCAAGTTCTACGACACCCGCGATGCCGAAATGACCGTCAAGGTCACCGGCTACCAGTGGATGTGGAAGTACGAATACCTGGGTGAAGACGTCACCTTCACCAGCCGCCTGGACCGCGAATCCGACCGGGTCCGGCAGAGCGGCAAGGTACCCGACCGCGAAAGCCACCCGCATTACCTGCTCGACGTGGACAACCGCCTGGTGTTGCCGGTCGACACCAAGGTGCGTTTCGTCATCACCTCCGATGACGTGATCCATGCGTGGTGGGTGCCGGCGCTGGGCTGGAAGCAGGACGCCATTCCCGGTTTCGTCAACGAAGCCTGGACCAACATCGAGAAGGTCGGCGTGTACCGCGGCCAGTGTGCCGAACTGTGCGGCAAGGACCATGGCTTCATGCCCATCGTGGTGGAAGCGGTGTCCAAGGAAGATTTCCAGAAGTGGCTGGCCGGAAAGCGGCCCAAGGCGCCCGATCCGGCGCCGGCACCGGCCGCACCGGAAGCCGCACCTGCGCCCGCAGACCCGGCGGCGCCCGCACCCGAGGCTGCACCCGCAGCTGCACCGGCGCCTGAAAACGCCTGATACGAACCGCGCGCGCCGTGCGGCGCGCGCTGATACCGAACCAACGAGGTGGTGTGGCGATGGCGCATTCCGCAGTTGATCACGACGGGCATCACGGGCATCAGCAGTCGTTCTTCGAACGTTGGTTCTTCTCGACCAACCACAAGGACATCGGCACGCTCTACCTGCTTTTCAGCTTCATCATGTTCATCATCGGCGCGGCGATGAGCGTGATCATCCGCGCCGAGCTGATGCAGCCCGGCCTGCAGTTCGTGAAGCCGGAAACCTTCAACCAGCTCACCACCGTGCATGCGCTGGTGATGATCTTCGGTGGCGTCATGCCCGCCTTCGTCGGCCTGGCCAACTGGATGATCCCGCTGCAGGTGGGCGCACCGGACATGGCGCTGCCGCGCATGAACAACTGGTCGTTCTGGCTGCTGCCGGTGGCCTTCAGCCTGCTGCTGCTCACCTTCCTGCTGCCCGGCGGCGCGCCGGCCGGCGGCTGGACCCTGTACCCGCCGCTGTCGCTGCAGGGCGGCTACAACGTGGCGTTCACCGTGTTCGCCATCCACGTGGCCGGCATCAGTTCGATCATGGGCGCGATCAACATCATCGCCACCGTGCTCAACATGCGCGCGCCCGGCATCGACCTGCTGAAGATGCCGATCTTCTGCTGGTCCTGGCTGATCACCGCCTTCCTGCTGATCGCGGTGATGCCGGTGCTGGCCGGTGCGGTGACCATGCTGCTCACCGACAAGTTCTTCGGTACCAGCTTCTTCAACGCGGCCGGCGGCGGCGATCCGGTGATGTTCCAGCACATCTTCTGGTTCTTCGGCCACCCGGAGGTGTACATCATGATCCTGCCGGCGTTCGGCGTGGTCAGTGAAATCATCCCCACCTTCAGCCGCAAGCCGCTGTTCGGTTACCAGGCCATGGTGTACGCGATCGCCGCGATCGCCTTCCTGTCCTTCATCGTCTGGGCCCACCACATGTTCACCGTGGGCATGCCGCTGGGCGGCGAAATCTACTTCATGTTCGCCACCATGCTGATCTCCATCCCGACCGGGGTGAAGGTCTTCAACTGGGTGAGCACCATGTGGCGCGGTTCGCTCACCTTCGAAGCGCCCATGCTGTGGGCGGTCGCCTTCGTGATCCTGTTCACCATCGGCGGCTTCTCCGGCCTGATGCTGGCCATCGTGGTGGCCGACTTCCAGTACCACGACACCTACTTCGTGGTGGCGCACTTCCACTACGTGCTGGTCACCGGCGCGGTGTTCGCGCTGATCGGCGCGGTGTACTACTGGTGGCCGAAGTGGACCGGGCGCATGTACAGCGAGTTCTGGGCCAAAGTGCACTTCTGGTGGTCCATCATTTTCGTGAACCTGCTGTTCTTCCCGCAGCACTTCCTGGGCCTGGCCGGCATGCCGCGCCGCATTCCCGATTACAGCGTGGCCTTCGCCGACTGGAACCTGATCAGCTCCATCGGCGCGTTCGGCATGTTCGTGACCCCGTTCATGATGGCTGCGATCCTGATCGCCTCGCTGCGCAACGGCGAAAAGGCCGCTGACCGCGCCTGGGAAGGTGCACGCGGGCTGGAATGGACGGTTCCGTCACCGGCACCGGCGCATACCTTCATCGTACCGCCGACCATCCGCCCGGGCGATCTGGCCCATGACGACATCACCCACTGAGGTCCGCCATGCATGATGTCCATCAACAGGATCTGGCTGCCCGCCGCCATCGCGCACGGCGCACCGCGCTGTGGGTCGGCGCGGTCGCGATCCTGGTCTATGTCGGCTTCATCCTGAGCGGGGTGCTGGGCCGATGAGCGAGACCCGCCCCGCACCGCATGCCGGGCTGCCGCGCCTGATCGCGGTGGCGGTGGCGGTGTTCGTGCTCACCTTCTCGCTGGTGCCGCTGTATCGCATCGCGTGCGAAAAGGTGTTCGGGGTGCGGCTGGAGCGTGGCCCCGGTGCGGCGGCGGTGGGCGCGCCCGGCGCAGCCAAGCGCACCGTGCGGGTGCAGTTCGATGGCGGGGTGAACTCCAAGCTGCCGTGGGCCTTCCACCCCGAACAGCTGACCATGGACGTGGTGCCCGGCGAGCTCAACGAAGCGCTGTACTACGCGCGCAATGACAGCGACCACGCGCTGGTGGGCAGCGCGGTGCCGTCGGTGGCCCCGGCCAAGGCCTCGGGCTACTTCAGCAAGACCGAATGCTTCTGCTTCACCGCGCAGACCCTGGTGGCCGGCGAGAAACGCGACATGCCGGTGCGTTTCATCGTCGACCCGGACCTGCCAGCCAACATCAAGACCATCACCCTGTCCTACACGTTCTACAAGAACGACGCGCTGTCGGCGCAGCTGGCCACGGCGACCCCGCCGGCCACCGCGCGCTCGGCACCCTGATACGTACCCGGATACCGATCATGGCCACCCAGCACAGCCCAGACGCCAACGTGTACTTCGTGCCCACCCACAGCAAGTGGCCCTTCATCGGCTCCATCGCGATGATGGTCACCATGGTGGGCGTGGCCAGCTGGCTCAATGATGCCGGCTGGGGCAAGTGGACCTTCTACGCCGGCATCGCCATGCTGGTGCTGACCCTGTTCTGGTGGTTCAGCGACGTCGTGCGCGAATCGCAGGCCGGCAACTACAACCACCAGGTCGACGGCTCGTTCCGGATGGGCATGGTGTGGTTCATCTTCTCCGAAGTGATGTTCTTCGGTGCCTTCTTCGGCGCCCTGTTCTACACCCGCAACCTGGGCCTGCCGTGGCTGGGCGGCGAGGGCGACGGGGTGATGACCAATGAACTGCTCTGGGATGGCTATTCGGCCGCCTGGCCGACCAACGGCCCGGGCGCCATCGGCGGCCACTTCCAGACCATTCCGGCCTGGGGCCTGCCGCTGATCAACACGCTGATCCTGCTTACCTCCGGCGTCACCCTCACCATCGCCCACCATGCGCTCAAGGCCGGCCACCGCCGCCAGCTGCTGGTGTGGCTGGGCATCACCGTGCTGCTGGGCGCGTTCTTCCTCACCCTGCAGGCCGAGGAATACATCCACGCCTACAAGGAGCTCAACCTCACGCTGGGCTCGGGCATCTACGGCTCCACGTTCTTCATGCTCACCGGCTTCCACGGTGCGCACGTGCTGCTGGGCACGATCATGCTGATCGTGATGTGGCTGCGCTCGGCCAAGGGCCACTTCACCCGCGACAACCACTTCGGTTTCGAGGCCGCCGCGTGGTACTGGCACTTCGTCGACGTGGTGTGGCTGATGCTGTTCCTGTTCGTCTACGTGCTGTAGCGTCGGGCGGTATCAGCCGCCCACGCCGTGGGGTTTGATCCAGCCGCTGTAGATGCCGATGGCCACCAGCACGATCAGCGCCACCGATACCGCGATGCGGCGGGTGAGCGCATTGACCGTGCGTTTGGTCTGGCCACGGTCGACCAGCAGGTAATACAGCCCCGCGCCCAGATTCCAGACGATGACGATCAGAAACGCGATTACCAGCAGGGTCTTCAACGAATCATTCATGCGCAGCTCTAGGGCAGGGCGGGTATGCCTATCTGACCGCGTTTTGCCGGCGTTGTCATGATGCGCCAGCACACGCGCCTGATCGGCTGGGTCGTCGCCGTGCTGGTGATCCTCGCGTTCTGCCAGCTGGGCCGCTGGCAGCTGCAGCGGATGCATGAAAAACAGGCGCTGCTGGACCAGCAGCTGCCGGCCCGTGCGCAGACCCTCAGCCTGGCCCAGGCGCAGGCTGCACCGGTGCAGCTGCGCTGGGTGGAGGACCATGGCCACTTCCTGCCCGGCACCGTGCTGCTGGACAACCAGACCCGCGAAGGCCGCGCCGGCATCAAGGTGTACCAGCCGTTCCGCAGCGATGGCGGCGCGGTGGTGCTGGTGGACCTGGGCTGGCTGCCGATGCCGGGCGACCGCACCCTGCCGGCCATCGTGCCGCGCGACGGCCCCGCCCAGGTGGCCGGCCTGCTGGCGCCGCCGCCAGCCAGCGGGCTGGTGCTGGGCCCGGCATTCACCGCGACCCCGCAACCGGGTGTGTGGCTGGCCAACCGCATGCCGCCCGATGACGTGGCCTCCACGCTGGCACTGCCCGCGGGCAGCCTGCATGGCCCGGTACTGCGCCTGGATCCCGCGCTGCCCGGCGGCTACGCCCGCGACCTGGAGCTGCTGCCCAACACCCTGCCGCCCAGCCGCCACCTCGGCTACGCCGTGCAGTGGTTCGGCCTGGCCCTGACCGTGCTGATCGTCGCCCTCGCCCTCGAATGGCGCCGGCGGCGCCCGGCACGCCCCCTCCTTCCATGAGAAAATCCCACGCATGAATGCCATCACCCCGGAACAGCTCAAGGCCCGCAACCGTGGCCGCTGGACCCTGGTAGCCCTGTTCGGCCTGTTCTTCGGGGTCATGGCGCTGGCCGGCGTGCTGCGCTTCGCCGGCTGGCAGCCGGCCGCCCACCGCAACACCGGCGAAGTGTTCACCCCGGCGGTGGACGCGCGCGCGCTGCCGCCCACCCTGGCCAACGGCCAACCGTACCCGTGGAACCCCGATGCCCATGTCTGGCGCATCCTGGTAGCGCCGGCCCCGGGATGCGCGGCCGAGTGCGTCACTTTGTCGCAGGGATTGGACAAGGTGTGGCAGCTGTTCGGCCATAGGGCCGATAATGTCGAGATCCTGTGGCTGGGTACGCCGCCGGCCGAGGTCCAGGGCTTTCCCGCCCTGCGCGTGCTGGCCCCCCAGCCGAACCTGCGTGCCGTGTTGCCCGCCGTGGATGACGCCGCCGGCACGCCTGTGTATGTCATCGACCCGAACGGGTTCGTGATCATGCGGTATGCGCCGGGATTCGAATTGGCCGGTCTGCGCAAGGACATGGCCACGCTGTTGAAACTGAAGTGAG
Source organism: Stenotrophomonas sp. CFBP8994 (assembly GCF_034044835.1). Classification (NCBI taxonomy): domain Bacteria; kingdom Pseudomonadati; phylum Pseudomonadota; class Gammaproteobacteria; order Lysobacterales; family Lysobacteraceae; genus Stenotrophomonas; species Stenotrophomonas sp. CFBP8994. The sequence continues at coordinate 271,222 of NZ_JAXCWT010000003.1, read as the reverse complement.
TTCCGTTTGATGAACCCCACCGCGCGCCCGGCGCTGCATCGCAATTTCCACCGTCTGGCGTGGTTCGCCCTGATCATGACGGCCAGCACGATCATGTTTGGTTCGTTCGTGCGCCTGTCCGATGCCGGCCTGAGCTGCCCGGACTGGCCCACGTGCTATGGCCGCGTGACCTGGCCGCAGCATGCGCAGGAAGTGATCGGCCACGAAGCGGCCAAGATCCGCCCGCTGGAAACCCACAAGGCGTGGCGCGAGCAGGTGCACCGTTTCCTGGCCGGCGCGCTGGGCATCGAAATCCTCACCCTGGCACTGCTGGCCACGCGCCGCCGACGCTGGGGCACCACTGCCGTGGTTACCGCGTGCGTGCTGGTGGCCACCGGCATACCGCTGTACATGATGGGCATGCATGTCCTGGCCAGCATCCTGGCCATCACCGGCGAAGTGATCCTGCTGATCGCCGCGTTGCGCTGGAACAACATCGACCTCTCACGCGCGGCCTTGCTGACGCTGGCGGTGGTGATCTTCCAGGCGCTGCTGGGCATGTGGACGGTGACCCTGCTGCTCAAGCCCATCGTGGTGATGGGCCACCTGCTCGGCGGCATGCTGATGTTCGGGCTGCTGGTGTGGATGGCCTGGCGCGCCACGCACATGCCGATCACCCTGGTGCAGGCGCCGAAGCTGAAGTGGCTGCTGCGCATCGGCGTGGCCGTGCTGGTCATGCAGATCGCATTGGGTGGCTGGGTGAGCGCCAACTACGCCGCGCTGGCCTGCGGCGGCGGCAGTGCCTCGCTGGATAACTTCCCGCGCTGCGTCAGCCAGTGGTGGCCGCAGCACGACTTCAAGGAAGGCTTCACGCTGTGGCGTGGCATCGGCGTGGATTACGAAGGGGGCGTGCTCGATGGCGCTTCGCGCATCGCGATCCAGATGGCGCACCGGATGTTTGCCGTTGTCGTGGCGGTGTACCTGCTGTGGCTGGCGGTGCGCCTGTACCGGCTGCCGAGCATGCGCGGCTGGGCCAGCGCGCTGGGGCTGCTGGTCGTGGCGCAGATCACCCTGGGCATCCTCAACGTGAAGCTGGCGGTGCCGCTGGAAGTGGCGGTGGCGCACAGCGGCGGCGCGGTCGCGCTGCTGTTCGTGCTGGTCACGCTGATGGCGCGCCTGCGCGCGCCTTCCGACGTGGTGGATGAAGCCGCTGGGGCGACACCATGAGCGTGCGGCAGTACTGGGACCTGACCAAGCCGAAGGTCGTGGCGTTGATCGTGTTCACCGCGCTGGTGGGCATGTTCCTGGCCATCCCCGCGTTGCCCACCGCCGAGCAGGCCGTGCGCGGCGCGCTGGGCTTCCTCGGCATCTGGCTGGCGGCCTCGGCCGCAGCGGCCATCAACCAGCTGCTGGACGCGCAGATCGACGCGCAGATGGCGCGCACCTCGTGGCGGCCGCTGGTAGTGGGCAAGGTCAAGCCGTGGCAGGTGCTGGTGTTTGCCGGCGCGCTGATCGTGCTGTCGATGACCATCCTGGTGCTCTGGGTGAACGTCATCACCGCCGTGCTGACCTTCGCCTCGCTGATCGGCTACGCGGTGATCTACACCGTGTACCTCAAGCGCGCCACCTCGCAGAACATCGTCATCGGCGGTCTCGCCGGTGCCACGCCGCCGCTGCTGGGCTGGGCGGCCATCACCGGCATGCAGGGTCCGTGGGACTGGGCGTATGCCTCGCTGTTGGTGCTGATCATCTTCATCTGGACCCCGCCGCATTTCTGGGCGCTGGCAATCTTCCGCCGCGAAGATTACGCCAAGGCCAAGATCCCGATGCTGCCGGTCACCCATGGCGTGGCCTACACCCGCAAGTCGATCATGGCGTACTCCATCGTGCTGGCCATCGTCAGCATCCTGCCCACGGTGGTGGGCATGAGCGGGCTGTTCTACCTGGGCGGCGCGGTGGTGCTCAACGCCGTATTCCTCTGGTACGCCTGGCGCATGCTCAACCCGCCGGACGAGCTGTTCTCGATGAAGATGTTCGGCTACTCCATCGTCTACCTCATGGCGCTGTTCGCGTTCCTGATGGTGGACCACTGGATGCTGCCGTTCCTGTGAGGTTCCTGCGCCGGCCTTGAAAGCGGCCATCGCGTCGCCATTGCTTTCATGACCCCAACAGGACGTGACGGCATGAAGCGATGGCTCTGGATGGCTGTGATGGTGGCTTCGATGGTGTGCGGCACAGCCGCCGCCGTGCCGGCAGGCGGTGTCGGTGACACCGCAACACAGATCGTGACCTTGGCGGGCGACCACCGGCTGGTGGTGCTCGGCGAATACCACGGCACCGCCGAAACGCCGCTGCTGGTCGCCGACCTGATGGAACGCTACAGCCGCGACAACGCGTCCGTGCGGCTGGGGTTGGAGCTGCCGATGAGCGAGAACGCGGCACTGGCACGATACCTGCGCTCCAACGGCGATGCGGATGCGCGCGAAGCACTGCGCACCTCGCCGTTCTGGCGGGTGAAAGATGGCCAGCATGACGGGCGGCGCAGCCGCGACATGCTGGCGTTGATCGAAACGCTGCGCGTGCTGCGGGCACAGGGTCGCGATATCGCTGTAGCGGGCTACGACATTGAGATCAGCGCGTACGACAGCGACGTGGATCGCGACGCGGAGATGGCCACCCATGTGCGCCAACAGTTCAACGCGCTGCCCAGTGCGTCGCGGATGCTGGTACTGACAGGCAACGTGCATGCGATGCGCCACCCGTTCGAAGATGCGCCCCCGGAAATGCAGCATCGCACCATGACGGCGTTCCTTCTGGACCTGCCGCTGTACAGCGTGCGCGTAGAGGCACTGCGTGGCCACACCTGGCACTGCATGAGCCCCTGCCGCGCGATGCCGCTGCTCGAGCGGCCGGCGCGCGATCCGGTCGCCGACACGGACCCGGATCGCACGTACGACGTATGGGTGTACCTGCCGGAGCTGAGCGTAGGCACGTTGACCGACCGCTGACGCCGGTCGGCGCGGAACACGCTGGGCTGGGAACGGCATTGGTAGGGTCGCTTCCCAAACGACCGCCGGTAGCAATGATCAGCGCGGTGGCGGCATGACCCATGACGGAGTAATGCCGGACATGCCCCCGTCGAAACGGCGATTGCCATCTGCCGCTCGCGACATGTTGTATCCAGTCTTGATTGTCCATGCCCAATCCGAACGGAGCGCGGATCGTCCTGCCTTGGCGCATCAAGCACGGTCGCCTATAGGGAACCTCCGCGACGAAGTGTGGCCCCGATTTCCCGAGCAGGTAACAAGACGCAGCGCCCACTTTCATTGGAAGCAGCTCCGTAGAACAGACCACGCGAGAATCTGCTCGCGCAATCTGCTGGAGTTCGAATGGCCTTGTCCAAAGGCATCATGGGAGCGGTGGTAACAGGAGCGGTGAACACTCGCCACACATATGCAGTCAACTGCAGCCTGACCGAATGGTGAACTTGATGAAGTCTCTGACCATCCCCTTCTTGATTTCCGGGCTGCTGTGCAGCGCCCAAGGCCATGGCGCTCAGAACGAGGTAGATGCCGTAGGAAAGTGGCTTAACGAGCGCACCATGCGTGCCGCACTTGAAGATAGTAGTCCTGGTGCCCGCCGCGGGGAACTGGAAGGCACCTATCGCATCATTCCGTTGTCTGAGTTGGATGCACCGGAGGAGGTCAAGCAACACTTCCGTGCCGAGATGGCCAGGAACGCGTCAGGGGTGAAACAGGTCACCGATGGTGAGATTCCCTCCCAGGCGACAATGATCTCTTCATTGCCAAGGACCGTGCGTTCCAACGCCGAACTGCGTGGTCGGTTGCCTACTCCACCCACCGACCTGCAACGCACGATGCTCGGCGCAGCAGAGCTGATGGGAATGGAACCGAGCGGCGCTCTGGACGGCCTGAAGTCCAGTGGCCTGACTCGATTCTATCGTTTGAATGGAGTGGGAATCGTTGAGTTCAATGAAGACAATTATCGTACGCCGGGCACAAGCATCGAGGTAATTGCCGAACTACAGAACGCCCGCGTCAACGGTACGCCGGCGAAACTCGAACTGGTCGCTGATGACAGGGGTCGCAGCCGAGCAACGCTGGTCTGGGCTGGAGACAGCAAGGTCTACACGTTGATTGCCACGGGCGAAGGAGACGTGGGGCCCAAAGCCGCCGTGTTACAGGAGATCGCCGCGGCCGTGAGGGACTGAAGCGGCGATGGCTCGCGGTCCCGCTGGTGGCAGCGGGACCGCTCGGTAGGGTCGCTTCCCAAACGACCGCCGGTAGCAATGATCAGCGCGGTGGCGGCATGACCCTGGCCGACGCCACGTCGCAAAGCGCAGTTCCGATGATTGTCATGCCCACCATCGGCTGATCACCGTTATCGGCGGTCGTTTGGGAAGCGACCCTACCAACATCGCCGCGTGCCGCGTGCCGCGTGCCGCGTACCGCGTGCCACGTACCGCGTGCCGCGTGCCGCGTACCGCGTACCGCGTACCGCGCGCTGCGCCGTCAGTCCAATGGCGCGGGGTTCACCACGGGGTCGCGTGCGTAGCGCTGTGCGATCACCGCGCAGACGATCAGCTGGATCTGGTGGTAGATCATGATCGGCAGCACGATGGCGCCCAGGCTGCCGCCGGCGAACAGGATCTTGGCCATCGGCACGCCGGTGGCCAGGCTCTTCTTCGAGCCGCAGAACAGGATGGTGATGCGGTCTTCGCGGTTGAAGCCCAGCCGCCGTGACAGGAAGGCAATCGTCGGCATGGCGATGCCCAGCAGCACCGCCGCCACCACCGCCACGGTGAGCAGCGACAGCAGCGGGGTCTTGCTCCACAGCCCTTCGTTCACCGCTTCACCGAAGGCCGAATACACCACCAGCAGGATCGTGCCCTGGTCGGTATAGCGCAGCAGCGCGCGCTGCCGTTCCACCCAGCGGGCGATCCACGGGCGCAGCAGGTGGCCGGCCACGAAGGGCACCAGCAGCTGCAGCATGATGCTCAGGATGGCCTGGCCGGGGTTGTGCATGCCGCCTGCGGTGCCGGCCAGCAGGGCCAGCAGCAGCGGGGTGAGGAACACGCCGAGGATGCTGGACAGCGAAGCGCTGACCACTGCTGCGGGCACGTTGCCGCGCGCCAGCGAGGTGAACGCGATCGATGACTGGACCGTGGACGGCAACGCGCACAGGAACAGCACGCCGATGTACAGCTCGGGGGTTAGCAGCCAGCCATCCAGCGGCTTGAACGCCAGCCCGAACAGCGGGAACAGCACGAACGTGCAGGCCAGGATGGTCAGGTGCAGGCGCCAGTGCAGCAGCCCGGCCATGATCGATTCGCGCGGCAGGCGCGCGCCGTGCAGGAAGAACAGCGCAGCGATGGCCACGTCGGTGACATCGTCCAGCACCATGGCCGCAGGACCGTGCATCGGCAGGAACGACGCCAGCAGCACGGTGCCGAGCAGGGCGAGGGTGAAGTTGTCCGGTCGCAGGCGCGACCACCAGCGGGTCATGGTGGGCAGGCTCCTGTAGAGCAGGGGGAAAGGGGGTGAAGCGGCAGCAGCATCAACGCGCGGTGTCCTGCTCGAGCAGGGTGCGGGTCTGGGCTTCCAGCGAGGTCATGCCGGCCTCGCGGCCGAACTGCAGGGCCTGTTCGGTGGATGCGCCCTGTTGCGCTTTCATCAGGGCCAGCAGCGCGCCGACGCGGTTGCCGGAGGCACAGTGCAGCAGTACCGGGCCCTTGGCCTGGGCCAGTGCGGCCTGCAGGGCCTGCACCTTGGCGGGGGTAAGGCCGGCAGCACCGGCGACCGGGATGCGCACGTAGTGCAGGCCGAGCGACGCCGCCGTGGCGGTTTCGTCGAAGCCGCGGTCTTCGGTGGGTTGGCGCAGGTCGATCACGGTGGTGATGCCTGCCGTGGCGGCCTGCTGCAGTTGTGCTGCAGTCGGTTGCCCGCCGGTGTAGAGGTCTTTGGCGGGATTCCTGAAGGTTCGGGCGAGGTCGGCGTCGGCCAGCGAGGCAGGGCCTCGCTCTACCAGCCGAGCATCCAACCCGTCCTGCGTAGAGCGAGGCCCTGCCTCGCTGCCCACCGGAGCCAGGGCAACCAGACACAGCAGGAAGGCACTGAAGAAGGCGGGGCGGTTCCAACGTCGCATCACTTCACCTTCCTCCCTCATCGGTCAACGCAGCGTGGCGCGCGCCTTCAACAGCTCGCGCAGTTCGTACTTGTCAGTATCGTCCAGACCCTGCTGCCGCTGCTTTGCCTGAAGCTCCTCAAGACGTTGCAGCAACAGCTGTTTTTCCAGCTGCGCCACCGCATCGTGCAGTTCCTGGTTCCACATCGCCTCATCGCCGGGCAGCGTCTGCGCGGCCAGCTTGTGCAGCGATTCCTGCTCTTCGCGGCCTTCGAAGTGCTCCAGCAGTGCGCCGGTGCTGATGTCCGGGCGCTGTTCCACCAGCGTGAGCAGCTCGATCAGAAGCTCCACCCCGGGCAGGCGCAGGCCACCGAAGTGGTGGCCTTCCAGCGTCATCGCCAGCGACGGCTGCTGCAGCAGGATGGCAATGGCCGCGCGTACCAGGCTGCGCCGCTGCGCGGGTGCCACGGCGCGTGCCGGCGGGCGCGATGCCGGCGCGGCGGCCGGTTTGGCGCCCAGCCCGGTCAACGTGGCCAGCTGCTGCTTCATCAGGTCGCCGAAGGCGCCATCGGGAATCTGCGCCAGCATCGGCCGCGCGCGTTCGGCCAGGCGTGCCTTGCCATCCAGCGTGGCCATGTTCACTTCGCGGGTGAGCTCATCGAAGAAGAACTGCGACAACGGCGTGGCCTGCTTCAGGCGCTCGTCGAAGCCGTCCTTGCCTTCCTTGCGCACGATGGTGTCGGGGTCTTCGCCATCGGGCAGGAACAGGAAGAACGCCTGGCGGCCATCCTTCATGCGCGGCAGCACCGATTCCAGCGCGCGCCAGCCGGCGCGGCGGCCGGCGGCGTCGCCGTCGAAGCAGAAGAACACATCCGGCGCGTTGCGGAACAGCAGCTCGGCATGGTCCGGCGTGGTCGCCGTGCCCAGCGTGGCCACCGCCTGGGTGACCCCGAACTGGAACAGCGACACCACGTCCATGTAGCCTTCCACCACGATCAGCCGTTCGATCTTCTGGTTGGCCTGGCGCACCTGCCACAGGCCGTACAGCTCGCGGCCCTTGTGGAACAGCGCGGTCTCGGGCGAGTTGAGGTACTTGGGGCCGTCGTCCTTCTCGAGCACCCGGCCGCCATAGGCGATCACGCGCCCGCGCCGGTCGAAGATCGGGAACATCACCCGGTCGCGGAACTTGTCGTAGACATGGCCGCGGTCGTTCTTGGAAAACAGCCCGGCGCGGTCAAGCAGCTTCATGCGCCGCTCGTCCTTGCCCAATGCATCCTTCAGCGCGCTGTAGCCATCGGGTGCGTAGCCGATCGCAAAGCGCGTGCGGTTTTCCTCGTCCACGCCGCGCTGGTCCAGGTAGGCACGGGCGGTGTCGCTTCCCTCCAGCGACTTCTGGAAGAAGCGCGTGGCCGCATCCAGCGCGGCGTACAGCTCGCGGCTGTCGTCCTGCTGCTGGGCGGTGCGCGGCTGGGTATCGCGTGGTACTTCCATGCCCACGCGCTTGGCCAGCTCATCGACCGCGTCGAGGAACTCGAGGCGATCGTAGTTCATCAGGAAGCTGATCGCGGTGCCGTGCGCGCCGCAGCCGAAGCAGTGGTAGAACTGCTTGGTGGGCGAGACCGTGAACGAGGCCGAGCGCTCGTCATGGAACGGGCAGCGCGCCGAATATTCCTTGCCCTGGCGCTTCAGCGGCACGCGGCTGCCCACCACTTCGACGATGTCGGAGCGGGCCAGCAGGTCGTCGATGAATGCGTCGGGGATACGGGCCATGGGCAGCAGCAGGGGGCACGGCCGGCAACGGCCACGCACGGAAGCGGGGGACCCCGCTAGTCTACTAGCTGGCGGTGCCTTCGCCCGGTTTCGGCGGCACGATGCCGGCCTCGGCCAGGTGCACGCGGGCACGCAGGCGCTCGTCGATCACCGCCGTCATCAGCGCGCCCACGAAGAACACCACCGTGGCGTAGTAGATCCACACCAGCGAGATCACCAGCGCGCCCATCGAGCCGTAGGCGCTGCCCGGCGCCACCGTGGCGATGTACAGCCCGATGGCATAGCGGCCCAGCGCGAACAGCGCCGAGGTGATCACCCCGCCGATGAACGCCTGTCGCCAGGCCACGCGGCGGTCGGGCAGGTAGTGGTAGAGGAATGCGAAGCCCACCGTGTACAGCAGCAGGCTGGTCAGGTAACCCACCGCCGGCAGCACCGAGGGCAGCTGCGCGAACGCCACCTGCAGCATGGTGGTGGCGGTCATCGACAGGATCAGCAGGAAGCCCAGCGCCAGCACCACGCCGAAGGAAAACACGCGCTTGCGCAGCCACGCCACGATGCCGTCCAGGCGTTCGCCGCTGGTGTTGAAGATCAGGTTGAGCGCGTTCTGCAGCTGGGCGAACACCGCCGTGGCGCCGATGAACAGCAACAGCGTGCTCCACATCCCGGCCAGCGAGCCCATCGAGGGCTGGTTGTCGGCGTTCTTGAGCACGGTATCGGCCACGGTGGCCGCGCTGCTGCCGGCCACATCGTTGATCTGGCCGATCAGCGCCTGCTGTGCGGGCGGGTACAGCGAAGCGGTAAGCCACAGCAGCAGCACCAGCAACGGCGCCATCGACAGCAGGGCATAGAAGGACACCGATGCGGCCTGGGTCAGCACGTCCACATCGACGAAGCGTTTGCCCACGGCGACCGGAAAGCTGCGTTCAAGCCGGTCCACGTACTTGCGCAGGCGGGGCGGAACGCGGGAAGGGTCGTGCGCAGGCTCGGGCGCGGGAGAGGGCGGCAGCGAAGACATGCCTGGATTTCTAGCAGGCCCGGTTCGAAGACCGGGTGAAACGCGGGCCCATCAACGGTGGGCGCCTACCGCTAGGACACGCAAGGTGCGGCGAAAGCCGCACCTAACGTCGTTTACGACGGCCCGAAGGGTGCCCGCGCGCAGCGTGGGCATACCGTTGGTCGTGTCCCCCCGCTCACTCAACCGGCGAAGTGCGCCTTCACCAGCTTGGAGACCAGGCCCATGTCGGCCTGGCCGGCCAGCTTCGGCTTCAGCGCGCCCATCAGCTTGCCCATGTCGGCAGCGCTGGCGGCGCCCGTTTCGGCAACGGCGGCCTGGATCGCAGCCACGATCTCGGCTTCGCCCATCTTGGCCGGCAGGTAGGTGTCGATCACCACCAGTTCGTCGCGCTCGATCTGCGCCAGGTCTTCACGCTGGGCTGCTTCGTACTGGCTGATCGAGTCCTTGCGCTGCTTGACCATCTTGTCGAGCACGGCGATCACAGCGGTGTCGTCCAGCTCGACGCGCTCATCCACTTCGCGGCGCTGGATTTCCGCCTTGATCAGGCGGATCACGGACAGCTTGTGCTTGTCGCCCGCCTTCATGGCGGCCTTCATGTCTTCGGTGAGCTGCAGCTTCAGGCTCATGGAACACCTCGTATCGATGAAAAGGGTGGAAACGCAAAAAGCCGGTAACGCTCGCGCGTTCCGGCTTCGGCTCCGTCGCGACAGGACAAGCCTGCCGCATCGAAGTTGCGTCCGATCAGTACAGGCGCTGACGCTTGGTGACGTCGCGCGACGAGCGGCGCAGCTGACGCTTCACAGCAGCGGCAGCCTTACGCTTGCGCTCCTGGGTCGGCTTTTCGTAGAACTCGCGCTTGCGGGTTTCGGCCAGCACGCCGGCCTTTTCGCAGGTGCGCTTGAAGCGACGGAGCGCAAACTCGAAGGGCTCGTTCTCGCGGACTTTAACGCTGGGCATGGAATCTCCGGGACACAGTAGAACCGGGTCACGCCCGGTGAGAGCCGCACATTATAGCGGCGAGAAAAGAAGTTGCAACCCACCCCGGCAAAGATCCTGGCCTGGGGTAGTGAAGGGCACGTCGGCGGTACGTCTGCCAAGGCCTCAAGAGGTCCATAATACCCGTTATGCGAGTCCTTGGTATCGAATCTTCCTGCGATGAGACCGGTGTGGCGGTGTATGACACCGCCGTGGCCGGCCCGGACGCCCTGCGCGCCCATGCCGTGTACAGCCAGATCGCCCTTCACGCCGAATACGGCGGGGTGGTGCCTGAACTGGCCAGCCGTGACCACGTGCGCAAGCTGCTCCCCCTGATCCGCCAGACCCTGGCCGAGGCGGGGCTGGGCGTGGGCGACATCGACGGGGTGGCCTACACGGCCGGCCCGGGGCTGGTCGGCGCCCTGCTGGTGGGCGCGGGCGTGGCCCGTTCGCTCGCCTGGGCGCTGGAGGTGCCTGCGGTGGGCGTCCACCATATGGAAGGCCATCTGCTGGCCCCCCTGATGGAAGACGACCCGCCGGAGCCGCCGTTCGTGGCCCTGCTGGTGTCCGGCGGGCATACCCAGCTGGTGGCGGTAGACCGGATCGGTCAGTACCGCCTGCTCGGCGAGACCCTGGACGATGCCGCCGGCGAAGCCTTCGACAAGACCGCCAAGCTGATGGGCCTGCCGTACCCGGGTGGCCCGCAACTGGCGGCCCTGGCCGAACAGGGCACCCCGGGCAGGTTCAAGTTCACCCGCCCGATGACCGACCGGCCCGGGCTGGATTTCAGCTTCTCCGGCCTGAAGACCCAGGTGCTGCTGGCCTGGCGCGACAGCGACCAGAGCGAGCAGACCCGCGCCGACATCGCGCGCGGCTTTGAAGATGCCGTGGTTGAAACGCTGGCCATCAAATGCGAGCGCGCGCTGGATGCGGCCGGTACCGACGTGATCGTGGTGGCCGGTGGCGTGGGCGCCAACAAGCGCCTGCGGGCCAAGCTGCAGCAGATGGCCGAACGCCGCGGTGGCCGGGCGTGCTTCCCGCGCCCTTCGCTGTGCACCGACAACGGCGCCATGATCGCCTTCGCCGGCGCGCTGCGCCTGGAGGCCGGCCAGCACAACCCGCCGCAGGTGCAGGTCACCCCGCGCTGGGACATGGCGACGCTGCCGGCGGTGTAGCAGTCGGCGTCAGACCGGTCGATTCCGCAGCAGTGGCCTCACCATATCGTGTCCGGCCATCCATGCCGCTGTGCGCGGGCAGCGCAGCTTCACTACTCGCTCGATGGCCGCATAGTCGTCGGCCAATGCCCTCCCGAAGATGGGTTCATGGTGCGCGATACGATTACGCAGACGCCGGATCTGCTCGAGATCACGGTGCATCTCAGCCCGGATCCCGTGCAATGGCATCCCACCGCGGCCCATGGATTCGGGTAAGCGCATCGGATACGGCGTTGCGGGTCACCACCTCGCCAATGTGCAGCGGCACCAGAAACGCGGCGGAGATGCGTGCATTCCAGAGGTAAAGTTCGAGTGGTGTGCACTGTGTGCTGCAGGTGACTGCACAATCGAATGTGCGCAGCCGTTCTTCCGACAAAGCACGTCTTACTGCGTCTTCCATATGCACACTGCTGGCCCCTCATGTCCGATGGGTGGAGGATGGAGTGGCAGGCGGTGCTGTGAACATCAGGGATCAGGAGGCTGTTGCGAGGTTGTCTCAATCGATCTGCGGAGCCTGATTGACTGTCTCTATTGAATCGACCGCAAGAGCGAAACTCGTCCCAATTCCAGTCAACAATGGTTGACGGCGTAGCGCCGCCCACGTAATTTCTGCCTCACGCGCCACCGGGACTCGCGGATGGGTATCCCATCTCCACCCGGGGACAAGAGTTAAAGCAAAGGGCCCCGCGCGGGGCCCTTTGTCTTTTTCGACCCGCATTTCACATCGGGCGCCGCCAGGCACCGGTTCGAGGCACGTTCGGGGCCGTCCCGTTACCATGGTCGCCATCTTCTACGTGGCACTCCTATGGACAAGGTATTCATCGAAGGGCTTGAGATCGATGCCCTGATCGGGATCTACGACTGGGAACGGCGCATCCGCCAGACCCTGCGCTTCGATCTGGAAATGGGCTTTGACAACCGCAGGCCGGCGGCCAGCGACGACATCGCCGACACCCTGAATTACAAGGCCGTGAGCAAGCGCATCGAGCAGTTCGTGCGCGAATCCGACTTCGGCCTGGTTGAAACCCTGGCCGAGCGCATCGCCGAGATCGTGCTGCGCGAATTCAACGTGCAGTGGCTGCGCCTGAAGCTCAGCAAGCCCGGCGCGGTGCGTGGCGCCAAGGCCGTGGGCGTGATCATCGAGCGCAGCGCCGCCTGAGGCACCGCTGCCCGGCACTGACCGCGCAGCTGTCGCACGGGCCGCGCCCCGGTCGCGCCGACTGTCAGTCGGCCCTCGCAATACCAAGAGAACCCGTAAACGATGGTAGACGCCGTAATCGCAGTACAACTCCTGGAAAACCTGCAGGACACCCTCGAACCCTGGCCCTGGGCCTACACCACCATCGTGCTGTGCGCATTGGCGCTGGCCGCCTGGCTGGCCAACTTCGTCACCAAGCGCATCCTGCTGCGCGGCCTGCGCCGGCTGGTGCGCCGCCTGCCCGGCACGGAAGGCGGCAGCAACCTGCGGGTGATCTCGCGGCTGGCCAACGTGGTGCCCAGCATGGTCATCGCCGCCGGCATCCGGATCGTCCCGGATCTGCCGCCACAGCTGGTGGAATTCATCATCGGCGCCTGCCGGGCCTGGGCGGTCCTGACCGTCGCGCTGGCGGTCTCGCACGCGCTGGATGCGGCAAACGAGCTCTACGAGCGCCGCCCCGATGCCCGCAACAAGCCCATCAAGGGCTATCTGCAGGTCGTGAAGATCGTGGTCTTCGCGGCCGCAGGCCTGGTCATTGTTGCTGAACTGCTGGGCCTGAAGCTCGGCCCGATGGTGGCCGGCCTGGGCGCCGCCACCGCCGTATTGATGCTGGTCTTCCAGGACACCATCCTGTCGCTGGTGGCCAGCGTGCAGATCAGCGGCGATGGCCGCGTGCGGCTCGGTGACTGGATCGAAATGCCCAGCCAGAACGCCGATGGCGATGTGATCGATATCGCCCTGCACACCATCACCGTGCAGAACTTCGACAAGACCATCACCACCATCCCGACCAAGAAGCTGGTCACCGAGTCGTTCAAGAACTGGCGCGGCATGCAGGAAGCCGGCGGCCGCCGGATCAAGCGCGCGCTGTACCTGGACCAGCACAGCGTGGGCTTCCTGGACGCGGCGGCATTGCAGCGGCTGGAGCAGTTCGCGGTACTGGGCGACTACCTGCGGGAAAAGCAGGCCGAGCTCACCCAGTGGAACACCCAGCTGCAGGCCAAGGGCGTGGCGGCGGTGAACGCGCGCCGGGTTACCAACCTGGGAACCTTCCGTGCCTACGTGGAGCGCTACCTGCGCCAGCACCCCGGCATCCATACGGATATGACGCTGCTGGTACGGCAGCTGCAGCCCACCACCGAAGGCCTGCCGCTGGAGGTGTACTGTTTCACCCGCACCACCGCCTGGGCTGGCTACGAAGGCATTCAATCAGACGTGTTTGACCACCTGCTGGCGATCCTGCCGGCGTTCGGGCTGCGCGTGTTCCAGGCCTCCAGCGATGCCATGTTGATGACCGCACAGCAGCAGCGGGCCGCCGCAGAGTAAGCTCCTGTGCCCCGCGCTTTGCTTTGCTGGCGGCGGGAACGCTAGAATCTCGGCCTTGTAAACGTTTTCATAAGGATAGCCGGTGGCCTCCGATCGCATCGAAACCCTCATTGCCCAGATGACCGTCGAAGAAAAAGTCGGCCAGCTGGGTGTGTTCGCGGACATGGTCCGGCCGTTCGCGCCGGACGTGAACCCCGAAGCCAATGTCAGCAACGCCGACCAGGTGTTGCAGCAGGTGCGCGAAGGCAAGGTGGGCTCGCTGTTCAACGGCGTGGGCGTCGAGGCCGGCCGCCGCATCCAGCAGGTCGCTCTGGAAGAAAGCCGCCTGGGCATTCCGGTGATCCTGGCCGCCGATGTCATCCACGGCATGCGCACCGTGTTCCCGATCCCGCTGGGCGAAGCGGCCAGCTTCGAACCGGACCTGGCCCAGCGCACCGCGCGCGCCACCGCCGTCGAAGCCACCGCGGCCGGCCTGCACTGGACCTACGCACCGGCGGTGGACATCGCCCGCGACCAGCGCTGGGGCCGCGGTGCCGAAGGCGCCGGTGAAGACGTGGTGCTGGGCTGCGCGTTCGCCGCCGCCCGCGTGCGCGGCTTCCAGGGGCCGGACCTGCGCGCCGCCGACGCGCTGCTGTCCACCCCGAAGCACTTCGCCGCCTACGGCGCGGTGATGGCCGGCATGGAATACAACATGGTGGACATCTCGCCGCAGACCCTGCGCGACGTGCACCTGCCGCCGTTCAAGGCCGCATTCGAGGCCGGTGCGATCACCGTGATGTCCTCCTTCAACGACATCAACGGCGTGCCTGCCAGCGCCAACGCCGAACTGCTTACCGACATCCTGCGCGGTGAGTGGCAGTTCCCGGGCGTGGTGATCTCCGATTACACCGCCGACATGGAACTGGTCGCGCACGGTTATGCCGCCGACGACCGCGACGCTACCGCCAAGGCCTTCACCGCCGGCCTGGACCTCAGCATGCAGAGCGGCTTCTATGCCGAACACCTGCCGGGACTGATCGACAGCGGCGAGGTGCCGATGGCCACGCTGGACGAATCGGTGCGCCGCATCCTCAACCTGAAGGAAGCGATCGGCCTGTTCGACGATCCCTACCGTTCGCTGGATCCGGTGCGCGAAGCCGATACCTCCTACATCGCCGCGCATGACGCACTGTCGCGCGATGCCGCGCGCCGTTCCATCGTGCTGCTCAAGAACGACGGCAACGTGCTGCCGCTGCGCAAGGAGGGGCAGAAGATCGCCCTGATCGGCCCGTTCGTGCAGGACCGCGACAACATCGAAGGCTGCTGGACGCTGTTCGGCGACAAGTCGCGCTACGTCACCCTGGAAGCCGGCGTGCGCGCGGCGATCAGCGATGAAAGCCTGCTGGAGATCGTACCCGGCTGCGACCTGGAAGCAGCCGTGCAGGACGGCATCGAACAGGCCGTCGCCGCCGCACTGCGTGCAGACGTGGTGGTGCTGGCGCTGGGCGAACCGCAGCGCTACAGCGGCGAAGCGCAGTCGCGCGTGGAAATCACCCTGCCGGCAGCGCAGCAGGCACTGGCCGAGGCCGTGGCGATGACCGGCAAGCCGCTGGTGGTGCTGCTGCGCAATGGTCGCGCGCTGGCCCTGCAGGGTGCGGTGCGCAATGCGCAGGCTGTGGCCATCACCTGGTACCTGGGCACGCAGACCGGCCCGGCCGTGGCCGATGTGCTGTTCGGCGATTACAACCCGTCCGGCCGCCTGCCGGTGAGCTTCCCGCAGGTATCGGGGCAGCAGCCATTCTTCTACAACCACCCGCGCACCGGCCGCCCGGAACTGCCGACCATGTCGGAGTTCAAGGCACGCTGGCGCGAGATTCCGAACGCGGCGCTGTATCCGTTCGGGCACGGCCTCGGCTACACCACCTTCGCTTACGGCGTGCCCCAGTTGAACAGCGCCCAGCTGGGCTGGGATGACACGCTGGAGATCACCACCACCCTGACCAACACCGGTGCGGTGGCGGGTGAGGAAGTGGTGCAGCTGTACATCCACGACCGCGTGGCCAGCCGCGTGCGGCCGGTGCGCGAGCTGAAGGATTTCCGCAAGGTGGCATTGCAGCCGGGCGAGAGCACGGACGTGCGCTTCACGCTGGATCGTCATGCGCTGGGCTTCACCGGCCGTGATGGCGTGTTCCGTGCGGAGCCGGGCCAGTTCGATGTGTGGGTGTGTGCGTCGTCTGCCGCCGGTGAGCCGGTGATCTTCGAGCTGCTGGCCAAGTGATGTGGCGCCGGGCCCTGCCCGGCGATCCATCACCGCGCGCTTGCCAGGCAGGGCCTGGCACTACCGTCATGGGTGCTGCACGCCATGCGGGCTACGCTGGCATCTTCGAGATATCGACGGAGCCGTGCATGCGCCTGATCAAGATCCTGCTACCCACGTTGATGCTGGCTGCGTGCAGCCAGCCCACGCCGCCGGCCAATGAAGCGGCGGCGCCTTCGACATCGCCGCCGGTCACCGCGCCCACGGCCGCCGAGGATGCGCCGCAGGCCGGGTTGTCGCCGGATGCGGTGGAGCCCAGCACGGCGGCCACGCCGGATACGGCTCCCCCGGTAGCGGGGACCGATTCGGCGGCGACGCCTGCGGATGCATCTGCCGAAGCAGAGGGTGGCGCACGCGAGCGCATCACCCAGCTGCTGGGGGATGCCGCCCCGTACGAAAGTGTGTTCAACGAACTGCAGCGTGGTGTTGCCGCAGGTGACCGTGCCGCGGTGGCCGGGCTGATGCGGTACCCGGTGCGGGTCACCATCGCCGGCAAGAACCAGAAGGTGGCTGATGCCGCCGCTTTCCAGCGCGACTACGACAGGATCGTGACCCCGGCGCTGGCCAAGCTGATCGCCGAGCAGAAGTTCGACACCCTGTTCGTCAACTGGCAGGGCGTGATGCTGGGCCAGGGCGAGGTGTGGATCAACGGCACCTGCCTGGACAAGGAATGCACGAAGAGCGACGTCAAGGTCAACAATATCGGACAATGACGCATGCCTTCGTTGGAGGTCATGCGTTACCGGATGTTGATGGCGCAGCGGCAGTCGTTTGGGAACCGACCCTACCCCCATCACCGCCGACCGGGCCGGTTGGGCCGGTCGGGACTGCGCGCTGGTAGGGTCGCATCCCGATCGACCGCCGTGGCATTGCCCGCGTTCGGTAATGGCATGAACGTCGGCGGGGAAGGCCGGGCATCGCCCGGCGCTCCCACCTGCATCACCCCTTCGGAGTGAGCTTCAACAGCTTGCCCTTGCTGCCATCTTCCAGCAGCCAGATCGCGCCATCCGGGCCCTGTTCCACTTCGCGGATCCGTTCGCCCATCAGGAAGCGCTCGGCTTCGCGCGCGTTGTCGCCGTCGAAGGCCACCCGCACCAGCGAGGTGGACGACAACCCGCCGATGAAGCCGCTGCCGGTCCACTGCGGGAACAGCGTGCCGCTGTAGATGATGAAACCGGCCGGCGAAATCACCGGGGTCCAGGTCACCTTCGGCGCGGCGAATTCCGGGCGCGTGCTGTGGTCGGGAATGTCGCGGCCGTCGTAATGGTTGCCGTTGGACACGATCGGGTAACCGTAATTGGCCCCGCGCGTGATCAGGTTCAACTCATCGCCACCGGCCGGTCCCATCTCGTGCACCCACAGCTTGCCGCGCGCATCGAAGGCGATGCCCAGCGCGTTGCGATGGCCCAATGACCACACCTGCGTGGCCACGCCGCCCTGGGAGGCAAACGGATTGTCGGCCGGCACGCTGCCGTCGTCGTTGAGGCGGATGATCTTGCCCAGGTTGCCGGACATGTCCTGCGCCGGATCGAACTTCTGCCGCTCGCTGGAGGTGATCCACAGCTTGCCGTCCGGTCCGAAGGCCAGGCGGTGGCCGTAATGGCCTTTGCCTTCCACCTTCGGGGTCTGGCGCCAGATCACCTTGAAGTCTTCCAGCGTGCCGCTGCCATCGGCGGCCAGCACCAGCTTGGCGCGGCCCACGGCGGCACCGCGCGTATCCTTGTCGCCTTCCTCGGCGTAGCTCAGGTACACAAAGCCGTTCTTCGCGAAGTCCGGGTGCGGCAGCACATCCCCGAAGCCGCCCTGGCCGCCGTAGGCCACCTTGGGCACGCCGGTGATCTCCGCGCTCTTTCGGGTGGTCAGGTTGAAGTGCTTCAACCGGCCTTCCTTCTCGGTCACCAGCAGGCTGCCATCAGGCAGGAAGCTCATCGCCCAAGGCTGGTCGAAGGTGGCAAATTCGGTGGCGGTGAACGGCCACTGCGCCTTTTCCAGCGCGGGCGCGGCGGCCGCCGCGGGCGTATCGGCGGCCACGCAGGCGGTGGTGAACAGGGCGGGGGTGGCGGCGAGGGCAAGACTGAGCAGCAGGCGGCGGGTCATGGGAAATCTCCGGAAGGGGACGCGAATGGCCAGCCGTTGTTGTACACCATGGCCATCAAGGGGGCGTGGACCATACGTCACCCCCGTAGGCGGGTGCGGGGGAATCGGCTACCGTAGGCGCCATCAAAAGGGAGTTTGAACAATGAAGCCTCAGGTCACCAAACCGTCTCCGGCGTTCATCGCCGCCTCGTGGACCGCACTGCTGCTGGGCGCCGTGGCGTACCTGGTCGGCCTGTTCAACGCCGAAATGGCACTGAACGAAAAGGGCTACTACCTCACCCTGCTGCTGTTCGGCCTGTTCGCCGCCGTGTCACTGCAGAAGAGCGTGCGCGACCGGGTGGAAGGCATTCCGGTGAGCAGCCTCTATTACTCGCTGTGCTGGTTCGCGCTGCTGGTGTCGCTGTTGCTCCTGCTGGTGGGGCTCTGGAACGCCACCCTGCTGCTCAGCGAAAAGGGCTTCTACGGCATGGCCTTCGCGCTGAGTCTGTTTGGCGCCGTGGCCGTACAGAAGAACACCCGCGACCTGATGGCCGCGGGTGATCGCGAGATTCCGCCGATTCCGCGCGCTGAATAAGCCAGGCGCGAGCGGTTTGATCGGGATGCAACCTTGGCAGGGCGCATCCCGTTCTGGGCGCGCTTCGCTTCAGGTACCGCGCGGGACGCCCTTGTCCAGGTGTGACTGGTGCAGGGCGGTGGATTCGTCCCAGCCACGGCGTACTGCGTTGCGGGCCTGCGCCCAGGTCAGCTTGCTGGTGGCCTGTTCCCGTGCCCAGCGCGATTCGAGTTCGGCTTCCACCTGCTCGTAGGCGTCGATCATTTCATCGGCGCGGGTGCGGGCGTGGCGGGAGCTGTAGCCGAGGTAATAAGCCGGCTCGTAGTCTTCGAACGCCAGGTCACTGTCGTAGTACGGCTCGGCGCTGAAGCGCTCGCGCCAGTAATCCGAGACCGCTTCGCGCGGCACGCCGTCTTCCGGCACCCGGCCGGGAATCTGGTAGTCAGGGCTCATGTGGGGCTCCGGTTGGGTGAGGCTTCAACGTATCCGGAGGCCGGTTAACGCGGCGGGCGCGTGGGGTGAATGCTGCATCAAGGTTTCGTGCTGGCGTTTAATCGGGTCGGCTGGCACGGATGGCGTTGACACGCATGGCGTGTCACTACGCGTACGTGGCCAGCTGTAGAGACACGCCATGCGTGTCTGAGCGCGGTGCCCGGCCGCCCGTCACCCTTCCTGTTTGCGCGGCAACAGGTAGATCACCCCGCCCACCGCAAATGCGATCAGCGCGGCGGCGATGTTCTGCCAGCTGGCACTGGCAAACAGCGCCAGGCACAGCACCAGCGCCAGGATCGGAATCAGCGGGCCGCCGGGCAGCTTCAATGCGCCGGGGCGGTCGCGGAAGCGGCGGGCCAGTACGATGACGGCTGCCGCCGTGCCGATGTACGCAAACAGGCGCGTGGTCATCGACAGCAGCGCCAGCTGCACGAACGAGCCGGACAACGCCAGCACCAGCGCGATCAGGCCCTGGGTGACGATCGCCGCCGCCGGCGTGCGGAAGCGCGGGTGCACCTGCGCCAGCAGCTTTGGCCCGTAGCCATCGCGCGCCAGGGCGAACAGGAAGCGCGGGCCCATCATCATCGTGTTGCTGTTGGTGCCCAGGATGGAGATCGTCGCGCCCACCGTGAGGATCAGGGCCAGCGCCTCGCCGCCAAAGCCGGCGGCAGCATCGGCCAGCGGTGTGGCCGAATCGGCCAGGCCCGGCAGCGTGCCCTGCGCGATGAACTGCACCGCGCCGTAGATCACCGTCACCGTGATGATCATGGTGATCAGCGCGAACGGAATATCGCGGCGCGGATTGCGGTACTCACCGGCCGCGGCCGGGATGTTCTCAAAGCCTGCATACGCATACAGCAGCAACAACGCCGCCTCGCCCATGCGCTGCAGGTCGTGCGGGTCCGGGCGGGTGCCGGAGAAGGCAAGGTCGGTATCCACGTAGAACGCGCCGATCGCCACGAACAGCAGCAGCGGCAGCATCTTGCCGATCACCAGCACGATCCCGGTCCGCGCCGCCGAGCGCACACCGGCGACGTTCACCGCAGTCAGGAACCCCAGCGAGGCCACGATCACCAGCACCCGGCCCACATCGTGCCCGGCCCAGGGCCAGAACCGTGCCACCGCATCGGCCAGCGCGTTGCTCAACGCGGCCGCCGAACTGATCCGGGTCAGCCAGATCATCCAGCCGATCTCGAACCCGGCAAAGCGCCCGAACGCCTCGCGCGCATACAGGTAACTGCCGCCGGGTTCATCGAAGTAACTGGCCGCCTGCGCGTAGCACAGCACCAGCAGTGCCACCACGATGCCCGCTGCCACCACGCCCCACAGGCTGAACGGCCCCAGCAACAACACCGTAGCGGCCGGCAGCAGGTAGATGCCGCTGCCGATCACATCGTTGATCGACAACCCCACGATCTGCCAGCGGCTGACCGCGCGTTCCAGTTGCGGTTCGGGCGCGGCGCTCATCGTGCGGCCTTCGGCAGGGCCGGCAGCTGCCAGTCCTGCTGCAGCCGCTGGTACTGCGCGCGCGGCAGCAGCACGAACACCGGGCGCTGGGCCGGATCCAGCCAGGCCAGCAGGCCGCGCATGTGTTCGGGCTGCATCGCCGTGCAACCGGCGGTGGCCTCACCCGGCGTGCGCCACAGGTGCGCGAAGATGCAGCTGCCCCGGCGCGGCTCCGCGTTCGGGTTGTGCTCGATCACGAAGCCCTCGCGGTAGCGCACGTCGCCCTTGTTGTGCAGGTCCAGCCGCATCGGTTCGGTGGAGCCTTCCACCGCATCGGCACCCACGACGTCGGCATCCACAATGCGGTTGTAGTACTTCGAATCCGGTACATCCATGCAGTAGCTGCTCTCCAGCATCGGCTGGTAGGGCATCGCGCTGGCTACCTTCGGCGCATAGCCGAACGCCGGGCCGATCCTGAACATCCCGGCCGGGCTGCGGCCGTCGCCTTCCTGCTTCACCGGCTCGCCCGGCTGCTGCGGCCCACTGCCGTTCGGCGCGGGCGCTACGCCCACGCCCCAGGCGCTGCCGTTGCGGCCCACCGTCACATCGAACGCGGCGCCATGCGGCTGCCAGCCCTGCGCGGTGCGTGCATAGGCCTGCAGGCGGCCCTGGCTGGCATCCCAGCCGTCGGTGGTGACCACGATCATCTGGCCGTTGTCCAGCAGCGGCGTGGCCACGGGGGTGAGTGCCGACGCGGGCAGGGCGCTGGCAACCAGCACGGTGGCAAAGGCGGTACGCAGCAGCGACAGCATCGGGTGCACTCCGGGAATCAGGTGTCGATCAGGTGTTCGATCCGTTCCAGGTTCACCCCGAGCTGGCGGTGGCGGTCCGGGTTGGCGTGGCAGAGCAGCACGAACACGAAGTCCAGCAGCGACTGCAAGGCAGAACGGTACAACAGTTGCGCCACGTGCGGCGCCGGATCGTGCGCGCACACCACCAGCGCGCCATCGGCGTGCGCGCGCAGCGGGTTGGCGCTGTGCCGGGTGATCGACACCACCTTGCCGCCCACGTCCTGGAACTGGCGCGAGAGCTGGAACAGCTGCGGCAGCTTGCCGAATTCGGAAAACACCAGCAGCACATCGCCCGGCCGCGCCGCCGAGAGGTTGGCCATCATCAGGATCGGGTCGGCGTGGTGCACCGTGAGCATGCCCAGCAGCGACAGCCGCATCGCGAACTCGCGCGCGTACAGGCCATCGTCGCCCAGCCCGTACACGAACAGCTTGGGCGCGCCGTCGATCAGCTGCACGATCGCTTCCACGTCCACCTGCAGGTTGGCCAGCCGGGTTTCCTCGTCGGCCGCGGTGCGGCTCAGGCGCAGGCGCTCGGCCAGCTGGTCGTAATCGTTGCCCGGCGCGGCGGCCGGCGGGCCGGCGGCCGGATCGCTGCCGGCGCGGGCCACGGCCTGGCCGATGGAGTATTTCAGGTCCGGGTAGCCCTTGAAGCCCAGCTTCTGGCTGAACTTGACCACGCTGGACTGGCTGATGCCCAGCGCGCTGGCCAGCTGCTGCGACGAGTAATCGCGCAGCAGGTGGGCATTGTCGAGGATGAAATCGGCGATGCGGCGTTCGATCGCCGACATGTGGTCACGCTCGGAGCGGATTTTCACCAGGGGCGGCATGGGGTCATCAAAAAGGGGACGGGGGGACGTTACCAGCGCGGCGGCTTGATCATCTCCAACCCGCGCACCTCGGTGATGCCCAGGCCGGGCGCATCGCTGATGGTGATCTCCGACTCGTTGAAATGTACCCCGCCGGTGACCGGATTGAACTGCCCCAGCGACGGGCCGTCCAGGTCCACCTTGGTGATGATCTCGCTTTTTGCCACCGCCAGGTGCACGGCCGCGGCCACGCTGATGCTCGATTCGATCATGCAGCCGATCATGCACGGCACCCCGTAGATGGCGGCGATGTCGGCAATCCGGATCGCGTTGGACAGCCCGCCGGTCTTCATCAGCTTGATGTTGATGATGTCGGCCGCGCGCTGCTGGATCAGGTCGAACACCTGGCCCGGGTTGAACACGCTCTCATCGGCCATCACCGGCGTGTTGACCCGGTCGGTCACGTACTTCAGCCCGCTGATGTCGGCCGCCTTCACCGGCTGCTCCAGCAGTTCCAGCACCACCCCGGCCTCTTCCAGCGTGCGCATGGCGTGCACCGCCTGCTTGGCGGTCCAGCCCTGGTTGGCATCCAGCCGCAGCAGGGCGCGGCCCTGCACGGCGGCGTGGATCGCCTTCACCCGCTCGATATCCAGCCCGATGTCCTTGCCGACCTTGATCTTCAGCGACTCGAAGCCACGGTCGATCGCCGACAGCGAATCGGCCACCATCT
The DNA here is from genome assembly GCF_034044835.1 of Stenotrophomonas sp. CFBP8994. NCBI lineage: Bacteria > Pseudomonadati > Pseudomonadota > Gammaproteobacteria > Lysobacterales > Lysobacteraceae > Stenotrophomonas > Stenotrophomonas sp. CFBP8994. The sequence goes on along the minus strand of NZ_JAXCWT010000003.1, from coordinate 248,330 downwards.
TGTCGATGTAATCCACGCTGATGGTGATGTCGGTGGTGATCACCGGGTCGCCACCGCCCAGCATCTGGTACAGCGGCGCCTTGTGCAGCTGCGCCCACAGGTCGTACACCGCGATTTCCACCGCCGCCTTGGCGCTGGTGTTGCGCTCCATCGACGACTGGATCAGCGCGCAGTTGCGGTTGAGTTCGGCCACGTCCTGGCCGACCAGGCGCGGCTTGATGAAGGTGTTGATCGCCTCGATGATCGAACCGTGGGTATCGCCGGTGATCACCGCCGTGGCCGGCGCCTCGCCATAGCCGGTGTGGCCGGTGTCGGTGCGCACCAGCACCACCACGTCTTCCACCGTATCCACGGTGCGCAGTGCGGTCTTGAACGGGGTTTTCAGCGGCACGCGCAGCATGCCAAGTTCAATGTCGGTGATTTTCATCAAGGAGTCTGGGGCCGGATGCGCTGGATGTTGGTGATGCGGTCGATGTAGCTCACGGTGTCGCTGGCCATCATCGGCTGCAGCGGAGTCACCGAAACGCCGTTGAGGTGAGCCTGCACGCGATTGCCGTCGTGGCCGAACCAGCTGCCGCCGGCGGTGTCGTGGATCATCCACGTCTGCCCGTCGAGCTGGCCGATGGTGACCATCACGTGGCCGGGAATGTAGACCAGGTCACCCACCTGCAGCTGCTGCACGGCCGCGTTGCGCCTGTCCTTGCCGTCCTTGTCGCTGAAGGCGATGCGGTCCAGCGCCGGGCTGACTGCCTGCGCGCTGGTATTGCGCGGCACCAGCACGCCGAAGCTGCGGTAGATCTCGGACACGAAGCCGCTGCAATCACGCGTGTCGTAAGAATGGCCCCAGCCGTAGCGCTCGCCCAGGAACTTGAACGCCTGGGTGAGCACGTTGCGCGGGGTCAACGGCAGGTAATCGCTGGCGGTGTCCTGCGAACGCGGCAGCAGCGCCGGCACCAGCGCCAGCGTGCCATCGGCATTGCGCACCGGCAGCTGCACCACGTGCGCGGCGTGCGCCTGCTGGCCGTTCACGGTCTGGTTGAGCGGCCAGTCGGCCAGCACCGGCACGCGCACGCCCATCTCCAGCTGCAGCCGCGACACGCGCGGCTCTTCCGGGGTGAATGCGGTGAAGGCGGTGGCGCCGGTCACTACCCGGTAAGGACCCTGCTGGCCGTAGCCCAACACGGTGTCCGCGCTGCCAATGCCAACGTAGCGCTTCTCAATCCACGCCGAATAGCGCTCGCTGGTGACGAACAGCCACTGGCCGTCGGCGCTTTCATGCAGCACCGCCACCGCGTCGCCGGGGAACAGCGCCGATTCCTGGAAGCGGTCGATATCGGTGTCGCCCTGCGCGGTGAACACCCGCAGCGCGGTGGGGAACGCACGCAGCGCCGCGCGGTGGGTCACCAGCCCGTACTGCAGCGGGCGCTCGGCGGGAATGGCCGCCAGGGCCAGGTTCGCCTCGATGGCGGTACGTGCCGTGGCGGGAATCGGCTGCTCGTCTTCGCCGAACAACGGCTTCGTCGGCCAGCGCGACAGCGCCTGGATGTCGGCCAGCACCCGCGCACGCGTCAGCTGGGCAGGGAGCGCGCGCAGGTCATGGATGGAGTCGTCTTCAGCGCGCATCCGCGAGTTCTGCGCGGCAATGCCGGCGCGATCCAGGATCACCCGGTCGGCATCGGGCAACCGGGCCGCCCAGAACGCCGGGTCGAGGTAGGCCTCGCGCAACTCGGTCACGCCGCCGAATGCCGCCGGCGGCGCAAAGGGCGCGTCGGCCCAGGTCGCGCCGGCGGGCAGCAGCGTCAGCGCCACCAGCAGGGCGCGCGCCAGCCACGCAGGCCGCACGGGGCGGCGGGGGGAAGCCTGGATCATGGAGCGGTCACCCTCCTCGAAAGCGTCAGGAATATTTATTCCTTTTTCCAGCGAAAGCAAGAATAAATTATTGACCACCTGTCAGGCCCGTGTTACACAGCGATTACCACCTGCACCTTGGGAAGTGTCGCCGTGGATCTGCCCGTACGCAAACCGCGTTCTCCTGCCTCGACCTTCGCCCGGCGCGCCGCAACGGCGTGCCTGCTGCTGGGCATTGCCTCGGCCGGGGCGCAGGGGCCGGCGCTGGATGCGGTGGTGGTGCAGATCGACCACGGTGACTTTGCCGCTGCCGATGCCCGCATCGCTGCGGCCATCAACGACCCCGCGCTCAGCGCAGAGGCACGTGCCGCCTATGCGTTCCAGCGCGAGCGGATGCGCCGCATGCGCCTGGACTTCACCCTGGACGGGGCCGCCGCCAAGGCCCTGGTGCGCAAGCAGATCCCGGACCTGCGCGATGACGAGTTCGCGCGCTGGGATGCCGCCGGCCTGATCGAACACCTGGATATCGACGGTGAACGCCGCTACTTCAAGCGCGCGCCAGCCAACCTGTTCCGGGTCAGCGCCGAAGCCAAGGCACGCCGCGCGCCCAGCGTCCCACTGCCGGTGGATGGCCCGTACGAGAATCTCGCCCCGCACCATGAAGAAGTGATCGCGGCGGCCAAGGCCAGCGGCACCAGCAGCGTGGTGCCGCGCCGTGTGGAAGTCACCCAGTCGATCACGGTCAAACCCGATGCCGTGCCCGCCGGCGAACTGCTGCAGGCATGGATTCCTTACCCGCGCGCCATTCCCGGCCAGCAGGAAGACATCAGCTGGATCGGCCCCAAAAGCGGCGCAGTGATCGCGCCGGAAGCCGCCCAGCAGCGCACCGTCCATCTGCAGCAGAAAGCAGTGGCAGGCAAGCCGACCCGCTTCGAGATCCGCTACGCCGTCACCGTCTACGCCCGCCACATCGAGATCGATCCGGCCAAGGTGCTGCCCACGCCGGCCGATGCGGCGCTGCAGCCCTACCTGGCCGAACAGCCGCCGCACGTGGTGTTCACCCCGGTGTTGCGCGCGTTCTCACAGCGCGTGGTCGGCAATGAAACCCATCCGTACCGCATCGCCCAGAAGCTGTTCGACGCGGTCGATCAGATCCCGTGGGCCGGCGCCCGCGAATACTCCACCATCTCCAACATCAGCGACTACGCCCTGCACGCCGGCCACGCCGACTGCGGCCAGCAGACGCTGCTGCTGATCGCGTTGCTGCGCCTCAACGGCATTCCCGCGCGCTGGCAGTCCGGCATGGTCTATTCGGACGATGCCGTGGGCTACAACAACCTGCACGACTGGGGCGCGCTGTACCTGGCCCCGTATGGCTGGGTGCCGATGGATGTCACTACCGGCCGCCTGCAAAGCGCGGACCCGGCGCTGCGCGACTTCTACTTCGGCGGGCTCGATGCCTACCGCATCGCCTTCAACGACGATTTCCAGCAGCCGTTCCAGCCGGCCAAGCAGCACCCGCGCTCGGACACCGTGGATTCGCAGCGCGGCGAAGTCGAATGGTCCGGCGGCAACCTGTACTTCGATCAATGGAATTACGACTTCCAGTCGCACGTGGTGCCTGCCACACCGCGGTAGCACCCCACCGTTGGTGGGGTGATCAACATTAATTTTTCACCCTTGAAGGAGAGAGCAGGGAATGAAAGCGAACGGTTTGAAGCGGGCGGCGCTATGCGTCGCATTGGGTGCGTGTTTCGGCAGCGTGCTGCCAACGGTTGCATACGCACAGGCAGTCAGTGGTGCGGTGGCCGGCCGGGCCAGCGCCGGTGACCAGGTCACCGTGGTCAGCAACAGCACCGGCCTGACCCGCACCGTCACCGCCAGCGCCGATGGCAGCTATCGCCTCGGCCAGCTGCCGGTAGGCGATTACCAACTGCAGCTCAGCCGCGACGGCCAGAAGCTCGGCGACCCGGTGGCGGTCAGCGTGGCCATTGGCGGCACCACCACGGTGAACCTGGCCAGTGGCGGCGGCGTGGTCAACCTCGATGCCCTGCAGGTAATCGGCACGCGCGTGGTCAACCGCGTGGACGTATCCACCACCGAAACCTCGTTCAACGTCAACCGCCAGGAACTGCAGCGCCTGCCCGTGGCGCAGGACCTCAGCGCGGTGGCGCTGCTGGCGCCCGGCGTGGTCGGCGGCAACTCCACGTTTGGCGGCCTGTCCTTCGCCGGTTCCTCGGTGGCCGAAAACGCGGTGTTCATCAACGGCCTCAACGTCACCGACATGTACACCCGGCGCGGCTTCTCCAGCGCACCGTTCGCCTTCTTCAGCGAGTTCCAGGTCAAGACCGGGGGCTACTCGGTGGAGTTCGGCCGTTCCACCGGCGGCGTGATCAACGCGGTGACCCGTTCGGGCAGCAACGAACTGCAGGGCGGCGTGGAAGTCACCGCCGAACCCAGCGCGTGGCGCTCCAGCGGCCGTGACCATTTCCACCGCGACGGCACCGCGCATTCCTATGCCAGCCGTGACGACAGCTCGTTCTTCAAGACCAACGTCTGGGGCTCGGGCGCACTGGTGCAGGACAAGCTGTTCCTGTTTGCCATGTACGAAGACCGCAATGACCATGGCCACAACACCTCCAACGACGCGCTGACCTGGTTCAAGAACGAAGCCAACAACGGCTTCTGGGGCGCCAAGCTCGACTGGAACATCACCGACAACCACAGCCTGGCCCTGTTGGCGTTCTCCGACGAAGGCGATGTCACCAACGGCTCCTACAACTATGACTGGGACGAGAACCAGATCGGCGGATGGGGCGGCGATTCGGTGACCGAAAGCGGCGGCCGCAACTACTCGGCCACCTACACCGGCCACTTCGGCGAGAACTTCACTGCCCGCGCCATGGTCGGCCAGAACAACCAGCGTGCGTTCACCAGCTCCTCGCTGGATGAAGCCTGCAGCCCGGTGTTCACCGACCCCAGCTATGCCTCGCGCCTGGGCCAGCTCAACGGCCTGCGCCCCGGCTGCCACCCGACCGGCGCTGCCGTGGCCGAGCGCGACGACACCCGCGACGTGGCCCGCCTGGACTTCGAATGGCAGCTCGGCCGCCACCTGCTGCGCTTCGGCGTGGACCGCGAGCTGATGACCACCGAGCAGTCCACCCGTTACCCGGGCCCGACCCAGCTCAGCTACACCGCCTACGTAGCCCGCCCCGGCGATGAAGTGTGGGATGGCGCCAACGCCTTCGTGCCGCCGGGTGTCACCGAGATGCTGCGCGGGCGCAACCGCGTGTCCGGAGGTACCTTCGAAACCGAAGCCAACGCCTTCTACCTGGAAGACATCTGGAACGTCACCAACAACCTCATGCTCAACCTGGGCGTGCGCTGGGACCGCTTCGAGAACCGCACCGCCGATGGCAATGCCTTCATCAAGATGGACGACCTCATCGCACCGCGCGTGGGCTTCTCCTGGGACGTGAAGGGTGATGCCACCACCAAGCTGTTCGGCAACGCCGGCCGTTACTACCTGCCGGTGACCAACAACATCAACGTCAACTTCGCCGGCGGCCTCACCGACGAGTACTCCTACTTCGTGTTGAACGGCTGGCAGCAGCAGGCCAACCCGGTCACCGGTGCGCCCTACATGGCACCGATCATCGGCCAGCAGATCGGCCCGGTGGATACCCGCATGAACACCGGCGCGGCCGACCTGCGCCAGAGCGTGGACCGCGACCTCAAGGCCGTGTACCAGGATGAATACATCCTCGGCTTCCAGAGCATGATCAACCAGGCCTGGTCGTGGGGCGTCAACGCCACCTACCGCACCATGGACCGCGCGCTGGACGACATGCGCCTGAACTACACCCCGTGCGGCCCGACCGGCACCACCCTGTGGCCGATCGCCAATCCGGGCGAAAGCCTGACCATCTGGGGCGACTCCAGCATCGGCTGCACCACCGAAGGCTGGATCACCATCGATACCGCCAACAGCGGCTACCGCAAGGGCGGCAGCGGTGAAGTGGTGGGCTACTCCAAGCCCAAGCGCACCTACAAGGCACTGGAATTCCAGATCGATCGCGCATGGGACGAGAAGTGGCTGTTCAACGCCTCCTACCTGTGGTCGCGCAGCGACGGCAACTTCGAAGGCCCGGTCAACTCCGATACCGGCTACGGCGACACCGGCATGGTCCAGCACTGGGACCACCCGTCCAACAACGAACGCTATGGCGTACTGTTCAATGACTTCCGCCACCAGTTCAAGCTGCGCGCTGCCTACGCGCTCAACGAACAGTGGTCGTTCGGCACCACGCTGCAGGTGCAGTCCGGTGGCCCGATCACCGCCTTCGGCGTGATGTGGCCCAACGACACCGTGGCTGGCGGCAGCACCTCCAACGAAAGCGGTGGCGGCGGCACCGGCTGGCTGTGCGTGGCCAACTGCTCCGGCCCGTACGACCAGCGCCAGTTCGAATACACCCCGCGCGGTGCCTATGGTCGCCTGCCGTGGACCTGGACCATGGGCGCCAATGTCACCTGGCGCCTGCCGGTGGAAGGCATCGACCTGAGCGCCCGGCTGTCGGTATTCAACCTGTTCAACAACCAGACCGTCATCAACGTCCACCAGCGTTACGAAGCCCAGCCGGGCCAGTACCGCGAGAACACCTTCAACACCGGCACGCGCTGGCAGGCCCCGCGCTACACCCAGCTGATGGTGACCTGGAACTTCTGATAGACAGCGCGGGGGACGGCAGGACCGTCCCCCGCCGATACGGTAACCATGCACACGCCTCCGTTCCGATCCACGACGCTGCTGCTGTCCCTCGCCCTGGCGGCCGCATTGCCTGCGTCAGCGGCCGGCCCGTCCCCGTTCACCCCCATGCTGGACGCCACCGTCGAACACCATCACCTGCCCGGCATCGCCATGGCGGTGGTCGACAACGGCCAGGTGGTATTCACCGGCACCCGTGGCGAACGCCGCGCCGGCAGCGGCGAGCCGATCGACGCCGACACCCTGTTCAAGATCGCCTCCAACAGCAAGGCGATGACCGCCGCAGTACTGGCGCGGCTGGTCGACCGTGGCCTGCTCGCCTGGGACGACCCGGTGACGAAGTACCTGCCGCAGTTCCGCATGCGCGACCCGTGGGTCACCCAACACATGCAGGTCCGCGACCTGCTCATCCACAACAGCGGGCTCGGCCTGGGTGCGGGCGACCTGATGCTGTGGCCCGAACCCAATGCGTTCACCCGCACCGACATCATTGCCGGCCTGGAACATCTCAAGCCGGTCACCAGCTTCCGCAGTGGCTACGCCTACGACAACCTGATGTACGTGGTGGCCGGTGAAGTGGCCGCCGCCGCCGGGGGCAAACCCTATGACCAGCTGCTGCGCGAGGAAGTGTTCAGCCCGCTCGGCATGACCCGCTGCCAGGCCGGCACGTGGTCGGTGGCGAAGGTGGGCAACGTCGCGCAACCGCATGCCCGGCGCGGGAGTGGCAATGTGGTCGTCAACGCCGATACCGACGTCGCCCCGGACCTGACCTCGATGGCGGCCGGCGGCATCCGCTGCAGCCTGCGCGACATGACGCGCTGGATGCAGGTCCTGCTGGATCCCACGCGGGTGCCTGGCTGGCTCAGTGAACCCCAGCGCCGCGCGCTGTGGACCGCGCACATGCCCATGCCGCTCGGCGAACGCCAGCGCCGCTGGGACAACGCGCACTTCTCCGCCTATGGCTACGGCTGGCGCCTGTCGGACATGGACGGGCAGTGGAAGGTCGCCCACACCGGCACGCTGTCGGGCATGTATTCCTCGCTCGCGCTGCTGCCGGACCGCAAGGTGGGCGTGGTGATCCTGATCAACGGCGAAGGCGAGGATGCGCGCACCGTGCTGATGCAGGCCGCGCTGAAGCACTACACCGCCCCGGCGCAACGACAGACCGTTGCCGGTTACACCGAACAACTGCAGGCCGAACGAACCCAGCGCCGCAGCACCACCCACGCGCTGCCAGACACAACCGCCCGCAAAGCCGCCGGCGTCGCCGCTACCGCGCAATGGCAAGGCCTCTATCGCGACCCTTGGCTGGGCCAGGCGCGCCTGTGCCCTGAAAACAACACCGTGCGCTTCAGCGTGGACAAATCGCCCACACTGCGCGGAACCGTGATGCAGCTCGATTCCCGCTGGCTGGTGCAGTGGGATACCCTCGGGGCGGATGCAGAACCCTGGCTGCAGGTGGAGCCGGGCACCCCGCCGACGCTCCGCCTGAGCGCGATCGATCCGGACATCGACTTCAGCTATGACTACCAGGACCTGCACTTCACCCGCATCGGCGATTGCCCTTAGCCTGCTGCTCGCCCTGGCCGCGCCCGCGGTGGTCTCGGCCCAGCCGGTCCACATCGCCCTGGTGCGCACCGCCGAACAGGCCGGCCTGGTCGACATCACCACGCTGGCGCCGGATATCAAACTCGACATGCGCTACGCCGGCAGCAACAACTTCACCGGCCGCCCGGTGCCGGGCTACGAAGCGCCCAAATGCTTCCTGCTGCGACCGCCCGCCAAGGCGCTGAGGTGGAAGCCGACCTGCGCGCCAATGGATACGGCCTGCAGCTGTTCGACTGCTACCGCCCCGCACAATCGGTACGGGCCTTCGTGGACTGGGCCAACGACCCGCTGGAGCAGTCGCGCAAGGCGCAGCAGTACCCCAGCCTCGACAAACCCGCGCTGCTGGGCGGCTACATCGCCGAAACCTCCGGCCACAGCCGGGGCGCCACCGTCGACCTGGGCCTGCTCGACTGCCGCAGCGACCCCTGCCGCGTGGTCGACATGGGCACCGATTTCGACTTCTTCGGCCCGCGCGCGCATACCAACGCGCCCGACATCACCCCCACCCAGTACCGCAACCGCCAGACCCTGCTGCAGGCCATGCAGCGCCAGGGCTTTGCCAACTATCCGCAGGAATGGTGGCACTTCACCCTCACCCCCGAGCCCAGCCCGACCACCGCCTTCGACGTGCCGGTGCGCTGAGCCCCTGCGTCCGGGCGGCGCGCCGCTACAATGCGCGCTCCCCCAACGCCCGGACCACGATGAACCTGCCGCTGCACTTTGGATTGCTGGGCACGCTGGAAGCCGGGCTCATCGCCCTGCTGGTCGGCCTGCTGGTCTACGCACTGTGGCACCGGGTGTGCCGCTGGGCGGGGTGGTCCGACGGGCATGCGATTGGCTGGGCCTGCGTGATGTCCGTGGTCGCGTCGGCCGGCATCGATGCCTGGAACCTGTTCTACATGGGCATGATGCGGCTGGAGTCCCCGCTGTATGCACGCCTGTTCCTGGCCACCATCCACGATCCGAACGAACTGGGCTCGCGGGTGGTGATTGAAGTGGCTGGTGCGCTGGGCGGTGTTGCGCTGGGCTGGCTGATATTCAGTTCCCGCTCAGGCGAAAAAAACGCCAGCAACCCCTGAGTTTTCGTTCGCATCCGGTTAAATCCGCGCCGATTGAATGATCGTCTTACCAACCGCTCACCTGCGCGTAACCGCAGGGGTAACGGAGCGCTGCGCGCGTGTGGTTAAGACTGTGTGCGCAGGCCGGTTGCAGGGCAAGGTCGATTCACAAACGGGGTGTCAGTGTGGGGCCGTGCGGAAAACAACGAGCCGCGCAACATCCCACAAGGAGACCACCCGATGACTATTCGCAACCGCAAGCCCCTGATCGCCCTGATCGTCGCCGCCGGCAGTGTTCTGGCCATTCCGGCGATGGCACAGACCGCACAGCAGAGTGCCGCGCAGGCCCAGACCCAGGCCGCGCAGGCCCAGCAGTCGGCGGCCCAGGCAGACCAGGCGGCAGATGCGGCCACCGGCGCGGCTGCCCAGGCCTCTGCGCAGGCCGGCGGCGGTGGCGGCCAGACCTGGGCCAGCGTCGATACCGACGGTGACGGCGCCATCAGCAAGACCGAGGCCCAGGTGAACGCAGGCCTTGCCCAGGTGTTCGACCAGGCCGACACCAACAAAGACGGCAAGCTCACCCCGGACGAGTACAAAGCCTACGTCGCCGCCCAGCAGGGCGCCGCAGCCGGCGGCAACGCCGCCCCGGGCCGCTAACCACGCAACTGCCTGAAACCGCTGGACAACGGTGAATGGCCTGGAAGGGCGGCTTGGGCCGCCCTTCCTTCTTTTGCGCTTGGTATCCTTGCCCGATGATGACCTCCATGCCAGCGCCCACCGGCGCCATCGGTCTGGTCGGTTTTGACGGTGACGACACGCTGTGGAAGAGCGAGGACTATTACCGCAAGGCCGAGCAGGATTACCTCGACATCCTGTCGCGCTACATCGACGTGCACGACACCGCCACCGCGCGCCACCTGCTCGAAGTGCAGCAGCGCAACCTCGGCGTGTTCGGTTACGGCGTCAAGGGCATGACCCTGTCGATGCTGGAAGCGGCCATCGAGATCACTGAAAAGACCATTGCCGCACGCGACCTGCAGCTGATCCTCGACATCGGCCATGACACCTTGCGCCACCCGGTGGAGCTGATTGATGGCGTGCGCGAGTCCGTCGCCGAAATCGCCCGCGAGTATCCAGTGGTGCTGATCACCAAGGGCGACCTGTTCCACCAGGAAGCCAAGATCAAGGTGGCCAACCTGCGTGACCTGTTCCCGCGCATCGAGATCGTGTCCGAGAAGGATCCGGAAACCTACGCGCGCGTGCTCGAAGAGTTCGACCTGCCGATGGAGCGTTTCGTCATGGTCGGCAATTCGCTGCGCTCGGATATCGAACCGGTGGTCACCCTGGGCGGTTGGGGCATCCACACACCTTATGCGGTGACCTGGGCGCATGAAACCCAGCATGGCGTGGCCGCCGATGAGCCGCGCATGGTCGAAGCGGCCACCGCGTTCGACTGGCCGCAGGCCCTGCGCGCCATTGAAGCCAAGGCGGCGGGCGGCTGAGCCGGTGAAGCGCCTGCGCCTGCTGCTGGTTGCCCTGCTGCTGTGGCTGCCGTTGCTGGCGGCCGCGCAGCAGACCCCGGAAAAATCCCAGGCTTACCAGGTCCACACCGGTGACGTCTGGGTTGATGACCAGCTGCAGGACATCAACCACTACGCCGAGCGCTACCCGGAGAGCTTCCTCGACGAGGTCGCGCGCTACGCCAGTGTCCCGCGCGATTACATCGCCGCGCTGTTCTACACCCATGGCTGGCAGGCGGGTGACATCTACTTCGCCTGCTTCTGGGCCAAGGCCACCGAGCGCTCCTGCCGGGATGCCGTGCAGGCCTGGTCGCGCTTCGTGCCCGACGAAGGCGAAGACAAGCGCTGGGCCGACGTGGTGACCAACATGCCGGTCACCCCCAGCAACACGCATTGGCGCACCCTGCGCCACGCCATCGTGGCCAGCCACGACCACTGGGACCGCCCGGTCACCCTCGACGCCACCCTCAAGCGCCAGCTCGGCGACCGCGCCCAGCGCGACAAAGCCGCTGCTGACGCCGAAACCAAACGCGCCCGCTGACCCTCCAGGCCCCATCTGCGCCGGACTACATGAACTTCGGCGGGGACGGCTCCTGCTCCGCTCGTCGGTCATGCGTTACCGGGTGTTGACCCGTTATCGGCGGTCGTTTGGGAACCAACCCTACCCATCCATGCGCCGCGTGGGGCACTCCCCCCAATGCTGCTGTGCACCTCGCCCGGTACGGCCCACCTCGGCGACAATGGGCACCTGCTGTTCCCCGTGATCCGTTGCCGAGTACGTAATGAGCGCCGACCGTTTCGTTTCACCCGACGATATCCGCAGCCTGTTCGCCCAGGCCATGTCCACCATGTACCGCACCGAAGTGCCGCTTTACGGCACCCTGGTCGACCTGGTGGCCGAGATCAACGATGCCGTGCTCACCGACAACCCGGCACTGGCCGAGCAGCTCGAGCGCAATGACGAGCGCGGCCGCCTGGCGCAGGAACGCCACGGCGCCATCCGCGTCGGCACCGCCGAGGAGCTGGCCACCCTGGGCCGCCTGTTCGCCGTCATGGGCATGTACCCCATCGGCTACTACGACCTCTCCGTGGCCGGCGTTCCGGTGCATTCCACCGCCTTCCGCCCGCGCACCGCATCGGCGCTGGCCGCCAACCCGTTCCGCGTGTTCACCTCGCTGCTGCGCCTGGAACTGATCGAAGACGAAGCCCTGCGCGACGAATCCGCGCGCATCCTCGCGCGCCGCCGCATCTTCACCGATGACGCGCTGGCGCTGATCGAGCAGGCAGAACGCGAAGGCGGCCTGGACCAGAACGATGCCCGCCGTTTCGTGCTGGCCGCACTGGAAACCTTCCGCTGGCACAGCGATGCCACCGTCTCGCTGGCCACCTACGAGGCATTGAGCAACGCACACCGCCTGGTGGCCGACGTGGTCAGCTTCCGTGGCCCGCACATCAACCACCTCACCCCGCGCACGCTGGACATCGACGCCGCGCAGGCCGGCATGCTCGCCCGTGGCATCGACGCCAAGGCCGTGGTCGAAGGCCCGCCGCCGCGCCGCTGCCCAATCCTGCTGCGCCAGACCAGCTTCAAGGCGCTGGAGGAAACGGTGAGCTTCCCCGATGGCGAAGGCGCCGATGCCGGCACCCACACCGCGCGCTTCGGCGAGATCGAACAGCGTGGCCTGGCCCTCACCCCCAAGGGCCGCGCGCTGTACGACCAGCTGCTGGCCCAGGCCCGCGATGCCGGCGGCGCCGGCAGCACCGGGCAGGATTACCCCACGCGCCTGGCCGCAGCGTTCACCGCCTTCCCGGACGACCACGACACCCTGCGCCGCGAAGGGTTGGGCTACTACCGCTACGCCCTCACGGACGCCGGCCGCGCCAACCCGGCCGCCGTGGGCGACCTGCCGGCCGAAGCGCTGGTAGCGGCAGGGATGGCCAGTGCCGACCCGATCGTCTACGAAGATTTCCTGCCGGTCAGTGCCGCAGGCATTTTCCAGTCCAACCTCGGCGGCGAAGAACAGCGCGCCTATGCCGCCCATGCCAACCGCGATGCGTTCGAGCAGGCATTGGGCATGAAGGTCGAAGACGAGTTCGTGATTTACGAGCGCCTGCAGCAGGAATCGCTCGATAGTCTGCGAATCTAATTGGCAACGGCATGCGCCGGTAGGGTCGCATCCCAATCGACCGCCGTGGAATTTTCCGCGTTCGGTTGTGGCATGACCTCCGGCGGGGACGGCGTTTGTTTTTGCCCGGGGTCATGCGTTACCGGACGTTGCACCGTTATCGGCGGTCGTTCGGGAACCGACCCTACCATCGCGAACAAAAAACGCCGGGAAATCCCGGCGTTTTTTTGTTGCAACCACTCAGGCCTTCATCGTCCCCGTATCCAACCACCGCTGGTGCCACGACAACGCTTCGGGCAACAGGTGCGGAGTGTGCTTGCCATAACTGTCCCGGCTGGCCCGCTCGAAATAATCATTGAGCTGGTCGCGGAAATCCGGGTGCGCGCAATTATCGATCACCACCCGCGCACGCTTGCGCGGCGGCAACCCACGCAGATCCGCCAACCCCTGCTCGGTCACGATCACCGACACATCGTGCTCGGTGTGGTCCACATGGCTCACCATCGGCACGATCGCCGAAATGGTGCCGTTCTTCGCCGTGGACGGGCTCAGGAACGCCGACAGGAACCCGTTGCGCGCGAAATCACCCGAACCGCCAATGCCGTTCATGATCCGCGTGCCCATCACATGCGTGGAATTGACGTTGCCGTACAGATCCACCTCGATCATCCCGTTCATGCCGATGCAGCCCAACCGGCGCACCAGTTCCGGGTGGTTCGAAATCTCCTGCGTGCGCATGATGATGCGCTCGCGGTAGAAATCGATGTTCTCCTTGAACGTTTCATTGGCCTGCGGGCTCAGCGCGAACCCGGTGCACGAGGCATAGCTCAGCACCCCGTCGCGCAGCAGGTCTAGCATGCCGTCCTGGATCACCTCGGTGAACGCGCTGAGGTCGCGGAAGCCGCTCTTGCCCAACCCTGCCAGCACTGCATTGGGAATATTGCCCACGCCGCTCTGCAGCGGCAGCAGGTTGGCCGGCAGGCGGCCGCGCGCCACTTCGTGCTGCAGGAACTCGATCAGGTACGCCGCAATCTGCTCGCTGGTGGCATCGATCGGGCTGAACGGGCTGTTGCGGTCCGGGCCGTTGGTGCGCACCACCGCCACGATCTTGTCCGGGTCGCAGCGCAGCGCCGTTTCACCGATGCGGTCGTTGCCGTGCACCAGCGGAATCGGCTTGCGGTGGGGCGGCAGCGCCGTGCCGTAGTAGATGTCGTGCATGCCGTCCACGCCGGCCGGCTGCCATTCGTTGACCTCGACGATCACCTTCCTGGCCAGGTCCAGCCAGGTCTTGTTGTTGCCCACCGAAGTGGAAGGCACCAGCGAACCGTCTTCGCGGATCGCCGACACCTCGATCACCGCCGTATCGATCTCGCCATAGAACCCGAACCACACATGCTGGGCCACGTGGCTGAGGTGGATGTCGATGTAGTCCAGCAGCCCCGCATTGATGCGGTTGCGCGCGTCCGGGTCGCTCTGGAACGGCATGCGCATGGCGATGCCATCGGCCTTGGCCAGCGCGCCGTCCAGTTCCGGCGCGGTGGACGCGCCGGTCATCAGGCTGATCTGGAAGGGCAGGTTGTCGGCGTGGAAGGCCTCGATGCGCTGGGCCAGCGCCACCGGCACCGCCTTGGGGTAGCCCGAGCCGGTGAAACCACTCATGGCCACCGTTTCGCCCGGCTGGATCAGCGCGGCGGCGGCTTCGGCAGATACAACGCGAGCGCGCAGGCGCGCGTCGGCAATGCGATCAACGGACATGACGACTACGTTTTGTGGGGGATATTCATTATCCGCCATCGCACCACCGTCCCGGGTGCGACCAAGGTGGAATGGCGTTCTCCCGGTATATGAGGTCCTATTCAGTTAAATGAGGGCATCTGTACCCGCCAGTATTGTTTTGCAGTGCAGCGTGCAACTTGTTCGCGGAGCCTAGAAGATCGCCCTGCATCCCGACGTGGGGGAGGGAGCAGAGCCCGCTGGCAGTTCGCTGCAAGCGGGCTTTTTTATGTCCAGAATTTGGCAGGTGCCCTATTCATTCACGGGGACACCACGGTGTGGCCGCCCTGCGGTAGGGTCGCATCCCAATCGACTGCCGTGGCACCGCCCGCGTTCGGTGGGGCATGACCTCCGGCGGGGAAGGCGTTTGCGTTGTCCAACGGTAATGCGTCACCGGGCGTGGACCCGTTATCGGCGGTCGTTTGGGAACCGACCCTACGCCCGCGCCGCATACACGGACCCCCACACGCACCGTGCCATTCGGGTGCCGCGTGCGGCCCCATGCATAATCGCCTTATGCCGATTTCCGCCGATGCCGTTCCCGCCGCCCTTGTCCCGCTCGTCGACCGCGCGCTTGCGCGTCTTGCGTTCAGCCTGAACGACTCAGGCAACTGGCCGCCGCCGGAACCGGTCCTTGCCAAGCTCCGCCTGCTCGCCATCACCAGCGACTTCGCCCTCGACACCCTGTGCCGGCAGCCCGCGCTTCTGTCGCAATTGACCCAAACCGATTGCCCGCCACTGCCGCTCCCGGAACTGGATCCCCAGCAGCCCGCCGACTGGCCCGTGCGACTGCGCCGCTACCGCACCGCCTGCTCCAGCCGCCTGATCTGGCGCGACCTCGAAGGCCTCGACGACGTACCCGCCACCCTGGCCGGCGCCACCCGCCTGGCCGAGGAATGCCTGGGCCTGGCGCTGGCCGCGCTGGAACAGGAATTCGCCACCCGCCACGGTGTGGTCCGCGCCGCCGATGGCAGCACCCAGCAACTGGTGGTGTTCGGCCTGGGCAAGCTGGGCGGCGGCGAACTCAATTTCAGTTCCGACGTGGACCTGGTCTACGCCTACCCGCAGGGCGGCGAATCCGACGGCCCGCGCCCGCTCGCCGCCGAGGAATACTTCGCCCGGCTCGGCCAGCGCCTGGCGCGCCTGCTCGATGAAACCACCGTGGACGGCTTCAGCCACCGCGTCGACCTGCGCCTGCGCCCGTTCGGCAGCGCCGGCCGCGTGGCGCTGTCCTTCGCCGGCATGGACCAGTACTTCCAGCGCGAAGGCCGCGATTGGGAACGCTACGCCTGGCTCAAGGCGCGCGCCGTGGCGGGCGACATCGCCGCCGGTGAAGCGTGGCTGCAGACCCTGCGCCCGTTCGTCTACCGCCGCTACCTCGATTTCACCGCGCTCGATGGCCTGCGCGAAATGAAGGCGGCCATCACCGCCGAAGTCTCGCGCCGCGACATGTTCGACGACATCAAGCGCGGCCCCGGCGGCATCCGCGAAATCGAATTCCTGTCCCAGGCGCTGCAGCTCATCCGCGGCGGCCGCGAAGCCAGCCTGCGCGAGCGCCGCCTGCTGCATGCGCTGCCCGCCCTGGTCGCCTGCGGGCAGATGGCGCCGGAGGATGGCGCAGACCTGCTGCACGCCTACCGGTTCCTGCGCCGCCTGGAAAACCGCCTGCAGATGCTGCGCGATGCCCAGACCCACGCACTGCCCACCGACCCCACCGACCGCCTGCGCATCGCCTGTGGCCTGGGCTACGCCGACTGGGACGCGCTGCTGGCCGCACTCGATGTGCAGCGCGACCGGGTCAGCACCGAGTTCGCCGCGCTGCTCGCCCCGCGCGCCGGCCAGGCCGCCCCCGATGCGCTGGCCAATTACTGGCGCGGCCTGCCCGACAGCGGTGATGCCGAGGTGCTGGCCAATGCCGGCTTCCATGATCCCAACGGCGCCGACCAGTCGCTGCGCGACTTCGCCCAGTCACTCGGCGTGAAGTCGCTCAGCGACAACGCGCGCGCACGTCTCGACCGCGTACTGCCCGCACTGCTGCACGCCGCCACCCGCTCGCCGCAGCCCGACGCCGCGCTCAAGCGCGTGCTGGGCCTGCTGCAGGCCATCCTGCGCCGCACCAGCTACCTCGCACTGCTCGACGAACAGCCCAGCGCACTGGCCAGGCTGGTGGATGTGCTCGCCCGCAGTGCGCTGCTGGCCGAGCGCATCGCCGCCTACCCGCTGCTGCTGGACGAACTGCTGGATGTGCGCGTGTCCGGCCCGATGCCCGATGCCGCCGCCATGCAGGCCGAGTGCGATGCCCCGCTGGCCGTGGACGACCCCGAAGCCGCGCTGCGCCTGCTCAATGAAACCCGCCTTGCGCTGAGCTTCCGCATGGCCCTGGCCACGCTGGATGGCCGCCAGCGCGCCGTGGACAGCACCCGCCAGCTCGCCCAGCTCGCGCAGGCGGTGGTGGTCACCGCCTTGGCGATGGCCGATGCGGACATGCGCCGCGCGCACGGTGAAGTGCCGGGCGGGCGGTTTGCCATCATCGGCTACGGCAGCCTGGGCGGGTTGGAACTGGGGTTCGGCTCGGACCTGGACCTGGTGTTCCTGCACGACCACCCGGCCGACCAGGACAGCAGCAACGGCGCCCGCCCGCTCGACCCGGGCCGCTGGTACGCACGCCTGGCGCAGAAGGTGATGGCGCTGCTGGGCGCGGTCACCGCTGCCGGCCGCCTGTACGACATCGACGTGCGCCTGCGCCCGGATGGCGGCAAGGGCTCGCTGGTGTCCTCGCTGGCCAGCTACACCGAATACCAGCGCGAGCGTGCCTGGACCTGGGAACACCAGGCCTTGGTCCGCGCGCGTGGCATCGCCGGTGACGCCAGCCTGCTGGCCGATTTCGAACGGATCCGTGCCACCACGCTGGCGCGCCCGCGCGAGCGCGAGGTGCTGTACGCCGACGTGGTGAAAATGCGCGGCCGCATGCGCACCGAACTGGACCGCAGCGACGCCGCGCGCTGGGATCTGAAGCAGGGCGCCGGTGGCATCGTGGACCTGGAGTTCCTGCTGCAGACCGGCGTGCTGGACAGCGCCGGCACGCACCCGGAGGTGCTGGAGCCGCGGGACACCCCCAGCCTGATCGACCAGCTGGCCGGCATCGCCTGGCTGCCGGGCGGCACGCGCGACGCGCTGCACGAAGCGCACGCCGCGCTGCTGGACGTAGGGTTGGCCTGCACGCTGGACAGAAGGCCGCGCCTGGCGGTCCTGACCCCCGCGTTGGAAGAAGCGCAACGCGTAATCACCGCCACCTGCGAAGCAGCAGAGCTGCCCTTCGCCGATACCGGCGCAAGGTCCGGTAACGCATGACCCCGGGCAAAAACAAACGCCGTCCCCGGCAATGTTCATGCCGCAACCGAACGCGGGCAACGTAACGGCGGTCGATAGGGATGCGACCCTACCGCCGAATCGCGGGCAATGCGGCACGGGATACGTGCACTATCGCGGGCAATGCGGCATGGCCGGCAACCGGGATACATGCACTATCGCGGGCAATGCCGCATGGTCGGAAACCGGGATACATGCACTGGTAGGGTCGGTTTCCAAACGACTGCACGTATGGGTGCAACGTTCGGTAACGCATGACCTTGGGCAAAAACAAACGCAACACCCGCCGACGTCCACGCCCCAACCGTCGCCCGGTTTCACGCCGTGCGCGGCGCCATCTTCCACAGCAACGCGCGGAACGGCGCCAGCAGGAACACACCAATCGCCAGCTTCACCGCCAGGTCGCCCGCTGCCCAGCTCACCCACGGCAGACTCGAACCGGCGAACGCGATGCTCCAGAAAATCGTCGTATCCAACGTCGCACTGCACGTGGTCGCCACCATCGGCGCGCGCCACCAGTGCCCCCGGCGCAGCCGGTCGAACACGGTGATATCCAGCAGCTGCGCGGCAATGAACGCCAGGCACGAGGCCACCGCAATGCGCGGGGTCGCAATCCAGATCGACAGCAGCACCGCCAGCGCAAACCCCGCCCACGCCACCCGCCGTGCCGCCGCCGGGCCAAACCGGCGGTTGATCAGGTTGCTCACCAGGAACGCCACCGGGTAGCTGAAAGCGCCCCAGGTCAGCCAATCGTTGATCGGGTACTGCACCAGCACGTTCGAACCCAGCACCACCGCGCCCATGGCCAACACCGCCAGCAGCAGGGAGCGCGGGGTCAATGGGGCAAACACGATGGCAGGGCGGGCGGTCATGGCGGAGCAGCTGGAGGGGAGGGGGCGCATTATCGAGGCACTCTCCCGGCGTCGCCAGTTTCCCGGCCTTCGTTCGGCGCCCTGGCTGACGTACCATAAGCGTCCTAAGGACGCTTATGGTACGTCAGCGATAGTGTCCAGATGTTAACAATCCAGGAAACTGACCCTGGCTTGCACGGGTGTGACTTGAAGCTCAGCAACAAGCGTGGTATACAATCAACGTCCTTAGGACGTTGATTGTATACCACGCCAACTGACGCCCAAGGAGGGTCCGCGTAGTCATGTCCTACCTCCCCGCCATCGCCTGGCGCGACGCCCTCGATCTCAAGATCCGCCAAGAGTTCACCCTGCCAGTCATCAGCAATCATGGGCTGGCGGTCATCCTGACTCAGCTGCTCGCGAAAGATGAATACGAGGGCAGGGCTATCCGCCCGCCGCGCAGTGGCCTGAATCGGGACGCTTTCCTCTCAGGCCGCAAAGCTCTGTTGGAGCGCGGCGCCCTTCTCCTGCCCGAACGGGGCCTGCCCCAGTCCCTGATGCGAGTGCCTGGTCGGAAGGACGCCTCTCCAGGGGAAGTGATGTGCGCCATCGATCCATTCGGCCACATCGCGTTCCTGAGTGCGATGGAGTTCCACGGCCTCACCAACCGGCTGCCCAAACTCCTCTACTTCGTCACCTTCGACACGGCGTCGTGGCGAACGCTTGCCGAACAGAGAATGGAGCACGAGCTCGGCGGGCAGCTGGCCGCGTTTCAGGAGGCAGACCTGCCCCCGCTGCAGTACTCGGTCATCAAGCGCCTCAACGGCGTGGTCATCGAAACCCTGCGTACCAAGGAAGCTGGGCATTGGCGGTATGCCATGGATGGGGCGATTCGCGTCACGGGCATCGGCCGCACGTTCCTCGACATGATCAAGCGCCCAGACCTCTGCGGTGGCATCCGCCATGTCATTGAAGTGTTCGAAGAACATGCACGGATGTACCTCACGCCCATCCTTGCCGAGTTCAACACACACGGCGGAAAAATCGACCGCGTACGTGCTGGTTACATCCTCAATGAACGATGTGGGATAGAACGTCCAGAAATCGATGCGTGGGTTGCCGATACTGCACGCGGTGGCTCGCGGAAGCTCGACCCGCAGGCCGAATACGCATCAGAGTTTTCTGAAAAGTGGAGTCTCTCAATCAATGCCTAGCCTGCTGCATGACATCCCTGCATGGGTCCGCACCACGGATCCGCGTCAGGCGGTCATGCGCCAAGCGGTGCATTGTGTCCTGGAGGCGATCGCCCGCACACCGCGACTTCGCACGTTACTGTGCATGAAGGGCGGCATCCTGATGGCGCTGCACTACGCGAGCCCGAGGTACACCACGGACATCGATTTCTCCACGCCCAAGCCGTTCACTGAAGCGGCCGAGCAGGAGACGCTCGCGTTGATGGCTGAGGTTCTGCCGGGAATGGGGGAGCTGCTCGGACACGACGTAGAATGCCGTCTGCAGGGGCACCGGGTAAAGCCGAACCGGCAGGGCACCCGGGTAAGTCTGACCATGAGCGTCGGCTACGCGCTGAAGGGCACCGCCGCCCACCGAAGGTTGGTTGCCGGCCAGTCGCCTTTCTCACTGTCACTCGACTTCAGCTTCCGCGAACGCATTCCTGCGTTCGAAGAGGTGGAGATCGGTGAAAGCGGTCACCTTTGCGTGTACGGGCTGACCACCCTCGTTGCCGAGAAGATGCGGGCGCTGCTGCAGCAACCCATCCGCAACCGGAATCGTCGGCAGGACGTCTTCGACCTCAACTACCTGCTCACCCAACGTGCTGAGCTTCATCTGTCCCAATGGCGGGCGGAGGTGCTGAGCGATCTTCGCATCAAGTGCGAAGACCGCGATGTGCCGCTCAGCGCAACCGCATTCGATGATCCGGACATCGCGACGCGCGCCGAGCAGGATTACGACACGCTGCGGTCGGAAATCGAAGGCGAGGTGCCTGAGTTTGCACCTGCCTTCGAAAGGGTTGCTGCCTACTTCCGCGCGCTGCCCTGGTAACGGGCGGGTTCGCCTACCAGCGTTCGCTCAGGTTGCTGGCCGCCGCATCGGTGGTGGGCAGGAACGCCAGCTGCGTGCCCTTCGCGTCGGCCACCATCCAGCCGGCACCGGCCTCGGTGGGCGTGAAGGCCAGTACATCGCCGGCTTTCAGCGCCTGCGCGGGGTTGTCGTCGCGCGCCGGCCATTGCACCACGGCCAGGTCGGCGGGTGCCTCGGGATTCTTCAGCGCCACCTGGTAGGCGCCGTCAGCCTGGCGCTCCACCTTCTCCACAGTGAGCGGCGGCAACGGGCCGGCCTTCGCCCCGGCAGCGCCGGTGCCCTTGTCCTTGGCCGCAGTGCGCCGCTCCGAACCCTTGGCCGAGCCCTTGAAGCCCGCCGCCGTCAGCCAGATCGGCGCGGTGACCACCGCGATGCTCACATACGCGCTGATCGCCGCGTAGCTCACCGACTGCTGGCTCGGAGTGAAGTTCTGCGCACCGGCCTGCGGTGCTGCAATGGCCACGCTCAGGGCCACCGCCAGAATCGAATAACGCTTCATGCCAACTCCTTCTGCAAAGGGAAAAATCGTTACGGCTTCGGCGCCGCCATCCCGGCCACCGGCACATGCGCCACGCTCAGCTCCTGCGCCAGCGCCTTGCGCTGCTGCAGGAAATCGAAGACTGATTCCACCGTCACCACCGAATAGTCGCCGGAAATGCGCTCACTGGCCGGGTGGTCGGTGGTGGCGGCATTGGCCGAGAAGAACCGCGCGCCCAAGCGCTTGCCCACCCCGATGTGCAGCGAGCTGGGCTGGTAGTGCTGTTCCTTCAACCACGCCTGCACCTGCGCACGGCGCACCAGCAGCGTGCCGTCGCGCGATTGCGCCATTGCCGCCGCCAACACTTCCAACACCCACTGGTTGGAGTTCTGGTATTCAACGCTGAAGGGGTAGGCCACCACGCTGTAACGCGGCTCGTGCAGCGCCTTGGCCTGGATGCCCGGCGCGGTGAGCATGGCCTTCAAGGTTGCGCGCACCGCAGGCGTGGGCACGCCCACGCGCAGATCGGTATGCGTGCCGGTTTCGCCGATGAAGTTGCTCAGCCCTTCATGGAACAGCGAAGACTCCGGCGACTTGCAGTGGTTCAACAGATGCACCGCGCGCCAGCTGCCATCGTCCTCGCGGACCGCGAAGGCGAGGTGGCTGTGGCGCAGGCCGTATCTGCTCAGGTCTTGGCCACCGCGCGCGATGACCACCACATCCACGCCGTCGAGCGCTTCCAGTGTTTCATCGGCGCGTTGTGCCACATCGAACATCGACGCCAGCGCGGCCGGGGTAGGGTGGCGCTCCATGCATTCGGGCTGTTGGGATTGCGCCTGTGCCGCAGGCGCGGCCAGCAGCAACGCCGCGCACAGCAGTGCCGGCAGCGCGAGGCGCTTCAATGGCGGGTGCTCAGGCAATCCGGGGCAGGGCAGATCCATTGCGTTTCAGTCTCCAGCGGTACGGGGCCGCGTCGGCATCATAGCGGCATCAGGCTGTGTGCCGGCTAACAGTCGGCGCTACCGTTGGTGTCGACGATGCGGTATTGGCGGCCACGTAGTGACACCCCATGGGTGTCATCGCGGTACCAGATTACTCAGCGGCTCAACTCGCGCGCGCATGATTCGCTCACCGGCGCAGGCTGATCCTCCGGCGGCCAGCGCTCCTTCTTCTGCTCGTCCGTTCGCGGCGGCTGGTTGCGATACGCGGTGAGCTCCTTATGGCAGCTCCACGACACCGCATCCTGCCCGGCAGGCATGCTCGAACACCCCGCCATCAACACAACCATCAACGCCACTACAGCACTGCGCATACGCACGCTCCTTCCCTGGTGAACCCCGAATCTAACGGCATCGCCACCGCATCGGTAGCCGCCCGACCACCGCCGTTAAGCCGGGATACCCAAAGCCTCGCGCACCTGCGCGGCAATCCGTCCGGTCTCGCGCAGCGGTTCGATCGGCCCGGGATACCCCCAATCCAACCAGCGCTCCTGCAACCGCCCGCGCGCACGCAGCGCCTGCTGGAACTGCACCATCCTTCCCTGCGCCTGCTGTTCCAGCGCCACCGCCACCGGCAGCCGCGTCCCGCACGCTTCAGACAGCAGGTTCACCGAATCGGGCGACACCACGATGCGGTCGGCCCAGCCCAGCAACCCCGCATATGGGTTCACCCCGTCACCACCATCGCCCCAGATCACCCCGGGCACATCCGCAAATGCGCTACGCAGCGCACCCACCAGCGCCGGCGGCGTACGCCGCGAGGTGGTGGCCAGCAGGCTGCCACCCTCGGCGCGCAGCTGTCCGGCCAGCTGCTGGAACACGTTCACCATGTCCGGCTCGTGCCACGGCGCGTGCGCGGTCGGCCCACCCACCAGCAGCGCGGTGCGCGGCCCGGGCAGGTCGCCGAAGGGGGCAAACGCCGCGCGGCCCACCGTGAGCCAGTCGTCGTCCACCGGGTTCAGGCTGCCCAGCAGGGTAAGTACGTTGCTGCCACGCAGGGCATCGTGTTCGGGCACCACCAGCAGGTCCCAGTGGCGCGTGCCCAGCCGTGGGTCCAGGATCTGCACCACCTTGCTGCCGTGCCGGCGCAGCTCGCGCAGCGCCCCCGCCGCCTGGCGGCCACAGCCCACCGCCAGCTCGGGCGGTTGCGCAGTCAATGTCGCGAATGCCTCACCAAAGCCCTGTGCCATGCCCGGCAGCCAGCGCGGCGCCACCCATTTCCAGGGCGCGCGCGGCAGCAGCACCAGCGGGCGATGCACCCCCAGCTTCAATGCCGTGGCCAGGGCCACTGCCTGCCGCACATTGCCGGCACGGCCGTCAGTGATCGTCCAGGGCGGACTCCATCGTTTCACGTATGGCATTAATTCGTTTCAGTCAGGCTGGGTGTTGCAACAGTCGCGACACTCTACACTGCCAACCTTCGCCGACCGCGCAGTGCCCCGTAAAGGTAGCGCACGGCGTGCGGGATTCCTTCTTCGTCCAACGTGTTTTACCGGAGGCTTCATGTCCAACGTGCTCAACGATGCTGCGCTTGACCAGTTGTTCCGTACCGCCCGTACCCAGAACGCTTTCCTCGACAAGCCGGTCGAAGACAGCCAGCTGAAGGCGCTGTACGAACTGCTGAAGTGGGGCCCCACGGCCGCCAACGGCAGCCCGGCGCGTTTCGTGTTCGTGAAGTCGCCCGAAGCCAAGGCCAAGCTCGCCCCGGCGCTGTCCGAAGGCAACCACGACAAGACCCTGGCCGCCCCGGTCACCGTGATCGTCGCCTTCGACGAAGACTTCCACGAAAAGCTGCCGTACCTGTTCCCGCATACCGATGCCAAGGCATGGTTCGACGGCCCGCGTGAAGGCCGCCACGAATCGGCGTTCCGCAACGGCAGCCTGCAGGGCGCCTACCTGATCCTGGCCGCGCGCGCGCTGGGGCTGGATGCCGGCCCGATGAGCGGTTTCGACCCGGCCAAGGTGGACGAAGCCTTCTTCAAGGGCACCACCATCAAGTCGAATTTCCTGGTCAATCTGGGTTACGGTGATTCTTCGGGCCTGTTCCCGCGGCTGCCTCGCCTGGCCTTCGACGAAGCTGCCCGCATCGAATAAGCGTTTCCGCCGGACCCTGGCCCGTCCGTGCGGACGGGTTGTTTCCTTACTTTTCCCTTTTTCCCTACGAATTCGAGAGAGAACCGACATGACCGTGACCCGCAAACTGCTCCTGCCGCTGGCCCTGACCCTGGCCATCGCCGCCTGCTCCAAGCCGGCTGAAGAAACCGCTGCCCCGGCCGCCGATGCGACCCCGGCTGCTGCCACCACCCCGGCTGCCGAAGCCGCTGCCCCGGCTGCTGCCGCCCCGGCCGCCGAAGCCATCCAGATCGCTTCGGGCACCTACAAGCTCGACCCGAGCCACACCGACGTGCTGGCCCAGTGGAGCCACTTCGGCTTCTCGCACCCGACCGCGCACTTCGGCAGCGCCGAAGGCACCCTGGTGTACGACGCCGCAGACGTGACCAAGTCCACCGTGGAAGTGAAGCTGCCGCTGACCGGCCTGAACAGCTTCACCGCCAAGTTCGACGAGCACCTGAAGAGCGGTGACTTCTTCGACGCCGCCAAGTTCCCGGCCGCCACCTTCAAGAGCACCAAGGTGGAAGCCGCTGGCACCAACAAGCTGACCGTGACCGGCGACCTGACCATCAAGGACATCACCAAGCCGGTGACCCTGGATGTGACCGTCAACGCCGGCGGCGAGCACCCGATGGCCAAGGTTCCGGCCGCCGGTTTCGACGCCACCACCACCATCAAGCGCAGCGATTTCGGCGTCGGCGCGTACGCCCCGAACGTGAGCGATGAAGTGAACATCCGCATCACCACCGAAGCCACCGGCGAAAAGCCGGCTGCCTAAGCGGTAACGATGTAGAACGCAGAAATCCCGCCGAAAGGCGGGATTTTTGTTTGTGCGTAATGAACAACGGGGTGCTGCATTGGTAGGGTCGGTTCCCAAACGACTGCACGGAACGGTGCAACGCTCGGTTACGCATGACCTGCACCGAAGCAAAAGCCGTCCCCGCCGACGTTCATGCCTCAATCGAACGCGGGCAATTCCACGGCAGTCGATTGGGATGCGACCCTACCGCCGTGCGTACCGTAGGTTAACGACGCGGTTACGCCGTGGCGATCTTCGCCAGCCAACCGGTGGCGAAATCGGTCGGCAGCCGGCGTGCGGGGGCGTTCAACCCGCTTTCGCGCAGGAATGCGTGCGTGGCCTGGGCGAAGTTCTGGCGAGCAATCAATGCCGTCTGCTTCACCGCGCCCTGCTGCTTGCGCAGCTGCACGATCTGCAGGCTCGGCTTACCCGGCATCGCGTACTTCTGGTAGCGGCGCAGCTCGTCGGCCACCAAGGTGATATCGGCGTTGGCCTGCACCAGCGCCAGCTGGGCGCGGGCCAACGGCAGCACCGCCTCGCGCATGGGCACGGTGGCCTGCGGGGCGATCTCAGCCAGGGTGGCGTCCAGCGTGGCATCGGCGCGCTCCAGGCGCGCGATCAGGTCGGCCAGTGCCGAAAGAGAAGCTGCTTGCATCGAAAGGCACCGGCCCAAAACGCGATTGTCGCATGGCGAAGGTCACCGAACGCCGCACCCGGTAGCGCCGGCCGTTGGCCGGCCCAAGCAGTGCATGATCCGGCCAAGGAACGCCGCAATCCGGTAGCGCCGGCCGTTGGCCGGCCCAAGCGGTACGTGGTCCGGCCAACGGCCGGGGCTACAGCACTCAGTCGCCTTCGTGCTCCGGATGCGCCTTCCAATACCCCTTCGAGCGGATCCAGTCCTTCGGCACGCCCAGATGCCCCTCCACGTACTTGCGCATCATCCGCGCCCGGCGCGATTCGGTGGCGATCCAGTAGAACGTATCGCCCTCGGGCTCCTCGAAATCGGTCAGCACGTCTTCCAGCAGCGTGCTGGTGGCCGCATCAAACCCGTTGCGCTCCAGCCACGACACCCGGATGCGTTCATCCTCCGGCAGCTCCTGGCGGTCATCCGCTTCCGGAATTTCGATATACACATCCGCCCGCGCCCCTTCCGGCAGCGTCTCCAGCCAGCGCCCAATGGCCGGCAGCGCGGTCTCATCGCCAAACAGCACATAGGTATCGAAGTCATCGGCGGTGATATGCGAGCCACGCGGCCCACCCACCGCAATCGCATCGCCGGCCATGGCATTGGCCGCCCAGCGCGAGGCCACGCCATCGCCGTGCATCACGAAGTCGATGGCCAGCTCCTTCGCCTCCAGGTCCCACCAGCGCGGGGTGTAATCGCGGGCGGGCGAGGGC
The DNA here is from genome assembly GCF_034044835.1 of Stenotrophomonas sp. CFBP8994. Taxonomy (NCBI): domain Bacteria; kingdom Pseudomonadati; phylum Pseudomonadota; class Gammaproteobacteria; order Lysobacterales; family Lysobacteraceae; genus Stenotrophomonas; species Stenotrophomonas sp. CFBP8994. The sequence continues at coordinate 221,527 of NZ_JAXCWT010000003.1, read as the reverse complement.
TCCTGGCCTTCCGGGTAGCGCGGGCCTTCCGGAGTCATGGTGGGCACCACGAACTGGCCTTCCGCATTCGGGAAGAACAGCTTCACGTGGTCATCCGGCGAGGGCGACTCAAAGCCCTCCAGCGCCTCACCGCCCACGATCACCCGGCGCATGCACGGGCTGATTTCCTCGGTGCGCAGCACCTGCAGCGGGCGGAACTTCACGGTGTGGCGCACCAACTTGTTTTCATGCAGAGCCATGGCGATGTACCTGTTTCAAAGCCGCCGCAGCGGCGTAGGGGGAATGACCTGGCTGGCGAAACGCGGGCGGGGTCGAATAAGGGGAAGAACGGTTCAGCGGCCCTGCGCGCGGATCTGCGCGGCGGCCTCACGCAGCGCCTGGGCCACCGCCACCGCGTTGTCGTCCTGCCAACGCGCGTGGTGCAGGCCCAGCGCCTGCTTCAGCTCGCGCATCGCATCGCGCACCACCGGCGGCAGGTTGGCCTTGGCAATCGAGCGCGCGCTGTGGCGCACACGGTGCAGCGCCGCGTCCACCTCCTCGCGCTGGGCGGCCAGCTCGGCCTGGCCCAGTTCGGTGAGCTGGTAGCGCTTGCGCCCGGCCTCTTCCAGCGCGCTCACCCAGCCGGCGGCCTCGAACTGCGCCAGCACCGGGTAGATCGAGCCCGCGCTGGGCGTGTACACCCGCACGAACATCTCACTGATGCACTGGATCAGCTCATAGCCATGGCGCGGCTGCGCCGCCAGCAGCGACAGCACCAGCAGGCGCAGGTCGCCGCGGCTGAGCGGGCGGGAAGTCAGCGGACGGGCAGGCCCATCCAGATCACGGGGAGCGGTCATTTCGATATATCGAATGAAGTGCGATAACGATATATCGAAAAAGACCAGGCGTGTAGGGTCACGCCATGCGTGACTGCGGACACGTTCAGCAACCATTGACCCCCGAAAGGACCGCGCCCAGCCAGGCATGGCCTAGTTCCAACCGGTCCGCCGCCACCACAACGGTTCGTCCCCCAGGTAGAACACTCCCCAGGTTCCACGCCCCCAATGACAGCGCTAGCCAACCCAGCCCCCCAAAAAACCGCCCACGCACCAACCTGAAGCCCCCCGTGGAACCCCCGCAACACCACGCGCCACTGTCGCCCCATGTCCCCAAGACACAACCGCAGCACTTCCATACGCACCCGTAGCGAAGTAAGCAAACCCATTGGTGCGCTACACTTTGCGGCTAGAAATCTAAAACAGTCGCGCGCGTGCGTGCGGTCATGGGAGCGCTAATGAACTGGTTGAACGAGGTGCTGAACAACGACCCGAATCCTGTGGAAACCCAGGAATGGATCGAGTCGCTGAAGGCCGTTATTGATGTCGAGGGCCCTGAGCGCGCGCATCAACTGTTGGAAGGCATGGTGGAACTGACCCGTCGTTCGGGTGCTTACCTGCCGTTCTCTCCCACCACCGAGTACGTGAACACCATCGCGCCGACCCTGGAGGCCAAGAGCCCGGGCAACGCCGAACTGGAATGGCGCATTCGTTCCATCATCCGTTGGAACGCCATGGCCACCGTGGTGCGCGCCAACCGCAAGCCGGGCGACCTGGGCGGCCACATCGCCAGCTTCGCCTCCGGTGCCACCCTGTATGACGTGGGCTTCAACCACTTCTGGCGCGCCCCCAGCGACAACCACCCCGGCGACCTGCTCTTCATCCAGGGCCACAGCGCCCCGGGCATCTATGCGCGTTCGTTCCTCGAAGGCCGCATCGACGAGCAGCAGCTGGACAAGTTCCGCATGGAAGTCGACGGCGGTGGCCTTTCCAGCTACCCGCACCCGTGGCTGATGCCCGATTACTGGCAGACCCCCACCGTGTCGATGGGCCTGGGCCCGCTGGCCGCCATCTACCAGGCGCAGTTCCTGCGTTATCTGGAAAACCGTGGCCTGATCGAAAAGAGCGACCGCAAGGTGTGGTGCTTCATCGGCGACGGCGAATCGGACGAACCGGAAACCCTGGGCGCCATCGCGCTGGCCGGCCGTGAAGGACTGGACAACCTGATCTTCGTGGTGAACTGCAACCTGCAGCGCCTCGATGGCCCGGTGCGCGGCAACGGCAAGATCATCCAGGAACTGGAAGGCGTGTTCCGTGGCGGCGGCTGGAATGTCATCAAGCTGCTGTGGGGCGGTTACTGGGATGCCCTGCTGGCCAAGGACACCAACGGTGTGCTGCGCAAGCTGATGATGGAAACCGTCGACGGCGAATACCAGAACTGCAAGGCCTTCGGTGGCGCGTACACGCGCGAGCATTTCTTCGGCAAGTACCCGGAAACCGCCGCCATGGTGGCCGGTCTTTCCGACGACGACATCTGGCGCCTCAACCGTGGTGGCCACGACCCGCACAAGGTGTACGCCGCCTACCACGAGGCCGTGAACACCAAGGGCATGCCGACCGTGATCCTGGCCAAGACGGTCAAGGGCTACGGCATGGGCAGCGCCGGTGAAGCGCTCAACCCGACCCACCAGACCAAGAAGCTGGACGACGAAGCGGTCAAGCACTTCCGCGACCGCTTCAACATTCCGGTGACCGACGCGCAGCTGGCCGATGGCCAGGTGCCGTTCTACCACCCGGGCCCGGATTCGCCGGAAGTGAAGTACCTGCAGGAGCGTCGTGCCGCACTGGGCGGCTACCTGCCGCAGCGCCGCCGCAAGGCCACCAAGAGCTTCAACGCACCGAAGCTGGAAACCTACGAACGCCTGCTCAAGAGCAGCGGCGAGCGCAGCTACTCCACCACCATGGCCTTCGTGCAGAGCCTGAACATCACCCTGCGCGACAAGGAACTGGGCCCGCACATCGTGCCGATCGTGGCCGACGAAGCCCGTACCTTCGGCATGGAAGGCCTGTTCCGCCAGATCGGCATCTATGCCCCGTTCGGCCAGAAGTACAAGCCGGTAGATGCCGACCAGCTCATGTTCTACCGCGAAGACCAGAGCGGCCAGGTGCTGCAGCAGGGCATCAGCGAGCCGGGCGCCATCAGCTCCTGGATGGCCGCCGGTACCAGCTACTCGGTCAGCAACGTGCCGATGTTGCCGTTCTACATCTACTACAGCATGTTCGGCTTCCAGCGCGTGGGCGACATTGCCTGGCAGGCCGCCGACATGCGTACCCGCGGCTTCCTGCTCGGCGGCACCGCCGGCCGCACCACGCTCAACGGTGAAGGCCTGCAGCACGAAGATGGCCACAGCCATCTGGCCGCTGGCGGCATTCCGAACGTGCGCAGCTACGACCCCACCTTCGGCTTCGAAGTCACGGTCATCCTGCAGCACGGCACCAAGCGCATGATGGAAGACCAGGTAGACGAGTACTACTACCTGACCCTGATGAACGAAAACTACACCCACCCGGAAATGCCGGAAGGTGCGGCCGAAGGCATCGTCAAGGGCATGTACCTGCTCACCGACGCCGGCAAGCCGAAGAAGAACGAGCTGCGCGTGCAGCTGATGGGTTCGGGCACCATCCTGCGCGAAGCCATTGAAGCGGCCGCGCTGCTGGAGAAGGACTTCGGCGTCACCGCCGATATCTGGAGCTGCCCCAGCTACAACGAACTGCGCCGCGATGGTTTCGACGCCGAACGTTGGAACCGCCTGCACCCGGAAGAAACCCAGCGCAAGGCCTACGTGACCGAGCTGCTGGAAGACCGCCAGGGCCCGGTGATTGCCGCAACCGACTACGTGCGTGCGTATGCGGACCAGATCCGCGCGTTCGTGCCGGCCACCTTCACCGTGCTGGGCACCGATGGCTTCGGCCGCTCGGATACCCGTGCGAACCTGCGTCGCTTCTTTGAAGTGGACCGGTACTACATCGCGCATGCCGCGATTGCGGCACTGGCCAAGGACGGGAAGATGACCGGGAAGGATGTGGCCCGGGCTATCAAGCAGTACAAGATTGATCCTGAGAAGGCTAATCCTGTCGGGGTTTGATTCGACGTCTGACTCATCCAGAAAAGGGCGACCGCAAGGCCGCCCTTTTCTTTTCTGGAGTAAGGCTACCTCAAAAAATCTGATAATGTCGACTGTGGTTCTATAGGAAATTAACCAACAGGGGGTGTGTGTGGGCGTTATTGTGGCGCAGGTTTCAGATCTTCATATTACGGACGAGAATTCAAAGGGAGCCACGAGGATTCAGGCGCTCGCTGGCTCTCTAGGGTCCCTCCGGAGCGAGTCCGAATCAATACTCATCCTTCTAACGGGGGACATCGCATACAGCGGTAACGCCGCCGAATACGCAGTGGCCTTGCGCGAACTGAGTGAGTTGAAAAGGAGGTTGCTAGATGAGTGGCACTTCTCCGATGTAAGGCTCGTGGCATGTCCAGGAAATCACGACGTCAACTTCTCCACACAGAAGCCTGCAATCCGATCAGCACTGCTGGGCGCGCTTGATTCAAGCTCTGATATGACGGAGGTTGTTCAAAGCTTGGCGGAAGCCCAGGCAGAGTTTGCTGCGTTTTCAGCAGCGTTGGACATTCAACTGGAGCAATTGACAGCTCTCGTCGGAGTTGCCCACGCGGAAATGGGAGGTGTCAGATTCAATCTAATATGCGCTAACACCTCTTGGTCGTCCAGAATCAAGGAGGTTCCTGGATCCATGCGGATGCCAACTGGAATGCTTCCGCATGTTGCGCAGTCAGACGATCTAACCTTCGCGCTCCTCCATCACCCCTTGAATTGGTATGAGCCACAGGACGGAAAGGGCCTATCCGACTGGCTAGACTCGAATGCAGATATTGCGTTCTGGGGGCATGAGCACCGCGAGGACTCCTTCAAAGTCACGCGTAAGAGAATGGGTTCGTCAGTTCAGCACTACCTGGCACGTCCGTTAGAAGACGACACCGTGGAGTGCGGATTTCGTTGTCTCGTGATATCTGGCGAGGGCGTGGGCGTTGAGGTTTCGTTCGCGCTGAAAGGGGATCGTTTCATACAGTCCACGCGCGAGGCTGTGGAAGTCAAAAAGAACCCGGCCCGTCAACTCGGACAGATTAGATTCAGTGGAAGTTTCAGGGCCTTCCTGACGGACATGGGGGGCGTGTTTAAGCATCCTCGACTCGAACGAAATCTTTCGTTGCAAGACGTCTTCATCGATCCAAGCTTCCGCTACTTCTCTGCAAGCTCTCCTGAACTGGATCGCGTAGATAGGTCTGTTTCCTTTTCCACCCTTCTCGACGAAATTCGGAAGAATCCGCTGACTGCAATATTTGGCGTGGAGCAGTCAGGCAAAACGACTTTTGCAAAGTATCTGGTTGAGGATGCGAGGCATCATGGTCTCACTCCGCTCTACTTTGACTGCGCGCGATTGAAGAGTTCAAATGCTGGCGACGTCACTGCATGGATCAGGAGCTGCATCGATAGTCAGTACGAGTCAGACTGCATAGATCTAGTGAATCAGGTATCTCCTGAGCATGCACTGATCGTGGTCGATAACACCCACGAAATTCCGGGTTCGTCCTCCATCGTTTCCGGAATCATCGACAAGCTGAAGGTGTTCGCCGCTCATTCAGTCTATCTGACCGCTCAGAACCCCGCAGTGACCATACTTGCAGCCAGCCACTCATCGGGGGTGGAAGTTAAGCAATGGAGTGACGCAAAATGGTACGAAGTACTTCCGCTAAGCAATAAGTCAAGGGCTGCTCTGATCCGTCGATGGGTCGCAGTAGGACGGGATGAATTTGCTGAGGCGGAGCTCATCGAGTCCGAAGCGCGCAGAATCAAAGTCCTGATGGACAGATCCATGGGTCGAAGCATCTCGATCAAGCTACCATTCTTCCTGTTAGTAGTTCTGCAGCAGATCGATGCCGGGCTGGACGCGCGAACGGTCGTGCGAAATGGTACGCAGGGTCATATATTTGAGGCGATGATATCGTCTGCAATCGATGAGCACGTTAGATCACACGATGTGGGTGTCGTCCACGATTTCCTGTCGCAGCTTGCGCTCGAGCTCCACGGAGAGGAATCGCACATAATTGGCGAGGACGGCTACCGCCGCATTGTTGCTGAGTTTAAAAGAGATAGATTTGTCGACATTCAGCATCCATCCTTGCTCAACGAGCTCATTTCATCAAGGATTTTGCACAAGTCTGGCTCGGGCGTGGCGTTCAAGTACGATCATTTCTATTTTTACTACTTGGCAAGGTGGATATCGTTCAACAAGGAGAGCCAGGCTGCCTCAGAACTTCTCGTTGATTTCATCGATAAAATTCACAGTGAGTCTGCAGCGAACGTTGTCACCTTCCTGGCTCACTTTGGCAACGAGAAGTGGGTGCTCGGCTATCTAATGCCCGCTGCAGACAAGCTCTTTGAGGGATCTACCGAGTGCGTACTTGCAGAGCATGGCGCGCTAGCCACGAAATATCGTCCTCTTGACGCGGGGGTTGTGCTCCTCGACGGAAGCCCGTCAGAGGTAACCGATCATGTGAGCGATGTTGAGGACCAGGCGGATGGCGATCTCTCCACCCCTGAGCTGGAGGACGCTTTCAAGTACATGACAGCCGCCCGAATCATTCAAGTGCTTGGGCAGATCATGCGAAGTAGAGCAGGTGGTGTCGATGCCCACGGAAAGACTGCAATCGCGAGAAGTGCAATGTCGCTCGCCCGTAGATTGATGACTGTGCTCTATGGTGCCGCTGAGATTTCTGCAGATACAATTATCGAGCATGCTTCCGAGCTATTTGACTCGGACGTCAAGTCAAACTCGCGCGAGGCGAGGCATCAGGCAACGCAGCTGATTGCTAACGTGGTAGGGGGGATCGCTAAGGGTTTAGTAAGCAGAGCGGCCGATGTGATGGCTACCAAGGACCTCCTCCCGCTGATCGATAGCATCGAACGAGAGGCCGCCACCGCAAAGGATTTGGATCTTGAGCTTATAGCGCTTTGCGCAAGAATATCGGCAGAGCAGGAGTATCCTCAAGATCGTGTAAACTCGATGCTTCGCAGAATACCTGATAGCGATATACTGTCCTATGCGGCGTTGTCGTATTCGGTAGCCAGGATGTTTTTCTTGTCCCCGCCATCTCGTGCAATTAGAGACGCGGCTTGTGCAAGACTTGGAATACGCCAAGCCACGATCCCTAAACTGGAGCATCGGGCAAGAAGATAGTTGGGGTTCGACGGGCTGGCGCGCGCCAGCCCGTCTTGTCGTCACCTTGTGGGGCACGTCAAGTTCCAGCTACGTACTTGAGATGAGCTGATGCGATAGTGGCAGTGCAGATGGCGGGCGATGGTGCGAGGAGTAGGTTTTTTACTCGGCGTAGCCGCTCAAAAAGGAGCAGCCTATGGTTGCTCCACCTCTACAATGTCCCTACAGGCTAGTGAACTGTGTTTGGCGTATGAGGATCCGACAGTCCGGCAAGAGCGGGTGCCGGCCTTCATGTCGAACAGGTGAAATGCGGGGCGTGTCGTACGCCCTAAGAGCCGTTGAATCGGTTCGCTCTATGCCACTCAAGGTACGTGGGGTGGGGTCTGTCGCTGATCTTCTCAGGCACAGTCATCACGGTGCGGAGCGGTAGTGCTGCAAGGGCGTCGTGGTGCATCGCCGAGCGAAGAATTCTGTAGTCGTCGCCGATTGAAATCAGGCCTCGATCAAATAGCCAGTGGACCGTTGCGGTCATGGCGATGCCGTTGCGAACGCTGTCGGGTCCGTTCTCTTCAACGGGCAAGATGTGTGCGCCTTGAACCTCTGGACTACCCTTCCTATCCGAGAATCGCAGTCCGGTGATCGCGCAAGTATTCGAGTACACAATTCTGACTTGCCTGCGAAACGCCACGTCTCGAATCTTTCGTGTAACCGTCGTAGTGGCGGTTGGCCGCTCGGTCAGGGGCGGAACCGGGAGCAAAGGATTGAAACGTTCCTTGTCAGATTCAATGCGGGCTTCCTCGATTGAAGGTCCGAGGCCGGCGGCGATGATTGCTGAAAACTCCTCGTCCGGGATCAGGCGCACGGAGCGGCCAAACGCGCCCTTGTTAGTCGATCCGTCCTCCTTCTGCAGAAGACTTTCCCAGTAGCTTCCGTTGACCTTGAATGGCACCTTCTCGTCGAACGCCACGTATCCGGCAAGGTCGGCGAAATGGTGGTCGGCGCGGTTGGGATCCGGCCGAACCCTTACTATTTGCGCAGTCGCGAAATAAGACTGGGATCCGGAACGATCGAGGCCGCTACTCCTTCGCGGTTCGTAAAACACTACCTGATCCCCCTCAGCCTCCATCACTTGTCTGAGGTAGGTATTCGGGAAGTGATACCAATGTTCTTTCAAGTCTTCGTAGGCGGAGTTTTCCGCAGCGGTGAGGACGGCCTTCGTCATGGCACTCTCCATGTGATAGGTCTAGCCTATCAGGCCGAATGCGACAAGTTAAGTGAGGTGCCAATCGCTCGAGATCGATAGTTGGAGTATGCGGCAGGCCGTTAGCAACGCAACTGGCATGTCTGGCCGGGCCTTCGGAGACCTATCTAGCCCCAGAACTTGTCAACCCGGCACAGATCGAAGTCCTGCCCGTAGGCCAGTGCAGCATCACTAGGCGGGAGATCTGCGTACCAGGACAGCTCTCTCTCATCCATTCCAGCCTCCGCATGGTCGATGGCGAAGTAGCCCAGCATCGCCTCATCAAATTCCCGCAACCAGTTAGCATCGATACGATTCATTTTTTCTACTGCCCTCTCAGCGATTTCCCAAGATTGCGTGCACCCCATCCCAGATCTTGAGACCGTAGCGGGCCATTTGCGGCAAGCATTAGGCAGCGCCTACCAAACCGCAGAAATCAACAGCAACAAGCGATTTCCCATCCGTTGACGACTCCATCAGAGTGGTCTCCGGAGCGTAGAAACTCCTCTGACTACACAATGTTGGACGTCCCGTTGTCGGGAGGGTGGCTAATACAACACCCCCTGTGGAAATACGCCCGCCGAATGTAGTCAGACGGTTTCTAACCTCCCGACCCCCTCGCCATCCCGGCGAGGGGCGATCCTTACAGGAGGTCCAACATGCAAACGCACTGGGACGACACGTCCTTCGATGAACTGCCCTCACGGCGCCGCGCGCGCCAGGCGCATCTGGCCGGCACCGCGAAGCCTGCAGCGTGCTCACCGCCCCCGGAGTTCCACGAGGAGCTGAAGGTGCCCTACCTGAAGATCCGCGGCCGCTGGCTGCGGCAGATGGGCTTCAACGTGGGCCGCAAGCTGCAGATCGAGGCCTGCGCAGGGGTGATCACCATCAAGCTGCTCGGCCCGCCGGCTGTGGAGGACCCACGGGTGCCCCGTTTCGTGGAGCGCACGATCTACCACGGTGAGATCAATTCCGAGTCGGGGCAGTTTGTCCCCGAGGACGTCATCCAATGAAGAAGCAGGTGTACATGAGGGTGAAGGTAGACCCGGATCTACGCCGCGCCTTTCAGCTTTCGGCGTGGCGTAGCGAGCGTTCGCCTACGAACGTGCTGCGGTCGTTGATCCAGGACTGCGTCAACTTGGATCGAAGCGCCCAAGGCGTTGATCTCTACGTTTGGGGGGATTCGTTCCCGGTGGGGAGCGAAGTACCGAAGGAGCAGGGCAGGCCCCGCTGAGGGCGTGCCGGGCCGGCCTGCGCCACCGGCCCTGATTGGTAGTTCCGTGAAGCCATGTGCACGTGGCTTCCGGAGGGATGTTTGCCTCACCCCATTCGCATGCTGCGGGCTTCCAGCTCCTGCTGGTTCTGCTGCGTGCGCTGTTCGGTCTGCATGGCCAAGGCCTGCCGTTCCTGGCCTGCTTCATCCAGCCGCTGCAGCGATTGCTCCACCGGCGTCTGCACCGCTGTTTCAGTGGCCATGGCAGCGCGCTGCTGTGCCGGGTCATGCAGGTTGCCCTGCACCACGAACACGTTGCGGCCTGCGGCACCCTCTGCGGTGGCTTGGCTCAGTACCACGTGGTCAGCCCGGTCCAGCTTGTTCTCCACGGCCAGCGCGGTGAGGCTGGCGGTCAGCCGTTCGCTGGTTTCATCGAAGCTGCGCCCGTGTTTGGCGTCCAGCGCGGCCACGTGTTCGCGTATCTGCTGGTAGAGCGGGTAATGCGCATCGCCGGGGCGCAGTGCCGCCAGCCGGGTGTTCGGGTCCTGGCCGGGCAGGTCATTGAGCACCACCTTCGGGGTTTCGATGCGCTGCCGGTACGGGTCATCTGGGTGGAAGTGGGTTGCCTTCTCCTCGCGCTCCAGGCGGACCTCGCGGGTGTCGTTCAGCCCTTCCAGTACGCGTGGGTTGCGTTCCTGCATGGGGAAGCCGCTTTCGGTGTGGTGCGACCAAGTGCCGGCCTTCGGGTCATACTCGTGGTGCGAGCTGCGTATGCCGATGACGTTGGGGTTGCTGGTGGGCAGCGACTGGTCGGCCATGCTCAGCTCATACACGCCCAGCTTGGCCACGTAGGCGGTGGCCTGGCCCCACGGCATGGCGTCGTAGGCATGGCCGGCGGTGTTCCATGCCCGCGCGGTGCCCCGGTAATCGTTGTTGAGCATTTCCTTCCAGACGTTCTCGGCAGCGTCTTCGCTCAGGTTCTTGCGGGTGGCTTCCAGCAGGATGCGCGGGGTCCAGCAGTTCGGGTCCAGGTTGTGGCGCTCGAAGGCAAGGTCGTGCGCCTTCTGCACATCCCGGCCCGGAAGGTTGAGGGCCAGGGTGGGGTTACCGGCTTCCAGCCAGGCCTCGCGGCGCTCCAGATCGCGGTGCAGCAGGGTCTGGCCGAACTCCTCCCACTGGCGCTCTGTCAGGGTGCGGTTCTGCAGCTTTGGGTTGCGGTCGTGCTGATCGGCCGCTTCGAGCTGTGCATAGGCATTGGCCACCTGGCCGGGCAGGTTGTCGTTGCGCACCACGCCCAGCGCCAGCAGGCCGTAGCCATCATTGCCCTGCTTCTGGGCAAGGTAGTTCCAATACCGCTCGCGGTTGCCGTCGTCGGCGTACGCACGCAGGATATCGAGATCCTTTTGATTCAATCCGCTCACGCGTTGTTCCTCCTGAACATCCTGGGTCACTCAACCTTGTATGCGCTCAGCACGCCGCGCGCGGCGGCTTCGATGGCCTTCCAGTCCTTCAGGAACACCCGGGGGTAGGAGAGGGTCACTGAAAGGTCGTTGTCGGCATCCACGAAGTTATGGGTGCAGCCGGAGACCGGGACATTTTCGTCGATCTCAACCTGGTCGCCCTTCAGCGTCAGTGAGTCGCGCCCCTCCTGGAGCTTGTCGCACTTGATGAAGGTTGCCAGCTCGCCGCCCGGGGTGCGGGCGATGTACCAGTCGCTTTCCACGTTGGCGTTGCGCTTGGCCGGCATGCCGGTCTGCTTTTCGTACGCCTGGGCGAACTCGACCATCCGCGCTTCATCAATGGCATAGGGCGTCAGCCCGAACTGTTCGGCGCCGGGGGTGCGCATGTCGAGCCGGCGGCGCGGATCCTTGCGGTAGGCCGAGCCTTCCTCGCTGGTGGCGTCGGTGCTGGTCATACGGCCCAGCAGCTCCGTGATCGGCACGCCGTCGATGTAGTCCACCGACATGGACATCGCGCGGTGGTGGTCGGCCATGGAGCGGGATGCGCGCGTGCCAGGGGCGGCTGCCTTCAGCTCGGGCCACATCAGGGTCAGGCCAACGCCGCCGCCAATGGCCGGGCCGATCTGGTCGTCGTAGAGGTTGGCCGGGAAGGCGTAGCGGTGCGGGCCGAGCTGGGCCACTACCGGCGCGGTGGTGTAGGTATAGCCATCCACCGTGCGGCTCTGGCTGGCGTCTTCAGACATGGCAGGTTCCTTGTTTCCCTTTTCCGTGGGTGGGGCCTTGGCACAGGCGCTGGCGCTCAGGGCGACGGCGAGTGCAACTGTCAGGCACCGGCCGGATGACATCACGCTCATGGGCCATTCCATTGCATTGGTTGGGGTCAACTATAGGGAATGCTCTGTCAACGGGACAGGAACGGGGTGAGCGCGTGGCTACACGACCAGTGCCTTTGGGGCGGTCGACCCGTTTTTGGTCTTTGAGGCCAAGCTCACCGTCCAGTGGCCCTTGGAGTCCTGATGGGTTTTCAGCAAGGGATACGTCTTGACCATGGTCACCAGCTTGGCGTGACCGTAGGTGCCCGGTTTGAAGGTCGGTCGTGTGAGCCGAATATGTTCCGACAGCGCGTTCAACGTCACCCGACCATTGGGGGAGGAAGTCACCAACTCCTCGACTGCCTTCACGACGAATGGAGGGCTCTGCTTGGGCGGGGGTGCGTTCGCAGCAGGCTTCTTCGGCACCTGCTTCTTTACCTTCACCACGGGCGCAACGACGGGCTTGGGCACGTCTGCCACCTTTGCCACAGGCTTCGGTACGGGCTTCGCTACCGGCGTCCACTCAAAGAACTGATCGCACGCTTTTCGCAGTGCTTCGGGGCTATTGGCGGCGCCCGCGATATAGACAATTGCGCCACGTTCCCTGAGCTTGCGGCACAGGTAGGCAAAGTCGCTGTCACCCGTGACCAGGCAGAAGGTCTGTGCACGCTTGTCCAACAGAAGCTCAAGCGCGTCCAGCGACAAGGCGATGTCGGTGCTGTTCTTCCTGGGCGCGTAGGGGAACTGCAGGCAGCTGGTAAACGACTGCCGAACCAGAACCTGTTCCCAACCCTTGTTGATCGTGTTCGGGTTGCCGTAGCCCCGGCGAATTGTCACCCGCCCTGCCTGTGCGGCTCGCTGCAGCGCGAATTCGGCGATCTCCGGCGGCACGTTGTCGCAATCAATCAGGAGGGCGACGGACGCTTCCTGGGTGGGGAGGGCCATGGCAGTTCCTTGTGCTGGGCCGGGGTGCCGGTAGGGGAACTATAGGCAATTTGGTGGTGGGTGCGCGCGGGGTTTGGGAGGGCTGGCTTGCGGGGGGAGCCGACTGACAGTCGGCGCTACCGGGAGGCCGGGGTTGCGCTGCCGCTGGGTGTTATCCCATGCGCATTGTGCTGTTATCCCATGCGCATTGTTTGGTGGTGGTTGTGTTCCTGCTGCTGGGTCTGTGCCAGCGCCTGCTGCTGGCGCTCCTTGCCGACCTCCTCCAGCCGCTGCAGTGATTGCTCCACTGGCGTCTGCACGGCCACGTCCGTGGGCATGGAGGCGCGGCGGTGCGCCGGGTCGGCAGGGTCGCCCTGCACCACGAATACATTCCGCCCGGCGGGGCTGTCGGCGGTCTGGTGGCTCAGCAGCACGTGGTCGGCGCGCTCCAGCCCGTTCTGGCGGGCCAGTGCCACCACGCTGGCGGTGAGCCGTTCGCTGTTCTCATCCGGGGCGCGGCCCTGCCTGGCGTCGATGGCGGCCACGCCTTCGCGTACCTGCTGTACCAGGGCGTAGTCCGCATGGCCCGCGCCGATGTCGGCCAGCCGGGTGGGGGCTTGCTGCTTGTCCCCCGGCGCGCCGTCTATCGAGGCCGTGAACGGGCTGCGGGTGATGGTGCGGTACGGGTCATCCTCATGGAACTGGGTGGCCTTCTGCTGGCGCTCCAGGCGCACCTCGCGGGCGTCGTTGAGTTCGGCAATGCGGCTGGGGTTGGTCTCTTCCCGCATGGAAACGTGGCCGCCGCCGGTGCTGACGTTCGCCCACTTCCGTTCCGCCTCGAAATACATGGCGTAGTAGCTGTTGCCGCCAATGACATTGGGGTTGGTGGCCGAGCGCCCTTCCAGCAGCTGGGTGGCTTCTGTGGCGCCCAGCCTGGCCAGGTACTGGCCGCCTTCCACCACGCCCATCTGGGCGATGGCGTCATAGCCGGTCCTGCCTACGCGGGTTGCGCCCAGGTAGTTGTTGTCCAGCATGTTGGTCCAGATCTGCTCAACCTTCTCCGGGCCGCTGTTCTCACGCGCTGCCTGAAGCAGTACGCGGGGCGTCCAGCAGTTGGGGTCCAGCCGGTGATCTACGAAGGCCTGATCATGGGCCAGCATGACGTCCTTGCCTGGCAGGTTCAGTGCAAGGTCGGCACGCCCGGCTTGCAGCTGCTGCGAACGCAGCTCCAGGTCTTTACGGAGCAGCGTCTGGCCAAATTCTTCCCATTCGCGCTCGCTCAGGTTGGCATTGGCGAACTGCGAGCCCGAATCGCCCTGGCTTGAAGCGTGTGACTGGGCATAGCTGTTGGCCACCCGGCCGGGCAGGCTGTCGTTGCGCACCACGCCAAGGGCCAGCGTTCCGTATCCATCGGCGCCGGGCAGCTGGGAGAGGTAGTTCCAGTACAGCTCGCGGTTGCCGGTGGTGGCGTAGTGCCCGAGCACGCGCAGGTTGTCTGCAGTCAATCCACTCATGGAGAACTCCTGTATCTATCCGGACTACTTGACCTTGGAGCGGTTCAAGACGTCGCGTACGGCTACTTCCATGGCCTTCCAGTCTTTGAGGAACACACGGTTGTAGTGGAGGCTGATTGAAAGACTGTTCTCGGTATCCACGATGTAGTGGGTGCAGCTGGCAACCGTCCTTGAATCGGTGTTGACCAGCTCCTTGCCCTTGATCTCAAACCCATCTGGACGATGCTTGCGGCTGTCGCACTTGATGAAGGTACTCAGTTGGCCGGCTGGGTCTCGGCCGATGTACCAGTCATCTTCATACGCGGGGTTGCGCGGATGCGGATGCCCATACTTTGCTTCGTAGGCGCGCGCATACTCGGCCATCAGCGCATCGTTGATGGCGTAAGGGGTGAGCCCCAGCTGCTCGTTCTGGGCAACACGCAGGTCAAGTCGGCTGGAAGGATCGTTCCGCTCCAATGAACCTCCTACCGTGATGGCGTCGTTGCTCACCTGGCGCTGCAGCAGGGTCTCTATCGGGACCCGGTCGATGTGGTCAACCAGGATCCGGATCTCCTTGCGGAAATCATTGGTGCGGGGGTTGGCGCGCGCGCCCGGGGGCGTGGGTTTCATGTCCGGCCACTCGATCACCAGGCTCACCCCCTCGCCGGGCCACGGTGCGATCTGGCTGTCCAGGTAGTTGGCGGGAATGCGGAAGGTATTCGGCCCCAGCTTCACGTCCACCGGTGCATTGGTGTAGGTATGGCCGTTGAGGGTGCGACCGGTTTCAGTTGCTTCCGACATGTTCGAAGTCCCTTTGTGTTCGGTGGGCGGCGTCCGTGCGCAGGCGCTGGCGCTCAGGGCGACGGCGAGTGCAACTGTCAGGCACCGGCCGGATGACATCACGCTCATGGGCCATTCCATTGCAGTGGTTGGGGTCAACTATAGGGAATGTGGTGTCAACGGGACAGGAATGGGCGTGCTTGCTGCTGCCCTTCCATGGTATTGAACGGCTGTAGCCGCGATGGCAAAGGGAGTTGGCGCTGTGGTTGGAAGAACCAGAGGTTGGCTGGCAGTTGGCATGGTCACCGCCGTGGTGGGCATTGCGCTGTGGTGGAATGCTCCGGCGACGCGCGGTGGCGCGCCGGGCGGGAAAGCCAAGGTGGCGCCGTCGGCTGTTGCGGCCGAGGTGCGCGCCAATGCCACGGAAAGCCGCACCAGCCGAGGCGGCCCTGCTGAAGTAGACCGGGTAAAGGCCTTCGAGGACCTGAAACAGAGGGCCAAGGCGGGTGATGCCGTGGCCCAGCGCCTGTTGGCCGAAACCTATGAAGGCTGCTACTTCGTCAATATTGACCGCGAGCACTTCATGGACAGTCTCGATTTCTATAGGCAGATGATCAGGGCGCCTGCCCAGCTCTCTGTGCTGGAGCAGGTGGCCGCCGAACGTTTCGCCCAATGCGGGGCAGTGGACGGTGGCGCCATCGTGCCGATGCAGCTCGTCACGGGCTGGTACGCGCAGGCGGCCGAGAACGGTGACCTGGCCGCCCGCTTGATGGACAACGCGTTCAAGCAGAAGCGGCTGGATACCGCTGAAGCCGCCGAGCAGCTTGAAGAAGTATTGGGCTCCAATGATCCAGCGGCCGTGTTTGCCATGGGCAGCACGTTGCACAGCAACTACCCCGCCAGCGCAGGCGGCCCGGCGGAGGGCTTGATGACCGGGGAGCACGCAGGCGAGGCATGGATGGTGGCTGGCTGCCGGATGGGGTACGACTGCGGGCCTTCCGGCAAACTGATGGGAACGCTGTGCCTGATTCAGAACGCTTGTACGGGTGAGGACTTCGAGGCCTACCTCAAGCGGGCGATGATGAACGAAGCGGAGCGAAGGGACTTGGAGCGTAGGGTGACGGAGATACTTCGGTTGGTTGAGGGGTAGCAAAAGGCGCCGAGGCGGTTCGTGATGCCTTCAGATCGATTGATGGAAGTACATCGAACTACAATGCGAGCGACCTCATGAATCAGAAGATTCAAGCCTGACGAGGAGCGGCGGCCGATTCATTCGCCTCGCGTACCAGAGTGTGCAATACGACCATTCTCAGCGAACTCAGGTGACCCGGAGTTCCACATGATGTCCCGCAGCATAGCCTCATAGTTGTTATTGAAAGGCCTTGAGCCCTGTGCACGCATGAAGGTCCTCAGTCCCTCAGCCATCGCACGGAACTTGGCATGCAGGGGCTCGATGTTCTGAAGGTACTCAATGAAGTATCCCCAAAGCGTGTCGTTGATGACGCCGGCGCTTCCCCCAACATTGCGTATGTATATGGCGGCTGTCTGATAGTTTGTCGTCCCGCGATCGTCAATCCCTGAACAAAGGACGTAGTCCCTTGCGATCAGTACTGCCGGATGCTCCCTCTGCATTTCCGCCACATACTCGGCGAAGCTGCTAGCTGCATCCGTGCCGGAGCCGGGCGTCTTGAGATAGGCAATGATGCCGTCAACCTGCTCTGGGGTCAGGACGGCACCATCGTTCCTGCGGGCGACATGAAGTGCCACGCGTGCGAAGTCATCAAAATTGAAGTTGCTCATGCCCTAAGCCCGCCTGTCGTATCTCGGGCGGAGAGCAATTCCGCAAGAAGGACGCCACCCATTGGCGAAGTGGGGTAGCTGGATGGTAGCGGCACGCCAGCCGCAGCCAGCGCAGCTGTCGTGGTGACAGCCCTGTAACGCCTGGTCTCTTCACTGTCAGGGGTGCCGGCGTAAGCCAGCAACATTCCTCGACACAACCCACGCAGGAACGTCAGACTGTCGACATCAAAGCCGAGTGCCCGGTTGAACTGCAAAATTGACGCTATCAACCCGTCATGCGCAAGGTCGAATGTGGATATCGACTCTGTGGGCCCCGTTGCATCGACCCTTGTGTCTCGGCCCCAGAAACCTAGCCGCCAGGCCATTCGATCATTGAGATAGAAAGCGTACTGGTACTCCGTCACTTGGCTGCCGTTCCTCAACGTGTCCATATGGATTCTTGGCACTGGAATCACAATGCCGGTGACGGGATCAAAGGACGAGCCTCCCCTGAGCACAAAGTCGAGATCCGTCTTTCCCTTCTCTGGCAGCGGGTCGCGGGTGGTCAACGCGGCCTGGGCGAGGGGATCGCGTTCCGTGCTCTGGGCCTCCCCAAATATCCGGCTGAGCATGTTCCTGAGCGACATTCAATTCCTCCCGTTATCCGTCATGAGCTGAGCCGGTCCCATCTGGGCGGACCTGTCCTGCAGAGCCCTTGGCGACCATACTCCCCTGACCACGGTACTAAGGCCAAGGCGAATACCGATGGTACCCGCCACGCCGAAGCGAAGGAAATGCTCATGCCTCGTTCGGCATTGAAGCTGCAATGGATTTGCGACTGGGGTTGCCTTGATCTCTTGAGCGGGATGAGAACCAAGATGAAGGCACTGGATGCTTGAACATGTCGCTTGTGGGGGCGTGAAGGTATAAGATTTTTCCTATGGTTGCATCGCCAGTCGTTATGGCATCCTGAGCTACAGGGCAGGACAGCCTCCGCCAGCTCGTCGGGCACGCGGCTACCCTCCGCGCATGCTTCCAACAACGTGATGTTAGCGCTGCGGGGGCTGCAGCCTGGTTGGCAGTCTTCCCTCCAAAGTGGGATCAACACCATGATTGATCAGTTGCCACCGGTACCCGCAAGCCTCAGGAGGATGCTGAAGGAGTACCCG
Source organism: Stenotrophomonas sp. CFBP8994 (assembly GCF_034044835.1). NCBI lineage: Bacteria > Pseudomonadati > Pseudomonadota > Gammaproteobacteria > Lysobacterales > Lysobacteraceae > Stenotrophomonas > Stenotrophomonas sp. CFBP8994. Next base: position 203,548 of record NZ_JAXCWT010000003.1, on the reverse strand, counting down.
GTCCATATCGATCGATTGCAGGAAGTGCTGGATGCAGTTGCCCGGGAGCCGGCTGGAGCAACGCCGCATTTCGACCTCGCCATCTGGGCATTGGAGGCCCGGCTGGACAGTTTCCTGATAGAGGCAAGAGAAGAACTTGCGGCCGCCAGGGCTAGTGGGGACGCGGAGCGTGTGGTGAGGGCAGTAGATATTGAGCGGCTGATGTCGCAAGCGGCCCGGAAGCACGTTTGGCACACCGATGGGGCTCTCTGGGACTACTTCGGAAAGTAAGAGGGGGCTGCGGTGACCAGTGATCCGGATCAACTTTCAAAGTCGCAGCACGATCGAATATTTCGAGATCGCATCGTTGCCGAGAGCGGATTCGACGTCGTCACTTCGCAGGAGCATCCAAGAGCTGTAATTCTCGGTGGGCAGCCGGGTGCTGGTAAGGGTGGCTTGGCGAGGGCGGCCGCACGAGAGATGCGTGGCGATGCGGTCGAGATCGATCCCGACGAGTTGCGCAAGTATCATCCGGAGTTTGGGCGGTACAGCCGCGAGAATCCCTATAGCTGGTCAAGCCGCACCCACAAGGATGCGGGGGCGTGGGCGGACGAGCTGCTTGCTGAGGCAGTTTCAGGTAGGAAGAACCTGGTCTTCGATACAACGCTGAGCAATGGCGACTGGGCAGCCGATTCATTGATCGCCGGTCTTAAAGAGAAGGGGTACCAAGTTGAAGTGCATGTTGTTGCCGCACATAAGCTTGAGAGCGAGATTGGCGTCGATCAGCGATTCGCCGGTGGTCTTGATAGGGAAGGTTACGGAAGGCACGTGCCAAAAGCCGCGCGGGATGCCATTTACGAAAAGATCCCGGCAAGCCTGGATACCATCCATTCAAGGACTGATGCGGCTATCCGGATATTCACCCGGGAGGGTGATGAGCTGTACAACAGCGCTAGAGATTATGAGGCTCCTGGGAAGGTGCTGAGTGAAGCGCGCATTGATCGGCTCAAGCAGCCGGAAATCGTGGAGAAACTTAGAGACACCTCAGCACGGCTTGCGGAGTGGCATCGCGATTTGCCCAGGCATTCCAGGCACATTCCGGGTATGGCCCCCGACACGCAAGCGCGGCTTCTCGAAGAGCAAGTTCGTCATAGCGGGCTGGAGGAATCGCTAGTCCGTGCGGAGGGGAGTGCCACGCTGGATGAACTGGTTCGTCCCGGGGCACCGGCTGCGCGGCCGGCCACTATCGACCCTGGAACTCCTGCGATGCGCCGTGCTGGAGCCGCCACAGGTGTTGTCGGGCTTGGGTTGGCAGCAAGCGCCTACGATGCCCATGAAACCGGGCAACGTGTCGGCGCCCTGCTGCAACAGCAGAATCTGCCAGCGGCGCAATCCCAGCTTACCCACTTTGCTGCACGCGGGATCGGCGGCTGGGCTGGTGGGACGTTGGCGGCTGGCATTTTGGGGACCAGCGGTGCAGGACCGGTGGCGCTGGTCGCTGCAGATGCCTACCTTTTCTCCAAGGCATTCGAGAAGGCGGCCACCCTGCGGGACAGCCATGCCATCTATCAACAGAAGGACAAGGCAGGCACGGAGTGGGAGTACAACGGGTACAGTTGGGTGCGGGAAGTTGCGCTTGACCGTACGCAGGATGGAATAGATAACCCCATCAAGCAGGACGTGAGTGCCAACTACGAGAAGGCACGCGAGCTTAATGCGCTGGCAAGCGCCAGAGCCGTGGAACTTGAGCTGGGAAGAGTGCCGGCGCCGCAGGACCCATTCAACATTCCTGCTCGAGCCGATGATCAATACGGACTCGACAACCCGAATTGGCGGCGTGATGCACAGTCCGAGCAGTGGGTGCGACAGGTCAAGACCGGTGTAACCGGCGCCAATGACCGTGGAACCTACGCCCAACAGATTGCCAGCCCGGAGCGCGCTGAAGCGCTGGACCGGGAAGCCATGGCGCGCGTCGAGAGTAACATCGCCAATGGGAAGGAAGCTGTTGCGGCTGCATACCTTGAGAGCCATGCCGCGCTTCGATCTGCCGACTTTGTAGAGGTCCCGCCAGCGGTGGAGTACTCAAGGGCAAAGGCCGACTCCGTGTTCGCGTCAGACGGTCACCTGTACCGCTTGAACGAAGACGGGCAATGGATGCATGGGGGTAGTGCGGCCCAAGGCAACCTTGCGCTCGAGTTGAACCTCACGAGACAGATCCGTCAGCCATCGCTTGAGCAGTTCAACGCGCGACTTGCTGAGACAAGTGCGCGTCCAGCGCCCTCGAACGCGGAGGTTGACCGAAGCGAATTGCTGCACCGGTATCAGAATTACAACGTGCGAGTACCCGAAGAGTGGGTTCCGGCCATCGAGCTTGCGACACAGCGTACTCGCGAGGCCAATGGTCTCACGGGCCGCACGCTCCAGGAACTCCAGCGCGATGGAAATTCGCCGTACAGTGCTGAAAGCGCTGTCGCCCACTACCAAGCCGGTCCGGACGGTGTGGCGCACCGTGTTGCCATGACCAGCGCGGAGGATATCCGCCAAGCGCACCGTGATCTCCAAGAGAGGCAGGAAAAGCCTACGCTCCAGGACACGCCAGAGTTGCGCATCGACGCGCTATCGGCGGACGAGCGTGACGCATATCAGCAGGCGCTGCGGGAGGCGAACCGGCAAGGGGCCTCCACCGATGAGGCTGAGCAGTTGGCTGCGTTGGCGGCAATGAGGGCGGACAGCGTTCGGTTCGATGAAGTCCGCGTGCCGGAGTTGGTTGAGAATGAGCGAGACACCACTCAGCCACCTCCCTCGCAGCCAGCCCCTCATCTGGCTGCAGCAGCGATTGCGGCTTCTGTCGAGCGCTCCGCGGTCGAGGAGCAGTCCACGGCCCAGCGAGAGCCCCAGACAGCTCAGGGGGCTGAGCAGGGCGCACGTGAGCACGTCGAAGAGCAGCGTACCCAGGAGGCGTTCGCTCGTACTGCCGAGGAAGAGGAGGCCCGGCGCGAAGCGTCCGTGGCGGAGGCACAAGCTCACACGGCGCCCACTTCACCCGACATCGCCTCGACACCGATACAGCCACTGCCTGAGCCCGAACTTGTCGTACGGCCACCGGTAGAAGTCCCCGACCTCGCTGCGACCGTCGCTGCGTCAGAAGCGAAGGCAGAGCAGAAGGTAACCCCCGAAGCGGTGCCGGAGACTGTTATCCGCGTGGACGCCAGCCAGCCTGAGATCGGGGTGCAGGCTGAGACGTCCGGGCGACCGGGCATGGAGGATGCAGCGTCAACACAGCACCCACTGCGGGATGAAGTTTCGCTCGACGAGCCTGTTACAGAGGCAGCGCCGAGAGACGTGGTTGAGCAGGTGGTGGTGGCCGAGGAACCGGATGCCGTTCCATTGAAAGAACCCGCGAACGACGTCATCGCGAATCAGGCTGTGCCGGGGCAACAGCTGGAGCCGGAGCCTGCCATGGAGCGGATGGCGCAGCCCGCTGAGCAGGACCCTTGGACACCCCTCAACCCCGAGCACCCCGACCACGCCCTCTACCAGCAGATCCGCGAGGGCGTAGCGAAGCTGGACGAAGCCCACGGCCGCAGCTACGACCAGACCAGCGAGCGCCTCACCGGCAGCCTGATGGTGTTGGCCAAGAGCAACGGCCTGGACAGCGTGGACCACGTAGTGCTCAGTCAACCCACTGCAGACCAACCCGGCGGCCAGAACGTATTCGTGGTTCAAGGCGAGCTGGACAACCCCGGTCACCAACGCGCCGGCATGCCAACGGCGCAGGCGGTGAAGACACCGTTCGAGGAGTCACTTGAGCAGTTCGACGTCGCGGCGTTCGAGCAGGAACAGCGCGCCGCGCAACTGGCAACGCAGCAGCAGGAAGAAGATCAGCGCGTGCAGCAGGAGATGCAGGTTGCGGCGGCAAGCATGGGGTACTGACTGCGCTCAACTGTTCAGCGCCAACCCCATCGGCGGCCACAGCGGATTCATCCGGTCCAGGTCGTAGTCATTGCCAAACGCCAGCGCCGCCTCACGCGGCTCCAGGTCGTAGTAGCTCACCAGCAGCTGCTCGTCCATCCCGGCGTCGCTGTGGTTGATGGCATACAGCCCCAGCATGGCCTGGTCGAACTCTTCCAGCCAATCAAGGTCGATCTTGTTCATGTTGATCCTCCGAAGCGGTTCGCAGGATCGCGCAGGGGCGTCTCATGGCGTGGGACGGAAGAATCCCGCCGCCGGCCACCCCTGTTAAGATGTCCGGGCCAGCCAGCCTTCCCACGTCATTCGACCGTGTGGTTGGCCGCTCCTCCCAGCGGCCACGCGAGCCAGGATCCTTCCTCTGCCTCTCACAAGGACGCTCGCATGCACCCTCGTTCCCTGTTCCGTTCGGCCGCCCTGGCGCTGGCCGTCAGCCTGACCCTTGGCGCCCCGTCTGCCTTTGCCGCCGAAAAGGCTGCCACCACTGCCGCCGCATCCTCCGTGCAGCGCGCCGCCGTTGCCCAAGGCCTGTACGAGCTGGCCTTCAGCCCCACCCAGAACGCGCTGTTTGTGGCCTCTTCGGGCGGTTTCGGCGATACCGCCGGCCCGGCCCAGGTGCTGCGCCTGAATCCTGATTCGCTGGCCGTTGAAGCCAAGATCCCGCTGGAGCGCAAAGCCTTCGGCGTGGTACTCGACGACGCCCACAACCGCCTGTACGTGGGCAACACCGTGGATACCTCGGTCACCGTGGTGGATACCGCGTCGAACAAGGCTGTAGGCATCGTGCAGCTGATGGAGAAGAAGGTCGGCAAGGACGGCAAGGCCGGCTACACCCACGACCTGCGCGAGCTGGTGGTGGATTCCCCGAACAACCGCCTGTACGTGACCGGCCACTCCGGCGAAGGCAGCGTCCTGTTCGTGGTGGACACCCAGTCGCTGAAGCTGATCAACACCATTCCGGGCCTGGGCAACGCCAAGGCGCCGGGCTTGACCTTGGATGCGGCCAACAAGCGCGTGCTCACCTCGAACCTGCTGGGTGAAGTGGTCACCGTGGGCACCGACACCGGTAAGGTGGAGCAGCGCTTCAAGGTCAGTGCCGAGCAGCCGATGAACCTGGCGCTGGACCCGAGCGGCAAGCGCCTGTTCGTGACCGACCAGGGCCTGGAGATGATCCGCAAGTACCAGGGCAGCAGCATTCCGGGCTTCGTCTCCAAGCACCCGGGCCAGCGCGTGCTGGTGCTGGACCCGACCACCGGCAAGGAACTGGCCAGCATCGCCACCGATGCCGGCCCGCTGGGCCTGCTGCTGGATGCACCGCGCAAGCGCCTGTACGTGACCAACCGCGAAGCCGGCACGGTGACCGCGTATGACAGCGAGAGCTACAAGCAGGTGGGCACCTATGACGTGCCGACCCACCCGAACAGCCTGGCGCTGGATGCGAAGAAGAACGTCCTGTACGTGACCATCAAGAATGGGGATAAGGACGAGAAGGGAAGTGAGGAGTCTGTGGCGCGTATCGCGCTGTAAGGCGTGATCGGCAGGGTTGCCCGGCGTAGCTGATGGACGTCGGGCAACTTCGTTCGTGACGAACGCAGGCGGAATGATCCACCCTGCCCGTTGATGAAAGCGAAGGTCGTAACATGAATTTTCACCGTAACGCTGGTCGTGTTACAGCGAAATTTCATGTTACGCAGGCGGCGCGGACTGACACGTGCCAAGCGTTCTGGTAGCACCGCTGTAGGCAGCATTGCCGAAGGGACTATGGGGCTTTCGCGACGCCGCGACATGCAGGTTGCGCCATCAACCAACTGCGCGCAGCCGATTCTGCCTCTACCCCATCCTCTATCGTGAAATCCGGCTCCAGCTTCCCGCCATCGCCTTTCAGATTCCTATCAACCGATACCGATACGGTGAGCGAAAGCGTACTTCCGTCAGGAAGTGGAGTCGGCACGTTGGCTGTGGAATAGCCGGACGTCTTCTGGCCGAAGCTGCGAGTGGCCGGGCGACCGCGAAAGGCCAACGCCACTGCTTCCCCGGAGCTGGCGGTTCTCGGTCCTATCAGGACTGCCACCGGTGGGGCAGGGTGCCGTAGTACATAAGACGCGGAATCCAAGCTCATGGGTGAGCGCTCACCGAGCAGCACCCGACCGGATTCGATACTCCAGGTCTGGTGCTCTGCGCCACGGACAAACGCGCCTATGACTTCGCGATGCTTCGGGTCTGTGGACAACAGGGGTGCAATGCCGGCCAGCATTGGCCACATATTTCCGCCCCGGTTCTCCCTGAGGTCCACGATCCAGCCGCAGAGGTTGCGCTGATCCTCGCTTCGGAGCCACGACTGCAGCATCCGGGCGAAGGCCTGACGCCGTTGATGCTTGATTTCTCGTGGTGCTGACGGCTTGTCCATGAAAGGTGGTACGCGGATGGAGCCGATAGGGTCCTTGGGATCTGCCGGCTTACGCTGCAGCCCAGGTGCACCTGCTTGGGTATCGAGCTGGCGACGCTGCTCGGTATCAGCGGTTCGCGGCCTTTCACCGGCGACACTCGGCGCTGACTGAGCACGGCGCCAGCGGCCGTGGTTGGCCGTGCTGCGGGAGATAAGGTCGGTGACGATCCTGTCGGCTTCGTCCGTGCTGCGGGCCTGCTTAAGCTGCTGGTGTGCTGCAGGCCAGTCGATCTGGTCGCTGTGGAGGGCGCGTTGTTCGAGCAGCTGGAGGATGGTCTCGCGTACGTCTGGCGTATCCGGCGTTGGCGGAGCCGGGGCGGCCCGGGTTGGGAATATGCAGGCTGCGGTTAGTGCTGTTGTGGTGAGTAGTACTGCTAATCCTTTAGCTTTTGCCACCTGCGGTCTCCGTGGTTGCCTGGGGTGCGGCGCCTTCGTTGCGAGTCATGCCGTAATCGGTTGTTGCACGGTTACGTGCAGTCGACTGGGGTGCGACCCTACCGTGGTGCGGCCTGGTTCGAAGGCGCCGCGGCGCTCTTTGCTTCGATGTTACGGCGAAATGCTCAGGCGTTCACATCCACCACCAGCCGGCCACGCACCTTGCCTTCCAGGAATGCCGGGAACACGTCCAGCACCTTTTCCAGCCCGATCACTTCAACGGTGCTGGCCAGCTTGCCCAGGTCCAGGTCGGTCGCGAGCCGCTTCCACGCCTCGGCACGCACGGCGTGCGGTGCCTGCACCGAGTCGATACCGGCGAGGGTGACATTGCGCAGGATGAAGGGCAGCACCGAGGTAGGCAGGTCGGTACCCTGCGCCAGCCCGGCGGCCGCCACCACGCCCCGGTATTTCGTCTGCGCCAGGGCATTGGCCAGCGTGTGGCTGCCGGCGACGTCCACCACGCCGGCCCAGCGCTCGGCATCCAGCGGGCGGGTGCGCGGCTCGGACAGCGTGGCCCGGTCGATGATCTCGTCGGCACCCAGGTCCTTGAGGTACTGCGCATGTTCGGGTCGGCCGGTGGACGCCACCGTGCGGTAGCCCAGCTTGGAGAGGATGGCCAAGGCGATGGAGCCTACGCCGCCGTTGGCACCCGTCACCAGGATGTCGCCGTGCTCGGGCTTCACGCCGCCGTGTTCCAGCGCCAGCACGCACAGCATGGCGGTGTAGCCTGCCGTGCCGATCGCCATGGCGTCTTTGCTGCTGATGCTGTCCGGCAGCTTCACCAGCCACTCCCCGGGAACGCGCGCGCGCTGGGCCAGCCCGCCGTGGTGGGTCTGGCTGAGGCCGTAACCGTTGAGCACGACGCGGTCGCCCTGGCGGAAGCCGGCATTGCCCGATTCCAGCACGGTGCCGGCCAGGTCGATGCCGGGAATGAGCGGGAACGTACGGATCACCGGCGAGGCGTTGGTCATCGCCAGCGAGTCTTTGTAGTTCAGGGTGGAGTAGTCCACCTGCACGAGCACATCGCCTTCGTGCAGGTCGGCTTCGTCAAAGGCCACCAGCTGGGTGGAGACCTGGCCGTCTTCTTTCGTGGCCAGCAGGGCATTGAATTTCATGGGCATCGATCACCTCGGGGGACATGACCTGCATGCTATGGTCGCACCGTGGTTGCCACAAGAACTATGCTTTCCCATAGGTACTATGGTTTTCAGGAGTATCCCGTAATGGCGCGGCGTGTATATGGCAAAACCGGCTGCAGCGTGGAAGCCACGCTGTCGGTCATAGGCGGCACGTGGAAGCCGGTGATCCTGTTCTACCTGGTGTCACGCACCCGGCGATTCATGGAGCTGACCCGGCTCATCCCCAACGCCACCCAATCGATGTTGACCAGCCAGCTCCGCGAGCTGGAGGCCGATGGCGTGGTGGTGCGGCATGTGTACTCGGAGGTCCCGCCGAAGGTGGAGTACCGGCTTTCGGAGCTGGGCCGGACACTGGTGCCGGTGCTGTTGGCGATGCGGGATTGGGGGGATGCGTACAAGGCCCAGAACTCGGGGCAGGCGGGCGAGAGTTGAGCTTGCGCTGTGCCGAAGTGTGACGAAGTGCGTCTGACGAGTAAGAATTTCCCTATTTTAGGGCTCGAGTGCGCACCTCAGACTGCGTGGGCGATAGGATCGACCGAATGTGGATCAGGGGTGAGCAATGAGAAGGCGCAGGTGCGTATCAAATCTGCTGAGAGCGCTGGCCATGCTTGCCGTGGCGGGCCTCGCGGCATGTGGGCAAGGTGCGCAGGGCAGCCACCAGATTCAGCCCGTCTCCAACGAGGATGCACTCATGCGTAATGAAGCTCCCCTTGTCCGACCAGTCTCTTTGGATAGGGCCGGAGAGGTGGTAAGCCTCGAGTTTGAGTTGCCGCCGCCGATTGAGAACGCCTCGTCTACGCTCGTCGTGGGCCTCCGCGTGGTCGCGCCAGATGCTCCGACCGGAATCAGGCAATCCGATGAAGTCATCCGTGCTCAGCTGTCCGCCCGTGTTCGGCTGCTTCGAGTGGAGGAAACTTCCATCACTCAAGTGGGGCTGTTCCGTAACAGCCCGGATCTGCAGGACCGCATTGTGGTTGGCGATGATGGTTTGGTGCCGGGAGTTACAGCGTCGGACGTCGAGCGCACTCAGCTGGAGAGCGCTGGGTTGGTTGATCCCTCAAAGTTCTACGATGTTCTTTTGCTCGCAGGCGCAAAAGACGCCAAGCCTGGCCACTACCGACTGACTGTTGAGTTGCAGCAGGACCATCCAGAGCTGGGTTCGGAACCGGTGCAGCTGCTCATTGCATACATGGGCAAGGGGAAGTAACGAATGGCCAAGGATGCGCCGTACACCGTAACGGTCTATGTAGCAGCACCAGGAACACCGCTGAAGAACGGTGGCACGTCGGCAGCGGGCCACATGTATCTGGCCGTGACGCATGACGGCGTGACACGAAGCTACGGGTTCGCACCCAGAGAACACGGCGCCCGCAGCGGTCCGGGTGCCGTCACTGACAAGGACGTCGATGAATACCAGAATCCGTTCTATGCACGGAAGATGGAGATATCGAAGGAGCAGTACGAAAAGATCATTGCTTACAGTACTGAGCCGGGTAAGCATGGCTTTGCTCAGCAGTACAACGGGCTCTCCAACAGCTGCATTGACTTCACATGGGGTGCGCTCAACCACGCGGGGCTGCACAGGCAAGTGAAGTCACAGCAGGATACGAGCTTCGAGGGCGCGCTCAAGCCTCTGGATAACAAGTCTGAGATCCAGAGCATTCGAGCGCCTTACCCTGACAGCAAGTTGAACAGCGAGGTGCATCACGAGATGCCGAAGCGGACGCTGATGCAGCGTCTGATCTCCGAGAATGATGTCCACGAAGGCGTGAGAGGCGACCCCATGCTGTCCCAGATCCGGGAGAAGGTGGCAGAACTGGACGCCGCCAATGGCCGAACCTTCGACTCCACCAGTGAGCGGGTCAGCGCAAGCCTGTATGTGCTCGCCAAGGAAAATGGGCTATCGCGCGTGGACCAAGTGATGCTCAGTGAGCGCACCCCAAACGCGACGGCAGCTGAAAACATCTTCATCGTGCAGGGCGAGCGCAACGACCCGGGGCACCTGCGCGCCTCCATGCCGACAGCACAGGCCGCCCAGACCCCGGTTGAAGCCTCGCTGGAACGTGGCGAGCAGTTGGCCAACGCCAATCAGCAGACCCAGCAGCTGGCGGCGCAGGCCGAACAGACGCAATCACAGGAGCGTGAGGCTGCCTTGCGGCGAATGGGCTGATGCCCTGCCCGTTACGTCCGTTTCCGCACATACCGCGCGTGCCCCTCCCCATGCACCACGCTCAGCGCGTTCACCCGCCCATGCGCATCCCGATGGAACTCCACCTGCAGCCCATCGATATCCGGTGACACGAACCGGTTCGGGCTGAGCGGCAGCACCTGGCCGTCGCGCGGGGTTCCGGCCACGCCCACCCGCACTTCGTCATTGGCGACCGAGTGTTCACGAGATCCTTAGAAACCCCGTCGTACGCTTGCTGAAGGCCTCACACCGTGAGGCGGCCGGTGCGCTCGCGCTGGACGGGGAACAGGTTGTAAGGAAGGCAACTTCACGCATGGCCAGCGGTCATGCGTAGTCAGCCGTCCTCCATTCTGGAGCCTGTCATGAATGATGTTCTTGCCAAACACAAGCGCGTGAACCTGCATGTTGAAGACACCGGCGGCGATGGTCGCCCGGTGGTGCTGGTGCACGATTGGCCACTTACCCTGGACCAGTGGAAGCTGCAGGTGCCCTCACTGCGCAGCGCCGGCTACCGCGTCATTTCCTATGACCGGCGAGGTTTCGGGCGATCGGAGAAGCCGAGCGAGGGCTACAGCTACGATGAAACAGCCGCTGACCTGGCCGCGTTGATCGTGGACATGCAGCTCACCAACGTCAGCCTCGTTGGCTTCGGCATGGGAGCGGCCGAAGCAGCGCGGGCCGAGGTGCTATTAGGCGGGGAAGGCATCAGACGCCTGATGCTGGTTTCGACCGTGACGCCATTCATGCTCAGATCCGATACGAACCCGAACGGGTGGCTGCAATCTTCGGAATACGTGCGCATGTTGCAGGCGCTCGGCGACGATCGCAGCGCGTTCTTTACTTCATTGATGGAGGACCATCACAGCGTCAACGGCGAATTGAAGATCACCTTGGACCAGCTTGAAGAGCTCGTCCGAATGTGCGAGACGTCCGACCAAACTGCCGCCATGAGATGCCTGGAATCGGTCTGTACGACCGACCACCGGTCCGAACTTGCCGTAGTCGGAGCATCTGCAACGATCCTGCACGGCACGGCAGATGAATTCGCGCCAGTTCAGAACGCAGCGCTTGGAACGCGGTGGGCCATGAATAGCGGCTTGGTTGCCCTTATCACAGGTGCGCCGCATGGCCTGAACATCAGCAATGCAGATGAGTTCAATGAAGCATTGTTGCGGCTTCTTCCGGAGTAGCGGAGCCAACGGTCAAGGCAAGGTCATAAAACGCGTGCACTTTGTGCACAATGTGTAAGTTCAAAGCAAAGATATGCTCACGTCATGTCCGCATCAGCCGATTAGCATGGGCCATCCATTGGCGAATCTGGAGCTATCCATGACTGCAACACGCGTACGTCTACACGTTGAAGACACCGGCGGCACCGGTCGCCCGGTTGTGCTGATTCACGGCTGGCCGCTGTCGGCCGAATCATGGCGTGCCCAGGTGCCTGTACTCAAGGCCGCAGGCTACCGCGTGGTGGCCTATGACCGCCGTGGCTTCGGCCGTTCGGAAAAGCCGGCCGATGGCTATGAGTACGACACGCTGGCCGACGACCTTGCCGGGGTGCTGGAGCAGCTGGACCTGCAGGATGCGACGCTGGTGGGCTTCTCGATGGGCGGCGGCGAAGTGGCGCGCTACATCGCACGCCATGGCGAGCAGCGCCTTCGCAGCGTGGTATTCGCTGCGGCGGTGCCGCCGTACATGCTCAAGACCGCCGACAACCCGGACGGCCCGCTGACCGAAGAAAAAGCCGAGCAGATGCGGATGGGGCTGGAGAACCACCGTGACGAGTTCTTCGACGGGTTCACCAAGGATTTCTTCAGCGCCAAGGGCGAGTTGAAGGTCACTGAAAAGCAGCGCCAGGAAGCGATCGAGCTGTGCAAGCAGTCTGATCAGACGGCAGCGCTCAGTTGCATGAAGGCGTTTGGCACCACCGATTTCCGCGAGGACCTGAAGAAGGTTACGGTGCCCACGCTGGTGCTGCATGGTGACAGCGACGGCACGGTGCCGTATGAAGGCTCGGGCCGCCGTACGCATGAGGCGATTCGGGGCAGCGAGGTGGTGCTGCTGAAGGATGCGCCGCATGGGTGTAATGCCAGCCATGCCGAGCAGTTCAATGCGGCGTTGGTTGCGTTTCTGGCGCGGTGAGGCTGGCCGGGTTGTACAGGTGACTGAATGCGAAAGACAGTAACGCCGCCGTGGAATAAGCCCAATCCCAAGGGGAAGAAGGGGCAGCCGCTGTCGCCGTCGCAAAAGGCGGCGGCGCGGCAGCGCGCCGAAGAAAATGGGCGGGCTTACCCGAATCTGGTCGATAACATGTGGGCGAAGAAGCTGCCGCGAGGGGACTGACGCCTCGGAGCGGTGGCAGGGTTTGGGTTTCACCCAACCTTTAGCAATCGGGCTTTACGCTTGCAGCAGGCCTCACACGGTGAGGCGACCGGAGTGTTTACGCCGGACGGGGAACGGGTTGTAGAAGGCAGCTCAAGGCGCGGCCTCCTCCAGGGGACCGCGTGGTCGGGCGCCTTTGATTCCGGAGCCAGTCATGCAGCAGCACTCCATCACGCTCGACGACATAACCCTCAACGTCCAGGACACCGGCGGCGGCGGCCCGCCTGTCGTGCTCATTCATCCCTGGCCAATGACCTTGGCGGCATGCAAGCCACAGATCAGCGCCTTGATGGCGGCCGGGTATCGGGTGATCTCCTACGACCGCCGTGGCTTCGGCGACTCGGAAAAGCCCGCTGCAGGATACGATTGGGACAGCTTCGCGACTGATCTGGTCAAGCTCATCGTTAGCCTGAGGCTGACCGGCGCCACGCTGGTCGGCATCGGAATGGGGTGCGGTGAAATCGTGCAGTTCTTCAGCCGGTTCGGGGGAGCGATTGTGGACAAAGCCGTGCTCATTTCCACATTCACCCCATTTGTTCTGAAAGGCTTCGGGAATCCGGACGGCTGGCTTCCGCTCGATGAGCAGGAGGCGATGCGGCAAGCACTCGAAGATGATCGGAATGCCTTCTTCGTTGATCTGGTCACCCGCTACTACAGTGTCAATGGCGAACTGAAAATTACCGATCAACAGTTCAGGGACGCTATCCGGATGTGCAAGTTCTCAGATCCGACCGCAGCGGTGGAATGCTTCGAGAGGTTCTGTTCCCGGGACTTCCGTCGCCAGTTGGCGGATATCAACAAGCCCACCTTGATCATCCATGGCGACAGCGACGCCTTCTCTCCATGCCCGAACACCGCAACCCTTACCCAGGAACTCATACCGGGCAGCCAGCTGGTGGTCCTGGAGGGGGCGCCCCATGGGTGCAACCTGACCCATGCCGATGAAGTCAACGCGCTTCTGCTTGATTTCATCTCAAGATGACCTAGTACCGCTGAGCGGTCCGGCCGTGGCGAACGCGGCCGCTGGGACTGTGGGGACGTCGCACCCGGTGGTCTTTCCTTAGGCGCGTAGCGCGTCTTTCGCGGCGCTCAATGCCTGGTCGGCCCGAAGGAAAACAGCGGTAGTGGCTTCGCCGGTGCTGGTGGACGCGGCGCCAAGCAGCAGCGGGCTGCCGAGGCTCTGGCTCGTTTCACGAGCCACCCGCTGCAATTTCTCCACGGTATCGTCCACGTGGTCGCCGCCGAGCACGGCGATGAACTCGCCGCTGCCGGTCACGCGGTTGATGCTGTCCCCACGGTCTGGCTGCAGGCAGTGTTCCAGCGCTTGGTCCAGCTGCTGCAGCTGGCGGTCCAGGGTGCGCTCGCCGAGGCGCTGGGCCAGCTCCGACAGGTCCTGCAGCTCCAGGATCACCACGGTGTAGCTGCCGGCAGCGTCGGGGGCAACGGCGGTTTCTTCCGCCACGCCATGGTCCAGGATGGCGGCCACCTGCTGCTCGCGTTCGCGGCCGCGGCTTTCCATCAGGGTCATGGTCAGGCGGGCCAATGCCTGCAGGGCTTCGCGCTGGGTCGTGTTGAGCTCGCGTGGGTTGACGTCCACCACGCACACGCTGCCTACGGCGGCGCCCGCTTCGGTGACCAGCGGCATGCCTGCGTAGAAGCGGGCGCCCAGGTCCTTCAGCACGGGGTTGTCGGCGAAGCGCGCGTCCTGGTTGAGGTCGCCCACTTCCATCAGCTGGGTCGGCTGGCGGATGGCGTGGTCGCACACGGCCACGTTGCGTTCGGTCTGCACGCCTTCCAAGCCGGTGCGGGCCTTGAACCACTGGCGGTCACGGTCGATCAGGGTGACCAGTGCCATCGGGGTACCGCAGACGGCGGCAGCGACTTTGACGATATCGTCGTACGCCGGTTCGGGCAGGCTGCCCACGATGTGCAGCGCATCCAGGGCGCGCTGGCGTTCGGTTTCATCGAAGGCGACAGGAGTGCTCGGGGTCATGCAGGTACCTGGGACGTGGAACGAAACGGTAGCGTAGGTCAGCGGACCCGCGCCGGGGTTAAGCGCGGGTAGAGGCGTGGCCGCCGGTTCACCTGCGCGTCGGCCGGGATCAGCGCTTGACCGCCAGCACCCCGTCGAGCGCCAATTCAGCCTTGAAGCCGGCCTTTTCCAGCCGCTTGGCGACCTCGCGCGGCACATCGCGGCCGCTGGTCAGCTTGTTGGGCGCGCCGGTGTAATGGAACATGCGCCCGCCCTTGCGGATCACCCGCGCCAGCTGGTCATAGAACACCTGCGAGTACAGCTCGCCGGCGATCCCGAAGCGCGGCGGGTCATGCAGGATCGCGTCCACCGAGCTGCTTCCCAGCCCCTCGATCGCCTGCGAGACATCGGCGTGGGTCAGCGATAGGCGGCCACCACTGCTGGCCGCTTCCGGGTCGGGCGACCACGGGTTGAGCGTGCGCAGCCACAGCACATCCGGGTTCTTCTCGAACGACTGGATGCGGGTGACCCCGGCTTCCAGGCAGCAGGCAGCGAAGTAACCCAGCCCGCCGCAGGTATCGAGCACGGTCTTGCCTGCCGGGGCCACCAGCGCCACCTTGCGGCGCGCATCCTCGTAGGGCGAAACCTGCGCGCTGGGCAGCATCTTGATGCCGTCGATCTCGAAGGTGGGCGCGTCCCACTCGGTGGGCACCAGCTTGATCAGCGCCGAGCCGAACCGGGATACCGCCAGGAATTCCTCACCATCCCAGTAGTACAGGGTGCGGTCCTTGGTCTTGCCCGGGTAGGCGTAGGTTTCACCCTTCCACTGCCAGCTCTCGGTCCCCAGCGTGGCGGTACCGCTGGAGCGTGCCAGATCGAGCGAGCCGGTCCACTCGGTCGCACCGGCATCGCGGGCGCGGACCAGGGCTTCGGCGAGGGGGCGGGTGAGCAGGGGGCCGGTGTAGTGCGTCACGGGATCAGGGCGGACGGTACTGCAGGGCAGCCGGCCGACGGGCAGGAAGGGGTGGGCATCGTAACCGAGATGGCCGCCGGGCTGGTTCACGCAGGGGGCGCCGGTGGATGTTCCGTGCTGCGGCCGCAGCTCCACCCGCCGTACGTGCCGGGGCCGCTGGAGGTTGAGTCTTCGGGGTACATCTGGTGGAACCAGCAGTAGGTGGCGTGGTACATCCGCGTGGCGCGGGACTGACGCGCGTACTGGTAGGCGAAGGAGCCGTCCTCGTTGGGAATGAGGACCTGCTCTACCGGGGCCTTGCCGCCGTTGAAGTCGTCCCACAGGGCGGTACGGATGATGACGTGGGTACCGTCGTCGGAGAATCCGGGGCGGTCGTGGTAGCCAGGCGGGAACGGCTCGGAACGGGTGCTGGCAAGCAGGAACAGAAGCACGGAGAACATGGGAGGGGCTGCGCGGTGGGCCGAGGTGAGGGCACTGTGTCCCGGTCGATCGGACCGTCGCCGTGCACTGCGTCGCAGAGCCGGAACTGGAGCGATTGAGAGGTTCAATACTGTGCGGCGCGTCGCCTGCGGACGGGTCTAGAATGACAGCATGCCTATCTTCCACCGTGTCGTTCTGCGCTTCCTTGGGTGCACGCCTGCCGTGCTGCTGGTGGCGTGCACGGTACCGGGCAGCGGGCCGCCGCCGGCTGCGATAGACAACGTGCGCTCGGTGGAGATCCAGTACCAGTACAGCGGCTGGAGCCGTGCGGACGAAGTACACCGGCTGCAGCGCAGCGGTGGCCAACGTGCGTTTACCCGTACCTCGAAGGTGGAAACGGCCGAGGGAGTGGAAACCACGCAGGCCACGGTGCCGGCGCAGCGGGTGGGCGAGCTGGTGTGGGCGCTGTCGGCACCCCCCTGGCCGCGCGAGCGGGGTATGCAGGTGATGGCGCGGCGGGTGCGCCCGCTCGGGATGCTGGAAAGCGCAGCGCCCGGTGCGAGCCGCAACGTACCTGCGTGTACCGCCGAAAACATCCGCAATCGGATGTTTGACCTCATGAAGGGGAGCGCGTTGCGAGCGCAGCTGGATACGTACTACACGCAGATGGAATGGACCGACGACTACCCCATGATGCGCGTGGTCATCCGTTTCCGCGACGCGCCCGATCAGGTCATTTCGTCGCGATCGCAGAAGCTGCAGATGCTGCCGTGGACCTTGGGTGACCTGCCGGAAGTGGATGTCCCCTCCACGCCGCGCAGTTGGTCGGTGCCGGTCAGCGATGCCCTGCGGCGTCTGCTGTCGCCTGCTTCGCTGGCGGCGAAGCGCTTGGGCGGAGAGAACGCCCTGATGCTGGGCGAGCAGATCAGGCACGCAGCTCAACAGGCATGTGAAAGCGAACTGGGACCGCCACGCGCCGCATCCTGACCGCGGGCCGGGCGGCGCACTGACGCCTGCGCGCGGGCTGCCCCGATCGTTCGCGCTCGCGCAGATTTGCACACTGCGCCCATGGCTACTGAAAACCCCTCCTGGCAACCCGGCAGCGCGTACTTCTTCAGCGCGCATCTTCGTGATCGCTACAGCCGCCTGCTGGTGGAGCACGCGCAGTTACTGCGACTGGCATTCCGGATAGCGCAGCAGGCGCGGCCGTTCCGGATCAATGCAATCGTGGTGCTGCCCGATCATCTGCACGGCGTGTGGACGCTGCCGGACGGGGACGAAGAGGGCCACCGGCGATGGCTGCAGATCCAGGCCGTGTTCGACCGCCAGCTGCCGGGTCATCCACCGCGTGCGATGGTACGCCGTGACCGCACAGTGCGGCCGCTATGGCACACCGACTTCCGTGAACGAC
The DNA here is from genome assembly GCF_034044835.1 of Stenotrophomonas sp. CFBP8994. Taxonomy (NCBI): domain Bacteria; kingdom Pseudomonadati; phylum Pseudomonadota; class Gammaproteobacteria; order Lysobacterales; family Lysobacteraceae; genus Stenotrophomonas; species Stenotrophomonas sp. CFBP8994. Next base: position 186,234 of record NZ_JAXCWT010000003.1, on the reverse strand, counting down.
GGTTGGTCGATGCCGATGACGTGCAGCGCCACATCGCCTACGTGCACAGCTATCCCGTGCAGCACGGGTTCGTGCGGGAGGCCTGCGAGTGGCCCTACAGTTCCATCCACCGCCGTTGTGCCAGGGAGGGCGGGCCATGCTGAAGTACGGGCGGGCCGTGCCGCGTGGCGTGCGCTGGATGGTGGGCGGGCGACTCGGATGGCTGGCGCGTCCCGTGCGCAGGGACTCGCGCCGCCGTATGCCGCTACCGGGGGTGGCCGTGCAACGGAGGCGTGCGTGGCGTTGGGCGGGTCGGCCGTACAGGGGAGCGGGAGCACGGCGGCATACGCGCCGCTACGTGCGTAAGTCACCCCGGGGTTTGGTGCGGTGGGGATCCGCACCGACGAGGAAACCCCGGCGGCAATTGCATATCCGTGGTTCGCCGTAGGGCGGCGCCTTGGGTGAGGCGCTCAAGGGCAGGTCACCTGGAACACCGGGCCGGCGCCGATCAGCACCAGCGCCATGTAGTCGCTGTCCTTGTCCTTGCCCTTGAGGGTGGCGCCGGGATTGAAGTGAAAGATGCCGAAGCCGCCCGTCGGACGCACCAGCGCCTTGTCGATCTGGTCGGCATCATCCTTGAAGAAGCGGGCGATATCGGCGCGCGAGGAGAGCTGCAGCGGCGTGGTGTCGCGCTGCCATTGCTCGTCGCGGTTGAAGGAAACGAAGTACTGCCCCTGCTGCTGTTCGATGCGGAACTCGGCCGGCTTGCGGGGGTGGGTGGCAAAGCAGCCCAGCAGCGGGTCGGAAGAGAACATCCCGGCGGCATTGTCGCGGTCGCCGCAGGCTGAGAGCAGCAGCAGGCCGGGCAGCAGAAGCATGAACGGTAATGTGCGCATGGCGGATTCCCCCCAGGGACAGGTTTGCGGGCATCGTGAGCCTTTACCTGCGCAGGCGGTGTGTACGCGTTGCGTTGGGTGTACGGTTGGAGAGACCTACGGAGCACGTACATGCCGCAACCGACTTCCCAGCCGCTGCACACCCGTGTCGATTCCCGCGCCGCTGGCCAGCGCTGGCCGCTGCTCGGCACCGCCAGTTGGCTGGTGGCCCCGGTGATCCTGGCGGCGGCCTACGCAGTGGCGCAGGCATCACCTGAAATGGGGCGCCTACTGGTCGGAAGTGCCGGAGTAGCGGTGGGCGTACTGGCGTCGTCAGTACTGGGCCTGCTGCTGACCATTGGCTCGCGCGTACGCCGCGAGCGCTGGCCATGGGTGGGCATTGTGGGCGCGATCATCAGCGCCTTGCCGCTGCTGCTGTTCCTCGCAGGAATGTTGCTCCGCCTGTAACACCAGGCATGCGGCGTAGAGCCATGCGGGTTCAATGACGGTGGCGGCGCCAGGCGTTCCAGATGTGGGTGCTGGCGAGGAGCAGGCTGCCGGTTACAGTCATCGGCGTCTCCGCTTCGTGGCTCGGCCACCCGGCTGCGCCCGCCAGCAGCAAAAGCAGACCGGCGGTTGCACTGATGATCGCCGCGGCCGGCAGCGGTTGCTTGCGGTGGGCGCGCCATAGCGCGAAACCGGTGGTCGGGGCGGCGATGGCCACGAACACGATGTGCACCCACTCCGCTTCGGCCCACACCCCCATCAGCGGCAGGGCGGCGGCGAGCAGCGGCAGGGCCAGGCAGTGCAGCAGGCACAGGCTGGAAAGGGCGATGGCGCCGGCGTCGAGCAGGGCGTTGGTGGTCTTCATGGGGGAAGGGTCTGGAACGTTGGGTGTTATATAGTAACATTTCAATCCACTTCCAAGCTTTCGCCACCATGACTGCCTCATCCCTTTCGACTCCCGCCTGCCGTTCACTTGGGCGCGTGCTGATGTTCGCGACTACAGCAGCTTCAACTGCCACCCCTCCTCGCCGGCATCCAGATGATGGGTCAGCTGCACCGCATCCAGCAGTGCCTGGTCGTGCGAGACGATCACCACGCTGCCGCAGTACTGGTTGAGCATCTGCTCCAGCGCGGCCAGCGAGGCCAGGTCCAGGTGGTTGCCCGGCTCGTCGAGCAGCAGTAGCTGCGGCGGGACGTCCGCATACAGCACGGAGGCCAGCGCGGCCTTGACCCGTTCGCCACCGCTCAGGCTGGCCAACGGACGCAGGCTGCGCTCGGCATCCAGGCCGAGCAGGGCCAGCCGGGTGCGCAAGGTGCCCTCGCTGGCCTTCGGGTTCGCGCGCTGCAACAGCTGCAGCGCGGAATCCTGCGCGGGGAGCGCGGACAACGTCTGGTCAAGCAGGGCGATGTCAGCCCCGCGCCTGACCTCGCCACTGAGCGGCGCCACCTCACCGGCCAGCACCCGCAGCAGGGTGGATTTGCCACTGCCGTTGCGGCCACGCACGCCGATGCGGTCGCCGCGCTGGAGGTGCAGGGTGATGCGCTGGCAGGGCGCCTCCACCCATGGCAGGTGCACGTTGGCAAGCGTGGCGACCTGTTGCGGACCGGGCGCAGCCAGGCTGGGCCCGAGCATTGCAATCTGGGCGGCCTCATCAACCCCCGCTGCCGCCTCCCGTACCCGGTTGTCGGCCGCTGCGCGCCGTTCAAGCTGCTGCGCCTGCAGCCGGCCGGCGCTGTGCTCGGCGCGGTTCTTCATGCCGCCCAGCAGGATGGGGGCCTGGTTGGCGGTGCGGGCATCGCGCTGGGCGCGTGACTGGCGGTGTTCCTGCCGCTCACGCTGTTCGCGCAGTGCGGCCTGCTCCTGTCGGCGCTCGCGCTTGCGCAGGGCGAGCTCGGCTTCGGCGCTGGCCTGTTCGGCCTGCTTCTGCGCGGCATACAGGTCGTAGTTGCCGCCGTAGCTGCGCAACCCGCTGGGCGTGAGTTCGACAATGCGCTGCATCTCCCGCAGCAACGCGCGGTCGTGGCTGATGACGATCAGGCCGCCACGCCACTGCGCCAGCGCATCGATCAGCCGGGTCCGATGTGCGCTGTCGAGGTGGTTGCTGGGCTCGTCCAGCACCAGGGCATCCGCGTCTGAGAGCAGGGCACCGGCCAACGCCACCTGCATGGCCTGGCCGCCGCTGAGCGTGGCGGCCGGTTGCGCGGGATCCAGTTCGGGCAGGCCAAGTCGCTGCCATTGCGCCTGCAACTGCTCGCGCAGGGTCCAGCGTTCGCCCACCAAAGCAAAGTCGTGCGGGTCCACGCTGCCGGCTTCGATCCGGTCCAGTGCATCCAACTGCGGGGCGACGCCCGCCAGGTCGGCAATGCGGCCGGGCAGCACGCCACTGTGCTGGGCAAGCAGGTGCACGTGGCCTTGCCGTTGGATGTGTCCGCTGCTGGGCTGGAGCCGCCCGGCCAGCAGGCGGCCGAGCACGCTCTTGCCCACGCCGTTGCGACCGACAAGGCCGGTGGGGGTGGTATCGAACGAAGCAGAAAGCTCTGGGAACAGCACCCGGCCATCGGGCAGGGTGAATGTCACGCGGTCGAGCGTGAGGGTGAATGCGGTCATGCGACCTCCAGCAATGCCAAGGACTCCCCCTGCGAACAGGGCGGGGAGGAGACTGGCCGTCCAACGACGGCGGCATTACTGGCGCATGCAGGCACACCTCATGACGGGGACGGCTGGATGCCGCGTGCCCATTATAGGGCTGCATTTCAACCGGCCGATGAACCCGCTACTCGGTGATCGAGTTGGGGTTCTGCATGTCTTCCGGCGCCTTCCCATACTGCATGCGCCGCTGCTCATGAAAGGCCACGAACTCGGGGGCCGGCAGCGGCCGCGAGAACAACCAGCCTTGGCCGAACTCCACTTGCCGCGACTGCAGGTAGGCGAGCTGGGCCGAGGTTTCGATGCCCTCGGCCACGGTGAACAGCCCCAGCGTCTTGGCCATGTCGATGATGTGCGAGGTGACCGGGCTGGTCACGCTGTGGGTGCCGATGGAATCAATGAACGACTTGTCGATCTTCAACGCATCCAGGGGCAGCTGCTGCAGGTACTGCAGGCTGGAATAGCCGACGCCGAAATCATCGATGGCCACGCAGTGCCCGGCACGCCGCGCGGCAGCCAGCGAGGTGCGCGCGCCCTGGATATCGAGGAAACCCCGTTCGGTGGCTTCCAGCCAGATCTGCTGCGGGTGGATGCCGCTGCCGACCAGCTTGCCGGACAGCACCTTCAATGCCCGCCCGCTGCTGACATCGCCGGCAGACAGGTTGATGGCGATATGCGCGCTGCGATCATGGATGAGCAGCTCACGCATGTCGCTGATCACCAGGTCCATCACGTGGTCGGTGAGCGCTTCGATCAGGCCGGTTTCTTCGGCGACCGGAATGAACAGATCCGGCCGCACCTGGGTGCCGTCTGCGCGCGACCAGCGCACCAGCGCTTCGGCGCCCACGCAGATGCCGGTGTCCAGTTCGATGATGGGCTGGTAGTCCATGCGGAACTCACGGCGGCGCACCGCGCTGGCCAGTTCGTTGCGCAGCGACAGGCGGCGGCGCGAGAGCCAGATACCGGCGACGGTAGCCAGCACGGCGCCGACCACGCCCAGCGGCACCAGCTGCCACAGCTGCTGCTGGAAGGCGGCCACCAGCCCGACCCGTGGGGCGATGGCGATGGCCAGCCATTCCTGGTCCTGCGCGCTGGCAAACAGCGTACGCGGGGTATGTCCGTTGTGCGGTTCGCGCAGCAGCCGCTGCAGCAGTTCCGGGTCGGCCATGGGCTGCTGGGCGATCAGGCGGCCATCGGGCGTGGCCACCGCCAGCCGCACGTTGGGTTCGGCGATGACATCCACGAACCGGGAGGGGTCCATCAGGATGTCGTGGCGGCCAAGCTGCAGGGAGAGCAGCGAGGCGGCACCATCGCCGGCCACCGGCCGCACGCCAAGGGTGATGGAGGCGCCGTCGGCGGTGATGTGGTCTGGAGTGGGTTCGGGCACCAGGTCCTCGACCATGCCCCAGGAGGTGCAGCGCAGCCGGCCTTCCTCGAAATAGCCCACCTGTTCGGCGGAGGTGGTGCTCAGCGTGAGGCTGCGCATCAGCTTGAGGTGCTCGGGCGAGCAGCCGGGCAGTTGCGCCTGGTTGAGCTTGCGCAGCGCCAGCAGGCCGGCCTCGTAGGCGCGGTGGGCACGTTGAAGGGTGCGTTCGGCGGTGCGCTCGAGGCGGTCGGTCTCGGCGACCTGGGCGCGGCTCCAGCTGATGTAGACCAGCGCGGCCACGGGCAGGATCGCCCCCAGAAGGGCGGCAAGCGCGATGGCGGCGATGGTGCTGGCGCGCTTCAAGCGGACCTCTCTGCCCGGCGGGCGTGGATTGAGCCCTATATGACCATCTGTAACGTCGGTTTGGAACAGGGCTTCACGTAGATTCCTGTCGGTATTTCCCCAGTGTCGGCATCAGGTCGCAAGGGGGAGGTGAAGCCGTCACCCCGGCAGCCATGGCTGGTGCTTGCTTCGCCCACCCCGTTGGCCAACAGGGTCATTTTCTCAACCACCCGCATAGGCTTCACCTGCGGTTCGCACTGCCCGCCGGATGATCGCGCCACCCCTAGATCTGGCCGCCCCCGTGCGGCCCCGGAGCCATGAAGCCCCTGCTGCCTGCCGTGCTGGCCCTGTTGCCGTTGCTGTTGCCCGGCACTGCGTCCGCGCGCACGGTGTATCGCTGCGTACAGAACAACACCGTCAGCCTGGCCACGGCGCCGGAGCCGGGTTCGAAGTGCAAGGCGCAGCAGATCGACGACAACGCGGTGCAGGCTCCCAACCTGTGGGGCAACATGGGGGTGTTCAGCGGCACCTTGTATGAGCGCGAACAGGACGGGCAGCTGGTGTACTCCACCCGCAACCTTCCCGGTTCGCGGGTATTCCTGAAATTCACTGTGGCCACCCCACCAGGCGAACCCGCGCACGAAGGGCTGGGCAAGGTCGGCGCGCCGCAGCTCAACCGCCATGCGAAACAGTTCAAGGCGGCGGCGCGTGCCACGGGCGTGGACGATGCCTGGCTGCGCGCGATTGCCCATGCCGAAAGCGGCTTCGATGCCGGCGCGGTGTCGCCCAAGGGCGCGCAGGGGGTGATGCAGCTGATGCCCGATACCGCTACCGAACTGGGCGTGTCCGATCCGCTTTCCGCCGAGCAGTCGATCAATGGCGGCGCGCGGTACCTGAAGGCGTTGCTGGCGCGCTACAAGGGCGACCGCACCCTGGCGGCGGCCGCCTACAACGCAGGCATCGGTGCGGTGACCCGCTACAAGGGCGTGCCGCCGTATGCCGAAACGCTGGCCTACGTGGAGAAGGTGGGCACGCTGTACGCGCGCTACCGCGAGGCGATGGGGTTCAAGGCGGAAACCCCGGCGCGCTGACCTGCGCTCAGAAGGTGAACAGCGGGTAGGACTCGATGCGGCCAACACGACGCACCGCAGCCTGCACATCGGCACGTTGCTTGAGCTGCTTCCAACGCGCCGTAAGCAGGACTTCCTCCGGCAGCGGTGGCGCATCGCGCGTGTCCTGCAGCTCAAGCAGGGCATCGCTGCGGTCCATCGGGTCCTGCAGCTGGACGATCAGGCCGGCCGCGGCTTCGTCCATCCGATTCTCCAGCAACAGCGCCTCACGGTAGTGGCCGGGGGTTTCAACGCGGCTGGCGAACAGTTGCTCGCGTGCGCGCGACGCTGCGGCGGCATCGTCGAGCTGCAGGGCTGCCTGCAGTTCGATCACCGCCTTCGTGCTGCGGCCATACGTGCTCATGTTGTCCAGGCCCTGCATCGTTTCGCGTGCCATCGACGGACGGTGCAGGGCGGCATACAGGTTGGCCAGGTTGAGGCGCTGACTGACCGTATCGCCCGCGGGGTCGGCCATGCGGATCGCCAGCAGCTGCGCGCCTACCGCGTCGTCGGCCTTGCCCAGGCGCCGGTAGGCGCGGCTGCGGGTGTCGAGCATCCACGCAATGTGGCGCGCCATCTCCGGCGGCGCCGAACGCGCGGCCGCGGCAGCCTCGGCGATGGGTGCGGTCATGCCCACCACTTCCTGCAGCTCGCCGGCCACCATGAGCGCCGAGGTCAGTTCAACGGCGGTTTCATTCACGCCCGGTGACAGCATGGTGTCCACGCGAAGCCGGTCGATATGGCGACGTGCGGCGGCCACCGGGTCGTAGCGGGGATCATCGCGGCGCAGGAAGCGGTCAAAGCGCTTGTCGGCGCGCAGACGCACCAGCGGGATCGGTGCATCGATGCGTTCCAGCGCGGCAGCGACCTTGTCGGTCTGGCCGGCCTCGACCTGGAGGATGGCCAGGATGGACCACAGTTCAACCGGTTCGATGCCGTCGATCTTCCACTCGCGGTCGAACAGACCCTGCAGCACAGCCAGGCGTTTGGCCGGCAGGTGCTTCAGGTCCGTGTCCAGCTGCCACACCATCTCGGCGGACATGTCCGGCTGCCCTTCGCCATCGGCCAGCGCGAGAATGACGTTGTCGGCGGCGTTCTCCGGCGTGCCATCGACCATCTGCGTCCACGCCAGCCGCAGCCGCGCGTAGGCGTTGCGTGGATTGATCGCCAGCGCCTGCTGCAGGCGCTGCAGGGCGATGTCGTCCTGCTTCTGTGCACCGGACACCATGGCCGCCGATGCCCATACGTCGCTGCGCTGGGCCACCTCCAGCTGCGCCATGCGCGGATCGACCAGCAGGCGATCCAGGGTAATGGCCGCGCCCAGGCTGTCACCTGCGTCGGACTGCTGCAGGGCGGCGCCTACTTCGGCCAGGAACGCGGCGTTGGCGGGCGATGCCTCAACAGTGGAAGCATCCAGGGTAGCGCCACTGGCAGCGGCGGCCGCGCCTGCGGCCGGCACCCCGCACAGCGAGAGCAGCAGGACGAGGGCAGTGCCGGTATGGCAGGTCATGCGGTGCTTCCTTCCTTGGTCTGAGCCACGATTGAAACCGGAACGCGGCATCCACACAAGTCGATGCGGACGCACGCAGGGTTTGCAGGCACGCGGCGAGCGGCTAAGGTCGTGTCCCGAACGAGCAGGCAAGGACAGCGATGACGCGCGCACGATGGGCAATGGTGGCGCTGGTAGGCGTGGCGGTGGCAGCGGCACTGGCGTGGACCTTCCTGCGCGAACCGGCCGCGCCGGCCCCGCCGCCGGGCCCGGTGGCCACGGTGCTGGGCTGGACCCCGCAGGTCAGCCTGCTGGCCGGTGACGGCGTGGGCGGGCTGCGCGATGGCGCGGCGGCGCAGGCCCGGTTTGCCGACCCCTACGGCCTCGCACTGGATGCGCACGGCGTGCTGTATGTGGCCGATGCGGGCGACAACAACCGCATCCGCCGGGTGTTTGCCGATGGGCGGGTGGACACGCTGGCCGGGCAGGGCGAGGGCTGGCGCGATGGCCCGGCGCTGCAGGCGCAGTTCAATACGCCGTCAGGCATTGCACTGGATGGTGCCGGCAATGTGTTCGTCGCCGATACCGGCAACCACGTGATCCGCCGGATCGGCGCCGATGGTGTGGTCAGCACGATTGCCGGTGATGGCACCGCCGGTTACGCCGATGGCCCGGCCGCACAGGCGCGCTTTGATGGGCCGATGGGCGTGGCGGTGGATGCCGGTGGCCGTGTGTTCGTGGCCGATACCTGGAACGACCGCATCCGCGTGATCGAGCCCGATGGCCAGGTGCGCACGCTGGCCGGCGGTGATGCGCCGGGCAACGTGGATGGGGCAGGGGTGGGCGCGCGGCTGGATACGCCCGTGGCGTTGGCGCTGGATTCCCACGGCAACCTGCTGATCGCCGACCTGCTCAACGCCGCGATCCGCCGGCTGGCGCCGGACGGCACGCTGGATACGCTGCTGGCCCGCGGCAGCCTGCTAAACGGGCCGCTGGCGCTGGCGGTGACCCACGATGACGTGGTGTATGTGAGCGATTTCGACGGCAAGGTCGTGCAGTTGTCGGCACTGGGCCATGTGGTGGACCTCACCGGCGCGTCGGCGCAGCCACGCTTCTCGCGTCCGGGCGGGCTGGCGCTGGATGCCGATGGCGGGCTGTATGTGTCCGATGCGGCGTCATACCGGGTGCATCGCCTGCGTGCGCTGGCGGTCGGCGCCACGCCGGCGCCGTCATTGATCGGTCCAGCCGCCGATGCCGCGCTGCCGGACACCGGTGGGCGCTGGCCGCTGGCTCCGCAGCTCGGCTGGCATGAGGTGGTGGGCACGCTGGGTGAGGTGCGCGGCAACTTCAGTGGTGAGAGCCGCCACCACCTGCACGATGGCTTTGATATCCGTGGCGATGTCGGGCAGACGGTGCTGGCGATGGCCGATGCGAAGGTGAGCAGTCCCTTCCCGAGCTGGTCGGTGGGCGGGCAGGCCGAAGGGTTGTCGCTGGACCGGCTGCGCTACATCCACATGAAGGTAGGCCGCGATGCGCGTGACCGCGCGTTCGACGCGCGCTGGCCGCAGCTGCGCGACCTGGACGGCAAGCTGGAGCGGGTACGCGTTCGCCGGGGCACGCGCTTCAAGGCCGGTGAGCCGCTGGGCAGCATCAACCGCATGGCGCACGTGCACCTGAGCGTCGGCGCGGGTGGATTCCAGCGCAATGCGGTGGCGCTGGGCTTCGTGGGCTACGCCGACAGCTTCGCGCCGCGTATTACGGACGTCGCGGTGCTGGATGACCTGGACCAGCCGATCAAGGCCGGGGCGAACGGGCGCGTGCCGATTTCGCGCGTTGGGCCGGGCGTGCAGATCGTGGTGGAGGCGTGGGACCAGGTGGACAACAACCTGCCGAGGCGTCGGTTGGGGGCATATCAGGTGGGGTACCAGATCCTGGACGCGGCTGGCACGCCGCTGGCGGGGTACGAGCAGCCGCGCTTCAACATCGTGTTCAACCGGATGCCGCGCGAGGACAGTGCCACGGTGGTGGCGTATGCGCCGGACAGTGGGATTACCGTGCACGGCAGTGCGGTGACGCGGTTCCGCTACCTGGTGACCAATACGGTGCGCGATGGCCTGGTGGAGACCGGGCGCTGGCAGCCGGAGGCATTGCCGGCGGGGGATTACATCATTCGTGGGAGCGCGCGGGACTACAGCGGGAACGAGGCGATCGGAGAGCGCGAGTTGAAGGTCACGGTGTTGCCGTGATTTCCAGGCAACCTCAGGCGCCGACCCGGCGGCGTTCTGCTTCGAAGTCGGCTACCGGGCGGACTTCGATGCTGCCGTAGCGCGACCACGGGAACCCTTGGGCGATGCGCAGGGCTTCATCGTGGTCGCTGGCGTTGATGAGGTTGAAGCCGGCGAGGAGTTCGCGGGTTTCGGCGAATGGGCCGTCGGTGATGCGCACCTGCGCCTGGCGCGTGCGCAGGGTGCGCGCCTGGGCGACCGGCTCGAGCTGCTGCGAGGCGACCAGCGTGCCTTCGGCCTTCAGCGTGTCAGCATGCTGGATGCAGCCGCGCATCATGGCGTCGTATTCCTCGGCGGGCACGTCCTGGATCAGGGATTCGTCGATATAGATCAGCAGCAGGAATTGCATGGCCGGCGCACCGCTGGGCAGGGGATGCCCATGATGCCCCAGCCTGCGCTGCGGTCCTGTTGCAGTGCAGCGCTGCCGGCCCGTTCAGGGCCGTGACCGTCAACAGCTGCCGGCATCGGAATATTTTTTGGCAGGCATGTCGATTTCCGTTCCACTGGGGCGTCGTATCTCATGAAGGGCCCGCCAACCGGGCCGACAACGAGGAAAGCCGATGAAAGTCATGGTGATCGTGAAGGCGACCGAGGCCACCGAGGCCGGGGTGCTGCCCACCGAAGCGCAGTTCCGGGACATGGGCGCCTTCAACGAGGAGCTGGTCAAGGCCGGGATCATGCTGGCCGGCGATGGCCTGCGCCCCAGCAGCCACGGCCGCCGGGTCGCCTACACAGGCACGGCACCGCAGGTGATCGACGGCCCGTTCGCCGAAACCCGCGAGCTGGTGGCCGGGTTCTGGCTGTGGCAGGTGCGTTCGGTGGACGAAGCCACCGAATGGCTCAAGCGCGCCCCGTTCCTGCCCGGCGACGTGGTGGAGATCCGCCCGTTCTATACCGAAGAAGATTTTGGCGAGGTTTTCACCCCGGAATTACGTGCGCAGGAACAGCGTCTGCGCGAGCAGATCGGCCAGGCCGACTGACCCACCCCCCGTGCTTTTCAGGAGATTCCCATGAAACTGATTCCATTTCTTGGCTTCAATGGCCAGACCCACGAAGCCATGGCGTTCTATGCCCAGGTGCTGGGCGGCAAGGTCACCTCGGAAATGAAGTACAGCGACATGCCGCCCAGCGACAACATGGACGGCTGTGGCGACAACCCTGGCCCGTCCGATCCGAACCTGATCGCGCACAGCCAGCTGGAAGTGGGCAGCGCGATCCTGATGGCGGCCGATGGCCCGCCTTCTTCGGGCCAAGGCACCACCACGATCAACATCGAGGTGGAAACCGAGGAAGAAGCCGAGCGCTTGTTCAAGGCGCTGTCCGAGGGCGGCAAGGTCACGTTCCCGATCGGCGAAACGTTCTGGGCCAAGCGCTGGGGCATGCTGGAAGACCGCTACGGCAAGCCGTGGATGGTCAACTGCATGAAACCCTACTGATCACGGGAAACCCATCATGACCGACACGCCCCAGATGATCTTCGTGAACCTGCCCGTCCGCGACCTGGACAGGAGCAAGGCGTTCTTCACCGCGCTGGGTTTCACGCCCAACCTGACCTACACCGATGACAAGGCGGCCTCGTTCAACATCAGCGACACCATCATGCTGATGCTGCTGCTGGAGCCGTTCTTCGCCACCTTCATCAACCGGCCCATCGCCGATGCGCGCAAGCAGGCGCAGGTGATTCTTGCGTTGTCTTCGCCCAGCCGCCCGGCGGTGGATGAAACCCTGGAAAAAGTGCTCAAGGCCGGCGGCAGTGAACCGACCCCGCCGCGCGATTACGGCTTCATGTACCAGCGCAGCTTCGAGGACCTCGATGGCCACCTGTGGGAAGTGGCGCACATGGATGGCGAACCCGGCTGATGCCAGGTGCCGCGCCGCACCTTGTGCGGCGCGGTGACGGATGCTCTCATTCGCCGCATGGAAGCTGCGCTGACACAACGACTGGATACCCTCTGGCGCATGGAGTCGCCGGCGCTGATCGCACGCCTGGCGCGGATGCTGGGCGGCGATATCGGGCGTGCCGAAGAACTGGCCCAGGACACCTGGCTGGCCGCGCTGGAGCGCTGGCCCACCCAGGGCGTTCCGGATAATCCGGGAGCGTGGCTGATGACTACTGCACGCAATCGCGCCATCGACGTGCTGCGCCAGCACCAGCGCGTGGCCGGCCAGCATGCGCAATGGGGCAGCGAGCTGGAGCCGCAGCCCTTGCCGCTGCCCGACGACAGCGACGCCCTGCAGGACGACATCGGGGATGACCTGCTGCGGCTGATGTTCGTGGCCTGCCACCCGGTGCTGTCGGCCGATGCACGGGTGGCACTGACCCTGCGCCTGCTGGGCGGCCTGACCACCGATGAGATCGCGCGCGCGTTCCTGCAGCCGGAGCCGACCATTGCCCAGCGCATCGTGCGCGCCAAGCGCACGCTGGCCGACAAGCAGGTGCCGTTCGAAGTGCCGCGCCAGGCGGCATTGCCGGAGCGGCTGGGCTCGGTGCTGGCAGTGGTGTACCTGATTTTCAACGAAGGCTATGCGGCCAGCAGCGGCGATGACTGGATGCGCCCGGCGCTGTGCGAGGAAGCCCTGCGGCTGGGGCGGGTGCTGCAGCAGCGCCTGCCGACCTGGCCGCAGGTGCACGGCCTGCTGGCGCTGATGGAACTGCAGGCCTCACGCGCGGCCGCGCGCGTGGATGTGAACGGCAATCCGATCCTGCTGCCCGACCAGGACCGCAGCCGCTGGGACCACCTGCAGGTGGCGCGCGGGCAGGCGGCGCTGCAGCAGGCTGTGGCGCTGGGTGGGGCCGATGATGGCTACGTGCTGCAGGCGGCCATCGCCGACTGCCACGCGCGCGCGCGCCACGCCGATGCGACCGACTGGGCGCGCATGGCCGCGCTGTATGCGCGGTTGGGGGAAGTGCAGCCGTCACCGGTGGTGGAACTCAACCGCGCGGTGGCGGTTTCGCGCGCGGAAGGGGCGGCAGCCGCATGGCCGTTGGTGGAGCAGCTGGCCGACGATCCACGGTTGCGCGACTACGCGCCGATGGCGGCGGTGCAGGGTGACCTTTTGTCGCAGATGGGCCGGCACGCAGAGGCGGCCGATGCCTTTGCGCGGGCGGCGCGGCTTACTCCCAACGCGCGCGAACGCGCGCTGCTGCAGGCGCGGGCGGCGCAGCTGCAGCCGGACTGACACAATTCTCCACTTGCCCGAAACCTGAACAGGCACTATGGTGGCGCCTCACAAAAGTGACCGGGCGCCTTGCCGGGTCCGTTCGAGAAGGATTGCGGGACGATGGTTTCAGGGAAGAAGCGTACGCGCGCGCGTAGCGCGTGGCTGCTGTTGTGCGGGTTCGTACTGGTTGGCACTGCCACCTTCGCCAGCGCCGCGCAGGCCGCCGACAAATCGCAGCAGGCCTATTGGGCCGGTTTTGCCTACACCGCCGACCAGAGCGCCGTTGAAGCCAGCACCCCGCGTGCGGCCGCCGTGCTCAAGGCGCGTGGCCTGGCCCCGCTCAACCAGGCCCTGTGGGCCCGGCTGCAGGCGCAGCGCCCGGCCAGCCTGGAACTGATCGACCAACCGCTGGCGATGCTTGATGGCACCACCAGTGCCACGGTGCTGGCCACCGCGCTGGACCGCGAGCTGGTGTCGATCGAACCGATCGGTGGCCAGTACAAGGTGCTGGTGGAAGTGGCGCTGCAGGCGCTGTTCTTCGATTTCCGCGAACGCCAGGTGGTGGCGTCCTACCCGATCACGCTGCAGCGCATCGACGTGATGGAGTTCCTGCCGGACGAGGACGACATCGATGCGATCGTGGCCGACCTGCTGTACGGCAAGGCCGCCACCGGCCTGCCGCAGGTGCTGGCCGATACGCTGGCCAAGGCAAAGCTGCCGGCCGCGTCGACGCGGCGCCTGCAGGTGGGCGAGGTGACCCTTTCCGACGCGGTGCGCGCCAAGCTGCCCGACGCGGTGGATGAGCAGGTGCTGCGCGCCACGCTGGCCCATGAGCTGTCCAAGACGCTGTCGTCCAACACCGGCATCGGGCTGCTGCCGCCGGCCACCGGCCAGGCGATCGGCGGTGCGATGGCCGCACGCTTTGCCGACGGCAAGGTGTACCAGCTGAAGATCCCCGAGCCGGATTACGTGGTGAAGCTGCGCCTGGATGCGCTGAAGAACGGCGTGATCAATGAAACCCCGGCGATGAAGACGATGCTGTTCGGCGCGTTCTTCCAGGCCACGGTGGTGGAGCCGTTCTCGGGCAAGGTGTTCTTCGACCAGCCGCTGCGCAAGGGCGCCACCAAGGTGGTGCCGTCGACCCAGTGGCATGTTGACCAGTGGTCGGCCAGCTACGAAACCACGCTGGCCGGCCTGGACGCCTTCGCCGGCGCCGCCGCCAAGCGCGCGGATTCGAAAGCGTGGCTGGACGAACAGAAGCCCGGCGGCAAGCCGCTGCAGCAACAGACCCAAGCCCTCCAGGAGTTGATCACCTCATGCCGTTGATTCGTGCCGTACTGCTGATTCTCATTGCACTGCTGGTTGCCGCGCCGGTTTCGGCGCAGACCGCCAGTTCCCGTGGTACCGGTTCGGCCAGCTATGGCCTGCGCCTGAGTGCCGACACCCGCGCCCAGGCCCTGAACAAGGCCAAGGTCAATGCACTGGAGGCGTACATCGCCGAATCCGGCGCGGCCAAGCTGCGCCTGTTCGAAGACCGCCGCGCCGAGTTCATCGGTGAAATCGACCGTTACGTGCTGTCGGCGGTGCCGCTGTCGGATACCGAAGACAAGAAGGCCAAGACCTACACCGTCAGCGTCCGCGCCGAGATCAATACCACCCTGCTGCAGACCAAGCTGGATGCCGGCTCGGCCACCGCCGGTGCACGCAGCAATGAGCGCTCGATGCTGACCTTCCTGTTCATGGCGCGCTCGCAGGACACCGTGCAGTCGTTCCAGGACAAGGAATACCGCCGGGTCGACGCCAGCCAGAGCTACGACGAGAAGACCCGCGAAGGCGACAGCTTCCGTGGCAACTCGGTGAGCACCAACGGCAGCATCAACCAGAACGCGTCGGTGTCGATCACCGCCGGTGGCAGCACCACCGCGCGCAGCGACAACATCGCCTGGAAGGTGGCCAACGCCAACGAGATCAACACCGCGATGACCGGCGCGTTCAGCGCAGCCGGCTATGAAGTGGTGGAAGCGGAATACGTGGAAGGCGAATCGCG
This sequence comes from Stenotrophomonas sp. CFBP8994, assembly GCF_034044835.1. Lineage (NCBI taxonomy): Bacteria > Pseudomonadati > Pseudomonadota > Gammaproteobacteria > Lysobacterales > Lysobacteraceae > Stenotrophomonas > Stenotrophomonas sp. CFBP8994. The sequence continues at coordinate 170,927 of NZ_JAXCWT010000003.1, read as the reverse complement.
TGGCCTGCTGAGCATTGAGCGCATCCGCAAGGACTTCAGCACCGGCAACGACCTGTCGGCCGCCACCCTGCGCGATACCGCCAATGGCATCAAGGCGGCCAACATCCCGTACCTGGCGGTCGGCACGCTGGACGTGGGCATGCGTGACCGCGATCCGGTCAGCGGCAACACCCGCGTGTTCGTCACCGTCACCGGTAAGGTGCTGGACGTGAGCGGCCGCTTCCCGAAGACCGTGTCGTCGGTGGGTCCGGTGCAGTTCTCCGGCACCGGTCCGAACGAGACCGTGGCCCGCACCAATGCGCTGCAGATCGCCGCCGAGAAGGGTGCGCAGCAGATGATCAACGAATTGAACGTCAAGGCCGTGCGTTAAGGCGTACCGACCAACGGTCGGTACCCACCGGTTCGCGCCAACATTTTCCAACAAGGAATTACCCAATGATCCGCAAGACCCTCATCGCCCTGGCCATCGCCACCACCTTCGCCGCTCCGGCGCATGCGCAGTTCGGCAAGCTGAAGGACCTGGCTGGCGGCGGCAACAGCGCCGCGGCCGCTTCGGCCGGCGCCCCGGACGAAGCCGCGCAGGAAGCGCTGGTGCGTCGTTTCGTGTCCTCGCAGTCGCACTCGATCGACGCCCAGACCTCCTTCGCCAAGGCCTTCGGCCTTGCCGAGCAGGTCAAGCTGCTGGAAGCCGAGCGCATGGCGCTGTCGTCCGGTTCGGTCAATGTGGACCAGATGAAGAAGTCGGTGTCGGTCAGCGAAGCAGCCCAGGCTGCGATCGATGAGCGCGTGGCCGCGCAGCCGGAGCTGAGCGCCGAATCCAAGCAGCACTACACCACCGGCCTGGTCGCCCTGGTCGCGTCGGCTGCCGAAGGCCAGAAGCTGAGCGGTGAAGCCAGCAACTTCGCCAACGGCATGAAGAGCCTGAGCGGCACCCAGCTGGTCACCGTGGGCCGCAAGCTGGCCGCCGGTGCGTGGGTGGCCAAGGAATCGCCGGGCTACCTGAAGGGCCTGTACTCCTCGTCGAAGGCCGCACTGACCTTCGCCCGCGCCGCCAAGATCAAGGTGCCGGGCAACGCCGAGTCGATGCTCGACAGCCTGTAATCGAAAGGAACGCCACGCATGCAGACCTCATACCGACTGTTGAGCCTGGCCCTCACCGCTGCCCTGCTTGCCGCCTGCGGCAAGCAGGAGGCACCGGTGGAGGCGCCCGCACCGAAGGCGGAATCGAAGCTGGAAGCCCCGGCCGAGAAGCCGCTGCGCGGGTCCCCGGACTTCGGCGGCACCACCCGGGTGGCGCGCGAAGCCGAGGGCATCGGCAGCACCCCGGAGCTGGCGGTGCTGGCCGCGCTGCAGTCGGCGGTGGCGCAGGTCAATGGCGTGCGTGTCGCCAGCCAGATGCAGAGCCTGCGTGCGGGCCTGCATGTGGACGTGGATGGGGAACACGTCGGCGATATCCGCGCCGACGCGTTTTCCCAGCAGATGATTGCCGCCTCGCAGGGGGCGGTGCTGGGCTACGAGATCCTCTCGCAGGAAGAAGTCAGCCAGCTCGATGAAGAAGTGATTGCCCGCGTGCGCGCCAGCGACGCCGGCTACAGTTATTCGGCGTCTGCCTCGGCCAGTGGCTCGGCGCAGGCGCAGGCAGAGGCTGCCGGTGGCGGGAGTTCCGCATCGGCCAGCATCAAGGAAAGCTACAAGGAACAGGCCAGCGTGGACGCCAAGCGCGGCGCGCAGTCGTTCGAGTCCGATGTCAGCCGCCGCACCATGCGCAGCTACTGGAAGGTGCGCGTGCGTGCCGACATCGCCAAGTACCGCGCCCCGGACGAACAGGGCCGGCCGAAGATCGTGGTGGCGCAGCCGCACGTGCGCAGCGGCACCTATGCCGTCGGCGATGGCCGGGTGGCCAGTGACGAAGTGGCCGCGGCGATCCGCGCGCGCCTGAACGACACGCTGACCCAGACCAAGCGCTTCATCGTGCTGGACCGTGAGTTCGGCGAGGAGATGCAGGCCGAGATCGACCACATCAACAGCGGCAACGTGCGCCTGCAGGACACCGCGCGGCTGGGCCAGCAGCTGGCCACCGACCTGATCCTGATTCCGACCATCGAACGCTTCGAGTACCCGCGCAGCGTGCGCAACCTGCGCATGTCCGACCGCCAGGTGACCTCGTATTCTGGCGGCGGGCGCATCACCCTGCGCCTGATCAACGCGACCACCGGTGAGGTGGTGATGTCCGACAGCTTCGACCATCAGCTGGCCTCGACCGGCCCGAGCACCCTGCCGCGCGTGGTGGATGGCAAGGGCATGGCGGCGGCGATGATGGATTCGCTGTCCGGGCAGATCGGCACGGCGATCATCACCGAGATCTTCCCGGTGTCGGTGGTGGCCATGACCGGCGACCAGGTGGTGCTGAGCCAGGGCGGTGAATCGCTCCAGGCCGGCCAGCGCTGGCAGGCGGTGATGCTGGGCGAGGAACTGAAGGACCCGCAGACCGGGCGTTCGCTGGGCCGCAATGAAACCCCGTGCTGCACGATCCGGGTGGACCGCGTGGCATCGCAGACCTCCTACGGCACCATCGAAGGTGGGGCGGACCTGGGCGGCGCGAACTTCAAGCCCGGTTCGATCGAGCTGCGTTCGCAGGCCGGTGCGGTGAAGCCGGCCGCGTCGGCGGCGACGGCATCCAGCGGCAGCGCGAAGCCGAAGCCGACGCGCGCGGCGGCACCGAAGGCGGCGGCACCGGCGGAAGATCCGAACTGGTGAAACAGCGTACCGACCAACGGTCGGTACCTACCGGGGTAGCGCACGACCGTTGGTCGTGCGGCGGCGCGCAGCGCCGGGCGGTTCCGCGCGGAAGGCGGAAACGCCGGGAATGGGTATGATCAGAGGATGATGCCCCTGTCCCGGAGAAAACGATGAAGCGAGTGGTTTTGAGCGTGCTGGCACTGTCGGTGTCCAGCGCCCTGATGGCGGCGACGCCGAAATTCGATGGCGCGCGGATCTCCGCCGACGTCAAGGAACTGGCCTCCGACGCCTATGAGGGCCGCTCGCCCGCCACGGCCGGCGAAGCGAAAACCATCGCTTTCCTCAGCAAGCAGTTCGCGGACGCCGGCCTGCAGCCGGGCGGCGACCTGAAAGATGGCAAGCGCCTGTGGACCCAGGCCGTGCCGCTGCTCAAGGGCGATATCGTTGGCACGCCGAGCCTGGCGCTGTCCAGCAAGGGCAAGCCGCAGTCGCTTACCCAGGGCCAGGAAATCGCGGTGCGCGCGGCCATGAACGGCGCGTCCGAAGTGGATATCCAGAACGCCCCGCTGGTGTTCCTGGGCTACGGCGTGAACGCGCCGGAGCGCAACTGGAACGACTTCAAGAACGTGGACCTGAAGGGCAAGATCGCCGTCGTGCTGATCAACGACCCGGATTTTGAAACCGGCGAAGGCGACTTCGACGGCAAGGGCATGACCTATTACGGCCGCTGGACCTACAAGTACGAAGAGGCCGCCCGCCAGGGTGCGCTGGGCGTGCTGATCGTCCACGAAACCGCGCCGGCCTCCTACGGCTGGGCCACGGTGGCCGGTTCCAACACCAACACCATGTTCGACGTGGTCCGCGACAACCCGGCCGAAGCACACCCGCTGCTGGAAGGCTGGATCCAGCGCGACCTGGCAGTGGACCTGTTCAAGCGTGCCGGGCAGGACTTCGAGGCGCTGAAGAAGCAGGCCCAGCGACGTGATTTCAAGCCGGTGGAGCTGAAGGGCGAAACCCTGTCGGCCAAGTACGCGGTGAAGACCGAGGTGATCACCTCGCACAACGTGGCCGCGCGCCTGGAAGGCAGCAAGCACCCGGATGAAACCGTGGTGTACAGCGCGCACTGGGACCATATCGGCGTGGGCAAGCCGGATGCGAACGGCGACACCATCTTCAACGGTGCGCTGGACAACGCCAGCGGCACCGCCTCGCTGGTGGAACTGGCCCGTGGCTTCGCCAAGGGCAAGCGCCCGGAGCGTTCGGTGCTGTTCCTGGCCGTGACCGCCGAAGAGAAGGGCCTGCTGGGTTCGGAGTTCTACGCCAGCCACCCGCTGTACCCGCTGGCCAAGACCGTGGCGGTGATCAACATGGATGGCATGGCGCCGTTCGGCCCGTCGCGTGATTTCGGCATCTATGGCTCGGCCAAGCTGGAACTGCTGGACCAGCTGAAGGACGTGGCCCAAGGCTGGGATATCCGCTACACCCCGGATCCGAAGCCGGAAGCGGGCCTGTTCTTCCGTTCCGATCACTTCCCGTTCGCCAAGCGTGGCGTGCCGGCGGTTTCCTACTCGGCCGGCCAGGACTGGGTGGACGGCGGCGTGGCCGCAGGCAAGGCGGCCTCGGACGATTACACCGCCAAGCGCTACCACCAGCAGGGCGACGAGTGGCAGCCGGACTGGAAGTTCGCCGGCGCCGCCCGCGATCTGGAAGTGCTGTACACGCTGGGCAACCAGCTGGCCAACTCCCGCAGCTGGCCGAACTGGAGCGATGATTCCCAGTTCCGCGCACCGCGGGATGCATCGGCTGCCGATCGGAAGTGATCGAACCCACCCCGCCGGCACCGCCGGCGGGGAACGCGGTCCCGCGATGGTGACGGCGTGGAACGGGACATCCGCTGATCCGTGGTCGCAACCGGGTTGAATGGAAGACCGAAGACTTCCGTCAGGCGTTCAAGAAGCCCCCTTCACCACCGTTTTCAGCGGTTTCGTCGCATCCCGCTTGTGCCCTCCACGGGCAGGGCTATCCTCACACCATCCCATCGTGAAGACGCCGCCGTGTTTGCCAGCCTTTCCCTGATTCTCCGTATTCTGGTGGCCTGGGCCGCGGCGATCGTCGTGGCCGGGTTCGTGTGGAGTGGCTTCTTCCACGGCATGGATGAAGGCCCGGGCTGGGTGTTCGGACTGCTGGCGCTGTTCCTGATGATCACCGCGCTGGGCAGCTGCATCACCCACCTGCGCCGGGTCTCGACCCTGGCCGGGCGCCTGGATGCGGCCACCCTGTCCAGCCGCCAGCGGCGCCAGATCGAACTGCCGATGGACGCCGGCGAGGCCTTCAGCCTGGTCGAACAGGCGATCAAGGAACTGCCGCGCGTGGAAGACATCGAAAGCGCCGCCGGCAGCCTGCAGGTGCGCGCCTATGTGCGCCGCGTGGACCCCTACAACGGCCGCCCGCCGTCGCGCTGGAACCTGCCGGCGCGCTGGGCGATCAAGCGCAACAGCGTGCTGGCCACGGTCGCCCCGGGGCAGGGTACCAGCAGCGTGACCCTGGTCTTCGAGCCCGATGCCGGGGTGTGGGCCGACCTGCTGGCGGTGGACGAAGGCAGCAACTACGAGAACGCCGAAGCGGTCAGCCGCGCCATCACCCGCCGCGTGTCCGAACAACGCCGCGACGAGCAGGCGGCGGCCGAACAGACCGCCACGGAAAAGGAACTGTCGGTGGCGCGGCTGAACCTGCTGCACGCACAGGTGGAACCGCACTTCCTGTACAACACACTGGCCAACGCGCAGGTACTGACCCGCACCGATCCGCCGCGCGCCGACCAGATGCTGGGGCACCTGATCCAGTACCTGCGCAGTTCGCTGCCGAGCGTGGACGAATCGATGTCCACCCTGGGCGTGGAGCTGGAGCGCACCAAGGCCTATCTGGAAATCCTCAAGATCCGCATGGGCGCGCGGCTGGCACTGCAGGTGGATGTGCCGCCGGCGCTGGAAACCGTACCGCTGCCGTCGATGGCGCTGCAGACGCTGGTCGAGAACGCGATCAAGCACGGGCTGGAGCCCAAGCCCGGTGGCGGCACGGTGTGGATCATCGCGCGCGCCTTCGATGACCACGTCACCCTGACCGTGGCCGATGACGGCCTGGGCTTCGGGCAGGGCAGCAGCGGCACCGGCATCGGCCTGAAAAACCTGCGCGAACGGCTGCGCCTGACCTGCGGTGAACGCGCCGGCGTGGCCATCGTGTCCAACTTCCCCAGCGGCGTGGCGGCAACGATCACCTTGCCGCGCGACGCACGCGAGGCGATCCATGCTGCTTGATGCCCTCATTGCCGAAGACGAAGACCTGCTGCGCCAGTCGCTGGTGGCCCAGCTGCAGCGGTTGTGGCCGGAACTGCGGCTGGTGGCCGAATGCGAAGACGGCGCAAGCGCGCTGGAGCGGTTGGCCGAACTGAAACCGGACCTGGCCCTGCTCGACATCCGCATGCCTGGCATCAGCGGCATCGAGGTAGCGCGCGCGCTGCCGGAGATCAGCCCGCGCACCCAGGTGGTGTTCGTGACCGCCTACGACCAATATGCGATCGATGCCTTCGAGCAGGGCGCGATGGATTACCTGCTCAAGCCGGTCAGCGACGAGCGGCTGCTGGCCACGCGCGAGCGCATCCTGGCGCGCATGCAGATGGGCCGGCCGGACAACGCGATGCTGGAGCAGCTGCTGCAGCGCCTGGGCCAGCAGCCCGGGGCGCACTCGAACGCGCCGCCGCTGGCGTGGATCACCGCCAGCAATGGCCGCGATACGCAGCTGATCATGCTCGAAGACGTGGTCTACTTCCGCGCCGACAGCAAGTACACCACGGTGGTGACCGAGGCGGGCGAAAGCCTGCTGCGCACGCCGCTGCGCGAGCTGCTGGAAGTGCTGGACCCGCAGCGCTTCCGCCAGATCCACCGCTCCACCATCGTCAACATGAAAGCGGTGGCGGCGGTGAGCCGCGATGACACCGGCCGTGGCCAGCTGCGCCTGAAGCAGCGGCCGGAAGTGCTCAACGTGAGCCAGCCGTTCATGAGCCTGTTCCGCGGCATGTAGAAAAACAATGCCACCGTGTTCGCGCACGGTGGCATTGGGATCCCCCTGGATCTGGTGGGGTCAGAAGGCCGGTTGCAGGTGCAGGTTCTGGCCGGGGTCGGGTTCGCCGACGTGGTTGAGCTGGCCGACCAGTTCCGAATGCTGCTTCATGCGCCCGATCTCCCGCATGATGCGGATGTCTTCGTGGCGCAGCTCACGCCTGGCAGTGACCGCCTGCTTGTAATCGAGTACTTCCGGGTAGAGCTGGGCCATGTCCAGCGCTTCGGCCACGCATTCCACGGTATCGGCATCGGAGGTGATCCGCGCCCGGCTGTTGAATGCCTTCATCCAGCGCTCGAAGCCGGCGGTGTGGTCGAACATATTGGCCATGAACCAGATCACGAACAGGATCGAGACCCACGAGCCGAACACGATCACCACGCGGGTGAAGGTGATATGGAAGTCGTCCTTCCACAGGTAGTTGGCGATCAGCCCGAGGATCAGCAGCGAGGCCGCCTGCCACCCAACGATGGACGCCATCAGCCACTGGCCCTTGGCCTTGGCCAGGGTGGCCACTTCTTCGCGGATCTGCTGCTCACTCTTGTTGCGCCAATGCGCGACCTGCTTTTCGAACGGGCTGCCGTAGAGCTCGTTGTCCTGGAGCAGTAAACCTAAACCTTTGAACAAAGCGATCATCACGGGCTCCTTCGGGAACGTGCAGCGGCGCATTTGGACGGACGGTGAGGCGGGTTCAGTTCTAGCACTTTCATTTCGCTTGGCAATGGGCAGTGCGACAAAACGCCGCAGGGGACTTAACTGAATGCGCAGGGCGCCGAAATTTTTGCGCGGTGCATCATGTAAAACTGCCGGTGAAGCGAAAAATTCCCGCCGTTTTCTGCTGCGACCGCACAATGTGTAGGCCGGTGCCGTGCCGGACGTGGTCGGGGCGACGTGGATCACGCAGAATTGACGCAACCGCGCAGGATCGCCGGCCTCTTCACCCATGGAAGCACCCCCGATGTCGTCACTGCTGCACCGCCTCACCCGCCCCGCCACCGTACCGATCCGGCGCTGGGTGCTGGGTGCGTTCCCGCGCGGGCAGAGCGGCATCGATTACGACCACCCGCTCGGCGACCCGGGCTGGTTCGGGCCCGATAGCGTGACCTGGCGGGTGCATGCCGAGTTTCCGGGGATGCTGGCCGGCGGGCTGTGCGCGCTGATGCTGCAGACCCTGCACCCGCTGGCACTGGCCGGGGTGTATGACCACTCCAACTTCCGCGACGACCTGGTGGGGCGGCTGCGCCGCACCACGGCGTTCGTGGCATGTACCAGCTACGCGGCGTCGGGCGAAGTGGAAGCGTTGGTCGGGAAGGTGAAGCGCATCCACGCACACGTGCGCGGGCAGACGCAGGATGGGCAGGCGTATTCGGCCGATGATCCGGCGTTGCTGACCTGGGTGCATGTCACCGAGGCATACGGCTTCCTGCAGGGCTACCGGCGTTACTGCCGCGAGGTGCCGGAGCCCATCGCCGACCGGTACTACGACGAGTACCGGCGCGTGGCCGAAGCGTTGGGTGCCACCGATGTGCCGGCTTCGGAAGCGGAGGTGGAAGCGTATTTCGCGCGGCAGCAGACGCTGCTGCGGTTCGATGCGCGCTCACGTGAAGTGCTGGCGGTGTTGTCCAGCATCCGGCTGCCGGTACCGATGGCGGGGCTTTCGCGCGAACTGTTCCTCGGCGCCGGTGCTGCGCTGCTTCCAGAGTGGGCCACGACGATGCTCGAACGAACGCCGTTGCAGCGCACCCAGGCACGGGCTTCCGCGCGGTTGCTGCAGGGCATGTCGCCCTTGTTCCGCCGCGCGCTGCAGGACGGCGTAGCGGCGCGCGCCTGCGCGCGTGTAGGCGTGCCAACAAGCGCGCTCGCCCATTGGTGAACCGGATGACGGATCGGTAGGGTCGGTTCCCAAACGACTGCCGATAACGTGTGCGATTTCATTTACGCATGACCTGAAACGAAGGCGTCTCTCCTTCAACGTCATGCGTCCCCGTGCCGATCATCGCTATCGGCAGTCGTTTGGGAACCGACTCTACCAGCGGGCCCATGCCCCCCAAAAAAACGGGCGCCGAAGCGCCCGTTTTTGTCACCACACCTTGACCCGCTTTTCCGGGGCCAGGTACAGCTTCTGGCCGTCCTTCACCTCGAAGGCGGGGTACCACGCGTCCAGGTTGCGCACGGTGAGCGCGCGGAACTGGCCGGGGGCGTGCACGTTGGTCAGCAGCGAATTGCGCAGGGCCTGTTCGCGGGCCTTGCTGCGCCACGCCTGGGCGAAGCCCAGGAAGAAGCGCTGGTCAGGCGTGAAGCCTTCCAGGGTCTGGCCCGGCTTGCCCTGCAGCGACAGCTGGTAGGCGTCGTAGGCCGTGGCCAGGCCAGCAACGTCGGCGATGTTCTCGCCCAGGGTGAGGCGGCCATTGACCGACACGCCCGGGAACGGCTGGTAGCTGCTGAACTGCGCAGCCAGCGCATCGCCGGCGGCATTGAACTTCTTCAGGTCCTCGGCCGTCCACCAGTTGTGCAGCTTGCCGGTTTCATCGAACAGCGCACCGGCGTTGTCGAAGCCATGGCTGATCTCATGGCCGATCACCGCGCCGATCGCGCCGTAGTTCACCGCATCGTCGGCGGCACCGTCGAAGAACGGCGGCTGCAGGATCGCGGCCGGGAACACCAGGCGGTTCTCCAGCGGCACGTTCATGGCGTTGATGGTCTGCGGCAGCATCGCCCATTCGCTGTGGTCCACCGGCTGGCCCAGCTTGGCCAGGTTGCGGCGGTACTCGAACTGGCTGGCGCGCTCGGCGTTGCCCAGCGCATCGTCGCGCTTCACTTCAAGGCCGGTGTAATCGCGCCACTTGTCCGGGTAGCCCATGCCCACGGTGAGGCCTTCAACCTTGGCCTTGGCGTGCGCCTTGGTTTCCGGCGACATCCATTCCAGCGCGTCGATGCGCTTGGCGAAGGCGGCGATGATGTTCTTTGCCATTTCATCGGCGCGCGCCTTGGTGGCCGGGTCGAAGTGCTTTTCGACATACAGCTTGCCGATCGCTTCGCCCACGGCGTTGTTGCTCTCATCCACCGCACGCTTCCAGCGCTCGCTCTGCTGCGGGGTGCCGTTGAGGGTGGTGCCGTGGAAGGCGAAGCGCGCATCGGCCAGTGCCTTGGGCAGGTACGGCGCGGCGCGGTCCAGGGCGTGGAAGGTCAGGTAGTCCTTCCACACATCCAGCGGTTCGGTGGCGACCAGGCGCGAGATGCCGGCCACGGCCTTGGGCTGCCACACGATGAAGTCGTCCTGCTTGTCCAGGCCGGCGGCGGCCAGGAACGCGGCCCAGTCCATGCCCGGCGCCTTCGCGCTCAGGTCGGCCTGCTTCCACGCGTTGGCACCCTTGGTCACGTCGTTGGTTTCTTCCTGGGTGGCGTGCGCCTGCGCGATGCGGGTTTCCAGCGCCAGGATGCGCTGCGCCTTGGCGGCCGGGTCGGCCACGCCGGCCAGCTGCAGCACCTGGGCGATATAGGCCTGGTACTGCTTGCGGATATCGGCCATGCGGCCGCCCTGCAGGTAGAAGTCGCGGTCAGGCAGGCCCAGGCCACCCTGCACCAGGTAGGGCGCATTGCGGTCCGGCTGCAGCAGGTCCACCGACACCCAGGTGCCGAACAGGCGGTCGGTGTAGAAGTTGGTGGCGTTGAGCAGGTCCACGTCGGCGCGCAGGGTGCCGCCCAGGGCGGTGGCCAGCGCGGCCTTGTCGCCGATGCCGCCGATGGCATCCAGCTCGGGCTTGATCGCGCCCATGCCGCGCGATTCGATCCCGGCCTCGTCCATGAAGGCGGCGTAGTAATCGCCGATCAGCTTGGTTTCGCCGCTGGCCTTGGTATCAGCGGCGGCGCCTTCGAGGATGGCGCGGGTGTCGGCCAGGGTCTTCTCGGAAATGACGTTGAAGCTGCCGTAGCTGGAGCGGTCGGCCGGAATTTCGGTGTTCTTCACCCAGCTGCCGTTGGCGAAGCCGAAGAAGTCATCGCCGGCGGCGACGCTGCGGTCCATGCCGGCGGCATCGAAGCCGAAGCTGCCCAGCTGCGGCTTGGGCGCGGCGGGCGGGGCGGCGGTATCGGCCGGCGGGGCAGCGGTCGGCGCGGCCGCATCGCGGTCGCAGGCGGCCAGGCCCAGCGACAGGCTGGCGGCAATGGCAAGCATCAGGGTGGGGCGGCGCAGCTTGGACATGGACTTCTCAGGCAACGGGGAAACCCCAAGTCTAATCCGCCGCCCGGCCCGGGAACCGGCGGGATCTGGCGGGAGTTGTGGCCGCATTGGGCTGCGTCAAGGTGTGACGGCTGTCGCACCCCTTCCCGAGCCGGGCGGGCTGGTGCATGCTGGGGGCAAGGCGCTGGGCCAAGGCCTTGCCCGTTGGGAACGGGCAAGAGAGACGTCAAGAAATTGCGACGTCGGCCGCTCAGGTTTGGGGAAACCAGGAAGCGTTTACATGAAGTCAGGCCGTCACCGAGGTAGAGGTACGCGATGCCCGCGCTGAGCCAGCCCATGGCGCGGCCGCTGCGCACCATCGTGTGGCTGGGCATCGGCCTGGGCCTGCTGCTTGGTGCGGGCCTGGTGGTGATGCTGGCCAATGATTACCAACGCCGGCTGGAGGCCGCCCAGCGGCAGAGCACGGCGCTGGCCACCGGTTCGCAGCGCCTGCTGCGACTGGAACTGCGCAACCTGGAACGCGCCATGCGCGGCATCGCCGCCGACGGCGCGCAGCTGTTCGAGCACGTGCCGGCGCAGGCACCGGACCTGCTGGACGAGGCCATCGATGGGGTGCTGCAGCGGCATGCGGAGCTGGAAAGCATCGTGGTGGTGGACCAGTTCGGCCGTGCACTGACCAGCGGCGGCGGTGACCTGACCCTGCCGCTGTGGGCGGTGGAGGCCCATCGTGGCCAGGACAGCCAGCTGTATCTGGGCCCGCCGCAGGACCTGGGCATGCGCCGCTGGGTGCTGCCGCTGGCGCTGCGCATGGGCGAGGACCGGTGGCTGCTCAGCCGGCTGCATACCAGCGAGCTGCAGTCGATCATCAGCGGGCTGGATATCGGCCTCCACGGCGTGCTCTCCATCAGTGATGTCACCGGCCATCTGCTGGCGCGCAGCCCCGACAACGACGGCTTGACCGGACAGCAGTTCAAACTGCAGCGGCGCGACCTGCTGGGCAGCGATACGGTGCTGCCGCTGGGCGTCGAACACAGTCCCATCGACAAGGTCGAGCGCATCACCACCCTCACCACGCTGGCCGAGTATCCGTTGGCGGTGTACGCCGGGCTGGGCCGGCAGGATGTGCTGGCGCCGTGGTGGCCCTACGTGCAGGCCTCGATCGGCCTGTACCTGCTGTACTGGGGGGCGTTCGCGCTGGTCTACACCAGCCTGCGCCGTGCCACCCGCCGCCAGGATGCGATGAGCGAGGAGCTGCGCACCGGCCATGCCGAGCTGCGCATGGCCCACCAGGTCGGCAAGATCTGCACCTGGACGGTGGACGAGGACGCCTCGGTGCTGCGCTGGTCGCCGCTGGCGCGGGAAATATTCGGCATCCCGCTCGATTCCCTGCCGGTGGCCGATTTCTTCAACCGTGTGCACCACGAGGATGCACAGCGGTTGCAGGCGGCGTTCGACGATGCGTTTGCCGGCAATGGCGTGCTGGATGAGATGTTCCGAATCGTGCTGCCGGGCGGTGCCACGCACTGGGTATCGGCGCGTGGCCAGCAGGTGGGTGGCAGCGACCGCGAGCGGCGCATGATCGGCGCGCTCACCGACGTGAGCGAGCGGGTCCAGGCGCTGGCACGCGCGCAGCAGGCCGAGCGCCAGTTCCGCCTGCTGTTCGACCGCAACCCGGCACCGTTCTGGGTGTTCGATCCGGACACGCTGCGGTTCCTGGAAGTGAACGAAGCGGCGGTGCGACAGTACGGCTACAGCCGCGATGAATTCCTGGCGATGAGCATCCTGGACATCCGCCCACGCGAAGGCTGGGAGGAAATCCGCGGCGCGATTGCCAACGCCGCCAGCGGCGACCTGCAGGATGCCAAGGTGCGCCTGCACCGGCGCAAGGACGGCACCGTATTCGAAGTGCGCGCGCACCTGGCGCGGTTGGACTTCGACGGGCGCGAGGCCTGCCTGGTGCTGGCCGAGGACATCAGCGACCGCATGGCCTATGAGCGTGACCTGGCCTACCACGCCACCCACAACCCGGCCACCGGGCTGCTCAACACGCGCGCGCTGGCCGCGCAGCTGGATGAGGAAGGCGGCAGCTACACCATCGCCTACGTGCAGTTCCGTGGCCTGCAGCTGGTGGCCGATACGCTGGGCCGCGAAGTGGGTGACGTGGTGCTGCAGGCCATGGCCAAGCGCCTGGGTGGGCTGGGCGTGCGCTATGGGTTGCTGGCGTTCCAGCCGGCCGAGGATTTCATCTTCGCCATCCGCGACGACCACGAGCGCCAGACCGCGCTGGATACGCTGGTGCAGACCGTCTCCGAACCCGTGCGCGGACAGGACTGGCTGCACCAGTTCGAACCGCGCATTGGCGTGGCAGTGAAGTTCGACGGCGATGTGGTCAGCGCCGAACAGGTGATCGGCATGGCCGCGCAGGCCGCGCATGCCGCGCGCGACGAAGGCAGCGTGATTGCCTGGTTCGACAGCGCGGTGAGTTCGCGGCTGGCCGACCGGCTGCGGCTGGCCGGGCGCATCCACAGCGCGATCGATGCCGAATTCGCGCTGTACTTCCAGCCGATCTGCCACGCCAGCGATGGCAGCCCGGCGGCGCTGGAGGCGCTGCTGCGCTGGCCGCAGGCCGATGGCAGCTTCATTCCGCCGGGCGAGTTCATCCAGCTGTGCGAAGACACCGGGTTGATCCTGGCGCTGGGCCGCTGGGTGATCCGTGAAGCAGCGCGTGCGCAGCGCCAGCTGGTGGATGCCGGCTGGGACCTGCCGATTGCGGTGAACGTCTCGGCGGTGCAGTTCTTCAACAGCGACCTGGTGGCCGAGTTCAGCCGTGCCAGCCAGGAATTCGGGCTGGCGCGCGGCGCACTGCACGTGGAGTTGACCGAGAGCAGCCTGATGCGCAAGCCGGGCCAGGCCAAGCAGACCATGCAGCGCATGCACGAGCAGGGCATCCATATTTCGCTGGACGACTTCGGTACTGGCTATTCGAACATGTCCTACCTGCAGCACCTGCCGCTGGACATCCTGAAGATCGACCGCAGCTTCGTGGCCGATGTGGAAACCAACCCGCGCAACGCCTCGATCTGCCGCGCGCTGTTGTCGCTGGGCCACAGCATGGGCCTGACGGTGATCGCTGAAGGCGTGGAAACCCCGGGGCAGCACGAATGGCTGGCCGCGCACGGCTGCGACCAGGTGCAGGGCTTCCTGCTGGGCCGGCCGGCGCCGCTGGCCGACGTGATAGGACGGCTGGAAACCGCCGCCGCGTAAAACGGCGGCCGGCATGCCGAACGGTAGCGCCGACTGTTAGTCGGCTGCATCACTAGGCGCAGGGCTACGGGCAGCCATATGCTGTGGCGAAGAGCAGCCGACTAACAGTCGGCGCTACCAGCAGATGTCACCCAGTAGATGCCACCCAGTAGATGGCACCCAGTAGATGGCACCCAGTAGATGGCACCCATGGTGCGCCGCCAGTGGAACAATGCGCACTGGATTTGGCGTTTATCATCACCGGTGAAAGCAATAAGCTGGGTCGGCATCGTTCTCGGTGCATTCGCCTGCTGGAGCCCCCATGACCCGCCTGCCCTCGCTGTACATTTCCCATGGTTCGCCGATGACCGCGTTGCAGCCGGGGCTGGTGGGCGTGCGCCTGGCCGAGCTGGCCGCGCAGCTGCCGCGCCCGCGCGCGATCGTGATGGCCTCGGCGCACTGGCTGACCCGCCAGCCGGTGGTGGGCGCGCACCCGCAGCCACCGACCATCCATGATTTCGGCGGCTTCCCGCAGGCGTTGTTCGACCTGCAGTACCCGGCGCCGGGCGACCCGGCCCTGGCCGAGGAGGTCGCGCAGCGGCTGGTGGCCGCCGGGCTGCCCACCGGCGTGGACCCGAGCCGTGGGCTGGACCACGGCGCCTGGGTGCCGCTGCGCCTGCTCTACCCGCAGGCTGACATTCCGGTGGTGCCGCTGGCGCTGCAGCCGCTGCAGGGCCCGGCCCACCAGTTCGCGCTGGGCCGCGCGCTGGCGCCACTGCGCGAACAGGGCGTGCTGCTGGTCGGCTCGGGCAGCATCACCCACAACCTGCACGACTTCCGCGACTACCAGCGCGGCGGCGAAGCGCCCTATGTGCGCCCCTTCATCGAATGGGTGGAGCAGCGCCTGCAGGCCAACGACAGCGCCGCGCTGCTCGATTACCGCCGTCAGGCGCCGTATGCCGAACGCGCGCACCCCACCGACGAGCACTTCCAACCGCTGCATTTCGCGCTTGGTACCGCCGGCGGTGAGGTGCTGGGCGCGCAGCGCATCGATGCCGGCATCGATGCGGGCATGCTGGCGATGGACATCTACCGCTTCGACGGGCAGGCGGCCTGAGTTCGCCGTTGTAGGACGCGGTTCGGGGTGGGTGTGGTAATTTTTTTCCAGGCTCTCTGGAAAATGCATGCATACGATTGAAGTCGTCCTGGCGATGCTGGTGGCGGTGGTCGCCAGCGGCTACCTGGTCCGCGTACTGCCGTTGTCGCTGCCGCTGCCGCTGGTGCAGATCGGCCTGGGTGCGGTGATTGCGGGGGTGTTCAACCGCGGCCACGCGCTGGAACCGGAGATGTTCTTCCTGTTGTTCCTGCCGCCGCTGCTGTTCCTGGACGGCTGGCGCATTCCCAAACAGGGCCTGTTCCGCGACAAGGGCGTGATCCTGGAGCTGGCCTTCGGGCTGGTGGTGTTCACCGTGATCGGCGCGGGCCTGCTGATCCACTGGATGATTCCGGTGATGCCGTTGGCGGTGGCGTTCGCACTGGCGGCGATCATTTCGCCGACCGACCCGGTGGCGGTCAGTTCGATCGCGTCGCGCGCGCCGATTCCCAAGCGGCTGATGCACATCCTCGAGGGCGAATCGCTGTTGAACGATGCCTCCGGCCTGGTCTGCTTCCGCTTCGCGGTGGCCGCGGTGATGACCGGTACCTTCTCGCTGGCAACGGCCTCGGTGACCTTCCTGTGGGTGGCGGTGGCCGGCCTGGCGATCGGCGTGGCGGTGACGCTCGGCGTGTCCACCTTCCAGCGCTGGCTGTGGCGGCGCTTCGGCGAAGAGCCGGGCGCGGCGCTGCTGGTCAACCTGCTGATTCCGTTCGCGGCCTACCTGCTGGCCGAAGAGGCCAACGCCTCGGGCATTCTCTCGGCGGTGGCCGCCGGTATCACCATGAGCTACGTGGAGCTTACCGGCCGCGTGTCCGGCAGCATGCGCGTGCAGCGCATGGCGGTGTGGAACATGCTGCAGTTCTCCTTCAACGGCATCATGTTCGTGCTGCTGGGCGAGCAGCTGCCGGGCATCGTGGACCGCGCCATGACCACGGTGAGCGAAAGCGGGCACCAGAGTGCGTGGTGGCTGCTGGTCTACGTGGTGGTGATCAACCTGGCCCTGGTGCTGCTGCGCCTGGCCTGGGTGTGGCTGTCGTTGCGCTGGAGCGTGCTGCGTGCGAAGCATCGCGGTGAAGCGCGGCCAGGCACCTCGTGGCGGATCGTGGTGGCCACCTCGGTGGCTGGCGTACGCGGTGCGATCACGCTGGCCGGCGTGTTGACCCTGCCGCTGTTCCTGCCCGATGGCAGCGCCTTCCCGGCACGCGACCTGGTGATCTTCCTGGCCGCGGCGGTGATCCTGGTGTCGCTGGTCGGTGCCAGCGTGGCGCTGCCGCGCCTGCTCAAGGGGCTGGAACTGCCGGCGGACTCGGGCGAGCGCAAGGAGGAAGACCTGGCGCGGCGGCTGGCCTCGAAGGCCGCGCTGGCCGGGGTCGAGCGCATGCGCCAGCAACTGGTGCAGAACCAGACCACCGACAACGTGCAGCTGTACAACGATGCGGCCTCACGGGTGAGCCTGCTGTACCAGCGCAACCTGGAAAAAGACCAGGGCCCGGATGCGGACCCGGAAAAGGTGCGGCGCATGGAGCAGGGCTACCGGCAGCTGCGCAGTGCCGGGTTGACCGCCGAACGCGAAGAACTGTTCCGGTTGACCCGGCGCGGGCGGATTTCCGACGAGATTTCGCGCAAGCTGATCCGCAACCTGGACCTGCTGGAAACCCGGCAAAAGGATTGACGGCGCAGCCGTCAATCCCGGGCAGCAACCGACCGTGGGTCGGGCGACCGATTATTCCGGCTTCTGATCCAGGTAATACGCCACCACGGTGCCCTTGACCTTGATGGTCATCGGGTTGCCCCGGCGGTCGCGGGCCTTGCCGGCCTGCACCCGGATCCAGCCTTCGCTGACCGAGTATTCCTCGACGTTGTCGCGCTCGACATCGTTGAAGCGGATGCCCACGCCGCGCTCCAGCGCTGCGGCATCGTGGAAGGGGCTGGTGGGGTTGATCGCCAGGTGATCGGGAGGGGTATCGCTCATGGTCATTGGATGCTGACAGCCACCACGGCCATCTTCAGGCGCACAGGATAACCGTAGGGTGGCCGTGGCAGAATGCCTGCCTGTCTCCAGGAATACCGGCCATGCCCGACAACAGCGACTATTTCGACTTCGAAGAAGACGAACGCGATTTCGACGAAGACGATTTCGAGGCCCGGATCTGGAACCTGTTCGTGCTGATCAACCCGGGCGACGAGGAACTGGGCCTGCAGCAGTTCAACCGCTGGCGCGAGGCGCTGCTGGAGAACGGTGAGGAGATCGACGAGGAGGCCGACTGGCTGCCGCCGCTGATGGCCGCCATTGCCTGGCAGTCCGGCTTCGAGGTGGAGCGTGAAGACACCGATGCGCTGGTGTCGGCGGTGAACGAGCTGTCCGCGCGCTGGAACCTGCAGCTGGACTGGGGTGGCGACCTGGATGACGAGGATTTTGCCGCCCACATCGACGCGCCGCGGCTGATGGGCACCGCCTACGACCGCCTGCGCGAGCACAATTACTCGCTGTGGAGCGTGGATACCGGCAACGGCGGCCTGGCCGGCTGGATGGCACTGCAGCGCGATGATGACGCCATGCTGGCGCTGTGTTCGCTGCTGGGGGTGGAAGTGCGGCCGGGCTCGGATCCGTTCTGACAGGTCACCCGACCCACGGTCGGGGGCTACCGGCGGATCAGGCCGTGTATTGCGATCTGGCGTTGGCGATGACGGCTTTGACCAGCGCCCGGTCGGTGTGCCGGGAAATGGCGGTCGCACCCAGCGCGATGGCCTGCAGGCGCAGGGGCGCGGGGACGTCGTAATGGGCGCCGCTGCGGCGGTTCTGGAAGGCCCGCCGGGGAATCCCGAGCTGCGCCGCCATGGCGTGCAGCTCGGGCAGGGTGTCGGCCATCAGATGCGCCCAGCGCTCGCCGCGCCAGGGGTGTACCGCATCGTCGATATAGACCGTCACCGGGTGGCCGTGGCTCAGGCCTGCGGCTTGTCGTCGCTGGCGGCCGGGGTGGCTTCGGCGTCCTCGGCAGCCGGTTCGGCGGCCGGGGCGTCTTCGGCAGCGGTGTCAGCGTCGTCACCTTCTTCGCCTTCTTCGCCTTCCACGCCTTCGAACTCGGAAACCAGCTGGCTCAGGTACTCGTCGGCGGTCTTGCCTTCATCGGCGGCCAGGTCGTCGATCAGCTGCTGCAGCTGGGTCGAGTACTCCAGGGTGACCTTGCGGCCTTCCTTCTCCTGGACATTGGAGAGGTGCTTGAGCATGGCCAGCATCGGCACCGGGTTGTCGGCGTTGCCCATGGTCTGGCCGCCGATGGCCAGCAGCCATTCGGTGCCCTGCAGGCCGATCGCAGCGACCACCTGGCCTTCTTCATTGGTCAGCACGGCATGGTTCTGGACCGGCTGCTGGGCGTTGAGGCGGTTGATCGGGCGCTTGGGCTGGAGCTTCTTGCGCTTGTCGCGCTTGGCCTTGGACTGCTTGGACATGGAATCGGTCTATCGGTACGGGAAAGACCGCCATTGTAGTGGGGGTTGCGCGGGGATGCTGGGACGAGCGGCTCATGGCCATGCACACCCCCCGGTAGGTAACGACCGTTGGTCGTTACGCCCGAAGGGCTCAGGGCGAAGCGGAGACGGGGGCAGCGGCCGGGGCCGGTGCCGGCGCGCCCTGGGCCGCCTGGATGTCAGCGTCCTGGACGGTCGGCGACAGCGCCACTTCCTGGCCCGAACCGGCCAGCGCGGCGGCTTCGGCGGCCTTGGTCATCACCACGATGCTGATGCGGCGGTTGATCGGGTTGTCCGGCTGGGTCTTGTCGAACAGCACCGAGGAGGACAGGCCGACCACGCGGGTGACCTTGTCGTCGGCCATGCCGCCATCGAGCAGCGCACGTCGGGCGGCATTGGCGCGGTCGGCGCTGAGCTCCCAGTTGCTGTAGCCGTGGGCGGCGTTGTACGCGGTGATGTCGGTATGGCCGGTGATGCTGATCCGGTTCGGCACGTGGTTGATGAACTGCGAGAGCTCGCGAAGGATGTCGCGCGTGTAGGTCTTCAGCGCGGCACTGCCCATGTCGAACATCGGCCGGTTCTGCTTGTCCACGATCTGGATGCGCAGGCCTTCCGGGGTCAGGTCCAGCAGCAGCTGGTCCTTGAACGGCTCCAGCGCCTGGCTCTTGCTGATCGCTTCTTCCAGTTCCTGCTTGAGCACTTCCAGCTGCTTCTTCTCACGCTCGCGCTCGTCTTCCTGCGGCACCGGGCGCTCGGCCTGCTGGTTCTGGAAGGGGTCGTTGCTGTTGCCGCGCGACACATCGGTGGCGCCGCCCAGCTTGATCATCGACGTGCTGGCGCCGCCCGGGCCGGCCATGCCCGGGGCGGGCGTGGGGCTCTGCCCGGTGAGCGGGCTGGGGTTGCGGAAGTATTCGGAAATGGACGCGCGTTCGGGCTTGGTGGTGGCCGCCATCAGCCACAGCACCAGGAAGAACGCCATCATGGCCGTGACGAAGTCGGCGTAGGCCACCTTCCAGGCGCCGCCATGGTGCGCGGCGTGGCCGCCTTTCTTGACCCGGCGGACGATGACGGTGGGTTTGTTCTCGGCCATGGCGGTGCCTTACTTGACCGTCTTGAGGTGCTGTTCGAATTCGCTGAAGCCCGGACGCACGTTGGACGGCAGGGTCTTGCGCGCGAACTCCAGCGCGATCTTCGGGTTGTAGCCGCGCAGGCAGGCCAGCAGGGCGGTCTTGACCGACTCATAGATGCGGCTGTCCTGCTCGGCGCGTGCTTCCACGGCCGCCGCCAGCGGGCTGACGAAGCCGTAGGCCAGCAGGATGCCCAGGAAGGTACCCACGAGCGCGCCGGCCACGTGCGCGCCCACTTCGGTGATTTCGCCACCGATCGAGCCCATGGTGATCACGATGCCCAGCACCGCCGCCACGATGCCGAAGCCGGGCAGGCCGTCGGAGACCTTGTTGAGCACGGCCGAGGGCTGCATGGCTTCGGCGTGGTGCTTTTCCAGCTCCATTTCCAGCAGCGGTTCCAGCTCGTGCGGTTCGATGTTGCTGCCGATCATCAGGCGCAGGCAGTCGGTCATGAAGTCGACCAGGTGGTGGTCGGCCTGCACCTTCGGATAGTTGGCGAAGATGGCGCTGTCGGCCGGGCGCTCGACATGGTCTTCCAGCGCCATGAAGCCTTCGCGGCGGGCCTTGTTGAGCAGTTCGTAGAGCAGGCTCAGGACATCGATGTAGTCCTGCTGCTTGTAGCGCGGGCCCTTGAACACGCCCACCGTGGCCTGCAGGGTCTGCTTGACGGTCTTGAGCGGGGTGCCGACCAGGAACGCGCCCAGCGCCGCGCCACCGATGATGACCAGCTCATAGGGCTGCCACAGCGCGCCGAGCTTGCCGTGCGCGCCGACATAGCCGCCGAGCACGCTGAGGATGACGATGAGGAAGCCAACAATGATGAGCATGGGGCGGGCGCGGCGGTGGGGATATCACCATGTCGGCCTGGCGCGCGCATTCTGAAGGGGGGCGTGGTCGGACGTCACAGTTTTGGCCGGCACGTCATACCCACCAACGGTGGGTACCTACCGGTGCATCGCCCAGTACCCACCAACGGTGGGTACCTACCGGGTACGTCGCCCGGAGGGTGCCGACCCGCCTCGTCCGGCGGGTGCCGCCCCTTGGTAGGTGCCCACCGTTGGTGGGCACGCATTGCCGGGGCGCTCAGCCGGCTGGCTGGGCCTCGGCTCCACCGCGTTGCAGCGGATCCGGGTAGGGCTGACCGTTGGCGGTGAACTGCAGCGAAACCGAATTCAGGCAATGCCGCTCGAACGTCGGCGCCGGTCCATCCGGGAACACGTGACCGAGATGGCTGTCACAGCGGGCGCAAACGATTTCAGTTCGCACCATGCCATGACTGACGTCACGGATTTCGCGCACATGGTCCGGGTCGAACGGGGCGAAGAAGCTCGGCCAGCCGGTGCCGGAGTCGAACTTGGTGCTGGAACGGAACAGCGGCAGGCCGCACAGGCGGCAGCCGTAGACGCCGTCCTGCTTGTTGTCCAGGAACACCCCACAGAACGGGGCTTCGGTGCCGTGCTGGAGCAGGACGCGGCGCTCGTCGGCGCTGAGCCCGGCCACCAGCGTGTCGCGCTGGGCGTCGCTGGGCGGGGAGAGATCGAATGCGGTCATGGGTGGTCCTCGTGGGGATGGCAGGAAAATGGGGGCGGCGGCGCCCGGGGGCAAGCGCCGATGGCATTCATGGTGCTGACACGCGCGCTGGCGCAGGGTGAATGCATGTCCCGTCGTGAGTCCGCCGCCATGAAACGCTTCTTCCGGGGTGTCGTGTCGCTGGCCGTGCTGCTGCCGCTGGTCGCGGTGGCGCAGATGGCCGCGCCACGCAAACCCACCGATACCCGCCCGCCCACCCCCGTGGTACCTGCGCAGGCGCCGTTGCCCGCGCCGGTGAACACCCCGGCGCAGACGACGCAGCAGCTGCGCACCCACCCCATCCAGAGCCAGGGGCCGGCCCAGGTGGTGCCGCCTCCGCCGCCGGCCACCACCGCGCCACCCAAGGTGTATGACCGACACGGCCGCATCGTGCCGGGCATGAAGCAGGCTGGCCCCAACCGCGTACTGGATACGCGCACCGGCCGCTATTACGACGCGGTGCCCACCGGTGATGGCCAACGCATCAAGCCCTGATGCATGAACGTTTCACAACCAATGCCCGCAGTCATCGGTGTCAACGCCGCAGCTCACTGCAATTTCGCCTGCGATTAACCGCCCGTCGCCGAGTCTGTACGTGCGCCGCAACAACGCGCATCCCCAAGCTCAGAAGGTGCAGTTATGGCTAATCAGCAGAAGGGCAATCCCGGCAAGATGCCGCAGGAACAGCAGGGCCAGCAGAACCAGAAATCCGGCCAGCAGAACCAGCAGCAATGGGATCAGCAGAACCAGAAGGGTGGCAAACAGCAGGACCAGCGCCACCAGGACCAGAAACAGCAGCGTTGATGCCTCTGGTCGGCAGCTACACAGGCGGTGCGCGCAAGCGCGCCGCCTTTTGCGTTTGCGAGGGGCGGTCCTGGGCGGCTCAGTCCGGAATCGGGAGGGTCAGCGTTTCCTTGACCTCTTCCATCACGATGTAGCTCTTGGATTCGCGCACGTGCGGCAGGGTCAACAGGGTGCTGCCCAGCAGCTTGCGGTAGGAAGCCATTTCGCTGATGCGCGCCTTGAGCAGGTAATCGAAATCGCCCGAGACCAGGTGGCATTCCAGTACGTTGGGCAGCTTCAGCGCCGCGCGGCGGAACTCCTCGAAGATGTCGCCGGATTTGTAGGCCAGGCTGATCTCCACGAACACCAGCAGGCTGGCCTTGAGGTACTGCGGGTCCAGCCGTGCGTAATAGCCGGTGATGGCGCCATCGCGCTCCAGCCGGCGCACCCGCTCGGTGCAGGGGGTGGTGGACAGCCCGACGCGCTCGCCCAGTTCGGTGAAGGAAATGCGCCCCTCCTCCTGCAGGATGCGCAGGATCTTGCGGTCGATCTTGTCCAGCTCGCGGGAACGGGCGGCCATGGCGTCAGCCTCTCAGTGGTGTTGGCGGGACAATATCCTGCCTGAGGCGCCAAAAACAGCAAAATTGCTTGGTTTGGCCGGAATATACTTCCTCAATTATGGTCCCGGCACGCTCCAGTGCAGGGAATGATCGGGTTGGAGAGGTCTCATGCGCGTTCTAGTCCTAGGCAGTGGGGTAATCGGCACGACCAGTGCCTGGTACCTGCGGCAGGCCGGGTTTGAAGTCACGGTGGTGGACCGCCAGCCCGGCCCGGCGCTGGAAACCAGCTTCGCCAATGCCGGCCAGCTGTCGTTCGGCTATACCTCGCCGTGGGCCGCCCCGGGCGTGCCGCTGAAGGCGGTGAAGTGGCTGTTCTCCGAACACGCACCGCTGGCGATCCGCCCCGGGCTGGACCTGAACCAGTACCGGTGGCTGGCGCAGATGCTGCGCAACTGCACGCACGAGCGCTACGCCATCAACAAGGCGCGCATGGTGCGCATGTCCGAATACAGCCGCGACTGCCTCAACGAGCTGCGTGCGCAGACCGGCATTGCGTTTGAAGGCCGCGACCTGGGCACCACCCAGCTGTTCCGCACCCAGCAGCAGCTGGATGCCTCGGCGCAGGACATCGAAGTGCTGGCCCAGTACGGCGTGCCGTATGAAGTGCTGGACCGCGCCGGCATCATCGCCCACGAACCGGCGCTGGCCAGCGTGGCCGACAAGCTGGTGGGCGCGCTGTGGCTGCCGCGCGACCAGACCGGCGACTGCCAGCTGTTCACCCGCCGCCTGGCGCAGATGGCGATGGATGCGGGGGTGGAATTCCGCTTCGACCAGGACATCGCCGGGCTGGAAACCGACGGCGACCGCATCACCGGCGTGCGCATCGACGGCAAGGTCGAAACCGCCGACCGCTACGTGGTGGCGCTGGGCAGCTATTCGCCGTCGCTGGTGGCCCCGCTGGGCATGCACCTGCCGGTGTACCCGCTGAAGGGCTACTCGCTGACCCTGCCGATCACCAACGCGGCGATGGCGCCGACCTCGACCATCCTGGACGAGAGCTACAAGGTGGCGGTGACCCGTTTCGACGACCGCATCCGCGTGGGCGGCATGGCCGAAGTGGGCGGGTTCGACCTGTCGCTGTCGCCGCGCCGCCGCGCCACCCTGGAAAAGGTGGTGGGCGACCTGTACCCGGATGGCGGCGACCTGTCGCGCGCCGAATTCTGGACCGGGCTGCGCCCGGCCACCCCGGATGGCACGCCGGTGATCGGCGCCACCCCGTACCGCAACCTGTTCCTCAACACCGGCCACGGCACGCTGGGCTGGACCATGGCCTGCGGCTCGGGCCGCTATCTGGCCGACCTGATGAGCGCGCGCCAGCCGCAGATCAGCACCGAAGGCCTGGATATCTTCCGTTATGGCGGCCACCACGCCGCGTCCGTCCAACACAGTGAACCGAATGCATGCGCCCAGCCCGCGCGTTGATTGACCTGGAGGCGTTGCGCTCCAACTTCCGCCTGGCCCGTGAACTGGGCGGCGGCCGCAAGACTCTGGCCGCGGTAAAAGCCGATGCCTATGGCCACGGCGCGGTGGCCTGCGCGCGCGCGCTGGACGGCGAAGCCGATGCGTTCGGGGTAGCCTGCATTGAAGAGGCGCTGGAACTGCGCGCGGCCGGCATCACCTCGCCGATCCTGCTGCTGGAAGGGTTCTTCGACGCCGACGAGCTGCCGCTGATCGTGCAGCACAGCCTGTGGTTCGCGGTGGCCGCGCCGTGGCAGGTGGACGCGGTGGAAGCGTTCCAGACCGACGCCACGCTGCAGATCTGGTTGAAGCTGGACAGCGGCATGCACCGCCTGGGCCTGTCGCCCGAAGATTTCCGCGCCGCGCACGCGCGGCTGTCGGCGCTTCCGCAGGTGGCACCGATGGTGCTGATGAGCCACATGGCCCGCGCCGACGAACTGGACAGCCCGCGTACGCGTGAGCAGGCGGACCTGTTCGCCGCCACCATCGACGGCCTGGCCGGCGAAACCAGCCTGTGCAATTCACCGGCGCTGCTGGGCTGGCCGGACGTGCGCAGCGATTGGGTGCGCCCGGGCCTGATGCTGTACGGGGCCAATCCGTTGCAGAAGCACAATGCCTTCACCGAGCGCCTGCGCCCGGTGATGACCATGCAGTCGAAGATCTTCGCGGTCCGTGAGATCGCTTCGGGCGAACCGGTCGGCTACGGCGCCCGCTTCGTGGCCGAACGCCCCACCCGCGTGGGCGTGGTGGCGCTGGGGTATGCCGATGGCTACCCGCAGTTCGCGCCGAACGGCACCCCGGTCCAGATCGATGGCCAGCCCGGCCACCTGATCGGCCGGGTCTCGATGGACATGCTCACCGTGGACCTGACCGACCTGCCGCAGGCCGGGGTGGGCAGCACCGTGACGCTGTGGGGCGATGCCCCGCGCCTGCACGTGCTGGCCCCGCTGTGCAAGGTCAGCGCCTACCAGCTGCCGTGTGCGGTCAAACGCGTGGCGCGGGTGCTCAGCGGCGCGTAGGCGGCAGCAGGCGCCGCAGCCAGTCGTCGATCATCCGCTTCTCATAGCGCAGCGGGTCGTTGTTGCTGAGCAGGCCAGTGTTGCCCAGGTAGTTCATGTCGATCAGCTTCTCCTCGCCTTGGCGGACCACCCCACCGGTGGCGTCGCGCAGGGTGAAGGTCAGGGTCATCCGCGGCGGATAGATGTTGCGCATGATCCGCACGTCATTGCCGCGCGGGCCGTTCTGCGGCTCGAACTCGCCGGCCCGCTTGATGTCGGTGATCTCCACGTCCAGGGTCTGGCCCGGGGGCAGGCGCTTGCTGGCGCTGCTGCGCAGGTAATCGGCAAGCTGCTGCACCCAGTTGCCGCTTTGGGCCTCGAACCGGTTGGTGCTGCTGCGGATTTCAGTGAACTGGGCCGGGTCCGTCCACTTCACCTGGACCGGGCTTTCGCCGGTGAGCGCACGGGGCGCCTTGGGGTCGGTGACGGTGCGCGGGGCGGCCGACGCGCTGCCGACAAGCAGCAGCAGACAGCCCAGAGCACCAGCCAGCAAGGGTTTGCGGTTCATGGCGTTGCCTCGGTCGGAGCGGCGGAAGAAGGTCGGTACTGAGTGTGATCCTGATCCGCCAGCGGGACAATTGCCAGAAACGGCAGGCAGGATTACCGGTAGCCGGCAATTCACTTACGTCAAACCGGCAGGGGGCGCTTGACGCTACGAATACGCGCTCTGGAAGATGCTGTCTCCCTCCGTTCCACCAGTTGCCCCTCTTGACGCCCTTGCCCAGCCTGCCCGCCTCAACCCTGGAACGCGCCCCGTACGTGCCTTCGGCGTCCGATCCTTCCTTGCACCGCAGCGTGCTGGAAGGCCTCAGCGCTGGCTTCTGCATCATCGAGGTGATGATCGAAGACGGCGTGGGGGTCGACTACCGTTTCCTGGAAGTCAACGATGCCTTCGAGCGCAACACCGGCTTGAACCAGGCCTCCGGCCGGCTGATGAGCGAACTGCAGCCGACCCACGAGCCGGAGTGGTACCGGGTGTACGGCCAGATCGCCCTGACCGGGCGCTCCCAGCAGTTCGAGCTGGAAGCACGCGCGCTGGGCCGCTGGTATGCGGTCGAGGCGATGCGGGTAGGCGAGCCGCACGAACATCGCGTCGCTGTGCTCTTCTTCGACATCACCAACCGCAAGCAGATCGAAGTGGAGCTGGCCGAAAGCGAGGCGCGTTTCAGCGCGCTGGCCGATGGCCTGCCCATGCCCGTGTGGGTGCTGGACGAACGCGCGCATGCGCGCTTCGTCAACAGCGCCTTCAGCGAATTCTTCGGTGGTGACGAACAGCGCGTGCCGGAAGATGTCTGGCGCGGCCTGGTCCACCCCGACGATGTGTCCGTGTTCGATTACGAGCTGCAGGCCGCGATCAAGGCGCAGCGCTCCATGCAGGTGCTCGTGCGCGGGCTGCGCGCCGATGGCCAGTGGCGTTGGCTGGAAATGAGCGCCCAGCCACGCTTCTCGCGCATGGGCCGGTTCATCGGCCTGGCCGGCAGCAGCACCGACGTTACCGACCGCCGCGAAATCGAAATGGCGCGCGAAGAGCTGCTGCAGTCCGAGCGCGCCGCGCGCAATGCCGCTGAAAGCATGGCGCGGCTGAAGGACGAATTCCTGGCCACGCTCTCGCACGAGCTGCGCACGCCGCTGACCACCATCCTGGGTTGGAGCGAGCTGCTGCTGCAGCGCGTGGACAGCACCAGCCCGCTGTTCAAGGGGCTGGGCGTGATCGCCAACAGCGCCATGGCGCAGAAGCGGCTGATCTCGGACATGCTGGACCTGAGCAGCATGCTGCTGGGCAAGGTGCAGCTGGAGGTGGAAGTACTGGATCTGCGCGTCCAGCTCACCGAGGCCATGCGCGCCCAGGAACTGGTAGCCGAAGGCAAGGCGCTGGAAACCCGGCTGGTCATGCCTGACGAACCGGCGCTGGTGCTGGGCGATGCCACGCGCCTGCAGCAGGTGCTGTGGAACCTGCTCAGCAACGCCATCAAGTTCACCCCCGCCGCCGGCTCGGTCACGGTCACCCTGGCCACCGACGGTGATCACTGGACAGTGACTGTGGCCGATTCGGGCGACGGCATTGCGCCGGAGTTCCTGCGCCATCTGTTCAGCCGCTTCCGCCAGGCCGATGGCACCACCACCCGCCGCCATGGCGGGCTGGGCCTGGGCCTGGCGATCGTGCAGCAGCTGGTGGAACTGCACGGCGGCACGGTCACGGCCAACAGCGAAGGCCAGGGGCAGGGTGCGGAATTCACCGTGCAGCTGCCGCGCTACCAGCCCCAGGCCGATGGCCGGCCGCTGCGCGAAGTGTTCAGTGGCCCGATCCGCGAACAGCTGATCGAGCCGTACCCGCTCAAGGGCCTGCGCCTGCTGGCGGTGGAAGACCAACCCGAAGTGCTGGAATACCTGCGCCGGCTGCTGGAAGAGCAGGGCGCGCAGGTCACCGCGGCGGCTTCGGCCGGCGAAGCATTGGCACTGCTGGATGCTGGCGGGCATGAGGCGGTGGATGTGCTGCTGACCGACATCGGCATGCCGGGCATGGACGGGTATGGGCTGGTGAGTGCGCTGCGCCAGGACTTCGGGCTTGATGCCAACGCGTTGCCGATCGTGGCGGTGACCGCGCTGGCCCGTGCCGACGACCGCAAGCGCGCGCTGGCATCGGGCTTCCAGGAACACGTGGCCAAACCCTATTCGGTCGCCCAGCTGGTCACCGCAGTACGCAGCGTCCTGGCCGGACGGAATTGAATCAAAGGAACCGCATGTCCCGCATCGCCCCCCGCATCCACACGAACCCGGCCGACATCGCCCAGCTCGAGGCGTTGCTGCCCCAGCTCAAAGGCCAGACCCAGGTCGAAGTCACGCTGAAAGACGGCCGCCGCCTGCTCGGCACTGTGGCGGTACAGCCCACGGTGCAGCAGTACCGCGATGCGGAAGAGAACGAAGGCAGCAACGGCCAACTGCGCCTGGATGATCTGGATGCCCCGGTGCAGCAGCATGTGCTGTGGCTGGATGAGATCAGCGCGATCCGCCACCTGCCCCCGGTGGAATGACCCTCCGGGCCGTGCCGGGCCCTGCCCGGCACGCGCCTTTCCTCAATGCGTGAAGACTTCCGGCTCAGCTTCGAAGCGGCGCGCATAGGCGCGCTCATCCGCAATCCGGGCGACTTCGTCATCGGCCATGTCGGGCGCGCCGTACACCGCATAGGCCACGGCGCCATCGGCCTGCTTGCCCACCTGGTGCAACCGGTACCTCGAATGCCCACCACCGGTGTCCTCGGGGTAGTGCACCGGCGGCTGTGCGCCCTCCAGATCCATTTCGCTGTTGTCGACCACGCCACCGACGAACAATGCGCGCATGAGCTACCTCCGTTGCGAATGAGCCTTCACCCTGACCGACGGCATGTTGCCATGGCATCAAGGCAGCGTTGAATAAACGCAAATCGGCCGCCGAACGGGGCCGATCGGCCGAAACGGTAGAATGGCGGTCTCTTTTCAAGATGTGCCCCCATGGCTGCCCAGCACGACGCCCCCCTGGAAACCCTGTTCCTGCCGTTCGGCGGCGCGCTGACCTGGCCGTCCGGGCCGGTGCTGTTCCTGCGTGCCCGCGATGGCTGGCCGCTGCGCGAGCACGCCCAGCCGGGCCAGCTGGTCTGCGAGCAGAGCTTCCGCCCGTTCGCCGATGCGCTGGAAGCCAGCGGCTGGACCGTGCGCGACGAGCAGCAGCTGGCCGATGACACCACCCGCTACGCGCTGGTGCTGGTGCTGCCGCCGCGCCAGCGTGAAGAAGCCCGCGCGCTGTTTGCCCGCGCACTGGCGCTGGCCGCCCCGGGCGGCATCGTGGTGGCCTGCCAGCACAACAACGAAGGCGCCCGCTCCGGCGAAGGCGACCTGCAGCAGCTGGCCGGGCTGGGCGGCAAGATGACCAAGAACCACTGCCGGGTGTACTGGACCGCGCCGTTGGATGGCCAGCATGACGCGGCCCTGGCCCAGCGCTGGGCTGCGCTGGACGCGCCGCGCGCGATCCTGGGCGGGCGCTTCCAGAGCCGCCCGGGCATCTTCGCCTGGGACCGCATCGACCCGGCCTCGGCGCTGCTGGTGGAACAGCTGCCGGCCGACCTGGCCGGCCGCGGCGCGGACCTGGGGGCCGGCTTCGGCTACCTGTCCAGCGAAGTGCTGCAGCGCTGCCCGCAGGTGAGCGCGCTGGACCTGTTCGAGGCCGAAGGCCGCGCGCTGGCGCTGGCCAGGGTCAATCTGGAGGCACTGGGCAAGCCGGCCAAGCTGGGCTTCCACTGGCAGGACGTCACCGCCGGCATCGAGGCGCAGTACGACTTCATCGTCACCAACCCGCCGTTCCACACTCCCTCGCGTGCCGACCGCCCGGACATCGGCCAGCGCTTCATCGCCGTGGCCGCGCAGGCGCTGCGCCCGGGCGGGCGGATGTGGCTGGTGGCCAACCGCCACCTGCCGTACGAGCAGATCCTCAACGAAAGCTTCGGCCAGGTGCGCGTGGCTGCAGAACGCGACGGCTTCAAGCTGATCGAGGCGACCAAGGCCAGCAAGAGCCCCACCCCCGCCAGGGCCCCGCGCAGCGACGAGCCGAAGTGGGGCCGCGGGGGCCGCGCATGAAGCTGGTGAAACTGCTGGCCAACCTGGGTTACGGCAGCCGCAAGCAGGTGCAGGGCATGTTCCGCGAGGGGCTCATCACCGATGCGGACGGCGAGGTGCTGTACGCCGATGACCAGGTCGCCCACGAAGCGATCCGGGTCGAGGGGGAGCCGCTGGATCCGCCGCAGGGGCTGACCCTGATGCTGCACAAGCCGCGTGACTACACCTGTTCGACCAAGGACAAAGGCCGGCTGATCTACGACCTGTTGCCGCCGCGCTTCCGCGAGCGTTCGCCGGTGCTCTCGTCGGTGGGCCGGCTGGACCGCGACACCAGTGGCCTGCTGCTGATGACCGACGACGGCGCCCTGCTGCACCGGATCGTGTCGCCCAAGTCGCGGCTGGACAAGGCCTACCAGGTCACCGTGGCCGAAGACCTGCGCGGTGACGAGGTGGCACGTTTCGCCAGCGGCGCGCTGATGCTGGAAGCGGACGACAAGCCGCTGCTGCCGGCCGAACTGCACGTGCGCTCGGCGCGCGAGGCCGAACTGGTGCTGCACGAGGGCCGCTACCACCAGGCCCGGCGCATGTTCGCGGCGGTGGGCAACCACGTGCAGGCACTGCACCGCAGCCGCATCGGCGGGCTGTCGCTGGGCGACCTGCCCGAGGGCGAGTGGCGCATGCTCGATGCGGCGGACCTGGAAACGCTGTTCACCGGGCATCTCACCGACGCGTCATGACCGCCATCGCCGCACTGCCGTTCCTGCCCGAAGCGGTCATCTTCGACATGGATGGCCTGATGATCGACAGCGAGCGGGTGTCCATTGCGTGCTGGTCGCAGGCCGCACGGGAACTGCAGCTGCCGTTCGCCGATGACTTCTGGCTGGGCATGGTCGGATTGGGCGACCGTGACTGCGAACAGCGGCTGCTGCGCCACATCGATGCCGGGCAGGTGGCCGCGCTGTATGCGCGCTGCCACGACCTGTATGAAGCGCGCACCCAGCAGGGGCTGCCGCTGCGTCCCGGCATACTGGCGCTGCTGCAGCTGCTGCAGGCACACGCCCTGCCGCGAGCGGTGGCGACGTCCACGCGCGAGCCGCGCGCGTCGCGCAAACTGGCGGCGGCGGGTTTGCTGGGTTACTTCGACCACGTGGTCACCAGCAGCGACGTGGCCCACCCGAAGCCGGCGCCGGACATCTACCTGCTGGCGGCGCGGAAACTGGGCAAGGATCCCGCGCGCTGCCTGGCGCTGGAAGACTCGCCGGCCGGCATCCGCGCGGCGGTAGGCGCCGGCATGACCGCGATCCAGGTGCCGGACCTGGTACATCCGGATGCCGACCTGCGCGCGCTCGGCCATCGCATCGTGGAATCGCTCACCGACGCCCACGCACTGCTGCTGCCGCTGCTGCAAAGCGACGGTAAAGCCGAAGGGTGGAACCGAAGGGTAAAACCGAAGGGTAGAGCCGAAGGGTAGAGCCGAAGGGTAGAGCCGAAGGGTAGAGCCGACTGTTAGTCGGCTAAGCGCGAAGCGCGATCATAGACCCCGCCAAAGGCAGCCGACTAACAGTCGGCTCTACCGGGAATTCCGCCCGTCATTCCATCCGGCATTCCACCCGTCATACCACGCGGAATTCCATGTGGCATTCCACGCGGAATTTCACCCAGCATTCCATGCGGATTTCCGCATTATTCCGCCCGTAAACCAACAAAAAAACCCGGCACGTGGCCGGGTTTTTCATGTCGATGCCGCGCGGAATCACACCCGCCCGAACACCAGCGCTGCGTTGGTGCCGCCGAAGCCGAAGCTGTTGGACATCACCGTGTTCAACTGCTTGTCCTGGCTCTCGCGCACGATCGGGAAACCTTCCACGGCCGGGTCCAGTTCGCCGATGTTGGCCGAACCGGCAATGAAACCATCGCGCATCATCAGCAGGCAGTAGATCGCTTCGTGCACGCTGGCCGCACCCAGCGAATGGCCCGACAGCGCCTTGGTCGACGACAGCGGCGGAATCGATTCGCCGAACACTTCGCGCACCGCCTTCAACTCGGTGACATCGCCCAGGGGAGTCGAGGTGCCGTGCGTGTTGAGGTAGTCGATCGGGCCGCTGAGGTTCTGCATGGCCATGTTCATGCAGCGCACCGCGCCTTCACCGGACGGGGCGACCATGTCGGCACCGTCGGAGGTGACGCCGTAGCCCACCAGTTCGGCATAGATGCGTGCACCGCGTGCCACGGCGTGGTCGTAGTCTTCCAGCACCAGCATGCCGCCGCCACCGGCGATGACGAAGCCGTCGCGGTCCTTGTCGTACGGGCGCGATGCGGTGGCCGGGGTGTCGTTGA
Source organism: Stenotrophomonas sp. CFBP8994 (assembly GCF_034044835.1). Lineage (NCBI taxonomy): Bacteria > Pseudomonadati > Pseudomonadota > Gammaproteobacteria > Lysobacterales > Lysobacteraceae > Stenotrophomonas > Stenotrophomonas sp. CFBP8994. The sequence goes on along the minus strand of NZ_JAXCWT010000003.1, from coordinate 138,487 downwards.
AGCGGGTGGACAGCGCGCCCATCGCATCGAACATGACGCTCATCGACCAGTGCAGGTCTTCACCGCCACCGGCGAACATCACGTCCTGCGCGCCATGCCGGATCAGGTCGGCGGCGGCGCCGATGCAGTGCGCGGAGGTTGCGCAGGCAGCGGACAGCGAGTAGCTCAGGCCCTTGATCTGGAAGGCGGTGGCCAGGCAGGCCGAGACGGTGGAGCACATCGTGCGCGGCACCATGTACGGGCCGACCTTGCGCACGCCACGCGCGCGCAGGATGTCGGCCGATTCGACCTGCCACTGGCTGGAGCCACCGCCGGAGCCTGCAATCAGGCCGGTGCGCGGGTTGACCACCTGCGCTTCGTCCAGGCCGGCATCGGCGATGGCGTCGCGCATGGCGATGTAGGCGTAGGCCGAGGCATCGCTCATGAAGCGCTTGAGCTTGCGGTCGATCTGCGCGTCCAGGTCCAGTTCGATGTTGCCGCCCACGTGGCTGCGCAGGCCGGCGTCGGCGTGGTCGGGAAGGTTGCGGATGCCGGCGCGGCCTTCACGCAGTGCGGTGGAGACGGTGTCCAGATCGTTGCCCAGGCACGAGGTGATGCCCATTCCGGTAATGACGACGCGACGCATCAGAAGTTCTCGGTGGAAGTGAACAGACCTACGCGGAGGTCTTTGGCGGTATAGATTTCGCGACCGTCGACCAGCATGCGGGCATCGGACTGCGCCATGACCAGCTTGCGGTTGATGACGCGGGTGATGTCGATTTCGTAGGTGACACGCTTTGCGTCGGGCAGCACCTGGCCGGTGAACTTCACTTCACCGCAGCCGAGTGCGCGGCCACGGCCGGGCGCGCCCAGCCAGGTGAGGTAGAAGCCGGTGAGCTGCCACATTGCGTCCAGGCCGAGGCAACCGGGCATCACCGGGTCGCCGATGAAATGGCAGCCGAAGAACCACAGGTCGGGGCGGATATCCAGTTCCGCGCGCACGTAGCCTTTGCCGTGTGGACCGCCGTCATCGCGGATGTCGGTGATGCGATCGAACATCAGCATCGGGTCATTGGGCAGGCGACCGCTGCCCGGCCCGAACAGTTCGCCACGGGCACTGGCCAGCAGCTGTTCGCGCGAGAACGCGTTGAGACGAGTCATGGAAAACGCAATCCTGAAGATGGAGGGCGGCGGTTTGTTGCCGTTGAAAGCACCCAAGAGTGCAGAGTAATTTCCATTCAATCAAACGTTTTAACCGTACGCCGGCGTAGTGTTTTCAGCTTGAAAAACGCATGTTGTTGTTATGAAAAGACCATACTCAGGCGTGTGGCTGTAATCTTGTTCATCTATTCCCGCCGCTTGGGCCCTTGAGCTTCCGCCGTGTCCGCACAACGCAAGATCATCCACGTCGACATGGACGCGTTTTACGCGTCGGTGGAGCAGCGCGACAATCCGTCGCTGCGGGGGCTGCCGGTGGTGGTGGCGTGGAAGGGGGCGCGTTCGGTGGTGTGCGCGGCGTCGTACGAGGCGCGGGTGTTCGGGATCCGTTCGGCGATGCCGGCGATGCGGGCGGAGCGGCTGTGTCCGGATGCGGTGTTCGTGCCGCCGGATTTCGTGCGCTACAAGGCGGTGTCGCGCCAGGTGCGGGAGATTTTCCTGCGGCATACGGATCTGGTGGAGCCGTTGTCGCTGGATGAGGCGTACCTGGATGTGACGGTGCACAAGGGCGGGATGACGGTGGCGACGGAGATCGCGGCGCTGATCCGCGCGCAGATCCGGGAGGAGACGCAGTTGACGGCGTCGGCGGGGATCGCGCCGAACAAGTTCCTGGCGAAAATCGCGTCGGATTGGCGCAAGCCGGACGGGCAGTTCGTGGTGCCGCCGCACCGGATCGATCAGTTCCTGATGCCGCTGCCGGTGAAGCGGGTGCCGGGGGTGGGCAAGGTGATGGAGGGCAAGCTGTCGGAGCTTGGGATCGTGACGGTAGGCGATCTGCGTGGGTTGCGGCTGGAGGAGCTGGAAGGGCGCTTCGGCAGTTTCGGGGCGAGTCTGTACCGGCGTGCGCGTGGTATCGATGAGCGTCCGGTGGAGCCGGACCAGCCGGTGCAGTCGATTTCGTCGGAGGATACGTTCGCGGAGGATCTGCCGCTGGAGGCGCTGGAGCCGGCGATCGTGGAGCTTGCGGGCAAGACGTGGAACGCAACGCGGAAGACGGACCGGGTGGGGCACACGGTGGTGCTGAAGTTGAAGACGTCGCAGTTCCGGATCATCACGCGCAGTTTCACGCCGGAATCGCCGCCGGAAACGCTGGAGGAGCTGCGCGATATCGCGCTTGCGTTGCGCGCGCGCGTGGATCTGCCGGCGGAGACGCGGTATCGGTTGGTGGGGGTTGGCTTGGGCGGGTTCCGCGAACGCGAACCAGTGAGCCAGATGGGGTTGTTTGAATGAAGCAACAGCAACAGCAACTGCGACGCTTCACTGCTCCGGGTAGCGGGCCGGCGGGTGCGGGTTGGCGGGACACGCCGTGAACCGCCCTCCGGGCCCCGGCCCAACCGCCAGCGGTTGTGCGTTCAGTCGCACGCGAGGCAGTGCCTCGCAAGCAGTGCGCCTTCACCCATGGGGGCTTGTAGAAAACATCCATGTTTTCTACAGTCCCGCCAACCCGCCCCCGCCGGCCCGCCCAAGCTGGGCTGGCACTCAATGAACAGCGGGAGCAACTGCGCATGGCAACCGACCGCGGGAACTTGAAGGCACTGTCCTCAGGTCGGTGGGACGACGGTAGGGTCGCATCCCAATCGACCGCCGATGGCAATGCAACGCGCGGTGGGGCATGAAAATCACCACACGCCGCGCATCACCACTCTCGATCAATACGCCACGGTCGCAATCGTCCGCACGTACTGCGGCTTCTCGATCTCGCTCACGAACGCATCGGCGTAATCGGCGTAACTGATCCGGCTGTGCCCGTCGGCGCCGACCAGGAACTGCTTGGCCTGGGTGCGGAAACCACCCTTCTGCGGCCCCGGGCCGATTTCAGCCGCCGGCGAATAGAACGTCCAGTCGAGGTCATCCACCTTCTGCAGAAGGTTGAACGCCTGGCGCGCGGCGAGTGCAACGGGCTTGTACGCATCGGGGAAGCCTTCGGTGTCGACCAGCTGCACGCCCGGGGCGACTTCGAGGGTGCCGGCGCCGCCGACCATCAGGAAGCGCGGGACGCCGGCCTGGCGGGCGGCCTTGACCAGTTCGGCGGTGACGGTGGTGACGGTGGACGGGTCATCGCCGGGACGCGGGCCGAAGGCGCTGGCGAGGACGTCGTGGCCGGCGATGACGGCGGCCAGGGCGTCGGTGTCGTCGAGGGCGGCGACGGCGAGCTGGGCGCCGTCGAGTTCGGCGGGCAGGCCGCTGTCGCGACGGACGATGGCGGTGACCTGATGGCCACGGGCCAGGGCCTGGCGGGTGATTTCACGGCCGATGTTGCCGGTGGCACCGACGAGGGCGATCTTCATGGGGCAGGGTCCGTTGTGGGAGGAAGGCCAGCATATGCGCCTGAAAGCGGACGAAAAACCGCGTATAACGGCCTAATTTGTTGCGCGGATCGATCAAATGGACCGGCTTACGGCAATGCAGGTGTTCGTGGAGGTGGCCGAGCGCGGCAGCCTGACGGCGGCGGCGGATGCGCTGGATATGTCGCGGGCGATGGTGACGCGGTACCTGGCGGAGGTGGAAACGTGGCTGGGGGCGCGGCTGCTGCACCGGACCACGCGGCGGATCAGCCTGACCGGGCCGGGGGAGGCGGCGCTGCTGCGGTTCCGGCAGATGCTGGCCATCGGCGATGAGCTGCAGGGCGAGGTGGCCAGCGACAACCCGGAGCCGCATGGGGTGTTGCGGGTGACGGCGAGTGTGTCGTTCGGGCAGCTGCACCTGGCGGCGGCGGTGGCGGAGTTCGTGCGGCGGCATCCGTTGACGCGGGTGGAGCTGTTGCTGGTGGACCGGGTGGTGAACCTGGTGGAGGAGCGGGTGGATGTGGCGGTGCGGATTTCGCGGGCGATTGATCCGAGCCTGATCGCGCGGTGGCTGGCGCCGTGCCGGTCGGTGTTGTGCGCGGCGCCTTCGTATCTGGCCGAGCGGGGCACGCCGGTAAGTGCCGACGGGTTGGCGGGGCATAACTGCCTTACCCATCACTACGTGGGTAAAAGCGTGTGGCAGTTGCAGCGGCAGGGGCGTGCGATTTCGGTGGCGGTGGGCGGCAACATCAGTGCCAACGAGGCGTCGCTGTTGCTGGAGGCGGTGCGGGCGGGGGCGGGGATTGCGATGTTGCCGACGTACCAGATCGCGCCGCTGCTGCGTTCGGGTGCGCTGGTGGAGGTGTTGCCGGAGTACCAGGTGGAGGAGATGGGCATCCATGCGGTCTATGCGTCGCGGCGGCAGTTGCCGGCGGTGATGCGCAGCTTTCTGGATTTCCTGGTGGAACGGTTTGCGGGGGAGGAGTTCCTGGCGCGGATCTGACGCGCCTCGATCTGGCTTCGCGTGGGACACGCCATGCGTGTCTTCGCGGTGCCGGGCTGCACGCAGCGTCGCAGGGCGTGGCTCTACAATCGGTGGTCCCCCATGTTCAGAAGCGATCCTTGCCTTGTCCTATCCTTACCCGCTGGTGATTTTTGATCTGGACGGCACGCTGGTCGACAGCGCGGCCGATATCGCCGAGGCGCTCAACCGCACGCTGGAAGGCTGGCAGCTGTCGCGCGTGCCCGAAGCTACCGTGCTGACCTGGATCGGTGATGGCGTGCGCCGCCTTGTCGAGCAGGCCTTCACCGCGGACCGCAGCGACATCGATCTGGATCGGGTGATGCCCGGTTTCATGCGGCACTACGAAGCGTGCCTGCTGCGCAGCCCGCGGCTGTACGACGGCGTGGTACCGGCGCTGGAAGCGTTGCGCTCGCGTAATGTGACCCTTGCCATCTGCACCAACAAGCCGTCGGCCATGGTCGCGCCGCTGCTCGCCCACCTGGGCGTGCAGGACTTCTTCGCAATGGTACTGGGCGGCGATTCGTTGCCTGAGCGCAAGCCCAGCGGCGTGCCGCTGCGGCATATCGCCGCTGCGTTCGGGGTGGCCCCCACGGCCGCCTTGATGGTGGGGGATTCGATCACCGACTATCGCGCCGCGGTGGATGCGGGCATGCCGGTAGCGCTGGTGCGTTACGGGTATCCGCGCGGGTTGGACCTGGCGACGGTGGACGCGGTGGCGGTGGTGGACGACCTGCGGGCGTTGCCCGGGTTGTAGCGCGGTCGTGGCGTCGTGCCGACCAACGGTCGGCACCTACCGTGCTCGTGGAGCGGCCGTGACGCCGTACCGTGCTCGTGGAGCGGCCGTGACGCCGTACCGTGCTCGTGGAGCGGCCGTGACGCCGTACCGTGCTCGTGGAGCGGTCGTGACGCCGTACCGTGCTCGTAGTGCGGCGGTGACGCCGAGCCGTGCTCGTGCACCCGGTAGCGCCGGCCGTTGGCCGGCACCTTGCGATGCCGGCCAACGCCGGTTTACTTCGGCTGGTAACGCACGCTCAGGCGGTACTCGCGGCCCGGCTGGTTGTACCAGGCCACCGTTTCGTAATCGCGGTCGAACACGTTGCTGACCCGGCCCAGCACCGACCAGTCGCGGCTGATCGCGTATTCCAGGCGCAGGTCCACGGTGCCATACCCGGCCAGGCGCACGCTGTTGTCGGCGTTGTCGTAGCGCTTGCCGGCACCGAAGGCGGTGACGCCTGCGCGGAAGTTTCCGAAGCGGCGGTCGATATCCAGGCGTGCGGTGTCCTGCGCGCGGCGGGCCAGCCAGTTGTCGAATTGGGCGCTGCCGTCGGTGCGGTTGCGCGGGTCGGTGTGGCTGAGCTGTGCGCTGAGGTCAAAGCCGGCCACGGTCATTGAGCCGGTCAGCTCGGCGCCACGGATCCGCGCCTTTTCCACCTGCGACATCATGAAGGTGGTGGCGTCGTAGGTGATCAGGTCATCGATGCGGGTTTCATACACATCCAGGCCCCAGCGCCAGCTGTCGCCCTGCTGGGCGATGCCGAGGTTGGCGCTCTTGGATTTCTCGGGATCCAGCCCGGGCACGCCGCTCCACGGGTCATACAGGTCACTGAAGGTCGGTGCCTTGAACGCGGTGCCGTAGCTGGCATTGAGGCGGAAGCCACTGCCCAGTTCCATGCCCCAGCCCAGGCTGCCGGTGGTGTGGTTGCCGAACTGTTCGTTGTCGTCGTTGCGCACGCTGGCCTGCAGGTGGTGCGCGCCGAAGCGGCCCTGGTACTGCACGAACACGCCGGTGTTGTCGCGGCTGTCGACCAGATAGCCCGCGCTGCTGCCGTCCAGGTTGTCCTGGCTCCAGTCCACGCCGGCGCTGAGCAGCTGGCCGTCGGCGATGCCCACGTCGGCCTGCACCGAGGCGCTGTCGCGGTGGGTCTGCGCGGCGCCCAGCCAGGTATCGTCGTTGTAGTTGTCCGACTCGTTGTCGGCACGGCCGACGTTGGCGGTCAGGGTGAAGCGCTCGCTCGGCGTGTAGCGGACCTTGCCGCCCAGCACCTGCTGCAGGGTTTCGGAGTAGTTGTAGTAGCCGTCGTAGTGGTTCTCGCCTTCGGCGCGCAGCGCGGTGCCTTCCACGCTCAGGCTGTCGGTCAGCGTGTAGCCGCCGCGCAGGCTCATCGACAGGTTGCGGTACCCGTCGCGGTCGGGTTCGTTGGCGCCGCAGCCGGCGAAGGTGACCGGATCACCGTTGCAGGAATTGATCCCGTCGGTGTGCTGGTAGGCGATGTCCGTGCCGAACCAGCCGCGCGCGCCGGTGCCACCGAAGCCGCCGCTGGCTTCGCGCAGGCCGTTGCTGCCGCCGCCCAGTTGCAGGTGGGGGGCGAAGGCGCCGGCATTGCGGCGGGTGAAGATCTGGATCACGCCGCCGATCGCATCCGCGCCGTACAGGCTGGACTGCGGGCCGCGCACGATTTCCACGCGTTCGATCTGCGCCAGCGGCAGGTCCTGCAGCATGGCCAGGCCAAGGTCGCCGGTGTTGATGCGCACGCCATCGACCAGCACCAGGGTGTGGGCCGAATTGGTGCCGCGCAGGAACAGCGAGCTCTGCTTGCCCAGGCCGCCGCTGTTGTTGAGGTTGATGCCGGCGCGGCCGCGCAGCAGGTCCTGCAGCGACGGCGCCTGGCTGCGCTCGATTTCGGCGCGGTCGATCACCTGCGCCGGCGAGATGCTGTCCTGCAGGGCAATCGGGGTGCGCGTGGCGGTCACCAGCACCTGGTCCAGTGCGGTGGCATCGTCCTGTGCGGCGGCCATACCGGGCAGCGCCGAGAGTACGGCCAGGGAAAGAAGGCGGATCTGCAGCTTCATCGTTGACTCCAAACACCGCGCACGCCCGCGCGGCAAGGTTGTGGGAGGCGGTCAACGGGGGCAGGGACGGTGGGCGGGCGCAGGTACGGCGCCGCTTGCCGCCGCCATGCCCGCCGCATCGCAACCAGTCGTCTTCCAGGCCGGTCTCCGGGCTCGCGGGCCGATGGCGGACCATCGCGCCAGGCGCCTTCCCATGCTTGCGCACAGTGGCATGTTGCCTGGCTTCCACGCTTACCGTTGCGGGGGCAGCGCCGGAATGGCAGCAGGCAGGACCTGTTGCGTCACCGGCTTCCCGTTTCAACCTGCCGGCTTGCGCCGCAGGTCACCTGAAAGTGGGCGCAGTGTAGAGCAAAGCCCGGCCGCCGGCGCACTGCCGGCAGGGGCGGTGCGACGCCAGCGGTTAGAATGCGCCTCGCTTTTTGACGTGGTTGCAGTCCCTATGATCCTGGACCTGATCCGGCACGCGGCCACTGGCCGCGACGACCACCTGGATGGGCGTACCGATCCGCCGCTGGACGTGCAGGGCATCGATCTGATCTGCGCACGCCATGCCGACCTGCACTGGCAGCGCGTGCTGAGTTCACCGCGCCGGCGTGCGCTGGACACCGCCGCTGCGTTGGCGCTGCCGCGCGGGTTGGAGGTGATCGCGGACGAGGAGTGGGAGGAGCTGGATTTCGGCGACTGGGACGGCCAGCCGCTGCAGGCGCTGCCGATGCAGGCGCTGCAGGCGTTCCACCTCGACCCGCATGCGAACCCGCCGCCGCATGGTGAAAGCTGGGGGCATTTCGAGCGCCGCATCGCGCGCGCATTGCATCGGCTGCTGGATGAGCCCGAGCCGGTGCCAACGCTGGTGGTCAGCCATGGCGGCCCGTTGCGGATGGTGCTGTCGCAGGTGTGCGGGCTGCCGATGGCGATGTGCTGGGCGCTGCGCATCGACCACGGTACGCGGCTGCAGCTGCGGGTGGAGCGGGACGATGGGGAGCTTTGGGGGGAGCTACTGGAGTTGCAGCAGGCGTCGCCCTAGCGGTCGTCGTCGGTGTCGAACGGGGCGTCGCCGCCGTCGGCATCGTCATCGTCATCGTTGGCCACGGTGCGGTCATACACCGGGCCCGAGGCCGGCGGTGCCTTCTTCAGCGGCTTGTCGGCGATGATCGCGTCGTATTCGGCCACCAGCTCGGCGCGGCGCGCTTCGGGCAGTTCCTGCCAGTGGCAGTCCTGCAGCGCGCCTTCGAGCGAGTAGAGCAGGTTGAGGCTCGGTTTGAAGCCGGCGCGGCGTACTTTCACGAACGCGCCCACCGACCCGGCCGCGGCCAGGTCTTCGGCAGTGCGCAGACCGACCTGGCGCAGCCAGGCCGCGCTCTTGGGGCCGATGTTGCGCAGCTTGGTGCTCATCCCAGGGCCTCGACGAACACCGCGGCGATGGCTTCCAGCCCGGCCTGGTCGTCGGCATCGAAACGGGCCAGCACCGGGCTGTCCAGGTCGAACACCCCGATCAGGGTGTCGCCCTGGACCAGCGGCACCACCAGTTCCGAGCGCGAGGCCGAATCACAGGCGATGTGGCCGGGGAAGGCGTCCACGTCCTCGATGCGTTGGGTTACCCGCTGCGAGGCGGCCGCGCCGCACACACCCTTGTCCAGCGGAATGCGCACGCAGGCCGGCAGGCCCTGGAACGGGCCGACCACCAGTTCAGTGCCATCAAACAGGTAGAAACCCACCCAGTTCAGCTGCGGCAGTGCGTGGTAGACCAGCGCTGACAGGTTGGCGGCATTGGCAATGCGGTCGCGTTCACCGTGCACCAGGGCACGGGCCTGGGCCAGCAGCTGGCCGTACTGTTCCGGCTTGCTGCCGGTGAGCGTGGAAGTATCGAACATGGCCGCAGTCTAGCAAGCGCGGCCGGCGGCCGGACCCACCGGCAGCGGAACGCTGATAATGGGCCCCCCTGTTCATCGGTCCGGCCATGTCATCGCTTTCCGCCCCGCCTGCCGCGTTCTACGTCACCGGTACCGATACCGGCATCGGCAAGACCTTCAGCAGCTGCGCCCTGCTGCACGCGCTGCGCCAACGCGGGTACCACGCGGTGGGCATGAAGCCGGTGGCCAGCGGCTGCGAGCAGACCGCCGACGGCCTGCGCAACGAGGATGCCACGGCGCTGCTGGCCGCCAGCGACCCGGCCCCGGCCTATGCCGACCTCAACCCCTACGCACTGCCGCTGCCGCTGGCCCCGGAACTGGCCGCCGAGGCGGCGGGGGTGACGCTGTCACTGGATCCGATCGAGGCGGCGTTCGCCCGCCTGCGCGCGCAGGCCGACACCGTGGTGGTGGAAGGCGTGGGCGGCTGGCTGGCACCGCTGTCGGCCACGCTGGACCAGTCGCACCTGGTGCAGGCGCTGCAGCTGCCGGTGGTGATGGTGGTGGGCCTGCGGCTGGGCTGTCTCAACCACGCGCGGCTGACCGCGCAGGCGATCAGCGCCAGCGGTGCAACCTGCATCGGCTGGATCGCCAACGAGGTGGACCCGCAGATGGAGCGCATCGACGACAACGTGGCGCTGCTGCGCGCGCGCCTGCCGATGCCGTTCTGGGGCCGGCTGCCGTACGCACCGGGCGCCGATCCGGCGCAGCTGGCCCGCCACCTGCTCGGCTGAGGGTCAGCCGCGCAGGTGGCGGGCCAGCAGGGCAGTGGCCAGCCGGCCGACGCTGGCAATGGCGTCCACGTAGCGCGCGTCCAGGTCCTGGCAGCACGACAGCCGCAGGCAGTGCCGGTAGCGGGCGCCGCGCGAATACACCTGGCCGGGCATGAACACCACGCCCTCGGCCAGCGCCTGTTCGAACAGCACGCTGCTGTCCACGCCAGCCGGCAGTTCGATCCACAGCAGGAAACCGCCGCTGGGCTGGGTGGCCAGGGTACCGGGCGGGAAGTGCTGGGCCACCAGCGCACGCACGCGCCCGACCTGCTCACGGTACAGCCGGCGCAGCCCCCGCAGGTGGTGTTCGTAGCTGCCCGCTTCCAGGAACGCGGCAACCGCCTCGCCCAGCAGCTGCGATTCGGCGCCGGTGGACTGGAACTTCAGCAGCTGGATGTCGGCGGCGAAGCGCCCGCCATCGAGCCAGCCGATCCGGTAATCCGGTGCGAGCGTCTTGGAAAAACCGTTGACCACCATCACCCAACCGTCCTCGTCGAACGCCTTCAACAACGGCGCCAGCGGCTCCTGGTACTGCAGTTCGGCATAGACCGCATCTTCGATCAGCGGTACCTGGTACTGGTTCACCAGTGCCGCCAGGCGCTGCTTGGCCGCTACCGGCAGGGTGCAGCCGAGCGGATTGTGCACGCTGGGCATGGCGACAATGGCGGCGAGTGCGCCTGCCTGCAGCTGCGCTTCCACCGCATCCACGTCGAGCCCCTCGCGCGGGTCGGTGGGCAGCTCGATCGCCTTCAGGCCCAGGTTGGCCAGCAATGGGTACAGGTTGAAATAGGAGGGGGCTTCGATGCCGACCGCATCGCCCGGCCGGGTCACCGCACGCAGGGCCAGCTGCAGCGCTTCCATCGCGCCATGGGTGAGCACCAGCCGCTCCATCGTGGTGTGCAGGCCCAGCCGCGGGCCGCGCCGCACGATCTGCTCCAACAGCCGCCTGGCCCCGTTGGGGCGTGCGTAGGTGCGCACCATCGCCGGGGTGCGCCGCAGTACCTGTGCGGTGGCACGGGCCAGCCGTGCGGCAGGGTAGAAACGTTCGCCGCGTGGACCGGCGAAAGCCAGGTCGACGATGCCCGGTTGCCGCTGCGCCTCCAGCACGCGCGCCATCATCAGCTGCTGGGCCTGGGTGGTGGCCAGCGCCGGGGCCTGGCGCAGCGAGCGGGTGGGTTCGGGCAGGCGCGCGCTGACCACGAACCCGGCCTTGGGCCGCGGCATCACCAGCCCCGCATCCTCCAACTGCCGGTAGGCGGCGATGACCGTGTTCAAGCTGAGCTGGCGCTGCGCGGCCAGGCCGCGCAGGGACGGCAGGCGCGCACCGGCTGCAGGCGGCCGCCGTGGATGGCGTCGGCCAGTTCGTCGGCCAGGGATTGGTAGAGGTTGGCGGCCATGGAATCTGTAACCATGAGGGTCGCCAGCATGGTGCGCTGTACCCTGGACGCCTTGCAACCTGGCGTCCCCACGGCGAAGACCGTCCAACGGTCGGCCTCTACCGCCGTCCCATCCGCTACCTCGCCGACAAGGTCGACACCAGCCTCGGCTTCTCGCGGTACAGCTGCGGGTACATCCGCTGCAGCGCCGCCACCTTGGGCTGGTCGTTGATGCGGATGTAGAGCGACTCCGGGTGCAGCGTCAGGTAGTTCTGGTGGTAGCCCTCGGCCGCAACGAACGGCTTGCCGCCGTCCACGGTGGTCACCACCGGCGCCGCATACGCGCGTGCCTTCTGCAGCTGCGCGATGTAAGCGCGGGTGGCATCGCGCTGCGCGGCATCGTCGGCGAACACCGCCGAACGGTACTGCGTGCCGCGGTCCGGCCCCTGGCGGTTGAGCTGGGTGGGATCGTGCGCCACCGAGAAGAACACCTGCATCAACTGGCCGTAGCTCACCTGGCTGGGGTCGTAGGTGACCTGCACGGCTTCGGCATGGCCGGTGCCACCGCTACTGACGCGCGAATAGTTTGCGTCGGCCGGGCGCCCACCGATGTAGCCGGAGACCGCGTTGTCCACGCCCTTGATGTGCTGGAACACGCCCTGCACGCCCCAGAAGCAGCCGCCGGCGAACACCACCTGCGCGCGCTTGCCGGGCAGCTTCGGATCGGCCGCACCCGCCGGTGCCGGCACCGCCACCACCGCTTCGGCCGGCGCGGCATGTGCGGGGCGGTCCAGGCTGACCACCGCACTGATGGTCAGCGCAGCAACGGCGGCGGCAATGCCGCCGGCCACCAGTTTGTCGAAGGAAACGCGCATGGGGTTCTCCTGGTTCAACCGAAGGTGAAGGCATAGGCGTGCACCCCCGGATCGAGGAACTCGATCTCGAACGTGCGTTCGCCAACGTCGCCGGACTGGCGGACCAGCTGGTACAGGCGGTGCTCGGTGACCGTGCCGCTGCCATCGGCGCTGGCATCGCCACCGGCCGAGGCGCCGGGCGGTTGGCCGTCGATGCGCACCCGGAACCGCACCGGCTTGCCGTCCGCACCCGGTGCCAGCACCAGGTGCAGGTCGCGGGCGTGGAAGCGGAACGCGATGCGACCGCCGGCGCGTTGCAGTTGCGCGTCTTCGTTACCCACCGTCCAGCGCCCGGACAGGGCCCACTGGTTCAACGCGAACGTCGACGGCAGCGTGTAATCGGCGGGTGCGTCGCGGCGCTGGCCGTCCGGCGAGGCGAAGTTTTCCGCGCGCGAGTACCCGAGGTACGTCTCCGGCGACTTGAGGTTGGACATGTCGGCCTGCAGTTCCACGCCCGCGCGCGGCGCACTGGCGGCCATCGCCATGGCCTGTGCGGGCTCCTCGGGCAGCGTGGCACCGGCTTCGCGCAGCAGCTGGCGGATGATCCGTTCGGACTGCGCGTAGTTGCCTTCGCCGAAGTGGTGCGCACGGATGCGGCCCTGCGCGTCGATGAAGTAATGCGCCGGCCAATAGCGGTTGTTGAAGCCGCGCCAGATCGCGAACTCATTGTCGATCGCCACCGGGTAGTCGATCCTCAGTTCCTTCACCGCACGCTGCACGTTGCCCAGGTTGCGCTCGAAGGCGAACTCCGGGGCATGCACGCCGATCACCACCAGGCCCTGGTCGCGGTAACGCTGTTCCCACTCCCGCACGTAGGGCAGGGCGCGCAGGCAGTTGATGCAGGAATAGGTCCAGAAATCGACCAGCACCACCTTGCCGCGCAGGCCTTCGGCGGTCAGTGGCGGGCTGTTGAGCCAGCCGGTGGCACCGTCCAGCGAAGGCAGGGTGCCTTCCACCGGCAGCTCGGCACCGGCCGGTGCATCGGCGGCGCGCATCATCATCGCCGGGCCGGCGTCAGGCGTCTGGCCGGGCAGGGTATCGAGCAGGCCCTGTTCCAGCCGCGCGGTGCTGACCGACGACAACCGGGTGAGCACGCCGGTGTCCCAGCCCATCGCAATGGCCACCACCGCCAGCAGCGCGGCCACGCCCAGCGCGCGGCGGATCCACTCGCCCGCGCCCAGCCGCCGCTTGAGCGCGGTGAACACACGCCCGCCAATCCAGATCGCCAGTGCCAGCGAGGTGGCCGCGCCCAGTGCATACGCCAGCAGCAGCCCGCTGGTGCCCACGCTGGCACCCTGCAGGGCAGCGCCGGTGAGGATCAGCCCAAGAATCGGGCCGGCGCACGGTGCCCACAGCAGGCCGGTGGCCACGCCGATCAGCAGCGAGGTGCCCACCCCGCCGCGCCCGGCGTCGGTGGCCTTGTCTGCTGACGCACTGAGCCGTGCGCCCAGCCGCTGGAACGGCGACAGCAGGCGGTCGGCCAGCGCCGGCCACAGCAGCGCGAGCGCGAACAGCGCCATCACCACCAACGCGATCCAGCGCCCGATCTGGTTGGCCTGCGCCACCCACTGGCTGCCCACCGCCGCCAGGCTGGCCACCACCGCGAACATCAGCGCCATGCCGATCAGCAGCGGCAGGCCACTGCGCAGGAACGGGCGGTCCGAACGCGCAAACACGAACGGCAGCACCGGCAGGATGCACGGGCTGAGAATGGTCAACACACCGCCCAGGTAGGCAAGTACAAGCAGAATCATCGAACGTTCCTTATCGGGGTAGCGCCGGGTCCTGCCCGGCTGCTTCATCGGCATTACGTGCGGTTGGGTATCCGCACGCGTGTCTCTTCGTCAGCGGCGACGAAGTTCATCGCCACGCCGTTCATGCAGTAACGCAGCCCGGTCGGGCGTGGGCCGTCATCGAACACATGGCCCAGGTGGCCACCACAGCGCCGGCAATGCGCTTCCACGCGCAGCATGCCCAAGGTGGTGTCGCGGTCCTCGCCGACGGCATCGTGCAGCGGCGCCCAGAAGCTGGGCCAGCCGGTGCCGCTGTCGAACTTGGTGGACGAGGAGAACAACGGCAGCGCGCACCCGGCACAGGTGAAGGTGCCGCGCCGGTGTTCCTTGTTGAGTGGGCTGCTGAAGGGGCGCTCGGTGCTTTGCCGGCGCAGTACGGCGTACTGCGCCGGGCTGAGCTGTTCGCGCCACTGCGCATCGGTGCGCATCACCTCGAAGCGGCGCGTGGGTGCGGGTGCGGCGGGGGCCGAGCCACTGCAGGCGGTCAAACCGAACAGGCCGGCCGCGGCGCCGATGGCGCCCATGCCGAGCAGTCTGCGACGGGTACAACGCATGGCGATCTCCCGGTCTGGAAACGATGGGGCCATGCTGCGCCCGGGCCGGTCAACGAATCCTCACGCAGGGTTAAATTTTCCGTGACACATTCAGGTCCGGATCTGGCCACAATGCGTTCACCTTCCTGCTGCCGCTACCGTGCCAATGAGCAGTGCCAAGCGCGTCCTGATCGTCGAAGACGATGTCCACATCGCCAACCTGCTGCGCATGCACCTGCGCGACGAGGGCTATGAGGTCACCCATGCCGCTACCGGCGACGAGGGCCTGGCCCTGCTGGAGGCGCAGCCGTGGTCGGCGCTGGTCCTGGACCTGATGCTGCCCGGCGTGGATGGCCTGGAAATCTGCCGGCGCGCGCGCGGCATGGCGCGCTACACCCCGATCATCATCACCAGCGCACGCGCCAGCGAAGTGCACCGCATCCTGGGCCTGGAACTGGGCGCGGACGATTACCTGGCCAAGCCATTTTCGATGCTGGAACTGGTGGCGCGGGTCAAGGCGCTGCTGCGCCGGGTGGAAGCGATGGCGCAGAACGCGCGCATCGATGCCGGTGAACTGGCCGTGGCCGGGCTGCGCATCGACCCGGTGGCGCGCACCGCGCAGGTGGAAGGGCGCGCGCTGGAGCTGACCCCGCGCGAGTTCGACCTGCTGTACTTCTTTGCCCGCCACCCCGGCCAGGTGTATTCGCGCATGGACCTGCTCAACCAGGTGTGGGGCTACCAGCACGATGGCTACGAGCACACCGTCAACACGCACATCAACCGGCTGCGCAACAAGATCGAACGCGACCCGGCGTCGCCGCAGCGCATCCAGACGGTGTGGGGCCGGGGCTACAAGCTGGTCGATGGCAGCGAGGGTGCAGCGGCATGATCCGGTTGTCGTTGTCGCAGCGGTTGTCGGTGGCGTTCTTCGCGCTGCTGCTGGTGTGCTGCGGCGCGCTGATGGCGATCCAGATGCGCAGCACCAGCCTGCACGAGCAGGAAACCGTACAGCGGCTGTCGCGCGGGCTGGCCGAGCACATCGCGCGCAGCGGCGAGCTGATGGACGGTGGCGGCATGCGCACCGGCGAGGTGCGCGCGCTGTTCGGCAAGCTGATGGCGGTCAACCCCAGCGTGGAGGTGTACCTGCTGGACGACCAGGGCCGCATCCTCGGCCACGATGCACCGACCGGCCACCTCAAGCGCGACCGCGTGGACCTGGCGCCGGTGCAGGCGCTGCTGCGCGACGAGCCGCTGCCGATCCTCGGCGATGACCCGCGCAGCGCGCGCGGGCGCAAGGTGTTCAACGCCGCCCCGCTGTTCGTGCAGGGGCGCCAGGCCGGCTACATCTACGTGGTGCTGGTGGGCGAACAGCGCGAGGCGCTGGCGGCCAACATCGCGGCCAATGCCACGCTGCGCACCACGCTGTGGTCGCTGGCGATCGTGGCCGGCATCGGGCTGCTGGCCGGTGCGGTGGCGTTCCGCTGGGTGACCCGGCCGCTGCGCCAGCTGACCCGGCGCGTGCAGTCGTTCGACGTGGATGCGGCGGCGCCGGCGCAGGCGTTGCCGCCCACGCCGCTGCGCGCGGGTGAGCGCGATGAGCTGGCGATCCTGCAGCACAGCTTCGGGCACATGGGCCAGCGCCTGGGCGAGCAGTGGCAGCAGCTGCGCCAGCAGGACCTGCAGCGGCGCGAGCTGGTAGCCAACATCTCGCACGACCTGCGCACGCCGTTGTCGTCGCTGCACGGCTACCTGGAAACACTGGCGCTGAAGGACGCCACGCTCAGCGCCGAAGAGCGCCAGCGCTACCTGGGCATCGCGCTGTCGCAGAGCCACAAGGTGGGCCGGCTGGCCCAGGCGCTGTTCGAGCTGGCGCGGCTGGAACACGGCGGGGTGGTGCTGGACCGCCAGGCGTTCTCGCTGCCGGACCTGGTGCAGGACGTCTTCCAGAAATTCGAGCTGGCCGCGCAGGCGCGCCGGCAGACGCTGGCGGCGGACATTCCGCCTGGCCTGCCGGCGGTGGACGCGGACCTGGCGCTGATCGAGCGGGTGCTGACCAACCTGCTGGACAATGCGATCCGGCACACGCCCGAAGGCGGCCGGATCACGGTGACGCTGCAGGCGGCGCAGGGCGAGGTGCAGGTCAGCGTGGCCGACACCGGCCCCGGCATTCCGGCGGCGCGGCGCGAGGACCTGTTCCACACGCCCCCGGCATTCGGCAGCCAGCGGCCGGACAGCGGCGGGCTGGGCCTGCTGATCGTGCACCGCATCCTGCAGCTGCACCAGCGTGAGATCCAGCTGCTGGACAGCCGCGAGGGGGCGTTGTTCGTGTTCTCGCTGCCCAGTGCATGGGGGTCTGCCGGCAATGTATCCGGAGCCCAAGGTTGATTGATCCAGATCCCAATGGGCCCGTAACGGTTCCGGGCCCATGGTTGGTTAATCCCGATCCCAATGGGCACGCAACAATTCGTAGCCCCGGCCGTTGGCCGGACACCGCGCGCAGCGCGGCCCAAGCGTCCGAAGCCGGTTGCGTACTGCTCGTGGCCATCATCCCGACGTTTACACGTTCCGAAGAAGCCGTCAGGCGTTCATGGCGCCTGATACACGGTTTCGTTCTGGGTTGACACCCGGATGCAGGGCCGCGGCGACGGCATACCGTGCTCCGGATGCTTGGGCCGCGCTGCGCGCGGTGTCCGGCCAACGGCCGGGGCTACGAATTGTTACGTAACGTCCGTAGATTGGGATCAACCCACCACAGGCCCCGCACATCCGGAGGTTTCATGCGCGCACTCGTCTGCTTGACCCTGCTGCTGTCCGTCACCCCGTCTGCATTCGCCCAATCCTGCCCGGACACCTCGGCGCTGGAACCGGCGCGCGCGGTGGTACGCGACCTGCAGCGGATCACCACGCCGAACGGGATCCAGGAACAGTACGCCACGCCGATCGGCGGGGTGAAACAGTGGCTCACCATCCGCGGCGAGGACCGGGCCAACCCGGTGATCCTGTTCGTGCACGGTGGCCCGGCCAGCCCGGTGACGCCGAGCGTGTGGCAGTTCCAGCGACCGCTGGAGGAGTACTTCACGGTGGTGGACTGGGACCAGCGCGGTGCAGGCAAGACCTACGCGGAGGCGTCGCCGGACGCGATCGCGCCGACGCTGACCATTGAACGTTACGTGGATGATGCCATCGAGGTGGCCGAGCACCTGCGCACGCACCTGGGCCAGCGCAAGGTGATTTTGATGGCGCACAGCTGGGGCACGATCGTGGCGATGCAGGCGGCGTTGAAGCGGCCGGACCTGTTCCACGCGTACGTGGGGATCGGGCAGATCATCAACCAGGTGGAGAACGAGAAGATCAGTTTCGATTACGGGCTGGCGCAGGCGAAGGCACACGGCAACGCCAAGGCGGTGGCCGAACTGGAGGCGATCGCGCCGTACCCGGGCAACACGCCGATCACGCGCGAGCGGATCATCACCGCGCGCACGTGGCCGCAGTACTACGGGGGGCTGACGGCCTACCGCGATGACTCGAAGTATTACTTCGGCGCGGCCAGGCTCTCGCCCGACTACACGGACGCCGACCGCTGCAACATCGACAAGGGCAGCGTGCTGTCGCTGGGGCCGTTGCTGCCGCAGATGCTGAAGGTGGATTTCAACCCGATCACCCGCTTCCCGATCCCGGTGGTGATGTTCATGGGCCGCCACGACTACACCACGCCCACCGCGCCGACCGAGCGTTGGTTGAACACCTTGCAGGCGCCGTACAAGCAGGGCGTGTGGTTCGAACATTCGGCGCACATGGTCCCGTGGGAAGAGCCGGGCAAGACGCTGTTGAGCCTGGTGCAGATCGTGCGCCCGCTCGCGCGGTAACCACCGCGATCATGCATCCGGATGCGCTGGTCGATTGATCCCAATCCCAATGGGCCCGTAAAAATTCGTAGCCCCGGCCGTTGGCCGGCTGCTCTTCGTTCCGGGGTCATGAACGCCTGACGCGCGGCTCCGGAACGTGTAAACGCCGGAGCGTTGGATGGGATCGGTGGGTAACGGAGTTCGGACGGTTGGGCCGCGCTGCGCGCGGTGTCCGGCCAACGGCCGGGGCTACGGGTTGTTACGTGACGTCCGTAGATCCGGATCAACCAACCAAAAAAAAAGACCCGACAGAGGGAGGGTTCTGTCGGGTCTTGGGATTGCGTGGGGGGAGGGACCCACGCAAATTCCGTTTGATGCAATGCAGCATACACCGATCGTGGTGCATTGCAACAATACATTGCCGAAGTGGTCCGGATTAGGTTGAATCCGTTCAGAAACAACCGGTTGGGACTGGGGCTCAGCCCCGGTAGCGGCAGCCGGAGGTGCAGGTCTCATGCACCGTCACCTCGCTCAGCGCCGGCAGGGCGGGCTTGAGCTCGTTCCAGATCCAGATCGCCAGGCGTTCGCTGGTCGGGTTTTCCAGGCCGGGGATGTCATTGAGGTAATGGTGGTCCAGGCGGTCGTAGATCGGCTGGAAGGCCGCTTTGACGTCGCCGAAATCCATGATCCAGCCGGTGTGTTCGCCCGGCTCGCCCTCGACCTTCAGCTCCACCCGGAACGAGTGGCCGTGCAGGCGCGCGCACTTGTGGCCCGCCGGCACGTTGGGCAGGTGGTGGGCCGCTTCGAGGGTAAAGACTTTGAAGATTTCCATGGACCCATTGTACGGCCATCCGACAAAAACATATCCATCCGGATGAAGAGATGTTACTTTTCGTTATATCCGCATGAAGCGATGTTATTGGCCCGTTAAGCCCTTGGCATGGACTACTGCGGAACTTGTCGTCCACCACCCCCATAGAGTTCATGCCCAAGCACACCCTTCTTGTGGCGGCCCTTTCCGCCGCCCTGGCTACGCCTTTGTCCGCGTTTGCCCTCGACGCCGCCGCTGGCCCCGATGCCAGCCCCGACGCCTCCGCCAGCGGCGAAAGCACCACCCTGGCCGCGGTGCGCGTCACCGGCTCCAACATCAAGCGCACCGACACCGAGACCGCCAACCCGGTGCAGGTGATCGGCCGCCAGGAAATCGAAGCCACCGGCAAGGCCACCGTTGCCGACCTGCTGCGCTCGATCTCGGCCAACACCGGCAACGCCAACAACGAAACCACCAACAACGGCTGGGCCTCGGGTTCGGCCGGCATCGGCCTGCGCGGCCTGTCGCAGAAGAACACGCTGGTGCTGCTCAACGGCCGCCGCCTGGCCAACTACGGCTTCCCCGCCGGCGGCCTCTCCGACACCTTCGTCAACCTCAACGCGCTGCCGATGGTCGCGGTGGAGCGCATCGAAGTGCTGAAAGACGGCGCCTCGGCCGTATACGGCTCCGACGCCGTGGCCGGCGTGGTCAACATCATCACCCGGCAGAACTTCCAGGGTGCCGAACTGGGCGGCAGCGTCGGCACCGCCGACCAGGGCGGGCTGGACGAGCAGAACCTGAAGTTCATCGGTGGCATCGGTGACCTCGACGCCGATGGCTACAACATCCTGGTCAGCCTGGAAGGCTATAACCGCGAGCGCCTGGACCAGGACCAGCGCGACCTCACCAAGTCCGGCATCTACACCGACAAGCCCGGTGGCCGCTGGAACGGCTGGTCGGCCAAGGGGGCGCGCTTCCTGGTCAACGGCACCTCGGTGCCCATGCTCGACGCCGACGGGCAGTGCCCGGACAACACCACGCTGGTGCCCAGCGCGCCGATCGACGGCCTGCCCGGCAACACCTGCGGCTACAACCTCGCCCCGTACACCACGCTGATTCCCTCGACCAAGCGCTACCAGGCCTACGTCAACGGCACCTTCAAGGTGAACGACAACGTGGAAGCGTTCGGCGAAGTGATCTACAGCGAGATCAAGGGCGTGTCGTGGTTCGGCAGCAGCCCGTTCTTCACCCTGGAAAGCGGCCGCTTCGCGCTCAACGCCGATACCGGCCTGGCCGAGCCGGTGTCGTCCAACCTGCCGGCCAGCAGCCCGTTCAACCCGTACGGCCGCGCGATTCCGATCGAGTACACCTTCTTCAACCTCGGCCCGACCATCAAGACCAACCGCTCCACCGCTTACCGCGGCGTGTTCGGCCTGCGCGGCAGCCTGCAGGACTGGGACTGGGAAGTGGGCGCGTTCGGCGCACGCAGCAGCGAGCGCGAAACCGTCTCCGGCGGCTTTGCCAACCGCTGGACCCTGGCCGATGCACTGGCCACCGGTAGCTACAACCTGCTCGATCCGTCGTCCACCCCGCAGTCGGTGATCGATGGCATCAACCTGAGCACCCTGCGCCCGGCCGAGTCCGTGCTGCAGGGCGTGGACGCCAAGATCTCCGGCGGCCTGGGCAGCACCTGGGCCGGCCCGATCGGCTTCGCCGCCGGCCTGGAATGGCGCCGCGAAAAGCTGGATTCCGAAAACCCGTGGCAGATCGATGCGGGCCTGCAGATCCGCCCGGCCATCGCCGAAGTGCACGGCGAGCGCAAGGTCACCGCCGCCTACGCAGAAGTGAATGTGCCGCTGGCCGAGCGCCTGGAGCTTCAGGCCGCGGCGCGTGCCGACCACTACAGCGATTTCGGCGATGCATTCTCGCCCAAGCTGAGCCTGCGCTGGCAGCCGTTCGACATCCTGCTGGTGCGTGCCGCGGCCTCCAAGGGCTTCCGCGCGCCGTCGCTGTCGGAGAACTCCAACAGCACCAGCATCGCCTACGGCAGCGTGATCGATCCGCGCGACCCGGACGTGCCCGGCTCGCGACAGAACCCGACCTTCTTCACCGTCGGCAACAGCGACCTGAAGCCGGAGCGGACCAAGAGCTACAACCTGGGCCTGGTGCTGTCGCCGTGGTCCAACACCAGCCTGAGCGTGGACTACTACCGCATCGAACTGGAAAACCTGGTCGGCACCAACAACACCCAGACCCTGGTCACCAACGATGTGCCCGGCGCGGTCACCCGCGATGAGCGCGGCAAGCTGCTGGCGGTGTTCAATCGCTACCAGAACCTGAGCGAGCTCAAGACCTCCGGCTTCGACGTGGAACTGCGCCAGCGCTTCCCGACCGAAGCGGCCGGTGACTTCTCGCTGTCCACCGCGTTCACCCACGTGCGCGACTACAGCCGCCCCACCGTGGTCGGCGGCCCGCTGGTGGATTACGCCGGCAGCAACCTCGGCGCCACCCTGCCCAAGAACAAGGCCACCACCACGCTGGACTGGAGCTACGCCGATTTCCGCACCGCGCTGACCTGGTACTACACCAGCGGCTACGACCAGAAGGCCAGTGCCGCGGCCACGGCCGTGCAGGACCGGGTGGATTCATACAGCCAGTTCGATCTGTACCTGGCCTACACCGGGCTGGAGAAGCTGACCCTGTACGCGAAGATCCAGAACCTGGCCGATGAGGAACCGCCGTACGACGCCTCGTTCCCGGGCATCCGCGCGCCGTACGACTTCAGCCAGTACGACCTGCGCGGCCGCTACTTCACCGTCGGCTTCGATTACCGCTTCTAAGAGGGGTTCGCTGTGTCCTTGTTCCATGGTTTGTCGCGTCCCATCACCTGGGTGGTGGGAGCGCTGTGGCTGCTGGCCGCGCCGGCGTTCGCACAGAGCGCCTATTTCTTCCCGCAGGGCGGCGATTTCGATCCGGCCATTCCCACCCCGCAGCAGTTCCTGGGCTACGAGATCGGCAGCCGCTACACCCGGCACGACCAGCTGGTGGCCTACTTCAACGAGCTGGCCAGACACTCGGACAAGATCAAGGTCGAGCAGATCGGCAGCAGCTATGAAGGCCGCCCGTTGCTGATCGCCACCGTCACCTCGGCGCAGAACCAGCAACAGCTGGAAACCCTGCGCCGCCAGCACGTGACCCTGGCCGACCCGGCGCAGCCGCTGTCGGCGGCCGGCAACAGCCCGGTGGTGGTGTGGCTGGGCTACAGCGTGCACGGCAATGAAACCTCCAGTGGCGAAGCCGCGCTGCTCACCGCGTACTACCTGGTGGCCAACCGCAGTGCCGATACGGCCAGGTGGCTGCAGCAGGCGGTAGTGCTGTTCGATCCGGCGCAGAACCCGGACGGCCGGGACCGCGCGGCCAGCTGGCACAACGCCTATGCCTCGTCGCCGGCATCGGCCGATCCGGCCGACAAGGAGCACGTGGAGCCCTTCCCGCAGGGACGCACCAACCACTACTTCACCGACCTCAATCGCGACTGGCTCGCACTGACCCAGCAGGACACGCGGCCAAAGATCGCCTACTTCCACCAGTGGTACCCCAACGTCCAGATCGACTTCCACGAAATGGGCAAGGACAGCACCTACTACTTCGAACCGTCGCCGGCGAGCATGCACAGCCCGCTGTTGCCGGCGTCGTCGTACGCGTTCAACAAGACCTTGGCCAAGTACCACGCGCAGGCACTGGATGCGCTCGGCTCGCTGTACTACACCGGCGAGAATTTCGACAACTTCTCGCCGGTGTACGGCTCGACCTATCCGGACTTCCATGGTGCGGTCGGCGTCACGGTGGAACAGGCCAGCTCGCGTGGCCGCGTGCAGGAATCGGTCAATGGCCTGCTGACTTTCCCGTTCACCATCCGCAACCAGGTCGCCACCGGCCTGGGCACCGTACGCGGCGCGGTGACCGAGCGCGACGGGCTGCTGAAGCTGCAGAAGGAATTCTTCCAGTCCGCCGTGAAGCAGGCCAACCAGCAGCCGGTCAAGGCGTTCGTATTCGGCGACGCCAACGACCCGGGCCTGACCCGGCGCCTGCTTGACCTGCTGCTGCAGCACCAGATCACCGTGCAGGCGTTGAGCAAGGAAGTCACCGTGGACGGCCAGCGCTTCGAGCCGGGCAGTGCCTACGTGGTGCCCACCGCGCAGCCGCAGTTCCGCCTGGTGCATTCGATCTTCGCCGAGACTCCGCCGATCAAGGGGGACGTGTTCTACGGCAGCACCTCCTATGCCATCGCACCGGCCTACGGCGTGGCGTTCGCCGGCAGCCGCAGCCGTGTCGATGGCGGCGAGCGCATCACTAGCCTGCAGGCCGCCCGTGGTGGGGTGAGTGGTGGCCAGGCCGGCTATGCCTACGTGTTCGACTGGCGCGATTACAACGCCAGCCGCGCGCTGTACGCACTGCAGGCCAAGGGCGTGCTGACCCGCGCCGCGTTCCAGCCGTTCACCGCCGCCACCGCGTCGGGTGAGCAGGCGTTCGCGCGCGGCAGCGTGGTGGTGCCGGTGGCCGGGCAGACGCTGGCGGGCGACGCGCTGCTCGCTGCCGTGGATGAAGCGGCGCGCAGCAGCGGCGTGCAGGTGCACGCCCTGGCCAGTGGACAGAGCCGCAGCGGCATCGACCTGGGCAGCGACAGCGTCAAATCGCTACGCAGGCCGGCGGTGGCGCTGGTGATGGGCGAGGGCGTGAGCGCCACCGAGATCGGTTCGGCGTGGTTCCTGCTCGACCAGCAGGTGCAGCTGCCGGCCAGCAAGCTGGACCCGGCGCAGCTGGGCAAGGTCAACCTGGACCGTTACACCACCATCGTGCTGTCCGGCGGTACCTACAGCGGCGTGGATGCCACGGCGGTGGCCGCGCTCAAGCGCTGGATCAACGCCGGCGGTTCGCTGGTGACCTACGGCAGCGCGGCCAAGTGGGCGATCGAGCAGAAGCTCAGCGATGAAGTGCTGGGTGCCGAAGAGAAGGAGCCCGAAGGTGCGCGCCGCGCGTTCGGCGACCAGCGCGACATCGCCGCCATCGAGCGGGTGAGCGGCAACATCCTCAGCGCCGACGTGGACACCAGCCACCCGCTCGGCTTCGGGCTGCCGCGCACCCAGCTGGCGATCAACAAGGAAAACGGGATCAGCTTCAAGCCCAGCCGCAATGCGTTCTCGACCGTGGTGCGCATTGACGAGTCACCGCGGGTGAACGGCTACCTGTCCGAGGCCAACCGCAGCCGCGTGGCCGGCAGCGCCTGGCTGCTGGTGTCGCCGCAGGGGCAGGGCAACGTGGTGCTGTTCGCCGATGATCCGGCGCATCGCAAGTACTGGCACGGCACCGAGCGGCTGCTGTTGAACGCGGTGTTCTTCGGCAACCTGCTCAACCCGACCAAGCCACGCGGGTAAAAAAAAGGGCGACGCAATGCGTCGCCCTTTTCCATTGTGCAGCCGGCGAAACGATCAGCCGGCGCGGTTGCCGCCGCCCGGACCGCGACCGCCGCCACCACCGCCACGGCGCTGGCCGGTCGGCGCACCACCGCGCGGCGCACCGTTGCCGGCACCACGGCTTGCACCGCGACCGGCACCGTCACGCTGGCCGCCGCCAGTCTTGGCACCGGCATGGGCGTGGCGCGGGGCCTCGCCATGCGGACGGCGCGCGTGCTTGCGCGGCGAACGATCGCCACCCGGCACTTCGGCCTTGCCCGGCGCGCTGTTGCCCCAGCGGATCGGGGTCTGCGGCTCGAAGCCGGGCACGTCGCGGATGTCCATGTCCTTGTCCAGCAGGCGCACGATCTGGCGCAGCAGCTTGGCTTCGTCCTGGGCCACCAGCGAGATCGCCTGGCCGGTCGAGCCGTTGCGGCCGGTACGGCCGATACGGTGCACGTAATCTTCCGGCACCATCGGCAGGTCGTAGTTGATGACCTTCGGCAGCTCGTTGATGTCGATACCGCGCGCGGCGATGTCGGTGGCCACCAGCACGGTCACGCGGCCGGCCTTGAAGTCGCCCAGCGCACGCAGGCGCTGGCCCTGGCTCTTGTTGCCGTGGATCGCCGCGGTCTTGATGCCGGACTTCTCCAGGAACGTGGCCAGCTTGTCGCAGCCGTGCTTGGTACGGCCGAACACCAGGGTCTGCTCGCGGCTGTCCTGGGCCAGCAGGTGCAGCAGCAGGTCACGCTTGCGCGGGCCGTCAACCGGGTGCACGCAGTGCTTGATGGATTCGGCGACCGTGTTCTTCGGGGTGACCTGGATCTGCGCCGGATCGCGCATGAACTCCAGGGCCAGCTGCTTGATGCTCTCTTCGAAGGTCGCCGAGAACAGCAGGGTCTGGCGGTTCTGGCGCGGCAGCTTGGCCAGGATCTTCTTGATCGACGGCAGGAAACCCATGTCCAGCATGCGGTCGGCTTCGTCCAGCACCAGGATCTCGATGCCCGACAGGTCGACGCTGCGACGCTCCAGGTGGTCGATCAGGCGGCCCGGGCAGGCCACCAGCAGGTCCACGCCACGGCGCAGCACGTCGAACTGGTTGCCCATGCCGACGCCGCCGTAGATGCAGGCGCTGGGAATGCGCAGGTACTTGCTGTAGCCGCGCAGGCTGTCATGCACCTGGGTAGCCAGTTCCCGGGTCGGGGCCAGCACCAGCGCACGCGGCTTGCGCGGGCCGTTCACGGCCTGCGGGTTGGTGCCCAGGTGCTGCAGCAGCGGCAGGCCGAACGCGGCGGTCTTGCCGGTACCGGTCTGTGCGCCGGCCAGCAGGTCGCGGCCTTCCAGGGCCAGCGGGATCGCCTGCTCCTGGATCGGGGTGGGGTTTTCATAGCCCTGCTCGGACAACGCGCGCAGCAGGAACGGGGCAAGGCCCAGGTTTTCAAAAGACATCGGGTGGAAGCTCCAAAGACGAAGTAACGCCAGGCCGAATGGCCGGACGCAAGGCAGATCGAGTTGATCGGCTGACTCGGAGCGTTCCCGTGAACCGCGCTGCGAGAATTGGGTGCAGCCGGCGCGGTGCGCAGACTGGAATGCATGACGAATGGCGTCGGAGTGGGGGCGGGCGAGGGACGGAAATCCCGATCGCCGGCGATCCCGAAGGGAAACGGACGGCCGCTGCAGACCCCGACAGTGTAGCGGAACCGCGCGAACAAGGCCAAATCCCCCGTTCAGGTTGAACAAGCGACTCCCGACGTATCCATGCCTCCCCGGCGCCCGTAGCAATTCGTAGCGGCCGGCCCCAGCCGGACGACCTTGGCGAGCGACCACATCAGCAGCATTCGGATGGTTTATGTTCCTTCTGCGGCACTGCGACTTGGCATGACCGCGCATTTGGTTACACTCGAAACCTATTTCCTGCGATCCCGGATATTCCACCCATGAAGCTTGGTTCTTTGAAGGAAGGCGGCCGCGACGGCACCCTGATCGTGGTCTCGCGCGACCTGCGCCATGGTGTGCGCGCCACCGGGATCGCCGCCACGCTGCAGCAGGCCTTGGAAGACTGGAGCCACCTGGCGCCGCGCCTGAACGCCCTGTACGAGTCGCTCAATGACGGCAGCGCCGATGGGGTGTTCGACATCGACCTGCAGGCACTGGCCGCGCCGCTGCCGCGCGCCTATGAATTCGTCGATGGCAGCGCCTACCTGCCGCATGTGGAGCGCGTGCGCCGCGCCCGTGGCGCCGAAGTGCCGGAAAGCTTCTACACCGATCCGTTGATGTACCAGGCCACCAGCGCCGGGTTCCATGGCCCGCGCGATACCGTGAAGGTGATCAGCGAGGAGTACGGCATCGACCTGGAAGCCGAACTGGTGGTCATCACCGATGACGTGCCGATGGCGGTCACCGCCGAGCAGGCCGCCGGCCATATCCAGCTGGTCGGCCTGGTCAACGACGTCTCGCTGCGCAACCTGATCCCCGGCGAGCTGGCCAAGGGCTTCGGCTTCCTGCAGTCCAAGCCGCGCTCGGCGCTGTCGCCGGTGTTCGTCACCCCCGACGAGCTGGGCGAGGCCTGGCAGGACAGCAAGGTGCACCTGCCGCTGGTCACCCACGTCAACGGCGCCTGGTTCGGCGCGCCGGAAGCGGGCGTGGACATGCAGTTCAACTTCGCCCAGCTGGTCGCGCACGCGGCCAAGACCCGCCCGCTGGGCGCCGGTGCCATCGTCGGCTCGGGCACCATCGCCAACGAGGACACCAGCAAGGGGGCCTCCTGCTTTGCCGAGCAGCGCACCGTGGAAACCCTGCGCGACGGCAAGCCGAGCACGCCGTTCATGTCGTTCGGCGACGTGGTCCGCATTGAAATGTTCGACGCCGCCGGCGAGAGCATCTTCGGCGCCATCGAACAGCGCATCGAACAGGCGGCACGGCCCTGAACACCCCGGCCGACCGCATCGAGTTGTTCAGCTACTGGCGCTCCAGCGCGGCCTACCGCGTGCGCATCGGTCTGAACCTCAAGGGCCTGGAACACCAGATCACCCCGGTGCACCTGGTCCGCGACGGCGGCCAGCAGCACAGCGAAGGGTACGCTGCGCTCAACCCGCAGGAGCTGGTGCCTACCCTGGTGCATGGGGACCTGGTGCTGCACCAGTCGATGGCGATCCTGGAATACCTCGACGAGGTGTTTCCGGAACCGCCGCTGCTGCCCGACGATGCCCCGGGCCGCGCCCGCGTGCGTGCACTGGCACAGCTGGTGGCATGCGACCTGCACCCGCTCAACAACCTGCGCGTGATGCAGTTCTTCAGCGATACCTGGAACGTGCCGCAGACCGAGCGTGAGGACTGGACCCGGCACTGGATGCAGGTTGGCTTCGATGCGATGGAACGGCTGCTGGTCGAGTCGGTGGACACCGGGCGCTTCTGCCACGGCGACACACCGACCCTGGCCGATTGCTGCCTGGTGCCGCAGCTGTTCAACGCCCGCCGCTTCAACGTGGATCTGGGTCCGTACCCGACCCTGGTGCGGATCGACGAGGCGTGCCTGGCCTTGCCGGCATTCGATGCGGCGCGGCCTGAAAACCAGGTGGATTGCGCGGGGTGATGGGCGGCTTCGGCGCCGTTAAACGTCGGGTGGTTGGCCGCAATGGGTAACCGTGCCGCGTTCGGACGCTTGTGCCGCGCTGCGCGCGGTTTCCGGCCAACGGCCGGGGCTACGAACCGTTACGAGCCCATTGGGATCGGGATCAATCGACCGAAGGCTTCGGATACCGGTAGCGCCGGCCGTTGGCCGGCCCAGGCGGTTCCAAACCGCATGGCGCCCGTTGCCGGGCGCCGATTCCGTCAGAAGCCGTGCGTGATCGCCGCCGGGGTCGCCGCCGAGTAATCCGCGTACGGGTCATGCTCGCCGCTACCGCCTTCGGACAGGCGGAACTTCAGGGCCAGGCCATCGCGCGAATCGGCCGCACGCAGCGCTTCTTCCTGCTCGATGATGCCGCCCTTGGCCATGCGGAACAGGCACTGGTCGAAACTTTCCATGCCTTCTTCCAGCGAGGCTTCCATCGCCGGCTTGATCTCGTGCACCTGGCCGCGGCGCAGCAGGTCGCGGATCATCGGCGTGTTGATCAACACTTCGGTGGCCGGCAGGCGGCGCCCATCCTGGCCCTTGACCAGGCGCTGGGAAATCACCGCGCGCAGGTTCAGCGAGAGGTTCATCAGCACGTTGCGGTGCGCGCTCTCGGGGAAGAAGTTGAGGATGCGCTCGATGGTCTGGTCGGCGTTGTTGGAGTGCAGCGTGGCCAGGCACAGGTGACCGGTTTCGGCGAAGGCGATGGCCGCCTCCATCGTTTCCGAATCGAGGATTTCGCCGATCAGGATTACGTCCGGCGCTTCGCGCATCGCGTTCTTCAGCGCGTTGTGGAAGGCATGGGTATCCAGCCCGACCTCTCGCTGGTTGACGATCGACATCTTGTGCTTGTGCAGGTACTCGATCGGGTCCTCGATGGTGAGGATGTGCCCGGTCGTGGTGCTGTTGCGGTGGTCGATCATCGACGCCAGGGAGGTCGACTTGCCCGAGCCGGTCGAGCCCACCACCAGCACCAGCCCGCGCGGGGTCATGATGACGTCCTTGAGGACCTGGGGCAGGTTGAGCTCTTCGATGCTGGGAATCTTGCTGCGGATGGCACGGATCACCATGCCGACCTCGCCGCGCTGCTTGAACACGTTGACGCGGAAGCGTCCTGCATCCGGCAGGGCGATGGCCATGTTGAGCTCAAGGTCGCGTTCGAACTGGGGCACCTGGCCCTCGTCCATCAGCGAATAGGCGATTTTCTTGACCATCCCGGGCGGCAGCCCGGTATTGCCCAGCGGGTACAGCTTGCCCTCGATCTTGATGTACACCGGGGCGCCGGTGGTCAAGAACATGTCCGAAGCGTTCTTTTCGGTCATCAGCTTCAGGAAATAGCCGATATCCATGCGAAATGTTTCCCCAACAATCGGCGACATGCCATTGCAAGCACGCCGCAGGCTTCCGACAATGGCCGCGCACCTACTTCAGGCGAACGGCACCCCCAATGAATCCTAGCTTCGCACAAATGCGGCGTACCCCGTATGTAGTTTTGACGAGTTGCGTGATGGCGTGCGCATTCGCACTGGCCGGGACGGCCCTGGCCCAGGACGGCGCGCTCGAGCTCATGCAGGCCCGCCAGGCCGTGGACAAAGCCACCCAGGCCGACGCCGACCAGTACGCCCCGGACCTGATCGCCATTGCACGCCAGGGCCTGGAACAGGCCCAGGCCGCAGCGGGCGACCGCCGCGAGCGCAAGAACGCCCCGACCCTGGCC
This sequence comes from Stenotrophomonas sp. CFBP8994, assembly GCF_034044835.1. Taxonomy (NCBI): domain Bacteria; kingdom Pseudomonadati; phylum Pseudomonadota; class Gammaproteobacteria; order Lysobacterales; family Lysobacteraceae; genus Stenotrophomonas; species Stenotrophomonas sp. CFBP8994. The sequence continues at coordinate 108,396 of NZ_JAXCWT010000003.1, read as the reverse complement.
GTGCGCGCCACCGCCGATGCCGACCTGGCCCGCGCCCGCAGCGAGGAGGCCACCGCCACGGCCCAGCTGCAGCTGCGCCGCAACGAGGTGACCCAGCTCGAACGCCAGCTCGCCGGGGAGGACCGCCGATGAAAGTCGCTGCCCTGCGCATCCCGCCCCTGCTGCTGGCCATCGGCCTGGCCCTGTCGCCGCTGGCCGGCGCCGCCGAAGACCCGGCCGTGGCCCAGCTCACCCAGCGCCTGATGGCCATCCAGGCCAACCCGGATGCGTCCGAGCTGGCCGCCTATGAGCGCCTGCAGGCCCAGCAGGCCATCGCCGCGCTGGCCAATGCCAAGCGCCGCGACCTCGACCAGGCCCGCTACCTGGCCGACCGTCGGGTCGAAATCGCCGAAACCAGCGTGCGCGCCGCCCTGGCCAAGCGCGAAGTGGCCACCCTCGAGCGCACCCGCAGCGACCTGCTGATCGAAGCCAGCCGCCGCGATGCCCAGCGTGCCCGCCAGGAAAGCGAGCGGCTGCGCGTGCAGGCCCAGATCCAGGCCGAGGAGTCCGAACGCCTGCGCCTGGCCGCCGAGACCGAGGCGCTGGCCCGCCAGGACGCCGAAACCGCGCTGACCAGCGTGGCCGGCAAGCAGACCGCGCGGCTGAGCGCGGCCCAGCAGAACGCGGCCAAGCTGGCCCGCGAAGAAGCCGAGCTGGTCTCGGGCAACAAGCTGCCGGGGTCGAAGTTCGACAGCCGCGGCGAGGTGTTCACCTTCGCCGGCGATGCCTTTGCCAGCGGCAAGGGCGCGCTCTCGGGCGGGGCCAAGGGCCAGGCCAAGGCGCTGGCCGAGTACCTCAACATCGGCAAGAAGGGCCGGGTCCGGATCGAGGCCTACGATGCCGCCGCCGGGGTAGGGCAGCAGCGTGCCGAAGCCCTGCGCGATGCCCTGGTGGGGGCCGGCGTCAGCGCCAGCCGCCTGCAGGTCAGCGGCAAGAAGGCGGCGGCCACCAAGGCGCGGTCGGCCGAGGTCATTATCGCGCCGTAAAAGGGCCCGATCGTCGACATTCCCGGGAGGTCACGACCGGTGGTCGTGACATGGGCCAAAACCGACGCAACCCTATGTTTTTGTTTAAATTTCGTTGAACTGCGCGTTCAGCCTGAACCCCGACTGGCGCGCGCCGGCGATTTCAAACGAAACCCTTGAACCGGCCCTTTGGCAGGCGTAGGGTCGATTGTCCGGGTGGCCTTCCGCGACCCGGACGATTGGAGGGCCGGGCCGATGCATCGAGGGCACGAACCAGAGCAGTCTGCAGGCCGGGCAACCCCGGTCGTGCGCCTGGGTTCTGCCGTGATCGCGGTGGATGCCGGCGCTCCTCCCGAAGCAACGCCCCGTGCCTTACCGGCCGGGGCGTTCTTGTTTGTGCTGTAGACGCGATAGGAGGTTCATCATGTTTGAAGGTCAGCCCCAGAGTGAAATCGACGCACGCCGCAAGAGCGATCCGGAATTCAAAGAGCTTTACGAACGGCACCAGAAGTTGAACAAGAAGTGTATGGATGCCGCGTTGGGCGTGAATCCGGTAGGCGACCTCACTCTGGGCCAGTTGAAGCGTGAGAAGCTTCTCACCAAGCAGCGTCTGCTGCGTATGTACGAGTCTTCCTCCCCCGTGCACTAAGGCCTGATCGTGCCGGCCCACGCCCGGCACCTGCCGCTGAACCTGCCGGCCCAGCGCCGGCACCGCCAAACGCCGCGGGCGGCGTCCGTCTCCTCGTCGACGGGCGCCGTCCGCGTCGCTCTTTCGGGGCCAGGCACGCATGGCGTGTCTCTACCATCTGTCGGATAATCGGGGGTCCGGCCGCCCTGCGGCGCGAATCGATGTGACCCGATGGCAATCCACTCCTCCGTACTCGACCTCATTGGCAAGACCCCGATCGTCAAGGCCCAGCGCCTGGACACCGGTGTCTGCGAGCTGTACCTGAAGCTCGAAAGCGCCAATCCCGGGGGATCCATCAAGGACCGCATCGGCCTGTCGATGATCGAGGCGGCGGAACAGCGCGGCGATCTCAAGCCGGGTGCGACGCTGGTGGAGGGCACTGCGGGCAATACCGGCCTGGGCCTGGCCCTGGTCGCCCAGCAGAAGGGTTACAAGCTCATCCTGGTCGTACCGGACAAAATGAGCCGCGAGAAGATCTTCAACCTCAAGGCGATGGGCGCCGAAGTACGGCTGACCCGTTCGGACGTGGCCAAGGGCCACCCCGAGTACTACCAGGACATGGCCAAGCGCGTGGCCGAGGAAACCCCCGGCGCGTACTTCATCAACCAGTTCGGCAACCCGGACAACCCGGCCGCGCACGAATTCGGCACCGGCCCGGAAATCCTGGAACAGATGGACGGCGACCTGGATGCCATCGTGTTCGGCTGCGGCAGCTCTGGCACCATGACCGGCCTGTCGCGCGCCTTCTCCACCCTGTCGCCGAAGACCGAGCTGGTGCTGGCCGACCCGGTCGGCTCGATCCTGGCCGAATACATCAATGACGGCGTGCTCAACGACAAGTCGGGCAGCTGGCTGGTGGAAGGCATCGGCGAGGACTTCCTGCCCTCGATCGCCGATTTCAGCCGGGTCACCAAGGCCTATGCCATCACCGACGCCGAAAGTTTCCACACCGCGCGCGAGCTGCTGGGCAAGGAAGGCGTGCTCGGCGGCTCTTCCACCGGCACCCTGCTGGCGGCCGCGCTGAAGTACTGCAAGGAGCAGACCACCCCCAAGAAGGTGCTGGTGCTGGTCTGCGACACCGGTAACAAGTACCTCTCCAAGATGTACAACGACTACTGGATGCTGGACAACGGCTTCCTGGAGCGCCCGCAGACCGGCGACCTGCGCGACCTGATCCTGCGCCCGTACGGCCAGCGCGACACCGTGGTGATCGGCCCGAACGACCTGCTGACCACCGCTTACCAGCGCATGAAGCTGTATGACGTGTCGCAGCTGCCGGTGATGGATGGCGACCAGCTGGTCGGCATCGTCGACGAGAGCGACGTCCTGCTGCATGTGTATGGGGACGAGTCGCGGTTCCGCGACAAGGTCTCCACCGCCATGGTCAGCAAGCTGGACCGGCTGGACGTGAAATCGCCGATCGAAGCCCTTCTGCCGGTGTTCGACCGCGGCCAGGTGGCCATCATCATGGATGGTGGCAGCTTCCTGGGGCTGATTACCCGGATCGACCTGCTGAATTACCTGCGTCGTCGCGTCCAATAAGGGCGCGATGGCCGACGTTCGGCTCTGAACCTGTGTTTATTAGAGTCAACGGCTGATTAAGCCGGCGCTGATAGACTTCCGCTCCATTTAATGTGGGCCCCGATTGGGGCTCTCAATTGCTGGGAACCCCCATGTCCGATTCTGCAGCCTCAGGGCACTCCAAGCGCCAGCTCGCCCTGGCCACGCTGGCCATCCATGGCGGGCAGTCGCCCGACCCGAGCACCGGCGCGGTGATGCCGCCGATCTACGCCACCTCCACCTATGCGCAGTCCAGCCCCGGCGAACACCAGGGCTTCGAGTACTCGCGCACCCACAACCCGACCCGCTTCGCCTACGAGCGTTGCGTGGCCTCGCTGGAAGGTGGCACCCGCGGCTACGCCTTCGCCTCGGGCATGGCCGCCACCTCCACGGTGATGGAGCTGCTGGACGCCGGCAGCCACGTGGTGGCGATGGATGACATCTACGGCGGCACCTTCCGCCTGTTCGAGCGCGTGCGCAAGCGCACCGCCGGGCTGCAGTTCGGCTTCGTCGACCTGACCGACCTGGCCGCCTTCGAGGCGGCGATCACCCCGCAGACGAAGATGGTCTGGATCGAGACCCCGACCAACCCGATGCTGAAGATCGTGGACATCGCCGCGGTCGCGGCCATCGCCAAGCGCCGTGGCCTGATCGTGGTGGTGGACAACACGTTTGCCTCGCCGATGCTGCAGCGCCCGCTGGAGCTGGGCGCGGACCTGGTCCTGCACTCGGCCACCAAGTACCTCAACGGGCACTCGGACATGGTTGGCGGCATGGTGGTGGTGGGCGACAACGCCGAGCTGGCCGAGCAGATGGCCTTCCTGCAGAACTCCATCGGGGGCGTGCAGGGGCCGTTCGACAGCTTCCTGGCCCTGCGTGGCCTGAAGACACTGCCGCTGCGCATGAAGGCGCACTGCGCCAACGCGCTGGCCCTGGCCCAGTGGCTGGAAAAGCACCCGGCCGTGGAAAAGGTGATCTACCCGGGCCTGCCGAGCCACCCGCAGCACGAACTGGCCACGCGCCAGATGAACGGCTACGGCGGCATCGTGTCGATCGTGCTCAAGGGCGGATTCGAGGCGGCAAAGCGGTTCTGCGAGAACACCGAGCTGTTCACCCTTGCGGAGTCGCTGGGTGGCGTCGAGAGTCTTGTGAACCATCCGGCAGTGATGACCCATGCCTCCATTCCGGTGGAGCGCCGCGAGCAGTTGGGCATCAGCGATGCACTGGTGCGGTTGAGCGTGGGCGTGGAGGAGCTGGGGGATCTGCAGGTGGATCTGGAAAGGGCGCTGGCAGCTTGACGTGGACTTTTCCATTGCCGCCGTGGACGCGCCGGGAAGGGGCACCTGGATGAGTGGCCCTGCGGTCCCTTTGCTGGCGCGACTTTACCGTGCGCTGCTACCCAGGATGCTGCGCGAATGGCTGTCGCAGCGCCGCAACCAGCGGCTTTGCGCCAGGCTGCGGTTTGCCCGTGGCCCTGGCTGGGCATTACCCGAGGCAGCGCCGTCGAGCATCTGCCCGTCGCCTACCGAGGCGACGGGGCGGGGCGTCAATGTGCTGGGATACCTGCGCGGCCAGTTCGGGCTGGGGGTAAGCGCGCGTGCCTACAGTCAGGCGCTGATATCCGTTGGCTATCCGATCTCCCTGCAGGATTCCCGCGTGGCTGTCCCGCACGCCAATGGGGACCGGAGCCTGGAGCCGCACCTTCGGCCGGGCGTGGGCGCCTTCGCCACGACGTTGGTGTTCGTTAATCCGGACCACTTCAGCGAAGCCATGGCGGCCCGAGGGGTTGCGGAGCGGCCCACGCGCGTGGTGGCCTGCTGGTTCTGGGAACTGCCGCGCGTGCCAGACGCCTGGCGCGAGGCGGTGACTGCCGTGGACGAGATCATCGTCGCAACGGAGTTCGTTGCCGATGCGTTTCGCGCGGTAACCGACAAGCCGGTCACCCGAATCCCGTTCCCTTTGATGGATGCGGCGCCCAGCGGCCTTGAGCGTGCGGACTTCGGACTGCCTGACGATGCTTTCGTGTTCCTGTGCACCTTCGACTGCAATTCCTCGGTGGCGCGCAAGAACCCCGGCGCCGTGATCAGCGCTTTCCGCGCAGCGTTTCCACAGGAGCGGCAGGACGTTGTGCTGTTGGTGAAGTCCAGCAACGGCCATCGCAACCCGGAAGCCCTGCGCCAGCTGCTGGCCTTTGCTGGCAACGACGCTCGCATCCTGCTGCGTGATGACGTCATTGATGTTCGTCACCTCCAGGCGCTTCAGGGTCACTGCGATGCTTACGTTTCCCTGCATCGGGCCGAAGGGCTCGGGCTGGGCATGGCCGAGTGCATGCGCCTGGGCAAGCCGGTAATTGCTACCGGTTGGTCGGGAAACATGGATTTCATGAATGCAGGCAACAGCCTGCTGGTGGATTACACATTGGTGCCGGTCAAGGCAGGCGAGTACCCGCACGCCGAAGGCCAAGTGTGGGCCGAGCCGGACGTCCAGCACGCGGCTACCTTGATGCAACAGGTGGTCGATAACCCTGCAGGCGTGGCCGACCGGGTTGCCCGCGCGCAGCGGGAAATTGAACATGGCATGTCGCTGCAGCGCTCGGGTGCGCTGCTTGCGGCATACCTGGATGGCACCACCCCCTTGGCCGCGCCGGCGTCGCCGGAAGCGCGCGGTCTGTCTGGAGCAGGAACCCCATGAGTAGTGTGTTGCGCTCCCTCTGGAGCTACCGATTCTTCATCCTCTCGTCGATCAAGAACGATCTGCGAGCGCGCTTCACCCGCAGCAAGCTGGGCGGGCTGTGGATGGTGATCCACCCGCTGGCGCAGGTGCTGATTTTCGCGCTGATCCTTTCAGAAGTGCTGTCGGCCAAACTGCCGGGGGTGGACAACAAGTACGCCTACGCGCTGTATCTGATGGCAGGCATGCTCTTCTGGACGCTGTTTGCCGAAACCATCCAGCGATGTCTCACGCTCTTCATCGACAACGCCAACCTGATGAAGAAGATGGCATTTCCACGGCTGTGCCTGCCGGTTATCGCCGCGGGCACCATGCTGGTGAACAACGTGCTCCTGTGTGCGGCGATCTTTGGTGTGTTCGCCGTGCTTGGTCACTTCCCGGACGAAAACGCGATCTGGCTGCCGGTACTGGTGCTGATGACCCTGGCCCTGGCAATGAGCCTGGGCACCCTGCTTGGCGTGATCAACGTCTTCATGCGCGATCTCGGCCAGGTGATTCCCGTCGTGCTGAACGCGCTGTTCTGGCTGACACCTGTGGTCTACAACCTCAATGCGCTGCCCGCGCGCTACCAGGCCTGGTTCAAGTTCAACCCCCTCTACGTTCTTGTCAGCAGTTACCAGAACGTCCTCGTCTACGGCAAGCCGCCGCTTTGGGGACAGCTGGGTGGCCTGGTGCTGGCCACGACCGTGCTGGCCGGTGTGGCATTGGTGATGTTCCGCAAGTCCAGCGCTGAAATGGTGGACGCCCTATGAGTTCTTTGTTGAAAGTGCGCGGCGTAGGCAAGTGCTACTCGCGCTGGAACAGCGAGTGGATGCGTTTCATGTCTTGGTTCGGCCTGCCGGTCAAGCCGGCGGAGCAGCACTGGGTTCTGCGAGAAATCAGTTTCGCGGTAGGCCCTGGCGAAAGCGTGGGCATCGTAGGGCAGAATGGCGCCGGCAAGAGCACCCTGCTCAAGCTGATCACCGGTACGTCGCAGCCCACGAAGGGCAGCGTGACGCAGACGGGTAAGGTGTCGGCGATCCTCGAACTTGGCATGGGGTTCAATCTCGACCTTACCGGGCGCCAGAACGTCTATCACGCCGCCGGGCTGATGGGGCACCCGCAGCAGGCCATCGCCGACGCCATGGATGACATCGAAGCATTCGCCGAGATTGGTGAATACTTCGATGCGCCGGTGCGGACGTACTCCAGCGGCATGCAGATGCGCGTCGCGTTCAGCGTCGCCACCGCGTTCCGCCCGGACCTGCTGATCGTCGACGAAGCGTTGTCGGTGGGCGATGCCTACTTCGTGCACAAGTGCTTCGACCGCATCAAGGCATTCCGCGAACAGGGCACCAGCCTGCTTTTCGTTTCGCACGATCCCACTGCGGTCCAGGTATTGTGCGATCGCGCGATCCTGCTCGAGGGCGGCAGGCTGCTTCTGGATGCGGATCCAAAGCAGGTCATCGATTACTACAACGCGCTGATTGCACAGAAAGAGCAGGGCACCATCAACGTTGCCGTGCGAGAAGATGGCGCTGCGGCGATATCCTCAGGCACGGGTGAGGCGGCGATCGCCAGCGTGCACCTGCTCAACGAAAAGGGTGAGGCCACCGAATATGTGTCGGTAGGCGAGCGCGTGACCCTGCGCGTGGGGGTGAACGTAACGGCGCCGGTTGAGAAGCTGGTGTTCGGCTACATGATCCGCGACCGCCTCGGGCAGACCATCTTCGGTACCAATACCCACCATACCGAGCAGGTAGTGGTGGGTGCGGTCGTAGGCCAGTCATTGACCTTCAGTGCCGATTTCACCGCCATGCTCGGGCCCGGCACCTACTCTGTCTCGGTGGCGTTGAGCGATGCACAGGACCATCTTGGCCATAATTATGAATGGCGCGACATGGCACTGGTATTCTCCGTGGCCAACATGGACAAGCAGTATTTCATCGGGACCAGCTGGATACCCCCCCGGATATCCATCGAATAACCGCCCCGCCCAAGCGCGGCCCGCCCGCGTCGCCCCCAAACAGCGTCTAGATAATCTGAGGATCCATCGATGTCATCCAGTCAGGAAAGCTTGATTTCAGCCGACGAGGTGATGCGCCGCGTGCGCATGCGCCTGGGCGTCGGCGACATCGTGTCGGGCGGCCCGGTGTCGGCCAGCCTCACCAGTGTGGTCGCTGGCGCTACGAGCGCGCCGCCGAACGCAGCCTTCAAGCCGCCGACCGCTGACTTCAAGAAGCGCGATGAGTATGTGGTCGCTGATTTTCTGGCGTATGACGACCTTGCGTTCATCACCCACGCTTACCAGGCTATCCTGCACCGTGAGCCGGACGATAGCGCGCGTGGGCATCTGGAGGCGCTGCGCTCAGGCGGTGCAACCAAGATTGAGATTCTGGCTGCCCTTCGCTGGTCGCCCGAAGGTCTCAGTCACGGGGTGCATATCGACGGGCTGTTGATCCCGTACAAGCTCCACAGTTGGAGGCGGATTCCTCTGCTTGGGTGGGTGCTGCACTGGTGCCACACGTTGGTCCGTCTGCCGCGGCATTCGCGGGTGGTGGATGCGCATATCTCTGCAGTGAGCGGGGATCTGCAGTTCTTCCAGGGCAACATTTCCCAGGTCGTTGCTGACCAAGGCATGCGTCTGGAGTCACAGGAGCGAGCGCTGCAGAACCTGCCCAGTACTGAAATGGTTGACGAGTTGGGACAGCGTATCAACGTGCTTACCCAGCAGCTGGCTGAACAGGTAGCGGCGCTGCACGCATTGCCGCGCTACCGGCCGCCGCCGCGCGAGGCTGCTGTGGCAACGGCTCCTGTCACGACCGTGCAGGCAGTGGATGCGTCTGCGGTCGACTCCGATCTTGATGATCTTTACGCGGCGTTCGAGGATAAGTTCCGTGGTCCCCAGGACCAGATTCGGGAGCGTTTGGCCCCTTATCTCAAGTTCGTGGCGGATATCGGCGCTGGCTCCGCATCGGCGCCGATACTCGATCTGGGCTGTGGTCGCGGTGAGTGGCTCGGAATGCTTCGTGATGAAGGGCTCCAGGCATCGGGCGTGGATCTAAACGGTCTGTTCGTGGAAGAGTGTGAGAAGAAGGGCCTGCAGGTCGAGTACACCGACGCGCTGACCAAGCTGCGTGGATTGCCCAACGCGTCGACCGGGATGGTCACGCTGTTCCATCTCGCAGAGCATCTGACGTTCCGCACGTTGGTCGATCTCCTCGATGAGGTCCACCGGGTGTTGCTGCCGGGTGGCGGCCTGATCGTAGAGACGCCGAACCCGGAGAATGCGCTGGTTGCGCAGTGGGCGTTCTACATGGATCCGACGCACCGTAACCCGCTGCCTCCGCAGATGTTGCGCTGGATGGTGCAGGCGCGCGGTTTCGTGCAATCCGATATCCGACCGCTCTTCGAGGCACGTGGAACACCGGAAGTTGCTTTCGTGCCGGAGGACGTGCCAGGCGCCGCCACGATCAACGCGCTGGTCAGGCCACTGCATGCATCGCGAGATTACGCAATCATGGCGCGTAAGTCGGTTTCCCTGCCGTGACGTCGAAAGTCCTGGTTACCGGCGGTGGCGGCTTCGTTGGCCGTCATTTGCTGTCTGCCATCGCGGAAGGCCGATTCGGTCGGCTTCGTGATGCGGTCGTGCTTCCCTCCGGCTTGGATGTTCGTGACGAAGAAGCGCTGTCCGATTTTGTCGCCGAGCAGCGTCCAGACGCGGTGATTCACCTGGCCGCACAAAGCTTCGTACCCAGGGCGATAGAGAATCCGCGTGAAACGTACGACATCAATGTAATTGGTACGCTCAACCTCATCCAGGCCCTGGATGCGGCGGGTTTCAATGGCCGCTTCCTTTTCGTCAGCTCAGGCGATGTATATGGAAGGGTCGATGAGTCTTCGCTGCCTGTTGACGCGTCGACCTGGCCTCGGCCGGGCAACCCTTACGCGTCCAGCAAGCTTGCGGCGGAGGAGTTTTGCCTTCAATGGTCCCGCAGGACCGGCGCACAGGTGCTCGTTGCCCGTCCTTTCAATCATATTGGGCCGGGGCAAAGCGACCGGTTCGTTGTATCCTCCTTGGCTCATCAGGTAGTGGCCATCAAGGAGGGGCGCCAACCTGCAATAATCGAGGTGGGGGATATCGACGCGACTCGCGATTTCAGCGACGTGCGCGACGTGGTTTCCGCCTACGCAGCCATCCTCGAGCAGGGAAACAACCAAGCCAGGTATATCGTGGCGTCCGGCGTGGAGCGTTCGGTCGCGACCATTCTGCGCCGCATGCTTGAGTTGGCCGGGGTATCGGCCGATATCCGTGTAGATCCGTCCCGGCTGCGCGCCTCCGAACAACGACGAATGGTGGCCGACCCGTCTGCCACCACCCAGGAAACGGGTTGGCGACCGCTGATCGAGCTCGATCAGACGCTGACCGACATATTGCAATCAGTGAGAAGCCAATGAGCACCAAATCCGCATTGATTACCGGGATCACCGGCCAGGACGGCGCCTACCTTTCCAAGCTTCTGCTTGAAAAGGGTTATGCCGTGCATGGCCTGCTGGCCCGCCGCAGCACCGACACCCTGTGGCGCCTTCGCGAGCTGGGGGTGGACAAGCAGGTCCAGCTGATCGACGGCGATATTTCAGACCTTTCGTCGCTGATCCGCGCGATGCAGCTCTCGGGTGCCACCGAGGTGTACAACCTCGCCGCGCAGAGCTTCGTCGGAAGCTCGTGGCAGCAGCCGGTGTTGACCGCTCAGCTCGACGGCGTCGGTGTGATCAACATGCTCGAAGCAGTTAGGATCGTGCGTCCGGACGCACGTTTCTACCAGGCGTCGACCAGCGAGATGTTCGGACTCATCCAGGCCGAGATGCAGGACGAGCGCACCCCGTTCTACCCGCGCAGCCCGTACGGCGTCGCCAAGCTGATGGGCCACTGGGCCACGGTCAACTATCGCGAAAGCCATGGCATGCATGCATCGAGCGGTATCCTGTTCAACCACGAATCGCCGCTGCGCGGAATTGAATTCGTCACCCGCAAGGTGACCGATGCAGTTGCACGCATCAAGCTGGGCCTGCAGGACAAGCTGCACCTCGGCAACATTGATGCCAAGCGCGATTGGGGTTTTGCCGGGGACTACGTCGAGGCAATGTGGCTGATGCTGCAGCAGGACCAGGCCGATGACTACGTCATCGCCACGGGTATCACCACCACCGTGCGGGACATGTGCCAGATCGCGTTCTCCCACGTCGGGCTGGATTACCAGCAGCACGTGGTCATCGACGAAAAGTTCCTGCGCCCCGCCGAAGTGGACGTGCTGCTGGGTAATCCGGCCAAGGCCCAGAAGGCCTTGGGGTGGACGCCCAAGACCAGCCTCCAGCAGCTGATCACCTCGATGGTGGATGCGGATCTTCGCCGTCTCCAGGCCTGACCGTCACATCTGAACGCACGGAATGGAAGACAAGGTGAAACAGCGTATTGAACTTAGCGGACTGCGCCAGGGTCGTGTCCCCGCCGTTGCATTCGCAGCGGCTGCGACGACGCTGGCCCTGTTGCTGGTGTGGTGGTGGGCCGCGTTCCAGGCCGACCCGAGACACGCCCCGCAGCTGCAAGCCGCAAGCGTGCAGATGGACGGCTTCCGCGTAGAAGGCAATGGCTTCCGCGCCGTAGGCGACCAGCCTTCCCATTCGCTTGCGGGACAGTTCCGCCTGCATGCGGACAAGCGCTATTCCTTCTCGTTCTCCGTTGATACCGCCCCGGGGGCGCCTGCCGCTGTAGTGGTCGATCTGTTTGGGCCTGGCTACGACAATCCTGCCCAGGAACGTACATTCGCCACACAGCCGGGCCAGACGTCCGTGCACTGGTCGGACACCATGGACGTCGGCCACGACGTACCGGAGGCTGTATCGCTGCGCATCTTCTACGACGGCCCGCCCGGGTTGCTGCTCAGCGACATTCGGGTGGTGGAAGTACCGGCTTGGCGGATCTGGGTCGGTCACCTGCTGATGGCACTTCTGCTGGCGGCCGGGGTGGCGCTGGTCGCCGCCGTAGCTGACTGGACCCGCAAGGATGACACTGTCCCCGCCGCCTGCGTGCCGTGGTCGCTGCTGATCTCCCTGTGGCTGGGCGCTGCGCTGGTGCGCTTCGTTGCCGCACAACTGCTGCCGTACTGGTCCGGTGACGAGTACGTCTACAAGATGATCGCCTCGGGCATCTGGGCCGGCGGTGGCCGGTCGGGCATTCCGCTACCCGACCAGATCCAGCATGCGACCAACCTGCCCAACATGCTGTACCCGTACCTGATCGCACCGAGTTTCATGATCGGTGATTCGTTCTACACCGGGGTACGGTTGATCAACGCGCTGATCGTCGCCTCGGGACTGGTCCCGACTTACCTGATGGCGCGTCGCCTCCTCAATGGCCGGCTGAGCCTGGTGGTCTCGGTAGCCGCGATAGCGCTGCCGGGGGTCTTCATCTCCGCCTACGCGGTCACCGAGGTGCTGTACTTCCCGCTCTACCTGTGGGCCTGCTGGGCGGGTGTACGCTGGTTGGAACGTCCTGCCTCCATCGCCGCGCCGATCTTTTTCGGTGTCTGGATCGGCCTGATGCTCAATGTGCGCCTCAACGGAATCACCGTGCTGATGGCCGCATTGATGACATGGGGCATCGTCGCGCTGCGTGACCGGACATTGCGTCAGTTCCTGACGCGCCCGACCTGGTTGCTGGCGCCGCTGTCAAGCTACCTCATCTTCAAGCTGGTGACGGTCAGCCTGTCGGCGCCGACCACTGATGGGCTGGGCATGTACGGCAACCGCCTGGGTGGTTGGCAGCACACGATCATGTCCGACCTGCATGGTGCGGCTGGGCTGCTGCTGGGTCACCTCACCATCCTTTCGATCCCGTTCTCGCTGGCACTGGCTGCGGGCATCGCCCTTCTGCTTCCCTGGCGCAACCAGCGCACGCCCACACCGGCGCGTACGGCCACGATGTTCCTGCTGATCGCCACGGCCGGCGCGATCGGCATGGCCATCGTGTTCACCGTCGGCATTTCCCCCAGCGACCTGGGTGGCCTTGGGCGCTGGCACAGCCGTTATTACTTCTCCTCCTTCCCGCTGCTGTTGATCCTGCTGTTCCTTCCCCGCCCGGAACGCGAACAGTCGGCGCTGGCGTGGTATGCCTACTGGGGCGTGTTGGCGAGCGTGGTCGGCGCTGCGCTGCTGTTCGTGATGGTGCTCAAGCTCCATGCGTCGCCCTGGTTCGGTGCAACGGTGGATAGCATGGAAGCCCAGTGGTACCGGTTCACGCGATGGTGGCTGGTGGGTTTCGTGGTCCTGGTGCTGGCGATCGCCGCCACGCGCGAGGGTTGGTTCAGGCGGACCCTTCAGTTGGGTCTGCTGGTCACCTGGCTGATGGTGGCCAACGCCGGCACTTGGCACGAGCTCAGCCGCAGCCCGGGTGCGTTCGATTCGCGGTGCGGCGCGCTGGCGCACGAATTGGTCGCCCATGATCCCGGTGGCATAGCCGTGGTGGCCAGCGGTCGCCGCGAACTGGTCGACAACGTCTTCTTCCTGCCCTACCTGCCGGTTGCCATGCGCATGCTGCCCGACGGTGGCGTGGTGGATGGTCGCACGCTGGCAAGCGCGCGCTACGTCTTGGCCGATGAGCGCATCCAAGTGACACATGCAACCCGTCTCCCCGGCACGGGTACCTGCAGCATTTACAAGGTCGACTGATATGAGCAATGAGCACAGCCCAATTCACGTTCCCTCCGACTCGGTGCGCGCAGCGCGCCCGGTCTCGGTTGTAATCTTGACCTGGAACGGACTTGAGTACACCAAGCCCTGCTTGGCCAGCGTCCTGCGGCACACCGACACCTCCCGCGTTGAAGTGATTGTCGTCGACAACGGCAGCACAGACGGGACGGTGGAGTACCTGGGCAAGATCCCGGGCATTTCCACGATCTTCAACGGCGACAACCTGGGTTTCGTGCGCGGCAACAACGCGGCGCTGCGCTTGATTGACACCGATCGGGACGTGATCCTGCTGAACAACGATACCGAGATCGACGACCCGCACTGGATCGAGAAGCTGCAGGCGACCGCCTTCGGCGAAGATCGCGTCGGTGTTGTGGGCTGCCGCATCCGTCGCCTGGACGGTGCAGACTTCCAGCACGCCGGCACCTACATCCCTGACCGTAGCTACTGGGGACAGCAGCTCGGCTCGGGCGAAAAGGACATCAACCAGTACGCTTACGATCGCGAAGTGGAGGGCGTAGTGTTCGCCTGCGTCTACATCCGTCGCGAGGTAATGGACGCGGTCGGATTCCTTGACGAGGACTTCTTCTCCTACTACGAAGACACCGACTACTGCCTCAAGGCACGCGCCGCCGGTTTCCGGGTGATGAACTGCGGTTCGCTTACCATCCGCCATCGCGAGCATGGATCGACCTCGGTAAACAAGGTCAGCCACAACGACATGTTCCTCAAGTCCAAGGAAACCTTCCTGGGCAAGTGGAAGGACGTGCTCGACGCCCGCTACCAGTACAAGGTGCACCTGCATTCGACCTTCTTCCGCCCTGTGGGCTATGCGATGACCGCCAGGCAGATCGCCAGTGGCCTTGACAGCGCGGGTGTATCGGTCTCCTACGAGTATCTGTACGGCCTCGACAGCGTCCTGCCCATCGCAGAATCGCGCAACCAGAACACCGGCATCTACACGCTGGAAGTCATCAAACAGCGTGAAGTACCCGGCGCGGAGGTGCCGCGGCTGGTCTACGGGCAAGCTGATGCCTTCAATCGTGTTACCGAGGGCTACCGCATCGGCTACACCATGCTGGAGACCACCGGCGTTCCGAAGGAATGGGTGGACGGCTGCAACACGATGAACGAGTTGTGGGTACCGACTGAGTTCAACAAGTGGACCTTCCAGCGCAGCGGCGTGACCGTGCCGGTGAAAGTGATGCCCCTGGCGCTCATCGACACCAATCACTTCAACCCGCGTATCCGCGGCATGAAGATCGAAGGCGTCTTTACCTTCCTTTCGATCTTCGAGTGGGGTGAACGCAAGTCGCCCGAGATCCTGCTGCGTGCCTTCAATCGTGCCTTCCGCAGCACTGACCCGGTGGTGCTGATCTGCAAGTACTCCAATAGCGACCCGGGCGTGGACCCGGAAGCCATTATCCGGGGGCTGCAGCTTGACCCCGACGGCGGTCGCATCGTGTATTCGGTCAATGAATCGGTGCCTTATTACCAGGTGGCCCAGCTCTACCGGTCTGCCGACTGCTTCGTGCTGCCAACGCGCGGGGAAGGTTGGGGCATGCCATTGCTTGAGGCGATGGCATGCGGTATTCCCGTGATTGGAAGCTATTGGAGCGCCCAACAGGCCTTCATGGACGAGGACAACAGCTATCCACTGCAGGTTTCGCTCACCCCGGCTGAGGCGAAGTGCCCCTATTACCATGGCTTCCAGTGGGCGCTGCCCGACGAAGACCATCTGGTCGCGCTGCTGCGCTACGCCTTCGAACACCCCGAGGAAACCCGTGACAAGGGCGAGCAGGCGGCCCGGGACGTGCGTGAGCTATGGTCGCTCGAACGCTCCTCCGAGCGTATGCGCGCGCGCTTGGCCGCGCTCAATCCCCAAGGTTCCGACTTGCCTGAAGTACCTGCGGCAGTCCGCAGCCGGATCGGCATTGATGTTTCACGCGCCATGGGCGGTGAGGTCTCTGGTGTGGGCCGCTATGTCGCGATGCTGACCAAGGGCCTGTCCGAGCACCAGGCCGAGACCGGTCGAGCGCGCGATTACCTGCTCTTGCCTGGATTCGGCGACTTCGTGCACCCCGAGTACGCAGCTGGTAAACCGTCCGGCCTCCAGACACGGCTGGGAAGTGGCATGACGCTGTACCGCGGCCCGCTGCCCGCGTTCAAGGACGCCGACCATTTCGTACCGGGCCTGGATCTGGTGTATTGCGCGGGCAACGTGTTCCCGGCCGGTGTGGGTGCCAACGCGGTGATGGTGGTGCACGACACCACGTTCCTGTCGCATCCGGCGTACCACACCGCCGAAAACATCGCCCTGTGTTCGAGCAACTTCGAACGGGCAGTGCAGGCTGGTGCAAGCTTCGTGGCGGTCTCTGAGAATTCGCGTCGCGATTTCATCAAGCACTACAAGGTGGCCGAAGACCGCGTGCATACCATCCATTGCGGAATCGATCCGGCGACCTTCAAGCCGGCGTCGAAGTCGCAGATGCACAGCGTAAGCCAGCGTTACGACCTGCCTGACGCGTTCTTCCTGTACGTCGGCAGCATCGAGCCGCGCAAGAATCTTAAAACGCTTCTCAAGGCGATGCTGAGCTACGACGGTCCGGAAACGCTGGTGGTGGTGGGTGCCTCGGGCTGGCTCAACGATGACCTGCGCAAGGTCATGAAAAGCGCCGGCTCCAAGGTCAAAGTGCTCGGGTACGTGCCGATCCAGGACCTCCCGGCGCTGTATAGCCGCGCGAAGGCGTTCGTGTACCCGTCGCTGTACGAAGGTTTCGGCCTGCCCGTGGTCGAAGCCATGGCATGTGGAACGCCGGTCATTACCTCGGCCAACAGTTCGCTGCAGGAAATCGCCGAGGGCGCGGGCCTGCTGCTGCAGGATCCTTTGGATCCGGCTGAGATGACCCGTGCACTTGAGCGGATATCCCAGGACAGCGCCTACGCGCAGGAACTGGTGCATGCTGGTCGCGAACGTGCGGCCCGCTACAGCCTGCAGAACCAGGTTGCAGGTCACATCAAACTGTTCAATAAACTGATCAAGGAGTCGTGATGCGTACTTTGCCGTGGATCGCCCTGTTGTTGGCCGGCCTTGCCGGTTGCAGCGCCACTGAGGCCCCGCCCAGCATGTCGCCCAATGATGCTGCCAAGTCGGCGGAGCCGGCGGGCAACCCCGCCTTGGCAACGGTTCCATCGTGGATGTCCAGCGCAGTGACCGATCCGTCGCTGGTTTGCTATCTCGACGTCCTGGAAGGGGCGACTGCAGGCGACAATGGCTGGCGAGCCAGTGCAGGAGATGCCATCCGCATCGCCGGTTGGGCGGTGGAGACAGGCACCAAGGCGCAGCGCGCCGGCTCGATCCGTCTGCACAGCTTGGCGCCGGGCGGGACGGATGTGTACTTTCCTGCCGAACGCTCGGAACGCGCCGATGTCAGCGCCGCGCCGCAGTTCGCGGCGGCGTCGCCATCAAATGCAGGGCTGACCTCCAGCATCCGACTCAATGGCGTTGCGCCGGGGTCGTATGAGATCTTCTTCGTAATTGGCGATGCTGGTAAGGCCGTGGCCTGCACGCTTGGTCCGTCGCGTGTGCTGACCGTTGGTTGAGCATGGTCCGTGAAGTATCGCCACGACGCAGCTTTTCGTTGCGACTGAGCGCCAAGGCGCTCACGTCGCTGGCGGGAGAAATTGGTAGGTTTGGCCTCGTGGGTGGCATCCAGCTGGGTGTCGACTGGGCACTTTTCGTGGTCTTGTCGTGGGCGGGTATAGGGGTGGTGCCGTCCAACCTGATTGCTCGGGCGGGCGGTGCTGGATTCGGATACTGGCTCAACGGCAAGTACACTTTCGCGAGTGGCAGTGGGCTGGGACGCAAGCAGATGATCCGGTTCGTGGTGACCTGGATCGTCCTGAGCGTACTGAGTTCAACGATCGTATGGATCGTCGGCGACAAGGCGGGCCTTGGCTGGGCTTGGTTGGTCAAGCCGGCCGGTGACGCCGCACTTGCCCTGCTGAGCTTTTTCATATCAAAGCACTGGATCTATCGATGAATTCTCCTTCCGCACCGTCCCGTATCGCCGTCGTGATTCCAAGCTACAAGGTGACCCGGCACATCGCCGGCGTGGTCGCGGCGATTGGCAGCGAAGTGGCGCTGATTTACTGCGTTGACGACGCTTGCCCGGAGCGAAGTGGCGATTTCATCGAAGCCAACATCTCTGATCCGCGCGTGCGCGTGCTTCGCCACGAGGTCAACCAAGGGGTGGGCGGGGCGGTAATGACCGGCTACCGCCAAGCCATCGTCGACGGGGCCTCGGTGGTGGTAAAGGTTGACGGCGATGGCCAGATGGACCCGGCGCTGCTACCCCAGTTCGTCGCACCCATCCTGCGCGGAGAGGCGGATTACACGAAGGGAAACCGGTTCTGGGATCTCCGCCAGATCAAGCAGATGCCGTTGCTGCGGCGGGTCGGCAACCTGGGCCTGAGCTTCATGTCCAAGGCTTCCACCGGCTACTGGGATCTGTTCGATCCCACCAACGGTTACACCGCCATCAGTACGTCAGTTGCCAGCCACCTTCCGATGGACCAGATCAGCCGCCGCTACTTCTTCGAGACCGACATCCTGTTCCGTCTCAATACCATGCGGGCCGTGGTGGTCGATATTCCGATGGATGCGCGTTACGGGGACGAGGAAAGCGGGCTGAAGGTCGGAAAGATCCTGGGTGAATTCGCGTTCAAACACGCCCGCAACACCTTCAAGCGGATCGGCTACAACTACTTCCTGCGCGACCTGTCGCTGGCGTCGTTCGAGTTGGTGGCCGCGCTGGGCCTGCTGCTGCTGGCTGCCACCTTCGGCGGCTGGCATTGGTGGCACTCGGCCCAGGACGGAGTGTCCACTCCTCTGGGCACGGTTATGATCGCCACGGTGGCGGCCGTCTCCGGCCTGCAGTTCCTGCTCGCCTTCCTGGGCTACGACATCGCATCGGTGCCACGCCGACCCCTTACGGGCGTGCTGGTGCCGCGCCGGCAAGATTAATCTCCTGCCCTCGGGAAGCCGAGGGATCTCCGGTTACAGAAGCACCAGCGCCTTGCGGACCGGCCCAACAGCGCCCCACCCCAAAGGGTAGGGCGCGGACGCGAAGATCAGGCCGGGGCGCGCCCGTACTGATCTTCGAAACGCACGATGTCGTCCTCGCCCAGGTAGCTGCCGGACTGTACTTCAATCAGCTCCAGTGGCAACTTGCCGGGATTCTTCAGGCGGTGGGTCACGCCCAGCGGAATATAGGTGCTCTGGTTTTCGGTAAGCAGGATCACCTCTTCGCCACGGGTCACTTCTGCCGTGCCGCTGACCACGATCCAGTGCTCTGCTCGGTGGTGGTGCATCTGCAGGCTCAGCGTCGCGCCTGGCTTGACCGTGATGCGCTTGACCTGGAAACGCGCGCCGTTATCGATGGAATCGTAGGCGCCCCACGGGCGATATACCTTGCGGTGCGCGGCCGCTTCGCTGCGCCCGTCACGCTTGATCCGACCCACGATTTCCTTGACGTCCTGGACGCGGTCCTTGTGGCCAACGAACACGGCATCGTCGGTTTCCACCACGACCACGTCTTCCAGGCCGACCATCGCGATCAGGCGATTGCCGTAGGCATAGCTGTTGCTGCAGTCCAATGCGATCACATCGCCGTGCCAGGCGTTGCCATTTGCATCCTTGTCCGACACTTCCCACAGCGCCGACCAGGAGCCGACATCATTCCAGCCTGCATCCAGCGGGACCACGGCCGCATCGGCAGTCTTTTCCATCACGGCGTAATCGATCGAGTCGCTGGGGCTGGATGCGAACGCGTCCGCATCCAGGCGGATGAAATCGCTGTCGCGCGATGCCCCTTCAAGAGCGGTGCGGCAGGCGGCCAGGATAGCCGGCTGCAGTGCTTCCAGTTCCTGCAGATACCGCGAGGCCTTGAACAGGAACATGCCGCTGTTCCAATAATACTCACCGGAGGCAACATATTGCTGTGCGGTGGCCAGATCCGGCTTCTCCACGAAGCGGTCGACGGCATGCACGCCCGAACCCGCCTGCGCCTTGATATAGCCGTAGCCGATTTCCGGCGCGGTCGGCACGATCCCGAAGGTGACCAGTTTGCCGGCGTCGGCGGCCGCAGCGGCCTGCTTGACGGCGGCGTGGAAGGCCGCGTCGTCACGGACCACGTGGTCGGACGGAAGTACCAGCAGCAAGGCATCTTCACCGGCGGCCAGCGCTTGCAGTGCGGCAATGGCGATGGCCGGCGCAGTGTTGCGCCCGATCGGCTCGAGGATCAGCGCTTGCGGAGTGACATTGCACTCGCGCAGCTGCTCGGCCGCCATGAAGCGGTGCTCCTGGTTGGCCACCACGATAGGCGCCTTGCCGGCGATGGCGGCGACGCGGTTCCAGGTCGCCTGCAGCATCGTGGCGTCGCCCACCAGCGGCAGGAACTGCTTGGGGTAGGCTTCGCGAGACAGCGGCCACAAGCGGGTGCCGGAACCACCGGAAAGGATGACGGGGAGAATGGGCAACATGAAGATCGTCCTGAATCAGTGTTGGGGAGCCTGGCCGCCGATCAAGGCGGTCAGCTCTTCGGTCCGCGCGCGCAGCAGGGCGGCATCGCCACGGGTTTCGACGTTCAGCCGGAGGAGCGGCTCGGTGTTGGAGCTGCGCAGGTTGAAGCGCCAGCTGTCGAACTCCACGCTCACGCCGTCGGTGTGGTCCAGCTGCGGCGACTGCTCGGCGTAGTGCGACAGCACGCGGGCTACGGTGGCCTTGGCGTCTTCGACACGGAAGTTGATCTCACCGCTGCACGGGAAGGCCTTCATGCGGTCGGCCACCAGATCACCCAGCGAGGTGCCGGTCTGAGAAACAAGCTCCGCGATAAGCAGCCACGGAATCATCCCCGAGTCGCAGTAGGCGAAGTCCCGGAAATAATGGTGCGCGCTCATTTCGCCACCGTAAATGGCGTCTTCGGCGCGCATGCGCTCCTTGATGAACGCGTGGCCGGTCTTGCTCATGATCGGCACCCCACCGGCCTGTTCCACCATTTCCACGGTATTCCAGGTCAAGCGCGGGTCATGAATGACCTTGCCGCCGGGGCTGCGCTTGAGCAGGGCGACGGCGAGCAGGCCGACCAGGTAGTAGCCTTCGATGAATTCGCCGCGGCTGTCGAAGAAGAAGCAACGGTCGAAATCGCCGTCCCAGGCGATGCCGAAGTCGGCCCCGTGGGCGCGCACCGCATCGGCGGTCGCCGCACGGTTTTCAGGCAGAAGCGGGTTGGGGATGCCGTTGGGGAAGGAGCCATCGGGTTCATGCTGGATGCGGACGAACTCGAACGGCAGGTGCGGGGCAAGTTCGTCGATCACCAGGCCGGCGCCGCCGTTGCCGGCGTTCACCACGATCTTCAGCGGCTTGAGCTGCGACACATCCACGTACCCCAGCAGATGCTGGATGTAAGCGGTCTTGTCGGTATCGCTGCGCACCTGCCCGGTACCTGCGGGCAGGGGGGCAGTGCCGGCAGCGAAGTCGCGAACATCGAACAGGCCGGTATCGCCACTGATCGGGCGTGCATGCTCGCGCACCAGCTTCATGCCGTTGTAGCCCATCGGATTATGGCTGGCTGTGACCATCACACCACCCGCTGCCTGGCGATGGAAGGTCTGGAAATAAACCTCCTCGGTGCCACACAGGCCAATGTCGATCACATCGCGCCCGGAAGCGGTGAAGCCCTTTTCCAGCGCGGCCTGCAGCTCCGGGCTGCTCAGGCGGATGTCGCGTCCCAGCACGACCGGACCCGGCCCCAGCAGGGACGCGGTGCCGGCGCCAATGCGCTCGGCGAGGGCAGCGTCCAATTCCTCCGGAACGCGGCCGCGGATGTCGTATGCCTTGAAACAGGGGAGCGTCATCAATGCAGTCCTTACAGGGTTGACCGCCGATTATAGCTACAGCGTTCTGATGAGCGCGTGGCGAATCCGGCCAGAAAGGGCGATCCAGGCCCACCCTCAAAAAGGGCCGCGCAACCATTGGATACGCGGCCCGGTTTTCACATCCTATTTACAGTGCAGCTTCCAGCTCCGGCAGCAGGGTAAACAGATCCCCCACCAGCCCGATATCGGCGATCTCGAAGATCGGCGAATCCGGGTCCTTGTTGATCGCCACGATGGTGCCGGCGTCCTTGATCCCGGTCAGGTGCTGGATGGCACCGCTGATGCCCACGGCCACGTAGAGCTCCGGCGAGATGATCTTCCCGGTCTGGCCCACCTGCAGGTCGCTGGGGACATAGCCGGCGTCCACGGCGGCGCGCGAGGCACCCACGGCGGCACCCAGCTTGTCGGCCAGCTGGAAAATCACCTTGAAGTTCTCCTCCGAACCCACGCCACGGCCACCGGAGACCACGCGCTTGGCACTCTGCAGGTCCGGGCGGTCGGTGGCACCGGCGGCCAGGCCGATGAAGCGGGTGTGCGAGGGCAGGGCGGCGTCCACGCTGGCGGCCTCGACCGGGGCGCTGCCGCCCTTGGCCGCTTCCGGCCAGGAGGCCGCACGCACGGTGGCGACCACGATCTGGTCGGCCGGGACCTCCACCGTGATGATGGCGTTGCCGGCGTAGATCGGGCGCTTGAAGCTGTGGCTGCCTTCAACCGTCATCAGGTCCGAAACCTGGTTCACGCCCAGCAGGGCGGCCACGCACGGCATCAGGTCCTTGCCGAAGGTGGTCGAAGGACCGAACACGTGGGTGTAGCCCTTGGCCAGCTGCGCGATCTGCGGGGCCAACACCTGGGCCAGCGCCTGCGCATTGGCCGGGTTGGCCACGGTCAGGACCTTGGCCACGCCGGCCAGTTCTGCGGCCTGGGCGGCCACGGAGGCCGGGTCGGCTGCCAGCACCAGCACGTCGATGCTGGCGCCGCTGATGGCGGCTGCCGCGCTCACGGTCTTGGCGGTGGCGGCGTTGAGCTTGCCGTCATGGTGTTCGGCAACAACGAGGATCTTGGTCATTACAGCAACCCCTTCTGCTTGAGTGCGGCAACCAGTTCGGCCGCGTCCTTGACCATCACACCCTTGCTGCGCTTTGACGGCGCGGCGTACTGCGTTGTCTTGAAGGTGTCAGCGGCTTCAACCCCGAGGTCGGCCAGCTGCAGGGTCTCCAGCGGCTTGGCCTTGGCCTTCATGATGTCGGGCAGCTTGATGAAGCGCGGCTCGTTCAGGCGCAGATCGGTGGTGACCACCGCCGGCAGGTCCACTTCCAGCGTTTCCAGGCCGGCGTCGACCTCGCGGGTCACCGTGGCCTTGCCATCGGCGATCTCAAGCTTGCTGGCGAAGGTCGCCTGCGGGCGGCCCCACAGCGTGGCCAGCATCTGGCCGGTCTGGTTGGCGTCGTCGTCGATGGCCTGCTTGCCCAGGATGACGAGGTCCGGCTGTTCCTTCTCGACCAGCTTGAGCAGGGTGCGCGCGGCGGTCAGCGGCTGGATGGCCTGGTCGGTGACCACGTGGATGGCGCGGTTGGCGCCCATGGCCAGGCCGTTGCGCAGGTGCGCCTGGGCATCGGCCGGGGCGATGGTGGCGACCACGACCTCGGTGGCGATGCCCTTGTCGCGCAGGCGCAGGGCTTCTTCCAGGGCGATTTCATCGAAGGGGTTGGGGGACAGCTTGACGCCATCGGTGACCACGCCGGAACCGTCCGGTTTGACCTGAATGCGGACGTTGTAGTCCACCACGCGCTTGTACGCGACGAGGATTTTCATCTGGTGCGGAATCCTTGAATTACGGAGAACGCCGGTCTGCCTGGGGGCAACCGGTTCGGGGGTGGGATCGCGATTCTAACTGGCTCCGGGCCACCATGCGAATGCGTATGGTGCTGCTCCGCGGTGTATGCTCCCTTCGTGCTTCGGCGCCCTGCCCAGGATGATCCATGCCTCGCCCCGATTCCGCCCTGACCCCGACCGTGATCGCGATGATCGTTGTGACCCTGGCCATGCTTGCCTGCGGACAGGTCCTGTTCAAGCAGGCCTCAGGGCACCTGTCCCTTGCCCGGCCTGCCAGCTTTCTGTCCGGCACTTTGATCATTGCGCTATTCGTCTACGGCGCCGCGACAATGCTTTGGCTTGCAGTATTGGCGCGTGTGCCGCTATCAATGGCTTTCCCGTTCTATGGTTTGACGTTTCTGTTGGTTCCCGCCTTCGCATGGTGGTTGCTGCATGAGCCCATTCGCCCGCAAACGTGGATAGGGGGGGGAGTCATCCTGCTGGGCGTTGTGATCTCATCTTGGGGCCATCGCCAGTAGCGCGATGGCCTCCATCCAGACAAAATGCGCCACGGCCGCGCTGCAGGCAGCGCAAGGGAGGCGGAGTGACGAAGATGGAAACCGCAACGAGCGAGGTAGGCCGAAAATGTCCTGCATGCCATCAACCGCTTGACGTTGGCCTGCAGGATTGGCATCTCGCTTGCAAGCACTGCACTTACGAGGGCAGCACGCTGAGCGTGGATATCGATACCCACGGCATCACCGCCGTGGTCGACGAAGCGATGCGAGAAGAAGGGCTCGGCCACTTGCGCCAGCGGAACTTCGAGATTCTGGAGGCCGATCTGGTGTGTCGGGTACGAGCGGCGCGCGGCGGTCGCCCCACCCTGCTTGATGTCGGCTGTGCGCACGGATGGTTTCTAGAGGCTGGCAGGGATGATTTCGTGGGGACGGGCATTGAGCCGGACGCGCGTGTGGCCGACGCGGCAGAGAAGCGGGGATTGCCAGTCAGGAGAGGATTCTTTCCCGACGTCCTGGCTTCACATGAGTGCTTTGACGTCATTGTATTCAATGATGTGCTGGAGCATATTCCTGACATCAGCGCTGCGCTCGAGGCCTGCGTGCGCCATCTCGAACCGGGCGGTTGGGTAGTCGTGAATGCGCCGTCGAGAACGGGGGTTCTTTATCGTACCTCCAGGATAATGGCCAGGCTTGGTATGCCGGCGACTTTTGATCGCATGTGGCAGAAGGGGTTCCCATCGCCGCATGTGCATTATCTTGATGACCGCAGCATGGAAGCGATTGCAGGTCACGCCGGAATGAGGGTCGCTGCCGCACGTACGCTGCCCTCGATTTCCACGCACGGGCTATATGCCAGGATACGGACGGACAGGAATGTCTCCCCAATCAAGGCCGCCTTGGTGGCTGCCACGCTTACTGCGGCCAGCCCAGCAATGAAGCTGCTCCCGCCCGACATCAAGGTCTGGCTGCTTCAAGTAAAGGGCTGATTGTTCAGGTTGGGACGGCAAGTGGGTTGCGGGTTTGATGAACGGCTCGCCCTCTCGTTGCCAGGTGCCCCTTACACAGCCGTTGTATGCTTCCCGGCTGATGTCGGGCCGCCAGCCGGCTGTCCGATGGACCAAACCGAACAGGAGAACGGGTAGTGCCCACTTGGCTTGTTACCGGCGGAGCCGGATTCATTGGCGGAAATTTCGTGCTTGAAGCGGTCGCCCGGGGCGTGCGCGTGGTGAATCTGGATGCGCTGACCTATGCGGGAAATCTGAAGACGCTGGCACCGCTCGACGGCAACCCGGACCACCTCTTCGTACAGGGTGACATTGGCGACCGCGCCCTCGTCGCGCAGCTGCTGGCCGACCACCAGCCCGATGCCGTGCTGAATTTCGCCGCAGAAAGCCATGTCGACCGCTCGATCGATGGTCCCGGCGCATTCATCCAGACCAACGTGGTGGGTACCCTTGGCCTCCTCGAGAGCGTGCGCGATTACTGGAAAGCGCTGCCTGCGGACAAGGGCGCGGCCTTCCGCTTCCTGCACGTCTCCACCGATGAGGTGTACGGCACCCTTGGCGAAACCGGCAAGTTCAGTGAAACCACCCCCTACGCTCCCAATTCGCCCTATTCGGCGTCCAAGGCTGCTTCGGACCACCTGGTGCGGGCGTTCCACCACACCTACGGACTGCCGGTGCTGACCACCAACTGCTCGAATAATTACGGTCCGTACCATTTCCCGGAAAAGCTCATTCCGCTTGTGATCGCCAAGGCTTTGGCCGGCGAGCCCCTGCCGGTCTACGGCGACGGGAAGCAGGTGCGTGATTGGCTGTTTGTGTCCGACCACTGCGAAGCGATCCGCACCGTGCTGGCCAAGGGCCAGGTCGGGGAAACCTACAACGTGGGCGGCAACTCCGAGAAGGAAAACATCGAAGTGGTGCACGCAATCTGCGCACTGCTCGATGCGCGCCGGCCGCGCGAAGATGGTCAGCCGCGTAGCAGCCAGATCACCTACGTGGCCGACCGGCCCGGGCATGACCGCCGCTACGCGATTGATGCGTCCAAGCTCAAGGACCAGCTGGGCTGGGAGCCGAAATACACCTTCGACCAGGGCATTGCGTCCACCGTCGACTGGTACCTGGACAACCAGGAATGGGTCAATGGCGTGCTCGATGGAAGCTACCGCCTGCAGCGCATCGGCACTGCGGCTTGAATCAAGGAAGGAAGGACATGACCCAGCGTAAAGGCATCATTCTTGCCGGTGGTTCGGGAACCCGGCTTTACCCGATCACCAAGGGCGTCAGCAAGCAGCTGCTGCCTGTGTACGACAAACCGATGATCTACTATCCGCTCAGTGTGCTCATGCTGGCGGGGATACGGGATGTCCTCATCATCAACACGCCACACGAGCAGGCGCTCTTCCAGGCACTGCTTGGTGACGGGTCGCAGTGGGGAATGAACATCCAGTACGCGGTGCAGCCCAGTCCAGACGGACTGGCCCAGGCTTACCTGATCGGACGTGACTTCGTCGACGGCAAACCCAGTTGCCTGGTGCTCGGCGACAACATCTTCCATGGCCACGGCCTGACCGACGTGCTGCACAGTGCCGACCAGCGGCAGCAGGGCGCCACTGTGTTCGGCTACTGGGTGAACGACCCTGAGCGCTATGGAGTGGCCGAGTTTGACAAGCAGGGCAAGGTCGTGGACCTGGTCGAGAAGCCGGCCAGTCCGCGCTCCAACTATGCGGTCACTGGCCTGTACTTCTACGACGGCAACGCCAGCGATTACGCAGCCGAGTTGAAGCCATCTCCGCGAGGCGAACTGGAAATCACCGATCTCAACCAGCGCTACCTGCGCGATGGCCAGCTCCAACTGGAAGCATTGGGCCGTGGCTTTGCCTGGCTGGATACCGGTACCCACCAATCCCTGCTGGAAGCCTCCAACTTCATTGAAACGATCCAGACCCGGCAGGGCCTGCAGGTTTGCTGTCCCGAAGAGATTGCATTCGGCCAGGGATGGATCGACGCTGCCCAGCTGGAAGCGCTGGCGGCGCCCCTTATCAAGAATGGCTACGGCCAATACCTGCATAAACTGGCAGTACGAGGTGTGGTGCGGTGAAAGTAATCGAGACGACCCTTCCGGGCTGCGTGGTACTCGAGCCTGCGGTTTTTGGGGATGACCGTGGATTCTTCTTTGAAACCTGGAATGCCGCTCGTTTCGGCGAACTGGGATTGCCGACGAAGTTCGTGCAGAGCAACGTGTCTTCCTCGACCAAGGGCGTGCTGCGTGGATTGCACTACCAGTGGCCGCGCCCGCAGGGCAAGCTGGTGAGCGTGCTGGAAGGTGAGGTATACGACGTGGCGGTGGATATCCGCCAAGGGTCGCCCACGTTTGGGCGCTGGGAAGCAGTGCTGCTTAGCGCCGAGAACAAGCGCCAGTTCTGGATACCGGAAGGATTCGCGCATGGTTTCGCCGTGCTTTCCGAACGCGCGATCTTCAGCTACCTGTGCACCGAGGTATATCTGCGGGAGTTCGATGCAGCCGTGCGCTGGAATGACGCGGACCTGGCCGTGGACTGGCCGGTCAGTGCCCCCTCCCTGTCTCCCAAGGACGAGCAGGCGCCGTTCCTGAAGGACATCGCCGCGGACCGACTGCCGGTATATTCCCCGTGACCGTGCTGCTGTTCGGCGCCAACGGACAGGTCGGACAGGAGCTGCTGCGCTCGCTCGCGCCGCTCGGATCGATCGTGGCCACCACGCGCAGCGGCACGCTGGCCAACGGCGTGCCGTGCGAGGTCGCCGACTTCGACAACCCCGGGTCGCTGGTGGCCCTGCTGGATCGAGTCCACCCCTATACGGTGGTGAACGCTGCGGCCTACACCGCGGTGGATCGAGCCGAGCAGGATCGCGAAGCCGCGTGGCGGACCAACGCGGAATCACCCGGCGTTATCGCCCGCTGGTGCGCGGCCGCAGGCGTGCCGCTGGTCCATTTTTCCACCGACTACGTGTTCGACGGCCAAGGTACGCGCCCGTACCGCGAAAGCGACCCCACCGGCCCGCTGGGGGTATACGGCGAGAGCAAGCTGGCAGGAGAAATCGCCATCCGCGAGGCCGGGGGGCGGCACCTGATCTTCCGAACTGCGTGGGTGTATGCCCCGCACAGCGCCAACTTCCTGCGCACCATGCTGCGCGTAGGCGCCGAGCGCGACCTGTTGCGAGTGGTCGCCGACCAGGTCGGCACGCCCACCCCTGCCGCATTGATTGCCGATGTCACCGCGCTCGCCCTGCAGCATCCCGGCCAGCTGTCCGGCACCTGGCACCTGACAGCCACCGGGGAGGCCAGCTGGCATGGTTTCGCTGAAGCGATATTCGCCGCCGCCGTCGCCCGTGGCGTATTGCCGCGCGCTCCCCGGGTCGAAGCGATCACGACAGCCGACTACCCCACGCCTGCACGTCGGCCCGCCTATTCGCACCTGGACGTGACGCGCCTGCAGTCCGATTTCGGTATCGACCTGCCGACGTGGCAGGATGGCCTCGCACAGGTGATGGCACAACTGCCCGCGCGCTGAACACGCTGCAGCGCGACAGGGAATACATCGGCCAGCCGCTACAATGCGCCCTTACATCAACGAGGTGAGGGCGTAGATGAGCAAGTCCCCAGACAACGGCCGGCGCGGCAAGCGCTACGCCAGCGCCGCCGAGGCGCTGCAGGGTGCGGTGGCCGATGGCCTTACCCTGGCCGTCGGCGGCTTCGGCCTGTGCGGCATTCCTGAAGCGCTGATCGCCGCGCTGCGCGACACCGGGGTGAAGGGCCTGACGGTCATCTCCAACAACGCCGGCGTGGACGGTTTCGGCCTGGGCCAGCTGCTGGAAACCCGGCAGATCAAGAAGATGATCTCGTCCTACGTGGGCGAGAACAAGGAATTCGAACGCCAGTACCTGGCCGGTGAGCTGGAGCTGGAGTTCAACCCGCAGGGCACCCTGGCCGAGCGCCTGCGCGCCGGCGGTGCTGGCATCCCGGCCTTCTTCACCGCTACCGGCTACGGCACGGTGGTGGCAGAAGGCAAGGAAACCCGCGAGTTCGACGGCAAGCACTACGTGATGGAAACCGCGCTGCGCGCGGACGTGGCGCTGGTGAAGGCGTGGAAGGCCGACGAGGCCGGCAACCTGGTGTTCCGCAAGACCGCGCGCAACTTCAACCCGGCGTGTGCGATGGCCGGCAGGCTGTGCGTGGTCGAGGTAGAGGAAGTGGTGCCGGTAGGCAGCATCGACCCGGACCAGGTGCACCTGCCGGGCATCTACGTGCACCGTATCGTGCACAACCCCACCCCTGAAAAACGCATCGAACAGCGCACCGTGCGTGCGGAGGGCAACTGACATGGCATGGACCCGCGATGAAATGGCGCAGCGCGCCGCCCGCGAGCTCACCGACGGTGCGTACGTGAACCTGGGCATCGGCCTGCCGACCCTGGTCGCCAACCACATTCCTGACGGCGTGGACGTGTGGCTGCAGTCCGAAAACGGCCTGCTCGGCATCGGCCCGTTCCCGACCGAAGCCGAGGTGGATGCGGACCTGATCAACGCCGGCAAGCAGACCGTCACCGCGCGTGAAGGGGCCAGCTATTTCGGCAGCCACGACAGCTTCGCGATGATCCGCGGCGGCCACGTCAACCTGGCCATCCTCGGCGCGATGCAGGTCACTGACAAGGGCGACCTGGCCAACTGGATGGTGCCCGGAAAGATGGTCAAGGGCATGGGTGGCGCCATGGACCTGGTGGCCGGCGTGCAGCGCGTGGTGGTGCTGATGGAGCACACCGCCAAGAATGGCGAGCACAAGATCCTGCCCGAGTGCACCCTGCCGCTGACCGGCGTGGGCGTGGTGGATCGGATCATCACCGACCTTGCCGTGTTCGACGTTACCGACGCTGGCTTGAAGCTGGTCGAAGCCGCGCCTGGCGTGAGCAGGGATGAGTTGAAGGAAAGGACCGGCGTCAGCTTCGGCTGAGCCGGTTCCCGGTTCAGCCTTTTCGGGCGTATGCGTAGGGCTGTCCGTCCGTGAACGGCAGCCCCAGCACGGCCGCAGCGGTCTGCTCCTTTGCGCCGGCATGGCGCACGACCAATGACACGATGCGCTCGATCGCGTGTGCCTGCGTGCCGTCGACCTGGCCTGCTTCGTACTCGAACAGCGACCGGTACAGGTGGGCGTCCAGCAAGGGGCGCAGCGCAGACAGGCGCACCCAGAACATGCTGCCAGCTACGAACGTGTCGCGCTCGATGTCGGCGGCAGGCAACCCGATCCGCGCCAGCAGGGCGCCGACATTGCGCTCGTTCGCGCCCCAGTAGTAATCCAGCCGCTGTACGTGCCCTTCGGGGGCAACCAGACCGAGCGATGGGTCCTGCACGAAAGCGTCAAATATGCCGGTGGCGCGGTCCGCATCCAGTAGCCGACCGGTCAGCTCGCGGCGCCAATCTTCGCCGTCGCGGCGGTGGGTGGAGCGTTTGGTGTGGAGTTTCAGCACCACCTGCTCACCTTCCTGGTACAGCCGTTCGGCAACCTGAAGGAACGGCAGGATGTCGCGTCCGTGGTTGGGATGCACCTCAACCTCGCCCTGCAGCCCGGCTGCGGCCAGGGCCTTTTCCACTGCCTCCCGGCGATCGGCCGTGGTAGTGATGACGATGCGCCAGCGCAGCGCCACAGCGCGCAGGTCCCGGAGCAGCTCTTCGAGCACATCCAGGTACCACGCGTGGATCACCACGCACGGCCGCGTTGAGGCGGGCGCGGTCGCGGGTGCGCGCAGCGCCTGCCGCGTGGCCTCCAGGTAGGCATGGCCCAGCCGGGCGTCCGGCTCAAGTACTGCGCCCTCGGCCCACTCGTTCCAGGCGTTGATGAACACCATACGCTGGGAGGCCGGTACCGGCGCCAAGCGCTTGTGAATCGTGGTCGACAGCCAGTCGCGGTAGCCGCGCGGTGACGCATGCAGGTAAACGCGGCCGTGCCCGGAACGGCGCGCCTCGTTGTCCCAGCCGGGATTGACCCCGGGGTACAGCGGGTAGTCCGGCAGCAGGCGCGCGGCGATTTCGCTGGCCAGCTCGCGCCAGTCTCGCACGTCGCCGTGGAACTCCGGGTTGATCAGGAACTGGTCGGCGGTCAGCGAACGCGGGTTGCTCATGTTCGGCGGGAATTCAACGGCCGCATCGAAATCGATATCGCGCGGGTCCGGGCGCTCGAAGCCCTGCACGTAGGCCAGGTGGATCTCGCCGATGTCATGGTCCCGGCACCACTGGCGCCAGCGCTGTGCGGTGGCACGTGCGTCGGGCAGCAGATGCGGGCGGTACACCAGCAGCATCGGTTTGCCATCCACCTTCAACGCACGGCGGTCGCGCAGGTAATCGGCCACGTGCGTGATGAAGGCGATATCGTCCTCGGCGCTGTGCTGCTGGCCAATGAGAATGTCATCGCTGCGCCCGTCCCAGCGCCGGGCCCAGTTCTCGTTGGCCCAGCAAAGGCAGAACGGCATTTCGATGCTGTCGTCGGCCAGCCATTGGCGCAGCGGCGTCTCCAGCAGCGTGGTGCCGCTGAACCAGTAGTAGTAGAAGCAGAACGCGCCGATGCCATATTCCTGCGCCAGGCTGGCTTGCTCGCGCATGATCTGCGGGTTGCGCAGGTCGTAGAAGCCCAGATCGGCCGGCAAACGCGGCTGCACGTGGCCCTCGAACTGGGGCAGGGCGCGGGTGACATTGCGCCATTCGGTGAAGCCCTTGCCCCACCACGCATCGTTCTGTTCGATGGGGTGGAACTGCGGCAGATAGAACGCCACCAGGGTCGCAGGCAGAGTTGCAGGCAAGGCCTCGGCCCGGTACGGCACGTGGCCGATGGCGGGTTCATCAGCGCGGACCAGCGGGCGGCGGGCGCCGTCGCCGCCCGCCACATCAAGCCGCCCGCGCGCCGGCGGCGGCACCCAGTTCGAGTGCCGGTCCAGGAAGCGGCCGCGCAGGCGGTCGCGCTGCCCCTCTGACATGGGCAGCGCCCGGAAGCCGGTACGCAGCACCAGATAGACTGCTGCGCGCAGCCTGGCCTTCAGGCCGGTCATGAACGGCAGACTCTGGTCAGGGTGAAGGCGGCAACGGACATGCGGGCTCCAGCACAACGGCAATGGCCGTCATTCTGGGCGTTCGCCGGTGCAGCGGCAATGCAGGGCGGCGCCAAACGTCGCTGAGGCCGTCAACGACCGGAATGCGCCCGCTGGTGACTGCGCCTGACCGGCCGAAGTTGTACCGACACCGCCGGCTCCGCCGCACGCAGCAGGATGGCGCCGTCATACATCTCCACCGTCAAACGGGTTCCAGGCGCGATGCCGGCCTCGGACATCCACATGCCGCGCATGTTTGATGCAGGGGATGATCGGGTCGCCGGGCTGTGGCCGTTCGTCGTTGTAGATCAGCGAACCCACCAGAACCCGCTTGGGCTTGTGCCAGCCGAGGTGGGGGCGAGGGTGGAGCGGATGGGCGCATCGTTGTCATGAGAATGCATGGTGGCTCTCCTGAGTGTCTCCCTCGCCGGAATGGCGAGGGAGTCGGGAGGCTGAAAACCGTGTAACGAACGGTGCGACGTATTCCCCATACGGGTGTTGTATTAGTCACCCTCCCGACGCGGAGGACCAGCTGTTCGTTACGGAGTTTTCAGACTCCGGTGCTCACCATGCGGACGCGATGACGGTAGCGGAAGTTGATTGTCTCTGTTGATTTGCGCCGGTTCGATGACGGCATCAATAGTGATGACGCGATCGGGTCATGCGGCGTTGGAATGCCTTGCGTAGCAACGTTTCTGCAATATGGAACATGGTTAACATTGCCGCTGATATCCGAGTTTCGCGGTGTTCCCCGGTGCAATATCGAATGGCGTTTATGGCATTGGTTGCGCCATTTGGCGCGCGGTCGGCGCGGCGCCGCTCTGGGGTGTAGCGTTACCAGGCGTTGACCGGATACGCGCGGTTGTTTGGAAACCAACCCGACCGCCGAGCGCGGCAAAGGCTCTGGTAGGGTCGCATCCCTATCGACCGCCATTGAATTGTCCGCGTCCGATAGTGGCATGAACACCGGCGGAGAAGGCTCTTCCCGGATGCGCGCCCATGTAACGATCACCCGCGTAGGCCGAATGCTAGACTTTCCGGCTTGGCTGAACCTGGAATGCTGCCGTGATCAAACCCGGGAAGGGGAACCCCTCCATGCTGCAACGCTGGCTGGTCGGTCTGCTGATCGGAGCGGCGCTGCTGGTGGGCCTGCGCGGCATCGCGAAGGATGTCGATTTCAACGGATCGCTGCTGCGCCAGGCCTTCGTGGCCGACGCCGGCTGGAGCGAATCGGTACCGCCCGA
This sequence comes from Stenotrophomonas sp. CFBP8994, assembly GCF_034044835.1. Lineage (NCBI taxonomy): Bacteria > Pseudomonadati > Pseudomonadota > Gammaproteobacteria > Lysobacterales > Lysobacteraceae > Stenotrophomonas > Stenotrophomonas sp. CFBP8994. The sequence continues at coordinate 75,061 of NZ_JAXCWT010000003.1, read as the reverse complement.
GGTGGTGGAAGCCCGCGAGCTGCTCCGCCATGAGCAGAGCGGCGGGCCGATTGCCCTGGCGCCGGGCCTCTGGGAGGACCCGCTTGTCCGCGAACGCCTGTGGGACGGGCTGTACCCGCGCCGCATCCACTGGGCTGACAAGGGCCTGATGCTCTGGCGGACTCCCGGCCCCCAGCAGCCCAACTGCACCGACATCGCAAGGAGTGAGCGCATTGTTCTCGTTGACTGCCACTGACGGGGGCGCCCGCGCCGCACTGGGCATGCTGGCCGGCGTGCTGCTCTGCTATGCCTTCGCCGCCTTTGGCTGGGTCGGGCTGCCGGCGCAGCTGGCCTTCATCGCGGTGCTCGTGTGTGCGCTGTGGTCACTGCTCGCCCTGCGCGACGGCCGCGCCGCCTGGATGCTGGGTATCGTCGCGGTGCTGCTGGTGCTGGCATTGGGCAGCCCCACCGACGAGTGGGACCCGCGCTCGATCTGGATGCTGCATGCCAAGCGGATCTACCTGGAGAATTCGCTGTACGCACAGCTGGACGGCTATGCCATCTTCAGCCACAACGATTACCCCTCGCTGATGCCGCTGTGGTCGGCCACGGCCGCCAGGGTGGTGGGGCACTGGAACGAGATATTCCCCAAGGCTGCCGCGACGCTGCTGTTGCTGCCGCCGCTGTTGTTGATCGCGCGCAGCCTGCGCACGTGGTGGGCCGCCGGGCTGTTGGCGGTGGCGGTGCTGGAGGTGGGTGGGCGCTATCTGGTCGACGGCTACATGGATGCGTTCCTGGCGGTCTACGCGGTTGCGGCGCTTGCCGTGGCGATCCAGCCGCGCAGGGACGCGGCCGAGGGGGCCTGGTTCAACCTCGCCGCCTATGCGGCGCTGTCGGCGGTGCTGACCCTCATCAAGAACGAAGGCGCGGTGCTGGCCATTCTGGTCGGCGTGGTCGCGGTGGGTACGGTCCTGCTGCGCGACCGCCGCATGCCGTGGGGCCTGCTGGCCGCGTTCGCCGTGTCGATGCTGCCGCTGCTGGCGTGGAAGCTGGCCGTGGCCGGCGCCGACCTCGGCAACGACCTGGCCCAAAGCGACCTGAAGGGGCAGCTGCTGGCGCGCCTGCCCGAGCTGGCACCCAGCGTGCTGATCCTGAAGGCCCTGTTGCGCAGTGCGGTGTGGGTGCCGCTGGTGCTGCTGCTGGTACTGTGGACCCGCACTTGGCGCGTGTCTGCGGCCCGGGCCGGGCTGGCCGTTGCCGCGGCTTATTTTGGCGTGCTGTTCGCGGTGTACCTGAGCACTCCGCACGATCTGGCCTGGCACCTGGCCACCAGTGCCAAGCGCGTGGCGCTGCCGGTACAGTTGCTGTTGATGTACGCGGTGCTGGTGCTGCTGGACCAGTGGAGACAGACGGGCCCGCGCCGGAATGCAGGAGAACCCAATGCTTGAGCCCAGCGCGACGTTCGTGGTGGTGACGCCGGTCTACGAAGACCACGTAGCCTCCACCCGGTTGTTCACCGAACTGGCGCGCCTGTACGGCGACCGCGTGTTCGTGGTGGCGGTGGATGACGGCTCGATCCGCGAACCGGTGCAGCCCTTCCAGCTGTCCAGCTCCGGGGTCAGCGGGGTGGTGCTGAGGCTGCGCCGCAATGTCGGCCACCAGAAGGCGATCGCGATCGGGCTGGGCTATGTCGAAGAGAACCTGCCGGACGCCCAGCGGGTGGTCGTGATGGATTCCGACGGCGAAGACCTGCCCGAAACCATCGCCACCCTGCTCGAGGCGTTGCGCGACGAAAACGTGGACGTAGCCGTGGCGCGGCGCAGGAGCCGGGTGGAAACCCTGCGGTTCCGCGCGTTCTACGTGGTCTACAAATTCATCTTCCAGCTGCTGACCGGGCGCACCATCAGCTTCGGCAACTTCATGGCGATCAAGGTCGGTGCGCTGCACCGGCTCAACGCGATGCACGAGGTCTGGACCCATGTGGCCGCGGGGCTGATCGCCAGCAAGCTGCGCCTGGCGGTGTGCCCGATCGACCGTGGGCCGCGCTACGCCGGGCAGAGCAAGATGAACTTCGTGGGCCTGACCCTGCATGGGTTCCGCGCGCTGATGGTGTTCGCCGAAGACGTGCTGGTCCGCGTGGGCCTGATGTGCGTGCTGGTGTCTTCGGCGTCGATCGTGCTGGCCGTGGTAGCCACCCTGCTCAAGCTGGCCGGTTACGCCACGCCGGGCTGGTTCTCGATGGCGCTGGGCGTGCTGTTCCTGGTGTTCCTGCAGACCGGTACGCTCACGCTGATGACGCTGATGCTCAGTGGCATCGTGCGCGGCACCATCCAGAAACCGGGCGCGTACCGTGAATACCTGGCCGGTGTCACCGAAGTAACCGCCGATGTCGCGCCGCGCTGAGATCCGCCAGCTGCTCCGTTACGTCATCAATGGGTTGGTGGCGACCGGCGTGCACTTCGCGGTGCTGAGCCTGCTGGTGGAGGTGGTGCATGTGCCTTCGAAAGGCGTGGCCAACCTGCTGGCGGCGGCGGTGGCCATCGTGTCGTCCTTCCTGGGCAACCGCTACTTCGTTTTCGCCGCCACCCAGGCCCGCGCCAGCGGCCAGCTGTGGCGGTTCGTGCTGCTGTATGCCGCCATTGCATTGCTCAACGGCGGGCTGATGGCGCTGTGGTCGGACCTGCTGAAGTTCGATTACCGCGTGGGCTTCGTGCTGATCAGCATCATCCAGTTCATCCTTTCGTTCCTGGGCAACCGCCTGCTGGTATTCAAGCCATGAAAACCCTGCGCAACGCACTGCTGCTGACCATCGTCTACGTGGTGCTGCTGCTGGGCATCCACTTCCTGCACGTGCGCTTTTTCAGCGTGGACGTGGTGTTCTATGCGGCGATCGGCGATGCGCTCCTGGCGGCAGTGCTGACCGGCCTGTTGCTGCTGCTGCCCGCGCTGCGGCGCTTCACCGTGACCGAGAAAGTACTGCTGGTCGCGGTGTGGCTGCTGGGTGGCTATTCCTTCGCGATTTCCGTGCCGACCGTGATCGACCGTTCGCTGTCGTTCTACATCCTGGAAAAGCTGGACCAGCGCGGCGGCGGCATCCGCCAGGATGCCTTCCAGGACGTGTTCACCAAGGAATACATGGTGGAACACCGGCTGGTGGACGTGCGGCTGACTGAACAGGAAAGCTCGGGCACGATCCACATCGAAAAGGGCTGCGTGCTGCTGACCGACAAGGGCAGGCGCGTGGCCGGCATGAGCCGCTTCTACCGCCAGCATTTCCTGCCAAAGCAGCGGCTGCTGCTGGGTAAATACTCCGACGACCTGACCGACCCGTTCCGCCACAGCCGCCAGGACGTCACCTACCAGTGTCGGTAACGCCTACGGCAGAAGAATCAACGCTGTTGTAGAGCGGAGGGGGGGGAGAGCGGACGGGTATCACGGACGGGTATCGCGTACGGGTATCGCGTACGGGTATCACGGACGGGTATCACGGACGGGTAGAGCGGACTGTTAGTCCGCTGCTCTTCGCGCAGAAGGCAGCCGTCTAACAGACGGCTCTACCAGGCTAAAGGCAGCCGTCTAACAGACGGCTCTACCGTGCCAATGCGCCATCCAGAAGACGGCGTTACCGGGATTCGCTCAGCAGGGTGTCAAAATAGGCAATCGTCCGGCGCAACCCTTCTTCCAGCTTCACCTGCGGTTCCCACCCACCCAGCCGGCTCTTGGCCAGCGTGATATCCGGCTGGCGCTGCATCGGATCATCCTGCGGCAGCGGCTTGAACACCAGCTTTGACCCGGAATTGGTCAGCGCGATAACCGCCTCCGCCAGCTCGCGGATGGTCATCTCTGCCGGATTGCCCAGGTTGCACGGCCCGGTGAAATCCTTGTCCGTGGCCATCAAGCGCATGAAACCCTCTATCAGGTCATCCACGTAGCAGAACGAGCGCGTCTGCTGCCCCTCGCCGTAAATGGTGATGTTCTCGCCGCGCAACGCCTGCACGATGAAGTTGGACACTACGCGCCCATCATTGGGATGCATGCGCGGGCCATAGGTGTTGAAGATGCGCGCCACCTTGATGTCCAGCCCATGCTGGCGGTGGTAATCGAAGAACAGCGTCTCGGCGCAGCGCTTGCCTTCGTCGTAGCACGAGCGCGGGCCGATCGGGTTGACGTTGCCCCAGTATTCCTCGCGCTGCGGGTGCACGCTGGGGTCGCCGTATACCTCGCTGGTGGAGGCCTGGAAGATCCGGCAGTCCAGCCGCTTGGCCAGGCCCAGCAGGTTGATAGCACCGTGCACCGAAGTCTTGGTGGTCTGCACCGGGTCGTGGCTGTAATGCACCGGCGACGCGGGGCAGGCCAGATTCCAGATCTCGTCCACCTCGATGTACAACGGGAAGGTCACATCGTGGCGCAGGAACTCGAAGTGCGGGTTGCCCAGCAGGTGCGCGATGTTGCGCTTGGTGCCGGTGAACAGGTTGTCCGCGCACACCACCTCATGGCCCTGCTCCAGCAGGCGTTCGATCAGGTGCGAGCCGAGGAATCCGGCGCCACCGGTGACCAGGACGCGCTTGCTGCTGTCGTGACTTCTCATGCAGGAACCTTGTGACAATGCGGCGGGTGGGTGCGCGACGGAAACGCGCCTCAGGCCGCAGATTGTAGAGGACTCGACGTGGAGGTGACGCGTACCCGCCCAGCGCAGATACCGGGTGACGCGTACCGGCCGGGCGCAGACACCGGGTAGCGCCGGCCGTTGGCCGGCCCAGGCGGTCCCTGCAGCCCGTTGGCACGCAGTGGCATGCTAGCGTTCCCGCATGGACCTCCATCTTCCCGATGCCTCGGTGCACTGGCACCGCCACTGGTTGGCCGCCGCCGAGGCGGATGCCCTGCAGCGACAGCTGCGCGGCGAGGTGCCGTGGGGGGTGCACCGGATCCGCATGTTCGGGCGGTCGGTGGATTCGCCTCGGCTGAGCTGCTGGATGGGCGATCCCGCCGCGCGGTACCACTATTCGGGCACCGACTTCGTCCCGCACGCCTGGCATCCCGCCCTGGTCCCGCTCCGCGATGCGTTGGGCAGGTTCTGCGGCCAGCCATTCAACAGCGTGCTGCTCAACTGCTACCGCGACAACGACGACGGCATGGGCTGGCACAGCGACAACGAACCCGAACTGGGCCTCACGCCGGTGATCGCCTCGCTGAGCCTCGGCGCGGCCCGCCGGTTCCTGCTGCGCCGACGCGATGACCATGCGCGCAAGGCCGAGGTCATCCTGGGTCATGGCGACCTGCTGGTGATGGGGGGGCGCACGCAGACCTTCTACCAGCACGCCCTGCCAAAAAGCGCCCGGCCCTTGGCCGAACGCATCAACCTCACGTTCCGTTGGATCAACGCAACCGCGTCGGGATGACTGCGGCGGTCTGGCTGTCGGCCTGGCCCGTTACGAGCGTCCACCCGACCAGTTCGGTGGTGACCGCCTGGAGGCCCTGCTCGAGCGCCCGGGCGACATCGCCGGTCGCGGTGCTGCCTACCGGCTGCTCCTGGCGGAACGTGCGGTCGGCAACCACGCGCTGGTCGATCACGTGGATCAGCTTGGCGTTGATCTCGATGAAAGCGGTCGGGGTCGGCTGGCCGCGGTAATCGGATTCGAAACGGCGTACATCCAGCGCCAGCTTGTAGTCGGCGCGGATGCCGGTGGTGGCACGCGCCACGCCGGTGATGCGGCCGGAATCCTCGAACGCGCGCACCAGCGCGTCGTCCACCATGTCGGTGGCCGGCTGCGCCCAGCTCACGCCCTTGTAGACCTCAAGCTCACCCGGGTTCGGCCGCACGTTGATGCGCGGGCTGTCGACCACGCGCGCGGCGGTCGGCTTGACCAGCACCAGCGCCCAGTCGACCTTCGGCCAGGACGGGTCGGGCTGGATCTTCACCACGGGGGAGTAGATGGTGACCTGGCTGCGCTCGCCGCCGCCCAGCAACGACGAGCAGGCGCCCAGCGCGATCATCAGTGCCGCCGGCAGCAGCAGGCGGGGCAGGGAGGCGGGCAGGAGAGGGAAGCGGCTCATTTGGGTTCGAACTCCTTCGGCGCGTCGCGGCCCAGCAGGTAGCGGGCCGGGTTGTTGTCCAGTTTGTCGCTGACCCGGCGCAGGTCGCGGATCAGCCCGCGCAGCTCGGTCAACGTCGGCCCGAGCTGGGCCAGGCCATCGTTGGCGAAGCTGTTGATGGCCGCGCGGTTCTCGCCCAGGATCGAATCGGCACTGCCGGCCGCCGAATCGAGCTTGGTCAGGGTGGTTTCCAGCTTGTCCAGGATCGGCGGCAACTGCTGCACCAGGTTGGTGTCCAGGCGCTGGATGGTGCCGTTGGTGGTCTTCAGCGTGCTGTCCAGGCTGCGCGCGGCATCGCGCGCGCTGAGCAGCAGCGCCTGGGTACCCTGGTCGCGGTCGGCCAGGCCGCCGCTGATGGTTTCCAGGTTGGCCAGGGTGGCGTTGATGCTGGCCACGTTGCGGTCGCTCAGCACCTGGTCCATGCGCTCGACGATGCGGTTGGCCACGTCGGTGATGTTCTGCAGCGCCGATGGCGTGGTCGGGATGATCGGCGCCGGGTCCTTGTTCACCGCGGTCAGCGCCTGCGCCTGCGGCGTGCCGCCGCTGAGCTGGATGATCGACGGCCCGGTCAGGCTGGTGATGGCCAGCTTGGCGCGGGTGTCGGTCTTGACCGGCGTGTTGGAGTTCAGGCGGATCCGCGCGACCACCTGGCGCGGGTCATCCGGCACCAGGTTCAGTTCGGTGATCGAGCCGACCGCGATGCCGTTGTACTGCACCGGGCTGCCCACCGACAGGCCGGTGACGGCCTCGCGGAACACCACCCGGTACTCGGTCCAGGTGCGGTCGGAGGAGTACTTGGCCGCCCAGAGGCCGAAGGCCAGCAATGCCAGCCCCACGATCAGGGTGAACGCGCCGATCAGTACGTAATTGGCTTTGGTTTCCATGGCTTACTCGCTCTTCTGCTTGGCAGCGCGTGCAGCACGCGCACGCGGTCCGTGGAAATATTCCTGGATCCACGGATGCTCCAGTTGTTCGATCTCATGCAACGGTGCGTTGGCGATCACCTTGTGGTCGGCCAGCACCGCCACCCGGTCGCAGATCGCATACAGGGTGTCCAGGTCGTGCGTGATCAGCAGCACGGTCAGGCCCAGCGCTTCCTGCAGGGTCTTGATCAGGCGGTCGAAAGCGGCCGCGCCGATCGGGTCCAGCCCGGCGGTGGGCTCGTCCAGGAAGAGCAGCGGCGGGTCCAGCGCCAGCGCACGGGCCAGGCCGGCACGCTTGCGCATGCCACCGGAGAGCTGCGAGGGCAGCTTGTTGATCGCGTCGGCCGGCAGGCCAGCCAGTTTCACCTTCAGCAGCGCCAGCTCGTAGTGCCAGCGCTCGGGCAGTTCGCCGTGGTGTTCCTTCAGCGGCACCTGCACGTTCTCGCCCACGGTCATGGACGAGAACAGTGCGCCATCCTGGAACAGCACGCCGGTGTTGCGTTCGATGTGCAGGCGGTCGGCGCGGTTTTCCGAACGCGCATCCACGCCCAGCACCTCGATCTCGCCGGCATCGGGATGGCGCAGGCCCAGGATGCTGCGCATCAGCACCGATTTGCCGGTACCCGAGCCGCCCACCACGCCCAGGATCTCGCCGCGGCGCACGTCCAGGTCGAGCCCGTCATGCACGGTCTGGCTGCCGAAGCGGTTGGTCAGCCCGCGCACGCGGATCGCCAGGCCGTCTTCATCGGCCAGGTCGGAGCGGGTGTCTTCTTCAGGGGCGGCTGTGGTCGTCATCACCAATCCATGTGCATGAACCACAACGCGGCGAACGCGTCGATGATGATCACCAGCGAGATGGTCTGCACCACGCTGGAGGTGGTGCGCTCACCCACCGACTGCGCGGTGCCTTCCACCTTCAGACCCTCCAGGCAGCCAATCAGGCCGATCACGGCGGCGAACACCGGCGCTTTGGACAGGCCCACCAGCATGTGCCGCACTTCAATGGTGTCGTGCAGGCGCGCCAGGTACATCTGCGGCGGAATATCCAGGTCGAACGCGCCCACGGTGACGCCACCGGCCAGGCCGGCGATCATCGCCACGAAGGTCAGCAGCGGCAGGGTGATCAGCAGCGCGATCAGGCGCGGCAGCACCAGCAGGTCGACCGGGTCCAGGCCCAGGGTCTGGATGGCGTCGATTTCCTCGCGGGCCTTCATCGAGCCGATCTGCGCGGTGAACGCGCTGGCGGTGCGGCCGGCCAGCACGATCGCGGTAAGCAGCACCGCGAATTCGCGCAGGAAGGCGATGCTGACCAGCTCCACCACGTAGATCTCGGCGCCGAAGTCACGCAGGATGGTCGAGCCCAGGAACGCGATCACCGCACCCACCAGGTAGGACAGCAGCGCCACCAGCGGCACCGCATCCAGCCCCACCTGCTCCATGTGGTGCACGGTGGCGGTCAGTCGGAAACGGCGCGGCTCGCGCAGCAGGCGGCCGCCCTTGACCAGGTTCTCGCCGAGGAAGCTGGCCAGCGCCACGATGTTGTGGCCGGTCGCATGCACGCTGCGGCCCAGCCGCTCCAAGGCGGCAAGCACGCCGAAGTCGCGCTTGGCCTTGGGGCGGTCGTCGGCCACTTCTTCGATGGTGCAGACCAGCGCGCGGTGGTCCTCGCGGAAGGTCAGTGCATCCTCGGCCAGGTCGGCGCGATGGGCCACGCGCAGCACCTGCAGCACGCCAGCCGAATCCAGCTGGGTGATGCCGCTGGCATCGATGCGGGTGACTTTTTCCGGTGCTGCGCGCAGCACTTCGGCCGCGTCCAGCGCGGTGCGCAAGGTCCACTGGCCGGACAACCGGATGAGACCGGGGTCCTGTGGATCCTGTTCAAGTTTGGGAGTCTGGTCTGGCGTCATGGGGCGTCCTCCACGCAGCATAACCTGTCTGCGTGGATGCCAAGTGTGTGTGCGCCCCGACATCGGGTAATACTACGCCGCATGTCTGCCGACGCACCCGCCATTGCCACCCCTCCGGCCACCTACGCACAGCGGGTGGCCTTCGTATCCGAGATCGCCGGACGGCTGCACAGCTACGGCACCACGGCCCAGCGGCTGGAGGCGGCGGTGGTTGCGCTGTCTCAGCGGCTGGACCTGGACTGCGAGCCATGGTCGAACCCGACCGGGCTGATCCTGAGCTTCAGCGACCCGACCAAGGCCATCGGTTCATCGGACATCACGCGCGTCATCCGGCTGGCACCGGGCGAAAACGACCTGCACAAGCTCAGCATCGCCGACCAGATCACCGAAGCGGTGGCCAACGGCACCATGAGCATCGCCCAGGGCCATACCGCACTGCGGCAGCTGGACAAGGACCCGGGCCGGCGCGGCAAGATCCGCATGATCCTGTCCTACAGCCTGGGCGCGGCCGGCGTGGCCGGGCTGTGGAAACTGCCGTGGCTGGATATCGCCACCGCCGGGGTGATCGGGTTGCTGATCGGGCTGATGACGCTGGTCACCGACCGCCGCCCGGCCAGCCGCGAAGCCAGCGAGGCGTTGGCGGCACTGCTGGCCGGTACGGTGGCGGCACTGGTGGCCTCGTTCGTGGGCGCGCTCAACCTCAATACCGTCATCATCGCCTCGCTGGTGGTGATGCTGCCCGGCATGTCGCTCACCAACGCGGTCAACGAACTGGCCAGCCAGCACTGGGTATCGGGTACCGCGCGTTTTGCCGGTGCCATCACCACCATCCTCAAACTCACCGTCGGCGCGGTGATCGCGGTGACGCTGTCGGGCATCATCGGGCTGGACCCGGTGGTGCGCGCATCGCGCCCGCAGGCCGACTGGGTGGAATGGAGCGCGCTGCTGATCGCGGCGTTCGCGTTCGCGATGCTGTTCAAGGCCCACCGCCGCGATTACCCGTGGGTGATCGCGGCCTCGGTGGCCGGCTATGCGATCTCCAAATTTGCCGGCCAGGCGTGGGGCCTGCCGGCCGGCATCTTCATGTCGGCGATGGTGATGACGGCCGCAGGCAACCTGTTCGGCCGCCTGGTGCAGCGACCGGGCGCCATCATCCGCCTGCCCGGCATCATCATGCTGGTGCCCGGCAGCACCAGCCTGCGCGGGGTGCTCACGTTGGTGCAGCAGCAGGACATGAGTGCCGGCCAGACCGTACTGATGACCGTGCTCAACGTGGTAATGGCACTCGTGGCGGGATTATTGTTCGGCAACCTGCTGGTGCCGGCGCGAAAGAATCTGTGAGTTTCTGAGAGTTTCCGAAGGCCTGCGCACGTAACCCCCCCCAAAAAAAAACGCCAGCCATCCCGGCCGGCGTTTCAATGCGCGCGCCATCGGCGCATCGCTTACTTCTTGATCAGGAAATCTTCCAGCTTCTTGCCCTTGGTGGTGTGCGCGGCCAGCCAGCGCGGCTGCTTGCCACGTCCGGTCCAGGTTTCCTTCGGGTTGGCCGGGTTGCGGTACTTCGGGGCAACCTTGCCCAGCTTGCGCACGGCCTTGGCCGGTGCTGCGCCGGCGGCCTTGCTGGCGCGGCCGCGGGTGGGAGCGGCAACGCCCGCCACTTCTTCCAGGGTGTATCCGTTTGCCTTGGCCAACTTGGTCAGCTGTGCGCGGACCTTGGTGATGGCCGGGCGCTTGGCGACGATCGTCTGCTGCTTCTTGGCGTTCTTGATCAGGGCGCCCAGCTCTTTGGCGGACAAACCACTCAGGTCAATACTCATCAACTGCTCCGGAATCTAAAAATAGAAGGACGGGGTTGAGCCAGTCCTTGGCGCGGCAACAGCATACATTCTCATTTCGAAGATGCACAGCGCGCAGAAATAATCAATGGAAACGGGACAATAAAATGCCGGGATATCCCACCCGGCACTGTCATCACTTCGTCAGCTTGGCCATCAGCGCGTCGCGGTCCAGGCTCTCCGCTTCGCTGGCACTGCGCGCGCGGTACTCGAACGTACCGGCGGCCAGGCCGCGTTCGGACACCACCACCCGGTGCGGCACGCCGATCAGTTCCATGTCGGCGAACATCGACCCCGGGCGCAGCCCGCGGTCGTCCAGTGCGGCATCCAGGCCGGCGGCCTGCAGCTCGGCCAGCAGTTCGGCAGCGGCACTGGCCACGGCGTCGTCCTGCTTGGGGTTGATCACGCACACCACCACCTGCCACGGCGCCATCGCGTCGGGCCAGATAATGCCGGCATCGTCATGGTTCTGTTCGATCGCCGCGGCAACGATGCGCGAGATACCGATGCCGTAACAGCCCATCGCCATCACCGCGGCCTTGCCGTTTTCGTCCAGCACGGTGGCATTCAACGCCTGCGCATACTGGCGGCCCAGCTGGAACACGTGGCCTACTTCGATACCGCGTGCCACGCGCAGTTCGCCACCATCGGCGGCACGGTCGCCTTCCTTCGCATTGCGGATGTCGGCCACTTCCGGCTCGGGCAGGTCACGGCCCCAGTTGACGCCGGCAATATGGAAACCGGCTTCGTTGGCGCCGATGACGAAATCGGCCATCGCGGCGACGTCGCGATCGGCCACGATGCGGATCGGCTTGGCCGGATTGAGCGGGCCCAGGAAGCCCGGTTCGCTGCCGAGGTGCGTGGCGATTTCCGCCTCACCGGCCATGCGGTAGCCCTGCAGGCCCTGGACCTTGCCCAGCTTGATCTCGTTGACGTCGTGGTCGCCGCGCACGAGCGCCAGCACGAAGCCGGCTTCGGTCATGATCGCGATCGACTTGACGGTACGCTCCAGGCCCAGGCCGAGCAGGGCGGCGACCGCCTCGCAGGTTTTCTGGGTGGGGGTGTCGACCTTGCGCAGCGCTTCGCTGGCGGCCGGGCGCGGGCCGGGGGCAGCGGCGACGGCGGCTTCCATGTTGGCGGCGTAATCGGAGCCGGTGGAGAACACCAGCGCGTCTTCGCCGGAATCAGCGATGACGTGGAATTCCTGCGAGGCGTCGCCGCCGATCGCGCCGGAGTCGGCCTGCACCATGCGGAAGTCCAGGCCCAGGCGGGTGAACACGCGGGCGTACGCCGCCTTCATGTTCTCGTATTCGCGTACCAGGCAGGCGTCGTCCAGGTGGAAGGAATAGGCATCCTTCATCAGGAACTCGCGCGCGCGCATCACGCCGAAGCGCGGGCGGATCTCGTCGCGGAACTTGGTCTGGATCTGGAAGAAATTCACCGGCAGCTGCTTGTAGCTGTTCAGTTCCTGGCGCGCGAAATCGGCGGCGGCCTCTTCAGCGGTGGGGCTGTAGCAGAACACCTGCTCCTTGCGGTCCTTGATCTTGAGCAGCTGCGGGCCGAACTTTTCCCAGCGCCCGGTGGCCTCCCACAGGTCCTTGGGCTGGATCGTCGGCACCTGGAATTCAATGGCGCCGGCACGCTCCATTTCCTCGCGCACGATGCGCTCGACCTTGCGCAGCACGCGCAGGCCCAGCGGCGACCAGATATACAGCCCCGAGGCGAGCTTGCGGATCATGCCCGCGCGCAGCATCAGCCGGTGGCTGGTCAGCTCGGCGTCGCCGGGGGTTTCCTTGGTGGTGTGCAGGTGGAACTGGGAGAGGCGCATCGTCGGCTTCGCTGAACGGCTGGGAGGCAATATTCTGCCAGCCCGGCCGGCGACGTGCCCAATCCGCCGCAATTCCACCGCCCCTCCGGTAGCCCCCGACCGTTGGTCGGGGGGAGGCCGGTCAGGCCGCAGGCTTGCAGTACGCCTTGATGCCGGCTTCGGCCAAGGTCTTCTGCGCTTCGCGCTGGCCGTCATCCAGCGGGGTATCTGGCTTGCCGTCGCCATTGGTGTCCTGCAGCACCGCGCCCTTGCCGTTGAGCAGGGACAGGTTGGTGCGGGCGGTGGTGCAGTCGGCCGATTCGGCGGCGGCGGGCTCGGCTGCCGCGGTGCGGCCGGCCGGGTCGCGGGTCTGGATCTTGCGCTCTTCGGCCTTCTGGCCGGTGGGCGGCTTCTCCGAATACTGGGTCACGCCGTTGGCGTCCTTCCATTTGTAGACGGTTCCGGCGCTGGCCGAAGCGCTGGCAAGCAGCAGCAGGCAGCACACGAGGGGCAGGGCACGCATGGCAACTCCGGGCAGCGGGGGACAGAGGCGCGATTGCAGCATTCCCGCCCCGTGCTGGCAAGCCTCCCCCCAAACCGGGCCGCAGCCACTAAACTGGCGGGCATGGATCAGATGAAACCCCCGCCGCGCTCGCGCAGCATCTATTTGCTGCCCAACCTGTTTACTACCGCCGGCCTGTTCGCCGGGTTCTACGCGATCATCGCGGCGGCCAACGGCGATTTCGTCAATGCCGCCATCGCCGTGTTCGTGGCGGCGGTGATGGACGGCCTGGATGGCCGGGTGGCGCGCCTGACCGGGACCAGCAGCGAGTTCGGCGTGCAGTATGACTCGCTGGCCGACCTGGTCAGCTTCGGCATGGCCCCGGCGCTGGTGATGTACCACTGGTCGCTGTCGTGGCTGAAGTTCGACGATCCCGTCCTCGGCCGGGTCGGCTGGGCGGTGGCGTTCCTGTATGCCGCATGCGCGGCGCTGCGCCTGGCCCGCTTCAATACGCAGGTCAGCGTGGTCGACAAGCGCTGGTTCATCGGCCTGGCCAGCCCGGCCGCGGCCGGACTGATGATGTCGTTCGTGTGGGCCTTCGCCGATGGCCAGCTGGGCTGGGATGGCAATGAGCTGCGCTACGTGGCGCTGGCCGTGACCCTGGTGGCAGCGCTGCTGATGGTGAGCCGGATCCGTTTCTGGAGCTTCAAGGGCAGCGGCGAGAAAGGCCCGCGTGCCGATCGCGTGCCGTTCCTGGCACTGGCGCTGGTGCCGATCGCCATTGCGATCATGGTCATCGACCTGCCGCGCGTGCTGTTCGCGGTGGGGGTGATCTACGCGCTGTCCGGGCCGGTCAGCTGGCTGTGGCAGCGTACCCGCAAGACGGCCGAGCCCGGCGCGTGAGCAGCCCGGCCGACCCGTCACTGTGGACCCCGGCGCAGCAGTCCTGGCTGCAGGCGATGGGCTACACGGTGTTCGTGGACGGCAATGTTGAACCGGCGCCGGACGCGCAGATCGAACTCGCCGCGGCACCCGCCGCCGACCAGGCACTCCCGCCCGCCCCACGGCGCGACGCACCGTCGCGCATGGAAGACGCACCCCCGCCAGCGCGCGGCAACGCGCCCAGCGACGATGCTCCCGCCCCCCGGCGCCGCACCGCGCCCGCTGCCGAAGCGCCTGCCGCGCCCGTGCGCGCCGGTGCCCGCCGTCCCGCCGTCCGTATGCCGCCGCCGCTGCAGATCGCGCTGCTGCGCGCTTCGGGCTGCAACCCCAATGATCCGGACACCCAGGCGCTGATGGCCGGCTGGAACCTGGACGAACTGCGCGGCAATGCCGCCGCCAAGCGCGCGTTGTGGCCGCAGTTGAGGGCACTGCGCAAGCGGGGCCGCGGGTGAGCGCGGTCAGTTCGCCGCGGCCGATGAGGCTGCGCGCGCTGCGCGAGGTCGACCTGGATGCGGTGATGCAAATCGAGCTGCGCGGCTACCCGTTCCCCTGGACGCGCGGCATCTTCGTCGACTGCCTGCGCGCCGGTTATCCGGCCTTGGCGCTGGAGGACGACGGCGTGCTGGTGGGCTATGGGGTGCTGAGCATCGCCGCCGATGAGGCGCACGTGCTCAATGTCTGCATCGATCCGGCCTGCCAGACCCGTGGCCTGGGCCGGCGGCTGTTCCGCGCGCTGGTGAAGCTGGCGCGCGAGCATGGCGCGCACCGGGTGTTCCTGGAAGTGCGCCCGTCCAACACCCCGGCGGTAGCGCTGTACCACAGCGAAGGCTTCAACGAGATCGGCCGGCGCCCACGCTATTACCCGGCCCGTGATGGGCGCGAAGATGCGCTGGTGATGGCGATCGAACTGGTCGACGACGACATCCAGACGATGCCGCCGTTGTAAGGCCCGCCACGCCCTGCGTGGCTGCGAACCCCGGTAGGTGGCGACCGTTGGTCGCCACGCGCCATCCCGTTACAGCTTCGCGCGCTGCGCGACCAGGCCTTCCAGCTGCGCGGTCCAGTCGACCAGGCGCACGCGCTCCTGCTCGATCACCGCCGCCGGCACCTTGTCGGTGAACCTGGACAGCTTGGTGGCGCTCTTTTCCTTCTCTGCTTCCACCCGCGCGATTTCCTTGTCCAGCCGGGCGCGTTCGGCGCCCAGGTCGACCAGGCCTTCCAGCGGCACCAGCAGCTTCAGCTCGCCCACGATGGCGGTCGCGGCCGGCGGGGTGTCCGCATCGCCGGCCAACCACTCAATGCGCTCCAGCTTCAGCAGGAACGACAGCGACGAGGTGAAGCGGGCCACGCGGTTGCGGTCGTCCTCGTTGCCGCCCTGCAGCAGCAGGCCCACCTGCTTGGCCGGCGGCACGTTCAGTTCGCTGCGCACGCGGCGCAGCGCGCTGACCATCGACTTCAACCACTCCACGTCGGCCTCGGCACGCGCGTAATCGCCGGCGAACTCCTCCGCGGTGGGATAGGCGCGCAGCGAGATGGTGTCGCCGTCCAGACCCAGGCGCGGTGCCACCTGGCGCCACAGCTGCTCGGTCACGAACGGGGTGAGCGGGTGGAGCAGGCGCAGCAGCGCTTCCAGCACGTACAGCAGGGTGTGGCGGGTGCTGGCCGCGTCCTCGGCGTTGTCGCCGTTGAGCGCCGGCTTGGTCAGCTCCAGGAACCAGTCGCAGAATTCGTTCCAGGCGAACTCGTACAGCGCTTGCGCCAGCAGGTCGAAGCGGTAGTTGGCGTAATGCGCCTGCGCCTCGGCCGACACCGCCGCCAACCGCGCCAGGATCCAGCGCTCGGCGTCGGTGCGCGGCTGCGGCACGCCGTTGAACTGCGCGCCTTCGGTGTTCATCAGGGTGAAGCGGCTGGCATTCCACAGCTTGTTGCAGAAGTTCTTGTAGCCCTCGGCGCGGCTCATGTCGAACTTGATGTCGCGGCCATGGGTGGCCAGCGCGGCGATGGTGAAGCGCAGCGCGTCGGCACCGTGGGCAATGATGCCGTCCGGGAAATCCTTGCGGGTCTGCTTCTCGATCTTCGGCGCGTCCTTGGGCTTCATCAGCCCGGTGGTGCGCTTGGCGACCAGGTCGTCGATGGAGATGCCGTCGATGATGTCCAGCGGGTCGAGCACGTTGCCCTTGGACTTGGACATCTTCTGGCCCTGCGCATCGCGGATCAGGCCGGTGATGTAGACGTCCTTGAACGGGATCTTCCCGGTGAAGCTGTCGGTGGCCATGATCATGCGGGCCACCCAGAAGAAGATGATGTCGAACCCGGTGATCAGCACCGACGACGGCAGGTAGCGCTCGAAACCGCGCTCGGCCATCGCCTGTTCGTTCGGCCAGCCCAGGGTGGAGAACGGCCACAGCTGCGAGGAGAACCAGGTTTCCAGCACGTCGCTGTCCTGGGTGAGCACCACATCGGCCCCCAGCCCGGCGCGCGCGCGCGCGTCTGCTTCATCGCGGCCCACATAGCAGGTGCCGGCGGCGTCGAACCACGCCGGAATGCGGTGGCCCCACCACAGCTGGCGGCTGATGCACCAGTCCTGGATGTTTTCCATCCAGTGGCGGTAGGTGTTGATCCAGTTGGCCGGGACGAACTGGATGGACCCGTTTTCGACCAGTTCCAGGCCGCGCTGGGCCAGCACGTCCATCTTCACGAACCACTGGTCGGTCAGGTAGGGCTCGATCACCTGCTGGGTGCGGTCGCCGCGCGGCACCTGCAGCTTGTGCGCCTTGGTCTCGACCAGGATGCCCTGTTCTTCCAGCTCGGCCAGGATCACCTTGCGCGCTTCGTAGCGGTCCAGCCCGCGGTACTTTTCCGGGGCGTTGTCGTTGATCGCCGCCACCGGGGTGAACAGGTTGATCATCGGCAGGTTGTGGCGCAGGCCGACCTGGTAGTCGTTGAAGTCGTGCGCCGGGGTGACCTTGACCACGCCGGTACCGAACGCGCGGTCGACATAGTCATCGGCGATCACCGGCACGCTGCGCCCGGTCAGCGGCAGGGTGACGCTGCGGCCGATCAGGTGCGCGTAGCGCTCGTCTTCCGGGTGCACCATCACCGCCGTATCGCCCAGCAGGGTTTCCGGGCGGGTGGTGGCGACGACGAGATACGGGCGGGTTTCGCGCAGGGTCTCGTTGCCGTCGGCGTCGCGCTCGACATGCTCGTAGCTGGCGCCGTCTTCCAGCGCGTAGGCGATCGACCACAGGAAGCCGTCTTCCTCCACGCTTTCCACTTCCAGGTCGGAAATGGCGGTCTTCAGCACCGGGTCCCAGTTGACCAGGCGCTGGCCACGGTAGATCAGGCCCTGCTCATGCCAGCGCAGGAACGCCTCGACCACCGCTTCGGACGGCTGCGGGTCCATGGTGAAGGTGCTCCGCGACCAGTCCGCCGAGGTGCCCATGCGGCGCATCTGGCGTTCGATGATGTCGCCCGACTGCGCCTTCCATTCCCATACCTTTTCGATGAACCCGTCGCGGCCCAGCGAATCGCGGCTCTCGCCGTTGCCGGCCAGCGCCAGGTTGCGCGACACCACCATTTCGGTGGCGATGCCGGCGTGGTCGGTACCCACCTGCCACAACGTGTCGTAGCCGCGCATGCGGTGGTAGCGCACCAGCGCATCCATCAGGGTCTGCTGGAAGGCATGGCCCATGTGCAGCGTGCCGGTCACGTTCGGCGGCGGCAGCAGGATGGTGTACGGCTCGCCCTTGCCGGACGGCTTGAAGTGCCCGGCCTTCTCCCAGGAGTCGTACAGCTCCGTTTCGAAGGTCTTGGGGTCGTAGCTGGAGGCAAGTTGGGTCATGCGGGGGCAACCAGGAGGCAATCGGTAAAGGATCAGGGCACCGGCGGCACCGATCAAGGGTGCCGGGCCGGGCTTACATGTCGTACTTGTTCAGGTCGAAATCCAGCGCCTTGTACTGGCGCCAGCGCTCGCGCAGCGGCTCGCGGGCTTCGGGGTCGGCCGGCACCACTTCCAGCACCCGGTCGCAGGCGCCCAGGTAGGGGTCGTCGCGCAGGTTGATCACCAGCGGGCGCGAGGCGGCATCGGTACCCGGCGCGGCGATCAGCACCAGCGCTTCTTCCTCGTCCGCGTCTTCGCCGGCGATCTGGTGCGGGATGTAGGCATCGTCGTCGAATGACCACAACAGCTCGTCCAGTTCCTCGGCCTGGGCCTGGTCGCGCGCCAGCACCAGGGTGGACAGCCCCGCGTCGTTGGCCTTGCGGGCCAGTTCGCAGACCAGCCGCAGCGGTTCGGTCAGGAACCGCGGCTTGGCGATCAGGTAGAAATCAGCCCGCGACATGGGCGTGGCCGACCTGGTCGAGCAGCCACTGGGTCAGCAGGCCGACCGGGCGGCCGGTGGCCATGCCGCGCTTGCCTTCGTCGCTGGCCACGCCGGCGATGTCCAGGTGCGCCCAGCGCTGGCCTTCGGTGAAGCGCGACAGGAAGCAGCCGGCGGTGATCGCGCCGGCCCAGCGGCCGCCGATGTTGTAGACGTCGGCGAAGCTGGAATCCAGCATCGGCTGGTATTCGTCCCACAGCGGCAGGCGCCAGGCGCGGTCGAACACGTGTTCGCCGGCGGCCAGCAGCTCATTGGCCAGGTCGTCGTGCTTGGTCATCAGGCCGGCGGTCTGGTGGCCCAGGGCGACCAGGCAGGCGCCGGTCAGGGTGGCCACGTCGACCAGCGCGGCCGGCTCGAAGCGCTGTGCGTAAGTCAGCGCGTCGCACAGGATCAGGCGGCCTTCGGCATCGGTGTTGCCCACTTCAATGGTCTTGCCCGACATCGAGGTGATCACGTCGGACGGGCGGTAAGCGTTGCCGTCGATGGCGTTCTCCACCGCCGGGACCACCACCACCAGGTTCAGCGGCAGCTTGGCGGTGACCGCCGCGACGAAGGTGCCGATGACATTGGCGCCACCGCACATGTCGTACTTCATCTCTTCGATGCCGCCCTGGGTCTTCAGGTTCACGCCGCCGGTATCGAAGGTGATGCCCTTGCCGACCAGCACGTACGGCTTGGCGTCGCCGCCGTTGTTCCACTTCAGCACCACCAGGCGCGGGCGGTTGGCCGAGCCACGGGCCACGGCCAGCAGCGAACCCATGCCGAGCGCTTCCATCTGGGTCTCGTCCAGGATCTCCGCTTCGGCACCGGCATGGGCCTGGGCGAAGGCCACCGAGGATTCGGCCAGGTAGGCCGGGGTGCACAGGTTCGGCGGCAGGTTGCCCAGCTCGCGGGCATGCTGCACGCCGGCGGCAATGGCCTGGCCCTGGGTCAGCGCCTGGCTGTCGGTGCCGGCGATGGCCAGCGTGGCCAGGCCCGGGGCCTCGGCCTTCTTGGTGCCCAGGGTGGCGGTGTAGCGATAAGCGGCGTGGTCGGCGCTGATCACGGCCTGGCGGATGTTCCAGGCGGCATCGCGGCCCTTGACCTCGATCTCGGCCAGGGTGAACAGCGCGTGGCGGATGACCCCGGTCTTCAGCGCGCGGCTGGCATCGCCCACCGCCTTGAGGTACTGCGGCACGCCGAACTTGGCCGGCTCGCCCAGCCCGACCACCAGCACGCGCGGGGCCTTCACGCCGGGCACGTCATGCAGCAGGGTGGTGGCGCCGGTCTTGCCGCTGACATCGCCGCGGGCGACCAGGGCGGTCAGACGGCCGCCCGACGCGGCGTCCAGGGCCTGTGCCGCCGGGCTCAGGGTCTGGTCGGCATAGGCGCCAACGATGACGCAGTCGACCTCGGCCGAGGCCGGGGCAGCGTGGTTCAGGGTGAATTCCAGGGCCATTGATCAGATTCCGTTGGCAAAAACGTACAATCGCGAACTGTTTACGTCCCGTCAGTAGACTGGGCAGCCACGCGAACGAATCCGAGAGTTTAAACCACCGCCCCATGTCGAAGCTCGATCGCTATCTCCTGCGTGATTTCGTCCAGAGTTTTCTGGCCACCCTGATCGTATTGCTGGTAGTAAGCGTGGGCGGCGTGCTGGTGGACATCCTCGGCAACATCGCCGACGGCCGCCTGCCTGCCCGCCTGCTGTTCTCCCAGCTGGGCCTGCAGTTCATCGTCTACATGCCGCTGATCCTGCCGCTGGCGCTGATGCTGGGCCTGCTGCTGGCCACCGCGCGGCTGTACCGGGATTCGGAAATGGCGGTGCTGACCGCCATTGGCGTGGGGCCCAAGCGGCTGCTGCGGCCGGTGCTGATGCTGGTGCTGCCGGTGGTCGGGCTGATCGCCCTGTGCTCGCTGTGGCTGGGCCCGTGGGCCGACCGGACCAGTGAGCAGATGGTTGAAGACGCCAACAAGAGCCTGGTCATGGCCGGGCTGGAGTCGGGCAAGTTCACCATGCTGTCCAATGGGGGGGTGGTCTACCTGTCCTCGGTCTCGGCCGACGGCAGCGGGCTGGGGCGGATCTTCGTCCAGCGCAGCCGCGGCGACCGTATCGAGGTGATGTCGGCCGCGACCGGCAAGATGTTCTTCGAGGGCGACCGCCAGCGCTACCTGCAGCTCAATGACGGCCACCAGATCGAGGGCCCGGCCAACGGCGCGCTGGATTACCGGCTGATGACCTTCGTCCGCAACGACGTTGCGCTGCCCGATGGCGCCATCACCCGCGACGAAAACGACCCCGAGCTGCTGCCGACCGGCCGGTTGTTCGGCGACCCCCGGCCGGAAGCCCAGGCGCAGCTGCACTCGCGCATCACCCCTCCCCTGATCGCCCTGGCGTTTGCGTTGATGACCCTGCCGCTGGCGCGCAGTTCGCCGCGCCAGCAGCGCTACGGCAGGATGATGTTCGCCTTCCTTGCCTACATGGTCGGCATGAACCTGATGTTCATTGGTACCCGTTGGATCGCGGACGGCAAGGTGCCGGCGACAGTGGGGTTGTGGTGGTTGAGCCTGCCGTTGCTGGCGCTGGCCATCTGGATGTACCTGCGCGACGGCAAGCTCTCGCGCCCGCGGAGGACCGCATGAAGCTCCACCCGATGCGGTTTGATTTCTACCTGGGCCGGGCGGTGTTCGGCACGGTGCTGTTGACCTGGGCCGTGCTGGTCGGCCTGGACGTGGTGATGGCGTTCTCCGGCGAGTTCAAGGACGTGGGCAAGGGCGGCTATACGCTCGGCCATGCGGCGGCCTCGGTGCTGTACACCGTGCCGCGCCGGGCCTACACGTTCTTCCCGACCGCAGCGGTGATCGGTGCGCTGATGGGGCTGGGCCAGATGGCCGCCACTTCCGAGCTCACCGCGCTGCGCGCGCTGGGGCTGTCGCGCAAGCGGCTCAGTGCCTCGGTGGCGATCGCGTTGTCGCTGATGACGGCGGTGATGGTGGTGAACGGCGAGACGCTGGCACCGTGGGCGCAGAACCGTTCCGACAGCATCCGGGCCAGCGCGAAGTCGGGACAGAACCTGTCTGCGTCGCGGTACGCGGGCATCTGGGTACGTGAAGGCGACACCTTCCTTACCGCGACCAGTGGCGAGGAGCAGCTGCTGCCCGGTGGCGGCACGCGGCTGGTGCTCAGCGACGTGCGCCTTTACCAGATCGCACCGGACGGCAACATTGCGTCGGTGACCCATGCCGGCACGGTCGAGCACACGGCCGACGGCTGGACCTTGAACAAGGTGCGCCGCGATACCTTCGGCGAGCGTTCGGCCACCCGTACCACCGTGGACACCGAAAAGTGGGATTCCAAGCTGGATGCGGGCGCGCTGGCCTCCGGGTTCTCCAAGCCGCGCAACCTGGCCGCGCGCGACCTGCGCACCAGCATCGAGTACCGCAAGCGCAACGGGCTGGACGCGCGCGATTACGAGGACATCTACTGGAGCCGCTGGTTCTACCCGCTCAACGTGCTGGCGCTGTGCCTGGCTGCCGTCCCCTTCGCGTTCGGTTCGCTGCGCAGCGGCGGCATGGGCAAGCGCCTGTTCCTGGGCATCCTGTTCGCGCTGGGCTTCTGGCTGCTGCAGCTGTTCTTCGGGCGCATGGCCGGCGCGCTGAAGTTCGATTACCGCATCGCGTACGCACTGCCGCCGATCGTGATGCTGGTGGTATCGGGCATGTTGTTCCGGCGCAAGTCGGGATGATGGGGTGACGGGCGGCTTCGGTTGGGTCTGAACGTCGGTGGGGTGGTCGCAACCGGCGTTGGATCGGTGTTGGACGCTTGAGCCGCGCTGCGCGCGGTTTCCGGCCAACGGCCGGGGCTACGAATTCATACGGGCCCATTGGGATCGGGATCAATCAACCTTGGGCGCCGGTTGCATTTCGATGGTTCACCATCGGCTCCGGATGCATGGCGCCAATGCAACACGAGCCCCTGCGAACCCCCAACGAACGTTGACCTGCCCGGTAGCGCCGACCGTTGGTCGGCCCAGGCGGTCTGCGCCGCGTTCTTATCGCTTCGGCAATCGCAACAACCGGGTGCCGCTTGCCCGGTCGTGCCACGTCAGCCGTTGCCGATCCACCAACGCCCACCACAGCCCAAACCCGGCCAGCAGCACCGACAGGGTTCCTACCGCATAACGCACCCACAACTGCCCCAGCGTAGGCGCACCCCCATCGGCCCTCACCACCTGCAACCGCCACGGCCGCATGCCCAACGTCTGGCCACCGCGCCGCCAGCTTTCGACCGCATATACGCCGGTCACGACCCAGCAACACCCCCACAGCAGCCACTGCAGCGCACTGAACGGCGCGATGTTGTCGCGCGCGGCGTGGCCGGCCGCGTAGCCGGCGGTGAACAGCGCGCCGACCAGCATCCACAGCGCCAGCGCCGGGAAGAAGTCATACAGCAGCGACAGCAGCCGCCACACCAGCAGTGAGGCAGGGCGGGCGGTATCCGTGGCCACAGCGGTAGGTGCGCTCATGCGCCGAGCATACCCGCGCCGGCGTCCGCTGTGGATGGCCGGCGCGGCCCCGCCTCCGTATCCTGTGGGCATGTCCGACACCGCCACCCCCGCCGCGCGCCGCCAGCTGGTGCAGCACCTGCCCGACCTGCGCGCTGACGACGACGCGCTCATCCAGCGTTTCCTCGACGCGGTCTGGGCCGAGCAGGGCCTGGCCCGGGCCAGCCTGGACAGCTACCGGCGCGACCTGGAAGGGCTGGCCCGCTGGCGCGACGGCGCCGGCAACGGGCTGGCCGGGATCGACCGCGCCGGCCTGTTCGACTACCTGGCCTGGCGCGCGCGCCACGGCTGGTCGCCGCGCAGCAACGCGCGGCTGCTGTCGGCGCTGCGCGCGTTCTTCGCCGATGCAGTGCGGCGCGGGCAGCGCAGCGAAGACCCCAGCGCCCTGCTTGATCCGCCCCGGTTGCCACGATTGCTGCCCAAGGCGCTGGCCGAGAGCCAGATCGACGCGCTGCTCGCCGCACCCGAGGTGGAACAGCCACTGGGCCTGCGCGACCGCGCCATGCTCGAGCTGATGTACGCCGCCGGCCTGCGCGTAAGCGAGCTGGTGGAGCTGCCGGCCAACGCGGTGAACCTGCGCCAGGGCGTGCTGCGGGTGACCGGCAAGGGCAGCAAGGAACGGCTGGTGCCGCTGGGCGAGGAATCCCAGCACTGGCTGGAGCGCTACCTGCGCGAAGCACGGCCGAAGCTGGTCGGCACGCGCACCGTGCCGGCGCGCGACGGCGAGGTGCCGCTGTTCCTGGAACCCTCGCTGCAGAAGCTGAGCCGCCAGCAGTTCTGGTCATTGGTGAAGAAGTACGCCGTGCTGGCCGGGATCGACCCGGTGCGGATCAGCCCGCACGGGCTACGCCACAGCTTCGCCACCCACCTGCTCAACCGCGGCGCCGACCTGCGCGCGCTGCAGATGCTGCTCGGCCACAGCTCGCTGTCCACCACCCAGATCTACACGCTGGTGGCACGCGAGCACCTGCAGAAGCTGCACGCGCGCCACCATCCCAGAGGGTAGTGGCGCACGGCGCTGTGCCGTTCAGGCGTAGCTTTCCCGGGGCTCGCCGATCGCCACCCAGGCGGTGGAGACGGTGCTGCAGCTGCCGTCGTCGGACACCTCGTCGCTGTCCGAACCCGCCGACGCATCGGCCAGCATCGCGGTGTTCCGCCACCGGTTCACCGCGTCGTTGCGTGAAGCGCGGCTGGGCGACAGCGACACAACCGAAGGACGGTGCTGGGGTGCCACGAGGGCCCCGAAAGAAAACAGCAGCGCTTTCTGACCGCCGTGTTCCACCGCCGGCGCCTGCGCGTACAAGTGTTCCATGGCGGCCCGGTGCAGCTCTGCCGCACGGTCCGGGTCATTGATGTCCGGTGGGTTGGCACGCAGGTAAGCGGCTTTGAAGTCAGGAAGCGTGGTCAGCTCACCCTGCCAGAACAGCGTGGCCAGTGCAGCGCGCGCGCGACCGAGCACCGCATCGGGTGCGACCAGTGCCTGCATGGCCTGCGCGCGTGGCCCGGTGTTGGACACCCAGCGCGGCCGACGGTCGCCACAGCGGTTCAGCACCTGCTCCAGCCGCTCGACCCGGTCGGCGACGTGGTGGGAGGGAATGAGCTGCTCGCGCAGCCGGGCCAGCTGGGCGGCGCGGTCCACCAGCTTCGGCGCGCTGAGCGCGCCGCTCCAGAAACGCCCGGACAGCCGGTCTTCGCTGTTCTGGATGCTGTTCATGGCGCGATGGAAGCGCCCGCCGTCGTGTGAGCCGGCCGCCAGCGCCACGCGGGCGGAGGTGCGGCGCAGGACATGGGCCTTGAACGAAAGCGTGATCGATGAAAGGGAATGCACGGGAAAGGGGCAGGGCGGAGGGAGGGGCAGCGAGCGTGCACGCACTGATGGGCGAGCGCTTTCACGATTCCCTCGCCGCACCCGCAGGCGGGCCGAAGGCGCCCGCCGTGACGTCGCCGCGGGAGCGGCTGTGCGAGAATCGGGCACCTTTTACCGTGGAACTGCAGATGCTTCGAGTCCTTACCGTGGCGCTGTGCGGTGCGCTCAGCCTGACCGCCTGCGCCCAGCCGGCGCCGCCGGCCGCCAAGCCCGGCGCCCAGCCGGCCAGCAGCGCCGCGCCGGCCAATGCCAACGCCGACCAGACCGTGCGCAGCGCGCTGGCCGGTCTGGACCCGAAGTTCAAGCCCGACTACATCGGCGCGGCCCCGTTCCCGGGCTTCCGCGAAGTGCTGGTGGGCGGGCAGGTGCTGTACGTGTCCGACGACGGCCGCTACCTGATGCAGTCGCAGCCGTACGACATCCAGAACCGCGCCCCGGCCAGCAGCGCCGGCCTGCTGGCCTACCGCAAGCAGCTGCTGGACAAAGTGCCGCGCGGTGACCGCATCGTGTTCGCTGCGGCCAATCCCAAGCACACGCTCACCGTGTTCACCGACATCGAGTGCGGGTACTGCCGCAAGCTGCACCAGGACCTTCCCGAGCTGAACCGCATGGGCATCACCGTGGAGTACGTGGCGTTCCCACGCATGGGCCCGGGCAGCAAGGACTTCACCGACATGATCTCGGTCTGGTGCGCGAGCGACCGCCGCAAGGCGCTGACCAGCGCCAAGCAGGGCCAGCCGGTGGCGCCGAAGAACTGCACCAGCCCGGTGGCGATGCAGTACAACCTGGGCCAGCAGGTGGGTGTCAGCGGCACCCCGGCGGTGTTCGCCGCCGACGGGACCCAGCTGGGCGGCTACGTGCCGCCGGCGCAGCTGCTCAAGGCGCTGGAGCGCCAGGCCAACTGAGCCCACGCCGCCCCGGGATCACCCCGGGGCGAACCGCAGCGTCATGCTTCGGAATCGCTCCAGCCGTGGTCGGAGTCCGCGCCCGCATCAAGCAGATGGCTGCCGAGACCGGAATCGGAGCTGTAGCCGGACAGCGATTCCTTGTGCGTGTCCGTCATCAGCTCGAAGCCCTTGACCAAGCCTGCAGCGACCCGCAACGGGGAAGGGCTGGTGGCGCTAGAAGGGGAAGGGCTGGCGGCGCTAGAGACGGTGCTTTCCACGCTCGCCTGGCGCGCCTGGCGTTGCGAAAGTGCTTGACGTAGTTCCGCCATCACGTCTTCCTTCGTCGGGGCGATGAACAGCGCCTTGGCGTGGCTAAGCGGCGATGACGGCGACAAGGGCGACACGGTGGTGCTGCTCGTTTCAGGCGCCGGCATGGGGGGAGGCGGTGGCGGCGATATGTCGCCGTCAGCCGTGGCCTTCTCTTCGCTGTAGCTGTTCAACATTGCGTCGAAAGCTTTGATCTCGCGGTCTTCGTCTGCAAATCGACCTGTCGCGTCCGGATATCGCTGTCCGATCGGTGCGATGTCCGCGGCATTGGAATAACTGTCAGTGTGCCAGCCAGTCCCCAGCGGATCCGACGGATGCGCGGCGTCCACCGATGCAGGCGCAATCGGCAGATCTTCCGGACGTTCAAACAAGCCGCTGTTGATCGCTGTGTACGCAATATCGAACGCTGCCAGGCCGTAGTCGGCCGCGCCCTCTTCGCCGTAAAGATCGATGGCCAACCTGTCCTGACGCGGATCGAGGAAATCATGCTGGTTCATCAACGCGTTGGGATGCAGCTCGCTGGCCCGGACCGGTAACCGCGGTACGTCAGGAGCCATTCGTTTCTCGACTGACTTCAGCGTGGCGTCCACGTTAGCGGGCGTCGGCTTCTGCCACGTGGCGGTCTGGGCCGATCCGTCGCTGCTTCCAGGGTGCAACCAGCTACGGTTGTCCGGGAGCGCGCTCTTCTGCAGCGACGCCTGCGGCGGTGTGCTCCGCTGCGTGACGACGGCGGGCGGTGCTTCATCGCCGCCGAGCACGTCCGTTTCCGGAGGGGGGATGCACAGCAGCTTCTCGATCTGCGCCATCCCCGCACCGGGTCGATAATCCGTGGTGGTGCGCAACGGTGTTACCCGGATGGACATCAACGTCAGCGGCATTGCTCCAGCAGTGAGGAAGCCGCGCTGCTGGCACGTTTCCTTCCACTCCTTGTTGCTGTTGGAGAGCTTGGTGAGGATCGGTGTCTTGAGTGCACGCCGTGTGTCGAGAGTGTTCTTCGCGTTCTGGATGCCGAGGGCAGCGCCAATGCGCAGCAGGGTGGTAGGGGTCCGCATGGATGCAAGGCACCATAAAGAAAGGACCGCCATTATTGAAAGGCGGCCCTCTACTGCTTTCAGAAAATGCTCAAGCGCGTGCGTGAGGTCCCACGCACGTCGATTTCAGTCGGAAGTGGCCTGCCTTGGATGGCGGCATGCGGAAAGTGCACCATTCTGGTTGCTGCAAAAAATTGCAGCTTGCAGAAACCGCTCACTTGGAGACGTTCGCGCCATCACAGTGAAACATCGTGCCCGGGGTGGGAGGGCCCCGGGCACGATCCCCCTTACTTCAACCCATTGCTGATCGTGTTCACCAGCGTGCCCTGGGTGTCATCGCCGCTGAACTCCCAGAAGAACGCACCGCCCAGTCCCTGGGTTTTCACGTAGCCCATCTTCTCGGTCACCATCGCCGGGGTGTCGAAGCTCCAGAACGTGGTGCCGTTGTAGCTCCAGGTGGCCCGCGCGGTGGCGTCGGTGAAGACCGGATGGTTGAGGTTCTTCAACACCTTCCAGTCTTCGATGCCCGCCTCGTAGGTACCCGGTGCGGCCGTGCCGGTCTGGTACAGCCCGTTGTTGACGTTGGGCACGTTGGTCCAGCCGCGGCCGTAGAAGCCGATGCCCAGGTTGAGCTTGCTGGCCGGCACCCCGCGGGCGAGGAAGGCTTCCATCGCATCGTTGCTGTTATACAGCTTCACATCACCGGCGGACGGATCGGCCGGCGAATCGAACAGCGCCGAATGGTGCCCGGTCTTCGGATCGAACGCGCCGTGGAAGTCGTACGTCATCACGTTGATGAAATCCAGGTACGGGTGATACGCCGTCGGATCAGTCACGCGGATCTTGTCGATGCCCGCACCGACCGCCACCGTGAGCAGCAGGCCCGGGCGCACCGCATCGAGCTGGCGGCGGAATTCGGCCATCAGCGCGGTGAAGTTGGCATTGTCGGCCGGTGTCCCGCAGGCGATGCCGCACGCCACCGGGTATTCCCAGTCGATGTCGATGCCGTCGAACACGCCTGCCGCCGCGCCCACGCCACCGGCACCGTCGGTCACCGGCAGGTTGCCCTTGATGTAGGCGTCGATGCACGAGGCCACGAACGCCTGGCGGTTGGCCGGCTGCGCCGCGCTGGAGAAGCCGCGCGACCAGGTCCAGCCACCGAGCGAGATCAGCACCTTCACGTTCGGGTGCTTGGCCTTGAGCTGCTTGAGCTGGTTCCAGTTGCCGCGCAGCGGCTGGTCCCAGGTATCGGCGCTGCCGCTGACGCTCTCACCGGCCTGGAATGCCTTGGTGTAATCGGCGAACGCATCGCCGCCCACCCCGGTGTTCGGGTCGGAGGCCTGGGTGACGCCCACTTCGCAGCGGTTGTTGCGCACGTTGCCGAAGGCGTAGTTGATGTGGGTCAGCTTGCTGGCCGAACCGCTGGTGTCGATGTTCTTGACCCGGTAGTTGCGCCCGTAGATGCCCCACTGGGTGAAGTAGCCTATGACGCGCTTGTTGCCGCCACTGCCGCCCCCTGCACTGGTGGTCACGCTGATGGTGGCACTGCGGGCCGAGGCGTTGCCGGCGTTGTCTCGGGCCCGCACGGCGTAGGTGTAGGCGGTGCTGGCGGTGAGGCCGCCGTCGGTGTACTGGGTGGCGTTGGGCGAGCCGACCAGGGTGCCGTTGCGGTACACGTCATAGCCGGCCACGCCGCTGCCGCCACTGTTGTCGGTGGCCGCGCTCCAGGCCAGGTTGACGGTGGTGGCGGTCTTGGACGGCGACGACAGGCCGCCCGGCACGCTGGGCGGGGTGGTGTCGTTGCTGGCGGCGTTGACGGTCACGCTGACCGTGGCCGACGAGGTCACGGCGTTGTTGTTGTCGGTTGCCACGGCCTTGAAGGTATGGGTGCCGGCCGCCGCGTTGGTCCAGCTCACGCTGTAGGGCGCGCTGGTGTCGATGCCGAGCGAGGTGCCGCCACGGAAGAATTCGACCTTGCTCACGCTGCCGTCGGGGTCACTGGCGTTGGCGCTGACGGTGATGGTGCTGCCGGCGCTGAAGCTGGCGCCGTTGGCCGGCGAGGTCAGGCTGACGCTGGGTGGCTGGTTGCTGCCGCCGCTGTCGCAGGCGCCCAGATTGGTGTAGTACGGCGCACCGGCCGGGTGGTCGGGCGGGGCATTCCAGATGTCCTGGTTGGCCCGGTACAGCACGCCGCCCTTCTGCAGGGTGCTGCCGGCCAGGTAGATCACGTTGCCGTTCCACTCCGGCACGCCGGTACAACTGGCGGCCAGGGCGAGGCCGGGGCTCAGGGCCGCCGAACCCAGCGCGAGGGCCAGCAGCCAGCGGCGGGGCCGGGCGGGGCGGCGGGGAGATAACGATGTCACCGTACTGCGCGCAATCGGGTCAGCCATGTCGTACTCCGATCAGGTGGTGGGCGCTGGGCGGCAGGGTGTCGCCAGCGTTGCAGCAGGTCCGGGGCCGGTGAGAGAGGCCGGCAACAGCAGAGGGGGCGGACGCGGGGCCCGCCGGCGATGTGCCGGGCAGGTGGTGGCAACGTTGTCATGGTTTGCCCGCCCAATCCGTGCGCCAGCGCAAGGTTCGGGGCGCCGGTTCGTTCAGGCGGAGCACCGCGAGTCGGCCGCGACCGACCCCGGGACCGACCACCGGCCGGCACGGACCGGTACAATAGTGGGCCCCGTTCCCAACCACGGTTCCCCGGACATGATGGTCCTCGAGGGCGCATCCGCCCTTTCGCCGTTCCGCCGCGAACGTCTTGAATCCCGCCTCCAGTCCCTGGCCGCCGATCTGCGCATTACCGGTGCCTGGCATGTGTACTTCATCCAGACCGAGGGCGATGCCGCCCCGGACCCGGTGGTCCTGACCCGGATCCTGGAAGCCGAGCCGGCCCCGGCAGTACGCGAGGACGGGGCAACCAGCCGCTTCGTGGTGCCGCGCCTGGGCACGCTGTCGCCGTGGTCGAGCAAGGCCACCGAACTGGTGCGTGGCGCCGGGCAGCCGATCCGCCGGGTGGAACGTGGCCTGCGCATCGACCTGGCCGGCTGGCCGGCCGACGCGGCCGCGCGCGAGGCGGTTATCCGCGCGCTGCACGACCCGATGACCCAGTCGGTGCTGGACGACGCCGCCCAGGCCCAGGCGCTGTTCACCGCGCCGGCCCGTGGCGAGCTGGAACGGGTAGCGCTGGAAGACCTGGAAGCGGCCAACCGCCGCCTGGGCCTGGCCATGGCCCAGGACGAGATCGACTACCTGCGCCAGCGCTTCGGCGAGCTGGGCCGCAAGCCGTCGGACGTGGAACTGATGATGTTCGCGCAGGCGAACTCGGAGCACTGCCGGCACAAGATCTTCAATGCCAGCTGGACCATCGATGGCGCCGACCAGGCCCATTCGCTGTTCCGCATGATCAAGAACACCCACCAGCAGACCCCGCAGCACACGCTCAGCGCGTACAGCGACAACGCGGCGGTGGTGGCCGGCTTCCCGGCCGCGCGCTATCGGCCGGACCCGGCCACGGGCGAATACCGCAGCGAAGCGGTGGTCGATTCGGCGTTCTGCATCAAGGTGGAAACGCACAACCACCCGACCGCGATCGCGCCGTTCCCGGGCGCCTCCACCGGCGCCGGCGGCGAGATCCGCGACGAAGGCGCCACCGGCCGCGGCGGCAAGCCCAAGGCCGGCCTGACCGGCTTCTCGGTCTCGCATCTGCGCATCCCGACCCTGCCGCAGCCGTGGGAAGCGCCGCGCGCGCTGAACCCGCGCATGGCCCCGGCGCTGGACATCATGCTGGAAGGGCCGCTCGGCGGCGCCGCGTTCAACAACGAATTCGGCCGGCCGAACCTGCTGGGCTATTTCCGCAGCTTCGAGCTGCCCGAAGGTGACGGCCTGACCCGCGCCTACGACAAGCCGATCATGCTGGCCGGTGGCCTCGGTGCGATCGACCAGGTCCAGGTCGAAAAGCTCAAGCTGCAGCCGGGCGATGCGGTGATCGTGCTCGGTGGCCCGGCCATGCTGATCGGCCTGGGCGGCGGTGCCGCCAGTTCGGTGGCCTCCGGCGAAAGCGCCGAGGACCTGGATTTCGCCAGCGTGCAGCGCGACAACCCGGAAATGGAACGCCGTTGCCAGGAAGTGATCGACCGCTGCGTGGCGCTCGGTCTGGACAACCCGATCCGCTGGTTCCACGACGTGGGCGCCGGTGGCCTGTCCAATGCGATTCCGGAGCTGCTGCACGACTCCGGCGTGGGCGGGGTGATCGACCTGGGCAAGGTGCCCACCGATGACCCGTCGCTGTCGCCGATGCAGCTGTGGTGCAACGAATCGCAGGAGCGCTATGTACTGGGCGTGCCGCAGGCGCGCCTGGCCGAGTTCGCCGCGCTGTGCGCGCGCGAGCGCTGCCCGTTCGCCGCGGTCGGCGTGGCCACGGCCGAAGAACGCCTGGTGGTCGCCTATGGCGCGACGGTCGGCAACATTCCGGCCGACGCCCCGATCGACCTGCCGATGGACGTCCTGTTCGGCAAGCCGCCGAAGATGCACCGCGACACCGCGCACCCGCCGGCGCCGCGCTGGCCTGCGCTGAAGACCGGCGGCCTGGACCTGCACGAGGCCGGCCTACGCGTGTTGGCGCACCCGTCGGTGGCGTCGAAGAACTTCCTGGTCACCATCGGTGACCGCAGCGTCGGTGGCCTGACCGCACGCGAACAGATGATCGGTCCGTGGCAGCTGCCGCTGTCCGACGTTGCCATCACCCTGGCCGGCTTCGATACGCTGGCCGGCGAAGCGATGTCGATCGGCGAGCGCACCCCGCTGGCGCTGCTCGATGCCGCCGCCTCGGCGCGCATGGCAGTGGGCGAAGCGATCACCAACCTGTGCGCGGCCCCGGTCGATGCGCTGGAAACGGTGAAGCTTTCTGCGAACTGGATGGCCGCGGCGGGCCACAACGGCGAAGACGCGCTGCTGTACGACGCAGTGCGCGCAGTGGGCATGGAACTGTGCCCGCAGCTGGACTTGAGCATCCCGGTCGGCAAGGACTCGCTGTCCATGCAGGCGCAGTGGCACGACGCCGGTGAGGCGCACAAGTCGGTGTCGCCGGTGTCGCTGGTGATCACCGCGTTCGCGCCGGTGGCCGATGCCAGCACCCAGCTGACCCCGCTGCTGGACCGCGAGACGGAAAGCGAGCTCTGGCTGATCGGCCTGGGCGCCGGCAAGCAGCGCCTGGGCGGGTCGATCCTGGCCCAGGTGCACGCCGACCACAGCGCGCTGCCGGCGTTTGCCGGTGCCGTGCCGGACCTGGATGACCCGCAGCGCCTGCGTGCGTTCTTCGAACTGATCCGCGATGCACGCCAGTCCGGCCTGCTGCTGGCCTACCACGACCGCAGCGATGGCGGCGCGTTCGCCGCGCTGTGCGAAATGGCCTTCGCCTCGCGCCAGGGCCTGGACATCACCCTGGATGCGTGGGGCGATGATCCGTTCCGCAGCCTGTTCAACGAAGAGCTGGGTGCGGTGGTGCAGATCGCCCGCGAAGACCGCGCGGCCTTCGCCGACCTGGTCGAGCGCCATGCGCTGACCGAATGTGCCCAGCGCATCGCCCGCCCGACCACGGCCCCGGTGGTGCGCGTTTCGCTGCAGGGCGAAAGCCTGGTTGAATGGCGCTGGGAAGCGCTGTTCGATGCCTGGTGGTCGGTCACCCACGCCATGCAGAAGCTGCGCGACAACCCCGACAACGCCGACCAGGAGCGCGCCATCGCGCGCAGCTTCACCGCGCCGGGCCTGAAGCCGAAGCTCAGCTTCGACCTCAATGAGGATGTGGCCGCCCCGTTCATCAACACCGGTGCGCGTCCGCGCGTGGCGGTGCTGCGCGAGCAGGGCGTCAACGGCCAGATCGAAATGGCCAACATCTTCGAACGCGCCGGCTTCCGCAGCGTGGACGTGCACATGAGCGACCTGATCGCCGGCCGCGTCGACCTGGCCGATTTCACCGGCCTGGCCGCCTGTGGCGGCTTCAGCTACGGCGACGTGCTGGGTGCGGGCCGCGGCTGGGCCACCTCGGTGCTGGAGCGCAGCGCGCTGCGTGATGCCTTTGCCGGCTTCTTCGCCCGCCAGGACAGCTTCGCGCTGGGCGTGTGCAACGGCTGCCAGATGCTGAGCCAGCTGAAGGACATCATCCCCGGTGCCGAGCACTGGCCGCAGTTCCGCCGCAACCGAAGCGAGCAGTTCGAAGCCCGCACCGCGTTGCTGGAAATCGTCGAATCGCCGTCGATCCTGCTGCGTGGCATGGCCGGTTCGCGCCTGCCGGTGGCGGTGGCGCACGGCGAAGGCCAGGCGGTGTTCGCCAATGCCGTCGACCAGGCCGCCGCCCGCGTGTCGCTGCGGTATGTCGATGGCGACGGCAACGTGGCCACCCAGTACCCGCTGAACCCGAACGGCTCGCCCGACGGCATCACCGGCCTGACCACCACCGATGGCCGCGTGACGATCATGATGCCGCACCCGGAGCGCACGCCGCGCGCGGTGAACCTCAGCTGGCGTCCGGCGGACTGGAACGGCGACTCGCCGTGGCTGCGCATGTTCCGCAACGCAAGAGTATGGTGCGGCTGAACGACGGTGCACGTCGCGTGAAAGACGAGTGAAAGAGAAGTGAAGAAAGACCGCCGACCTGTTCGGCGGTTTTTTTTGGGCGGC
Organism: Stenotrophomonas sp. CFBP8994; assembly: GCF_034044835.1. Classification (NCBI taxonomy): domain Bacteria; kingdom Pseudomonadati; phylum Pseudomonadota; class Gammaproteobacteria; order Lysobacterales; family Lysobacteraceae; genus Stenotrophomonas; species Stenotrophomonas sp. CFBP8994. The sequence continues at coordinate 41,369 of NZ_JAXCWT010000003.1, read as the reverse complement.
GTTCAAGTCGAGCACAGCCAACGAGTTACAGCGCGTTACATGTGTGAAGTCGCGTGATGGCGAATGCTCACATCGATCTAACAAAATGCGTTGATGAATAGTCGAATGTGTGACGCCTTGCGCGTTCGAACACTTTCGTCTGTCAAAGTCTTGACGCCATGGAAACCGTGCGTTAACACTGAGTTCTCAGTTTGCAATCGTTCAGTTCGGAATCAACCGCAAGGATGGCGAGTTCTCTGTTCGTTGATCGCGCCGATAGCGCGCCATCCGGCACAACGCAGTAAATCAAGCGGAAAACGCCCCCAGGGGACGTTGGGCCACGCGGCCTGGCGTTGGCGTCGCTTTGCCCAAAACCAGCCAACCAGGAGTCGCATCGATGAATCGGATTTATCGCAAGGTCTGGAACAAAGCACTGGGGCAGATGGTCGTTGCCTCCGAACTCGCCAGCAGCCAGACCCCGGGCGTGGTCATCGATCAGCGACGATCTTCCGCCACGCGCGGTGGCGCCGTGCTCTCCACCGCCATTGCGTTGACGCTTGGATTGGGCATGACCGGGGCGATGTCCGACGCGCATGCGCAGTCAGTGGAAGTGGGCGGCAACGCCAACTGCGTGGTGCTCAACAGCAACGTGATCGACAGCTGCGTGGTGGATGGCAATGCGACCGCATCGGGCGCGAACGCCGTGGCCATCGGCAGCAACAGCATCGCCTCGGCGGCCAACAGCGTGGCGCTCGGTGCCGGCTCGCGCGCCGCACGCGCCAACACGGTGTCGGTCGGTGATGCCGGCAAGGAGCGCCAGGTCACCAACGTGGCCGCCGGTACTGCGGCGACCGATGCGGTGAACAAGGCGCAGCTCGACACCGTTGCTGCAACGGCCGCCAGCGCAACGCGCTACTTCAAGGCGGACGGCGAAGGCAGCGACAGCGATGCCGCCCGCATCGAGGGCGAAGGTGCACTCGCTGCCGGCGCCAGTGCCAATGCCGACGGCGACGGCGCCACCGCGCTCGGCCGCAACAGCCAGGCGCTGGCCAACGCCACCACGGCGGTAGGCAGCGATGCCGTTGCCGCCGGCCTGGGCGGCAGCGCATTCGGCCAGAACAGCCTGGCCATCGGCGACGCCACCGTCGCGGTGGGCCAGAGCGCGATGGCGTTCGGACTTGGTGACGTGGCGCTGGGCGCATCCGCGTTTGCCGCCAGCGAAAACGGCGCAGCCACCGCGATTGGCGGGCTGGCCGAGGCCAGCGCCGATGGCGCCACCGCCATTGGTGGCGGCGCACTGGCGATCGGCGCGGGCAGCACCTCGCTCGGCCGCGGCGCCGGCAGCGGCGGCGAAGCCTCGATTGCGGTGGGTGCGTTCAGCACGGCGGTGGCCGACTTCAGCGCGGCGCTGGGGTCCAACTCCGCAGCGGTTGCGGTCGGCAGCGTCGCGCTGGGCGCAGGCTCCTACGCCGATCGCGTGGACACCGTGTCGGTCGGCAACAACAACGGCCTGCAACGGCAGATCACCAACGTCGCCGCCGGCACCGAAGCCGGTGATGCGGTGAACAAGGCCCAGCTCGATGAGGTGGGCGAGGTGGCAGGCACCACCGCGAAGTACGTGCAGGTTACCGGCAGCGCCGACAGCGACGCAGGCGCCTTTGCCGACGGCGACAACGCCACGGCCGTGGGCGAAGCCACCAATGCGCTCGGCGCCGGCACCACCGCGCTCGGCAGCGGCGCCACCGCGGTGGCGCAGAACGCCACCGCGGTGGGCTACAACGCGCTGGCCAGCGGCCAGAACAGCGCCGCCTTCGGCACCAACGCGCAGGCCAACGGCCCGGGCAGCGTGGCCGTGGGCGGCACTGCCGTGGATGAAGACGGCAACCCGCTGATCACCAACGGCGGCGTGCCGGTCGATACCGGCGCCACCAGCGCCGGCGTCGGTGGCACCGCCGTCGGTGCCAGCGCGGAAGCGGCGGGCTTTGCCGCCTCGTCGTATGGCGTCGGCGCCTATGCGGCCGGCGCACAGTCGTCGGCGTTCGGCGCGGTGGCCAATGCCACCGGCGACTACGCCACAGCGGTGGGCACGCAGAGCGCGGCCAGCGGCACCAGCAGCACCGCCATCGGCGGTCCGGTCGACCTGATTCCCGGCCTGGGCTTCTTCGTCGACACCCAGGCCAGTGGCGAAGCCGCCACCGCGGTCGGCGCCGGTGCGATTGCCAGCGGCGATTACGCCGTGGCCAACGGCACGCTCAGCGAAGCCTCCGGCACCGAAGCCACCGCCGTGGGCTACTTCGCTTACGCACCGGGCGAAGGCGCGTCCGCACTCGGTGCGGAAAGCTGGGCCAGTGGCGAACTGAGCACGGCCGTCGGCTTCTACAGCACCGCGCGCGGCGCCAACAGCGTCGCCCTGGGCGCCAATTCCACCGCCGTGCGCGACAACACGGTGTCGGTCGGCGATGTCGGCAACGAACGCCAGATCACCCATGTCGCCGCCGGCAGCGAAGCCACCGATGCGGTCAACAAGGCGCAGCTGGATGCGGTCGCCGGGACCGCGGACCGCACCGCCTACCGCTTCAAGGCCAACGGCTCGCAGGACAGCGACGTGGGCGCGTTCGCCGATGGCGACGGCGCGCTCGCTGCAGGCGAGGCCAGCAATGCCATCGGCGCAGGTGCCACCTCGGTGGGCAACGGTGCGTCCGCCGTGGGCGATGACACGGTGGCCGTGGGCCGCAATGTCGCCGCCACCGGCAACGGCAGCGTCGCCATTGGTGGCGTCGGCCAGGCCTATGACCAGTACAACTCGCCGATCGTGGATGCCGATGGCAACGCGGTGACGGTGGGCACCACCGCCGCGCAGGATGCCGTCGCCGTCGGTGCAGGTGCACAGGCCACCGGCGCGCAGAGCAACGCGTACGGCAGCGGCGCACAGGCCACCGGCGACAACAGCCTGGCGCAGGGCTACAAGTCGCGCGCCACGGGTGAGTACAGCGTGGCGCAGGGCGACAACGCCTTCGCCAGCGGCAGCGAAAGCACCGCTACCGGTGCGTACGCATGGGCCACCAGCGATGGTGCCACCGCGTTCGGTTCCAGTGCGTGGGCGACCGAGGCCAATGCCACCGCCGTCGGTTATGCGGCCTGGGCCGATGGCAGCGGTGCTACCTCGATCGGCTACAACAGCTGGGCGCGCGGCAACAGCGCCACCGCGCTCGGCCGCGGTGCGTTCGGCTACGGCGACAACAGCGTCGCGGTGGGTTACCAGGCGCTCGGCAACAGCATCAACACCATCGCCATCGGCACGAATGTCGTCGCCGGCGGTGAAAGCGCAATCGGCATCGGTGCGGGCAGCAACGCCAGTGCCGCCAACGCGGTGGCGCTGGGCGCCGGCGCACGCGCCGACCGCGCGTACACCGTATCGGTCGGCAATGACGACCAGCAGCGCCAGATCACCCAGGTCGCGGCCGGCACCGAGGGCACCGACGCGGTAAACGTCGACCAGCTCACTGCCGCCACTGACAAATTCCAGGCAAGCGGCGATGGCGTGGCAGTAGTCGGTGGCGAAGAAAGCGTGGCCGCCGGTTCCAACGCTGCGACCGATGGCGACTACGCCACGGCAGTGGGCTCCAGCAGCTTCGCCAGCGGCACCGGCGCCTCGGCAGTCGGCAGTGGTGCGTTCGCACTCGCTGACGGCGCCACCGCGGTAGGCCTGAATGCACTGGCCAGCGCAGGCAATGCCACCGCCACCGGTGCCGATGCACAGGCCACCGCCGAATACGCCACCGCCAACGGTGCCGAAAGCCTCGCCTCGGGCGAGCAGAGCACTGCCAATGGCGCGGCCAGCATCGCCTCGGGCGCCGGCAGCCTCGCCAGCGGCGCGCTGTCCGAAGCGGCCGGTGAGGAATCGGTGGCGCTGGGTTACTACAGCACCGCCAGCGGTTCGGGCGCCACTGCGGTCGGCGCGGAAAGCGTGGTCAGCGGCACCTTGTCGGCGGGCTACGGCTTCGCCTCGGAAGCGACTGCCGGCTACACCACCGCCATCGGTGGCTACGCCGCCGCCACCGCGTTCAACGCCACTGCGCTGGGCAGCTTCGCCCAGGCCACCGGCTCCAACAGCGTCGCGCTCGGTGGCGACGCCGAAGCCACCGGCGCCTACAGCACCGCCACCGGCCAGGGCAGCCTGGCCAGCGGCACCAACAGCGTGGCCATCGGCGGTGCGCTGTTCGGCCTGCTGCCCACCGAAGCCTCCGGCAACTACTCCACCGCCGTGGGCGGCGGTGCATGGTCGCCCGGCCTGAACAGCACCGCGCTCGGCAACGCCGCGACCTCCGAAGGCGAAAACAGCGTGGCGCTCGGTGCGGATTCGATCGCCGACCGCGATGACAGCGTGTCGGTCGGCAGCGCCGGCAGCGAGCGCCAGGTCACCAACGTGGCCGCCGGTACCGAAGGCACCGATGCGGTCAACCTGGACCAGCTCAACGCCGTGGCCGATACCGCCGCCACCACCAGCAAGTACTTCCAGGCCAGCGGCAGCGTTGCCAGCGATGCCGGTGCCTTCGTCGACGGCGATGATGCGCTGGCGGCCGGTGAGGCCAGCAATGCCATCGGCAACGGCGCCACCGCGCTGGGTGCGGGCAGCACGGTGGTTGCCAACGAGGCGACGGCAGTGGGCTTCAATGCCACGGCGACCGCGGATTATGCGGTTGCCATCGGCAGCAACGCGGCCAGCAGCGGGCAGGGCGCGGTCGCCCTTGGTGACCTGAGCACCGCCAGTGGCGGTGCCGCCATCGCCATTGGCGGCGGCGCGTTGTCGCAGGGCTTCGGCTCGGTGGCGGTCGGTGCGGGCGCGGAATCCAGTGGCCTGGCATCCACCGCAGTAGGGTACGGGGCGTGGGCGCTGGGTCGCGAAACCACGGCGATCGGCAACTTCGCCACCGCCGACGGCTGGGCCGCCAGTGCGTTCGGCGCGGGCGCCACGGCTGCCTTCTTCGGCACCGCGATCGGTACCTACAGCTACGCGGACGAAGTAGCCACCGCAGTGGGCCAGGGCACGCGTGCCAACGTGGCCGGTGCGGCGTTCGGCGTGCAGGCCAATGCCGGTGAGTACGGCGTGGCGCTGGGCAACAACGCGGCCACCGCACAGAACGGCGTGGCGGTCGGCTTCAACGCCCTGGCCGGCGCCGATGCCAACAGCAGCACCCAGGGCATCCAGACCACGGCCGTCGGCAGCGAGGCGTGGGCCACCGAAGATGGTGCCACCGTGGTTGGCTACAACAGCTACGCGCAGGCGCTGAACTCGACCGTGGTGGGCAGCAACACCTGGACCACCAAGGACGCCGACAACAGTGTCGCGCTCGGCGCCGGCACGCTGGCTGATCGTGCCAACACGGTATCGGTCGGTGCGGCCGAAGCCTGGACCGATGCGGCCGGCGTGGTGCATGACGCGATTGACCGCCAGATCACCAACGTGGGTGCCGGTACCGAAGACACCGATGCGGTGAACGTGGCTCAGCTGAAGGAAGTGGCTGCGGTGGCTGAAACCACCAGCAAGTACTTCCAGGCCAGCGGCAGCGACGACAGCGATGCCGGTGCCTATGTGGAAGGCGACAACGCACTGGCGGCGGGTGAAGCGTCCAATGCGATCGGCGATGGCGCCAGCGCGCTCGGCAGTGGTGCCAACGCGCTGGCCAACAATGCCACCGCCATCGGCTTCAACGCGCTCGCTACCGGCGAAGGTGCGGCCGCACTGGGCAGCGAGGCCCAGGCGACCGGCGAAAACAGCGTGGCCATCGGCAACGGTGCCGCCGCCAGCGAGATCGGTGCCAGCGCGGTGGGTGCCGGTGCGCAGGCCTCCGGTGCGTACGGCACGGCCGGCGGCAGCGAAGCCATCGCGTCGGGCCAGCAGGCCACGGCGAACGGCTTCCGCTCCACGGCGTCGGAAGCCGGTGCATCGGCGTTCGGCGGGTACAGCGAAGCCACCGGCGAGCTGTCCTCGGCACTGGGTTATGGCGCAGTCGCCTCCAATGCCTATGCAACCGCGGTGGGTGCAGCCGCCACGGCCTCCGGTGCCAGCGCGGTTGCGGTGGGTGAGTTCAGTGAAGCCACCGGCGACGAAAGCGTCGCGGTCGGCGGCAGTACGTTCTTCGGCTTCATTCCGGCGCGCGCGTCAGGCACGGGTGCATCGGCCTTCGGCGCCGGTGCCTGGGCCACCGATGACTACGCCACTGCGGTCGGCTGGAATTCGTGGGCCGATGCCGCCAGCGCCACCGCGCTGGGCGAAAGCGCCACCGCCACCGGCGTCAACAGCGTCGCGCTGGGTGCGGGTTCCACCGCGGACCGCGACAACAGCGTTTCGGTCGGCACCACCACTGCGCAGCGGCAGATCACCAACGTGGCCGCCGGTACCGAAGGCACCGACGCGGTCAACCTTGACCAGCTCAACGCCGTGGCCGATACCGCCGAGGAAACCAACCGCTACTTCAAGGCTTCGGGCAGCGGCAATGGCGATGACGTGGGCAGCTATGTCGATGGCACCTATGCCACGGCGGCAGGCGAAGCGTCCAACGCGTTCGGCACCGGTGCATCGGCCTACGGCAGCGGTTCGCTGGCGTCGGGTCGCTATGCGTCGGCATCGGGCTACAACGCCTCGGCCACCGCCGATTCGGCCACCGCCATCGGTGGTTCGCTGTACTACGAAGATGCCAACGGCAACGTGCTGCTCGACAAGGCCACCAGTGCCAGCGGCACCGGCGCTACCGCACTGGGTGCCGGCGCACAGGCCACCGGGGTGTTCAGCACCGCCAGCGGTGCCGGCGCGACTTCGGCCGGGCTGCAGTCGTCCGCCGTCGGCTACAGCGCCGAAGCCGGCAGCGACTACAGCACCGCTGTCGGCGCGTTCAGTGCCGCCAGCGGGCTGCGCACCACCGCGCTCGGCTACGGTGCCGAAGCCAGCGGCGACTACGCCTCCGCGTTCGGTTGGGGCAGCACTGCCTCCGGCGCGTATGGCATCGCCATCGGCAACAGCGCGCAGGCCAGCGGCGCCAACAGCTTCGCCGGCGGCGCCAGCGCCTGGGCCACAGCGGCACAGACCACTGCCGTCGGCCAGTTGGCATGGGCGACCTCGGCCGGCTCCACCGCGATCGGCCAGGACAGCTACGCCTACAGCGGCATCAATGCCACCGCGCTGGGCAAGAGCGCCTGGGCCAGCGGCACCGGCAGCGTGGCCCTGGGCGCAGGCTCGCGTGCCACCGAGGCCAACGTGGTCTCGGTCGGCGGCGGCAACGGCACCACTGGTCCGGCCACGCGCCGCATCACCAATGTCGGTGCGGCAGTGAATGCCACCGATGCGGTCAACAAGGCGCAGCTGGACAGCGTCGCGGCGACCGCCGATGCCGTGGGCCAGCACTTCGACGCCAGCGGCAGCGGCGTGGCCAACGCCAGCGGCACCGATGCGCTGGCCGCCGGTTCGGGCGCCACCGCCAGCGGCACCCGCAGCAGCGCGGTGGGTACCGCGGCCACCGCCTCGGCCACCGGCGCCACGGCGCTCGGTGCGGATGCCTCGGCACGCGGTGACAACAGCACCGTGGTCGGCCGCCTGGCCTCGACCAACGCCACCAACGGCGTGGCCGTGGGCAACGGTGCCTTCGTCAGCAACGGCGCCAACGGCATCGCCATCGGGTCCGCTGCAGGTGCGTCCGGTGCCAACTCGGTGGCGCTGGGTGCAGGGTCGCGTGCAGTGGAGGCCAATGTGGTCTCGGTCGGTGGCGGCAACGGTACCGATTCGCCGGCTACCCGCCGCATCGTCAACGTCGCGGCCGGTCGTGTCGCCGCAGGCAGCACCGATGCGGTCACCGGCGGCCAGCTCAACACCACCAACCAGCGCGTGGGCGCAGTGGAAACCCGCGTCGGCGACATCGATGACCGCATCGGCTCGGTGGAGAACGTGACCGCCAACGCGCTGACCTACGACGACAGCAGCCGCGACAGGCTCACCCTGTCGGGCGTGGAGGGCACCACCCTGGACAACGTCGCCACCGGGTCGATCGCCAGCGGCAGCCGCCAGGCCGTCAATGGCGGGCAGCTGTTCCAGGCCCTGACCGACACCGCCAGCTTCCTCGGCGGCGGCGCCAGCGTCGGCATGCAGGGCGTGTTCGTCGCGCCCAACTACGTGATCCAGGGCAGCACCTACAACAACGTGGGTGACGCGCTCGGGGCGCTGGATGCCAAGGTCAGCGAAATCGACCAGCGCGTGGCCGGTGGCAGCAGCAACGCGGCACGTGCGCGCTCCGCGTCGGTGTCCACCGCCAGCGTGGCGGCCACGCCCGAGGCTGCCGATACGGCGGCGACCACGGCCGAAACCACCGCCGCCAGCGCCGACACCGCCCGCGTGGCCAGTGCCGACGCCCCGGTCGTGCAGGGCACGCCGACCGCTGCCAGTGTCGGTGCACCGCAGCCGGTCGCGGCCGTCGTCGCACCGGTCACCTCGGTGGCGATGGGCGACGGTGCCGTAGCCAGCGGGGCCTCGGCCACCGCGATCGGGCAGGGGGCCAGCGCCACCGCCGCCAACTCGGTCGCACTGGGCCAGGGCTCGGTCGCCGACCGCGCCGACACGGTTTCGGTGGGTGCCGTCGGTGCCGAACGCCAGGTCACCAACGTGGCCGCCGGCAGCGCGGCCACCGATGCGGTCAACAAGGGCCAGCTGGACGGTGGCATCGCCACCGCCAACAGCTACACCGACCAGCGCTACAGCGCGATGGCCGACAGCTTCGACATCTACAAGGGTGAAATCGATGAACGCCTGCGCCACCAGGACCGTCGCATCGACCGCCAGGGCGCGATGAACGCCGCGATGCTCAACATGGCCACCAGTGCCGCGGGCATCCGCACGCAGAACCGCGTCGGTGTCGGTGTCGGCTTCCAGAGCGGCGAGTCGGCGTTGTCGCTGGGCTACCAGCGTGCCCTCAGCGACCGCGCCACGGTCACTGTCGGCGGCGCATTCAGCAGTGATGACAGCTCGGTGGGCGTGGGTGCCGGCTTCGGCTGGTAACGCGCCCGATGCAATGCAAGGCCTGAGGGGGCGGGTCACGGGAACCCTGGCCAGGGCCGGCCGGGGTTTCCGCATGGAGTGTTGGCCTGAACAGTCGTTTGATCCATGACCTTGAAGAGGATTACACCGTGACCAAGAAGCAGAACCTTCGCATCAACGTGCTGGCAGCCGCCGTGCTGTCGCTGTCCGTGGGCGCCAGCGCCTATGCCGCCGGTTTGCCGGTCAAGGAACCGGCGAAGCAGGCCAGCACCGCCCAACAGGGTTCCGAACGCATCATCGTCAAGTACCGCACCGGCACCGCTGCGGCCTCCGACCGCTCGGCCAAGCTGGCCACGGTGACCTCGGCGGTTTCGCGCGCCAGCCTCGGCGCCACCACCGCGCGTGCCGCGGCAGCCAGCCCACAGGTAGTGCGCCGGCTCGGCACCGGTGCCGATGTGATCCGCCTGCAGGGCAAGCTCAGCCAAGCCGATCTGCAGAAGGTGCTGAAGGAAATCCAGGCCGATCCGTCGGTCCAGTACGCCGCGGCTGACGTCAAGCTGCAGCGCGCCGACCTGCGCGCCAAGGAAACCGCGCAGCTGGTGCCGAACGATCAGTACTACGCGCAGTATCAGTGGCACCTGCACAGCGCCACCGGCGGCGTGAACGCGCCGGCCGCGTGGGACGTGGCCCAGGGCGAAGGCGTGGTGGTGGCGGTGCTGGACACCGGCATCCTGCCGCAGCACCCGGACTTCGCCGCCGGCACGCTGCTGGAAGGCTACGACTTCATCAGCGACGCCGAGACCTCGCGCCGCCCGACCGATGAACGCGTGCCCGGCGCGCTGGATTACGGCGACTGGGTAGAGAACGACAACGAGTGCTACGCCGGTTCGCTGGCCGAAGACAGCTCCTGGCACGGCACGCACGTGTCGGGCACGGTTGCCGAAGCCACCAACAACACCGTCGGCATGGCCGGCCTCGCTTACAAGGCCAAGGTGCTGCCGGTGCGCGTGCTCGGCAAGTGCGGCGGCTATCTGTCCGACATCGCCGATGCGATCACCTGGGCCTCCGGTGGCACCGTAGCCGGCGTGCCGGCCAACCCGAACCCGGCCGAAGTGATCAACATGAGCCTGGGCGGCGGCGGCGCGTGCGACCCGGCCTACCAGGATGCGATCAACGGCGCGGTCTCGCGCGGCACCACCGTGGTGGTGGCCGCCGGCAACCAGGCCTCCAATGCCTCGGGCTACCGTCCGGCCAGCTGCGCCAACGTGATCGCCGTGGGTGCCACCCGCATCACCGGCGGCATCGCGTCGTACTCCAACTTCGGCGCGGCCGTGGACCTGTCCGGTCCGGGCGGCGGCGGTGGCGTCGACGGCAACCCGGGCGGTTACGTCTGGCAGGCCGGCTACAACGGCCTGACCACCCCGACCTCCGGTGCCTACAGCTACATGGGCATGGGCGGCACCTCGATGGCCTCGCCGCACGTGGCCGCCGTGGCCGCGCTGGTGCAGGGCGCGCTGGCCTCGGCCGGCAAGGACCCGCTGACCCCGGCGCAGCTGGAGACCCTGCTCAAGCAGAGCGCACGCAACTTCCCGGTGACCATCCCGGCGGCCACCCCGATCGGCAGCGGCATCGTCGACGCCAAGGGTGCACTGGACAAGGCCCTGGAAGAACCGTGCACGGTCGATTGCGCGCCGGATGCGACGCCGCTCACCAACCGCGTGGCGGTCAGCGGGCTGACCGGTGCCGGTGGCAGTGAAACGCTGTACAGCTTCGAAGCGACCGCGGGCAAGACGCTCAGCGTCCTCACCTACGGCGGCAGCGGCAACGTGTCGTTGTACGTCAGCGCCGGCGCCGAGCCGACCGCGACCGACTTCGATGCCAAGTCCGCGCGTCCGGGCAACAGTGAAACCGTGCGCTTCACCGCGCCCGTGGCAGGCACCTACTACATCAAGCTGGTGGGTGAATCGGCTTACAGCAACGTGAGCATCCAGGCCGTCCAGTAACAGCCGGGAAGACCCTGCGGGAGCCCGTCATGTGACGGGTTCCCGTTTTTCATTGGCCACCACCGCATGTGGCATCACGGCGAACTGCTAAAGTCTGCGGGTCGCCAGGAGAGCTTTCGTGAATGCGGTAACCCACGATCTTGCTGAAGAGTCAGCCATGGATGCGGAAACCCGCATCGTGGCGCTGTTGCTGCGCAACGGGCGGCTGAAGGAGGCCGACCTGGCCCGCGCGCGGCCGCTGCAGCGCGAAGCCGGTGGCAGCCTGCTGCCGCTGCTGGTGCGGCTGGGCCTGGTGTCCGAGCGCGACCACGCGCAGGCCTGTGCCGAGGTGCTGGGGCTGCCGCTGCTGGAGGGCAAGAGCGTGGCCGAAGCGCCCCCCGAATCCCTGATCGATGCGCTGCCGCTGTCGCTGCGCTTCCTCAAACAATTCCATGCCTGCCCGCTGGCGCTGCACGACGGCGTGCTCGACCTGTGGCTGAGCGACCCGCAGGAGCCGTACACCGCCGATGCGGTGCAGCTGGCGATGGCGGTGCCGGTACGCCTGCACGTGGGCCTGCGCTCGGAGATCGATGACGTCATCGAACGCTGGTTCGGCCAGGGCCGCAGCGCGATGGGCGCCATCATCGAAACCGCTGACGGCGAAGGCAGCGTGGTCGACGACATCGAGCACCTGCGTGACCTGGCTTCCGAAGCGCCGGTGATCCGCCTGGTCAACCTGGTGATCCAGCGTGCGGTGGAGCTGCGCGCGTCGGACATCCACATCGAACCGTTCGAGAACCGGCTGAAGGTGCGTTATCGCGTCGATGGCGTGCTGATCGAAGGCGAAAGCCCGCCGGCCAACCTCACCGCTGCGGTGATCAGCCGCATCAAGATCATGGCGCGGCTGAACATCGCCGAGCGCCGCCTGCCGCAGGATGGCCGCATCATGCTGCGCGTGCAGGGCAAGGAACTGGACCTGCGCGTGAGCACCGTGCCCACCGCGCACGGCGAAAGCGTGGTGATGCGCCTGCTCGATCGCGACACCGTGGTGTTCGATTTCCACCGGCTCGGCTTCACCGATGCGTTCCTGCCGCAGTTCCGCAAAGTGCTGGAGCAGCCACACGGCATCCTGCTGGTCACCGGCCCCACCGGCTCGGGCAAGACCACCACGCTGTATACAGCGCTGAGCCAGCTCAACACCGCGGATGTAAAGATCATCACCGTCGAGGATCCGGTCGAATACCAGATCGAAGGCATCAACCAGATCCAGGCCAAGCCGCAGATCGGGCTGGACTTCGCCAACGCGCTGCGCAGCATCGTGCGCCAGGACCCGGACATCATCATGATCGGCGAAATGCGCGACCTGGAAACCGCGCGCATCGCGATCCAGTCCGCGCTGACCGGCCACCTGGTGCTGTCCACGCTGCATACCAACAACGCCGCCGGCGGCATCACCCGCCTGCTCGACATGGGCGTGGAAGACTACCTGCTCACCTCCACCATCAACGGCATCCTGGCCCAGCGCCTGGTGCGCCGGCTGGAACCGCAGCACGCGCTGCGCTACCTGGCGTCACCGGAGGAGATCGACAAGTTCGGGCTGCGCCGCCTGCAACCGGAAGGAGACATCTACCTGTACCGCGCGCAGCCCTCGGCGATCGCGCCGACCGGTTACCTCGGGCGCACCACCATCATGGAATTCCTGGTGATGAACGACGAGCTGCGGCGCGCGGTGATGCGCCGCGCCGGCATGGGCGAAGTGGAACAGATCGCCCGCGCCGCCGGCATGCGCACCATGTACGAGGATGGCCTGGCCAAGGCGCTGATGGGCCACACCACGCTCGAAGAAGTGCTGCGCGTGACCGAGGAAAGCTGAGCATGGCGCAGTACCGCTACAAGGCCCTCAACGCACACGGCGAACTGTTCGACGGCCAGATGGAGGCTGCCAGCGAGGCCGATGTGGCCGCCAGGCTGCAGGACCAGGGCCATCTGCCGATGGAAGCGCGGCTGGCCAGCGAGGGCGGTGCGGGCGGCACCCCGTGGGCGGCGCTGCTGCGGCGCAAGCCCTTCGACGGCGGCGCGCTGGTGCAGTTCACCCAGCAGCTGGCCACCCTGCTCGGTGCCGGCCAGCCACTGGACCGCGCGCTGACCATCCTGCTGGAACTGCCCGAAGACGAACGCAGCCGGCGGGTGATCACCGACATCCGCGACGTGGTGCGCGGCGGTGCCGCGCTGTCCACCGCGCTGGAACGCCAGCACGGGTTGTTTTCGCGTTTGTACATCAACATGGTGCGCGCCGGCGAAGCCGGTGGCAGCCTGCACGACACCCTGCAGCGGCTGTCCGATTACCTGGAGCGCAGCCAGGAGCTGAAGGGCAGGGTGATCAATGCGCTGATCTACCCGGCGATCCTGCTGGCGGTGGTCGGCGGGGCGCTGCTGTTCCTGTTGGGCTACGTGGTGCCGCAGTTCGCGCAGATGTACGAAAGCCTGGATGTGGCGCTGCCGTGGTTCACCCAGTGGGTGCTCACTGCTGGCCTGGTGGTGAGCGAGGGCTGGCTGGCGATGATCGTGGTGCCGGCGCTGGCGCTGCTGGTGATCGAACGCAAGCTGCGCCAGCCCGCGGCGCGCCTGGCGCTGGATGGCTGGCTGCTGCAGCGCAAGGGCATCGGCGGACTGGTGGCCAAGCTGGAAACCGCACGGCTGGCGCGCACGCTGGGCACGCTGCTGCGCAACGGCGTGCCGTTGCTGGCTGGCCTGGGCATCGCACGCAACGTACTGGGCAACCGCGCGCTGGCCGCCGACGTTGACGCGGCCAGCGACGAGGTCAAGAACGGCAACGGCCTGTCCGCCTCGCTGGCCAAGGGCAAGCGCTTTCCCCGGCTTGCGCTGCAGATGATCCAGGTCGGCGAGGAATCCGGCGCGCTGGATGTCATGCTGCTCAAGACCGCCGATACCTTTGAACAGGAAACCGCGCGCGCCATCGATCGGCTGCTGTCGGCGCTGGTGCCGGTGATCACCCTGGTGCTGGCCTCGGTGGTCGGCCTGGTGATCGTGGCCGTGCTGGTGCCGCTGTACGACCTCACCAATGCCATCGGCTGACCGCCGTGGCGCATTTCGTTCCGACATGCTGCAAGGAGCTTTCATGATCCACCGTCGCAAGCTGGTCCGCTTTTCTTCGCCGCGCAACCAGTCGGGCATGAGCCTGCTGGAAATCATCATCGTCATCGTGCTGATCGGCGCGGTGCTCACCCTGGTCGGCAGCCGCGTGCTCGGTGGTGCCGATCGTGGCAAGGCCAACATCGCCAAGTCGCAGGTGCAGACCATGGCCGGCAAGATCGAGAACTACCAGCTCGATACCGGCAAGCTGCCGGCCAAGCTGGACGACCTGGTCACCCAGCCGGGCGGCAGCAGCGGCTGGCTGGGCCCGTATGCGAAGGCCAGCGAGCTGAACGATCCGTGGGGCAACGCACTGGAATACCGCGCACCGGGCGAAGGCCAGCCGTTCGACCTGATCAGCCTGGGCAAGGATGGCAAGGTCGGTGGCACCAGCTACGACGCGGACATCAAGTACGAGTAAGCGCGCTTGCGCATGCCTGCTCCGCCACGCCGGACCCGACGCCCGCGCGCGCTGTCGCGACGGCGTGCCGTGCGCGGCGTTTCACTGCTGGAAATGCTGCTGGTGGTGGCCCTGATCGCGATCATCGGGGTGCTCACCGCCACCGCCATGAACGGCGGCATCGACGGCGTGCGGCTGCGCAATGCCGGCAAGGAAGTGGCCAGCCAGCTGCGCTACACACGCACCCAGGCCATTGCCACCGGGGAACGCCAGCGCTTCCTGATCGATCCGCAGGCGCGCACCTGGGAAGCCGCCAACGGCCGCCACGGCAGCCTGCCCGCTGCACTCGAGGTCCATTTCCGGGGTGCCGGCCAGGTCGCCGGCGTGGCCAACGGCAAGGGCGGCATCGCCTTCCATCCCGACGGCGGCTCCAGTGGCGGCACCATCGAACTGGGTATGCGCGATGCGCTGTGGCGCATCGACGTGAGCTGGATCACCGGCGAAGTGCGCTCGGGTCCGGTGCGGGGCGCGCCATGAAGCACCAGCGTGGTTATTCGCTGCTGGAAGTGATCGTCGCCTTCGCGCTGCTGGCGCTCGCGTTGACGCTGCTGCTGGGCAGCCTGTCCGGGGCCGCACGCCAGGTGCACAACGCCGACCTGCGCACCCGCGCGATGCTGCACGCGCAGTCGCTGCTGGCCGCGACCGGCATCGAACAACCGCTGCAGGAAGGGCGTTCGCAGGGCGACTGGGAAGACGGCCGCTACCGCTGGGAGCTGCAGGTGGAGCCGTACGTGGATGCGCGCGCCAGTGCGCTGCCCCAGGCCGCTGCCACTACCGTCAGCGGGCCGACCCTGGCCCAGCTGACCCTGCAGGTGCGCTGGGGCGAAGGCAGCGGCGAACGCCTGCAGTGGCGTTCGCTGCGGTTGTTGCCCAACACGCCCGAGGCGCCGCGATGAGCCGGCGCGGCGCACACGGCTTCACCCTGATCGAAGTGCTGCTGGCCACCGTGCTGCTGGTCGGCGGGCTGGCGCTGGCCTTCGCCACCGTGCGCTCGGCGATGAACATCGCCCAGCGGGGCGAGCGCGTGGCTGCGCAGAACGAGCGCATGCGCGCGGTGGAAGGCTTCCTGCGCCGCCGCCTCAGCATGGCGCTGCCGACCGCCGCCGAACCGCCCGATCCCACCCGCGAACCGCTGTATTTCCAGGGCGAGCCACAGCGCATGCTGTTCGTGTCCGAACTGCCGGGTTATCTCGGCCGGGGTGGGCCCTACGTGCATGAGCTGCAGGTCAATCGCAACGGCGATGCACTGCGGCTGGACGTTGCACTGACCCTGGTGCAGAACGGCGAGCGCATCGACGAAACTCCGCCGCGCGCGCCGGAACTGCTGGCCGACGCGCTGCGCGAGGTCGCGTTCCGCTACCGCGGCATCGATCCGCGCAGCGGCCAGCTGGGCGACTGGCAGACGCGCTGGGAGGACACCCGGCGGCTGCCGTTGCTGGTGGAGATCCGCATCGTGCCGCAGCAGGGCCCGGCATGGCCGCCGATGGTGGCCGCGTTGTCGCAGTCGCGCGGGCCGCGCTCGTGAGGCGCGCGCGCGGTGCTGCGCTGGTGCTGGTGCTGTGGCTGATCGCACTGCTCACCGCCGTGGTCGGCGCATTTGCGCTCAGCGCGCGCATCGAGCACCTGCAGCAGCGGGTGATCGGTGACGATGCAATCGGCCAGGAGCATGCACGCGCCGGGCTGGAGTACGCCCTGTTCCGCCTGCGCCCCTCCGCGCTGCAACCGCCGTGGCAGGCCGATGGGCGCCGCTATCGCTGGACCTTCGATGGCCGCCAGATCGACCTTCGGATCATCGACGAGAACGGCAAGATCAACCTCAACCTGGCCGATACCGCCTTGTTGACCGCCTTCCTGCGCGCGCTGGAGGTGGAACCCGGGCGCGCCCAGCAGCTGGCGGGTGCGATCGCCGATTGGCGCGATCCCGACAGCCTCAAACAGCCCGGCGGCGGTGCCGAGACCGCCGACTACCAGGCCGCCGGCCTTCCGTATGGCGCGCGCAACGGGCGCTTCGAGACGCTCGGCGAGCTGCAGCGGGTGCTGGGCATGGACGCCGACCTGTATGAACGGATGGAACCGATGCTGACCCTGTACAGTCGGCAGTCGCGTCCGGATCCCCGGTTCGCGGCCGGGCCGGTGTTGAACGCGCTCGGGCTGGATGCCGAACGCCTGCTGGCCGAACGCGAGCGGGCCGAAGCGGCCGGCGACGAAAACGTGACCGGCGCGCTTGCCAGTGGCAGCGGCACCTATAGTATCGAGAGCCGCGCGCTGGATGAGCGCGGACGGGTTTCGGTGTTGCGTGCGGTAGTGCGCATGGGCGCGGCAGGCACGCCGGGAACGGCTTACACAGTACTTCGCTGGGAACAGGGAATGGCAGCACGATGACGGCATGGCGGGACAGTCTGGTGCAGGCACGGGGACGGTTCGCGCCCGGCGTGGGCAATGGCCTGCGCTGGTGGCGGCGTTCGCTGCTGGCCTGGCTGCCGCTGCGCTGGCAATGGGCCATGGGCTGGTCGCGTTCGCGCCTGCTGCTGTCGCGGCATGCCGAACAGCTGGTGCTGCGCCGCGATACCGCGACCCAGCTGCAGGCCGTGGCCGAACTGCCGTGGCCCACCACGCCAGCCGACCTGGAGCGGGTGCTGGATGCGCGCCTGCGCGCGCTGCCACGGCACTGGGTGCTGCCGGCCGCCGCGGTGCTGCGCCGCCCGCTGCGCCTGCCGGCCGCCGCTGCACCGCGCCTGCGCGACGTGGTCGGCTTCGAGATCGACCGGCAGACCCCGTTCGAGGCCAATCAGGTCCACTACGACGTCCGCGAACTGGACACATTGCCCGACGGCCAGCTGCAGGTGGAACTGGTGGTCATTCCGCGCCAGGCGCTGGAGCAGTGGTCGCAGCAGGCCGGCAGCTGGGCGCAGCAGCTGGCCGGCGTGGATGCCGACGATGGCGCGGGGCAGCCGCTGGGCGTGAACCTGCTGCCGCCGACCCAGCGCCGGGTCACCCACGACCCGATGCGGCGCTGGAACCTGCTGCTCGCCGTGGCCACCGTGGTGCTGCTGGCCCTGGCTGGCACCCAGCTGCTGGACAACCGCCAGGCCGCCGCCGATCGCCTGCGCGAGCAGGTCGATGCCGCCGCACACGACGCGCGCCGCGTCGCCGCGCAGCGCCAGCAGCTGCAGGAGCTGGTGGATGGCGCCGCGTTCCTGGAAGGCAAGCGCGCCGAACATGCCAGCACCGTGGAGCTGTGGAACGAACTCACCCGGCTGCTGCCCGATGGCACCTACCTGGAAAAACTTTCTGTTGAAGGCAACACGCTGCAGCTGATCGGACTGAGCCGCGAGGCTTCGCAGCTGGTCTCCCTGCTGCAGGATTCACCGCTGTGGCGCAAGGTCAACCTGACCGGCGTGCTGCAGGCCGATGGCGGCGCCGCCGGCCGTGACCGCTTCACCCTCACCGCCGAGCTGCAGCCGCTGCCCGGTGCCCCGGCCGCCGCCACGCCCGCCCCGGAGGTTGCCGATGGCAATGCCGCCAACACGCCGTGACCGCTGGCTGGCACTGGCGTTGCTGCTGGCGGTGATCGCGCTGGCGTACCTGCTGCTGGTGCATCCGTGGTTCACCCGGCCGCTGCTGGACATCAACCAGGGCATTGCCGAGCTGCAGGAACGCGAGCAGCGCGTGCAGTCCCAGCTGCAGCAGCGCACCGCCGTGCAAGAGCGCCTGCATCAGGTGCAGGCGGCGCTGGAAGGGCGTCCCGGCTTCCTGCGCGAACCCACTGCTGAATCGGCCGCCGCCGCCTTGTCGAGCCGGTTGCAGGATGCGGTCGCGTCGGCCAGTCCTGGCAACCGCAGCTGCACCATCAGCAACCGCTCACCGCTGACCGACACCGCGCGCGATGCGCAGTTCCCGCGCGTGGCCCTGCAGGTCCGCCTGCGCTGTGGCGTGCCGGAAATGGCGGCGGTGCTGCACACCCTGGAAACCGGCAGCCCGCGCCTGTTCGTGAACAACCTCAACCTGCTGGCGCAGCGCTTCCAGGCCTCGCCCAACGAGACCGGCACCGGACTGGACGTGTCCTTCGAACTGGTTGGCTACCTCCGCCCCGGTGCAGGCAGCGATGCGGCCGCCGCGCCGGTCGAGCCTGCACCCGAACCCGCGCCGGCGGGGCTGGAGCCGGTCGGGTCGGCGATGGCCGCCCCGACCGACCCCGGCACGGCCGAACCGGTCGAGGAGGGCACCCATGAAGATTGAACTGGCCCCCCTGCGCAGCTGGTGGCTGGGCGGCGTGGCCGCCTGGGCCGCCGCGATCTGGATCGCCACGCTGTTCGGCGTGGGTGGACGCATCGCCCCGGCCGGTGCCGGCGACCGTGCCCCACCGCCGCTGCCGACCCTGGCCGCGGCCGCGCCGGAACGGATCGCCTCGGCCGAGGCGTATGCCAGCATCGGCGCGCGGCCGTTGTTCGCCGAAGACCGCAAGCCGCGTCCGTACCTGCTGGGCGGCAGCGAGCCGGGCAGCAGCGCCAGCGCGGTCACCCTGACCGGCGTGCTGCTCACCTCCGAATTCGGCATGGCCATCCTCACCACCGACCAGAAGCAGTCGCTGCGCCTGCGCCTCAACGGCGATGCGGTCAACGGCTGGCAGCTGCTCGCGCTGGAGCCGCGCAGTGCGACCGTCAGTGGACCCGGCGGCACCCAGACCCTGGAACTGGTGACCTTCAGCGGGCAGGGCGGCGAACCGCCGACCGTGCTGGGCACCGCCGCCGGCGCAGGCCAGGCCAATGGCGCGCGCCCGCCGGTTCCAGCGCCCACGCAGAACGCGGGCCGCGGACCCACGACGAACTTCAGCGGCGCTCCGCCGCCAGCGGCGCAGGCAGCGGCGGAAGCCGCCGCCAATGCAGCGGCGAATGCGGCCGCTGCCGCAGCGCAGAAGCCGGCCACGCAGGGCCCGAGCGAAGAACAGATGCAAGCCATCCGCGCCCGCATCCAGGCGCGTCGCCAGCAATTGCAGCAGCAACAGTCGCAGCAGCCGCCCGCGGGCGGCTCCGGCCAAACCAAATAGAGTGAAAGCATGACATTGCGTCTTTTCTCCCTGTCGTTCGCCGTGGCCCTGCTTGCAGGCTGCGCCTCCGTGCCCGGTCCCGAAGTGCGCCGCGACGCGGTCCTTGATGGCAAGCACCAGGTGGTGGCCGGTGACGGTTCGCATGATGGCGTGGACGCGCAGCCGCTGAACGCCGACGGCGCACCGCAGCCGGTGATCCGCCGCGGCAGCGGCACGATGATCAACCGCAGTGCTGCCGCCGCGCCGTCGCCGGCGTTGTCGCAGGCCAGCACCGGCACTGCCACCTTCAACTTCGAAGGCGAATCGGTGCACGCGGTGGTCAAGGCGATCCTGGGCGACATGCTCGGCCAGAACTACGTGATCGCGCCCGGCGTGCAGGGCACGGTAACCCTGGCCACGCCCAAGCCGGTGTCTTCGGCGCAGGCGTTGAACCTGCTGGAGATGGTGCTGGGCTGGAACAACGCGCGCATGGTCTACAGCGGCGGCCGTTACAACATCGTGGCCGCCGACCAGGCATTGGCCGGCACCGTCGCACCAAGCACCGCGCCGGCGGCCAACGCGCGCGGTTTCGAAGTGCGCGTCATCCCGCTGCAGTACATCTCCGCCACCGAAATGAAGAAAGTGCTCGAGCCGTACGCGCGGCCGAACGCGATCGTCAACGTCGACAGCGGCCGCAACGTGATCACCCTGGGCGGTACCCGCAGCGAACTGGAAAACTACCTGCGCACGGTCGAGATATTCGATGTGGACTGGCTGTCGGGCATGTCCGTGGGCGTGTTCCCGATCCAGACCGGCAAGGCCGAGCAGGTCGCGGCGGACCTGGAGAAAGTGTTCGGCGAAGAGAGCAAGACTCCCAGCGCCGGCATGTTCCGCTTCCTGCCGCTGGAGAACGCCAATGCCGTACTGGTGATCACCCCGCAGGCGCGTTACCTGGACCAGATCCAGCAGTGGCTGGAACGCATCGATACCGCCGGCGGCAGCGCCCGGCTGTTCTCCTACGAACTGCGCTACGTCAAAGCCAAGGACCTGGCCGAGCGCCTGGCCGAAGCCTTCGCCAGTGAGAACAGCCGCGGGGGCCGTGGCGGCAGCAGCTCGCTGGCGCCCGGCGCCAACGTGCAGGAGCTGGGCAGCCGTGACGGCACCAATGGCAACAGCCTCAACGGCACCGGCAACACCGGCACTACCCGCACCGGCGGCATGGGTGATGGCACCATGAGCCTGCCGCAGCGGCAGCCGGGCAACGCCAGTTTCAACCTGGAAATCCAGGGCGATTCGGTCGGCGTGTCGGCGGTGGAAGAGACCAACACGCTGCTGGTGCGGTCCACCCCGCAGGCGTGGCGTTCGATCCGTGAAGTCATCGAAAAGCTCGATGTGATGCCGATGCAGGTGCACATCGAAGCGCAGGTCGCCGAGGTCTCGCTCACCGGCGACCTCGCCTACGGCGTGAACTGGTTCTTCGAACAGGCGGTGGCGACCGGCAAGACCGAAAGCGGTATCGACCTGCCCAGCGCACTGGGCCGCTCGATCTGGGGCAGCATTTCCGGGCGGGTAGGCGAGGGCGGCCTGGGTTGGACCTTCCTGGGCAAGAACGCCGCCGCGGTAGTGACCGCACTGGACAAGGTGAGCAACCTGCGCCTGCTGCAGACCCCGTCGATCTTCGTGCGCAACAACGCCGAAGCCACGCTCAATGTAGGCACGCAGATCCCGATCAACTCGGTGTCGGTCAACACCGGCGTGGGCGGCGACAACACCTACAGCCAGGTGCAGTACCTGGACACCGGCGTGATCCTGAAGGTGCGGCCGCGCATCACCCGCGATGGCGTGGTGTTCCTGGACATCGTGCAGGAAGTGAGCTCGGCCGGCGCCATCCCATCCGGCTGCGACGCCACCCGCACCACCTGCAACCCGCCGATCAACACCCGCAAGATCTCGACCGAGGCGGCGGTGCAGAGCGGGGACACCATCATGCTGGCCGGCCTGATCACCAATTCGGACGAGAACGGCGCCAACGGCGTGCCGGGCCTGAGCCGGATCCCGGTGCTCGGCGCGCTGTTCGGCAGGAAGACCCAGAACACCGACCGCTCCGAAGTAATCGTGCTGCTGACCCCGACCATCGTGCGCAACGCGCAGGAGTCGCGGAACCTCACCGACGAATACAGCAACCGCTTCCGCGCCATGGAACCATTCCCGTCCCGCCCCAAGCGCTGAGTCCTGCTACGCTGCGGTCACGACGCCGCACACAGGGGGACGGATGGGAACGATCGTGTTGCTGCCGATCGGGGTCGATGACAGCGCGCTGGACCGCTGCCTGGCGGCGCTGGATGCCGGCACGCCGGCGCAGACGCCGGTGTGGCTGGCCGACGATGGCCAGGCCGGGCCGCGTGCGCAGGCGGTGATCGCGCACTGGCTGGAAAGCACCCCGCTGCGCGCCGAGTACACCCGACGCGCGCGGGCGATCGGCGAAGTGGCGCACCTGGATGAAATGCTGCGCGCCTGCGAAGGCAGTGAGGTGGTGGTGCTGGCCCCCGATGCGGTACCGGCGCCGGGCTGGCTGCAGCAGCTGGATGCCTGTTTCGCGCGTGATGCCTCGATCGGTTCGGCCACGCCCTGGTGCAATGCCGGCGAAACCGCGGCCTGGCCCCGGCTGGGCGAGATCAACCCGGTCCCGGACGATCTGGACGCGATGGCCCAGGCCTGCGCCGCACTGCCGACCCTCGACCCGGAACTGCCCTCGGCGGTGACCCACGCGGTCCTGCTGCGGGCCAACGCGCGGCGCAAGGCCGGCGGCCTGGACATGCACAGCTATGGTTCCTGGAACGCGGCGTTGATCGACCTGAGCCTGCGCATGGCCGGCCTGGGCTGGCGCAACGCGCTGTGTGCCAATGCCTATGTCGCGCGCGACGGTGAAGCACAGGCGCACGACGGTGACCTGGAAGCACTGGGCACGCGCTGGCCGACCTGGCAGCCGCGGCTGGCCGGGTTCCTGATGGGCGATCCGCTGCTGCAGGTCAGGCAGGACCTGCAGCGCCTGCACCAGCAGGCGATAATGCCCCGGTCGCAGGGCGATCTGTTCGGATCGCCCGCCGCAACCGCTCCGGAGCCGCCTGCTTGAATCCCTGCATTGCCGTCATCATCGTCAGCTACCAGAGTGCCAGCACGCTGGACCAATGCCTGACGCGGTTGCGCGCGGCCGACGAGGTCGCCGAGATCCGCGTGGTCGACAACAATTCCGACGATGGCACGCTGGACATCGTGCAGCGCCATGCAACTGCCGACCCGCGCCTGCACTTCATCGCCAACCCCGACAACCCGGGCTTCGCCGCCGCCAACAACCAGGGCGTGGCCGACAGCCGGGCACCTTGGTTGGCCTTCATCAACCCGGACCTGATGGTCCAGGCCGGTACGCTGGCGCAGCTGCGCGCGCGCGGAGAGGCCTTGGGCGATTGCGTGCTGGGCGTGGAGCAGGTGGACGAGCAGGGCCAGCCCGATGCGGCTGTGCGCCGCCGCGATCCCGATTTCGGCGCCATGCTGCGCCACCCGGGGCAGGGCGCGAAGCTGGCCATCCCGGCTGACCCGACGCAGGTGCTGCAGACGGTGCCGGCGCTGTCCGGGGCGCTGCTGTTGATGCCGCGCGCGCTGTTCGACCGCATCGGCGGCTGGGATGCCGGCTACCGCCTGCATGCCGAAGACCTTGACCTGTGCCGGCGCGCCCGCGAAGCCGGGGCGGTGGTGGCCATCGCCAATGACCTGCAGGTGGTGCATGTGCGCGGCGTGTCGAGCCGTTCGCGGCCGTTCTTCGTGGAATGGCACAAGCATCGCGGTCTGTGGCGTTACTTCCGCCGGTTCGAGGCGCCGCGGCGCAACCTGCTGGTACAGGCCGCGGTCTGGGGCGCGATCTGGGCGCACGCCGCGGCCCAGGTCCCACGGTTGTTGCGCCGGCGCTGAAAGGCGGCGGATGGCGCGCCCGGTAGGTACCGACCGTTGGTCGGTACATGCTGGCAGGCGCATAATCCGGTGCATGATCATCCAATCGTTGCTCGACACCGACCTGTACAAATTCACCATGATGCAGGCGGTGCTGCACCAGCACCCCGGCGCGCAGGTCCAGTACCGGTTCAAGTGCCGCACGCCGGGCATCGACCTGGCGGCGTTCATCGACCAGATCAACGCCGAGATCGACCACCTGTGCCAGCTGCGCTTCAGCGCCGAAGAGCTGGACTACATGCGCGGGCTGCGCTTCGTGAAGCCGGACTTCGCCGACTTCCTCGGCCTGTTCCATCTGGACCGCAAGTACATCGACCTGCGCCCGTCGCAGGCCGTGCCGGGCGAGATCGAGCTGGACATCACCGGGCCGTGGCTGCACACGATCCTGTTCGAAGTGCCGCTGCTGGCGATCATCAACGAGGTCTGGTTCCGCAACACCAGCACGCCGGACTTCGCCGAAGGCGAGCGTCGCCTGCACGCCAAGACCGCGCTGCTGCGCGATACACCGGGCTTCGAGCTGTGCCGCATTGCCGACTACGGCAGCCGCCGCCGCTATTCGCGCGACTGGCACGCACGCATGCTGCCGATGATGCGCGATGCGCTGGGCGACCAGTTCGTGGGCACCAGCAACGTGCATTTCGCGCGGCTGTACGGCATGACCCCGCACGGCACGATGGCCCATGAGTACCTGCAGGCGTTCCAGGCGCTGGGTCCGCGCCTGCGCGATTCGCAGGTGGCGGCACTGGAATCGTGGGCGCGCGAGTATCGCGGCGACCTGGGCATCGCGCTGTCGGACGTGGTCGGGCTGGACGCGTTCCTGCGCGATTTCGACATGTACTTCTGCAAGCTGTTCGATGGCGTGCGCCATGATTCAGGCGACCCCTTCAGCTGGGGCGACCGGATGCTGGCGCACTTCAAGGAGCGCCGCGTGGACCCGCGCAGCAAGGTGCTGGTGTTCAGCGACGGGCTCAACATCGAAAAGGTGATGCGCCTGTTCGATTACTTCCGTGGCCGCTGCCAGGTTGCGTTCGGGGTGGGCACCCACCTCACCAACGACCTGGGCCCGACCCCGCTCAACATCGTGATCAAGATGGTCCGCTGCAACGGGCAGCCGGTGGCCAAGCTCAGCGATTCGCCGGGCAAGAGCATGTGCGACGACCCCGGCTACCTCGCCTACCTGCGCCAGGTATTCGAGCTGCCGCCGGCATGAGGCGGGTCACGACCAACGGTCGTGACCTACCGACCAGACACCGGCCGTAACCTCCCCGTCCCACCACCGGTAGGTCACGACCGTTGGTCGTGACGCTCTCGTCCCACCACCGGTAGGTCACGACCGTTGGTCGTGACGCTCTGTATCATTCCAGCGCGTAGCGCAGAACGAACAACCCAGCCACCAGCCACACCGCCGGATGCACGTCGCGCCAGCGCCCGGTACCGGCCTTCAACACGGCATAGGCGATGAAGCCGAACGCCAACCCGTTGGCGATCGAATAGGTAAACGGCATCGCCAGCGCGCACAGCGCAGCGGGCACGGACTCGGTGAGGTCGTTCCAGTCCACATCGACCAGTTCGCGCAGCATCAGCCCGGCCACGAACAGCAGCGCCGGTGCGGTGGCGTAGCCGGGCACCATGCCGGCCAGCGGCGAGAACAGCAGCGCGGCCAGGAACAGCGCGGCCACCACCAGCGCGGTGAGGCCGGTACGGCCACCGGCCTGCACGCCGGAGGCGCTTTCGGCAAAGGCGGTGGTGCTGCTGGTACCCAGCAGCGAGCCGGCCACGATGGCGGTGCTGTCGGCCAGCAGCGCACGCCCAAAGCGCTTCTGCGCGCCCGGCAGCTTGAGCAGGCCGGCACGGCCGACCACGCCATACAGGGTGCCGGTGGCATCAAACACTTCAACCAGCACGAACACCAGCACCACCTGCAGCAGCACGGCAATGGGCGCGCCGCCGTCGTGGTGCAGCAGGCCCGGCAGGTCGAGCTGCAGGAAGGTGGGCGCCAGGCTGGGCGGCAGCGAGATGACACCTTGGTACTGCACGGCGCCCAGCAGCCAGGCGGCGCCGGTGACGGCAAGAATGCCGATCAGGATGGCACCGCGCACGCGACGTGCTTCGAGGATGGCGATCAGCAGGAAGCCGGCCAGGGCCAGCAGCGGCGGGGCGGTGTTGAGTGGGCCGAGCGCAACCAGGGTGTCGGGGTTGGCGATGATCACGCCGGACTTCTGCAGGGCGATGATGGCCAGGAACAGGCCGATGCCGGCGACGATGGAGGCGCGCAGCGAGGCGGGAATACCGGCCACCAGCCAGGCGCGCACGCCGGTCAGCGACAGCGCCAGGAACACCAGGCCGGAGATGAACACGGCGGCCAATGCCTGCTGCCAGGGCAGGCCGGCGGCACCGACCACGGTGAAGGCGAAGAACGCATTCAGGCCCATGCCCGGCGCCATGCCCACCGGGAAGTTGGCGGCGAACGCCATCACCAGTGAGCCCAGCGCGGCGGCCAGGCAGGTGGCGACGAACACGGCGCCCGGGTCCATGCCGGTGGTGGACAGGATGTCGGGATTGACGAAGACGATGTACGACATCGTCAGGAACGTGGTCAGCCCGGCCAGCAGTTCGGTCCGCACGGTGGTGCCGTGCTGTTTGAGCTGGAACAGGTTTTCAAGCAGCTTCATGGCGGGGGTCCATGTCTCTTTTGGTTGGATCACAAGCGAAGTCAAAGGCCTTCGTTTGATGCGGCCCTCCCGAATACGGTCGGTGGCCATGGAAAATCAAATGCCGTTTCGATCATTTCCATGCGTGCTGCGTGGGGACACGCCACGCGTGTATGCCTCTGCCAACCGCATACGCGATCTGTCGAGGGAGGCCGGCGGGCAGCCCCTGTAGGGACTGTCAAAAACATGGATGTTTTTGCCAAGCCCCCATGGATGGGTTTACGGCGTGTCCCGTAAGGGGCTGCCCGACGGCCTCCCTGCACGCAGCAACAGAGACGCTGCCGTAAACACCAGAATGCAAAACGGCCGCGCGAGCGCGGCCGTTTTTCCCTCTTACTTCAGCGCCTTGAAGCGCAGGCGCTTCGGGGCGGCGTCGTCGCCCATGCGGCGGCGCTTGTCTTCTTCGTATTCGCGGTAGTTGCCCTGGAAGAACTCCACGTGCGAATCGCCTTCGAACGCCAGGATGTGGGTCGCGATGCGATCCAGGAACCAGCGGTCATGCGAAATCACGAACGTGTTGCCCGGGAATTCCAGCAGCGCATCTTCCAGCGCACGCAGGGTTTCGATGTCCAGATCGTTCGACGGTTCGTCGAGCAGCAGCACGTTGCCACCCTGCAGCAGGGTCTTGGCCATGTGCAGGCGGCCACGCTCACCACCGGACAGCGAACCCACCAGCTTCTGCTGGTCCTGGCCCTTGAAGTTGAAGCGGCCGATGTAGGCGCGCGACTGGATCTCGATGCCGTTGATGTTGAGGATGTCCAGGCCGCCGGCGATTTCCTGGAAGACGTTGTGGTTGCCCTCCAGCGCGTCGCGGCTCTGGTCCACGTAGGACAGCTTGACGGTCGGACCGACCACGATCTCGCCGGAATCCGGCTTCTCCTGGCCCGTGATCATCTTGAACAGGGTCGACTTACCGGCACCGTTGGGGCCGATGATGCCCACGATCGCGCCGGCCGGGACCAGGAAGCTCAGTTCGTCGAACAGCAGGCGGTCGCCGAACTTCTTGGACACGTTCTTGAACTCCATCACCGAATTGCCCAGGCGCTCGCCCGGCGGGATGAAGATTTCATTGGTTTCGTTGCGCTTCTGATAGTCGACCGACTGCAGCTCTTCCAGGCGGGCCAGACGCGCCTTGCCCTTGGTGCGGCCGCCCTTGGCGTTCTGGCGCGACCACTCCAGTTCCTTCTGGATCGCCTTCTGGCGCGACTTCTCCTGGTTGTCTTCCTGCTTCAGGCGCTCGTCCTTCTGCATCAGCCAGTCGGTGTAGTTGCCCTTCCACGGAATGCCGCGGCCGCGGTCCAGTTCCAGGATCCATTCGGCGGCGTTGTCCAGGAAGTAGCGGTCATGGGTGACGGCCACCACGGTGCCGGTATAGCGCGCCAGGAACTGTTCCAGCCATTCCACCGACTCGGCGTCGAGGTGGTTGGTCGGTTCGTCGAGCAGCAGCATGTCCGGCTTCTGCAACAGCAGGCGGCACAGCGCCACGCGGCGCTTCTCACCACCGGACAGCTTGCCCACGATGGCATCCCACGGCGGCAGGCGCAGCGCATCGGCGGCCACGTCCAGCTGGTTTTCCAGGGTGTGCGAGTCACCGGCGGCCAGGATGGCCTCCAGGCGCTCCTGTTCCTTGGCCAGCTTGTCGAAATCGGCACCTTCCTCGGCATAGGCCAGGTACACCGCGTCCAGCGCGGCCTGGGCCTGCAGCACTTCGCCCACGCCTTCCTCGACCGCTTCACGCACGGTCTTGGTCGGGTCCAGCTCCGGTTCCTGCGCCAGGTAGCCGACCTTGATGCCGGCCTGCGGGCGGGCTTCGCCCTCGAAATCGGTGTCCACGCCGGCCATGATCTTCAGCACCGTGGACTTGCCGGCACCGTTCAGGCCCAGCAGGCCGATCTTGGCACCCGGGAAGAACGACAGCGAGATGTCCTTGATGATCTGCCGCTTGGGCGGGACCACCTTGCTGACTTTGTTCATGGTGTAGATGTATTGCGAGGACATGAGCTCTCCGAAGGCGCAACCCTGCGCCCGTTCCGTCAGGAACAAGCACAGATGAAAAGGGATGGCGCCAATTATAGCCCGAAGCGATGACCCCCGCCGGCCGGCCCCTGGGGCGGGCCTTGCCGCTGCCTGAATGGGTCGTCAAAGCGGTTGAATTGGAAACCGTTTCCAGCCGGAAACCGTTCAGACGACGTCAGCATGATGGAGCCATCACTCACCAAGCGAGGCCAGACATGCGCATGAATCGAATTGTGGTCGGGACCGTGGCCTCGCTGCTCGCGCTGGGCAGCATCGCCCCGGCCTTCGCCGACGACCATCGCGGCCGTGGCCACGACCGCCACCATGATGATCGTCATGACCGTCGCCATGACCGCCACGACGACCGCCGCGACTGGCGCGACGACCGCCGTGAAGCCCACCACGACCGCCGCTACTACGACAACCGGGGCTATTACCGCCCGGCACCGCCGCCGCGCGTGGTTTACCGGCCGGCCCCGGGCCGCGGTTACGGCTGGGCCCGCGGCCACCGCTACAACGAGTACTACCGGGGCCCGGTCTACGTGGTCAATGACTACAGCCGCTACTCGGTGCGGCGCCCGCCGCGTGACCACCACTGGATCCGCGACGACCGTGGCAACCTGCTGCTGGTCGCCATCGCCACCGGCATCATCGCCGACTACGTGATCAACAACCGGTAAGCCGGGGCCCTGGCCCCAAAACGAAAGCGCGCCCCAGGGCGCGCTTTTTTTTCGCGTGGCCCCCCGGGGCCGCTTACAATCAGGGGCCCGCTGTTTCCCCCTTCTGCCTGGAGTAAGCGATGTTCCCGCGTGACGTCCGCATCGAAACCTACGATCCCGAACTGGCCAAGGCCATCGCCGCCGAAACCCAGCGCCAGGAAGACCACGTCGAGCTGATCGCCAGCGAGAACTACACCAGCCCGGCGGTGATGGAAGCCCAGGGCAGCCAGCTGACCAACAAGTACGCCGAGGGCTATCCGGGCAAGCGCTACTACGGTGGCTGCGAATACGTGGACATCGCCGAGCAGCTGGCGATCGACCGCCTCAAGCAGCTGTTCGATGCCGACTACGCCAACGTGCAGCCGCACAGCGGCTCGCAGGCCAACCAGGCGGTGTACTTCGCGCTGCTGCAGCCGGGCGACACCATCCTGGGCATGAGCCTGGCCCACGGTGGCCACCTGACCCACGGTGCCAAGGTCAACGCATCGGGCAAGCTGTTCAACGCCGTGCAGTACGGGGTGAACGAGCAGGGCCTGATCGACTATGACGAGGTCGAGCGCCTGGCCATGGAGCACAAGCCGAAGATGGTCGTGGCCGGCTTCTCGGCCTATTCGCAGGTGGTGGACTGGGCGCGCTTCCGCGCCATCGCCGACAAGGTCGGTGCCTACCTGTTCGTGGACATGGCCCACGTGGCCGGCCTGGTCGCCGCCGGCGTGTACCCGAGCCCGCTGCCGCACGCGCACGTGGTCACCTCCACCACGCACAAGACCCTGCGCGGTCCGCGTGGCGGCATCATCATCGCCAAGGGCGCCGGCGAAGAGATCGAGAAGAAGCTGCAGTCGATCGTGTTCCCGGGCATCCAGGGCGGCCCGCTGATGCACGTCATCGCGGCCAAGGCCGTGGCCTTCAAGGAAGCGCTGGAGCCGGGCTTCAAGGCCTACCAGCAGCAGGTGGTGAAGAATGCCCAGGCGATGGCCACCACGCTTATCGCGCGTGGCTACAAGATCGTCTCCGGCGGCACCGAGAACCACCTGATGCTGGTCGACATGATCGGCAAGGACGTCTCCGGCAAGGATGCGGAAGCCGCGCTGGGCAAGGCCCACATCACGGTCAACAAGAACTCGGTACCCAACGACCCGCGCTCGCCGTTCGTGACCTCGGGCCTGCGCCTGGGCACCCCGGCGGTGACCACCCGCGGCTACCAGGAAGCCGACTGCGTCGAACTGGCCAACTGGATCGCCGACGTGCTGGACGCCCCGGCCGATGAGGCGGTGATCGCCCGCGTGCGCGATGCGGTCAGCGCGCAGTGCCGCAAGTACCCGGTCTACGGGTAATGGGCGAGACCCTGCAGCGGCGCCTGTACATCGCGCAGGCGCTGCTGCTGGGGTTGCCCGCGCTGGTCGCCGGTGGCGGCGTGGCCGGGCTGGCGTTGTACGTCTTTTTCGACCGCCACGGCTACATGGCCAATCGTGAAGGCCTGTTCCTGCTGGGATGGGCCTTGGCCGGGGTATGTGGCCTGCTGGGCTGGGCCTGGCTGAGCGTGGTCTACCTGCGCAGGGGGCGAACCGCCCTGCGCAGCACCGGCCTGCTGCCGTGGGTGGGGCTGGGGTTGGGCGTGGTGGCCGCGCTGGGCGTGGTCGCACTGGTCGCTTACAACTCGCTTTCCGGCAGCTCGTGGCGGGCGCTGGGCTATCTGCTCGTGGGTCCGCCCCTGCTGGTCTGCAGCGCGCATCTGCTCTGGTTGCGGACGGTTCCGGCCGCTGCCGGTGAATCCTGATCGACATCGCGATTTGTACGCTGGGGTCTTCTCAGGTACCGTTGCGACGCTGCCGTGACCACGGCATGACGTTTCTCCGATGCAAGGCGTTCCATGTACTGTCCGTTCTGCCAGCATGCCGATACCCGGGTGATCGACTCGCGCGTCTCCGAAGACGGTGCGACGATCCGCCGTCGGCGTGAATGCGAGGCGTGCAGCGAGCGCTTCAGCACCCTGGAAACCATCGAATTGAAGCTGCCGGCGATCGTGAAGAGCGATGGAAGCCGCGAGCAGTTCGATGCGCGCAAGCTGCGGGTGGGTTTCGACCGCGCGCTGCAGAAGCGCCCCGTGCCCGAAGACAAGATCGAACTGGCGGTGCGCGCGGTGATGCAGCAGCTGCGCATGTGCGGCGAGCGCGAGATTCCGTCGATCAAGGTCGGCGAGTTCGTGATGAACGAACTGCGCAAGCTCGATCATGTGGCGTACGTGCGGTTTGCGTCGGTGTACCGCAGCTTCGAGGACGTGGCCGATTTCCGCGAGGAAATCGAGAAGCTCGAACGCGAGCTGCCGTCCAGTACCGAACAGTTGCAGCTGCTGGGCGATGTGATCGCCCTGACCAAAAAGAAAAAAGGGTAGAGCGGACTGTCAGTCCGCTGCTCTTGATCCGCTTCTTGCCGAAGCAGCGGACTGACAGTCCGCTCTACCATGCGTTAGCCGCAGCGGACTGACAGTCCGCTCTACCATGCCTTGGCGGCAGCGGACTAACAGTCCGCTCTACCATGCGTGGGCGGCAGCGGACTGACAGTCCGCTCTGCCGGGGGTTGGCGTTACCATGCCCGCCATGAGCGATTTCTCCACGTTGGATCACCTGCACATGGCCCGCGCGCTGCGCCTGGCCGAACGCGGCCGGTTCACCGCCCGGCCCAACCCGATGGTCGGTTGCGTCATCGCGCACGGCGACCGGGTGGTCGGCGAGGGCTGGCACCAGCGCACCGGTGGCCCGCACGCCGAAGTGTTCGCGCTGCGCCAGGCCGGCGAAGAGGCGCGCCGTGCCACCGCCTACGTGACCCTGGAACCCTGCGCCCATCACGGGCGCACCCCGCCATGCGCGCTGGCATTGATCGAGGCCGGGGTAGCCAGGGTGGTGGCGGCCATGCGCGACCCGTTCCCCAAGGTGGATGGCGGCGGCTTCGTGCTGCTGCGCGAGGCGGGCATCGAGGTGGCTGAGGGTTTGATGGCGGCGCAGGCGCGTGAGTTGAATCGTGGCTTCCTGTCGCGCGTTGAACGTGGCCGGCCGTGGCTGCGGGTGAAGCTGGCCGCCAGCCTGGACGGGCGCACGGCGATGGCCGATGGCACCTCCAAGTGGATTACCGGCGACGCGGCCCGCACGGACGTGCAGCGCTGGCGCGCACGTGCCGGTGCGATCCTGACCGGGGCCGATACCGTGTTGGCCGATGACCCGCAGTTGACCGTGAGGCTGGCCGATACCGAGGTCATGCCGCCGTTGCGGGTGGTGCTCGATACGCGCCTTCGGTCGCTCGAATGCGCGCGGGTGCGCGAGGGTGGGGCGCCGACCCTGTACCTGCACGATGCGTCGGTGAGCCCGCCCGATGCGGCCGATGCCGAGTTTGCCAGCGTGCCCAGCCAGGACGGGCGACTGGATCTGGGTGCCGTATTGGCGCTGTTGGCCGGACGCGGCATCAATGAAGTGCATACCGAAGCCGGGGCCACGCTTTCCGGCGCGCTGCTGGCCGGCGGGTGGGTTGATGAGCTGCTGCTCTACCAGGCGCCCACGCTGCTGGGAGAGCATGGCCGGCCGCTGCTGGGCGGCCTGGGCATTCACGAAATGGCGCAGCAGCGACGGCTGCGGGTGGTGGATCAGCGGCAGGTGGGGGCGGATCTGCGGCTGCTGCTGCGCGTGTGAGGCTTCTGCCACGCAGGGCGTGGCACTACGCGTGGGGTAGGCCGGTAGCACCCGACCGTTGGTCGGGTGGCGCCGCACGGCGGCGGGCAGATCAGGAGGCGACGACCGGCTGCAGCGCCTCCAGGTGGCGAACGGTCTGTGGAAACTGTTGCACCAGTCGAATGAGGGTCGATGCCTGCGCGTTGGGACGCGCGCGGCCCTGCTCCCAGTTCTCCAGCGTGCGTGCATTGGTACGCAGGTACATGGCAAACACCGGCCGTGACATGTTCAGCTGTTCACGGATGGCGACCAGCTCTGACGCATGCAGCGGAGGCAACGGCTGCAGTCGAACCTTGTGCGTGCGCAGCGTGGTCTTGCCCGCGCGCTCGTCCTCCAGCGCGTGCAGCCCTTCGACCAGCTCGGCAAATACGTCGCGTTTCATCATGTGGTCCTCGCCAGAAGTTCGGCCTCAAGCATTCTTTTCAACAGTCTTTTCTGCATCGCGTCCAGGTCGTCCTGGACGCCCTTGCCACGCTGCCTGCGGTCGTCGGAAAAGCGAAGCTTGCGGAGACCGCCAGTGCCTACGATCACGTCGCCAGCCTCCGGCGCCCGCAGCAGGAACTGCTGAAGCGCGCAGAGCCCATCGTCGTCGAGGTAGGCGGCACGGTGGCGCGAGAACGCCGGCATCTCCACGAACACGGTGTGCATAAGTATACGTTATCTGCGTAGGGTTGCCAGCCACCTTACCTTGCACCATCACACCAGAAGGGGCAGCCGTTCACACCTCACTCTGTGTATTTTTCGAGTATTCGATCAAGTTCCGGAAAACGATAGGTGGCCACCGCTTGCCCAAAAAAAACGGGCCCCTTGCGGGGCCCGTCGATCATGGCGCGGGTTAGCGCTGCCCGATCAGTAACTTAGAAGCTGGCGCGCACGCCGACCGAGTACTGGGTGATGTCGTCGAAGTACTGGACTTCGCCGATGAGGCCCCAGTTGCGGTTGAAGCTGACCTGGCCGCCCAGGGTGCCGATCCACTCGCCGTCCATGTCGCTGCCGTCGATGTAGCCGGCCTTCAGCCAGGCTTCGGTCGCGCGCGAGGGCTTGCCACGCAGGCCCAGCGCACCGCGGCCGGCATTGGTATGCACCTTCTCGGTTTCGCTGAACTCGCCGTCCTCGAACTTCACTTCGTTGTTGATGCGCATCCACGCGATGTCCGCGGTGAAGTCCAGGCGGTCGGTGAACGGCATGTGGTAGCCGATGCCTGCCTCCGGCTGGTCGATGGTGTTCTTGATGCGGTACTCGCCGATGCTGTCTTCCAGGTGGTAGGTCTCGGAAACAGTGCTGTAGCCGCCGAACACGTACACCTGCTCGGCAATGGCGAACGAACCGCGGATGAAGCCGCCGTCCAGCTTGGGGTTGCTGCCGGGGGTGCTGACCTGCAGCTGGGTCCAGCCGCCTTCAACATAGGTGTAGCTCATGGCGTCGGCAGCAGAGGCGGCCATCGGAGCGGCGGCCAGCAGGGCGGCGGCCAGGACGAGCATCTTGCGCATCGGAATTCCTTGGAAGTGAGGTCCATTTCAGCCAGCCCGTCGTGGGCGGCAGGGCGGCGATCATCGCCGCGCGGCGCATCTTAACAAATTGTTTACAGAAAGCGAGCGCTCAGCCAGCGCTGGTACAATGGCCGCGCCGGTTCGCCGGTATACAAACGTCTTCAGGGCGGGGTGCGATTCCCCACCGGCGGTAGGTGCGCAAGCACGAGCCCGCGAGCGCTTCCGGCCCCGCCGGAAGGTCAGCAGATCCGGTCCGATGCCGGAGCCGACGGTATAGTCCGGATGAAAGAAGACGGTGCTACAGGGCCTGCATGGCCCTGCGCCCGCCTGTTTGCCTTGCGGCGTTTTTCGCTCACTTTTCGCGGAGAACGTTAGTGTTTACTGGAATCATCGAAGGCGTCGGCCATGTGGCCGCACGCGATCCCCTCGGCGGCGATGTCCGCTTCACCTTCCACGTCGGCAGCCTGCCGTTCGAGCACGTGCAGCTGGGCGAGAGCATCGCCATCAACGGCGTGTGCCTGACCGTCATCGCCCATGATGCCACCTCGTTCCAGGCCGATGCCTCGACCGAGACCCTGGGCCTGACCACGCTGGGCCAGCTGGCGCCGGGTGCGGTGATCAACCTGGAGCGCGCCATGCGCCCGACCGACCGCCTCGGTGGCCACCTGGTCAGCGGCCATGTGGACGGCCTCGGCCAGGTGCTGTCCATCCATGAGGACGCGCGCGCCCAGCGCTGGCGCTTTGCCGCGCCGGCCGGTCTGCTGCGCTATATCGCAAAGAAGGGCTCCATCTGCGTGGACGGGGTCAGCCTGACCGTCAACGAGGTGGATGACGCCGGCTTCGAGGTCGCGCTGATCCCGCATACCGTGGCCAACACCGCCTTTGCCGCCACCGGCGTGGGCAGTGCGGTCAATCTCGAAATCGACCTGGTCGCCCGTTACGTCGAACGGCTGGTCGCCCCCCAGGTACAGGACACCCGCGCATGAATTTCGCTCCCATCCCCGAGATCCTCGAGGACATCCGCCTGGGCCGCATGGTGGTCATCGTCGATGACGAAGACCGCGAGAACGAAGGCGACCTGATCATGGCCGCCGAACTGGTCAAGCCGTCGGACATCAACTTCATGGTCACCCACGGCCGTGGCCTGGTGTGCCTGCCGTTGACCCGCGAACGTGCCGCCGACCTCGGCCTGGCGCCGATGGTGCAGGCCAATACCGCCCAGTTCCAGACCAACTTCACGGTCAGCATCGAGGCCGCCGAAGGCGTCACCACCGGCATTTCGGCCTACGACCGCGCGCATACCATCCGCACGGCGGTGAAGCCCGATGCCAAGCCGGCCGACCTGCACCAGCCGGGGCACATCTTCCCGCTGATCGCCCAGCCGGGCGGCGTGTTGACCCGCGCCGGCCATACCGAAGCGGGTGTGGACCTGGCCATGCTGGCCGGGCTGGAGCCGGCCGGGGTGCTGGTGGAGATCCTCAACCCCGATGGCAGCATGGCGCGCCGCCCGGAGCTGGAGGTGTTCGCGCGCGAGCACGGCCTGAAGATCGGCTCCATCGCCGACCTGATCGCCTACCGCCTGGCCACCGAGAAGACGGTCGAACGGGTCGATGAGCGTGAGATCGACACCGAATTCGGCCCGTTCAAGCTGGTGACCTACCGCGACCGGATCGCGCACGACCTGCATTTCGCCCTGGTCCGCGGCACCCCCGACACCCAGCCGACCCTGGTCCGGGTGCAGGTGGAGAACCCCTTGGCCGATCTGCTGCACTGGCGCCGCGACGATTTCGGCGTGGCGTCCACCGACGCCCTGCGCGCCATCGCGGCCGCCGAGCGCGGCGTGATGGTGGTGCTGTCGGCCCCGCGTGACAGCAACAGCCTGCTGGCCCGCCTGCGCCAGCAGCCGCAGCCGGTCACCCCGGGCAAGGACAAGGACGTGAGCCAGTGGCGCCGCAACGGTGCCGGCGCCCAGATCCTGTCCGACCTGGGCCTGGGCCAGCTGCGCGTGCTGGGCACCCCGCGCCGCCAGATCGGCCTGGCCGGCTACGGCCTGGAGATCATCGAAACGGTGGGGAGCCCGTCATCGCATGCGCGCTGACGCCCCACGATCTGCTTCGCAAACCGCGGGCCCCTCTTACCATCACCCAGACCCCCGCCGCTTCGCGGCAGCCCCCTGACTCAGGGGGCTTTTCCACCCGACCCGTCCCGCAGCGTGCCGCAATCCGGCTACGCGCGGCCATGCGCTAGAATATTCATCTATTAAATGGACCCACGCCGATCATGAGCCACTACGAAGGCGATCTCCGGACACCGGAACAGGCCCGTTTCGCCATCCTCGCCAGCCGCTGGAATGCCCGCATCACCGACGTGCTGGTGGCCGGCGCGCGCCAGAGCCTGGCCGGCAACGGGATCCAGGAAGCGGCCATCGACGTGATCCGGGTGCCGGGCGCGTGGGAACTGCCGCTGGTGGCCGCGCGCCTGGCGGCGGCGCACGAACATGCCGCGATCATCGCCCTGGGCTGTGTGATCCGTGGCGACACCCGCCACTACGAACACGTGGCCGACCGCTGCGCCGAAGGCCTGATGCGTGTGCAGCTGGATTTCGGCGTGCCGGTGCTCAATGGCGTGCTGGCGGTCGAACGCGCCGAGGATGCCGAGGCCCGCGCCGGTGGCAGCCACGGTAACAAGGGTGAGGAAGCCGCACTGACGGCGTTGGAAATGGTCAATCTTCTGGAGCAGTTGCCGTGAACAAGTCAAACCCGGGCAAGCCCTCCGGCAAGCCGGTCCGCCGCGATGGCATCGACCCGGTGCTGCGCTCGCGCGCGCGTCGTCGTGCCCTGCAGGCAATCTACGCCTGGCAGATCTCCGGCGGCAACGCGCAGGCCCTGATCGCCCAGTTCGCCCACGAGCAGGCGCGCGAAATCGCCGACCTGGCGTATTTCGAGGCGCTGGTGAGCGGCGTGCTCGACCACCGCAAGGACCTCGACGAGGCGCTGGATCCGTTCGTGGACCGCGGCATCGAGGAAGTGGACGCCATCGAGCGTGCCGCGCTGCGCGTGGCCGCGTTCGAGCTGCGCTACCGCATGGACGTGCCGTACCGCGTGGTGATCAACGAAGCGATCGAATCGACCAAGAAGTTTGGTTCCGAACACGGCCACACCTACGTCAACGGCGTGCTGGATCGCGCTGCGGTGGAGTGGCGCAAGGTCGAAAGCGGGCACTGAGCCGGGTCGGGGAACGCCCATGTCCCTCGCCGAATTCTCCCTGATCGAACGCATCCGCACGCGCACCCGCGCGCGTGCCGATGTGGTGCTCGGCATCGGCGACGATGCCGCGCTGCTGCAGCCGCGTGCCGGCCAACAGCTGGTGGTCACCGCCGATACGCTCAACAGCGGCGTGCATTTCCCTGCGGAAACCCCGGCCTATGACATCGGCTGGAAGACGCTGGCCGTGAATCTTTCCGACCTGGCGTCGATGGGCGCGCAGCCGGCCTGGTGCGTGCTGGCACTGTCGCTGCCCGACGCCGACCCGGACTGGGTGGATGCGTTTGCCGACGGCTTTTTCGCCCTGG
Organism: Stenotrophomonas sp. CFBP8994; assembly: GCF_034044835.1. Lineage (NCBI taxonomy): Bacteria > Pseudomonadati > Pseudomonadota > Gammaproteobacteria > Lysobacterales > Lysobacteraceae > Stenotrophomonas > Stenotrophomonas sp. CFBP8994. The sequence goes on along the minus strand of NZ_JAXCWT010000003.1, from coordinate 3,516 downwards.
CCGATGCGCACGACATCGTGCTGATCGGGGGTGACACCACGCGTGGCCCGTTGTCGCTGTCGGTGACCGCGATGGGGCAGGTGGCGCCGGGTGCGGCACTGCGCCGCGATGGCGCGCAGGTGGGCGACGATGTCTGGGTCAGCGGCACGCTCGGCGACGCCGCCGTGGCCCTGCGCGCCTGGCAGGGCGGTACCCTCGACGTGCGTCGGCCCGCCGAAGATGCGCCGGTGGACTACCTTCGCCAGCGCCTGGCCCGGCCTACGCCGCGCGTGGCGCTTGGCGCCGCGCTGGTGGGTGTGGCGCATGCGGCCGTCGATATCTCCGATGGCCTGCTGGCGGACCTGGGCCACATCTGCGAACGCAGTGGCGTAGGCGCGCGCGTGGACCCCGAGCGCCTGCCGGTGTCAGACGCAGCGCGTGCACGGGTGGGTCTGACCCATGCGCGCGAGGCCGCGCTGCGCGGCGGCGACGATTACGAACTCTGCTTCACCGCCGCCGCTGCGCAACAGGGGGCGGTCGAGGCCATCGCCGCGCGCCTGGCGCTGCCGCTCACCCGCATCGGCGCGATCGTGGCCGGCCAGGGCGTGGATGCCGGTGGCGAAACCACCGGCCATCGCGGCTACGAGCACTTCACCGAGCTGTAGCGCCGGGCCGAAGCGCTCACCAATCGCAGGACAGCCCCAGCTGCGCGGCGGATTCCCGGTAGCCGCCATCGCCGCGCGTCAGCGCCAGCCCGCCCCATGCCGAAACGCCCCGGCCGACACCGACGCGGGCGCCCGCGCCGAGCGCGTAGCGGTTGCGCGGGGTGCTGGCGCGCAGCGCCTCGTCGTCGAAGGCGATGCCGTTGCCGGCCCCGTCGCGATACCAGTTCGCCGTTGCGTACGGCTGCAGGGACATGGTGCCACTGCTGCGCTCGGTCGCGCCTTCCAGGCGCATGCCCAGCCGGCCCGACAGGCCGTGGTCGCCCAGGCTGCGTACCGTGGTGCCGTTGCCCTCGCGATGCACGTCCATGGCAGCATCGGTATGGAGAAGTTGCAGCTCCGGCTGCAGGCTCAGCGCCGTGGCGCCGATGCGACCGACATCCAGGCGGTAGCCGACTTCCAGCGACGACTGCCACAGGTCCGCGTCGTAGCGCTCGGTCTGCAGGCCATCGCCTTCCACGCGGTTGCGGAACCGGCCGCGCTGCACCGATGCATCCACGGACACGGCGTCATTGCGCCAGTTGCCGTACACACCTGCCGCGCCGCCTTCCACCTTGCCGCGTGCGCGGTAGCCGGTGAGGGAGGAGCGTGAGGTCGCCTGCGACCGGGCGGCCGCGAGCATCACGCCCACGCGGCCCCGGTCGGCAGCAAACGCGCCGATGTCGGTGCCGACCAGCAGGCGCGAGCGGTCTACATCAAGGGCAAGCTGGTCCTTGACCGCGCCCAGGCGGGTATGGGTTCCATCCAGCGTCGCCCACGCGCGCACGTTCCCACGGGTAGATGCGTGCTGCGCAGTGCGCTCGCGCGCACTGTGGCGCAGCAGGTGGTGGAGCGCGAACTGGTTGGCCAGGTAGGCGCCGGTTTCGGGGCGAAGCACGGGAGCCGGCTGTCCGGGATCGACGGGATCCGCGGGCTCATCGGGATCGACCGGATCCACTGGATCGACGGGATCTACCGGATCAATTGGGTCCACCGGGTCCACCGGATCGACGGGATCGACTGGATCAATCGGATCAATCGGATCAATCGGCTCGCACTGCGGCAGGCTGGGATCAACATCGCACGGATCCGGCGTGGGGCCACCCTCCGAGCGCAGGTACCAGCTGCCGTCGATGCCTTTGACCAGGAAATACTCGTACTGGCCGCCAACGGCACGCCCGACCAGGTCGAACTGCGCGTTGGATTCGCCGACGATGCTGATCAGCGCGATGCCACGGTCGGTCTTCGCGCCGGCACCGCCCACATTGAGCACGCGTACGCCAGCCTGGCCGTTGGCATCACCGGTGATCACCAGGCGGTCCGTGAGCGAGGCGTCATCGCCGAGCACGGTATTGAACGCCAGGGTGCCACCATTGCCCAGGAAATCATCGACGGTGAGGGTGTTGAAGGTGGTTCCATCGCTCAGCGCGACGGTGCCGGTGGTGTCGATCCGCAGGCGGCCCACCCTGCTGTCGCCGGTCAACTGCCAGGAGGCATCCGTGCCCAGCGTGGCCGATCCGACACCGAGGAATCGGCCCTCGATGCGCGCACTGTTGCGCAGGGTCACGTCCACATGGAGGTTGTCGCCCGCCCCGTTCACGCTGATATCGCCTGCAAGCTGCGCATCGTCCACGCTGAAGTTGATCCAGCGCTGCCCGGCGTTCGGGTTGCCGTCAACCCGCAGCAGATTGCCATCGCCGCCGAACAGCTGGGAACCGTTGACGATCTCGATGTCATAAAGGCGATCCGAGGCATCGGTGTAGAGCGCGTTGACATGGATGGCGGCGCCACGGCCCGAGCGGATGGTCGAATTGTCCACGCGGACGTGGCCTACACCGTCCCTGCCGACCAAGCCTTCGAACAGAACGCCTACGTTCGCGGCCTCGATGTGCGAGCGGTCGAGGATGTCCACCCGGCCGTGGTCCAGGCGCACGCCCACTCCCGAATCGCGGTCGGCAACCCCTTCCACGTCGCGGACGTGGACGCGGCTGGAATCCAGCACCACCTGCATCGGGCCGTGGTCGGACCCATCGAAGGGCAGCAGCGCAATGCCCACGCTCCCGCCGACGAAGTCCGCGCCGAGGTTCTCCATCAGGATGTCGCTGCCGACCAGGTGGGCCGAAGACGCACCGTTGAGCCACAGCCCGCCGCCCAGGAACCGGGTGCCGGCTGCTTCCAGTCTGGCGCCGCCGCTTAGTACGGCCGTCCGGCCGTAGTTGGCATTACGGGTGACGGTGGCACCGGACAAGGTGACGTGCGATCCGCTGTCGGCATCGATCGAGCGCGATTGGCCAAGATGGACCACCAGTGAGGCGCCGTTGCGCAGGGACCACGACTCGCTGCCGTCCCCGGGCCCGATCACGGCGGTCTGGTCTTCCCCGTCGAGTTCGCGCGCGGCGAGGCCGCCCAACGGCAGCGCCAGCAGCGCGAGTACCACGCTGTTGGCCAACGAGGTGCGCATCGAAAGAGGGGTGGGGCGGGTACGGCGGGGCGGCATCATCGTCTTGCGTCCTGGTCGGGGGCAGAGGACTCCCGACCATCACCACGGCGTTGGCTGCAGGAGGGCGTGGGACGACGTGGCCAAAGGCCGCGCATCCACCGCGGGGCCGTGTGGCAGGCCGGGTGTCCAGGGGGCGACAAGAATGCGCAGCGATGCGCGCCCGGCCCATGCAAGGAATTGCAAAGCATCACACTTTGCGCGTGACGTGCTTACCAGTCGCAGGACAGCCCCAGCTGCGCGGCGGTTTCCCGGTAGCCGCCATCGCCGCGCGTCAGCGCCAGCCCGCCCCATGCCGAAACGCCCCGGCCGACACCGACGCGGGCGCCCGCGCCGAGC
>NZ_JAXCWT010000002.1:0-844271 GCF_034044835.1 Stenotrophomonas sp. CFBP8994 | reverse complement strand
CCGCCTGCGCTCCACGAAGCGCAGGTGGCCTGAACGCCCCTTGAGAGTGTCCAGAAAAACTTGACCACCACAGATTCACGGCGCCCCCCGTACCCCCACCACCGCCGGCCCTGCGCGCAGCATCCTGCACACGACGGCTGTTGCTTGAAAGCTCCTGCTTGAACGCTGTTGAACCCAAAAAAAAACGCCCCCTTGCGGAGGCGTCTTTTCACGCACTACGGGCTGATCAGCCCTGGTAGTCACGCACGTCGCTACCGGTGTAGACCTGGCGCGGGCGGCCGATCTTCATTTCCGGGTCGACCTGCTGTTCGAGCCAGTGCGCGACCCAGCCGGAGGTGCGGCCCAGGGCGAACATGACGGTGAACATTTCGGTCGGGATCTGCAGCGCCTTGTAGATGATGCCGCTGTAGAAATCGACGTTCGGGTACAGCTTGCGGGCGACGAAGTAGTCGTCCTGCAGCGCGGCCTGTTCCAGCTTCACGGCAACGTCCAGCAGCGGATCCTGCACGCCCAGCTGCTTGAGCACCTTGCCGGTCATCTCGCCGATGACCTTCGCGCGCGGGTCGAAGTTCTTGTACACGCGGTGGCCGAAGCCCATCAGGCGGAAGCCCGAGGTCTTGTCCTTGGCCTTGAGCACGGCCGATTCAACGTTGTCCGCCGAACCGATTTCTTCCAGCATCTTCAACACGGCTTCGTTGGCACCGCCGTGGGCCGGACCCCACAGCGCGGTGACGCCAGCGGCGACCGACGCATACGGGTTGGCACCGGTCGAACCGACCAGGCGCACCGTCGAGGTGGAGGCGTTCTGCTCGTGGTCGGCATGCAGGATGAAGAGCAGGTCCAGCGCCTTGACCACGTCCGGGTTCAGCTCGTACTGGCCATCGGCCGACTCGAAGGTCTGCTTCAGGAAGCGGCTGACGTAATCCAGCGAGGTGTCCGGCGTGTTGGCCGGCAGGCCCTTGCCGTGGCGGTAGATCAGCGCCGACAGGGTCGGCACCTTGGCGATCAGGCGCACGGCGGACTGGCGGCGCTGCTCGGCGTCGGACAGGTCCAGCGAGGCATGGTACTTCGCCGACAGCTGCGCGATGGCAGCGGTCAGGATGGCCATCGGGTGGGCATCCTTGTCGAAGCTGGCGATCAGGGCATTGATCGAGGCATCGACGTTGGCTTCGGCAGCCAGCTCATCGGTGAAGGCCTTCAGCTGCTCGGCGCTCGGACGCTCGCCGTTGATCAGCAGGTAAGCCACTTCGACGTAGCTGGACTTTTCCGACAGCTGCTCGATCGGGTAGCCGCGATACAGCAGCACGCCCTTGTCACCGTCGATGTAGGTGATGGCAGACTTGCAGCTGGCGGTGGCGGTGAAGCCGGAGTCGTAGGTGAAGAGACCGGTTTCCTTGGTCAGCTTCGAAATATCGACGCAATCGTTGCCGAGCGTGGGTTTGATGACAGGCAGAACAACCGACTTGTCGCCGGCATTCAGCGTGACCTGATCAAGATCGGACACTGTGTGCGCTCCTCAAGGGGAAGGCGCCCACCCAAGCGCGTGGGGCAGGCACGTGAAAGTAAGTCCACAGCCTGTGCTGTGGATCACGTCATTATCGCACAGCAACATTTGCCACGCCCTAGGACGGAAGTCGTAGACGCAGACCCCGCTCGCCCTTGCCGCACAAGCACCGGCAAGCACCAGGCGGGCTGGAATGGACACTGCGTTCCGCGTGGCGGGGGAATTTATGAACCGTCGTTCATCCGCCAGCAGGCTTTCCTCCAGGCATAAAAAAACAACGGCCGCCGAGGCGACCGTTGTTTGCGTGCAGCAGCTTCGAAACGCTTATTCGGCAGCAGCAGCCGCAGCCGGCTTGCCAAAACGCTTCTGGAACTTGTCGATACGGCCGCTGGTGTCGATCACCTTGTGCTTGCCCGTGTAGAACGGATGCGAAGCAGAGGAGATTTCGATCTTGACGAGCGGGTACTCGTTGCCGTCTTCCCACTTCACGGTTTCTTTCGTCGCCATGGTGGAACGGGTCAGGATCTTGAAATCGGAGGTAACGTCCTGAAACACGACGTCACGGTAGTTCGGATGGATATCGTCCTTCATGGGGCACACACCGTAAATAAGGTCAGGGAAACGCAAGAGCGGCATTATAGCCGGGGCCGCTCCCTAGGGCAACCCATGGCCATGTTCCGCGTGAAGATACCGCCGCTGCGGCGTCAGGCGACGCCGAGCGCACTCCGGACCTGGGCTTCAAAGCGCCCCTGGTCGTAGGCCATCAGCAGCTCAGTGTTGTCCGGCTGCCCCGTCTGGCGGTTCCAGTCGACAATGGTAGCACCCCGGCTGTGGGTGCCGGCCAGTTCGATGTTCAGCGGGCGCGATTCGACCCGCAGCGCGCCTTCCGGCTGCAGCGCCCAGGCCATGGCCAGGGCGTCGGCGGCGAACCAGCGCTCGCCGCGGCTGTCTTCGGACCACAGGCGGGTCTGGCGCGAGATCAGCTCGTAGAAGCGTGCCTTGTCGCTGTCGAAGGCCAGCCACTGCTCGACATCCTTGTGCAGCAGGCCGTGGGCGACGGTGGCTTCCCAGTCGGCCACTTCGATGTGCGGGAAGCCGGTGAACACCACGTGCGCCGCTTCGGGATCGAAGGCGATGTTGAACTCGGCCGCCGGGGTGATGTTGCCGTGGCAGGTGACCGCCCCGCCCATGACCAGGAAGCGCTTCACGCGCTGCGGCAGGGTCGGGTCGAGCTTGAGCGCCAGGGCCAGGTTGGTCAGCGGGCCGAGGGCCACCAGGAACAGCTCACCGGCGTACTCATGGGACAGGCGCAGGATGGCCAGCGCGGCGTGTTCGGCTTCGGCTTGGCGCTTGGCGGCCGGCAGGTTGACGTCGCCGAAGCCGTCGGCGCCATGAACGTGGGCCGCATCCACCGACGGGTGCACCAGCGGTTCGGGGGTACCGGCGAACACCGGCACGTCTTCACGCCCGGCCACTTCACACAGTTTCAGCGCATTGCGGACCGTGTGGTCCAGGCCGACATTGCCGGCGGCAATGGTGAGGCCGACCACGTCATGGCGTTCGTCGGCAAAGGCCATCAACAGGGCCAGGGCGTCATCGACACCCGGATCGGTGTCGATCAACAGCGGAATCTTCTTGGTCATGCGTGCCGTCTTTATCTAGCGGCAACGGAATGTCTCACCCGCAGATGACAAATACAAGGCCAGCGCCGAAGCCGGTCACGACCAACGGTCGTGATCTACCGGCGGCACAACCACGGTGGATCGGTAGGTAACGACCGTTGGTCGTTACGCTCCTGCGTATCGCACGGCCGATCCAATCCACCGCTCCACCACTCGGTCTGCCACCGCAGGGGCTTCGGCCAGCAGACGCTCAGCCAGCGCATGCACGCCCGGCAGCAGATCCGCGTCGCGGGCCAGGTCGGCCATGCGGAAGCCGGCCAGGCCGGTCTGGCGGGTACCCAGCAGCTCACCCGGCCCGCGCAGTTCCAGGTCCTTTTCGGCGATCACGAAGCCATCGTTGGTCTGCCGCATGGTTTCCAGGCGCTCGCGTGCCATCGCCGACAGCCGCGCCTGGTACAGCAGCACGCAGCGCGACACCGCCGAACCACGCCCGACCCGTCCGCGCAGCTGGTGCAGCTGGGCCAGGCCAAGGCGTTCGGCATTCTCGATCACCATCAACGAGGCGTTGGGCACGTCCACGCCGACTTCGATCACCGTGGTGGCCACCAGCAGGTCGATCTGCCCGGCCTTGAACGCGACCATGGTGGCCAGCTTCTCGCTGGCCTTCAGCCGGCCATGCACCAGCCCCACCCGCACGCCCGGCAGCAACGCCTGCAGCGATTCGAACGTGGCCTGCGCGGGGGTGGCATCCAGCTCGTCATTTTCTTCGATCAGGGTGCACACCCAATACACCTGGCGGCCTTCGCGGCAGGCCAGCGCAATGCGCTCGATCAGTTCGGGGCGGCGATCATTGTTCAATGCCACGGTCTGCACCGGGGTGCGCCCGGGCGGTAGTTCGTCGATCGCCGACACGTCCAGGTCGGCGTATTCGGACATTGCCAGCGTGCGCGGAATCGGCGTGGCGGTCATCACCAGCTGGTGCGGCACGCTGTGCCCACCCGGTCCCTTGTCGCGCAGCGCAAGCCGCTGGTGCACGCCGAACCGGTGCTGCTCGTCGACGATGGCCAGCGCCAGGTCGTGGAACACCACCGATTCCTGCATCAGCGCATGGGTGCCCACCACCACCTGGGCCTGCCCGTTGGCGACCTGTTCGAGCACCTTCGCGCGCGCCTTGCCGGTGACCTTGCCGGCCAGCCAGGCGACCTGCACGCCCAGCGGTTCCAGCCAGCCGCGCAGGTTGGTGAGGTGCTGTTCGGCCAGCAGTTCGGTGGGCGCAGCCAGCGCGACCTGCTTGCCCTGCTCCACCGCCAGCATGGCCGCCAGCGCGGCCACCACGGTCTTGCCCGAGCCGACATCGCCCTGCACCAGCCGCAGCATCGGGCGCGGCTGGGCCAGGTCCTCGCGGATCTGGGTGAACACGCGTTTCTGCGCGGCAGTCAGGGCAAAGGGCAGTTGCTTGAGCAGGGCCTTGGCCAGTTTTCCCGGGCCGGCCAGCGGTGGCGCATGGTGCGCCTGCAGGGCAATGCGTTGGCGGCGCAGGCTCAGGTGGTGGGCCAGCAGCTCTTCCAGCGCCAGCCGGCGCTGTGCGGGATGCGTGCCCGCGGCGAGCGCGGCCAGGTTGGCGTCGGGTGGCGGGCGGTGCACGGTCAGCAAGGCACTGCGCAGCGAGGGCAACGCCAGGCCATCGAGCCAGCCCGTCGGCAGCAGTTCCAGGCTGGATTCTTCGGGCAGGCGGTCCAGCGCCTGCCCGATCAGGCGGCGCAGCGTGGCCGGGCCGATGCCTTCCACCGTGGGGTAGACCGGGTCCAGGCTGTCGCCCAGCGCCGGGTCATCGGTACGGCCGAGCACCTGGTAGCTCGGGTGGACGATTTCCAGCCCCAGCTGGCCCGGCTTGGGCGTGCCGAAGCAGCGCAGGCGGGTGCCCACGGAGAACTGGGCCACCTGCTGCTGGCGGAAGTGGAAGAAGCGCAGCACCAGGGTGCCCTGCCCTTCGTCTTCCACTGCCACTTTCAGGGTCGGGCGGAAGCGCATGCCGCGGTCCACCGCGACCACGCGGACTTCCACCTGCGCCGGCACGCCGTTGCGCAGGTCCTGGATGCGGGTCAGCGCGGTGCGGTCTTCATACCGCAGCGGCAGGTGCAGCCACAGGTCCTGCAGCGAGGACAGGCCGCGCGCCGCCAGCTTGGCGGCCACGGCCGGACCCACGCCGGCAAGCACCGCCAGCGAAGCTTCGCCGGACGGCGCCAGCGCCGGGGTGACCGCCGGTCTGCGTGCCACGTGGCGGTCAGTCGATGACCATCACCGCATCAACCTCGAAGTTGGCGCCCTTGGGCAGGCCGGACACTTCGATGGTGGAGCGGGCCGGGAACGGCGCCTGGAAGTAGTCCTGCATGACCGCGTTGACCTTGGCGAATTCGGCCAGGTCGGTCAGGTACAGGCCCAGGCGGACCACCTTGTCCAGCGAGCCGCCGGCGGCTTCGGCCACGGCCTTGAGGTTGTCGAAGGCGCGGCGGGCCTGCGCTTCGACATCACCGGCACCGACGATGTCGCCGCTGGCCGGGTCCAGCGGAATCTGGCCGGAGAAGTACACGGTGTTGCCGGCACGCACGGCCTGCGAATACGGACCGATCGCGGCCGGTGCGTTTTCGGTGTTGATGATCTGGCGGGACATGGAGTGCCTCGTTATGTCGAACAATGGTGGTCCATTGTATCGGTTTCGATCATTGCCTATTGCCTGCGCACCGACTGGACGACCGACAAGCGCCGCAGCCGGCGCATGACTTCGGCCAGGTGGTTGCGGTCGCGGACCTGGATGTTGAAGGCCAGCACGGCGGCGTTGAAGTCGCGGTCCAGGTAGTCCACACGCTCGATGTTGGAATGGCTCTGCGCGATCGCCGCGGCCAGCTGGGCCAGCACGCCGGTGCCGTTCTCCACTTCCACCACCAGCGCAGTGTCGTAATCGCCGGAGACGGTGGTGTCCCAGCCGATCGGCACCCAGCGCTCGGGCGACTTGCGCAGCTCGGCCAGGTTCGGGCAGTCCAGGCGGTGCACCACGATGCCCTTGCCGGCGGTGTGGTAGCCCATGATCTCGTCGCCGGGAATCGGCTGGCAGCAGTTGGCGAAGCTGACCACGCCGCGTTCGCTGCCGTTGATCAGGATCTTTTCCTGCGAGTGCTTGGAATGCGCGCCGCCGCGCAGTTCGGCATAGGCCATCAGTGCCTGCGCGGCCTGGTTGGGCATCCAGTTGCCCAGCGCCACTTCGGCCAGCAGGGCCTCCAGGCGCGGGTAGCGGTGTTCGGCAAGGAACGCATCCAGGCGCCCCTTGGGCAGCCGTTCGAGCGAGCTGTCCATCGCCTCCAGCGCGCGGTCCAGCATGCGGTGGCCCAGCTGCACGGCATCTTCGTGTTCGAGCTGCTTGAGCTGGTGGCGGATCGCGGTGCGCGCCTTGGAGCTGACCACGAATTCGAGCCACTGCGGCTTGGGCGTGGCCGAGCGCGCGGTGATGACTTCCACGGTCTGCCCACTGACCAGCTTGGTGCGCAGCGGCACCAGTTTCTTGTCCACGCGCGAGGCCACGGCCATGTTGCCCACGTCGGTGTGCACCGCATAGGCGAAGTCCAGCGCGGTGGAGTTGCGCGGCAGGGCCAGGATCTTGCCCTTGGGCGTGAACAGGTAGACCTCGTCCGGGAACAGGTCGACCTTGACGTTGTCGAGGAATTCCAGCGACGAACCGGCGGCGCGCTGCGAATCGATCAGTTCCACGATCCAGGCGTGCGCACGGCTCTGCGCGCTGTTGGGGGTGTCGCCACCGAACTTGTAGGTCCAGTGCGCGGCCACGCCGCGCTCGGCAATCAGGTCCATTTCCTCGGTGCGGATCTGCACTTCGATCGGCGAGCCGTACGGGCCGAACAGCACCGTGTGCAGCGACTGGTAGCCGTTGGCCTTGGGAATGGCGATGAAATCGCGGAAGCGCCCATCCAGCGGCTTGAAGGTGGCATGCACCGCGCCCAGCGCGTGGTAACAGTTGGGCACGCTGCGCACGACCAGGCGGAAGCCGAACACGTCCATGACCTGGTCGAAGGATTTGTTCTCGTCGCGCATCTTGTTGTAGATGCTCCACGGGGTCTTGATCCGGCTGACCAGGCGGTGTTCCAGCCCTTCCTTGGCCAGCCGCTGCGACAGCTGCACTTCCACCTGCGCCATTGCCTCGCGGCGTACCACCGGCTGGCTGCGGATGTGCTTTTCCAGGATCGCGTGGCGCCACGGGTACAGCGCCTTGAAGCCCAGGTTCTGCAGCTCGCTCTTGACCAGGCTCATGCCCAGCCGCTGCGCGATCGGGGCGTAGATCTCCAGGGTCTCGCGCGCGATGCGGCCACGCGCCTCGGTGCTCTGCGCGCCCAGCGTGCGCATGTTGTGCAGGCGGTCGGCCAGCTTGATCATGATCACGCGCAGGTCGCGCGACATCGCCAGCAGCATCTTGCGGAAGCTTTCGGCAGCCGCTTCCTGGCGGTCACGGAACTTCAGCTTGTCCAGCTTGGTCACCCCATCGACCAGCTCGGCCACGGCTTCGCCGAATTCGGCGGCCAGTTCTTCGCGGGTCAGCGGGGTGTCTTCGATGGTGTCGTGCAGGATCGCGGCGATCAGCGCTTCCACGTCCAGGCCCAGCTCGGCCAGTACCTGCGCCACCGCCACCGGATGGGTGATGTACGGCTCGCCCGATTTGCGGGTCTGCCCGGCATGCGCGGAGGCCCCTACCTCCCAGGCGCGACGCAGCAGCGGCAACTGCTCGGGCGGCAGGTAATGGGCTGCGCGTTCAAGCTGGAGGACATAGTCGGGTACGGCCGCGCCGGGAGACGTGGCGACCTTGGCAGAGGGGCCTGGGTTCATGGCTGGAAGACTATTCCAGCGACGGGATAACGGCAAACTATTGCGTTCGGGCAATCGTCAAATGCGTCACCACCAACGGCGCGACCTGCCGCTCAAAAGCAGACAGCCCGCACATGGCGGGCTGTCTGTTGCAACAACGGATGATCGGATGGGATCAGTCGTCGTTCTTGGACATGTCTTCGTCGGCGACGACTTCGGCAGCGGCCCATTCCAGTGCTTCACGCTCGGCACGCTCGCGCTCGGCCTTCTCGACTTCGTCGATCAGGGCGTTGTCGATCTTGCGGGCGGCAATTTCGCGCAGCGCCAGCACGGTCGGCTTGTCTTCGGTTTCGCTGTTGTCCAGGGTGGCCTGGACACCGTTGGCCAGCTGACGGGCGCGCTTGGACGCCATCATGACCAGCTCGAAACGGTTATCGACGACTTCCAGGCAATCTTCTACGGTGATGCGGGCCATGCGGGCTCCCGGCAGCCGGCAGGGGCTGCTCATCGAATGAGGGAAAGGGGACGGATTGTACCGGCCAGGGCTGGACAAAATCAAGCCGACCGGCTACCCGCCCCTTGTGAATCAGTCAGTTGCCGTTGCGTCCTGGGTCAGCAGGGCCTGGATCAAGCCCGCGTGGCGGACCTTCTGGGACTCCCGGCGCAGGCGGCTGGCGGTGAAGATGGCGCACAGCTCGTCCACGGCGGTCTCGAACACTTCGTTGACGATGACGTAGTCGAAGTCGTTGAAATGCAGCATTTCCTCGCGGGCGGCGGCCAGGCGCTGGGCGATCACCGCCTCGCTGTCCTGCCCACGCTTGCGCATGCGGTCCTGCAGGGCCTGTTTCGACGGCGGCAGGATGAACACCGTGACCGTGCCGGGGACCAGCTGGCGGACCTGCTGGGCGCCCTGCCAGTCGATCTCCAGCAGCACGTCCTGGCCGGCCGACAACTGCGGCTCGACCGACTGGCGGGCGGTGCCCTTCCAGTCCCCATGCACCCAGGCGTGTTCGAAGAAGTCGCCGGCGGCGATCATCCGCTCGAATTCGGGCGCACTGACAAAGTGATAGTGCTCGCCGTTCACTTCTCCCGGGCGCATCGCACGGGAGGTGAACGAGATGGACAGGGCGATCTGCGGGTCGCGCGCCAGGGTGGCGTTGACGATGCTGCTTTTACCGGCCCCGGACGGGGCGGCCACGATGTACAGCGTGCCGCGGGCCGGTTCCGGGCTCTGGAGGGGCTGGCTGCTCATTCGATGTTCTGCACCTGTTCGCGGATCTGGTCGATCAGCACCTTCAGCTCGACGGCGGCATTGGAGGTGCGGCTGTCCACCGACTTGGAGCCCAGCGTGTTGGCTTCGCGGTTGAACTCCTGCAGCAGGAAGTCCAGGCGGCGGCCGACCGGCTCGCGCTGGGTCAGCACGCGGCGGATTTCCACGATGTGGCTGCGCAGGCGGTCCAGCTCCTCGTCCACGTCCAGCTTCTGCAGCCACAGCACCAGTTCCTGCTCGGCGCGGCCGGGATCGACCGGGTGCGGCAGGTCAGCCAGCCGGGCCGACAGCTTGGCGCGCTGGCCATCGCGGATCAGCGGAATCAGGGTGGTGACCTCGGCGGCGATGCGCTCCACGCCATCGACGCGCTCCTGGATCGCCGTGGCCAGCTTGTCGCCCTCGCGCTCACGCGCGGCGACGAAACCGTCCAGGCTTTCTTCCAGCAGGGCCAGGGCCTCGGCCTGAAGGGCGGCGGCATCGACAGCCTCGCCCTGCATCACGCCCGGCACCTGCAGCAGCTCAGTGAAGCTCACCTGCAGGCTGGGGAAGCCCGGCGCCAGCCGCGAGGCCAGCTCGCCGAGCTGGGCCAGCAGCGCATCGTTGACCACCAATGCCCCGGTGACCTCCGGCGCGCGCAGGCGCACCACCAGGTCGATCTTGCCGCGGCTGCAGCGGTTGGCGACACGCTCCCGCAATTGCGGCTCAAGCGCACGCAGCTCCTCGGGCAGGCGCACGCCCACCTCCAGGAACCGGTGGTTGACCGAGCGCAGCTCACAGGCCAGCGTGCCCCAGGGTGTGGCGCGCTCGCCGCCGGCATAGGCGGTCATGCTTCGAATCATGCGGGTTTCCGGTGCTCTCAAAGTGCAAATGGTACCCTAGCGGTTCCTTTGGAGCCTCCTCGCCTGCCGGTCCCCGGTCCGGGCGCGGTCCCGCATCCCTCGTCTTACCGGAAGCCATCCATGTCCGATCCCCGTCCCAGCGGCCGCCAGGCCGACCAGTTGCGCGAAGTGCGCATCGAACGCGCCTTCACCCGCCATGCCGAAGGCTCGGTGCTGGTCAGCTTCGGTGAAACCCGCGTGCTGTGCACCGCCAGCGTGGAAAACCGCGTGCCGGGCTTCCTGCGCGGCAAGGGCGAAGGCTGGGTCACGGCCGAATACGGCATGCTGCCGCGCTCCACCCACACCCGCAACGACCGCGAAGCGGCGCGCGGCAAGCAGGGCGGCCGCACCCTGGAAATCCAGCGCCTGATCGGCCGCACCCTGCGCGCCTGCATTGATCGGAGCGCACTGGGCGAACGCACCATCACCCTGGACTGCGACGTGCTGCAGGCCGATGGCGGCACCCGCACCGCCGCCATCACCGGTGCCTACGTGGCGCTGGTGGATGCGGTGAACTTCCTCATCAAGCGCGGCGACATCAAGCGCAACCCGATCTTCGGCGCCGTGGCTGCGGTGTCGGTCGGCATCTACCGCGGCACCCCGGTGCTGGACCTGGACTACGCCGAAGACAGCGACTGCGACACCGACATGAACGTGGTGATGAACGACGGCGGCGGCTTCATCGAGCTGCAGGGCACCGCCGAAGGCCACGCGTTCCGCCGCGATGAGCTGGACGCGCTGCTGGCGCTGGCCGAAAAGGGCATCACCGACCTGTTCGCGGCCCAGCAGGCCGCACTGGCACAGCCGTGAGCCGGCGCCTCGCCCTGGTCACCCTGGTGGTGGCCGATTACGACGAGGCGATCGCCTGGTACACGGGCAAGCTCGGCTTCCATCTGATCGATGACATCGACCAGGGCAGCAAGCGCTGGGTGGTGGTCGGTCCTACCGACGGCAGCGCCGCGGCGCTGCTGCTGGCCCGCGCCAGCAATGAAGAGCAGCAGAGCCGGGTCGGCAACCAGACCGGTGGCCGGGTCGGTTTCTTCCTCAACACTGACGACTTTTACCGCGACCATGCCGCGATGACCGCGCGCGGCGTGGAATTCCTCGAAGCCCCGCGCGAGGAGCCCTACGCCACGGTTGCGGTGTTCCGCGACCTGTACGGCAACACGTGGGACCTGCTGGAGCCCAAGCAATGAAACTGGTACTGGCCAGCGGCAACGCCGGCAAGCTGAAGGAACTGCAGGCCATGCTGGCCGGCCTGCCGCTGGAGATCGTGGCGCAGGGCGCGCTGGGCGTGAGCGATGTGCCGGAAACCGGCCTGACCTTCGTCGAGAACGCATTGATCAAGGCCCGCCATGCCTGCGCCAGCACCGGCCTGCCGGCGCTGGCCGACGATTCGGGCCTGATCGTGGATGCGCTGGACGGCGCGCCCGGTCTGTACAGCGCGCGTTATGCCGGCAGCCCGACCGATGACGCGGCCAACAATGCCAAGCTGCTGGACGCCATGCGCGATGTACCGGCCGAGCGCCGCACCGCGCGCTTCTACGCGGTGATCGTGCTGCTGCGCCACGCCAACGACCCTCAGCCGCTCATCTGCGAAGGCAGCTGGGAAGGCGAGATCCTGGACGAACTGCGCGGCAGCCACGGCTTCGGCTACAACCCGCTGTTCCTGGACACGGTGCTGGGCCAGACCGCCGCGGAAATGGCACCGGATGTAAAGAACGCGATGAGCCACCGCGGCAAGGCATTGCAGGTGTTGAAGCAGAAGCTGTCGGCGTTGATCTGAAATGATGGGCACCATGTCAGACCACGATTGTTTGCCGGGCGGGAACTGCGACCACGACCACGCGGTGTCGCTGGTACCGCCGCCGCTGTCGCTGTACGTGCACCTGCCGTGGTGCGTGCGCAAGTGCCCGTATTGCGATTTCAACTCGCACCAGGCCAAGGGCGAACTGCCGTTCGAGTCCTACATCGACGCGCTGATCCGCGACCTCGACCAGGACCTGCCGCTGGTCTGGGGCCGGGTGGTGAACAGCGTGTTCTTCGGCGGCGGCACGCCCAGCCTGTTCCCGCCGGAGGCGATCGACCGCTTCCTGCAGGCAGCTTCGGCACGGCTGCGCTTCGCCCCGAACCTGGAGGTGACGCTGGAAACCAACCCGGGCACGGCCGAGCACGGCCGCTTCGACCGCTACCGCGCGGCCGGGGTGAACCGGATCAGCTTCGGCATCCAGACCTTCAACGATGAGGCGCTGCAGCGGCTGGGCCGCATCCACGACAGCGGCGAAGCCGAGCGCGCGGTGAAGCTGGCCCAGGATGCCGGCTACGACAACTTCAACATCGATCTGATGTACGCGCTGCCGCAGCAGACCCTGGCCCAGGCCGAGCACGACCTGGAACGCGCGTTCGCGCTGCAGCCCACCCACCTGTCGCACTACCAGCTCACCCTGGAGCCGAACACGGTGTTCTTCGCGCGGCCGCCGCAGGGCATTCCCGACGATGATTCGGCCTGGGACATGCAGGAGCACTGCCAGCGCCTGCTGGCCGAGGCCGGCTATGCCCAGTACGAAGTGAGCGCGTACGCGCGCCCCGGGCGGCAGAGCCAGCACAACCTGAACTACTGGCGCTTCGGCGATTACCTGGGCATCGGTGCCGGCGCCCACGGCAAGATCAGCTCCGGCGCCGGGCAGCACGTGCTGCGTCGCTGGAAGCACAAGCACCCGCAGACGTTCATGGACACTGCCGGCATGGCCGCGTCGATCGGCGGCGACGAGGTGATCGGCGCCGACCGCCTGCCGTTCGAATACATGCTCAACCTGCTGCGGCTGCACGAGGGCTTCCGGTTCAAGGACTTCGAGTCGCGCACCGGGCTGGACCGGGCGAGCATCGCCGCGCCGCTGCAGACCGCCCTCGCCAACGGCTGGATGACGGTACAGGGCGACCATGTGCAGCCGACCGAGCTGGGCCGGCGTTTCACCAACGACGTGGTGGAGTTGTTCCTGGGCTGAGGATGTCGGGAGATCCCTTCTGGCGGGGACCCCGGGAAAACGTTAGATTCTGTGCTCTCAGGGGAGCCGGAACCTACAACGGATGTCTGCGTCCGCACCTTCATCGTCATCCGATCCGACCCGGTTCGCCGGGGTCAATGCACCGCCACGCGTGCGCCGCCTGCTGGCGGCGCTGCACGCGCTGGCCGTGCAGACCCTGAGCACCCCGCTCAAGCTGACCATCGTGGAGCTGGAGCGCGAGCTGTTCCGCGACGCCGAACGCGCCCGCAACAGCCAGATCCAGGCCGACATCTACGCCCAGGCCCGGCGCCTGCACGACGTCAACGCGCAGTTCGCGCCGCGCTTCCTGGACGCGCTGGCCACGGCCCTGGCCAACCTGCGCGAACCGCGGGTGCGGCACGTGCCCGCCCCGAGCGCGCCGGTGGCGGCCACCACGCTGACCCTGGTCACCGACACCGATATCGACCGCGACATCGTGCTGGCCGACATCACCCGGCGCGAGGCGCAGCGCTCGGCCAGTGCGCTGCAGCTGCTGGGGCAGCGCTTCGGCGTGCTCGCCGCCGGCCCGGCGTTCGACGCCGAGGACCTGCCGTTCGGGCCCTACGTGCTGTGCCGGATCACCCGTGAGCTGGGCGAGGAATTCGCGCTGGGCCTGGAAACCCAGCTGGCGCTGTTCCGCGTGTTCGACCGCCAGCTGCTGGAACGCCTGGGCGAGCTGCTGGAACGCGCCAACGTGCTGCTGACCCATGAGGGCGTGCTGCCAGGGCTGGTCTACACCCCGTACCTGGCGCGCTCGGCCACCACGCGGCGGATCGTCACCGGCCCCGAGCGCGGGACCGGCGCGGCGCCCCCGCGCGAACCCGGCGGGGCGGGCGGACGCCCGCTCACCGGCTGGAGCGGTTCTGCCAGCAGCGGCAGCTGGGCGGCGATGACCAGCGAGGTGATCGGCCAGATGGCGCCGCCGGCGCCGGCCGTGGCCGCTGCAGCGCCCGCGGATGTCGCCCCGGTGGACATGAACGCCCCGGCGTTGTCGGCCCTGCACCACCTGCTGGACGCCGCCCGGCATACCCAGGGCCCGGCGGGTCTCGGCCATGGCATTCCAGTGACGCCGGGCCAGCCCGGTACCGCCGCCGGCCCTGACACCGGTGGCGTGGAGGGAGCACAAGCCGCAACCGGGGCGTCGCCCTATCCGGAGGCCGCAGGGGCAGGTGATCGGCCGGAACCGGTCGCGATCTCCAGCGGCAACCTCCACGCCACATTGGCCAAGCTGCAGGCGCAGTCGGCCGGCGTGCGCCGCACCATGGCCGACCTGCACAACGCCCTGCTCGCCCAGATGCGCGCCGACCACGGCCCACAGGCCGCGCTGACGGTCAAGGACACCGACACCTTCGACCTGCTGGACATGCTGTACGGGCAGATCCACCGCGAGGTCCGCCCCGACGCGGCCGCCGTGGACCTGCTCACCCGCCTGCAGGTGCCGGTGGCGCGCGCGGCGCTGTCCGACCCTGCCTTCTTCGTGCGCGACCAGCACCCGGCCCGCGAGCTGCTCAACGCGGTGGCAGAAGCCGGCGCCAACTGGCTGGGCGAGGAGGATGTCGATCCGCAGCTGGTGCAGAAGCTGGACCGTGCCGTCGACAAAGTGGTCACCGACTACGAGGGCGATGCGGCGGTCTTCGAAGCGGCCAACGACGAGATCCAGCAGCACTTCCGGGCCCTGGCGCACAAGGCCGAGCTGGCCGAGCGCCGCCACGTGGAAGCGGCGCGCGGCAAGGAACGGCTGGAATCGGCCAAGCAGCAGGCCGGCGCCAGCATCGAACAGCTGTGCGCGCAGGCCGCGCCGCCGCGGTTCGTGCAGTCGCTGCTGAAGCAGGCCTGGTCGGACGTGCTGACCCTGACCCTGCTGCGCAGCGGCGAAGGCTCCGAGCAATGGCAGGCGCGCGAGCAGGAAACCGCACGCATCGCCGAGGTCACCTGCCAACCACCCGGCAGCGCCGGGAGTGATACCCAGCTCGGCGAGCAGGTCGAAGCGGCACTGCTGCAGGTCGGCTACCACCAGGACGAAGCGGCGGCGATCGCGCGACGGCTGTCCACCCCGGGCGGTGAAGACGACAGCAGCTCACGCACCGAACTGACCGCGCGCATCCGTGCGCGCACCCGGCTGGGGGAGCAGGCCGAAGGCACCGAAGCCCGGCGCGAGGCGCCGCTGGCGCGCAGCCCTGCCGAGGAAGACTGTTACCGCCAGCTGCGCACGCTGCCGTTCGGCACCTGGTTCGAATTCACCACCAACCAGCAGGGCGACATGCGCCGCCAGCGGCTGTCCTGGTACAGCCTGATCACCGACAACGCGCTGTTCGTCAATCCGCGCGGGCAGAAGGTGGCCGAGCATTCGCTGGACAGCCTGGCCCGGCTGATGGTGCACGGGCAGGCGCGCCTGGTCAGCGAGGGCAAGAGCCGCCTGATCGACCGCGCCTGGCAGGCCACGCTGCGCACCCTGCGCTCGCTGGCCGGCACCCCGGCCACTGCAGAGACTGACGAATGAACGACGACACCCGCCGCGCGCCCCGCCGACAGGTGGCCGAGCAGGTGCCGGTGACCGACACGATGGCCGAGGCGGTGATCGGCCGGCTGGGCAATGTGTCTGAAACCGGCATGCTGATGATCTGTTCGGTGCCATTGACGCCGGACGGCAACTACCAGTTCCGCTTCGCCATCCAGGGGCCGAACGGCCAACCGGTGCAGGTGGACGTGGGGGCGCACCTGCTGTGGATCGAACAGAGCAATGCGCCGGGCCAGTCCTGGGCGGGCTTCCGCTTCCTCACGCTGAGCCGCGAGCACCGCGACCAGCTGCGCGCCTGGATCGCCGAGGAATCTTCGGCGGTGTGAGTGCCGGTTCCGGCACAGCGCGCACGGGCTGATTGCGGCAGAATCAGGGGCTGCATTCCGCACTGCCCTGTGAGCTTCCGCGATGAACCAGCCCGACCTCGCCGCCCTGTATTCCCATCATGTCCGCGTGCTGTGCCAACGCGCCGACGAGGCGCTGGCGCGCGGCGGCTTCGACCACCTGGTGATTCCCAGCGGCACGCTGCACTATCAGGCCTTCGATGACCGCGATTACCCGTACGCGGTGAACCCGAACTTCAAGGCCTGGCTGCCGCTGACCAAGGTGCCCAACAGCTGGGTGGTATATACGCCGGGCCAGCGCCCGAAGGTGATCTTCCACCAGCCGTTCGATTACTGGCACGTGGTGCCCGATGCGCCGAACGGCTGGTGGGTGGACCATTTCGACATCGAGATCATCCGCACGCCGGACGAGGCGCTGGCGCTGCTGCCACGCGATGCGGCGCGCTGCGCGATCCTGGGCGAGCCGCAGAGCGCGCTGGGCGCGTTCGCCCCGAACAACCCCGAGCCGGTGATCCACTACCTGGACTGGCACCGGGCGTACAAGACGGCGTATGAAATCGCGCTGATGCGCCAGGCCCAGCAGCTGGGCGTGCGCGGCCACCGCGCGGCCGAGGCGGCGTTCCGCGCCGGTGCCAGCGAGTTCGAGATTCACATGGCTTACTGCCGCGCGGTCGGCCAGGATGCGAACGAGCTGCCCTACGGCAACATCATCGGGCTGAACGAACACGCCGCGGTGCTGCATTACACCGACCTGGGCCGCAGCGCGCCGCAGCCGCTGCGCAGCTTCCTGATCGACGCCGGCGCCAGCGCGTACGGCTACGCCAGCGATATCACGCGCACGTATGCGGCCGCCGGCCACGACGAGTTCCAGGCGATGATCGATGCGGTCGATGCGGCCCAGCAGAAAATGGGTGCCGGCGTGCGGGCGGGCGTGGATTACAAGCAGCTGCACATCGATGCGCATCTGTCGCTGATGGGCATCCTGAAGGACTTCGGGGTGCTGAAGGTCTCGCCGGAAGCGGCGCTGGCCACCGGCGTCAGCGCGGCCTTCTTCCCGCACGGCCTGGGCCACCTGATCGGCCTGCAGGTCCACGACGTGGCCGGCTTTGCGGCAAGCGACCGCGGCGGCCGCGTCGAGCGCCCGGAAGGCCACCCGTACCTGCGCCTGACCCGCGCATTGGAACCGGGCATGGTGGTCACCATCGAACCGGGCGTGTACTTCATCGACATGCTGCTGGACGAAGTGAAGCAACGCGGCCAAGGCGACAGCATCGACTGGGCTCGCGTGGATTTCTTCAGGCCTTACGGTGGCATCCGCGTTGAAGATGAAGTGCTGTGCACCGAAGGCGATGCGGACAACCTGACCCGGCCGGAATTCGCCAAGGCGTAACGTTGATCGACGCTTGCCCATGCAGCCGGGCTGTTGCCCGGCTGCTTCATGCATTTTGGCGAACAGCCGGTGCGCATCGCGTGGCCTGAGCTGGGCCGGCGGGTGCGGGTTTGCGGGACACGCCGTGAACCCATCCATGGGGGCTTGTAGAAAACATCCATGTTTTCTACAGTCCCGCAAACCCGCCCCCGCCGACCCTCGACGGTGTGTTGGGGACCACGGGAAGATCAACGGCAGTGCCGATCATTTTCATGCGTCAACGGACGAGGTGGTGTTCCGTGCCGTCGTTTGGGAACCGACGCTACCGCCCCCAGCTCCATTCACGTACCCGCCGCATAACCGGCCTCAACCCCATTCGCGCACCCGCCGCGTAGGGGCACGCCATGCGTGTCTGCTCTTGCCATCCGCACGCTGCCATCTGTCGGGGGAGGCCGGCGGGCAGCCCATGTAGGGACTGTCAAAAACATGGATGTTTTTGCCAAGCCCCCATGGGTGAAGGCGCACTGCTTGCGAGGCACTGCCTCGCGTGCGACTGAACGCACAGCCGCTGGCGGCTGGGCCGGGGCCCGGAGGGCGGTTTACGGCGTGTCCCGTAAGGGGCTGCCCGTCGGCCTCCCCGGCACGTAGCAACCGAAACGCTGCTCTAAGCGCAAACCCTGCAGTCAGCGACTAGAAGCCATCTCCGCTTCAATCTCATCAGCACTTCGCGCCAACCCAGCTGTCAGAACGTGATGCCCGCTGTCGGTGATCACTACGTCATCCTCGGTGCGAATGCCGATGCCGCGCCAGCGCGCTTCCACGCTGCGGTCGTCGGCGCTGATGTACAGGCCCGGCTCGATGGTGAACACCATGCCCGGTTCCAGCAGCCGCGAATCGCCCGCGAGGCGGTAGTCGCCCACGTCGTGCACGTCCAGGCCCAGCCAGTGCCCGGTCTTGTGCCGGTAGAAACGCTGGTAATGGCCGTCGGCGATGTTTTCTTCCAGCGTGCCGGTGAGCAGGCCCAGCCGCAGCAGGCCTTCGGTGAGCGTCTGTACCGCCGCCAGATGGCCCGCCTCGTAGGGCACGCCCGGCTTGGCCTGCGCGAGTGCTGCCGCCTGCGCCGCACCGACCAGATCGTGCAGCGCGCGCTGTTCGGCCGTGAAGCGACCATTTACCGGGAACGTGCGCGTGATGTCACTGGCGTAGCCGCGGTACTCGGCGCCCGCATCGATCAGCACCAGCTCGCCATCGCGGCTGCGCGCGTTGTTGGCGCGGTAATGCAGGATGCAGCCGTTGGCGCCGGTACCCACGATGCTGCCGTAGGCTGCCCACGCATCATTGGCGCGGAACTCGCGCTCCAGGTCCGCCTGCAGCTCGTACTCGTGGATGCCCGGCCGCGCCACGCGCATCGCCATCCGGTGCGCCTGCACCGTGATGTCGGCCGCGCGCTGCATCAAGGCGATTTCCGCGCCCGACTTGAACAACCGCTGCTCGTGCAGCAGGTGGCCCAGCTCCAGGAATTCATGCGGCGGCTGCGCGCCATGCCGCACCTGCGAACGCACCCGGTTGACCCAGCCGATCAGCTTCAGGTCGAACTCGGCGTCGCGCCCGAAGTGGTAGTACACCCGCGAGCGCCCTTCCAGCAGGCCCGGCAGGATGTCGTCCAGATCGTCGATCGGGTACGCATCGTCCATGCCGTACTGCGCCACCGCGCCTTCCTGTCCGGCGCGTGCGCCATCCCAGGCTTCGCGGTCGGCGTCGCGCTCGCGGCAGAACAGGATCACTTCGCCGTGGCGGCGGCCAGGAATCAGCACCAGCACCGCATCCGGCTCCGGGAAGCCGCTCAGGTACCAGAAGTCCGAATCCTGCCGGAACGGATAGTGCGTATCCAGGCTGCGCACCCGCTCTGACGCGGCTGGCAGCACCAGGATGGCGTCATCGCCCGCCATTTCCATCAGCGCCTGGCGGCGCCCCGCGTATTCGGCCGCGGTGATGCCGGTCAACTCGCGGATATCCATCTCAGTTCAGGCGCTGCCGGTGGCGCACGGCCATCACGCAGTCACCGTGCAGGATCAGCACCGCCACGCGGATGAATTCTTCGATTTCGGCGAGCGCGTCCTCGTCGTCATCGTTGCCGCTTTCAAAATCCTCGCTCGAGGCCTGGGCCAGCTTGGCCAGATCGTTGAGCGCCTCTTCGCCTTCTTCGGACAGGGTGGGACGCTGCTGGCCCGCACCGAGGCCGAAGCCGCCCAGGAACGCACGCGCCCAGGTGAACAGCGCATCGGCCTGCGCGGCGGTGTCATCGCTGTCGCTGAGCAGCAGCTCGAAGGCGAAATCGCGGTCCTCCAGCTGCGCCACGCTGGCGCCCAGCAGCCGGTCCAGCGCATGGCCTGCGGTCGGGGTGGGCAGGTTGTCGTCGGCCAGCACACGGGCCGGCCATTCGGGCACCGGCGCGCCGCCGGCCGCCAGCCAGCCGCACAGGCCTCCGTGGAGCTCCGCGGCAGTAGCGCCCAGGCCGGCCGCCTGGCTGGCCTGGTTTACGTCGTTGACACTCGGAAGTTCGGTCATCTTGGGGCTCGATCTGATGGGTCGGCGGCGCCGCCGGCAACCCTGGGTTGGCAGCGTCACAGTGTATCAATCCGCCCCTTGTCATTATTAGCTTGACCGCCTCCACCCCGCTTGCCTATCGTGCCGGACATGGAACCCGCCGATGCCATCGCCCAATTGCAGGCCTTTGCCGCCCGGGTGGAGGCGTTGCTGGACCGCAACCAGCGCTTGGCCGAGGAAAACCGCAGCCTGCGCCACCAGCAGGAACAGCTGGTCAACGAGCGCTCGCAGCTGCTGGCCAAGAACGAGCAGGCGCGCTCGCGGGTGGAAGCGATGATCACCCGGCTCAAAAGCCTGGAGCAGCACACATGAGCCAGACCGAACCGGTCAGTGTCCGCATCCTGGACCGCGAATACACCGTGGGCGTGGGCGCCGAAGAGCGCGAAAGCCTCACCGCCGCCGCGCGGCTGCTGGACGCCAAGATGCGCGAGATCCGCGGCAGCAACCGCATGGCCGCCGTGGACCGCGTCGCGGTGCTGGCCGCGCTGAACCTGGCGCATGAACTGCAGCAGCTGCGCGACGACCATGCGCGCCAAGGCGTGGCCCTGCAACAGACGCTGGCCGATCTGAACAGGCGGTTGGACCGGGCCCTCGACGCGGGCTGAACTGCACGCGTTTTTCATTGTTCTGAATTGGCACGTAATTGGACCGACGAACGGGGTATCCGATCCGGTCCGGTTGGCTATAATGGCCATGCGTTCTCTGCTGTGAACGACGGCGTGTGCAAACATTCGCCTTGTCCCTTAATTACGACCACGGGTGCGCGACGTCGCCGGGAGTGCAGGTCCGCCTTGTAGCGGGAAGCCCAATGGAGGCCCAGCGTACCCACTTGAACCCCGGGTTCAAGGTCGTTTCGCACGCATCGTCACCGCGGAGAATGCAGTATTCCTGCAAGAGCGACGTTCCACTGGAACGTCGCTCTTGTTTTATCCGGCCTCAACGGACCCAGGCATGACCGACCCGCGCTCCGCACTGCGCCAGCAGCTGCGCCAACGCCGCCGAGACATTCCCGCCGCGCAGCGCCTGGCCGCCGCCGAACTGCTAGCCGATGCCCTGCTTGCATTGCCCTTCGCGCCCACCCACGGCTTCGTGGCCGGGTACTGGGCACTGGATGGCGAAATCGCGCTGCACCGCTGGCAGATGCGTCTGCCCGACACCGCCACCTACTGCCTGCCCGTGCTGGCCGGCGACACGCTGCGCTTCGCGCCGTGGCGCCCGGGCCAGCCGCTGACCAGCAACCGCTTCGGCATTCCAGAACCCGACATCGCCGTAGGCGACACCCTCGCGCCGGACCAGATGACGCTGGTGGTAGCCCCGCTGGTGGGCTTCGACGCGCAATGCCGGCGGCTGGGCATGGGAGGCGGCTGGTATGATCGCAGCTTCGCATTCCGCAACCAGCGCCCGGCCCCGCCGTGGCTGGCCGGCGTCGGTTTTTCGGTGCAGCAGGTCGATGACCTGCCCGTGCAGCCGTGGGACGTTGGCGTGGATGCGATCTGTACCGACACCACCACGTACCTTCCCCGATAGAACGACGCATGACCGCACGCAAGCGCTACTGGCTGATGAAGTCCGAACCGGACGCCTTTTCCATCGATGACCTCAAGCGCGTGGGCCAGGAACCCTGGAACGGCGTGCGCAACTACCAGGCGCGCAACTTCATGCGCGATGGCATGAAGGTCGGCGACGGCATCCTGTTCTACCACTCCAACACCAAGGTGCCGGGCATCGTGGGAATCGCCACGGTCGCCACCGAGGCGTATCCGGACGATACCCAGTTCGATCCGAAATCGGACTATTACGATCCCAAGGCCACCCGCGAAACGCCACGCTGGCTGCTGGTGGACGTGGCCTTCGAGCGCAAGCTGCGCGACACCATTTCGCTGGACGAGATCAAGCTGCATGCCGACGCGCTGGGCGAAGGGTTTCCCCTGATCGCGCGCGGCAACCGCCTGTCGATCCTGCCGGTGACCGCCGCGCAGTGGAAGCTGCTGCTGTCGCTCGAAAAACACTGACCTTTTCCTTCACGAGTTTCCCGCCATGTCCGAAGCCAAACGCCTCGCCGCAGAAAAAGCCCTCGAATACGTCGAAGACGGCATGATCGTCGGGGTCGGCACCGGCTCCACCGTTGCCTACTTCATCGACGGCCTGGCCCGCATCCAGCACCGCATCAAGGGCACCGTGTCCAGCTCCGAGCAGAGCACCGCGCGCCTGAAGCAGCACGGCATCGAGGTGCTGGAACTCAACCACACCGGCGGCCTGTCGCTGTACGTGGACGGCGCCGACGAGTGCGACGGCAACAAGTGCCTGATCAAGGGCGGTGGCGCCGCGCTGACCCGCGAGAAGATCATTGCCGAGGCCAGCGAGCGTTTCGTGTGCATCATCGACCCGAGCAAGCAGGTGCCGGTGCTGGGCAGATTCCCGCTGCCGGTGGAAGTGATCCCGATGGCGCGCAGCCTGATCGCCCGCCGCATCATGGACATGACCGGCGGCCAGCCGGCCTGGCGCGAAGGCGTGGTGACCGACAATGGCAACCAGATCCTGGACATCCACCACCTGCAGATCACCGACCCGGTGGCGCTGGAGCGCGAGCTCAACCAGCTGCCCGGCGTGGTCGCCGTGGGCCTGTTCGCGCGCCGCCCGGCCGATGTGGTCATTGTTGGCGGTGAACCGCCGATGGTGTTCTGATATCCACCGTCGGCACGCCCGTGCCGGCTCTTCTGCGAGGACCGCCCATGCCCTTCATTCGCCTGCTGCTGCCGCTGCTGTTGCTGCTCACGTTGTCCGGCTGTGCCAGCGCCGGTGCCAGCCATTGGGTGGAACTGGGCGGGGCCCGCTACCAGGTGGAACTGGCCACCAACGATGAAAGCCGCACGCGCGGCCTGATGTTCCGCGACGAGATGCCCGCCGACCACGGCATGCTGTTCGTGCACGACCGCCAGGAGCTGCAGGCGTACTGGATGAAGAACACCAAGATCGCGCTGGACATCCTGTATTTCGATGACCAGCGCCGCCTGGTGAGCCAGCAGCGCGATGTACCGCCGTGTTCGGCCGGCGACCGCTGCCCGCCCTACCCCAGCAGCGGCCCGGCCCGTTACGTGCTGGAACTCAACGCCGGCCAGGCCGAGAAGCTGGGCCTGCAGGATGGCGCGGTGCTGACCTTCGGCCCGGGTATCGCCGACAAGCCCTGAACCGGGCTGGCGGGCACGCCCCGCCAGTCCCGGAGTTTTCACGCGATCCCGCTTGAATCGGGCCGCGTTTGTCGCCAGTCTGTGTCCATGCAGGCGCCAATGACATTGCCGGCGTGGGACTCCCTGGCCGAACTGGACGACGAGGCGCTGCCGCTGTTGCCCACGGCGCTGCTGATCGCCCGCGACGAATACCCCGACCTGGACCCGCAGGTCTATGACGCGCTGGTGCAGAGCCACGCCGACCACCTGCGCACCGAGGTGGACACGATCGAGCATTGGCCGCTCAAGATCGCGGCGGTCAATCGCCACCTGTTCGATGAACTCGGCTATGGCGGTGACCATGGCGAGTATTACGACCCCCGTAACAGCTACCTCAACCAGGTGTTCGAACGCCGGCTGGGCAACCCGATCTCCCTGGCCATGGTGCAGATGGAAGTGGCCCGGCGGCTGGGCATCCCGCTGGACGGCGTGTCCTTCCCCGGCCATTTCCTGGTGCGGCTGCCGGTGGACGACGGGATGCTGGTCATGGACCCGTTCAACGGCGGGCGGCCGCTGGACGTGGAGGAGCTGCGCGAACGCGCGCGCTCGCACCTGGGCGGCGAAGTGCCCGACGACAGCGTGCTGGCGCAGATCCTGGATGCGGCCCCGGCGCGGGCGATCCTGATGCGGATGCTGCGCAACCTGCACGGCGTATATGTGGAGCGCAGCGAGTGGGACCGCGCCGCGCGCAGTGCCGACCGCCTGCTGAAGCTGGCCCCGGAACAGGACGATGCCCTGCGCGACCGCGGCCTGGCCTACCTGCAGCTGGATTACCAGGCCGGCGCGCGCCAGGACCTGGCGCTGTACCTGCAACGCAACGGCCAGGCCAATGATGCGCAGTGGGTGCGCGAGAAGCTGGTGGAAATGGGTGGCCGGGTACCGCGGCTGCATTGAACATGGGACGCCCGCCGGGTAGAGCCGACTGTCAGTCGGCTGCTCTTGGCGGGGCAAAACGCAGCAGCGCTGCGCGCTGCAGCCGACTGACAGTCGGCTCTACCCGCCAACGCTGCCGGTTAATCAATCTCGACCATCTCGAAATCGTCCTTGGTCACGCCGCAGTCCGGGCAGGTCCAGGTGTCAGGCACGTCTTCCCAGGCGGTACCCGGGGCGATGCCCTCTTCGGGCAGGCCATCGACTTCCCTGTAGATGAAGCCGCAGACAACGCACATCCAGGTGCGGAAGGTGGTGGCGGTGGCGTCGGTCATCGGATAATCAGGCGTTGGGCAGTACGGTCATAGGCCATTGTCCCACTCCCGCCGTTCTACCGGTAGCCATCGATGACGCTCCCTGCTTCCCCGGCCGCGCCCGCGCGCGGCGTGTACCTGATCACCCCCGACGAGGCCGATACCGCCCGCCTGCTGGTCCGCGTGGCCCCGCTTCTGGCCGCCGGCCCAACCTGGCTGCAGTACCGCAACAAGACCGCCGGCGACGCGCTGCGCCGCGAGCAGGCGCTTGCCCTGCAGGACCTGTGCGCCGCGCACGGCGTGCCGCTGATCATCAACGATGACCCGGCCCTGGCCCACGAGGTCGGCGCGGCCGGCGTGCACCTGGGCGGCACCGATGGCGACATCGGCGCCGCGCGCGCCCTGCTCGGCCCGGCCGCCATCATCGGCGCCTCCTGCTACGACCAGCTGGCCAATGCCGAACGGGCGGTGGCCGCCGGGGCCAGCTACGTGGCCTTTGGCGCCTTCTTCCCGACCACCACCAAGGTCACCAGCAGCCGCGCCCACCCGGACCTGCTGCGGCAAAGCGCCGCACTCGGGGTGCCGCGGGTGGCGATCGGGGGGCTGACGCCGGACAATGTGGGCCCGATCATCGCCGCCGGCGCCGATCTGGTGGCCGTGGTCAGCAGCGTCTTCGCCGCCAACGACCCGGTGGCCACCCTGCACGCCTACCTTGCTTGTTTCCAGGACCTTTCCGCATGAAGCACGACCAGTCCCACGCCCTGTTCACCCGCGCCCAGGAACTGCTTCCGGGCGGCGTCAATTCGCCGGTGCGCGCGTTCAAGTCGGTGAGCGGCGAGCCGTTCTTCGTTGAGCGCGCCGACGGCCCGTACCTGTACGACGTCGACGGCAACCGTTACATCGACTACGTGGGCTCGTGGGGCCCGATGATCGTCGGCCACAACCACAGCGCCGTGCGCCAGGCGGTCAAGCACGCGATCAACAACGGCCTGTCGTTCGGCGCGCCGTGCGCGGCCGAAGTGACCATGGCTGAAACGCTGACCCGGCTGGTGCCCTCGTGCGAGATGGTGCGCATGGTCAATTCGGGTACCGAAGCCACCCTGTCGGCGATCCGGCTGGCGCGCGGCGCTACCGGCCGCAGCCGCATCGTGAAGTTCGAAGGCTGCTACCACGGCCACGGCGACTCGTTCCTGGTCAAGGCCGGCAGCGGCATGCTGACCCTGGGCGTGCCGACCTCGCCGGGCGTGCCGGCCGGCCTGAGCGAACTCACCCTGACCCTGCCCTACAACGATTTCGAGGCGGCCACCGCGCTGTTCGCCGAGCAGGGCGCGGACATCGCCGGCCTTATCATCGAACCGGTGGTGGGCAACGCCAACTGCATTCCGCCGCGCGACGGCTACCTGCAGCACCTGCGCGCGCTGTGCACGCACTACGGCACGGTGCTGATCTTCGATGAAGTGATGACCGGCTTCCGCGTCGCGCTGGGCGGCGCGCAGGCGCATTACGGCATCACCCCGGACCTGACCACCTTCGGCAAGATCATCGGCGGCGGCATGCCGGTGGGTGCCTATGGCGGCCGCCGCGAGCTGATGTCGCAGATCGCCCCGGCCGGCCCGATCTACCAGGCCGGCACGCTGAGCGGCAATCCGGTGGCCATGGCCGCGGGCCTGGCGATGCTGGAACTGGTGCAGGAACCGGGCTTCCACGACCGCCTGTCGGCGGCCAGCGCGCGCCTGTGCGCCGGGCTGGAAGCTGCGGCGGCCGATGCGGGTGTAGCGGTCACCACCAACCAGGTGGGCGCGATGTTCGGGCTGTTCTTCACCGACCAGAAGGTAGAAACCTACGCCCAGGCCACGGCCTGCGATACCGCCGCGTTCAACCGCTTCTTCCACGCGATGCTCGAGCGCGGAGTGTTCCTGGCGCCGTCGGCGTATGAGGCCGGCTTCCTGTCCAGCGCGCACGATGACAGCATCATCGACGCAACGATTGAAGCCGCGCGCGAGGCGTTCAAGGTCGCCAAGGGCTGAGCAGCCCGGAGGATTGTGTTCGGCATCAGCCGAACACAAACCTGCCTTTCATCATCGCGAAGTGCCCGGGGAACGAGCAGAAGAACGTGTAGTCCCCGCCTTTGCGCAATGCCGCGGTAGGGAACGTCACGCTGGTGCTCTGCCCGCCGCCGATCACCGCCGTATGTGCCAGCACACGCGGATCCTTCTTCGGCAGGTAGCTGTCGGCCAGCGTCATCCGCATGCCCGCCAGCGCCACCGGCTGGTAGTCCGCCGCCTGGGTCAGCACCCAGTTGTGCCCCATCGCCGTGGCCGCCAGCTTGCCGGTGTGGCGCAGGGTCAGCTTCACCTGGCTGCAGTCGCCGGCCACTTTGATCTCCTTGCTGCTGAAGCTCATCTGGTCGGTGCTGTCGATGCTGACCGCACACACGCGTGCCTGTGCGACGGGCGCCAACGCCAACCCTGCCAGGATCATGGGGACAAACAGTTTCACGGCGTTCTCCATCCTTCAGTCACTGCAATTCTAGGCAGGTCCACCAAGGGCGTGGTGCGACGGGATGTCGCAGCGAACCCCGACAGTGCGGTAACGTCGGCTGTCGCTTCGCACATGAGTGGAACATGCCGGTTGCCCTGGACTGCCTGCTGCTGGACTTCGATGGCGTGCTGGTCAACTACGCGCGGCACCTGCGTGTGCGCCACCTGGCCGAGTCCTGCGGATGCACGCCCGCACAGGTGCACGCGGCACTGTTCGACAGCGGACTGGAACAGCAGTTCGACCTGGGGCTGGACAGCACGCGCTACCTGCAGCAACTGGGTGATGCACTCGGCGTGACCATCAGTCTCGCCCAATGGCAGGACGCGCGCATCGCCGCCTCACCGCCGCAGACCGGCGTGGTCGAGCGCGTGCAGCGCATCGCGCAGGTGATGCCGATCGCCATCCTCACCAACAACGGCGCACTGATGGCGCAGACCATTCCACGCATCCTGCCTACGCTGGCGCCGATGCTGGAAGGGCGCATCCTGTGCAGTGGCGAACTGGGCGGGCGCAAACCCGACCCGGCGATGTTCCTGAAAGCGGTGGAACGGCTCGCCGCACGTCCCGCCCGCACCCTGTTCGTCGACGATCTGTTCGTCAATGTGCGCGGCGCGCGCCTGGCCGGGCTGCAAGCCGACACCGCGAACGACAGCCGTAGTTTCGGCAAGCTCATGCACCGGTTCGGCATCAACGCCTGATGCAGGGCAGCCGACGTGTAGAGCCGACTGTTAGTCGGCTGCTCTTAGTCGGCTACCGTCAGCCGGCGGCCCTTCCTCAACGCGACGCGACGAACGACTGCACCGCAGCCCGCAACCGCTTCAGGCCTTCGGCAATCTCTTCATCGCTGATGTTCAACGCCGGCACGAACCGCAGCACATCCGGCCCGGCCTGAAGCGTCAGCAGCCCATGCTCGGCAGCATGATCCAGGATCGCCCCGGCCTGCCCGGCGAAATCCTTGTCCAGCACCGCGCCCAGCATCAGGCCGCGGCCGCGCACCTGGCTGAACACCTTGAACTCGTCATTGATTTTCCCCAGCCCATCGCGCAGCGCCTGCGACTGGCGGCTCACGTTGCGTGCGATCTCCGGCGACGACAATTTACGCAGCGCCACGCGCGCCACCGCCGCCGCCAGCGGGTTGCCGCCGAAGGTGGTGCCGTGCGCACCGAACTGCATGGTCTCGGCCACCTTGGGGCCGGCCAGCATCGCGCCGATCGGGAAGCCGCCACCCAGCGCCTTGGCCAGGGTCACGATGTCCGGTTTGATCTCGTCCTGCCAGTGCGCGAACAGCGTGCCGGTGCGGCCCATACCGACCTGGATCTCATCGAGCACCATCAGCGCGTTGTGCTGGTCGCACAGCTCGCGGATGCGCTTCATGAAGCCCGGCTTGGCCGGCATCACCCCGCCTTCGCCCTGGATCGGCTCCAGCATCACCGCAGCGACGTCGCCGGCGGCCATCGCCGTTTCCAGCTGCACTTCATCGTTGAAGTCCACATAGCGGAAGCCACCGGGCAGCGGCTCGTAGCCTTCCTGGTACTTCGGCTGTGCGGTGGCGGTCACCGCCGCCAGGGTGCGGCCATGGAAGCTGCCACGGAAGGTCACAATGACGCGCTGGTGGGCCGGACGGCCCTGCGAGGAGGCCCACTTGCGCACCAATTTGATCGCCACTTCGTTGGCTTCGGCGCCGGAATTGCACAGGAACACGCGCTCGGCGAAGCGCGAGGCGGTGACCAGCTCCTCGGCCAGGCGCAACGGCGGTTCGCTGTAGAACACGTTGCTGGTGTGCCACAGCTTGCCGGCCTGCTCGATCAGCGCGGCCTTCAGGTCCGGATCGTTGTGGCCCAGGCCGCACACGGCAATGCCGGCGGCCAGGTCGATGAACTCACTGCCCTGGTTGTCCCAGACGCGGGCGCCCTGGCCGCGTTCGAGCACCACCTGGCGCGGCTTGTACACCGGCAGGTAGTAATGCGACAGGGACAGGAGCGGATCGGGGGCAGCAGCGGTCATGGCGGTCAGGGGTCCGAGGGGTCCGGGAAGGGGGTCCATTCTCCCCCTCCACCGGCTGGGGCACAATGCGGCCCATGCACCCCCTGCGCGCCCCCCAGCTGAACCCCGCCACCGACTCCGGCTGGCGCCGGACCTGGTTCGACATCATCTACCGCCACGACACCCGGCCGTCGCGCAACTTCGACCTGCTGCTGGTCTACGCCATCATCGCCAGCGTGCTGGTGGTGATGTTCGACAGCGTGCAGCGTTTCCATATCGAACATGCCAGTTGGCTGTACGTGGTCGAGTGGGGGTTCACGATCCTGTTCACCGCCGAATACCTGCTGCGGCTGGTGGTGGTGAAGCGGCCGCTGCGCTACGCCTTCAGCATCTGGGGCATCATCGACCTGGCCTCGATCCTGCCCACCTACCTTTCGCTGTTCATTCCCGGTGCGCAGAGCCTGCTGGTGGTACGTGCGCTGCGCATCCTGCGCGTGTTCCGCATCCTCAAGCTGACCCGCTACATCGAAGAAAGCGGCGTGCTGATGGAATCGCTGTGGCGCAGCCGGCGCAAGATCCTGTTGTTCCTGTTCACGGTGATCACCATCACGATCATCGCCGGCACCCTGATGTACGTGATCGAAGGGCCGAACCATGGCTTCACCAGCATTCCCAGCGCAATGTACTGGGCGGTGGTGACGATGGCCACGGTGGGCTTTGGCGACATCGTGCCGCAGACGGTACTGGGCCGCTTCGTGACCTCGGTGCTGATCCTGATCGGCTACAGCATCATCGCCGTGCCTACCGGCATCTACACCGCGGAGCTGGCCAATACCATGCGCGATGCCGAACGCGCCGCCAAACGCGATGCGCGCGGGTGCCCGGCGTGCGGACTGGAAGGGCATGAGCCGGATGCGAAGCATTGCCGGCAGTGCGGTGAGCGGCTGCCGGAAGCGTTCAATCAGTGATCGGGTCTACGTGGGACACGCATGGCGTGTCTCTACGCTTCCCGGCCGCGTAGCGACACGCCACGCGTGTCCTGCGCACTGCCTGCCACCCCGTCAATCCAGGAACAGATCCGGCAGCAACGGGCGCGAGGGATCCACCGCGTACCCGGAAAGATCCGTAACTCCAGCCTCCGCCAACACCTCATCATCCAGCAGGAAGTTGCCGCTGAACCCGGCCGCCTCGCGGGTCAATACCGCATGCGCGGCGTCGGCCAGGATCTCTGGTGTGCGGCAGCCGCCCACGTCCACGCCGGGAATCATGTTGATTGCGTCAGTGGCGATCACCGTGCGCGGCCACAGCGCATTGACCGCCACGCCCTGCGGCCCGAACTCTGCCGCCAGGCCCAGCGTAACGAAGCTCATGCCCATTTTGGCCAGCGTGTAACCGGTATGTGGGGCCCACCACTTCGGGTCCAGGCTCGGCGGCGGCGCCAGGGTGAGGATGTGCGGGTTGGGCGCCTGCAGCAGGTGCGGCAGGCAGGCCTGCGCGCACAGGAAACTGCCGCGCGAATTGACCTGCTGCATCAGGTCGAACCGCTTCATCGGCGTATCCAGCGTGCCGCGCAGCCAGATCGCACTGGCGTTGTTGACCAGGATGTCGATGCCACCAAAGGTATCCACGGTGGCCGCCACCGCCGCGCGCACCTGGTCTTCTTCGCGGATGTCGCACTTCAGTGCCAGGCCCTGCCCGCCCGCGGCGGTGACCGCTTCGGCGGCGCTATGAATGGTGCCCGGCAGTTTCGGATTGGGGACCGCAGACTTGGCGGCGATCGCCACGTTGGCGCCATCGCGTGCGGCGCGCAGAGCAATCGCCAGGCCGATACCGCGCGAGGCGCCGGTGATGAATAGGGTTTTCCCTTGCAGACTGGCCACGTCGATCAACTCCTGCGGTCTCATGATCGGCCAAGTATGCCGCGCCCACGCGCAATTAACCGCCCCTTGACGATAGTTACTGCCCCGGTTACTGCTGCGAGGTATTCACCATGCGCCGTTCCCGCTGTTTGTTCATTGCCGTCGGCGTGGTCCTGATCGCCACCGCCTGCCAACGCGAGCCGACCGCCGCCGCGCCCGATGCAGCACCTGCTGGCACCGCCAACACCCCCACCGCCCAATCACCCGCCAACGGCACCCTGCGCTGGAGCAACGCGGTGGTCTGGAGTGGCGACCTCAATGTCTGCCGCCAGGGCGAGGCCGCAGCCACCCGCGAGTGCTTGATGAAGGCGATGCTGGCCGGTGGTGCGAGTGACGATGCCGTCACCGCCGCCGAGCAGCTGAGCAGCGCCGGCGAGCTGGCCCATGTGGTCGCCTGGCATGACCAGGACGGCGTCGGCGTAGCAACGGTGAACTACCCGTTCCGCGCCAATACCAACGAGGGCACCCGGCTGATCGATGCCAGCGGCAAGCGCATTGACGTGGACAACGTGCAGCTGGACGACACGCTGCGCGCCGACCCAGCCGTACAGGCGCTGCTGGCCGCCGATCCGCAGGCGACACCGTTCGCCCCGGCACAGGCGGCGGGCACCGCCCCGCTGGACGGCGGCGGCGTTCGCCTGCTGTACCGCACGCCACTGCGCGAGTGCCACGCCTGCCCCGACCTGGGAAGCGTGCAGATGGGCTATGACTTCGACGCCAAGCGCAATTTCATCGCGCAGCAGCTGGTGCCCGTGGCACCGTAAGCATGTCGGTGCATCAGAGTCCGTAGAGGGAATCGAAGAATTCCCTCCACAGCCGTGCGACCCGTTGCCGTGCTCCACGCCGCAGCCCTTGATTCGCGTGCCAAACTCGGGACCGCACGTACCGGCGCGAGGGTGATCAGCGAGCTCTGAGCTGGTTGTGCTCCTACAAACCGGAACCGCCGGCTTCCCTAACGTAACGCACGCTCCGTCCTTAGCCGACTCTCCAGAACAGACCTGACGTATCGGGACCGCGTGGTAGTCGCATCCGCATATTGCGCAAGCAAGCTCATCGCTTCAGAACGCATTTCCGCTCCACCCGACGCCAGGAACACGTAGAACGCTGGTTCGACGTACTCCGGAGACCTAAGCATGAACAACTTGCATTCGTCGATTGACAGCGCTTCGGCAAAATCAGCCCACTCAATGTAGCGCTTCCAGAACAGTGGCGCACTCCATTTGCCACAGGTGGTGGTGGCCAACTTCAAGAGCTCGGACAGTTGATCTGCACATGCATCGACCAACTCATCAGACAAATCCAAAGTCGCCACTCGGCCGGGGTCGACGGCCTGCCAGCAGAAAACAATGAAATCCGCGATGAGCGCATCACTCGCATGATCAGCCAGGCGGCGCCTGTAGTCGGCGAGTGCCGCTCCTATATCTGCGGGTTCAACAAAATTGCTCATTACCTCACCTTCCCTGCGGCTTTGACCCCAGAATTCACAATCTCATTGGTGCATCAGAGTCCGTAGAGGGAATCGAAGAATTCCCTCCACAGCCGTGCAACCTGTTGCCGTGCCCCGCGACCCAGTGCGGCAACAACGGTTGCGACCGCTGCGCATACCAAGAGAACACCACACACCATCAGCCCCATCCAACCGGGCATGGCGTAATACGCCCAGATGCCGAGCGCGAGCGCTGCCAGTGCGAGGGCTATGTGGACCGTCTTGTGCATGGTTTATTCCCCTATCCCAGGATGCCGGCGCCGTTCCATGTCCGGTACCTGCCACGCCAGGTCACGGCTTCGGCCCCTGCCCCTCATTGTCTTCCCAGTGCAGGATCTTCCGGGTCACGAACCGGTACACCGGCTTGCCGGTGCGGAACCACAGGTCGCGCACCCACGAGTGGCGCTTGAGCACGCGCTTTTCCACCGGGGTCAGCGACTCACGGCAGTACATGCGCTTGTGCTTAAGCAGGTGGCGCAGGTCTTCGCGGGCCAGCAGGCGCATCCAGCGCGAGCGCGGGTTGCCGATCACGGCCAGCTGGAAGTCGATCAGCGCCGGGCTGCCGTCTTCGCGCACCAGCCAGTTCGCTTCCTTGGCCAGGTCGTTGTGGGCGATGCCGTGGCGGTGCACCTTCTGCAGCAACCGGCGTGCGGCGCGGAAGTAGGCTACGTCGCCGCGAGGCGGGCGCTGGTACATGGCGTCGCCGGCCATGAAGCTGCGGTCCAGCCAGCGGCCGTTCCAGGCCAGCAGCGCCGGGGTGTCCGGCATGCCATCCAGATGCGCCAGCGCGCGGGCTTCACGCCGGGCCAACCACCAGGCCGGCAGCCGCAGCCACCACGGGGTGGCGAGCAGGTCGCGGCGGACGAAGCGCGTGCCGCCCTCCTCCATCAGCAGGATGCGGCCAAAACTGTCGGCTTTGAGGGCGTGTGCGGCAGGCGGGAGCGGGCGATTCATGCCGGCCATTCTAGCTGGCCGGGAGTCAGTCACTTTGGCCCCTCTATAATCCCCGGATGGACTCGTCATGGATCGATGCCACGCTTGCGTGGATCTCAGCTCACCCCGTGCTTGCCGGTGCGGTCATCTTCCTCATCGCCTTCTGCGATGCCGTCATCGTGCTTGGCGCCATCGTGCCCGCGCTGCCGCTGCTGTTCGCAGTGGGCGTGTTCATCGGCCTGGGCCAGATCTCCGGACCGTACGCCGTGGCGTGCGCGGCGCTGGGTGCGTTCGCCGGCGATGGCATCAGCTACTGGATCGGCCGGCGCTGGGGTGACCGGCTGCGCGGCTTC
Organism: Stenotrophomonas sp. CFBP8994; assembly: GCF_034044835.1. Lineage (NCBI taxonomy): Bacteria > Pseudomonadati > Pseudomonadota > Gammaproteobacteria > Lysobacterales > Lysobacteraceae > Stenotrophomonas > Stenotrophomonas sp. CFBP8994. The sequence goes on along the minus strand of NZ_JAXCWT010000002.1, from coordinate 810,623 downwards.
TGGCCGTTCAGCCGCTACCCGCAGCTGCTCGACCGTGGCGAGACGATGTTCCGCCGCAATGCCTTCAAGAGCATCCTGGTGGCGCGCTATGTAGGCGCGATCCGTCCGTTCGTGCCGGCCATCGCCGGCATGATGAACATGCCGGCCATGCGTTATGTGCAGGCCAGCGGCATCGCCAGCCTCTCCTGGGCGGTGCTGTTCCTGGCCCCGGGCTGGGTGCTGGGCGAGGCCTACGACGCGGTGGCCGCCGTGGCCGGTCGGCTGGTGATGGTGCTGGCATTGGTCGGCGTGGTGATGGGCGTGGTCTGGGCGATCGTGCTGTACGGCTACCGCTGGTCGGCCGCGCGCATGGACAGCTGGCTGGCCGGCCTGCTGCGCTGGTCGCAGCGCCACCCCACCCTGGGTCGCTACTCGGTGTCGGTGTTCGACCCGCAGCGCCGTGAATCGGTACCGCTGGCGATGCTGGCATTGATGCTGCTGTTGCTGGGCTGGTGCTGGTTCGCCTTGCTGATGGCGGTGGTGGCCCATGGCGAACCGCTCAGCCTGGACCTGGCCGTGCACCAGGCGATGCTGGCGCTGCGCAATCCGCTGGCCGACTACCCGATGGCGGCACTGGCCTCGCTGGGCGCCTGGCCGGTATTGCTGCCTGCCACGGCAGTCACCATGGGCTACCTGATCTGGCGCCGGCGCTGGATGGCGGCCGCGCACTGGCTGGCCGCACTGGCCTTCGGGCTGGCGCTGACCAAGCTGCTGGGCGCCACGGTGACCGTGGTGCGCCCGCCGGGGGCGAGCAGCGGCTTCGGCTTCCCGTCGGTGTCGGTGACCATGGCCACCATCACCTTCGGTTTCTTTGCGGTACTGATCGCGCGCGAGCTGCCCGGCCGCACCCGCGTGTGGCCGTACCTGCTGTCGGGCATCATCGTCAGCCTGATCGGCTTCTCGCGGCTGTACCTGGGCGCGCACTGGCTGAGCGACGTGGTCGGCGGGATGCTGTTCGGCATCTTCTGGCTGCTGGTGCTGGGCATTGCCTACCGCCGCCGCTTCAACCGCTCGTTCTGGGTCAAGCCGGTGTCGTGGCTGTTCTACGGCACTTTCGCGGTGGCCGCGCTGTGGTATGCGCCGCGCAATACCGAGGCGAAGCTGGAGCGTTTCGAGCCGGCCCAGCCGGCGCCGGCCAATGTGGCCGCGCAGGACTGGTGGGGCAGCCAGTGGCGCGCCCAGCCTTCGCGCCGCAATGAATTCGACGACGACCAGCGCTGGCCGCTGGACGTGCAGGTGGCCGGGCCGCTGGCGCCGCTGCGCGAGCGCCTGGAAAGCCAGGGCTGGCGCGTGCAGCCGCAGGCGGGTTGGGAACAGGCGCTGCTGATGCTGGACAAGTCGGCCACTCCGGACGAAGTGCCGGTGCTGCCGGCCACGCTGGATACGCAGGTCGAATCGCTGCTGCTGCTGCGCCCGGGCAATGCGCCCAACGAGATCTTCGCGCTGCGCCTGTGGCCGGCCGCTACCCAGCTGCAGCCGGGCGACCAGCCGTTGTGGCTGGGCAGCGCGCAGACGCTGCACTACCAGCACTTCCACCTGATCGGGATGTGGCGCCCGATGCGCGGCATCGATCCGTCGCTGAAGGCGGTGCGCGAGGCGCTGGAAGGGTTGCCGCAGGAGGTCGGAACGCATCCTGAAACCGGCATGCCGGTGTTGCGCGTGCGGACGTATTGAGGGCGACCACGACCAACGGTCGTGATCTACCGGTCGGGGTCACCCGGTTCGGTTACCAGTTCTCGTCGATCGGCGTTGAGTTGGCCGGCATCCAGCGCAGCAGCGCGTCAAGACGCTGGTGCGGGTCGTCGTGCTGCAGCAGCTGCAAGCGCTGCGATTCCTCCAGCGGCAGCAGTTCGGCCAGCCGCCAGCCGACCCAGGCGGCCTGGTCCAGCAGCGCCGGATGCGCGGGCGCGAACGCGTTGCCGGCCTGTTCGATGATGTGGCCCAGCACGGTGGACAGGAGCGCATGTTCCGGGCGCAGTTCGTCGTCGTGGTCGGGCGTGCTCCATTCCACCTCGGCCATGATCAGGCCGTTGTCGCGTACCCGCACCTGGCGCACATGGAACCGGCGATGGCCGCGAAGGCGCAGCACCAGCACGCCGTCGTCGCCCATGTCGAAATCGTCGATGCGCGCTTCCACCCCGTGCGCGGCCGGGGTGGCCGGGGCCCCGACTTCATCACCTTCCAGGATCAGGCAGACCCCGAAGTGGGTGTTGTTGCGGCTGCACTCGCGCAGCATGTCCAGGTAGCGGCGCTCGAACACGCGCAGGCCCAGCGTGGCGCCGGGCAGCAGCACCGCGTGCAACGGGAACAGCGGCAGCGTGGCAACGGAATCGGTCATGGCCAACCCGATCACCGCGCCTGCAGCTGGGCCAGGAAGCGGCGCGGCGCGCCGTCGAAGCCGCCGTTGGACATGAACACCACATGGTCGCCCGGCTGCACGGTGGCACCGAGTCGTGCCAGCAGTGCGTCGGTATCGGGCACGGCGTGCGCGTCGCCGCGCACGGCGGCGATCACGCTGGCCGCATCCCAGGCCAGTTCCGGCCGGTGCAGGAACACCACCGCGTCGGCCAGCGCCAGCGAAGGGGCCAGCGCATCGGCGTGGGCGCCCAGCCGCATCGAGTTGCTGCGCGGCTCCATCGCGACCACGATGCGGCGCGCGCCGATCTTGGCGCGCAGGCCTTCCAGCGTGGTGCGGATGGCGGTGGGATGATGGGCGAAATCGTCGTAGACCGTGATGTCGTCGGCCACGCCGATCACTTCCATGCGCCGCTTGACGCTGCGGAACCGTGCCAATGCCGGGATCACGCTGGCCGGTGCAACGCCTACCGCGTGCGCGGCGGCCAATGCGGCCAGGCCGTTGAGCACGTTGTGGCGACCCAGCAGCGACCAGCGCACTTCGCCCAGCGCCACGCCACGGTGGTGCACGATGAAGGCGCTGCCGTCGGCATTGACCAGTTCGGCATGCCATTCCAACCCGGGATCGAAACCGAAGCGTTCCACCGGCGTCCAGCAGCCCATCGCCAGCACTTCGGCCAGGTAGGTGTCTTCACCGTTGACGATCAGCCGTCCGCGCGCGGGCACGGTGCGCACCAGGTGGTGGAACTGGCGCTGGATCGCGGCCACGTCCGGGAAGATGTCGGCGTGGTCGTATTCGAGGTTGTTGAGGATGGCCACCAGCGGGCGGTAGTGCACGAACTTGCTGCGCTTGTCGAAGAACGCCGTGTCGTACTCGTCGGCCTCGACCACGAACTCGCGGCCCTGCCCCACCCGTGCGGACACGCCGAAATCCTCGGCCACGCCGCCGATCAGGAAGCCTGGCTCGCGGCCGGCGGCCTGCAGCAGCCAGGTCAGGATGGTGGTGGTGGTGGTCTTGCCATGGGTACCGGCCACGGCCAGCGTGTCGCGGCCTGGCAGCACCTGTTCGGACAGCCACTGCGCGCCGGAGATGTAGCGCTGCCCGGCATCCAGCACCGCTTCCACGGCCGGGTTGCCACGCGACAACGCGTTGCCGACCACGACTTCATCGCAATCGCGGGCCACGCTGTCGGCGCGATAGCCCGGGTCCAGGGCGATGCCCAGCTGTTCCAGCTGGGTGGACATCGGCGGATAGATCGCCTGGTCGCTGCCACGGACCGTATGGCCCAGTTCCCGCGCCAGGGCGGCCACGCCGCCCATGAAGGTGCCGGCAATTCCAAGAATGTGGATCGTGCTCATCACCCGATTGTCGCCCAAAGCCCACTCTGAAGGGGAGACGCAAAGCATCTGGGGGTAGCCCCTGAGTCAGGGGGCGGCCGCGCAGCGGCCGGGGTATGGACGCAGACAATGGGGCCCGCTGTTTGCAGAGCAGACTGTGGGACGACAGCGCGCGGCTTTACGCGTGCTGTCAGGGAATTCCCGATAGCGGTGTACTGTGAACACGTACACAATTCAGCGCGCCAGCCGCACTACCCCCGATGGTCCTACTCCCCAAGAGGCCGTCCCCAGGGGGGGCTCATGGTGTGGGGCCCTGAGCAGGCCCGATCGCTGGCGCTCTACACCGCACGCCCGGTTCCGATAGGACCGGGCGTGCGCGTGTAGGTTGTCAGCGCTTGAGCGCTGCCTGGATGCGCGCTTCCACGTTGGCGAGCTCGCCAACGCCATCAACGCGCGCCAGGGTGCCGCGGCCCGCATAGAAATCCACCACCGGCGCGGTCTGGTCGGTGTAGACCTGCAGGCGCTTGCGCACCGATTCGGGATTGTCATCGGCGCGGCCCTGTTCCTGGGCGCGGCCGGCAATGCGCTCGACCAGCAGTTCGCTAGGCACATCCAGCTGCACCACCGCATCCAGCGGCTGGCCGATCTTGGCCAGCACGGCGTCCAGCGCGTTGGCCTGCGCCACGTTGCGCGGGTAACCGTCCAGGATGAAGCCATTGGCCACGTCTGCCTGGCCCAGGCGCGATTCCAGCATGCCCAGCAGGATGTCATCGGACACCAGGTTGCCGGCATCCATCACGGCCTTGGCCTGCTTGCCCAGCTCGGTGCCGGCAGCCACTTCGGCGCGCAGCAGGTCACCGGTGGAAATGTGCGCAATGTTCAGGTGTTCCTTCAGGCGCGTCGCCTGCGTCCCCTTGCCCGAACCGGGCGGTCCCAACAGAACCAATCGCATCAACCTGACTCCAACTTGGTAAAAAACGGAAGGGCGCGCGCCCGGGATTGTCCACAATCACGCTGCACCGCAATACGCGCACTTTACCTCATACCGGTAATGTCCCTGCAATGTCCTTCCCCCCGACAAAGGTCCCACCATGTCCAAAGGTACCCTGCTGTACGCCCAGTCAGGCGGCGTCACCGCCGTCATCAATGCCACCGCCTCGGCGGTGATCAGCACCGCCAGGGCCAAGGGAATCAAGGTCTTGGCCGCGCGCAACGGCATCCTGGGCGCGCTGCGCGAGGAGCTGATCGACACCTCGAAGGAGTCGGCCGCGGCGATTGCGGCGCTGGCCCATACCCCCGGCGGCGCCTTCGGCTCCTGCCGCTACAAGCTCAAATCGCTGGAGGCCGACCGGGCCCGCTACGAGCGGCTGCTGGCGGTGCTGCGCGCCCACGACGTGCGCTGGTTCCTCTACAACGGCGGCAACGATTCGGCCGATACCGCCTGGAAGGTGTCCCAGCTGGCCAAGGCCTTCGATTACGACCTCACCTGCATCGGCGTGCCCAAGACCATCGACAACGACCTGGCGGTGACCGACACCTGCCCGGGCTTCGGTTCGGCGGCCAAGTACACCGCCGTGTCGGTGCGCGAGGCGGCGCTGGACGTGGCGGCCATGGCCGAAACCTCCACCAAGGTGTTCGTGTACGAGGCCATGGGCCGGCATGCGGGCTGGCTGGCGGCTGCGGCCGGGCTGGCCGGAAACGGACCGGACGAAGCCCCGCATATCATCCTGCTGCCCGAGCGCGCCTACGACGAAGCCGCGTTCCTGGCCAAGGTGAAGCAGGTGGTGGAACGCGTGGGCCACTGCGTGGTGGTGGCCTCCGAAGGCATCCAGACCGCCGATGGCCGGTTCGTGGCAGATGCCGGCGGCGGCAAGGATTCGTTCGGGCACACCCAGCTGGGCGGGGTGGCTTCGCAGTTGGCCGCGCGGGTCAAGGACACGCTGGGCTACAAGGTGCACTGGACCCTGCCCGACTACCTGCAGCGCTCGGCCCGGCACATTGCCTCGAAGACCGACTGGGAACAGGCGCAGGCGGTGGGCAAGGCGGCGGTGCAGTACGCGCTGAAGGGCCAGAACGCGGTGATGCCGGTGATCGTGCGCAGCAGCGACGCCCCGTACCGCTGGAAGATCGAGCCGGCGCCGCTGCACAAGGTGGCCAACCACGAGAAGAAGATGCCGGCCGGCTTCATCCGCCGCGATGGCTTCGGCATCACCGACAAGGCCCGCGCGTACCTGTCGCCGCTGATCAAGGGCGAGGCACCGCTGCCCTACGGCACCGATGGACTGCCGAAGTACGTGACCCTGAAGAATGTGGCGGTGAAGAAAAAGCTGCCGGCATTTGAGGCGTAACGGGCCTGCGGGCACTGTGCAGCCACGCAGTGCGTGGCTCTACGGGCTTTTTGTTGCGCGCGTTACGGGCAGGCCTTGCCTTCCACGGTCATCTTCGCCGCGAACATCGGAATCTCCGCGATCTGGCCGGCAGCGGCCTGCTTCTTGGCCTCTTCCAGGTAGATGCGCGACTGGCCCTGGCCATCGAGCTGCAGCTTCTGTTCCATCGGCAGGCGCCAGACCCTCACTACTGCCTGCTGGGTGGGACAGGCCGCGCTGGGCACGCGGATCACGTCGTTGAGCTTCCAGCCCTTGGCTTCGCTGGGCTGCGCCTTGTCGAAGTCGACGAACTTCGCGCGTGGCTGGCATTGCTCGCTGGTGCGGGCGACCGCGAACCGGTAGGGCTGCGCTGCGTCGCCGGTAAAGGTGCCTTCCAGGCGGGCGCAGGCTTCGGGGATCTGGCGCAGGGTGTGGGTGACGTTCACTGCCTGGGCTGCGCCGACCGGACGCTGGCGTTCGGGGGTTTCGGCGGCAGTAGCCGCAAGGGCAGGAAGCAGGGCCAGCAGGATGAGGTGGCGGGGGGACATGCGGGAAGCCTCCGTTGGGGTGGAGTGAGGGTGGCTTGGGGGGGATGAACGGTGTGGCAAGGGGGCGCACGCGGACTGATGGGATTGCGCCAACCGCGGAGCCGACCAACGGTCGGCGCTACAACCTCGTGCGCCTTGGATCAGGGCTTCGTTGGGCTGTTCGGCGCAAGCGCTGGGCAGGGGCGATGATTTCACTGCATACTCGGGGGCACCAGGGATTGCTGAACAAAGCCACACGCTTGATGACCGGGTACGGTCTGAACGGGTTGGTCCATCGTTGCAGCCCGTTGTGCCCCGCGTGGTGAGGTTCGTCCGTCAACTGGATGCCATCCATCACCCGGGAGGGGACATGCTGGAACGTTATGGGCTTTCTCTGGCGCTGTTCTGCGCCATTCTCGCGATTCTCTACGGCATCGTGTCGGCACGCTGGATCCTCCGGCAACCGGCGGGCAATGCCCGGATGCAGGAAATCGCCGCCGCCATCCAGGAAGGCGCGCGCGCCTACCTCAACCGCCAATACCTCACCATCGGCATCGCCGGCGCGGTGCTGTTCGTGCTGGTCGGCATCTTCCTCAGCTGGTACACCGCGATCGGGTTCGCGATCGGTGCGGTGCTGTCCGGTGCGGCCGGCTACATCGGCATGAACGTGTCGGTGCGGGCCAACGTACGCACCGCCGAAGCCGCACGCCATGGCCTCAGTGCCGCCATGGACGTGGCGTTCCGTGGCGGTGCGATCACCGGCATGCTGGTGGTCGGGCTGGGCCTGCTCGGCGTGGCCGGCTATTACGCGCTGCTGCTGCGGATGGGGCTGGACACTGCCGCAGCGCTGCATGCGCTGGTTGGATTGGCATTCGGCTCCTCGCTGATTTCGATCTTCGCCCGGCTGGGCGGCGGTATCTTCACCAAGGGTGCCGACGTGGGCGCTGACCTGGTCGGCAAGGTCGAAGCCGGCATTCCCGAGGACGACCCGCGCAACCCGGCGGTGATTGCCGACAACGTGGGCGACAACGTCGGCGACTGCGCCGGCATGGCTGCCGACCTGTTCGAAACCTACGCGGTGACGGTGATCGCCACCATGCTGCTGGGCAGCCTGATGATCGCCGAAGCCGGTCGCAACGCGATCCTGTATCCACTGGTACTGGGCGGGGTGTCGATCATCGCGTCGATCATCGGCGCGCTGTTCGTGAAGGTGAAGCCGGGCGGCTCGATCATGGGCGCGCTGTACAAGGGCGTGATCGTGTCGGGCGTGCTGGCCGCCATCGCCTTCTACCCGATCACCCTGCAGCTGATGCCGGACAACGCCCACGGGGCAACGAACCTGTACATCTGCGCGCTGATCGGGCTGGTGCTGACCGGGCTGATCGTGTGGATCACCGAGTACTACACCGGCACCCAGTACAAGCCGGTGCAGCACGTGGCACAGGCCTCCACCACCGGGCACGGCACCAACATCATCGCCGGCCTGGGCGTGTCGATGAAGTCCACCGCGCTGCCGGTGATCACGGTGTGCCTGGCGATCTGGCTGGCGCACCTGCACGGCGGGTTGTACGGCATCGCCATCGCGGCCACCGCGATGCTGTCGATGGCCGGCATGATCGTGGCGCTGGATGCGTACGGGCCGATCACCGACAACGCCGGCGGCATCGCCGAAATGGCCGAGCTGCCCCCGGAGATCCGCAACATCACCGATCCGCTCGATGCGGTGGGCAACACCACCAAGGCGGTGACCAAGGGCTATGCGATTGGTTCGGCGGCATTGGCCGCGCTGGTGCTGTTCGCCGATTACACCCACAACCTGCAGGCCGCGCACCCGGGTGAAGTGTTCGCCTTCGACCTGTCCGACCACACGGTGATCATCGGCCTGCTGATCGGCGGGTTGATCCCCTACCTGTTCGGCGCGATGGCGATGGAAGCAGTGGGCCGCGCCGCCGGTGCGGTGGTGGAAGAAGTGCGCCGGCAGTTCCGCGAGATTCCCGGGATCATGGAAGGCACCGGCAAGCCGCAGTACGACCGCGCAGTGGACATGCTGACCCGCTCGGCGATCCGCGAAATGATCGTGCCTTCGCTGTTGCCGGTCGCGGTGCCGGTGGTGGTGGGCCTGCTGCTGGGGCCGCGTGCGCTGGGCGGGCTGTTGATCGGCACCATCGTGACCGGCCTGTTCGTGGCGATCTCGATGACCACCGGCGGCGGTGCCTGGGACAATGCCAAGAAGTACATCGAAGACGGCCACTTCGGCGGCAAGGGCAGCGAGGCGCACAAGGCCGCGGTGACCGGCGATACCGTGGGTGATCCCTACAAGGACACCGCCGGCCCGGCGATCAATCCGCTGATCAAGATCATCAACATCGTGGCGCTGCTGCTGGTGCCGTTGTTGTAACGTCTATCGGGTCCCCGACCAAGGTCGGGGACCCCCAGACCAGGCGACCACGGATCGTAGTGACACGCCATGCGTGTCAACGCCATGATCCTGCGCACGTAACCCGCCGTGCGTGTCCCATGGGGTGTCGCCCCACCCGCACCATCACGGCAACGGGGTCGGGCGTGACAGCACGTAGGCTGCGCTCGCCGCGAAAAATACGCCTACGCCAAGCAGCAACGGCCACGACGGCCTCGCGCCCCAGCAGAACATCGCAAACCCGAATGCCATGCCGCCGGCGGCAAATGCCTTGCCCTTGCGGCTCACCGCGCCCTGCTCGCGCCAGGCGCGCAGCGACGGGCCGTAACGCGGATGCTCCAGCAGCTTGCGTTCGAAGCGCGGTGAGCTGCGCGCGAAACAACCCACCGCCAGGATCAGGAAGATGGTGGTGGGCATCACCGGCAACAGCGCCCCGATCACCCCCAGCGCCACCATGACCCAGCCCAGGCAGAACCAGAGCCAGCGCATCAGCGCGACACGGCGCGCACGCCCCTGCTCATGCGAATTCCAGCTCCACGTGAACATGCACGCTGCGGAACGCGGCATCGGCCGCATCTATCATCTGCTGCTCTTCGACGTCGGTGAGTACGACGCTGTCCAGCGCGGCGGTGAACTCGCGCCAGTGGCGTGCGGCACCATCGGGATGCGCGGCCAGGTGGCGTGCGCCGAAGTCCGCATCCAGGCCCAGCTGCGCGGCCATCTTGTACAGGATGGTGCCGCCCAGGTTGGAGCCTTCGGCCACGTACAACCAGCCCAGTGCGGCAGCCAGTGGCAGGTCCGGGTCCAGCCGCAGCGGCACCGGGGCCGGCAGGGTCTGTTCCAGATCGCGCAGGTCACGGGTGACCTGCGGCAGCCGCCGGCGTTCGGCCAGGTCGGGCAGCAGCGCATCCAGCGCGGCGTTTGCGTACAGGCCATCGATATCGCGGTGGAAGCGGTACTGGACCCGCAGGAAGCGCGCGAACCGCCCACGGTCGGCGAAGATGTCGCCGGCCATGATGCGCTTGTCCAACGCGCCGTGGCTGTCTCGGGTGGCGGCCTTCAGGCGCTGGCTGCGGGTCGCTTCAAGGGTATCGGTGGCGTTCATGGCGTTCTGGCAGAAAGAAGGTGGCAGCGCCGGGCAAGGTCCGGCACAGGGATAAGACGCCTGTCGCGCAGACTACCCCAACCCGGATTGCCGGTGCTGCCCTCCCCCCCATTCCGGCGATGCCATCCTCACCTTGGGGTGTTGATAATGGAGCATTCTTTCGCCCACAAGGATTGCCATGATGGACACCACCGAATCGCGCATGACCAACCTGTTCGAGCAGTTGGGGTTGGACTCCAGCCCGGAGGCCATTGCGGCGTTCATCCGGGCGCACCAGCTGCCCGGCGACGTGACCTTGGCCGAAGCCACTTACTGGAGCGATGCGCAGCGTCAGTTCCTGCGTGAAGAGCTGAAGGAAGATGCGGATTGGGCGATCGTGGTGGATGAGTTGAACGAGGCGCTGCACGCGGATGCGACCGCCCGATAGCGTACCCGCGAGCCGGGCAGAGCCCGGCTCGCGGGTTTTCTCAATACCGCCAAGTGACCGCCAGGCGCATGATCCGGCCCGGGGCCGGCATTACACCCAGCGCCAGCGGGTCGAGGTAGTAGCGGTCGGTCAGGTTGTCCACGTTGAAGTCGACCGCCAGCTGCTCGCTGGCCTGCCAGCTGGCGAACACGTCCACGATGGTCGCCGGCTGGTACAGCTGCTGGATCGCCGACAGGCCCACGTTCCATTCCTTGTCCAGTTTGCTGATCGGACCGCTGTTGTGGATCACGCGGGTGCCGAAGCTCAGCCGCTGGTCCAGCAGCCGTGAGCCCAGCGTCAGGTTGACCGTGTAGCGCGGCGGATTCTGGGTGTTGCTGTAGGACCCCTCGAACCCACCGTCGACGCAGTCCGGCGTTTTGGCCAGTTCCTCGTTCTTTCGCTGCACACCGTATGCGCGGCGCTCGGCGGCGATGTCCGGGGCGCAGGTCTTGGCTTCGAAGTAGTAATGCGCCGACAGATCGGCGAACACCTTGCCGGCGTCATAGCTGGACTGGAACTCCAGCCCGGAGACCTTGAAGCGGTCGATGTTGCGGATATAGCCGGCCGACAACGTGCGGTAGTCGCGCGTGATCAGGTCGTCGATGCGGGTGTTGAAGTAGGCCAGCTTGAACGCGGCCTGGTCGCCTTCGGCAAACAGATCATGGCGCACGGTGCTGGCGCCCACTTCCCAGGTGCCCGCGCGCTCGGGCTTGAGTTCGCCGCCCACCGGCTTGGCCGCGGTGAACAGGCCCAGGGTGCTTTCGAACAGGCTGGGCAGCTTCACGCCTTCGGCGTACTTGAGGTAGACCAGGGTGTCTTCATCGGCGTGCCAGGTGACGCTGGCGGTGGGCATGAACGCGTTGTCGGTACGGCGGATCGGCTGCGACCAGGTCCAGCTGGTGGGCACGACCAGGTCTTCGGTGGCGGTGACATCGTGAAAATTCCAGCCGGTGATGTCGGCCACCGTGCCCTTCTTGTACGGCGAAGCCAGCAGCGAGGCCTCGGTGAACTGGCCGTTCGCATCCGGGTACCAGTTGAGCATGGCGATCCGCTGCGCGCGCCACGCCGGCAGCGCCGGGTTGCCGTTGAGCAGCTGGGTATAGCGGTACTTGCCGATCACTTCCTCGGTTTCCGGGGTGGCCAGGCGGTTGCGGTCGTGGATGCTGACGCGGTTGAAGCGGCCACCCACCAGGATGTCCCAGCGCTCGCCCGGCTGCCACTTCATCGAGGCCACCGCGCTGTATTCCCTGCGCGTGGCATTGCGGAGGAAGCGGTTGTTGACCAGGTCATCGTGCATGATCGGCGCGCTGTCGCCGGGACCCACGTCTTCATCGCTGAAGGACAGCCCGTAGTCGAAGGTGAACAAACCGGCGCTGTCGGTAGTCATCACCATGGTGTTGGACACGTCCAGGCCGAACCGCGTCTGGCTCATGTCGTTGCGGTAGGCATCCTTGTAACCGGGGTCGGTGTTGAAGGTCGGGCCGTCATACCATTCGGTGCGGCGGTCGAAGTACCACGGGGTGATGCCGGTCAGGCCGTTGTACATCAGGCTGTCGGCCTGGGTGTACCAGAGGTTGGCCTTCAGGTCGACGATGTCGTTGCCCGGGTTGAAGCGGTAGCGCAGGTTGTAGGCATCCAGGTCCACGCTGCCCGGCTCCCACTGCGGCACGCGGTCGCGGTCCACGCGGATGATCTGCGAGGCCATGATTTCACCCTGGCGGCCGCTGTAGTGTCGGTAGCCGGCCTCCAGCGTCTGCACGTCATCGATCCGCCAGGTCCCCTTGAGCAGCACCGAGTTGGACTTGGAGGAGGTGTTGAACACTTCGGTGTTGGGCGGGTTCAACGGTGCCAGGGTGCGCCGGGTCTGCGGGAAATCGTCGTAGCCATGCTTGCCCGAATAGTAGTTGCCGGTATCGCGCCAGGCGTAAGCCGCCACCAGGTCAAAGCTTTCCCAGTGCTTGCCGCCGGCGATGTTGAAGAACTGCCCGCCGAGGCTGCTGCGGTCGGTACCGGGGGTGCCGTTGTAGGCGGGAAGGTCACGCGCGCTGCCGTTGGAGATGCCGCTGCGCACGCGCAGGCCGGCGTCCTGGCCGTCGCGCAGCACGTCGCCGATGTTCAGCGTTTCCATTTCCACCACGCCGCCGATGCCGCCCGACGCATTGGCGCCCAGGCTGGGGCCCTTGGTCACGGTGAGGCTGGAAATCAGGTCCGGGTCGAGGTAGGTGCGCTGCGACTGGCCGGCATAGCCGCGGTAGGTGTCCATGGTGGACTGCCCGCCGTCGATGATCACCGGGATGCGGCTCTGGCCCTGGATGCCACGGATGTTGAGGTCCAACGCGTTGGCCGTGCGCGGATCACCGGCGGTCACGCCGACCACGCCCTTGACGATGTCGGCGGTGGAGGTGCCACGGAAGCGCTCGAGGGTGGTCCGTGGCACATACACGCTCGAACCGCTGCTGCGGTACTGCTCGAGCGCACGCTCGGCGGTGCCTTCGGCGCTGGCCTGGTCACCGGCCACGCGCAGGGGCGCGGTGTGGATCACGCCATCCTCGCCCTGGCCGCGCGGCGCGCGTTCCAGGGTGACCGCGCCCGGCCCCAGCGCGCGCGGTGCCAGGCCACTGCCCTGCAGCAGCTGCGCCAGTGCGGCCTGCGCATCCAGCGCGCCGTATACCGCGGTGGAGCTGGCACCGTTGGCGAGTGCGGCCGGGTAGGCCACCTGCACACCGGACTGGCGCATGTAACTGCGCAGCGCATCGGCCAGCGGTTGGGCGGGGATATCGAACGGGCGGGTGGCGGCCAGTGGGGCGGTGTCGCCGGACTGGGCCAGTGCCGGCAACGCGGTGGCCGAGGCCAGGCCGGCGGCCAACAACGCGGTGCACAGGCGGGACGGGCGCAGCATCGGCGCCGGTCGGGAAATGGGAAGCATGTTGAAACCTGTTGAGAGGCGATGCCGCGAAAGCACGGCTTCCCCGCACGGGGTGCGGGCGCTGCGACGTACGTGGCGGCGGCGGGTACGTTCGGGGGTAAGACGTGCGGGGCGATCCCTTCCCCAAGGCGCATTCAGCGCGCGGGGGTGGCGCTCACGATCGCCACGCCCATCGGCAGGCGGGTGATGCGCAGCCCGGCCGACATCGCCAGCGCATCCAGCGCCTGCTCGGGCTGGTCCACGCGCAGTGCGGCGTTGACGGCGGGCAACGACGACAGGTCGCCGCGCACGAACGTGGGGCCTTGGCGATAGCGCGCAATCTGCGCGACCGCATCGGCCACGCCGCTGGCATCGAGCAGCAGCTCGCCGTCGCGCCATGCGGCAATGCGGTCGGGGGCCAGGTCGTCATGGCGCACCACCCGGCCGCCAGGCGCAAAGCCGGCGCGCTGGCCAGCCAGCAGGTAGGTCCAGCCGCCGTTGGGCGAGGCCGCGACGCGGACCTGGCCCTGCGAGACTTCCGCTTCCACTCCCTGCGGGGTGCTGGCCACCGCGAACGCCGTGGCGATGTCCTCCACCACACCGGCCTGTGCGGTCACCTGGAACGGCTGGGCGCGCCCGGGCGCAACTTCGAACCAGGCGCGCCCGCGCAGCAGGCGGATGCTGCGGCGCTGGTCGTCATAGTCCACGGCAATCGCCGAATCGGCATCGAGCACCGCGCGGCTGCCATCGGGCAGGGCGAGCGTGACCACGTCGTGGCTGCTGCGGTAATCGGCACGCAGGCGCAACCAGGCTTCGGGTGACACCCACACCAGCGCCAGCGCGGCGGCAGCGGCCAGCACCAGGCGGGGAACGCGACGACGGCGGACATGCGGACGCTTCGCCGCCGCCGGCGGCTGCGCCACGGCCTGCCACAGCTGGCGCTCGTATTCGAACGCGCGGCGGTGCCCGGGCAGGCTGAGCCAGTGTTCGAAGGCCTGCATGCGCGGCGCGTCCACGGCGCCGGAGGCCAGCCACGTGATCCACGCCTGCGCCTGTTCGGCAAGCAGGTCGGGCGGGGTGGGCGCGGTCGGGTCGGTAGGCAGGTCGTGCGGGCTCATGGCTGGCAAGGGTGCGAAGGGCAGCGCCGATACCATCAAGACGTGTGGGAACGGCACTTCCCCAAGCCCCCGCGCGTCACCGCCCGCTGCGCGCCCACGCCAGCCGCTGCAACGCAGCGCGTACATGGTTTTCCACGGTCGTGACCGACACGCCACGGCGCCGGGCAATTTCCGCCTGGGTCAGCCCCTGCAACCGGTTGAGGCGGAAGATCGTGCGGGTCGGTTCGGGAAGGTGGTCGGCGGCGGCGAGCACGCGCTGCAGCTCGTCCTGGGCCATGGCCTGTTCTTCCGTGGACAGCACTTCATCCGGCCCCCACAGGTAGTGGTCGGCCAACAGCCGCGTCTGGCGGCTGCGTTCCCGGCCCTGGTCGGTGGCCAGGTTGGTGGCCAGACGGTACAGATAGGCCCGCGGGTTGTCGATGGTCACCCCGGCATCCACCCCGCGCGCCTTGAACCAGATGGCCTGGATCACGTCTTCGGCGCTGCCGTCGCTGCCCAGTATCCGCTGCACCCGACGCAGCAGCGCCGGGCGTTCGCGGATCAACAGGTCGGTCAGGGTGGATGCGTTGGAGGACATGCAGAGGTGGCCCGGTGCGGCGGCATCTTACCCCTCAAATGAGAATGCGTCACGTTAAGCGCGCGGCCGGCGCACCGCCCGCACCTTGCCGCTGCGCCCGCCGCCGGCGTAGAACAGGCCCGCGCCATCGGCCTCCAGACCGCTGACATGCAGGCCCTCGGGCATGCGCAGCTGCTCCAGCACCTGCCCGCTCTGGGCATCCACGCGTCGGATGTCGCTGCGTTCGCCGTCGTCGGTGCCATGCCAGAGCTGGCCATCGACCCAGGTCACGCCGGTGACGAAGCGGTCCGATTCAATCGTGCGCAGCACCTCGCCCGTGGCCGGATCCACCTGGTGGATGCGGCGTTCGCGGTATTGCCCCACCCACAGGCTGCCTTCGGCCCAGGCCATGCCCGAATCGGTGCCGCCGCCAGGCGCGGGAATCGAGGCCAGCACGTTGCCGGTCTGCGGGTCGATCCTGTCGATGCGCGCTTCGGCGATCTGGTAGAGGTGGGTACCGTCGAACGCGGTGCCCGCATCGCAGGGCACGGCCAGCGTGCGTACCGGGGCGCCGCTGTCCGGATCGAAGGCCAGCAGCGCCGGGCCGGTGGCGGCCCAGACATGGCGGCCATCGAAGCTGACACCGTGGATGCAGTCGGCGCCGTCAAAGGGACCATATTCGCGGGCCACCTCGGCGTCGTGCACGCGCGGGGCAGCGGCGGGGTTCAGCGTTCCAGTGTTCATTGCAGCATCTCCTGGCACATCGGAAGGGGTGCCTGGCAACCACCCTAGTCGCCCGGCAGCGCTGCCGGGAGTAACAAGATCGTCGTGAATCCGGACAGCGGCATGGCCCACCAGCGCTGCGTGCGCCCGCCCCCGGTCGCGCGTGCCTGGCCGGTGCTTTCCAGTGCCGCCAACGCGCGCTGCACCGTGCGCTGGCTGGCGCCCAGCGCCAAGGCCAGTGCCGAACTGGACCAGGCCGCCCCATCGGCCAGCAATGCGGCAACGGCGCCCTGCTCGCCTTCGATCGGCGGCGCCAGCACCACCACCGCGATGCCGGGCGCGGCTGCCAGCCGGTAGCCGTTGGCGGTCGCTTCCACCGACAGCAGTCCCTTCACCGCAGCGCGGACGCGCCCCATTTCCACCCGGAGCCGCGCACGGTGGCTGTCGTCGCCATCACGGGTGCGGAATACCTCGGCAATCAACACGTCGCGGTCGACATTCCCCGGCCACGCCTGGCCGACGGCTCGCAGCAGTGCAAACAGCAGCGGCCGGCGTGCCAGTGACCGCCAGCGCCCTCCCATCCACACACCGCGCCGGCAGCCATCCACCACACAGGCCGGTGAGGCCAGCAGGTCCTGCACGGCCTGTAGATCCAGCAGGCGGTCGGCCGCCTCCCGGGCCACCTGGCGTGCCGCCGGCTTGGCCAGATGACTGCGGGCCTGCACGACCTCTGCGTGCAGGGCGGCGATGCCCGAGGCCTGCGCGGCGGCGGCAGCCGCGTCCAGCGCCGCCGTCGCCTGCGACACCCGCAACGCGCGCGCCGCCAAGGCCGCTTCGGCCAGCCCGGCCATGGCGGCCAGGGCCGGCGTCAGCGCCCTGCCCTGCACCTGTGCCAAGGCCGATTCAGCCTCCTGCCGACGCCCGAGCAACAGCCAGCGGCGGGCCAGGATCAACCAGGCCTGCAGCGCATTGTGCGGATCGGCGCGCTCCTCCAATGCGTGGGCGGCAGCCAGCAGCGGCGCGGGGGTACCGGCAAGATCCCGCAGCGCCAGCCCCACTTCCGCCTCCGCCACCACACAGCGCGCCCGGGCCAGCACCTCATCGGCGCCAAAGCCGCGGTGGGCCAGCCGCAGCAGTTCCCGGGCCCGCTGCAGCTCGCCCAGCTGAGCCATGGCCACGCCGCGCAGCGCCAGTGCCGGCGGGTCGCTGCGCAGGGCCACATGCCCCAGTGCGGTCAGTACGTCGCCAGCGGCAAGGGCACGTGCGGCGGCGGCGAGCAGGGAGTCCATGCGAGCAGGCTAGCGCAGGCAGTCTCCCAGTGCCTCGAACACGGTTTTTCCCGTACCGGGCAGCCGCTGGAACAACGGCTGCGGTCCGTCCAGTGCCGCCAGCAATGCCGCCACGGTGGTGCCGCCGCCGGTCGGGAAGTGGCACAGCCAGGTGGGCTGCTGCCGCTCCAGGGCGCCGGTCGCCGGGTCCACCCGCAGCTCGCTTGCAGCGAAGGCCCAGCCGCAGACATTGACCCTGCCCGTGGCCCGTTCGACCGAGCAGCGCAGTTTCAGCGGCTGGTAATCGGTGTACTCGCCTTCGCAGAAGGTATCGGGGCAGACATCGTCGAAGCCGGTTTCAAGACGATGGCGCAGGTCGCGGAAGGCGGACCAGTTCGCCTGCGGCGTGGGGTAATCGACCAGATCGACGTGCAGGGGCGCAGCGGGCGGCGGACTGGCGGCGGCCGGGCCGGCAACGGTCAGCGCCAGCAGGATCAACGCGGCCAGGGCGTCGGAGGGGTGGCGGGAAGGCAGTGGAAGGGTCATGGGCGTACTCCGTGAAGGGACCTCCACCGTGCGCCTGCCCAGGTCCGGGCGGGATCAGCCGGGTGCGCTGGCGGCGGTCGGCGATCGCCACTGCGGCGGGTCGGATAGTCCCCACCCTGCACGTTGGCCGGCAAAGGCATAAAATGGGAGGTCTTATCGCGCCATCCCCCCTCTCGGAGCACACCATGGGTCTGGAACTCGTCTCGCCCGGCAAGAACCCGCCGGAAGAAATCAACGTCATCATCGAGATCCCGAAGGACTCGGAGCCGGTCAAGTACGAAGTGGACAAGGAAACCGGCGCGATCTTCGTCGACCGCATCCTCTCCACCCCGATGCGCTACCCCTGCAACTACGGCTACGTGCCGAGCACCCTGTGCGGCGACGGCGATCCGGCCGACGTGCTGGTCGTGCTGCCGCTGCCGCTGGTTCCGGGTTCGGTGGTGCGCTGCCGTCCGGTGGGCGTGCTGAAGATGAGCGACGAAGCCGGCGGCGACGAAAAGATCCTGGCGGTGCCGATCTCCAAGGTGTTCAGCGGCTACGCGCACGTGGAAGACATCGAGCAGGTGTCCAAGCACTGGCTGGAGCGCATCGGCCACTTCTTCGAGCACTACAAGGACCTGGAGAAGGGCAAGTGGGTCAAGCTGGATGGCTGGGGCGGCGCCGCCGAAGCCAAGCAGATCCTGGTTGACGCGCACCAGCGCTACCTGTCCAGCAACAGCTGAGGCTGAATGACCCTGCTCCGGCGCTGGTCGCCGGAGCGATGGGCATCACGTTTTTACAATGCGGCGCATCACTGTTTGCGCCGGATTGGGTACATTGCGACTTCTACACCGTCCACGGTGGGGTTCACCGTGGTCACCCAGGGGATTGTGTCGTGCGTATTCTGCTAGTTGGGGACGAAGCCAGCCTGTCGGCTGAGCTGATGGATTTCATTGCCGATCTTGGGGAAGAGTGGCAGCCGTTGCGGGCACCCGATGGCCAGACGGCCATGAACATGGTGGCGTCCACGCCGGTGGATGCGGTGATCGCCTGCCCCTCCCTGCCCGATCTCAACGCGACCACGCTGCTGGGCCAGATCCGGACGCTGCGTCCGGAGACGATCCGCATCGCGCTGGTCGACGCGGCCCAGGGCAACCGCCCGCCGCCGGCACGCCTGATCGGCGTTGCCCACCGTTTCCTGCCGCTGCCGCTGGCACCGGAAGTGCTGCTTGAAGCGCTCACCAGCCTGGAAGAGCTGCGCGAACTGCTCGACAGCGCGCGCCTGCGCAGCGCCATCGGCCGCATCGAGAAGCTGCCCTCGCCGCCGCACCTGTACCTGAGCCTGACCCAGGCGCTGGAGCACGACGACGACACCGACACGGCCGATGTCTCCAAGCTGGTGTCGGCTGATCCGGCGATCGCGGCCAAGGTGCTGCAGCTGTCCAACTCCGCCTTCTTCAACAGCGGCCGCACCATTTCCGACCTGCGCACCGCCGTGACCCGGCTGGGCCTGTCGACCCTGCGCGACCTGGTGCTGGCCAGCGAGGTGTTCTCGGCTTCGCCGCTGTCCAGCGGTGAACGCAACGCGCTGCAGCAGCGTGCGCTGCTCGCTTCGCGGCTGGCCGCCAAGCTGCTGCCCGATTCCAGCGCCGAACTGGGCGCGACCGCCGCACTGCTGGCCGATATCGGCCTGCTGCTGCCCGGCGTGCGCAACGAGCGCAGTGAGCCGGCCGACGACGCCGACCCGCGCCCGGGCCACAGCGAAGCCGGTGCCTACCTGCTGGGGCTGTGGGGCCTGCCGATGCCGATCATCGAGGCGGTGGCCTTCCACCTGCAGCCGCAGCGTTCCAACACGCGCAGCTTCTGGGTGACCGGTGCGGTGCACGTGGCGCTGGCGCTGGTCAACGGCGACCCGGTGGACGAGGACTACCTGCAGCGCGCGGGCGTGCTGGCCAAGCTGCCGCAGTGGCGGGACCATGCCAATGGGTTGATGGGGTTGGCTACGGCTGACGCTTGAGAGATTGAAAGGCCGGCCAACGGCCGGCGCTACCAAAAGCCGACCTTTGCAGGTCGGCTTTTTTCTTTGCCCTGCGGGCAAAGAAAGAGGGCGACCCTTGCGGGCCGCCCTCTTTTTATTGCACCAGCGGTTCGATGGATCAGAACTTCTGGGTGTACTTCATGTACAGGAAGCGGCCGATATCGAAACCGCCGTAGTAGGCGAAGCTCGAGTTCTGCTGCGAGTACATCAGCGGACCCTTGTGGTCGAACACGTTGTTCGCGCCCAGGGCGATGGTGGCATCCCACGGTGCCTTCCAGCTGACCTGCAGGTCGTGGAAGGTGTTGGAGCCGGTCTTGCGCAGCGGAGCGGTCTCGCCGTAAGCGATGCGGTCCGGATCGGTGCAGCCGATCGCGATGCACGGCTCGTTGAGGCCCGAGTAGTAGCGCGCGGTGTAGTTCACACCGAAGCTGCCCAGCGACCAGTTGACGCCCAGGTTCGAGCGTACGCGGAACAGCGCATCCTGACCGACGCGGCCGATCATGATGTCGTCGCCAGCGGCGTTCTGTGCGGCTTCGTCGTACTTGGACAGGTAGCTGGTCTGCCAGTCAATGGCGAACTGACCGATGGCCAGCTCCGGCAGGCGGTACTTGATGCCCAGGTCGTAACCTTCGGTGTCCATCTTGCCGAGGTTGGCGGTGCCGTAGGTGATCGCGCTGATGTGGCCATCGGCCGCACGGGTCACGCTGCCGCAACGGCTGGAATCACCCAGCACGTAGCAATCACGCAGGATGCGATCGACGGAGTCGTCGATGATCATGTTGCTGATTTCGTAGCGGTACCAGTCCAGCGAGATGTCCAGGCCCTGCACCCAACGCGGGCTCCAGACCAGACCGACGGTCTTGCTCTTGGAGGTTTCCGGCGCCAGGTTCGGGTTGGCACCCGAGATGAACTGGTCACCCGACTGGCACGGCGTGGTCGAGCACGGGACGTTGCCCTGGCCCAGCTGCACGTAGTCGGCCGGAGCGCCACCAGCAAGGCAGGCGGCATTGCCGGCCACGCTGCCCGACACGCCAACGGCGCACGGATCGGTGTAACGCTCGAAGCTCGAGCTCAGACCGCCGTACAGGTCGGCGATGGTCGGAGCGCGGAAGCCCTCGGCGTAGGTGCCGCGGACCAGCAGCTCGTCGATCGGACGCCAGGTCAGGCCGAACTTGCTGTTGGTGGTGCCACCGAAGTTGCTGTAGTCCGAATAACGGCTCGCAAGGTTCAGGGTCAGTTCCTTGGCGAACGCCATGTCGGCCAGGATCGGCACGTTCAGTTCGAGGTAGACCTCGTTCAGATCGTACTCACCCTGGGTCGGCTTCTGGCCCAGGCCGGTGGACATGCCCGACTGTGCGAAGGCGTCCGGCACGTAGCTGCCTTCTTCCTTGCGGTGCTCCACGCCCACGGCGAAGCCGAGGTCACCGGCCGGCAGGGTCACGATGGAACCCGACAGGTTGGCGGTGAAGCTGGTGGTCTTGGTCACGCCACGGGTGGTGTAGGTCGGGAACAGGAAGTCCTGCAGCTCCGGATCCGCCAGCGAACCCTGGCCTGCAACGCCGTACGGCAGCAGCGGGTTCCACGGACGGCAGTCGCCCAGTGCGATCGGGTTGGCAGCGGTACCGCACTGTGCCACGCCCTGCGCGTTGATGAAGGACGCACCCAGGGCCTGCTCGGAAGCGATCAGGCTCATGTCGCCGCGCTGGGTCTTGATCGACTCATTGCGGTTCCACAGCGCGCCGACGTCCCAATCGAAGGACTTGCCGGCCAGCTCGAAGTAGCCGCTGATGGTCGGCGCGAAGCGCAGGGTCTTCAGCTGGCTGTCGGTGGTACGCGGCACTTCCCACAGGCGGCGACGGAAGTCGACGTTCTGGCCAACCGGGTTGAAGGCGCTTTCAGCGGTCAGCGGGGTGCCGAACGAGGACGACTGGTACGGGTAGCCGGCGATCTGCTGGAACGTGTTGCGCTCGTTGTAGAGCACATCGGTGTTCAGGCTGATGGTGTCGGTGAAGTCGTAGGTGCCGTTGATGTACAGCGACTTGCGCTCGATACCGGTCAGCAGGCTCATCTGCTCGTTGGAGTTGGCGTACTCCTCGGCGGTCAGCGTGTGGTAGTCGTTCGGGTTGTTCGGGTTGCCACCCTGGTTCAGGGTCTGCCACACGGCGGTCTTGGAATCGGCGCAGTTGACCTGCAGCGGGTTGCACCAGCTGCCGTACTGGCTGATCGGGCTGCCATCGGCGGCCACCGAGTTCGGACCACGGCCGCCATCACGGCTGTACCAACGGTCCTTGGCCCACACCGGATCCTGCTTGGAGTATTCGGCCGACAGGGTCAGGCTGCCGCGTTCGCCGGTAGCACCCAGGGTCATCGAGTACTGCTGGTTCTCGCCGTCGCCCTGGTCGTACTGACCGAAGTAGACGTTGACTTCACCGCCGTCAAAGTTCTTGCGGGTGATCACGTTGACCACGCCGGCGATGGCGTCGGAACCGTAGATCGAGGAGGCGCCGTCCTTCAGGACTTCAATGCGCTCAACGGCCGACATCGGGATCTGGCTCAGATCCTGGTAGCCGCCGGTGGTGGCGCCGAGGCGCTTGCCGTTCATCAGCACCAGGGTGCGCTGGGCGCCCAGGTTGCGGATGTCGACGTAGTAACCGCCCACGTTCTCGCCCGAAGACAGGGAGTCCGAACGCGAGATGGCCGGCGAGCCGGCCGAGGTCAGGTTGTTCAGCACGTCTGCGACGTTCGAGAAACCCTGCTTTTCCAGGGTTTCACGGGTCATCGTCAGGATCGGCTGCTGGGTCTCCATGTTGGCGCCGCGAATACGCGAGCCGGTGACCGAGATGCGATCCAGGTCAGTGGTGCCGGAGGCTGCTTCCTGTGCCGAAGCGAAGCTCGGCACGAGCGCCAGCGCAATGCCGGCCGGCAGAAGACCCAGCCGCACTGCGGGAGTACGAAAATTCATCAATCTCTCCAAGGTACGTTAGTAGCGTGTTAAACCGCCTCGGAAAGTTACGATTGCGTTACCGTTAATTATTTGCGCGATGCCACCGGACTCTTTGCCGACTTTGGCGAAAGCGATCCGCCAGTCTGCCGGAAGCCCGATGCCGACTGGCCATAACGGGCGCGGAACGCACGCGCGAAGCTGCAACAGTTGTCGAAGCCGCTGGCGGCGGCCACTTCGCCGATCATCATGTTGGTGTCGCGCAGCAGGTCCGCGGCGCGCTCCAGGCGCAGGCGCGCCGACAGCGACTGCGGGCTCTCTTCGTACAGGCTCTGGAACGTCTTGGACAGGTACCAGCTGGAGAAGTTGGTCAGCTCGGCCAGTTCGCCGATGCGCACCACCCGGTGGCTGTTGCCTTCCAGGTACAGGCGCGCGCGCTGCATGCGGCCGAACACCTGGCGCTTGCGGATGCGCGAACGGCCCGGGCAGCGCTGCACGCCGGTGGCCATGCCACGCTGCATCGAGGCCAGGTGCAGCAGCACCGGGCGCAGGGCCTGCGCGGGCTGGCCACTGGCCAGCGCATCGCGCCACAGGCGCAGCGCCACCCGCACTTCACCTCGGCTCATGCTGCCGCGGCCGGCGTACAGGCTGCAGTCGGCCAGTTCACCCAACGCGCGCAGGGCTTCCGGGGCCAGGCTCAGGCCGATGCACAGGCCATCGCGGCCGGCCTGGATCATCGGCTTGGATTCTTTCTCGAACGCGATCCACTCGCGCTGGCGCAGGCGGAAGCGGCCTTCCTTGGATTCCACCCACGCACTGCCACGCAGCTGCATCCACACGGTGAAGGTGGTGCCAGCGGTCTGCAGGCTGCCCAGCCGGGCCACGCCCAGGCAGGTGGGCAGGGGACCGTCGTCGACGATCTTGTCCAGGGAGAGCGATTGGCCGCGATCGGCGAGGGAAAGCTGACGCATGACGTACACCGGGGTTTGCCGTTACGGGGCAACCGTTTTGCCAAGTCAGGCGGTCTGCGTCAGGACGTTTCGACGAGATTGATGCGAATTCGTCACGACGCCCTTACGAAAGAAGTACGACGACTACTTTCCTTTCCAGAACAACAGGTTGGGCACCGACGAGAACACCGGGCGGGGCGGTTCGGGCAGCGTCATCACCCCGATGTCGGCGCCGTCGGCGACCGCCAGGGCCAGGTACAGGGCGCTGCCATCGGGCTGCGCGCTGAAGCCGTTGCCGGCGCTGAGCCGATCGGCGTCCAGGCAGTACTCCGCCCCCTGCGACGGGCTGTTGATCCGTGCGAACACGGTGGAGCAGTCGGCCCGGCTGGACAGGTAATCCAGGCTGCCATCGCGGGCCACCGCCCAGGTGCGGTAGCGCCAACGCGACGGCCGGTCCTCGCTGACCTGCTGGATGCTGGCCGGATCCAGGCGCAGATCGGCCGACCACAGCCCGCCCGCGGCCAGCCGGGTGAACAGCACGCGCTGGTGGGCCGCATCCAGCCGCGCCTGGGACACCCCATCGACGTGGCCCAGCAGTTTCCACGGCGTGGTGCGCCGATCGAACAGCGACAGGCGCATGCGCTCGTCGTGATCGCGTTCCACGACCAGCACGTGGTCGTTGTCACCGGCGTACAGGGCCTGCAGGGGCTGCGCCACCGGCACCGGCAGCGCCACGATCTGTTCGTCGCGCGGCGACACCTCGTAGATCACCGGCCGCGCCTGGGCATCACGGCCCGATACCAGCAGATGGGTGCTGTCGGGCGACCAGTCGGCGGATTGCCGGGTTTCAGGACGCAGGCCTTCCACCGGCCGCAGCGAGTCGGGGCGCGACAGGTCCGCCCACCACAGGCCGTAATTGCCGGAACGATCGGAGGTGAACACTAGTTGCCGGCCATCGGGCGCCAGCATCGGCTGGCCATCGCGGCCATTGGAGGGGAACAGGCGTTCGGGCGTGCCGGGACGGCCGTCCTTCACCGGCACGCGGAACAGGCCGAACTGCGCCTTGCGGTGCACGAAGGCCAGCATGTTATTGCTGCGCGACAACGCCGGCGACTGCGCGTCGTCCAGGCCCACATCGCGCAGCGTGCGCGTTTCAGTATCCAGTTCGTACAGGCGTGCTTCGCTGTCCACGCGGCGCCCGAACACGATGTGCCGGCTGTCGCCCCGCCAGGCCCAGCCACGGATTTCGGCCGAATCGTTGGTCAGCTGCTCGGGCACGCCGCCGCTGGCCGGGAGGCGCCAGAGGTCGCCGATCTGCGGGTTGCGCACGAACACGATCCAGCGGCCGTCCGGCGAGAAACGCGGGGCGTAGTCGAAGCTGTCGTCGGCAACCTGGTAGTCCACCGGGGTCCATGCACCGCTGGCGATGTCCAGCACGCGGATGCCGCGATAGGCATGGCGGCCGGACAGCGAGCCGAACACCAGGCCACGCCCGTTGGGCGTCCAGTCGAAGCTGAGCAACTCGGTGCCGTCGCAGCGCGTGACGTGGCGGATCGCACCCCCGGTCGCACTGGCGATCAGCACTTCGCAGCTGCCCTCTGGCCCGAACCGCGCAAACGCGATATCGCGGCCGTTCGGCGACCAGTTCGGGAAGCGGTCTGAATGGCCCGCAGGCGTATCGGTCAGCAGGCGCGCGGGCGCGTTGCCGGAGGTCTGCACCTTGATCGCACTGCCGCCGCCAGTTGCATCGTCGGCCTCGTAAGCCACCTGCGATCCATCCGGCGACACGGTCGGGTAGGTCTCGAAGCCGGCCGTGGCGGTAATCAAACGATACGGGCGCTGCGGGCTGCCGACCACGCGGCTGCCGTCTTCCAGCACGCCACTGCCTTCAGGCCCGCGCGGCGGGCGCTGCAGCAGCAGTGCGGCCATCACCAGCAGGGCGATGAACATGCCCAGGCCGATGGCAAGGAACACATAGCGCCGGTTGCGCCGCCAGCGGCTGCGTGGGCGCGGCGCAGGGGTTGCCGCGGCGAACACGGCGGCCAGCGCATCGCGTTCGTCTTCGTTGGGCGCGGCATCGACGCCCGGGTCGGGCTCCACCAGCACCGACACCGGCTGCAGCAGGCGGTAGCCGGTCTTGGCGATGGTTTCGATATAGGCTGTGCCGCCGTCGTCGTCGCGCGAGAACGCCTTGCGCAGCTGGGTGATGGCCTGGGTCAGCACATCGTTGGTGGGCAGCGTGTCCGGCCAGACCTCGGCGAACAGTTCCTCGCGGGTCACCACCGCACCGGGCACGCGCATGAGCACCTTGAGCACACCCAGCGCCTTGGGCGTGAGCCGGCGCGGACGACGCGCGCCCTCCACCACCACCTCACGCGACGACAGCGTGATGGTGCAATCGCCGATCCTCAGGCGGTCGGCAGCGGGTGTCTCACTATCCAGGCTGATCATTCCGGCGCTACGTAATACAACTGAACAACAGGAACGCAGCATTCATCGAATCAACCACAGATCGAACGAACCGCCAGATTCCGCACACGCCATCAGTGCAAAGGGCAAAGTCACTGAAGCGCGCGAATACTAGCCTATGCCGGTTAACTGCGCCTGTGCGCGCAGAGGACATCAGGCCTCTCTCGCCGACGAATCCACATAAACTGCTTCAACATTCGCGCCACTTGGCGCGAATTTTTTATCTGCGATTCAGCAAATTTTTAACGTTGATTCAGTAACTTTTTATCGACGATTCAGTTTCGGGCGTTGCGGATCATGGTCAATCCGACCAGTCGCGACACCACCAACGCTACGTACATCACGCCTGCGAACTGTTCCAGCATCACCAGTGCGCGTGCTTGTGGATGCACCGGCACCACGTCGCTCAGGCCCACCCCGGACAACAAACTGAAGCTGAGATAAAGCAGCTCCATCCAGGTGCGCAGTTCGCTCTCGCTGGTGGCCACGAAGCTGCCCGGGAACCACTGCTGGCAGACGGCGAACGCGAAGGCGAACGCCCAGGCCAGCAGCGTGAAGGTCGCGCCCGCGGCGAACAGCTCGTCACGGGTCACCTTGTGGTCCTGCAGCATGTAGGCGATCAGGCTGCCGGCCGTATAGAAATACAGCAGGCATTCCAGCAGCTGCGCGGTGGTGACCAGCGCCGGCCGCCCCAGCAGTGCCCCGGACAGGGAGAACACCACGGAGGGAATGGCCAACAGCAACGCCACCCACATGCCCAGCGGGCTGCGCCGCACCACCCACAACGCCAGGCCAAGCACTGCGATGCCGAACGCGCCGAACAGCGCGCGGCCGGCCCCGGACTCGTCCATGGCCGGGTACAGCAATACGCCCAGCAGCTGCACCCCCAGCAACCAGGCCGAAGGGTGCCGACGGGCGATGGCCAGCCATCGGGTGGTGCGCGCTATGGCCATCGTGGTGTCCCTGCCCCTGTGTCGATGGTCGAAGCTTAACGGCTGTCGCGCCCAGGCGGCATGACGGCCGCCCCGGCCGCGTAGTCGCGCACGTCCTGGGTGATCTTCATCGAACAGAAGTGCGGGCCGCACATCGAGCAGAAATGGGCCTCCTTGTGGGCGTCCTTGGGCAACGTTTCGTCATGGAACCCGCGCGCCTTCTCCGGATCCAGGCCCAGGTGGAACTGGTCTTCCCAGCGGAACTCGAAGCGCGCCCTGCTCAGCGCGTTGTCGCGCACCTGCGCACCCGGGTGGCCCTTGGCCAGGTCGGCGGCGTGGGCCGCGATGCGGTAAGCCATGATGCCGTCGCGCACGTCCTGGCGGTTGGGCAGGCCCAGGTGCTCCTTGGGGGTGACGTAACAGAGCATGGCGGTGCCGTACCAGCCGATCATCGCCGCGCCGATTGCGCTGGTGATGTGGTCGTAGCCCGGCGCGATGTCGGTGGTGAGCGGCCCCAGCGTGTAGAACGGCGCCTCGCCGCACTCACGCAGCTGCTTGTCCATGTTCTCCTTGATCAGCTGCATCGGCACATGGCCGGGGCCTTCGATCATGGTCTGCACATCGTGCTTCCAGGCAATCCTGCTCAGCTCGCCCAACGCTTCCAGTTCGCCGAACTGCGCGGCATCGTTGGCGTCGGCGATGCAGCCGGGGCGCAGGCCATCCCCCAGCGAGAAAGTCACGTCGTAGGCCTTCATGATCTCGCAGATGTCCTCGAAATGCGTGTACAGGAAGTTCTCGCGCTGATGGGCCAGGCACCACTTGGCCATGATCGAGCCGCCGCGCGAGACGATGCCGGTCACCCGCCGCGCGGTGAGCGGCACATGGCGCAGCAGCACGCCGGCATGGATGGTGAAATAGTCCACGCCCTGCTCGGCCTGCTCGATGAGCGTATCGCGGAAGATTTCCCAGCTCAGGTCTTCGGCACGGCCATCGACCTTTTCCAGCGCCTGGTAGATCGGCACGGTGCCGATCGCCACCGGCGAGTTGCGCAGGATCCATTCGCGGGTTTCATGGATGTGCTTGCCGGTGGACAGGTCCATCACGGTGTCACCGCCCCAGCGGATCGCCCACACCAGTTTCTCCACTTCCTCGGCAATGCCCGAGGACACCGCGCTGTTGCCGATGTTGGCGTTGATCTTGGTCAGGAAGTTGCGGCCGATGATCATCGGCTCGCTCTCGGGGTGGTTGATGTTGTTGGGCAGCACTGCGCGCCCGCGCGCGATTTCCTCGCGCACGAACTCCGGCGTGATCGAGGCGGGGATGGAGGCACCAAACGACTGGCCGGGGTGCTGCATCAGCAGCGCCTCGTCGCGGATGGCCTCGAGGCGCTGGTTCTCGCGGATCGCCACGAACTCCATTTCCGGAGTGATGATGCCGCGCCGGGCATAATGCATCTGGGTGACGTTGGCGCCGGCCACCGCGCGTCGCGGTTGCAGCCGTGACGGGAAGCGCACCGCGTCCAGCCGCGCATCGATTTCGCGCGAACGCCCGAACGCCGAGCTGGGCCGGGCCAGCAGTTCGGTGTCGCCACGCTCGGCGACCCAGCCGGCACGCAGGGTCGGCAAGCCGGTGGACAGGTCGATGCGGGCCTCGGGGTCGGTGTACGGGCCGGAGGTGTCGTACACGGTCAGCGGGGCGTTGCCGCCACTCAGTGCAATCTCGCGCATCGGCACCTGCAGGTCGCAGCGCGAGCCGGGCACGTGGATCTTGCGTGAGCCGGGAATGGGTCGGGTGACCGACTCGGACAGCTGCTGGGCCTGTTGCTGCAGGGCGGAAGGGTGTGCGTTCATCGGGCATCGTCCTGGGTTGTCGGTGCGAGGGTTCGCACGGCGAGGGACGAAGCGGCGGCGCACGGCCGGCGCACGGCGCGCGGATCCCCGGCGGGGGGCTGGGCGGCGCGGTGCATCGGCTGTTGCGAAGCTTCCCTACGCCGGTATCAACCGGATCAGGTTCGAAGGGACTGTCTCAACCGAGGCCACATGGCCGCGGTACCCCCGCTTCGGGGCGGATTAGACCACACCTGCACCGGAAGTGTGAACAGCCATGTCATGCCGCCTTGGCTAGACTGCCGCGCATGGTATTTCGACTCTCCATCGCCCTGGTGGTACTGCTGGTGCTGGCCGCTGGGGTGGCACCCGACCCGTTCAACGAAATCGTGCGCGGCGGGCTGGTGCACATCGTCCGCAGTGCCGGCTGGCTGTACCTGCTGGTGGTGTTCATCACGCTCTCGTTCCTGCTCTATCTCGCATTCGGGCGGCTGGGCTCGCTGCGGATCGGCGGTGAAGATGCCGAACCGGATTTCTCCAACGCCAGCTGGATGTCGATGCTGTTCGCCGCGGGCATGGGCATCGGCCTGGTGTTCTGGGGCGCGGCCGAACCGGTCTCGCACTTCGTCACCCCACCCGAAGGCCTGCCCCCGCAGAGCATGGAAGCGGCACGCGCCTCGATGCGCTATGCGTTCTTCCACTGGGGCCTGCACCCGTGGGCGATCTACGCACTGATCGGGCTGGCGATGGCCTGGTTCCAGTTCAACCGCAACGGCCGCGGATTGATCAGCGACCTGCTGCAACCGCTGATCGGCGCGCACCACCGGGGGTGGATCGGCACCGTGGTGAATGTTGCCGCGGTGGTGGCCACCGCGATCGGCGTGGCCACCACGCTGGGCTTTGGCACCATCCAGATCGCCGCCGGGCTGGACCGCGTGTTCGGCCTGCACGCCGGCGCGCCGCTGCAGCTGACCATCATCGCCGTCGCCTTCGTGCTGTACATGGCCTCTACCGCCAGCGGCGTGCACCGTGGCATCAAGTGGCTCTCCAACTTCAACCTCGGCCTGGCTGCCGTGCTGCTGGCGCTGGTGCTGGTGCTCGGCCCCACTGCCTTCATCTTCGATACCTTCACCACCACCATTGGCGCCTACCTCAACCAGCTGGTGACCATGAGCCTGCGCATGTCGCCATTCTCGGGCAGCACCTGGGTGGCCGACTG
Source organism: Stenotrophomonas sp. CFBP8994 (assembly GCF_034044835.1). Taxonomy (NCBI): domain Bacteria; kingdom Pseudomonadati; phylum Pseudomonadota; class Gammaproteobacteria; order Lysobacterales; family Lysobacteraceae; genus Stenotrophomonas; species Stenotrophomonas sp. CFBP8994. Next base: position 780,541 of record NZ_JAXCWT010000002.1, on the reverse strand, counting down.
GACGATCTTCTACTGGGCGTGGTGGATTGCCTGGGCACCTTTCGTGGGCTCGTTCATCGCCCGCGTCTCGCGCGGGCGCAGCATCCGCGAGTTCGTGCTCGGCGTGGTGATCGCACCCAGCGTGCTCGGCTTCCTGTGGTTCTCGGTGTTCGGCGGCACCGCGCTGTGGTCGCAGATCTTCGGCCATGTGGACCTGGTGCAGGCACTGGGCACCGGCTACGAAACCGTGCTGTTCACCATGTTCGACAGCCTGCCGCTGCCCACCGTGCTCTCGGTGATCGCACTGGTGCTGCTGATGATCTTCTTCGTCACTTCGGCAGACTCGGCGGTGCTGGTACTGGCCAGCATGTCCACCGACGAAGCCGGCGACCCGCCATTGTCGCGGAAGATCACCTGGGGCGTGGCGATTGCCCTGATCGCCGCCGTGCTGTTGCTGGCCGGCGGCCTGGACGCGCTGCAGGGCATGATCACCATCGCCGCCCTGCCCTTCGCACTGCTGATGCTGGCCGTCATGTGGTCGCTGTACCGCGTGCTCGACATGGAGTACGCGCTACAGCGTCGACGCGCATTGCGCGCGCGGCGGATGATGGATGCCTGGATCGAGCGCGAGATCGCCGCGCAGGAAGAGACGCGTGATGAGGCGTTGCGGGCGGATACTTAGCGCGTAAGAGCAGCGTTTCAGTTCTTACTGGCAGGGGGCGACCGTCGGGTAGCCACGCTCCGGGACACGCCGTAAACCGCCCTCCGGGCCCCGGCCCAGCCGCCAGCGGCTGGGCGTTCAGTCGCACGCGAGGCAGTGCCTCGCAAGCAGTGCGCCTTCACCCTTGGGGGCTTGGCAAAAACATCCATGTTTTTGACAGTCCCTCCGGTGGCTACCCGCCGGCCGCCCCCGACAGATGGTCGCCTGCGGATACGAAAATCAGACACGCATGGCGTGTCCCTACGCGGTGCGCTGGTAGGTTCGGTTCCCGAACGAACGCACGGAATACACCACCGTCCGGTAACGCATGGAAATGATCGGCACTGCCGTTGATCTTCCCGTGGCCACCGACACACCGTCGAGGGTCGGCGGGGGCGGGGTTGCGGGACTGTAGAAAACATGGATGTTTTCTACAAGCCTCCAGGGATGGATTCACGGCGTGTCCCGCAACCCCGCCCCCGCCGGCCCAGCTCAGGGCATGCGAGAACCAAAGGCTGTTCGCAAAGATGCATGAAGCAGCCACGCAAGGCGTGGCTACACCGGACTGCTCAGTATCCGGCTGCTTGCCCATCCTTGCGACTTTCCGAAGCACCGTAATACACCCCGGTTTCCGGGTCGCGCATGATCGCCTGGTACCCACCGTACGGACCGTCAGCGAACGTCACGCGGTGCCCCTTGCGCATCAACGCGCGCACCGTTTCATACGGATAGCCGGTTTCGAGATTCACCTCGCCACCGTCGCTCATCGCCGTGGCCTGCCCGGTCGGTTCGGTCGAGCCTTCATGCTGGATGCGCGGCGCATCGCCGGCTTCCTGCAGGTTCATGCCGAAGTCCACCAGGTTCATCACGATCTGCGCGTGCCCCTGCGGCTGCATCGCACCGCCCATCACGCCAAAGCTCATCCACGGCTTGCCGTCCTTGGTCACGAAGCCCGGAATGATGGTCTGGAACGGACGCTTGCCCGGCGCATAGCCATTGGGGTGGTCCTTGCGCAGCACGAACATCTCGCCGCGATCCTGCAGGATGAAACCCAGCCCCGGCGGCGCCATGCCGCTGCCCATGCCGCGGTAGTTGGACTGGATCAGTGACACCATCATCCCGTCCGCATCGGCCACCGTCATGTAGATCGTGTCGCCCTCTTCCAGCTGCTTCGGCGTGCCCGGCTGCACCTCGCGCAGTGCCTTGTCCATTGAAATCAGCTTGCGCCGCTCGGCCGCGTATTCCTTCGACACCAGCTTGGCCACCGGCGCCGGCTGGAACGCCGGATCGGTGTAGAAGCGCGCACGGTCCGCGAAGGCCAGCTTCTTGGCTTCCACGAACAGGTGCACATGCTCCGGCGAGCCGAACGGAATCTTCGAGAAGTCGTACCCCTCCAGCACGTTCAGGATCTGCAGCGCCGCGATACCCTGGCTGTTCGGCGGCAGCTCCCACACGTCATACCCCCGGTAGTTGCTGCTCACCGGCTCCACCCACTCGCCGTGGTGGCTGGCCATGTCGTCGTAGCTCAGGTAACCGCCATTGGCCTTGAAGTAGGTGCCGATCGTGCGCGCGATGTCGCCCTTGTAGAACGCGTCGCGGCCGCCCTGCGCGATCTGCTCCAGCGTGTTGGCCAGGTTCGGGTTCTTCCACAGCTCACCCTTGCGCGGCGCGTGCCCGTTGATCGTGAACTGCTCCTTGAAGCCTGGGTACTGCGACAGCTTGGGCACCGACCGGTCCCAGTAGTAGGCGATCACCTCCGCCACCGGGTGGCCCTCGCGCGCGTAGCGGATCGCCGGCGCCAGGTTGTCGGACATCGGCTTGCGGCCGAAGCGGTCATGCAGCGCGAACCAGCCATCCACCGCGCCCGGCACCGACACCGGCAGTGGGCCCGTGGCCGGGATGTCCTTCAACCCCCGGCGCTGGAACTCGGCCAGGGTCAGCGACTTCGGCGAACGGCCCGAGCCGTTGTAGCCGTACAGCTTCTGCGTTTTCGGATCCCACACGATCGCGAACAGGTCCCCGCCCACCCCGTTTCCGGTGGGCTCCATCAGCCCCAGCGCGGCATTGGCCGCGATCGCCGCATCCACCGCCGAGCCGCCGCCCTTCATCACATCCAGCGCGATCTGCGTGGCCAGTGGCTGCGAGGTGGCCGCCATCGCGTGCGGGGCGATCACTTCCGAGCGGGTAGCAAAGCCATGCCCGGTGACCCGGTCGGCGGCAGAAGACAGCATCGGCAGGGCGCACAGCAGCGCGGCAGCCAGGGCGGCACGGACAAGGGGTCGGGTCACGGAGGAGTTTCCTGGAGGGGTGGAAAGCGTTCGATGGTGGCGGTTGAGGCGTGCCGCGCACATCCGACAATGGTCATGCACGGGGCCATCCACGACAGCCTGATCCGCGCAGAAACCGGGCTTCAAAACTTGAATTGACGTTCACCGGAACGATTTCACGCGCAACCATCCTTATGCGGCGGGGCTTTGCGCTGGATACAGCCGAAACCGTTGGAAATTGTCCAAACACGGTTGACAGCGGCAAAACCGCTGTGGTTTTCTCGATCACATGTTGCAGCGCCACACGCCCATTCGCGAATCCATCGAGCACGCCGGTCCCGGCGCGGCCTCCATCCGTTCGCTTCTTGTCCTCGTACTTATTACCCAACCAACAGGTGCGGGACGGACCGGCGTGTAAGTAGAACTGCCAGGTATCCATCAAAACCCGCACCCACCCTGGTGCGGGTTTTTTCGTTTCAGAACCCTCCGATTTCTTCCTCCAAAGGACCTCCCCCATGAGCACCAACGACCTGCCCCAGATCAAGATCGCTGTTGTCGGCTACGGCAGCCAGGGCCGCGCCCACGCATTGAACCTGCGTGAATCCGGTTTCGACGTGGTCATCGGCCTGCGTCCGGGCGGCCCGACCGAGGTCAAGGCACAGGCCGACGGTTTCACCGTCAAGGCACCGGCCGAGGCGGTCAAGGATGCGGACCTGGTCGCCGTGCTGACCCCGGACATGGTGCAGAAGAAACTCTACGAAGACGTGCTGGCGCCGAACATGAAACAGGGCGCCGTGCTGCTGTTCGCCCACGGCCTGAACGTGCACTTCAACATGATCGCCCCGCGCGAAGACCTTGACGTGGTGCTGGTTGCGCCCAAGGGCCCGGGCGCGCTGGTCCGCCGCGAATACGAAATCGGCCGCGGCGTGCCGTGCATCTGGGCGGTCTACCAGGACCGCAGCGGCAAGGCCGCCGAGTACGCCCTGGCCTATGCCGCTGGCCTGGGCGGCGCACGCGCCAACCTGATCCAGACCACCTTCAAGGAAGAAACCGAAACCGACCTGTTCGGTGAACAGGCCGTGTTGTGTGGCGGCGCCTCGGCACTGGTCCAGGCCGGGTTCGAAACGCTGGTGGAAGCCGGCTACCAGCCGGAAATTGCCTATTACGAAGTCCTGCACGAACTGAAGCTGATCGTGGACCTGTTCTACGAAGGCGGCATCACCCGCATGCTGGAATTCATCTCTGAAACCGCGCAGTACGGCGATTACGTGAGCGGCCCGCGGGTGATCGACGCCGGCACCAAGGAGCGCATGAAGGCGGTGCTGGCCGACATCCAGGACGGCACCTTCACCAAGAACTGGGTGGCCGAATACGAAGCGGGCCTGCCGAACTACAACAAGTTCAAGCAGGCCGACCTGGAACACCCGATCGAGAAGGTAGGCAAGGAACTGCGCGCCAAGATGGTCTGGTTGCAAAGTCAAGCCGCGTAACCGCGCGGCTCCCCCACCGCTTTCGCAAAGGTCACCGCATGAACACCTCCGCACACAGCACCGCGCCCCGCAACGGCGCACGCTGGTTGACGCAGGCCCTGGAAGCCGAGGGCGTCGATACGCTGTTCGGCTATCCGGGCGGCACCATCATGCCCTTCTACGACGCCCTGGTGGATTCAGGGCTGAAGCACATCCTGGTGCGCCACGAACAGGGCGCGGCCCTGGCGGCCAACGGCTATGCCCGCGCCAGCGGCCGCGTTGGCGTCTGCGTGGCCACCTCCGGCCCGGGCGCTTCCAACCTGGTCACCGGCATCGCCGATGCGATGCTGGATTCGGTGCCGATGGTCTGCATCACCGGCCAGGTCGCCACCCCGCTGCTGGGCACCGACGCGTTCCAGGAACTGGACGTGTTCGGGCTGACCCTGCCGATCGTCAAACACAGCTGGCTGGTGCGTTCGGTCGACGACCTGCCGCGGATCGTCCGTGAGGCGTTCCGCATTGCGCGCGAAGGCCGCCCCGGCCCGGTGCTGATCGACCTGCCCAAGGATGTGCAGATCGCCGACGCCAGCCACCTGCCGGCGCACGTGCCGGAAACGGTCAACCCGCCGGTGGCCCCGGCCGACGCCGCGCTGGCCGATGCCATCGCCGCGATCCAGGCCGCCGAAAAGCCGGTGATCTACGCCGGCGGCGGTGTCGCACTGGGCGATGCGGTGGAGGACTTCCGTGCCTTCGTCGATGCCACCGCCATTCCCACCGTGCTGACCCTGCGCGGTCTGGGTGGGCTGCCGGCGCAGCACCCGCATTACCTGGGCATGCTGGGCATGCACGGCACCCGCGCAGCCAACATGGCCGTGCAGGAGAGCGACCTGCTGGTGGTGGTCGGTGCACGCTTCGACGACCGCGCTACCGGCAAGTTGAACGAGTTCGCCCCGTTCGCCCGCGTCATCCATATCGATGCCGACGCGTATGAGATTTCCAAGCTGCGTACCGCCGATGTGGCGGTGCCGGGCAATGTCGGCACCGCGCTGCGCGCACTGACGGCGGCCCTGCCGCGCGCCGCCGCATCGCAGGAGGCATGGCGCAAGCGCTGCGCCGGGCACCGCGAGCGCTTCGCCGCGCGCTACGACGCGCCGGGCGCGCACATCTATGCCCCGGCGCTGCTGAAGCGCCTGAGCGAAGTGGCGCCGGCCGACGCGATCATTGCCTGCGATGTCGGCCAGCACCAGATGTGGGTGGCGCAGCATTGTCGGTTCAACCACCCGCGCAACCACCTGACCAGCGGTGCGCTGGGGACCATGGGCTTCGGCCTGCCGGCGGCGATGGGCGCGCAGTTCGCCTGCCCCGACCGCACCGTGGTGCTGGTCTCCGGCGACGGCAGCTTCATGATGAACGTGCAGGAGCTGGCCACCATCGCCCGTTGCCGCCTGCCGGTGAAGATCGTGCTGCTGGACAACAGCTCGCTGGGCATGGTCCGCCAGTGGCAGGAGCTGTTCTTCGCCGAGCGCTACAGCGAGATCGACCTGTCCGACAACCCGGACTTCGCCGCGCTGGCCAAGGTGTTCGGCATTCCGGCCACCCGCATCGAGAACCGCGACGACGTCGAAGGCGGCCTGGCCGCGCTGCTGGCCGAACCCGGCCCGGCGCTGCTGCATGTGGCCATCGATGCGCGCGCCAACGTATGGCCGCTGGTGCCGCCCAACAACGCCAACAGCACGATGCTGGAAAGCAACCCCGCCCATCAGCCCCAGGAGTTCCCCCATGCAATACCGGCTTGACCTGGTGCTGGTTCCCGCCGAAGGCGCGCTGCTGCGCGTTATCGGCATGGCCGAACGCCGTGGCTTTGCGCCGCGCGCGATCGTGGGTGCGCCCAATGCGGCCGACGATGGTCGCTGGCACCTGCAGCTGGTGGTGGACAGCACCCGTCCGCCGGAGACGCTGTGCCGCCAGATCGAGAAGATCTATGACTGCGTTTCGGTGCGGATCAGCGCGCTGGAGCCGGGTACTGGAGTAACCGTATGAACGCCCGCGCCGTGGTTCCGGTGCCGGTACGGAGGGGTCTTCTTCAAGGCCCGTCGCCCACGCACGACCGCGTCCGTCATCCCGCGTGCGATCTGCGGAGCCGCCATGCCGGCTAGCCGTGCCCCGCAGGAATCAGAAGTAGGCGACGTAAGCGTCGCCGACGTGCTGGCCGCGCAGGCGCGGCTGCGCCGGTTCCTGCCACCCACGCCGCTGCATTATGCGGAGCGGTTCGGCACCTGGCTGAAACTGGAAAACCTGCAGCGCACCGGCTCGTACAAGGTGCGTGGCGCATTGAACGCGCTGCTGGCCGGGCGCGAACGCGGTGATGACCGCCCGGTCATCTGCGCCTCGGCCGGCAACCATGCCCAGGGCGTGGCGTGGTCGGCCTACCGGCTGGATATCCCGGCCATCACGGTGATGCCGCACGGCGCCCCGGCGACCAAGATCGCGGGCGTTGCCCACTGGGGCGCCACCGTGCGCCAGCACGGCAGCAGTTACGACGAGGCGTACGCCTTCGCGCGCGCCCTGGCCGACCAGCACGGCTACCGCTTCCTGTCCGCCTTCGACGATCCCGACGTGATCGCGGGCCAGGGCACGCTGGGGATCGAACTGGCCGCGCATGCGCCGGACGTGGTGATCGTGCCGATCGGCGGTGGCGGGCTGGCCTCCGGCGTCGCGCTGGCGCTGAAATCGCAGGGCGTGCGCATCGTCGGCGCGCAGGTCGAGGGCGTGGATTCGATGGCCCGCGCGATCCGCGGCGACACGCGCGAGATCGCACCGGTGGCCACCCTGGCCGACGGCGTTAAAGTGAAGATCCCTGGCACCCTGACCCGCCGCCTGTGCAGTGCGCTGCTGGACGACGTAGTGATCGTGCGCGAAGCCGAACTGCGCGAAACCCTGGTCCGGCTGGCGCTGGAAGAACACATCATCGCCGAAGGCGCCGGCGCGCTGGCGCTGGCCGCCGGCCGCCGCGTGGCGGGCAAGCGCAAGTGCGCGGTGGTCTCCGGCGGCAACATCGACGCCATGGTGCTGGCCCAGCTGCTGTCCGACATCCGCCCGCGCCCGCCGCGCAAACCGCGCCGCCGCGCCAGCGAGCGGACACGGCCACCGCTACCGACCGTGCTCGCGCCACCCCCGAATTCCATCGTCCTTCCTTCCCCTGCCTTGCCATCCGACCTTGCCGTCGAGGAGACCTCCTGGTGAATACGCCCAACTCCCCCCGAATTCGAATTTTCGACACCACCCTGCGTGACGGCGAGCAATCGCCCGGCTGCAGCATGAGCCCGCAGCAGAAGCTGGTGATGGCACGCGCGCTCGACGAGCTGGGCGTGGACGTCATCGAAACCGGCTTCCCGGCCAGCTCGCAGTCCGACCGCGACGCGATGGCGATGATCGGCCGCGAAGTGCGCCGGCCGACCTTGGCGGTGCTGTCGCGCTGCCTGGCCGCCGACATCGAAACCTCGGCCAGGGCCCTGGACGCAGCCGCCAATGCGCGCCTGCACGTGTTCCTGTCCACCAGCCCGCTGCACCGCGAGCACAAGCTGCGCATGAGCCGCGAGCAGGTACTGGAATCGGTGCACAAGCACGTGAGCCTGGCGCGCAGCTACATCGACGATGTGGAATTCTCGGCCGAGGATGCCACCCGCACCGAAGAAGACTTCCTGATCGAAGTGGCCCGCGTGGCCGTCGCTGCCGGCGCCACCACCATCAACCTGCCCGACACCGTGGGCTTCACCACCCCGGAAGAGATCCGCGGCATGTTCCAGCGGGTCATCGCCGGGGTGCCCGACAGCGACCGCATCATCTTCAGCACGCACTGCCACAACGACCTGGGCCTGGCCGTGGCCAATTCGCTGGCGGCCATCGAAGGCGGCGCCCGCCAGGTGGAGTGCACCATCAACGGCATCGGCGAGCGCGCCGGCAACTGCTCGCTGGAAGAGCTGGCCATGGTGCTGAAGGTACGCAACGCCTTCTACGAGGAAGACACCCGCATCAACACCCCGCGCATCGTGTCCACCTCGCAGCTGCTGCAGCGCCTGGTCGGCATGCCGGTCCAGCGCAACAAGGCGATCGTGGGCGCCAATGCCTTCGCGCACGAATCGGGCATCCACCAGCACGGCATGCTGCGCCACCGCGGCACCTACGAAATCATGCGCCCGGAAGACGTGGGCTGGGAGAATTCGCAGATGGTGCTGGGCCGCCACAGTGGCCGCGCGGCGGTTGAAGCGCGCCTGCGTGCCCTGGGCTTCTGGCTGGAGGAAGAAGAGCTGAAGCTGGTGTTCGAGCAGTTCAAGACCCTGTGCGAGCAGCAGCGCGTGGTCACCGACGCCGACCTGCAGGTACTCATGCAGGGCAGCTCTACCCAGAATGGGTACCGGCTGGCCTCGATGACCATCAGCGACGTGGGCAGCCGCGCCAACGCGCTGGTTGAACTGTCCGACCCGGACGGCAACCGCGTGGCCGAAACCGCGCAGGGCGATGGCCCGGTGGACGCGCTGTTCGGCGCCCTGTCGGCCGCCACCGGCGTGCAGTTGATGCTGGACAGTTACCACGTGCACAGCGTGGGCATCGGCGCCGACGCGCGCGGCGAAGCCAACCTGAGCGTGCGCCACGACGGCGTGGAGTACGAAGGCACCGGCACCAGCCGCGACATCATCGAAGCCTCGGCGCTGGCCTGGCTGGACGTGGCCAACCGCCTGCTGCGCCAGCGCCAAGCCAGCGCCGAACAACCCGCGGCCACTGCCGCCGCCTGAGGAACCCACGCATGAGTGCCTTCGACAGCCCCTACACCGCCGATGCTTCCCAGCACTGGAACGCGCACGACTACGCCATCGACGCCGGCTTCGTGCCGCTGCTCGGCGGTGCGGTGGCGCGCCTGCTCGACCCAAGGCGCGGCGAGCGGATCCTTGACCTGGGTTGCGGCGATGGCGTGCTGAGCTTCGATCTGGCACTGAGCGGCGCGCACGTGACCGGCGTGGACAGTTCGCCGGAGCTGATCGGTGGCGCGCGTGCGCGTGGGATCGATGCACGGCTGATGGACGCGCATGCGATGACCTTCGAGCGCTGCTTCGATGCGGTGTTCAGCAACGCGGCGCTGCACTGGATGCGGGAACCGGACAGGGTGATCGACGGCGTCCGCCGTGCGCTGCGCCCCGGTGGCCGCTTCGTCGCCGAGATGGGCGGCCAGGGCAACGTGGCCACCATCACCAGCGCACTGCAGGCCGCCCTGTGCAGCAACGGCCATGCGGTGCCGGCGTTCCCGTGGTACTTCCCCAGCGCGGACGCGTACGCCGACCGCCTGCGCGCGCACGGCTTCCAGGTGCGCCATATCGAATGCCTGGCGCGCCCGACCGTGTTGCCTACCGGCATGCAGGGCTGGCTGCGCACCTTCGCCTCGCCCTTCCTGGTGGGGTTGGATGCCGCCCAGCGCCAGCGCGTGCTGGATGACACCGTGGCGCTGCTGGCGCCGACCCAGCGCAACGCGCACGGCCAATGGACCGCCGATTACGTGCGGCTGCGCTTCGAGGCGCGGCTGCGCACTTCCTGACCGACCCGAACCGCCCTATCGTCACATGAACCACAGCAAGGCCATTCCATGACCCCAGCTCCCCGCACCCTGTACGACAAACTGTGGGACGCCCACGTGGTCGTGCCCGAATCGGACAGCGCGCCCGCCGTGCTGTACATCGACCTGCACCTGATCCACGAAGTGACCTCGCCGCAGGCCTTCACCGAACTGCGCGAGCGCGGCCTGTCGCCGCGCCGCCCGGACCGGACCAAGGCCACCATGGATCACTCCACCCCGACCCTGCCGGCCGGTGCCGACGGCAAGCTGCCGTACGCCAGTGCCGCTTCGGAAGCCCAGGTGGCGATGCTGGCGCGCAACTGCGCCGAGCACGGCATCGAGCTGTTCGACCTGCAGTCGGCCAACCGCGGCATCGTGCACGTGATCGCACCCGAGCAGGGTTTCACCCAGCCGGGCATGACCATCGTGTGCGGTGACAGCCATACCTCCACCCACGGCGCGTTCGGTGCGCTGGCGTTCGGCATCGGCACCAGCGAAGTGGGTCACGTGCTGGCCACCCAGTGCCTGCTGCAGCGCAAGGCCAGGACCATGGCGATCACCGTCGATGGCACACTGGCGCCGGGCGTGGGCGCCAAGGACGTGGTGCTGCACATCATCGGCGTGATCGGGGTCAACGGCGGCACCGGCCATGTGCTGGAGTTCCGGGGCAGCGCGATCACCGCGATGGACATGGAGCAGCGCATGACCCTGTGCAACATGTCCATTGAAGCCGGCGCGCGCGCCGGCATGGTCGCGCCAGACCAGGTCACCTTCGACTGGGTAGCCAATACGCCGCGCGGCCCCAAGGGCGCGGAGTTCGACATCGCCGTGGCGCAGTGGAAGCAGCTGCGCAGCGATGCTGGCGCGCGCTTCGACGTGGAAGTCCACATCGACGCGGCCGACATTCGCCCGACCCTGACCTGGGGAACGCATCCGGGCACGGCGATCGCCGTGGACGCCCCGATCCCGGCCGCCAACGACGCGGCCGACCAGAAGGGCCTGGATTACATGCACTTCCACGCCGGGCAGACCCTGGCCGGTACGCCGGTGGACGTGGTGTTCGTCGGCTCGTGCACCAACGGCCGGCTGAGCGACATGCGCGAAGTGGCGCAGGTGCTGCAGGGCCGGCGCGTTGCCAATGGCGTGCGCATGCTGGTGGTGCCGGGTTCGGAGATCGTCAAGCGCCAGGCCGAAGCCGAAGGCATCGATGCCATCGTGCGCGCCGCCGGCGCCGAATGGCGCGAGCCGGGCTGTTCGATGTGTATTGCCATGAACGGCGACCTGGTCGCTCCGGGTCAGCTGGCGGTGAGCACCAGCAACCGCAACTTCGAAGGCCGCCAGGGCCCGGGGTCGCGCACGCTGCTGGCCTCGCCGATGACGGCCGCCTGGGCAGCGGTGAACGGCCACGTGGCCGACCCGCGTGAACTGTACGCCAGCCAGGAGGTGGCCTGATGAGCGGTTTCCGCACCCTGACCTCGACCAGCGTGGTGCTGCGCGAGACCAACATCGACACCGACCAGATCATTCCGGCGCGGTTCCTGTCCACCACTGAACGCGCCGGGCTGGGCAAGCACGCATTCAACGACTGGCGCTGGCAGGCCGACGGCAGCCCGAACCCGGGTTTCGCCTTCAACCAGCCGCACAACGCCGGGCGCAGCATCCTGCTGGCCGGGCGCAACTTCGGCTGTGGCTCCTCGCGCGAGCACGCGCCGTGGGCACTGGCCGACCTGGGCCTGCGCGCGATCGTCAGCAGCGAAATCGCCGATATCTTCCGCGGCAATGCGCTGAAGAACGGCCTGCTGCCGATCGTGCTCGACGAAGCCGACGTGCAGACGCTGATGCAGCGCCCCGACGACGCGTTGACCGTGGACATCGCCTCGCGCGAGCTGCGCACGCCCGATGGACGGGTGTATTCCTTCCCGCTGGACGGCTTCTCCCAGACCTGTCTGCTGGAAGGCGTGGACCAGTTGGGGTATCTGTTGGGTCGTACCCCTGACATTGAACGTTACGAGAGTGAACATGCACGCTGAGATTGTCGTATTGCCCGGTGATGGCATCGGTCCGGAAGTCGCCGCGGCCGCGGTTGCGGTGCTGGGCGCGGTGGCCGAACGCTTTGCCCACACCTTCCATTTCAGCGAACACGATATCGGCGGCATCGCCATCGACCGCCACGGCGAGCCGCTGCCGGCGGACACGCTGGAGGCCTGCCGCCAGGCCGATGCGATCCTGCTGGGCGCGGTGGGCGGCCCGAAGTGGTCCGACCCGAACGCGAAAGTGCGCCCGGAACAGGGCCTGCTGGCCATCCGCAAGGCGCTGGGGCTGTATGCCAACCTGCGCCCGGTGCGGACCCACCCGGCCGCGCTGGGCGCCTCGCCGATCAAGGCCGAGCTGCTGGAGGGCGTGGACTTCGTGGTGGTGCGCGAACTCACCGGCGGCATCTACTTCGGCGAGAAGACGCGCACCGCCGACACCGCCAGTGACCTGTGCAGCTACAGCGTGGGCGAAATCGAGCGGGTGATGCGCAGCGCGTTCCGGTTGGCACGGCAGCGCCGTGGCAAGGTCACCTCGGTGGACAAGGCCAACGTGCTGGAAACTTCGCGCCTGTGGCGTGACGTGGCGGCGCGGATCGGCCGCGAGGAATTCCCGGAGATCGCGCTGGAGCACCAGCTGGTGGATTCGATGGCCATGCACCTGCTGGCCAAGCCGCGCGAGTACGACGTGATCGTGACCGAGAACATGTTCGGCGACATCCTCACCGACGAAGCTTCGATGCTGGCCGGTTCGCTGGGCCTGCTGCCGTCGGCGTCGTTGGGTGAGCCGGGTGCGGTCGGGATCTACGAGCCGATCCACGGGTCTGCGCCGGATATCGCTGGCAAGGGCATCGCCAACCCGTACGCCACGATCTTCAGCGCTGCGATGCTGCTGCGCCATTCGCTGGGATTGGAAGCCGAAGCGGCCGCCGTGGAAGCGGCCGTACATGCCGCGCTGGACGATGGGGTGTTCACCGCCGACCTGGCCGCCAAGGGCCAGGCGGTGAGCACCACGCAGGCCACCGACGCGGTGTTGGCGCGCCTGGGATAAGCGGCGGCGCAGAGGTAGAGCGGACTGTCAGTCCGCTGCTCTCGGCGCAGACCCACACACCGCGCGAACGGCAGCGGACTGGTAGAGCGGACTGTCAGTCCGCTGCTCTCGGCGCAGACCCACACACCGCGCGAACGGCAGCGGACTGACAGTCCGCTCTACCCCTTGTGCATCCCGTTCGGGATACACAAGGCTGCCATGCCCCCTGGGCATGGCAGCGCCGGACGAGGCCCTACCGGGCCTCGTCCGGCTTCACCCGGAACCACGCCGCGTACAGGGCCGGCAGGAACACCAGGGTCAGCACGGTGCCGACGATCAGCCCGCCCATGATCGAAATCGCCATCGAGCCGTAGAACGCACTGCGCGACAGCGGGATCATCGCCAGCACCGCCGCCAGCGCGGTCAGCACGATCGGGCGGAAACGACGTACCGTGGCGTCGATGATCGCGTGCCAGCGGTCATGCCCGGCATCGATGTCCTGCTGGATCTGGTCGATCAGGATCACCGAATTGCGCATGATCATGCCGGCCAGCGCGATGGTGCCGAGCAACGCCACGAATCCGAACGGGGCGCGGAACAGCAGCAGGAACAACGTGGCCCCGATGATGCCCAGCGGTGCGGTCACCAGCACCATCGCGGCGCGTGAGAAGCTGCGCAGCTGCAGCATCAGCAGCGTGGCCACCACGATCAGGAACAGCGGCATGCCGGCCTTGATCGAATCCTGTCCGCGCGCCGAATCTTCCACCGTGCCGCCGGTCTCCAGCAGGTACCCCGACGGCAGCTCGGCACGGATGCCATCCAGCGTCGGCAGGATCTGCTGCACCACGTCCAGCGGCTGCGTGGCGTCGCCGACGTCGGCGCGCACGGTCACCGTCGGAAGCCGGTCGCGGTGCCAGATGATGCCGTCTTCGAACACATACTCCAGCCGCGCCACCTGCGACAGCGTCACCGAGGTGCCACTGGCGGTAGGAATGGCCAGGCTGCCCAGCATGTCCAGCCGAACCCGCTCGTTCTCCGGCCCGCGCAGCAGCATCTCGATCAGGCGGTTGCCTTCGCGGTACGTGCTCACGCTCATGCCCGACAGCGAGGTGCCCAGCAACTGGCTCACCTGCGCGCTGCTTACGCCCAGCGCGCGCGCACGATCCTGGTCGATCACCAGCCGCACCACCTTGCTCGGCTCGCTCCAGTCCAGGTTGACATTGATCACGTGCGGGTTCTCGCGCACCTTGGCCTGCACCTGCCGCGCGATCGCCTGCACCTGGTCGATGTGCTCGCCGGAAATGCGCATCTGCACCGGGTAGCCCACCGGCGGTCCGTTTTCCAGGCGGGTCACGCGCATCTGTACGTCGGTGAATTGGGGAATCACGTCCTTGATCAGCCAGTCGCGGGTGGCCTCGCGCGCGTCGGCGTCTTCGGTCAGCACCACGAACTGCGAGAAATTGGTGGCGGGCAGCTGCTGGTCCAGCGGCAGGTAGAAACGCGGCGAACCGGTCCCCACGTAGGCCACGTAGTTGCTGATGCCCTCACGGCCGTGCAGCAGCTTTTCCAGCTTTGCCGCCTGCGCCTTGGTCGCCTCCAGCGAGGCGCCTTCCGCCAGCTCGATGTCCACCATCAGTTCCGGCCGGGTCGAGTCCGGGAAGAACTGCTGCGGCACGAAGCGGAAGATCAGCAGGGAGAACACGAACAGCGCCGCGGTGGCCCCGATCACCCACCAGCGATGGCGCAGGCAGGTATCCAGGAAGCGCCGGAAGCGGGTATAGAACGGACGCTGGTACGGGTCGTGGTCGTGTGCGTGCTGCTTGGGCACGATCCAGCGTGCCAACGCGGGGTAGCGGTCGCCCCATGCCGCGCGGCGGGCCTGCCAGCGCGCGGCGACGCTGCCCGGCTTGGGCGGCTGCGGATTGAACAGGTCCGGCAGCATCTTGTCGCCCAGGTACGGAATGAACAGCACCGCCGCGATCCACGACACCACCAGCGCGATGGTCACCACCTGGAACAGCGAACGGGTGTATTCACCGGTGCTGGACGCCGCGGTCGCAATCGGCAGGAAGCCGGCGGCGGTGATCAGCGTACCGGTCAACATCGGGAACGCGGTGCTTTCCCACGCAAAGCTGGCCGCGCGCAGGCGGTCGTAGCCCTGCTCCATCTTGGTGGCCATCATCTCCACCGCGATGATCGCATCGTCCACCAGCAGGCCCAGCGCCAGCACCAGCGCGCCCAGCGAGATCTTGTGCAGGCCGATGTCGAAGTAGTGCATGACGAAGAACGTCATCGCCAGCACCAGCGGGATGGTCACGCCCACCACCAGGCCGGTGCGCAGGCCCAGCGAGAAGAAGCTCACCAGCAGCACGATCACCACCGCTTCGGTGAGCACCTGCACGAACTCGCCCACCGATTCTTCCACTGCATGCGGCTGGTCGGAGACCTTGCGCAGCTGCATGCCGGCGGGCAGCGTCTTCTGCAGGCGCTCGAACTCGGCATCCAGGGTGGTGCCCAGCTTGAGGATGTCGCCGCCGTCCTTCATCGCCACCGCGATGCCGATGGCGTCTTCGCCCATGAAGCGCATCTTCGGCGAGGCCGGGTCGGCAAAGCCGCGCTTGACCTCGGCGATGTCGCCCAGGTGCACGGTGCGGTCGCCGGCCTGGATCGGGAAGCGGCGGATGTCGTCCACGCTCTGGAACTGCCCGGTGACGCGCAGCTGCACGCGGTCGGTAGGGGTTTCAAAGAAGCTGGTGGCGGCAATCGCATTCTGGTCGGCCAGCGCCTGCTGCACCTGCTGCAGCGACACGCCCAGCGTGGCCAGCTTGGTGTTGGACAGCTCGATCCAGACCTTCTCGTCCTGCAGGCCCTCCAGCTCGATCTTGCCCACGTCCGGCACCCGCTGCAGTTCCAGCTGGATGCGGTCGGCATAGTCGCGCATCACCGCGTAGTCGAAGCCCTGACCGGTCAGTGCGTAGATGTTGCCGAAGGTATCGCCGAACTCATCGTTGAAGAACGGGCCGACGATTTCGCGCGGCAGGGTCGGCTTGATGTCGCCCACGCGCTTGCGCACCTGGTACCACAGTTCCGGGATCGCCTTGGAACGCAGGCTGTCCTTGGCCGCGAAGATCACCTGCGATTCGCCCGGGCGCGAGTACGAGCGGATGAATTCGTACTGCCCGGTATTGAGCAGCGCCTTTTCGATCGGCTCGGTCACCTGCCGCGAGACCTGCTCGGCGGTGGCGCCCGGCCACATCGTGCGCACCACCATCACCTTGAAGGTGAACGGCGGATCCTCGGACTGGCCCAGGTGCTTGTACGACCAGGCGCCGATGATGGCGAAGGCGAGCATGGCAAACAGCACCAGCGCGCGGTTGCCCAGCGCCCATTCGGAAAGATTGAACCGGCGCACGAGCTCAGTGCCCCTTGGCCGTGGCAGCAGGCGCGGCGGCCGGCTTCAGCACCGGGCGGTTCTGCCGGTCCACCGGGGTGACCGCCTGGCCTTCGCGCAGCAGGTGCCCGCCGGCGGCCACCACCCAATCCTGTGCGGCCACGCCGGACAGCACCGGCACCGCGTCGGGGCCATAGGCACCCACGGTCACCGGCGTGGCCTTGATCGCGCCATTGGACGGGTTCACCACCCACACGCTGGCCTTGCCATCGGCGCCGCGCAGCACCGCGCCCAGCGGCAGCTGCAATGTGCCGGTGCGGCCAGCGGCGGCGAACACGCGCGCGCTCTGGCCCAGTTCCACTTCAGCGGCCGCCTCCGGCGCCAGGCTGACCCGGGTGGCGTAGGTACGCGCCTGTGCATCGGCAGCCGGGGCGATCTCGCGGATCGTGCCCGGCAGCATCTGGCCCGGCTTGTTCCACAGCTCCACCTGCACGTCCTGGCCAACCTGGTAATCACGGATGTTGCTTTCCGGCAGGGCGATCAGTACCTCGCGGCCGCCATCGGCGGCCAGGGTGAACACCGTCTGCCCGGCGCCGACCACCTGCCCGGCTTCGGCCTGGCGGCTGGCGATCACGCCATCGGCCGGCGCGCGCAGCTGCGCGTAGCCGGTCTGGTTGCGGGCCACCGCCAGGTTGGCGCGGGCGGCATTGGCCTGCCCCTGCGCGGCCTTGAACGCGGCGGTCTGTGCATCCAGGGTGGACTGGCTGACCAGCTGCTGTTCGGCCAGCGTGGCGTAGCGCTTCTGGTCATCGCGGGCGCGCACCAGGTCGGCTTCGGCTGCGGCCAGCTGCGCCTGCGAGGCGCTTGCCTGCGAGGCGAAATCGGCGGCATCCAGTTCGGCCAGCAGCTCGCCCTTGCGCACGCGCTGGCCGGCATCGACGTGCCGCTTGACCAGGTTGCCCCCGACCCGGAACGACAGCGGGCTTTCCTGCAGCGCATGCACCTCGCCCGGGTAGGCCGCCACTTCCTGGCCGCTCACCGTGCCCGGCTGCACCACCAGCACCGGGATCGGTGCGGCCGGCTCGGCATCCTGTTTGCCACACGCCGCCAGCATCAACGCCAGCAGGCTACCGCCCATCCATCGCAAGTTGTTCATGAGGTCCTGGACCTTGAATTACCGGGGGAAACCGCCTGGAAGCGACACTCTATTCCATGACGGCTAATAGTGAACCAGTCGGTATAGTATAAATATCGAACCGATTGGTCTAGTATTGTTTGCATGACCGATCCGACCACTTCCGCCGTGCCGTCCAAGCCTGCCGCCAAGGCAGCCGGGCCCGGCCGCCCCAAGGATCTGGGCAAGCGCGCGGCCATCCTTGATGCGGCCAAGGCATTGTTCGTGGACCAAGGGTATGGCGGCGTCAGCATGGACAGCATCGCGGCCCAGGCCGGCGTGTCCAAGCTGACCGTTTACAGCCATTTCGGCGACAAAGAGACGCTTTTCACCGAAGCTGTGAAGTCAACCTGCGTCGAGATGCTGCCGGACGCGCTGTTCGTCACCGACGCCGATGGCGCGCTGCGCGAGCAGCTGCTGGGCATCGGCCGGGCCTTCTTCACCATGATCACCTCGCCGGCGGCCGTCGCCGTGCAGCGGGTGATGATGGCCCCCGATACCGACGACCGTATCCGCGAGATGTTCTGGGTGGCCGGCCCGCAGCGCACCAGCGATGCCCTGGCCGAGTTCCTGCGGGCCCGCACCGAGCGTGGCGAACTGGAGATCACCGACTTCCAGACCGCCGCCCTGCAGTTCTTCACCCTCATCAAAGGTGAGCTGCATACGCATATGATGTGCGGGCTGCGAACGGCCCCGGCCGAGTGCGACGCCGACGCCCATGTCGAGGCCAGCGTGACCTTCTTCCTGAGGGCTTACGCCACCCGCCCCGGGCGGTGATGACAACATGAATGGACCGGAGGTCGCGGTGACTTCCGGCACTGCGACCCCGGCGCGACGGCAGCGATGCTCTCAGCGCGCCGCCGGCTCCCGGCACCGGTAAAATGGCCGGCCCACTGCGCTGGATTAAGAACCTCATGACGATCGATTACGCCCACGCCCGCGAACTGATGGTTGAACAGCAGATCCGTCCCTGGGACGTGCTGGACATCCGTGTGCTCGACGTACTGGCACGTTTGCCGCGCGAGGCGTTCGTCGCCGATGCGAACCGTACCCTCGCCTATACCGATGTCGAGCTGCCGCTCGGTAACGGCCAGAAGATGATGAAGCCGGTCATCGAAGGCCGCACCCTGCAGGCGCTGAACCTGCAGCCGGGCGACGAAGTGCTGGAAATCGGCACCGGCAGCGGCTACCTCAGCGCCTGCATGGGCGCCCTGGCGCGCGAAGTGCTGAGCCTGGAAATCGACCCGGAACTGGCCGTGGCGGCGCGTGCGCGCCTGGATGCAACCGGCCTGGGCACCAATGTCCGCATTGAAACCGCCGACGCGTTGACCTGGGATACCGAGCGCCGCTTCGATGCCATCTGCGTCACCGGCGCGGTGGAGACCATCCCCGCCCGCTTCACCCAGTGGCTGCGTACCGGTGGCCGCCTGTTCGTGATCCGTGGCCATTCGCCGGCAATGGAAGCGGTGCTGGTCAAGACCGATGGCAGCATCAGCGATTCGCTGTTTGAAACCGATATCGATTACCTGCGCGGTGCCGCGCCGGCACCCCAGTTCCATCTCTGAGTCCAAGGAAGCCGCAATGATCCGCCGATCCCTCGCTATTGCGCTGGCCGCCGCCCTGCTGCCCATGACCGCCTCTGCCGCCGACCTGCTGCAGGTCTACGAAATGGCGCGCAACGGCGATCCGCAGCTGTCTGCGGCTGAATCGACCCGTCTGTTCGACAAGGAAGGCGCCGTGCAGGCCCGTGCCGCACTGCTGCCGCAGATCAATGGCGAAGCCTCGCTCACCCGCAACCGCACCAACCCGAACCACGATGTGAGTTCGACGTCCTACACCACCAAGAACCGCAATTACGGTATCAGTGGTTCGCAGACGCTGGTCAACTTCACCCAGTTCGCCAACCTGCGTGCGCAGCGTGAGCTCAGCAAGGCGGCCGACTTCAACCTCGATTCGGCCAACGACGACCTGATCGTGCGCAGCTCGGCGGCGTACTTCAACGTGCTGGTGGGCATTGAATCGCTGTCGGCGGCGCAGACCAACGAAGCGGCGGCCAAGAAGCAGTTCGACTTCGCCGACAAGCGGTTGGAAGTGGGCCTGGCCCCGATCACCGACGTGCATGAAGCCCGCGCCCAGTACGACCAGGCTCGCGCCAACACGATCATCGCGCAGAACACCCTGGCCGACGCCTACCAGGCGCTGACCGAACTGACCGGCCAGCCGGTTACCGACCTGCGTGCACTGCCGGCCGACTTCCGCCCGGAACTGCCGGCCAAGTACGCCACCGTTGACCAGCTGGTCAACGAGGCGGTCGCCCAGAACCCGGCGCTGAAGGCGCAGGAGCTGCAGGTGAGCGCGGCTGAAGCCAGCGTGTCGGCGGCGCGTGCGGGCCACCTCCCCACCCTCTCGCTCGGCGCCAGCGTCGGCCGCCAGGCCAGCTGGGGCGACGTGGTCGGCAGCGGGTCGAACTTCAGCCCGGATGCGCGCAGCAACAGCGTCGGCCTGACCCTGAGCGTGCCGATCTTCTCCGGCGGCGCCACCCAGTCCGGCGTGCGCCAGGCGCTGGCCCAGCGTGACATTGCCCAGGATGGCTACGAGCAGCAGAAGCGCGCCCTGGACCGCAACACCCGCAACGCCTACCAGACCCTGGTGGCCGGCATCAGCGAAGTGGAAGCGCGCCGCCTGGCGGTGGTCTCGGCACAGAGCGCGTACGACGCGTCGCAGGTCGGCCTGGAAGTGGGTACCCGCACCGTGCTGGACGTGATCCAGAACCAGCGCATCCTGTTCTCGGCCCAGCTCGAGTACGCCAACGCCCGTTACACCTTCCTGCAGAACCGCCTGCAGCTGGGCCAGGCCGTCGGCACGCTGGACATCGCCGACCTGCAGGACATCAACCGTCTGCTGACCCAGCAGGCCGCGACCCCCAGCACCACGGTCAACGGCCAGTAACCCAGGCGTAACCGGAAACGAAAAAGCCACCTGCAAGGGTGGCTTTTTTCATGGGTCCAGCGGCGGCGGAAGCTGCGGAGCAATCAGCTCCACCGTGCGTTTGAGCGCACCACGTCCGTTGCTGACCAATGCACAGCCTGCGCTGGCCATGTCCTCGCGCGCCTCGGGATCGCGCAGCAGCGTCAGCAGGGCGTCGCCCACCCCGGCCACGTCATCGGCAATCAACACTGCGCCCGCTTCGCGCATGCGCCGGGAGATCTCGGCGAAGTTGTGCAGGTGCGGGCCGGTCACCGTGGCGGTGCCCATGGCCGCCGGCTCCAGCAGGTTGTGCCCGCCGATCGGCTGCAGGCTGCCACCGACGAACGCCACCTGCGCGCAGCCATAGAACGCCATCAGTTCGCCCAGCGTATCGATCACGAACACGTCGCTGTCGGCCTGCGGCCAGTGTTGCTGGCGGCGCGTGCTGACCTTCCAGCCCTGCTCGCGCGCCAGCGCTTCCACGCGCGGGAAGCGCTCGGGATGGCGCGGCGCCCACAGCAGCAGCAGGCCGGGTATTTCAGCACGCAGGCGACGGTGCAGGTCGATGGTGGCCTGCTCCTCGCCCTCGTGCGTGCTGGCCGCAATCCATACCGGGCGCGTGCCGGGCACGGCGGCATGGAAGCTGGCAGTGAACTCGCGCACGTTCGGCGTGGCGATGTCGAACTTCAGGTTGCCCAGCGGCTTGACCTGTTCGGGCAGCGCGCCCAGTTCGATGAAGCGCTCGGCGTCGTCGGCCGACTGTGCGGCCACGCAGGTGACGGTGCGCAGCGTGCGCCCGATCAGCGGGCGCAGCAGGCGGTAACCGCGCAGCGAGCGCGCCGACAGCCGGGCGTTGAGGATGTACACCGGAATGCCCCGGTCGCGGCAACCGAACAGCAGGTTCGGCCACAGCTCGGTTTCCAGGATCAGCGCCAGGCTGGGCTTGAAGTGGCCCAGGAAGCGGCCGACGCTGCCTGGCACGTCATACGGCAGGTACACGTGGTCCACCGCATCGCCCCACAGCGAGCGCACCCGTTCCGACCCGGTCGGGGTGATGGTGGTGATCACCCAGCGAATGTCCGGGCGCAGCTGGCGCAGCGCGTTGACCAGCGGCGCGGCCGCGTTCACCTCGCCCACCGAGACCGCATGCAGCCAGACCCGCGGCTGCGCGGTGGAATCGGGATAGGAAGCGTAACGCTCGTCCCAGCGCTGGAAGTACTCGCGCACCCGGAATCCGCGCCAGACCAGGTGGTACACGGTGATGGGCAGCAACAGGTACAGCACGACCGAATACAGGCCGCGCAGGATCCATTCGACGGGACTTTTACGCATGCGCAGAGGATACGGGAGCGGCACCGGGAAAAACATGCGGGAGCGGGCCGATCCCCGCTGACGCACCTGCGGGGACGCATGACTTAGAATCGGGGCATGTCAGATAACGCTTCCACCGCTACCCGGCCGTCCCTGCGCAATCCCCGCCACTGGCCGACCTTCGCCTTCATCCTGGCCGCCTTTGTGGTCGCCCGGCTGCCTTGGGGCCTGCAGCGCGCACTCGGCCGGGGCGTGGGCACGGTGGCCTACCATGTGGCCAGCAGCCGCCGGCGCGCGGCTGAGGTGAATCTCAAGCTGTGCTTCCCCGAAAAGGACGACGCCTGGCGCCAGCGCCTGCTGCGTGACAGCTTCGACGCGTTGGGCGTGGGCATTTTCGAATTCGCCCGGGCCTGGTGGGGCAGCATCGACAGCATCCGCCCGAAGGTGCAGGTGGAAGGCCTGGAGCACCTGCATCGCATGCAGGCCGAAGGCCGTGGCGTGCTGCTGGTATCGGGCCATTTCATGACCCTGGAGATGTGCGGGCGGCTGCTGTGCGACCACGTCGACCTGTCGGGCATGTACCGCAAGCACCGCAACCCGGTGTACGAATGGGCGGTGAAGTTCGGCCGGCTGCGCTATGCCAAGGCGATGTATGCCAACGAGGACATCCGCGCCACCGTGCGGCACCTGAAGAAGGGCGGCTTCCTCTGGTACGCGCCGGACCAGGACATGCGCGGCAAGGACACCGTGTTCGTGCCGTTCTTCGGGCACACCGCCTCGACCATCACCGCCACCCACCAGCTGGCGCGGATGACCGGTTGCGCGGTGATTCCGTACTTCCACCGCCGCGAAGGCGGGAAGTACTTCCTGAAGATCGGCGCGCCGCTGGAGAACTTCCCCAGCGAAGATGTGGAAGCCGATACCGCGCGGGTCAACCAGGCCATCGAAGCAATGGTGCGCGAGGCCCCTGACCAGTACCTGTGGATCCACCGCCGCTTCAAGCGCCAACCGGGCGGCCGCAGCGATTTCTACAAATAACGCGCGCCCCGCGTAGCGACACGCCATGCGTGTCCCACGTACTGCCGGCTACCACGCGCTGACGCCCTGACACGCAAGGCGTGCCCCTACGCCTGGCTGTGGCTTCTGCCGATACCCGGTCCGCACCCACGGCCCCACGCTGCTCCCATGTCCAGCTCACGCCTTCAACGCGGGCGGGTGTCGGCGGTCGGGGCCCTCTACATCCTCACCACGGTCACCCACCATCGGCGGCCATGGTTCGAGGTGCCCGAGAACGCCCACGCCGTCATCGAAGCAATGCGCCACGTGGAGCGCAGCGGTCGCAGCCGCACGCATGCCTGGGTGGTGATGCCCGACCACGTGCATTGGTTGATCGAACTCAGATCCGGCACCCTCGCCACCTGCATGAACATCTTCAAATCGCGCAGCAGCCGATTGATGGGTGGCGACCGGGTCTGGCAGCGCGGGTATCACGACCATGCGTTGAGGCGGGAAGAATCGCTGTTGCAGGCCGCACGTTACATCGTTGCCAACCCGTTGCGGGCAGGGTTGGCGGAGCAAGCGGGCCAGTATCCCTACGCATGGTGCAGAGGCCTGTAGAGACACGCCATGCGTGTCTGCGCGGGGTGTCGGGGATCGCGCTGGACACGCATGGCGTGTCTCTACGAAGTGGCCGGCGTTACGTGGGACACGCATGGCGTGTCTCTACGAAGTGGCTGACGTTGCTTGAGACACGCAGGGCGTGGCTCTACGGGTCGTCGCTGGCCAGCAGGCTGCCTGCGTAGAGGGCGGCGAGCAGTAGCGTTAGGCCGCCCCAGAAGGTGGAATAGAACGCCAGGTGGGTGTTGATCGGGAACACAGTGA
Source organism: Stenotrophomonas sp. CFBP8994 (assembly GCF_034044835.1). Lineage (NCBI taxonomy): Bacteria > Pseudomonadati > Pseudomonadota > Gammaproteobacteria > Lysobacterales > Lysobacteraceae > Stenotrophomonas > Stenotrophomonas sp. CFBP8994. The sequence goes on along the minus strand of NZ_JAXCWT010000002.1, from coordinate 756,737 downwards.
ACGCCAGGGCGAGCATCGCCGGGCGGGCCCGCTCGCGTGCCGGCAGCGGTGCGAAGCGCCACGCGCGCCACGCCTGCGCCGCGGCGGCCAGCCATAGCAGCAACCCGAGCACGCCGGTTTCGGCCAGGATCTCCAGCAGGATCTGGTGCGCGTGCAACGCCGGGCCGGCGCCCCACACTTCCTGTTCTTCAGGGCGCGGATTGCAATCGGGGTAGGCATCGCGGAAACCCCGTGCGCCTACGCCGTTGATCGGATGCTGCTCGATCATGCAGCCCGCCGCGGCCCAGATCTGCGCGCGCCCGGACAACGCCTGGTTCACGCCATCGCTCTCGCCTTCCCACGCCATCGCGGTACGCTCCAACCGATCGCGCACCTGGTGCGAGCCGGCGGCCAGTGCCACCGCCGCCACCAGGCCCACCGCCAGGCACGCGAGCAGGCCGCGCGCGCCGAGCAGGCGCCAGCCGGAAAACACCAGCACCAGCGCATAGGTCAGCCACGCCGCGCGCGAACCGGCCAGCACCAGCACCACGCCCACGGCAGCCGCCACCAGCATCCAGCCCCAACGGCCGAAGCGCGCGGCGGCGGCAAACAGCAGGAACGGTGACAGGCTCGCCAGCACCTGGCCGAATTTGAGATTGCACGGCCCCAGCACGCCGCTCAGGCGATCGGCTGCCGCCATCTCCGCCGGTGAACACAAGCCATGCCCACTGATCGCCCACTTCAACTGGTCCATCGACCAGAACAGCGGGCTGGTACCGAGTACGGCCTGCGCCAGTCCGTCCAGCGTCCAGACCCCGGTAATCAGCGCAATGCCTTTGAGGGTCAGTGCGCGTCGCTCCGGCGTGGCCACCGCGATCGCCACCAGCCACATGAAGGGCAGATAGCGCAGGCCGGCAGCGGTCTTGCGCCACGCCGCGCCCGGATCGATCGCATCGAAGGCGGAGAACGCCTGTGGCAGCCAGTAGCCCAGGAACAGGATGCTGGTCAGCGCCCAGGCCGGGCTGCTGAGCATGCGTTGCTTGCCCTGCAGACGCAGCTGGACCATGCGCGCGGCGGCGTAGATCGCGCCCAGGCCCAGTACGGTTTCGGCAACGCCGGGCAGCGGCAGCAGTGCCACGAATGCAATGACCCACCACGGCGCCCAGCGGCCCGCGCGGAAGCCCGGCGAACCGGGCGCCTTGACCGGCTCAGCCAGCGAGGGAGGTATAGAGCTGGAGCGTGTCACGTTGCATCGCCTGCAGGGTGAACGGAATACGCGAGGGCAGCGACGGCGGCTGCGCCAGCAACTGCAGCGCACGCGCCTGCAATGCCCCGGCGTCGCCCAAGGGTACCGCGCCGGATGGCTGCAGGTGTTGCAGCAGCTCGCCCACCCCGCCCTGGTTCCAGCCCAGTACAGGTCGGCCCACCGACAACGCTTCGACCACGGTGCGGCCAAAGGCCTCGGGCTTGTCGGACAGCTGCAGCACCAGATCGCTGGCGGCGTAGGCCTCGGCGATGCGCGAGGTCGGCGCGGTCATCAGCACCGCATCGGCGATGCCCAGGCTGCGCGCCTGCGCCTCCAGCTCGGCCACGTAGCGCTCACGCCCCGGCTCGCGGGTGCCCGGCATCCACAGCAGCGCCCGCACCCCGGCCGCATGCAGCGCGGCCAGCAGCCCCAGCGCATGGCGATGCCCCTTGAGGCGGGTGCCACGGCCCGGCAACAACAGCAGCGGCGCATCGCCGGCCAGCGTTGGATGCTGCGCGGCCACCGCCAGGCGCGGGCGCCGGTCCTGGCGGCCCACGCGCGGGAACTGCGCGGTATCCACGCCACGGGGAATCACCTGCAGGCGCTCCGGGGGCACGCTCGGGTAATGCTGGAGCACGAATTCGCGCACGCAGTTGGACACGCAGATGACCCGTTCGCCGCTGGTCATCACCGCGCTGTAGCGGCTGGGCGAATTCAAGCCATGCACGGTGGTCACCCAGTGCGGGCGGGTGGCCGCCGGCAGGTTGCGCACGGCGTAGTAGCCCAGCCAGGCCGGCAGGCGCGAGCGCGCGTGCACGATGTCCGCGCCGGTTTCGGCCAGCAGGTTGCGCAGCGTGCGCACGTGGCGCAGCGTCCACAGCGATTTGCGGCCGATATCCAGGGTGAGGTGTTCGGCGCCGCTGGCCAGCAGCGGCTCGACCAGCCGGCCACCGGCGGAAACCACGATGGCGCGGTGCCCGGCCGCGACCAGCGCGGCGGCAATTTCCAGCGTCGAGCGCTCAACCCCGCCGGAGTGCAGCGCCGGCAGCAGCTGCACCACGGTCAGTCGGCGCACGTTCGGTTCCGCCCGCTCAGTCGGCCAGCACGAAGACCGAACCGCAGTACGGGCACGCGGCTTCGCAGTTCGGCTCGTCTTCGATCGGCAGGTACACGCGCGGGTGCGAGTTCCACAGCGCCATCTCCGGCGTCGGGCAGCTCAGCGGCAGGTCGCTGCGGTGCACGGTGTAACGCTTTTCGGCATTGGCGGGCGCGGTGGCGGTATGGCTCATGGCGGGGCACGGAAAGGAATTGCGAGGGGCTCGATTCTAGCACCCGGGGCGCCGCGCGCGGCGCGGCCGGTTCCGTGCGGGACGCCGCCAGCAAAACGCCGATATGCGATTTTTCCGGGTTTAGATCGAACTAATTTCACTTGCCAAGCCCGCTCCGGGTGTTGCAGGATCGGGTGCGTTCCGATCAAACACCCGATCGCATGGCCCGTCCCCCGCCGGACCTGCATCGCTTCGACTGCCCTTCCAGGCGGCCGGCGTGATGCTGTCTGCCGAAGTCGCCGATGCGGGCTCCGCCTGCCGCCTGTCCCACCCGGGAGATCCCTGCATGACCCTGCCGCACCCCCGCCCTGCCCGCCGCGCCCTGCTTCCGCTGGCCCTCGCCCTGGCCTGCGCGCCGGTTGCCCTGCCCGTCTTCGCGCAGGGCCTGCAGACCTCCTTCGAGCCCGGCGAACCCGCCCCGCAGGCCAGCAAGAGCGACGTGCAGGTGAAGATCGGCAAGGGCCCGGAAGCGCCGTATGCGGCCAAGCCCGGGGTGGGCTACAGCGGCCTGCGTGCCCTGCACTACGCCAGTGCCGGCGGCACCGCCAGCACCACGCTGTTCAGCACCGATGTGACCATCGACGCCGACACCACGCTGTCCTGGCTGGTGCTGCCGGAGATCGTGGGCGAGGACACGGTGGCCTCCACCTACGTTTCGCTGGACCTGGTGCTGGACGATGGCAGCCGGGTCTCGGCCAGCGCCGCGCGCGACCTGCACGGGATTGCGCTCGGCGCCAAGGCCCAAGGGGATTCCAAGACCCTCTACCCGCAGCAGTGGGCGCACAAGTCGGTGCGCCTGGGCGATGTGGAAGCACTGCGTGGCCGTCGCGTGGTCGCCATCGAACTGGATCTGGACAGCGCCGCCAACGCGCCGGTGTCCGGCTGGATCGACGATGTACGCCTGGACAGCCAGCCGCGCACCGCCCCGGCCCGCCCGTCCGACTGGGTGCTCACCACCCGCGGCACCCAGGCCAACGGCACCTTCTCGCGTGGCAACAACTTCCCCGCCACGGCGGTGCCGCACGGGTTCAACTTCTGGACCCCGGTGACCGATGCCGGCGCGCTGAACTGGCTGTATCGCTGGAACGAACAGAACAACGCTGCCAACCGCCCGCAGCTGCAGGCACTGGCCCTGAGCCACCAGCCCAGCCCGTGGATGGGCGACCGCCAGACCTTCCAGGTGATGCCGTCGGCCACCCGTGGCGTGCCGGAAGCGGACCGCGCCAAGCGTGCGTTGTCGTTCTCGCGCGATAGCGAAAGCGCGCGCCCGTACCGCTATGCGGTGCGCTTCGACAACGGCATTGCCGCCGCCATCGCGCCGACCGACCATGCCGCACTGTTCCAGTTTGATTTCCCCAAGGACGGCGATGCCAACCTGCTGTTCGACAATGTCGACGCGCGTGGCGGACTGACCCTGGATGCGGCCACGCAGACGCTGTCGGGCTACACCGATACGCGCAGCGGCCTGTCCAACGGCGCTACCCGCATGTACGTGGTGGCCAGCTTCGACCGACCCTGGCGCAGCAGCGGCACCATCAACAGCGGCCGGCCCACCGGCTACATCAAGTTCGACCCGGGCAGCGACCGTCGGGTGACCATGCGCATCGCCACCTCGCTGATCTCGGTCGAGCAGGCCCGCCACAATCTGGCATTGGAACTGGCAGCTGACGACACGCTCGCTACCGTCGCCGCCCGCGCACAGGACGCCTGGGACCAGCGCCTGGCCCGCTTCGACATCGGCCAGGCCAGCGACGACCAGAAGACCACGCTGTATTCCAGCCTGTACCGCCTGTACCTGTACCCGAATTCCGGGTTTGAGAATGCCGGTACCGCTGCCGCCCCCGACTGGCGTTACGCCAGCCAGGCCAGCGCCGCCGACGACAACACCGATGGCAGCGCGGTGCGCAGCTTCGCACCGATCCGCGATGGCAAGGTGTACGTCAACAACGGCTTCTGGGACACCTTCCGCACCACCTGGCCGGCGTATGCACTGTTCACCCCGGACGATGCCGGGCAGCTGGTGCAGGGCTTCCTGGAGCAGTACCGCGCCGGTGGCTGGGTGGCGCGCTGGTCCTCGCCGGGCTATGCCGATCTGATGGTGGGCACCAGTTCGGACGTGGCCTTCGCCGATGCCTACCTCAAGGGCATCAAGGGCTTCGATCCGGATGAGGCCTACCAGGCCGCCTTGAAGAACGCCACCGTGGTGCCGCCGGACCGCCATGTCGGCCGCAAGGGCATGGATAAATCCACCTTCCGTGGCTACGCCAGCGCCGACGTGCACGAAGGCATGTCGTGGACGATGGAAGGCGCGCTCAACGATTTCGGCATCGCCAACATGGCCACCGCGCTGGCGAAAACCGCCGGCAGCCCCGCCGCACGCGAGCGCTACAGCACCGAAGCGGCGTATTTCCGCGCCCGCGCCGGCACCTACGCCACCGTGTTCGACCCGGCCGCCGGCTTCTTCCAGGGCCGCAAGGACGATGGCAGCTGGCGCGTGGCTGCGAAGGACTACGATGCGCGCGTGTGGGGCCACGATTACACCGAATCCAACGGCTGGACGTTCGCCTTCACCGCCGCGCACGATGGCGAAGGCCTGGCCGGCCTGTACGGTGGCCGCGAAAAGCTGGCTGAAAAACTGGATACGTTCTTCAGCACCCCGGAAACCGCCGACCCGAAATTCTCCGGTTCCTACGGCGGCACCATCCATGAAATGACCGAAGCACGCGATGTGCGCATGGGCATGTACGCGCACAGCAACCAGCCCTCGCACCACATTCCGTGGATGTACCTGTACGCCGGGCAGCCGTGGAAGACCCAGCAGCACGTGCGCGAGATCCTGTCGCGGCTGTACGTGGGCAGCGAGATCGGCCAGGGCTACCCGGGCGATGAGGACAACGGCGAAACCTCGGCGTGGTATGTGCTGGCCTCGCTGGGCCTGTACCCGCTGCGCATGGGCTCGCCGGAATATGCGATCGGCTCGCCGGCGTTCAGGCATGCCAAGGTGGAACTGCAGGGCGGCGCGGTGCTGACCGTGAATGCCCCGGAAAATTCGGACCGCAACGTCTACGTGCAGTCTCTGAAGATCAACGGCCAGCCGTGGACGAAAACGTGGGTGCCGCATGAGGTGATTGCCAAGGGCGCCACGCTGGACTTCGAGATGGGTCCGGCGCCGTCCAGGTGGGGCACCGGGCCGGACGATGCGCCGCGCTCGTTGACCGCGCGCGGTGAACGCCCGGCGATTCTGCATGACCTGCTGGGCAGCGGCGCGCGTGCGCAGCTGGATGATGGGAAGGTGCTGGCGGCGCTGACCGATGATGACGCCGGCACCGTCGTGCCGTTCGGCGGCAAGGGCAGCGTGGTGTTCACCGGGGTGTCTGACGGCACGCCGTCGATGTACACCCTGACCAGCGGCAATGCGCCGATCCGGGGTGGCAAGTGGACCCTGGAAGCACGCACGGCCGGTGGCAGCTGGGTCACGCTGGACCAGCGCAGCGGTGAAACGTTCGAGTGGCAGCAGCAGACCCGTCCGTTCCGGATCGCCAAGCCGGGCCGTTATGCCGAGTACCGGTTGCGGATTGAAGGGCCGGGCCGGATGCAGCTGGCAGAAGTGGAGTTGCTGGCGCCTGCCGCACCGTGAAGAAAAGGGGGCGCGATGCGCCCCCTTTTCGGTTTACCTGCCGCTTACAAGACCCGCATACAACGCGAACAACTGCTTGAAGTACCGCTTTGCAGGACGAGTGCGCATGGCGCTGTTCCAGAGGGGGGAAGTGGTCGGGCCCAGGGTGGCGGGGTCCAGCGGACCACCGCCACGGCCGGGCCGCGTGGGGGTATTTGGCCCGTTGGAGGTTGCAGGCGGGTGACGCCGGGACTGCGGAGAGATTGCGGCCGTGAAGCACGGACGACGTGCACACGGTAGGTGCCGACCGTTGGTCGGTACACGGGGAAACATCAAATGCAAAAGGGACCGGTGCGGTGCACCGGTCCCTTCTTCAAGGTCTACCGACCAACGGTCGGTAGCTACCCATTCGCGTTTCCCGCCGGATGCAGCGAAGGCGCTTAAGCCTTCTCTGCTTCCAGCTGCTTGCGGATCTGCGCATCCACCGCGGCAATGGCGGTCATGTTGAGCACGCGGCGCGAGGTGGCGCTGGTGGTCAGGATGTGCGCCGGCTTGGCCACGCCCATCAGGATCGGGCCGATCGCCACGCCGTCGGTGAACACGCGCACCAGGTTGTAGGCGATGTTGGCCGCTTCCAGGTTGGGCAGCACGAACAGGTTGGCGCGGCCCTTCAGCGTGCTGTCGGGCAGCAGCTTCTGGCGCAGCGCTTCATCCCACGCGGTATCGCCCTGCATTTCACCGTCCACGTTCAGACGCGGGTTGCGCTTGAGCAGCAGCTCGCGCACGGTGCGCATCTTCAGTGCGTCCTTGGAATCGTGGCTGCCGAAGTTGGAGTGCGACAGCAGCGCCACCTTCGGCTCGATCCCGAACAGCTTCATGCGGTAGGCCGCCTGCAGCGTGGCTTCGCAGATCTGCTCGGCGGTGGGGTCTTCCTGCACGTGCGTATCCACGAAGAAGAACACGCCCTGCTGGTTGATCACACCAGTCATGGCCGAGGTCGAGGTGACCTTCGATTCCAGCGGCAGCACGCTGCGCACGTAGCCCAGCTTCTTGTGGAAACGGCCCACCACGCCGGTGAGCAGCGCATCGGCTTCGCCGCGTGCCACCATCACCGCCGCGATCAGGGTCGGGCGCGAGCGCATCAGGTTCTTGGCCGCCGCCACCGTCACGCCGCGGCGGCCGGTGAGGTTGTGGTAGTACTGCCAGTAGTCGTTGAAACGCGGGTCGTCGTTGATGTTGGTGACGTCGAAATCAACGCCGGCCTTCATGCGCAGGCCCATGCGCTCGATGCGCGATTCGATCACGTCCGGGCGGCCGATCAGGATCGGGAAGGCCAGGCCTTCGTCGACCACGTTCTGCACCGCGCGCAGCACCACTTCTTCTTCGCCTTCGGCGTACACCACGCGCTGCTTGTCCGCGCGCGCACGGTCGTACACCGGCTTCATCATCAGGCTGGTGCGGTAGACGAACTGGGCCAGCTTCTCGCGGTAGGCACCCATGTCGGCCACCGGGCGCGTGGCCACGCCCGAATCCATCGCGGCCTGGGCCACGGCGGCCGACAGCTCCACCAGCAGGCGGCGGTCGAACGGGCGCGGAATCAGGTAGTCGCGGCCGAAGCTCGGGGTGTCATCGCCATAGGCCGAACCCAGGTCGCTGGCTTCGCGGCGTGCCATCGCGGCGATCGCGTGCACGCAGGCGATCTTCATTTCTTCGTTGATCGCCGTGGCGCCCACGTCCAGCGCACCGCGGAACAGGTACGGGAAGCAGAGCACATTGTTGATCTGGTTCGGGTAGTCCGAACGGCCGGTGCCGATCAGCGCATCCGGGCGCACCGCGCGCGCCACTTCCGGCATGATTTCCGGGGTGGGGTTGGCCAGCGCGAAGATCACCGGGTCCTTGGCCATGGTCTTGACCATGTCCGCGGTGAGGATGCCCGGGGCCGACAGGCCCAGGAAGATATCGGCGCCATCGACGATCTCGGCCAGCGTGCGCTTGTCCGTATCACGGGCATAGCGCTTCTTTTCCGGGTCCAGGTCGGCACGGCCGGTGTGGATCACACCTTCGCGGTCGAACGCCAGGATGTTTTCCGGCTTCAGGCCCAGCGAGACCAGCATGTTCACGCACGACACACCGGCGGCGCCCATGCCGGTGGTGGCCAGCTTCACTTCTTCGATCTTCTTGCCGGTGACGACCATGGCGTTGAGCACCGCGGCGCCGACGATGATCGCCGTGCCGTGCTGGTCGTCATGGAACACCGGGATGTTCATCCGCTCGCGCAGCTTGCGCTCCACGATGAAGCACTCCGGCGCCTTGATGTCTTCCAGGTTGATGCCGCCGAAGGTCGGCTCCAGCGAGGCGATGATGTCGACCAGCTTGTCCGGGTCGTTTTCATTGATTTCGATGTCGAACACATCGATACCGGCAAACTTCTGGAACAGCACGCCCTTGCCTTCCATCACCGGCTTGCCGGCCAGCGGGCCGATGTTGCCCAGGCCCAGCACGGCGGTGCCGTTGGAGATCACGGCCACCAGGTTGCCACGGGCGGTGAGCTCGCTGGCCTGCTGCGGGTCGGCCAGGATGGCTTCGCAGGCGTGGGCCACGCCCGGCGAATAGGCCAACGACAGGTCGCGCTGGGTCAGCATCGGCTTGGTCGCCGTGACCTTGATCTTGCCCGGCGGCGACATGCGGTGATAGTCGAGGGCGGCCTGTTTGAAATCTTCGTTGGACATCGCTTTCTGCAGATGAATGGGCGAGAGGAACAGGGGATCATACCCCCGTTGGCGGTGTTGGACCTGTCGCTACGCTGTCGCGATCATGCTGCGACCGCACATCAGGCAGGCCGTGCGCCGGCGTATGCCACGCCAGCCTGACGGGCTCCGATGACAACTTACATCACCGGAAACCCCTATGAAAAAGCAGGCCGTGCCGCCCAAGGGGGGACGGCACGGACCTGCTGCACACACATCAGGGGGAGGGGCGTGTTCAGCGCGCCGGGGCGGTCAGCGGCGAAGGCAGGTCGTCGGTGGCCAGCGGCGGCAGCTCGGCCTCGCGGCCATCCAGGGCCAGCGCCAGGCGGTTGCGGTCCAGCGCGCCTTCCCAGCGCGACACCACCACCGTGGCCACCGCATTGCCGATGAAGTTGGTCAGCGAGCGGCATTCGCTCATGAAGCGGTCCACGCCCAGGATCAGCGCCATGCCGGCCACCGGCACTTCCGGCACCACCGCCAGGGTGGCCGCCAGGGTGATGAAGCCCGCCCCGGTCACGCCGGCGGCGCCCTTGGAGCTGAGCATCGCCACCAGCAGCAGCGCGATCTGGTGGCCCAGGGTCAGCTCGGTGTTGGTGGCCTGGGCGATGAACAGCGCGGCCAGGGTCATGTAGATGTTGGTGCCGTCCAGGTTGAACGAGTAGCCCGTGGGGACCACCAGGCCCACCACCGACTTGCTGCAGCCGGCCTTTTCCATCTTTTCCATCAGCGACGGCAGCGCCGATTCCGAGGACGAGGTGCCCAGCACCAGCAGCAGTTCGGCCTTCAGGTAGCGGGCCAGCTTGAACACCGAGAACCCGCACAGGCGGCAGACCACGCCCAGGATGACTGCCACGAACAGGAACGCGGTGAGGTAGAACGAGCCCACCAGCCAGGCCAGGTTGATCAGCGAGCCGACCCCGTACTTGCCGATGGTGAAGGCGATGGCACCAAACGCACCGATCGGCGCGGCCTTCATCAGGATGTGCACCAGGCGGAACACCGGGGCGGTCAGCGCCTCCAGGAAGGTCAGCACCGGGCGGCCGCGCTCACCCACCAGGGCCAGCGAAATGCCGAACAGCACCGCCACGAACAGCACCTGCAGGATGTTGCCATCCACGAACGCGCTCACCAGCGTGGACGGGATGATGTCCATGACGAAGCCGGTGAGGGTCAGCTCGTGGGATTTTTCCACGTAGCTGTGCACCGCCGTCTGGTCCAGGTCGGCCGGGTTGATGTTCATGCCGGCGCCGGGCTGCACCACGTGCGCCACCACCATGCCCACGATCAGCGCCAGGGTGGAGAAGAACAGGAAGTAGGCCATCGACTTGGCGAACACCCGGCCCACGGTGCGCAGGTGGGTCATGCCGGCGATGCCGGTGACGATGGTCAGGAAGATCACCGGGGCGATGATCATCTTCACCAGCTTGATGAAGCCATCGCCCAGCGGCTTGAGCGATTCGGCGAAGGCCGGCTCGTAATGGCCAAGGATGGCGCCCAGCACGATCGCCACCACCACCTGGAAATACAGCTGGCGGTAGAACGGCAACGGCTTGGCTGCAAGCGGGGCAGCGGTGGGAACGTGCATGGGAAACTCCGGCAGTGTCACGGGGATGCCGGCCGCAGGCGGCGGCATCGGGCGTGGTCTTTTTACGCCCGCTGCATCGCCACGCAGATAACCTATTGGTACTAGCCCCCCTGTTCAGCCAAGCCCAGTGCCTACACTGCACGGGCACCGCGCCCCCACGGCGGCGGGTGGCCGTGTCGTTCCGGGCCTTGTGGCCCAACAGTTTTCCCGCTCGCGGCCGTTGTTGTTCTGCCCCACTTTTTAGAAGCCAGACCATATCCATGCGCCTGACCCCCCTGTTTATCGCCCTCACCGCCCTGTCCGCCCCCCTCGCCGCGTCCGCCGCGGACTGGGACAACTGGCCGACCAAGGTGTCCTTCAGCGACGGCACCGAACTGGCCGCCACTGCCAACATCGCCTACGACCTCAACGACTTCTCGGGCGCCGACGCGTTCGAAGATGACGATGCGGTGCGCCGCAAGGAGTTCGGCGCGACCCTGAAGAAGAAGGGCGTGTACGACGCGATGGTGTACTACGACTTCCAGGCCGACACCTGGCTGGACGTGTTCTTCCGCTTCGAGAGCAAGGCGCTGTTCGGCAAGGACGTGGGCCGCTTCCGCTTCGGTTACATGAAGACCCCGGTCGGCCTGGATTCCAACACCTCCTCGCGCGCCGGCAGTTTCGTGGAAACCGCCCTGCCCGTGCAGGCCTTCTACGCCGGCCGCCGCACCGGTGCCGAGTGGGTGCTGGAGCGCCCGCAGTACCTGATGCAGGTGGGCGCCTATGGCGGCAAGGACCTGCAGGGTGACAACCCCGGCACCACCCAGGCCGTGCGCGGCGTGTGGACCCCGGTGAAGGCACCGGGCGATGTGATCCACCTGGGCCTGGCCTATTCGCAGGAAAACCCGCGCGGCTACCGCGACGGCCGTGATGTGCACTTCAATGCCAGCGCCCGCCTGCGCGCACGCCCGGAAGCCGGCCTGACCGACATCCGCCTGGTGGATTCGGGCTCGCTGGTCACCGCCGACCAGATCCGCCGCACCGGCCTGGAGGGCATCTACATCCATGGCCCGTTCTCGGTGCAGGCCGAAGCGCTGCGCACCACCGTCACCCGTGATGGCAAGCCGGATTACACCGGTGATGGCCAGTACGTGATGGGCAGCTGGATTGTCACCGGCGAATCGCGCCCGTACAGCGCGGGTGCGGTGGCCAACGTGAAGCCGGCGCACGATTACGGCGCGGTGGAACTGCTGGCCCGTTACAGCCGCATCGACCTGGACGACGCCGACGTGTTCGGTGGCCGCCAGCACGACTGGACCGTGGGCGCCAACTGGTACCTGACCAGCCACTTCAAGTTCCAGGCGAACTACGTGTGGGCTGATGCCAGCCGTCGCGGTGTGCGGACCAAGCCGGAGATCTTCGAGCTTCGGGCGCAGGTTCACTTCTGATGTTCAACGGCGGGTGCGTGCAACGCGCACCCGCCGGCACGCCGTAAACTGACGCCATGTACCGCGTCTCCCGCTACCGCCCGTTGCTGTTGACCCTGCTGGTCATGGTGGGCGGTACGCTCCTGGCTGGCCTGGTTGCCGGCCGCTATGCCCAGCAGCGCGCCCTCGCGGCCGAAAGCAGCCAGGTGCGGCGGCAGCTGGACCTGTACGCGCAGACGCTGCAGCAGCGCATCGATCGCTTCCGCACCCTGCCCCAGCTATTGGCACTGGACCCGGAACTGCTGCAGGCGGTGAGCAACCCGCTGGATGACGCCGAGCGTCACCGGCTCAACCTGAAACTGCAGCAGGCCAACAACGTCACCCGCGCCTCCACCCTGACCCTGATCGACCGCCATGGCGTGGCCGTGGCCGCCAGCAACTGGGACCAGCCCACCACGAATGTGGGTGAGGACTACAGCTACCGGCCCTACTTCCAGCAGGCCATGGCCAAGGGCACCGGGCGCTTCTACGGCATCGGCATGACCACGGCGGTGCCGGGTTACTTCCTGTCGCAGGCGATCCTCAACCACGACGGCGACGTGCTGGGTGTCATCGCGATCAAGATCGAGCTGCGGGCGCTGGAGCAGGAATGGCTGCAGAGCACCGACATCGTGATGGCCAGCGATGCGCATGACGTGGTGTTCCTGGCCAACGGCGACGCATGGCGCTACCGCCTGCTGCGCCCGCTCTCCCCGGCCGAGCGCAGCGAGATGCTGGCCACCCGCCAGTACGCCGACCGTTCACTGCAACCGCTGCAGGCGCGCACGCTGGATGTGCTGGCCGATGGCGGCCGCATGGTGCGGCTGGAGCAGCCCTCGCTGCCGCGCCCCATGCTGTGGCAGACCTACGTGCTGGATGACCCGCAGTGGAAGCTGCACCTGCTGCACGATGCCGGCGCCAGCGCCGCCGTAGGCCGCAGCACTGCCCTGGCCGCCGGCGGCATCTGGCTGGCGCTCTGTTTCCTGGCGCTGTTCGTGCAGCAGCGACGCCGCCTGGCCTCGCATCGGCAGCGCAGCCGGCTGGAGCTGGAGGCGGTGCTGCAGCAGCACGCACAGGAACTGCGCACCGCGCAGGACGGCGTGCTGCAGGCCGCCCAGCAGGCCGACAGCGGGCTCAGCCGCAGCCTGGCGCACCTGCCGCAGGGCGTGGTGGTGATCGACAGCGAGCAGCGGCTGGTGGCGTGGAATGCGCGCTACCTGGAGCTGTTCCGGTTCCCGCCGGACCTGATCCGGGTGGGTGTGCCCATTGCCGAGGCGTTTCGGTACAACGCCCGCCGTGGCCTGCTCGGCCCGGGGCCGATTGACGAGGCCATCGAGCGTCGCCTGAACCACCTGCGCAGCGGCCGGCCGCACATGCGCGAGAGCGAGAAGGACGACGGCACGGTGCTGGAGATTCGTGGCAACCCGCTGCCCGATGGCGGCTTCGTCACCAGCTACGCGGACATCACCGCCTACAAGAACACCGCACGTGAGCTGCGCTCGCTGGCCGATGCGCTGGAACACCGCGTGGCCGAGCGTACCCGCGACCTGGACGAGGCGCGGCGCGAGGCCGAGCGCGCCAACCGCTACAAGACCCGCTTCGTGGCCTCGGCCGTGCATGACCTGCTGCAGCCGCTCAATGCGGCGCGCATGTTCGTCTCGGTGCTGCGCGGCAAGCTGAGTGGCGATGCGCGCGAGCTGAGCGAGCATGTGGATGCTGCACTGGCCGCGCAGGATTCCATCCTCAACAGCCTGCTGGATATCTCGCGGCTGGAATCGGGCACGCTGCAGACCCATGTGCGCGCGTTTGCGCTGTCGCCGTTGCTGGAAACACTGGCGCGCGAGTTTGGCATTGCCGCCAAGGCGCGTGGGCTGCGGCTGGATTGGGTGGACACCCGTGCGGTAGTGGTAAGCGATGAGGCGCTGCTGCGTCGCATCCTGCAGAATTTCCTTTCCAACGCACTGCGCTATACGCCGCGTGGGCGGGTGCTGATCGGGTGCCGCCGGGTAGGCGACCAGCTGCGCATTGAAGTGCATGACCAGGGCCCGGGTATTCCGGAGAGCCTGCAGGGCGAGATCTTCGAGGAATTCCGGCGGCTGGATGATGGCGTGGACCAGGAGCGCGGGGCCGGGCTGGGCCTGGCGATCGTGGAGCGCATCGGGCGGCTGCTGGGGCACCGCATCAGCCTACGCTCCACACTGGGCAGCGGTAGCGTGTTCGCCGTGACCGTGCCGCTGGGCAGCGCCGACGCGATACCGGCGCCCGCCCCTGCCCCGGTGGTGTCTGCGGATTCGGGTGATGACAGCCCGCTGCGGCAGTGCCGGGTGTGGAGCATTGATGATGACCCGCGTGTTTGTGCGGCTACCCGCGCCCTGCTGGAACGCTGGGGCTGCCGGGTGGAGCTGGCCGATGGCCCGCATGCCGCGCTGGAGATTGCCTCTGCATTGAACGTGCCGCAGCTGGTACTGCTGGATGTACGCATGGGCCAGTGGCATGGGCCGGACCTGTACGAGCAGCTGTGCGAGCTGTGGAAGGCACGGCCGCCGGTGATTCTGGTTACGGCCGAACGCGATGATGCGTTGAAGGCGCAGGCAGCGGAGAACGGCTGGGGCTTCCTGTCCAAGCCGGTGCGCCCGCCGGCCTTGCGGGCGCTGATGACGCAGTTGCTGGTGCGGCACCGGGCGTAATCCAGTGTAATTCACCAGCGCGAAATGCTGTTCTTCGTTGATGGTCATGCCATTACCGAACGTTCGAACGAGGTCGGTGGTCGATCGGGATGCGACCCTACCGGGATCCGCCGGCTGCTTCGGTAGGGTCGGACCCCGGTCGACTGCACGCAACGTTGCTACGTGCGACGAACGCATGACCTCTGAATTAAATGCGCTTCTTCGCTGACGGTCATACCATTACCGAACGTTCGAACGAGGTCGGCGGTCGATCGGGATGCGACCCTACCGGATGCATCCCGAGACATCGGCCCAAGCCGGGTTACTCCGACGCCTCTTTGGCTGTCGTATCCGCCACCCGGCGACCCTTCCTCGGGGTGTGGTCCAGATACCGGTACGGCACCGGAATCGGCGTTTCATCCAACGTCAACGTGATGCGCTTGCTCTCAACTTCCACGATCACACGGCTGCCCACCGGCAGCTCAAACCGGTCCATCCACATCCCGCGCAGCACCAGGCAAGGAATGCGGCCCCCGTCCGGCAGGGGATGACCACCGGGATGTGAGAAGGATCCGACACGCAGACTCTCCGGCACATGCATGCCGATGCGGGTTTGGGGCTGTTCGTTGGAATGCAGATCCGAACTTAAACGACGCATTTGCCACCTCCAAGGAAGTCTCCCTCGCCGGAATGGCGAGGGAGTCGGGAGGTTGAAACCGCTCGAGTACACACGGCATGACGTATTCCCGCGAGGGTGTTGTATTTCGCCACCCTCCCGACATAGGACGTCCACAATCGTTGTACTCGAGGAGATTTCAAGCTCCGAGGCAACACCATGCACCATGCAGCGCGCAAAGTTAAATCGCTTGTTTTGAATGATATCCGGGTGTTGATAGGCGCACACTTTGGTTCGTCGCAATCAACACGGAAAGGGATACTATTCGCGCAGAAACCGAGGCTGGGTTGCGCACCTGCCGACTGCACGGACAGATGATCGGCGCGGCAAAGGAATGCCCCGCCTGGAAGACGCAGCTCCGGCCAGGTCAATACCGACACCGCGCAGCCGGACAGGGTCGGCGGTCGATTGGAGAGAGAGATGAAATGAACAGAGTTCAGGCATCTACCATCATCTACCTCGGAGCCATCGCATCCACGCTGGTGGTCCTGTTCGTGCTGATGTTCGACAGATTTACCTACTACGACTACGAGGACACGCAGTGCGCGGCTGGCGATGCGACGTTGCATGTAAGGCTCACCGGCTCCTACGACCCGAGCAGACCACGTACCCGCGCGTCCCCCTATAACCTTTTTATCGAGGTTTCCGGCGTCGACGACAAGCACGCTATTACCAGCGTCTCCGTAAGACCAGCGTCGCCTGGCCTGTCGCAGATGTTTCCTTCCATGGAGCGATTTGAGGGAGGAGGATCTGGCGCAAGCGACGTGTCTTTTCGCCTTCTTTCAACCGGGCTCCCGCTCGGGTACGACGACCAGTTGATTGAGGGAACGATTATGGGAGAATTGCCCGGCGAACAACCTAGACGCTTTTCCTGCCTGGTCAGGCGGGACCTCCATAGCGAGTGGCGTGCGCCGTGGATGGATGCCTTCATGAGTGTCTAGGCGCGGCGGGACTCCCTCGCACTACACGGAACACGTGGGAAGAAGGTCAGTGTTTCTGGCGTTCCGGTGGGATCAATCGGCAACTGACAGAAGGCCGAGGGAGCTCCCTCGGTTGGATTGGGTTGCGCCCAGGCCGACTGCACGAATGGAGTATCGGCGCGTAGAAGGCGCAGTCTCAACCGCAAGATCTGCCTTCGGTGCGAATCATCCTGACACCGCGCTGCCGGACAGGGTCGACGGTCGCTCCGGATCCGAGCCTACTGGTTGTCTGCGGCCCGCCACCGCTTTGGGTGGCCTGACCACACCTCCGGGAAGCGGTCGTGCCGCGCCAGCCAAGCAGCGAGGGTAGGATCGACCCATTCGATCAAGGCTACGCCCGTGCTGTGCTGCTCATTGAGGCTCGGTGTCAGCCATAGCAACGGTTCGTGATGGAAGACCCGATTGCGAAGTGCTCGAACTTGATTCAGCGCGCCGGAGACGGTTCTTCTGCGTCGTTCATCGCGAGGGCAAGCAGGAAATGCGAGGCGCAGATGCTTCCAGAGCTCGTCCTGGTAGCTTGCATTGAATAGACTGCACCAGAAGCCAAAGGTCAGCTCCGCCAGCACTTTGTCGGAAGTGACTCGTTCACGACGTGCTATCAGCTTGCTTTGGGCTTCATTGACTGAGCCGAGCACTCTGGCGAAGTCCGAACGACCCGACCATTCACGCCACCAGTCCTCCTTTCGATACAGCTGCGTCAGGCGTCTATGAACCGCGTTGCGAAGCCCAATCTCCAGAACATTCAACATTGGCATCATCGACTCGGCCAGTTGCAGATTGCGGGCGTAGTCCGCAGCTGCCAAGACTCTATCGCCGGCACGAGCCGCACGGTATCGCTCAATCCGTGCGGATGAGAAGTTCCGCTCCATCTGGTGCCATTCCATGTTTCAGTTCACTTTTCTTCAATGGGAAGTTCTGCTAGCCTTCGTTTGCAGCCCTAGGAACACGTCCTCTCCCAGCCACCATTACTGGTGATGACACTAGGTACGTACTGGCCCCGCTCGCGGGGCCAGTCTTTTTTCAGGAACCCGCCGCTGGCGGGTTTTTTGCGTTTGAGTTGGGTGATTTCGAGACTGGAGGCGACCGATCCGCACAGGCATTCTGCGTACAGAACTGTCTCTTCACCATCGGGCGCTCCCTACGTTGCACGTAGAACTAGCCTGACGCGTCAATCGGCTCGGCTGGAACCGGGAGCGGCGCTGGTGCCGTTGGTACGTGTTTGGCTTCTAGCGAAACGCCGTCTTTGGTTGGGATCATGCCGAGATCGCACTGCCGAACAAGGTTGGCAGTCATTGGGATGCGACCCTACCGATGGTTTACGGGCGGCCGGCTTTCAACGGCGCTTGCGTTTCGCCAACGCGCGACTGACACCGAGCTTCCATCGGCGCTGGGTCATGCTCTACACGGCAGGTCGCAGATCTTAACGGGACGCAATGCGCGCACCAAGAATAGCTGCATTCACTACGACTCAATGGCCCCCGATGCGAGCTGCACCGCTTTTGTGGAAGCTATTTGCATTTCAGGCTCTCCTTTGATCGCATACCTGCCCCGGGAGTCTGGAACCCCAGGGAATTCGTGCGCTGTCGTTTGCGTGGTCTTTGGCCCTGCGCGGAGAGCAGCGGACTAACAGTCCGCTCTACCAGTCGCTTTAGCCCTTCCCGGGCTATCGCCGACGCTTCCTTTTGCGGCGCTGAGTGCGGGGTTGTATGGCAACTGGCTGTGACCCATCGGGGTTCAAAAAGTCGAACGGTCTTCTTCCGCGGCGGAGCACATGGCGAATCACGCCCAGCCAGCCGTCTCCGAACAGCAGTGAAAGCGCTATCGCCGTGTAGAGCATCAGGAAAGCGGCCGGGGGAACCATCGCTCCTTCGTTCATGCCCTTGCAGGATGAGAGTTGGGCACCCAGATGCGCGGCGACTGCCACTTCGATTGATAGCAGACATGCAGCGGCTATGCGCACGTAGGTTACGTTGGCCTTGAAGAGCCCCTTCGGCAGGAGGTCGACCCTTGAGTACAAACCTACGAACGGCAGCGAGAGCAGCCATGACCACATGAAGGCGCCTGAGGGGCCGGTCGGTGTGCACGACATCGTGACCATCAAGCTGCCTAGTGCGAACAGGAAGTAGCCCGTTCCCATCAGGAGCACTGCTTTCAGGCATTTTGCGAAGATCTGCTCGCCCGTCGGTGGCATGGTTTGGCTCGTCCTTGAGATCGTTACCGGGTTCTCGCGACCTGAGGTAAGAGCGCGCCTTCGGTTTGGGTCATGCCGTTATCGTGATGATCGGCCGTATCGGCGGTCGATTGGGATGCGACCCTACCGGTTGGGGCAACGCATGGTTTGCACCGCGTTGCCACGTGCGTAGTGCCTAGGTGAGGTCTGCGCCTGCGTCGCCTTCTGGTTCGAGGGCCTTTACCAGTACCGCTGCCTGGGTGCGGCTGACACACTCGAGCTTTTTCAGGATGGCGGTTACGTGGACTTTTACGGTGTTCTCAGCAAGCCCCAGTTCGTAGGCGATCTGCTTGTTGAGCAGGCCATCGGCGAGGCACAGGAGCACGCGGAATTGCTGGGGGGTCAGCTGGGCGAGGCGGGCTGCGAGCAATGCGTCGGATTCGCTGCGCTCTGCTGCCATCGCCGGGAACCAGAGGCCGCCGTCGAGTACTGCGGCCACCGCCTGGCCGATGGTTTCGGCCGGGGCGGATTTGGGGATGAAGCCGGCCGCGCCGAACTGCTGGGCGCGGCGGATGACGCGCGGGTGGTCGTTGGAGGAGACGATGACCACCGGGATGTCCGGGTGGGAGCCGCGTACGTGCAGGAGTGAGGAGAAGCCTCTGGCGCCAGGCATCGTCAGGTCCAAGAGGACCAGTTCGATTTCCGGGTGCTGGTTGAGGGCGGCCTCAAGGGCTTGTGCGCTTGCAACCTCGATGACCTGGACGGCCGGAAGAGCCTGGCGCAGGGAGTGGACGACGGCGGCGCGGAGTAGCGGGTGGTCGTCGGCTACGAGGATGGTGGTTTCGCTCATGGGGGGATTGTAGGGGGGAATCTTGGATCCCGCGAAGAGCGGACACGCATGGGTGGGGTTGCCACCCAGCGGTAGGGGCACGCCATGCGTGTCCGCGCGGAAAGGAGCGCAACCCGTGCACCCCACGTGGTTCCGTTCAGCGCGGCTGGGTACTGCCCTTCCAGGCGTCGAGGAACTGGCGGCGTTTCAGGGCATCCAGGTAGACCAGCAGGCCCGGGCCCAGCAGGATCGGGCGGTAGCTGCGGCCGGGGGCGCGGCCGCGTTGGGTGGGGACGATCGACATCAGGCGCGCTTCGCGGGAGAGCACCTGCTGGCCGCGGGGGGATAGCAGGTAGTCGAGGAAGCGACGGGCTTCTGCTGCGTTCTGGGCCGTGCGCGGGATGACGGCGGTGCGCAGGACGACGAGGGTGTAGTCCTCGGGCTCGACGATGCCCAGCGGAGCGCCGGCGTCGATGCGGGCCTGGGCGTAGGAGCCGAGTACGTTGTAGACCAGCGAGAGCTGGCCGCTGCTTGCGCGGTCCAGCAGTACACCGGTGCGCTCTTCGAGCTGTACCTGGTTGTCGCCCAGCGCGCCGAGCAGCGCGCCGGCCATGCTGCCGCGCTGGCCATCCTGGGTGGCGAGCAGGTAGCCCACGCTGCTGCGTTCGACGTCATAGGTGCCCACCTTGCCGGCCAGCGGGGCGTCCGGGGCGCGCAGCAGTTCGAGCAGCTGGCGGCGGGTTTTCGGGACGCGGGCCGCTGGCAGGGTACGGGTGTTGTAGACCATCGCCACCGGTTCGTAGCTGATGCCGAATGCTTCATGCCGCCATTGCGCCCACGCGGGCAGTGCGTCGGTCTGCGGCGAGCGGTGTGGCAAGGCGTGGCCGTCGTTGACCAGCTTGGCCTGCAGGTCCATGCCGCTGCTGATCAGCATGTCCGGACCGGTGGGGCTGTGGCGCTGGCGCAGGTACTGGGCGTACATGTCCTGGGTGATGACGTCCTCGTAGACGATCTCGGTGCCGGGGTGCAGGCGCTGGTAATCGGTGATGACAGTGGCGAACACTTCGATGTCGGTGGAGCCGTGGATACGCAGCTCGGCCGTGGCGGTGCCCTTGGCCGGGAAGCGCTGCACATCGCCGGGGGCGGCGAACGCCGGCCCTGCCGCCAGCAGCAACAACAGGAACACGGTGCGCATCATGCGTGCAGCCTCGGCAGACGGATGGTGGCCACCAGCCCGCCGGTTGGCCGGTTGCTCAGGTCGATCTGGCCGCCGTGGCTGTCCACCACGCGCTTGACGATGGCCAGGCCCAGCCCTGCCCCGCCCGGTGCGGCATCTTCACCACGCGCGAAGCGCTCGAATACGCGCTCGGCATCGCCCGGCGGGATGCCGGGGCCATGGTCGGCGATGGTGATCACGCTGTACTTGCCCTCTTCGGTGAGCGCGACCTGCAGCGGGCCGTCACCGCCGTACTTGATGGCGTTGTCGATAAGGTTCTTGATCGCTTCGCGCAGCAGCAGCGCATCACCCTGCACGCGCGAAGACGCCACGCCCACGGCGAGCTGCACGCGTGGTGCAGGCAAGGCCTGCGGCAGCGCTTCGTGCAGCGCCTGGTGCACGGTTTCCACCATGTCCACCGGGGCGAACCGCTGCAGGTTGGAGCGGTGGATCACGCTCGCATCGCTGAGCAGCTGGTTGAGCAGGCGGCTCATATGGGTGGCGTTGCGGTCGATGGCGGCCAGGCTGCGGCGCATGTCTTCGGGGTCGTCGTCGTCCAGCGCCAGCTGTGCCTGCGCACGCAGGGCGGCCAGCGGGGTGCGCATCTGGTGGGCGGCTTCGGCCATGAAAGCGCGCAGGGTTTCATTGCTGCTGGACAGGCGCGCCATGAAGCGGTTCAAGGCCGCCACCATCTGGTCCATCTCGCGCGGCACGCGCGCATCCAGTGGGCTGAGGTCGGACGGCTCACGCCGCGACAGTTCGCGCTCCACCTTCACCAGCGGGCGGAAGGCGCGGTGCACGCCGAACGCAACCAGCCCCAGCGACAGCAATGAGAGCACGCCAATGGCGAGCAACGCGCGGTTGACGATGTCCTGCGCTACCGCTTCGCGCGCGCGGCGGGTCTGGCCAACCTGCACGCGCACTTCAGCCTGCGCCGAGGGCGAAGAGACGCGGCGCGACACCACCACGAAGCGCACGGTTTCACCGCTGTACTGGGCATCAAACAACTGCGGTTCGTCCGAAGGCGTGCGTGGCGGCAGAGGGAGATCGGCGTAGCCGGTCACGGTGCGGTTCTGGCCGTCGAACACGCGGTAGAACACGCGGTCGTCCGGCGCCATCGACAACAGATCCAGCGAGGCATACGGCAGGTCTACCTGCCACTGTGCATCCACCAGCGCCACCGAGTCGATGATGGAAAGCGCCGACGACACCAGCAGGTGGTCGTAGGAACGGTTGGCGGCACGCTGGCCGTAATCGCGGGCGGCAAACAGCAACGCCACGGCGAACACCGCCAGCAGCACGCCCAAGTACAGGGTAAGCGTGCGCCGCAGCGAGCTGGGCGCGCGGGTTTCAGCCTTCGGCATCGGGCGTGCCGTCGATGGCTTCAAGCAGGTAACCGCTGCCACGCACCGTGACGATGCGCAGCGGCGCGTCGGCCAGCTTCTTCCGCAGGCGGCCCACATACAGTTCGATGGCATTCGGACCGGCTTCGTCGTCGAAGCCGAACAGCCCGTTGCCGATCTCGTCCTTGCCGACCACGTGGCCCAGCCGGCCCATCAGGATTTCCAGCAGGCGGTACTCGCGGTTGGGCAACTCAATCGGCTGGCCATCCAGGCTGACCCGGTGCGAGGCGTTGTCGAACTGGAAGCCGCCAATCTGCACCACTTCGCTGGCCTGCCCGCGCGTGCGCCGCAGCAGCACGCGGCAGCGCGCTTCGAATTCGCGGAAGTCGAACGGCTTGCCCAGGTAATCGTCGGCGCCTACATCCAGCGCCTGCACACGGTCTTCGATGCCATCGCGCGCGGTAAGCATCAGCACCGGGGTGGCATCGCCACGCTCGCGCATGCCCGCCAGCACGCGCAGGCCATCGAGCTTGGGCAGGCCGATATCCAGCACCACCAGGTCGAAGCTCTGGTAGCGCAGCACGCTGGCGGCGGCCAGGCCGTCGTTCTGCCAATCCACCGCGTGGCCACTGCGGCGCATGCGGCGGACGATGGCGTCGGCCAGGTCCGGGTTGTCTTCTACCAGCAGGATGCGCATCGGGCGGAAACAGGCGGGGGTGCGGGAATCCTAGCGCGAGCGGGGTGTGCCGTGGGTTGCGCTGCGCTGCAGCAGGCGCCGACAGGTGGATGACAGCTTCCCCGCACTAGGCTGCGCCATCGCCAGGCACCCCCGTGCGGACGCGTCCCGACAACCTGCGGGCTGGCATGGCCCACACGCCCTGCCCGCCCACCGCCATGTACCTGGGAGGGTTCATGCACTTCAATCTCCTGCGTTGCCGCGGGCTGGCCGCCTGCGCCCTGTTGTTGCCCATCGCCCCGCTCTGGGCCGCCGATGAGGCCGATGCGGACCGCCCGGTCACCGCCACCTTCGGCGGCCGCCTGCACCTGGATTTCGCCGATTTCAACAACGATGCGCGCGGCACCCCGAACAAGGACGACACCGAGATCCGCCGTGCCTGGCTGGACATGTCGGGCAGGTTCTTCGTGGTGGATTACAAGCTGGAAGCGGACTTCTCCGGCGACCAGGTGGAAGCCAAGGATGTCTACGTCAGCCGTGATTTCAGCGGCGGCAAGCTCAGCGTGGGCCAGTTCAAGCAGTTCTTCTCGCTGGATGACCGCACCGGCTCCAACTACGGCAGCTTCCTCGAGCGCGGCAACGCGGGCACCACGCTGGCGCCGCTGTACCGGCTGGGCGCGTCGTGGCAGGCCGCCAAAAACGACATGACCTGGGCCGCCAGTGCCTACAGCCTGGAGAGCATCGATGCGTGGCAGGTGAAGGGCCGTGCAGCCGGCGGCCGCGCCACCTGGGCACCGGGCGCCACTGCCGGCGACGTGCTGCACCTGGGGCTGTCGCTGGCGCATGAGCGCTACGACACCCCGGGCGCCAACGGCGTGCCGGCGCTGCGCATCCGCCCGCGCCCGGCGGGACACCTGTCCGACAACAGCCGGCTGACCCTGATCGATTTCTCTTCCGGGCGCGATACCGACGTCAACAAGTGGTCGCTGGAATACGCGCAGGTGCGCGGCCCGCTGTCGTGGCAGGGCGAGTTCAGCGGTGCCACCTTCGATGACGGCAGCCAGCGCGGCACGGTGCTGGCGGGCTACGGGATGCTGAGCTGGTTCGTCACCGGCGAATCGCGCGGCTACGACCGCAAGACCGGGCGCTTCGCGCGCATCAAGGACATCCGCCACAAGGCCGGTGCGTTCGAGCTGGCGCTGCGTTACGACCAGATGCGCGGCGAGCAGCACCTGTCCGGCCAGCCGGACCTCATCGATGCGCGCACCGACGCCTGGACCCTGGGCGGCAACTGGTACCTGCGCCCGAACCTGCGGTTCATGCTGAACCTGATCGACAGCCGCAACCGCGATTACCTCGCCGCGGCCACCGTGGACCACACCCGAGCCGTTACCGGCCGCCTGCAGTTCGATTTCTAACCCCCCTTGCAAGGAAACCCGCAGATGATGCTGAGCATCCTCGGTTTTGGCATGGTCATTACGTTCATGTACTTGATCATGAGCAAACGACTGTCGCCCCTGGTCGCGCTGATCACCATTCCCATCGTGTTCGCGCTGATGGGCGGCTTCGGTGCGGATATCGACCAGATGATGCTGGATGGCATCAAGAAGATCGCGCCCACCGGCGTGATGTTGATGTTCGCCATCCTGTACTTCGGGGTGATGATCGATGCGGGCCTGTTCGACCCGCTGGTGCGGATCATCCTGCGCCTGGTCAAGGGCGACCCGATGAAGATCGTGCTGGGCACGGCCGCATTGGCGATGCTGATCTCGCTGGATGGCGATGGCTCGACCACGTACATGATCACTGTGTCGGCGATGCTGCCGCTGTACCAGCGACTGGGCATGAGCGCGTTGAACATGACCTGCGTGACCATCCTGGCGGGTGGCGTGATGAACCTCACCCCGTGGGGCGGGCCGACCGCGCGCGCGGCCACGGCGCTGCACGTGGACCCGGCCGATGTGTTCATTCCGCTGATCCCGGCGATGGTGCTGGCCTGCATTTCGGTGCTGCTGCTGGCTTGGTACCTGGGCCTGAAGGAGCGCCGCCGGTTGGGCGTGGTGACGCTGCCCAAGGGGGGCAGCTGGATGGATGCCAGCGTTTCCGATGACGGCGCGCTGCCTACCGTGGAAGATGCCGAAGACACCAAGCGGCCGAAGCTGCTGTGGGTGAACCTGGGCCTGACCCTGGCGCTGATGACGGCGCTGGTGATGGGCGTGCTGCCGATGCCGGTGCTGTTCATGGTCGGCTTTGCGATCGCGCTGGTCATCAACTACCCGAACCTGGCCGAGCAGCGCCGCCGCGTGGTGAACCATGCCGGCAACGTGCTGTCGGTGGTGTCGCTGATCTTCGCGGCGGGCATCTTCACCGGCATCCTCAACAACACCGGCATGGTGGAGGCGATGTCGCACAGCTTCCTGGCCATCATTCCCGATGCCTGGGGCCCTTACCTGGCGGTGATCACCGCGCTGGCCTCGATGCCGTTCACGTTCTTCATGTCCAACGACGCCTTCTACTTCGGCGTGCTGCCGATCCTGTCCGAGGCGGCCGGCAACTACGGCATCACCCCGGTCGAAATGGCGCGCGCCTCGCTGGCCGGCCAGCCGGTGCACCTGCTCAGCCCGCTGGTGCCGTCGACCTACCTGCTGGTGGGCCTGGCCAAGGTGGAATTTGCCGACCACCAGAAGTTCACCCTGAAGTGGGCGGTGATGGTGTCGCTGGTGCTGATGACCGGCAGCCTGCTGTTCGCGCTGTATCCCCTTGCCGCTTGACCCGGGAGATTCCGAGATGACCCTTCGTATCGCATACGTCACCAGCGGCATGGGCAGCGTGGGCACCGCCATCTGCCAGAAGCTGGCTCGCACCGGGCACACGGTGGTGGCCGGCTGTGCGCCCAATTCGCCGCGCAAGGCCGGGTGGCTGCGCGAACAGCGTGAGCTGGGCTTTGATTTCATCGCCTCTGAAGGCAATGCGGCGGACTGGCAATCCACGGTGGCGGCCTTCACCAAGGTCAAGGCCGAAGTGGGCGAGATCGACGTACTGGTCAACAACGCCGGCGGCAGCCGCGATGTGCTGTTCCGGCAGATGACCCAGGACGACTGGAACGCGGTGATGGGCTCGAACCTGCATGCGCTGTTCAACATCACCAAGCAGGTGATCGACGGCATGGCCGGCCGCGGCTGGGGCCGGATCATCAACATCGGTTCGGTCAGTGCGCACAAGGGCCAGATCGGCCAGGTGAACTTCGCCACCGCCAAGGCGGCGATGCACGGCTTCAGCCGGGCGCTGGCCAATGAGGTGGCCACGCGCGGGGTGACGGTCAACACCATTTCGCCGGGCTATATCGCCAGCCAGTCGATCAGCAGCTTCCCGCCGGATGTGCTGGATCGCTTGGCCGGGTCGGTGCCGATCCGCCGCCTGGGCAAGCCTGAAGAGGTGGCCAGCCTGTGTGCGTGGCTGGCGTCGGATGATGCCGCGTATGTGACCGGCGCCGATTACGCCGTGAACGGCGGGTTGCATATGTTCTGATGCAGTGCCGGGATGACGGGCAATGTGCCGACCAACGGTCGGCACCTACCCTGCATCCCGGATCGATGTCGCCTGGACGGTAGCGCCCGACCGTTGGTCGGGCGGCGACCCACCGTCAGAATTCCGCGCTTACGGTCATGAACAACTGCCGCGGTGCGCTCGCATGGATCGCGTAACGCGTACCGGTCGGGTCCGTCGGGGCGAATGAGCTCAGCTGGCCCGCGTACCGCTTGTTGGTCAGGTTGGTGGCGTTGAGCGAGACCTTGACGTCGCGCAGGCCCAGGCCCGGCCCGAACGAATACCCCATGCCCGCATCGAAGGTGGTCACGCCCGGCACCGACTGGTCGTTCGTGTAGGTGTAATAGCGCTTGCCGGTGTAATTGGCGCGCAGGCTTGCGAAGAAGCCATCCCGGCTCCAGCTGATCTCGCTGGAGGCCATCCGCTGCGGCGTATCCACGGTGATCTTGCCGGCCACCGGCACCACCGCGCCGCCCGAGGTGTAATCATCCTCGTAGGTGCTCTTGTTCCACGACACCGCGTTGTACCACTGCAGGCCATCCACCGGCTTGAGGATGAAGGTCAGCTCCGCGCCCTGGCTCTTCACCGAGCCGACGTTGATGAAACGGGTGATGCACTCCGGCCGCGTGCCCACTTCAATGCTGGTACAGGGATTGAGCGACAGCAGGCGGTTGTCGAACATCACGTGGTAGGCCGCGATCGAGGCCTGGTACTTCTCGCCGAAGGTACGGAAGCCCGCTTCGAACGAATGCGACTTCTCCGGCTCCAGATCGTCCACGCTGGCCGCGAACGATTCCGGCGACACCTGCAGCGGGCCACCACTGCCACCGCCGACGAACGCGGCGATGTTTTCCGAGTACGAGGCAAAAACCTCGTTGCTGGGGCTGAGCTTGAAGCCGATACCGGCCTGCGGCAGCACCGATTCCTTCGCGGTCAGGGTGCCAGAGGCATAACTGGCCTCGGTACCCGGCTTGGACACGGCGGTCATGCGCGTGTTCGGGCTCTTGATGCCCACGTCCACGGTCAGCCTGTCGTCGAGGAAACGCATGCGGTCCTGCACGTAGAACTGGCGGGTGCGGATGTCGTAGTCCTGGTCGAAGAGGCGACGGTTCGGGTAATTGAGGTACCCATCATCGAGGAACGGCCCGGTGATGTAGTAGAAGTTGCGCTCGACATTGTGGTCGTTGCGCTCGTACCACAGCCCGGCTTCCAGCTCGTGCAGGCCCAGCTGCCAGCTCAGCGCAGCGGTGATGCCCTGCCGGTTGATGGTGTAGTTGGTGCTGCGGATGGAGATCGGCAGCGCCTGCGGCGTACCTGGATTGGACGCCTGCCCCGGTGCCCACCAGTGGCCCTGTCCGCGGTTCTCGTGGTGGTAGGCCAGCAGCTTCAGGCGGGCGCTTTCGCCCAGTGCCAGATCGGCATCCAGCGAGTACAGGTTGTCATCGCGCAGCGCACGGCTCTGGTAGTACGCATCGTCGATGCTGTTGACACCACCGCTGAAGGCGCAGCGCTGCGCGTTGTAGGTGGCCGGCGCGCAGTAGGCTGCGGCCAGGGCGCGATCCCAGTCCGGTGCGTAGATGTTCCAGTCCCAGCCCAGGCCGCGCTCGAGCATGCTTTTGGACAGATAGGCGTAGTTGGCCTGGCTCACGCGCGAGGTGGCGGCGAATGCGCCGAAGCGGTGGTCACCCACGTTCCACACGGCCTTGGCGTTGAACTGCCGGGTGGTCTGGTTCTGGTTCGGTTCGGCCCACATGTCCGCGTCCTGGTGCACACCGGAAACATACGCCGAGAAGCCGTTGAGGTCGCCGGTATCCACGCGCAGGAAGCCACGCCGCTGGTTGTCGTCGCCCACGGTGACGCTGGCACGGCCGCCGAATTCGGTGGACGGGTCCTGCGAGAAGTACTGGATGGTGCCGCCAAGGTTGCTGGTGGAGGCCACGCCCAGCGAGCCGATGCCCTGCGATAGTTCGGCGCCGGCCAGGTTTTCTGCGATCAGCGCACGCGCGATGCTCAACCCGTTGTAGTTGCCATAGCTGTTGTCGCCCAGCGGAATGCCATCGAGCGTATAGCCCAGGCGGCTCTTGTCGAAGCCGCGCAGGCTGATGGTCTGCGATTCCTCGTTGGCGCCGAAGGCATCGTTGGACTGTACCGACACGCCGGGCAGGCGGTCGAGGATCTTCTGCGCGCTGGTGCCGGGCGGCAGCACCTGCTTGTCCACGGCCGTAATGCGCTGCACCTGGCGGGTTTCGCCCTGGCCGATCACCGATACGGCGTCCAGGGTGCGGGCGCTGGGCGCGCCGCTGGCGTCGAGGGAACTGTCCACGTCGGCGGCGTGCACATTGGCAGCGCACAGCGCGATCGCCACGGCGATCGTCAGGGGTCGGTTGAGCATGAGGGTCCGTTACATGATGGAGGTGCCTGCGTGGTGCAGGTGCGCGGCCATCATGGGGACGGAAGATGAAAGGATTCTTACGGGTCGGCGAACGCGTCGCAAAGTGCGACCGGGTGCATGGAATGCGTTGGTCCAATGGCGGTTACTCGGCCGCCAGCTGATCCATGCGAATGCGGTTGGCGAACAGCGAGAACGCCAGCATGCCGGCCAGCCCGTTGGCGCGGCTGACCCAATGCGGCAACCAGCGCGGGGGGCGCAGGATGCCTTCTTCGAACAGCGGCGCGAAATCCACCGCGTCGGTCAGTGACATCTTGCCGGCGAACAACCAGCGGCAGTTCTGCAGGCGGTCTTCGGCCAGCATGTGGCGGAAGAAGGTGTGCACCGACACCAGCCCACGCAGGTACACGGTGTCCTTGGTGAAGGCTGCGCCGCCGGTGGCGGGCACGCCGCGGAACACACGCTGGGCCGAGGCGAAGCTTTCCTCGTTGTTCTGCCCGGCATCGCAGAAGTAGCGGAACACCTGGATGAAATCCGCGCCTTCGCGCGCCATCGCGATCGCTTCGGTGCGCAGGCTGATGCGCTTGAGCCGCTCGATGTCGATGCTGCCGGTGATCTGTTCGGCGAACGTGGCCAAGCCTTCCTGGGTGGCGGTCACCCGGGGCGAGGACAAGGCCAGGCTGGGCAAGTGCGGCTGTTCGCGGCCGTTGAGCGCGGTGAGCGAGTGCACCAGCGCTTCATGGTGGAACAGCTGCGCGCGGTCGTAGGCACTGAAGCGCGCACTGGTACGCAGGCGGATGCGGGTGGGGCCGGCTGCGGCCTTGGAGATCAGCTCCGGATCCAGCTGCACGCTGATGATGCGCGATTCAAAGAACGCATCCAGGTCGCTCTGCAGCTGCAGCTGCAATGCGGTGGCCGAGACCGGCACCTGCTCTTCCGGGGCAAGCAGCTCGTGGTCCAGTTCCTGCGCGATCTGGATGAAGTGCCTGGCCGCTTCGCGGGTGCTGGGGCCGTTGCCCGGCAGCGGCTGTTCGGGCGAGCCGAACAGCTCCACCGAGTAACGGTCCACGGCAGCGGTGCCAAGCGATTCGAGCAGGCCGGCGGCCAGGTCCCAGCTGTGGGCGGAGCGGCGGATGTACAGGCCGATGGGGTGGTCCACATCGCACTGGGCGCTGATCGCGGCCAGTTCGCGGCGGGTGCGGGCGAAATCGAGCTTCGGGTAGTCCAGCACCGGCAGCACCGGCCGGCCGCGCGCCACGCTGGCCAGGAACGGGGCCTGCAGGGCGGCCGGCCAACTGGTCAGGCCCAGCAGCCGCAGCCCCCCCACGGCCTCCACCAGCCGGGCGTCCAGCTCGGTGTGGTGGGCCACGTCCCGGTCCACGGTCATCGGCGGGCGGTGAGGAGCGATGCTCATGAAGCGGACATTAGCAGGGTCAAAAGGGGGATGGGCAGCCAGGTGCGGATGGAGCACTCTTGGCCTATAGTTGGACTATTGGTAGCCAGAGGAGATGACGATGTCCGCCGCCAGCAAGCGTGCCCCCGCGTCGGCCAAGGTTGAGTCGTACGCCATCGGACCCCTGAAAGAACCCCGTTCCGCGCAGGTTGTGCGCGATGCGACAACCGTGAAATTCAAACTGCCGGTGAAGCTGGATTCGTTCCGGGCCCTGCTGCGCACCGCACCACTGGCCGAGCGCGTGCAGATCGAACGCGAAGGCGTGCCCTACCAGGTGGTGAAGGGCCTGATCGATGAGATATTCGACAGCAGTACCGAATTCCAGACCTTCGTGCGCATTCCCAAAGCCACCTTTACCAAGAAGATGCGGGACAAGTCCCTGTTCGCCGGCACCACCGGGCAGTCTGTCGTGGGGTTGATGGAATTGATCAACCGCGTGGAAGACATGCTCGCGGCCGAACGCGACAACGAACAGGCGCGTGGCTTCGACGTCGAAAAATGGGTGGGCGAGTGGATCCAGCGGCCGCAACCTGCGCTGGGTGGCCTGGCGCCGGCCGACGTGATGGATACGCCCACCGGCCGTGCGTCGGTGATGCGGGTGCTGGGGGCCATCCAGAGCGGCGCCTATCAATGAAGCTGGCCCGCATTGGCTCGACAGGGCCTGCGTGGGCGCCCGACGACATCAGCGGCACCGGCGCCGCCTTTTCGCCGGGCCGCTGGAACCGGCCTGGCGAGAAGGTGGTGTATGCGGCCCCCAGTCTCGCCATGGCGGTCCTGGAGACCGCCGCGCACATCGATGACAACGGCCTGCCGCTGAACAAGTACGTCATCGAGATCGACGTACCGGATGATGTCTGGGCGGCGCGACGTGTTACTTCCGCTGCCACGCTGCCGGTAGGTTGGGACGCCATTCCACACGGCATGATCTCGGTGAACACGGGATCTGCGTGGTACAGCGAGGGCGCTCACGCGATCATCGAACTACCGTCGGTGATTGCTCCGGAAGAGACCATTGTTCTCATCAATGCCCAGCATCCCGATGCCCAGCGCATGACCGCGCGGGCCACGCGCCGACTTCAGTACAACCTGCTGTTCCGGAGCAGAGGCCGGTAATCGAGGCGCGGAGATGCGCCTCAGCGCTTTTTGCCCGGCGGGCGCCACTGCGCCCCCTTGCTCACATGCTTGCGCTCCAGTGCCTGCTGGGCCTGGCGCACCGCCAGCTTGGCGGCCGCGGCCGCCACTTCGTCCTTCAGCTTGAAGTAGTTGAGCAGCCGCTCTTCATCCAGCTCACCGGAGTCGATCGCCGCGCGCACCGCACACCCCGGCTCACGCTGGTGGGCGCAGTCGCGGAAGCGGCACTGTGCGGCCAGCGCTTCCACGTCGGCGAACCCTACTTCGCCCAGCGCCTCTTCGCCGGTGGGCTTGAGCTCACGCATGCCGGGGGTGTCGATCAGGCAGGCGCCCGACGGCATCGGAATCAGCGCGCGGTGGGTGGTGGTGTGGCGACCCTTGGAATCGTTGCCCCGCACTTCGGCGGTCTTCATCAGCTCGTAGCCGAGCAGCGTGTTGGTCAGGGTCGATTTGCCGGCACCGGAGGAACCGACCAGCACCACGGTCTGACCGGCGCCGAGCCACGGCAGCAGTGCGCTGGCGCTGGCCGGGTCGCGGCCGTTGATGGCCAGCAGCGGGATGTCCTGCGCGGCCAGTTCTTCCAGCACGGCCAGTGCATCTTCGCTGTATTCGGTCTGGTCGGCCTTGGTCAGCACCACCACCGGCTGCGCGCCGCCACCACCCACCAGCATCAGGTAGCGCTCGATCCGGCGCGGATTAAAGTCCGCATCCAGCCCGCAGACGATGAACACGGTATCGATGTTGGCCGCGATCACCTGCTGGTGGTAGTGCTCGCCGGCCGCGCCACGCTTGATCGCGGTGCGCCGGGGCAGCAGGGCCACGATCAGGATGCCGTCCAGCAGCACCCAGTCCCCCACGGCCGCGCGTTCGTGGCTGGGGAAACGCGGCCGCTGCCATTCGGCGGGCGATTCGGTCTTGATCGCCGCGCCCGGGGCGTCGGCCACCACATAGCCGGTACGGTGCTGTTCCACCACCCGGCCCGGTCGCGCCTGGGGGTGCTGCTCGAACAGGGCCTGCCAGGCAGGCAGTTCGGGGGCGCCTGCCCAGGGCCAGCCCATGGTCTGCAGGGCGCGGTAGTCGATCGGTTCGCTCATGCGCCCATTCTAGAGGCATCGGCGGCAACTGCCCGCCAATACTGGGAATTTGCCCCGGAGCCCTTGCCCTGCAACGCAGCATTTCCGCTAGTATGCGATTTCCATGCCCGAACCACGGCCCAGTCATGTCCACGCCCCCGCTGAAGCCGCTTGCCACCCGCGAGCGCCTGTCCGAAGTCCGCTACGAGATCCGGGGCGAACTGGCGCGGCGAGCGCGTGAGCTGGAGGCGCAGGGCCGCAAGCTGATCAAGCTGAACATCGGTAACCCCGGCAACTTCGGATTCCGCGCGCCGGAACACCTGCAGCGTGCCATTGCCGACGACATGGGCCGCACCGATCCGTACACCCACCAGCAGGGCCTGCCCGAAGCGCGCGAGGCGATTGCCGCCGCATACGCCCGCCGTGGCGCACCCGATGCGCACCCGGACCGGGTGTTCATCGGCAATGGGGTGAGCGAGCTGATCGACCTGTCGCTGCGCGCCCTGCTCAACCCGGGCGACGAAGTGCTGGTGCCCTCGCCCGACTACCCGCTGTGGTCGGCGGCGACCATCCTCAACGACGGCCGCCCGGTGTACTACCGCTGCGCGCCAGAGAACGGCTTCCAGCCGGACCCGGTGGAAATCGAGACGCTGGTGTCCTCGCGCACCCGCGCGATCGTGCTGATCAATCCGAACAACCCCAGCGGCGCCAGTTATTCGCGCGAGCTGCTGGAGCGCATCGTGGCCATCGCCGCGAAGCACAACCTGCTGCTGATGGTCGATGAGATCTACGACCAGATCCTGTATGACGACGCGCGGTTCCAGCCGGTGGCCCCGCTGGCCGGCGAGCACCCCTGCATCACCTTCAGCGGCCTGAGCAAGGTGCACCGCGCCTGCGGCTGGCGCGTGGGCTGGGCGATGCTGTCCGGTGCGGCCGAACGGCTGGGCGAGTTCCGCGCTGCGATGGACCTGCTCAGCGCGCTGCGCCTGTGCGCCAACGTGCCGGGCCAGTACGCCATCGATGCGGCGGTGAACGGGCCGGACACGGTGTCGGCGCTGTGCGCCCCCGGTGGCCGCCTGTATGAAACCCGCCGTGCGGTGATCGAGGCGTGCAACGCCAGCGAGCATCTGTCGCTGGTGGCCCCGGCCGGCGCGCTGTACGCGTTCCCGGCGGTGGTGGGCGCGGCCGCGCGCAGCTTCGACGACCACGATTTCGCGCTGGAACTGATGAACGAGGAAGGCGTGCTGGTGGTGCCGGGTTCGAGCTTCAACGTGCCCTACCGCCACCATTTCCGGGTGACGCTGCTGCCGGAAGCCGAGGTGATGCGCGATGTGTTCGCACGCATCGACCGGGCGCTGGCCCGCCGCGCCGAGGCCAATACCAAGGTGGTGCCACTCAAGCCGCGCAGCGCGGTGGCCTGAGGTGGCGCTGTCCTACCTGGCCCTGGGCGATTCCTACACCATCGGTGAAGGCGTGGCCCCGGCCGGACGCTGGCCGGTACAGCTGGCGACGGCCTTGCAGGAAGCCGGCCACGTGGTGGCCGAGCCGCAGATCATCGCCACCACCGGCTGGACCACCGACGAGCTGGATTCCGGCATCGATGCGGCTGCCCCGACCGGGCCATTCGGGCTGGTGAGCCTGCTGATCGGGGTCAACGACCAGTACCGCGGCCGCAGCGTGCAGGAGTACCGCCCGCGCTTCACCGCCCTGCTGCAGCGCGCGCTCGGCTTTGCCGGGCAGCAGCGCCGGCGGGTGTTCGTGCTGTCCATTCCGGACTGGGGCGTGACCCCGTATGCGCGCGACAACAACCGCGATCCGGCGCAGATCGCACGCGAGCTGGATGCCTACAATGCCGCGGCGCAGGCGATCTGTGCCGAGCACGCGGTGGCGTTCGTGGACATCACCGCGATCAGCCGCGAACGCGGTGCGCAACCTGACATGCTGGTCGACGATGGCCTGCACCCGTCGGCGGCGATGTATACCGAGTGGACGCGCCGGGCCTTCCCGGTCGTTCGCGCCCTCCTGGATGATGAGGCAGCACGCTGAGCACGGACGCGTTACCACTGGCCAGGGAGCAGGCCCACCGCATCGCCGATGCCTTCATGCCGGCGCAGCGCTTCGGCAACCGCCGCGATTACTACTACAGCCGGGGCAAGCTCGGCAGCGACCCGCTGTACCCGGGTGTGCTCGGCGCGCTCGCGCCCTGTTCGCAGCCGCTGCTGGACATCGGCTGCGGGCTGGGCCTGCTGGCCCATGTGCTGCGACAGAACCAGCGCACGCAGCCCTACCATGGCGTGGATATCGACGCGGACAAGATTGCCCGTGCACAGCGCGCCGGCGCGCGCGCGGCACTGCACGATGCGCGCTTCGACTGCGTGGATGCCAGCGCTTCCCTGCCCGACCACCACGGCAGCGTGGCGCTGCTGGACGTGCTGCAGTACCTGCCGGCCGACGCACAGCCGGTGCTGCTGCGTGAAGCGGCGGCACGGGTCGCCCCCGGCGGGCGGCTGGTGATCCGCACCACGCTGGCCGACAACAGCGGACGCGACCGCACGACGCGGATCACCGACATGCTGGCGCATCTGGTCGGCTGGATGGGCACGCGGCCCCGGCACTATCCCGACGCGGCCAGTGTGCGCGCACCTTTGGAGGCCGCCGGGCTGCAGTTGGAGATGACGCCGCTGTACGGCAATACGCCGTTCAACAACTGGCTGGTCA
Organism: Stenotrophomonas sp. CFBP8994; assembly: GCF_034044835.1. Lineage (NCBI taxonomy): Bacteria > Pseudomonadati > Pseudomonadota > Gammaproteobacteria > Lysobacterales > Lysobacteraceae > Stenotrophomonas > Stenotrophomonas sp. CFBP8994. Next base: position 721,925 of record NZ_JAXCWT010000002.1, on the reverse strand, counting down.
CCGCCGAACGCGGGCAGCCGGCATGAACACGCCGCGCCCCCGCCATTCCGCGCTGGGCATCGCCGCGCTGGTGGTGAGCCTGGTGGCGCTGGTGCTGTTCGCGGTGACCGCGCATGTGGCCCACCTGCCCCGCTATGCGGGCATGCACGAGGTGCCGGTGGCGGTGCTGGTGATGCTGTTCGTGGCGCTGGGCGTCACGGTGGTGGGCCTGCTGCTGGGCATCGGCAGCGCGCTGCAGCACCAGCGCCGCCGGGTCACCGGCGTGCTGGCGCTGGGGCTGTCGATCACCTTGTTGTGGGCGCAGGCGTCGCTGGGGAGCTGGATCCACCAGCAATGGGTGGATGCGCACCCGACAGCGGACGCAGAGGCAACGCCGCACTGAGGCCGCGGGCCTGGATGGCCTGCAACACCGCTTCGATGATCGCGAGGTTATGGCCGTGGGCGGCACCTTCGTGGAGCAGCACGATCGCGCCCGGACGCAGCTGGGCGACGATGCGGTCGACCACGGCCTGCGGCTGGCAGTCCACGCCGTCGAAACCGCGCGCGCTCCAGCCCACCCGGGTCAGGCCCCAGCGCTTCAACGCGGGTGCCACGAACGGGTTGGTCATGCCCACCACCGAGCGGTACCAGCGCGGCGGGGTGCCGGCAATCCCGGTCAGTGTCTGCTGGCACTGCGCGATCTCGTCGGCCATGGCGGCCGGGCCGAGCCGCCAGAAACGGGTCTGCGGATGGCGGTGGCTGTGGTTGCCCAGGTCGTGGCCCCGGGCCAGCACCTGGCGCACCCGTTCCGGCCAGGCGGCGGCGCGCTCGCCGACCATGAAGAAGGTAGCCTTGGCCTGATAGCGGTCCAGCAGGTCCAGCACCGCCGGGGTCTCTTCCGAGGGGCCGTCGTCGATGGTCAGCCAGACGTGTTCAGCCGGGGCCGGCAGGTGGCTCAGCACCGGGGCGTAGAAGCGGCTGTTGGGCAGGAACACCGGCACCAGGAACAGGGCGTGCGAGGCCACCATCAACGGCAGCCCGATGGCCCAGCCCCAGGCCCACCAGGCCAGCACCACCGCCAGCTGGGACAGCAGCAGCCAGGGCAGCCAGCGCCACGGGCGGCGGGGAATGCGATGCAACGTTTCCGGTACGGTCATGCCCCATGATGCCATGCCGCGTAGAATGTACGGTTCGAAACTCCGGACCCGACCACCATGTCCCTTGATCCCGCCCTGCGCTCGCGCATCGAATCCATTCTTACCGCCAACCGCGTCGTGCTGTTCATGAAGGGCCAGCCGACCATGCCGCAGTGCGGGTTCTCGGCCAAGGCCGTGGGCGCGCTGCAGGACCTGGGCGTGGAGTTTGCCCACGTCAACGTGCTGGCCGACCCGGAAATCCGCGAAGGCATCAAGGCCTACGGCGACTGGCCGACCATCCCGCAGCTGTACATCGACAGCGAACTGGTCGGCGGCAGCGACATCATCCTGCAGATGGCCAGCAGCGGTGAGCTGAGCAGCGTGCTGGGCCTGGCCGCGCCGGACCGTACCCCGCCGCGCATCACCGTGACCCCGGCCGCAGTGGAAATGCTGCGCGGTGCGCTGGCTGATGCACCGGGTGCCTCGCTGCAGCTGAGCATCGATGCCAGCTTCCAGCCGAACTTCCAGCTGGCCCCGCACGACGACAACGCCATTGCCGCCGAATCCAACGGCCTGCGCGTGCAGTTCGACCTGGCCAGCGCGCGCCGCGCCGAGGGCATCACCATCGACTGGGTGGACGACATCCGTGGCAAGGGCCTGGCCATCGACAACCCGAACGCACCGAAGGCCGTGCAGGAACTGGCCGTTCGTGACGCCGACGACCAGCGCCGCGCCGGTACGCTGACCGTAGTGGATGTGCGCCCGGCCGATGAGCGTGCGATTGCGTCGATTGGCGGCGACTTCAAGACGTTCGACGGCAACAACCGTGCCGAGCTGGAAGCCCTGCCCAAGGACACCCCGCTGGCGTTCCTGTGCCACCACGGTGGCCGCAGCGCGCAGGCGGCGGAACAGTTCCGTGCACTGGGCTTCAGCAAGGTCTACAACATCACCGGCGGCATCGATGCCTGGTCGGATGCGGTGGACAACAGCGTGCCGAAGTACTGATCGCGGATTGAATCGCGATGAAAAAAACGCCGGCATTGCCGGCGTTTTTTTTGTTCAAACGGCTAGCCCGCAAAACCACCCTCGGCAAGATAATCCAGCTCCTCAGGCGTAGGCATCCGCCCCAGCACCGCATTGCGGTGCGGGAAGCGCCCGAAGCGGCGGATGATGTCGCGGTGCAGTTCGGCATACTGCAGGTATTCCTTGTCGCCCAGCACGTCGAACATGGCGACCGAACGTTCCTGGTCCTGCGGGTCTTCGGAATGCTCGAACGGCAGGTAGATGAAGGCGCGCAGCTTGGGCACCAGCTGCAGGTCCAGGCCTTCTTCCACTGCGCGCATGGCGTAGTGGCGGGCCAGGCCGTCGGTGGCGTAGGAATGGGCGGTGTCGCGGAAGCAGTTGCGCGGAAACTGGTCGAGCAGGATCATCAGCGCCAGCGCGCCATCGGCCGTTTCCAGCCAATGCTCGCGCGCACGGCGTGCGGCAGCGAAGTGTTCGTCGAGGAATGCCTCGCGGAAACGCGCATCGAACGCGTCATCGCGCGCGAACCACTGCTGCGGTCCCGCGTTGCGCCAGAATTCCACTACTTGTGCCGCCACGTCCATTCACTACCCCTGCGGGCGGCGCGCCATCCCGGCGCCCACCCATGCCATTACCATCATTCGTCAACGCGCAGGTGGCGGACCGACTTGCCGTTGCGCCGTATAAGCTTAAGCGCCTCGATACCGATCTGGATATGGTTTTCTTGGCAAGAGGGCGGCGGACCGGGCATGCACTTGGCCACTTGGCAACGCGCCGGCCAGCGGCTAGCGTCGCGGGGGATCTTTCACGCCGCATCGGGGATGACATGCGTACACGATTGACCGCCGGGCTGGGCCTGGCGCTGTTCACCTTGGCTGCGCCTTCGGCGCCGGCAGCATCGCGCTTCACCCAGGACCCCTACCCCAGCACCTATGCGCCGATCGCCTCGGCGCCGGTGCTGATCCGCAACGCCACCGTGCTTACCGGCACCGGCGCGCGCCTGGAGCAGACCGACCTGCTGCTGCGCGATGGCCGCATCGCCGCGCTGGGCAACGCGCTGGAGGCACCGGCCAACGCGGTGCAGGTCGACGGCACCGGCAAGTGGGTCACCCCCGGCATCATCGACGTGCATTCGCACCTGGGCGTGTATCCCAGCCCCGGGGTCGGCGCGCATGCGGATGGCAATGAAATGACTGCACCGGTGACCGCCAACGTGTGGGCCGAGCATTCGGTATGGCCGCAGGACCCGGGCTTTGCCGCCGCGCTGGCCGGCGGGGTGACCTCGATGCAGGTGCTGCCCGGCTCGGCCAACCTGGTCGGCGGGCGCGGGGTGACCTTGAAGAACGTCCCGGCCACCACCTACCAGGCCATGAAGTTCCCCGGTGCGCCGTGGGGCCTGAAGATGGCCTGCGGCGAAAACCCCAAGCGGGTGTATGGCGGCGGCAAAGGCATCGCGCCGGGTACGCGCATGGGCAACGTGGCCGGCTACCGCGCTGCCTTCATCGACGCCAGCGAATACCTGGCCAAGAACGCCCCGAAGAAGGTCAAGAAGAAGCGCTGGTTCGGCGGCAGCGACAAGGGCGACAGCGCCGGCGATACCGGTGGCAAGCGCGACCTGAAGCTGGACACGCTGGCCGGCGCCATCGACGGCGACATCCGCGTGCACATCCACTGCTACCGCGCCGATGAAATGGCCACCATGCTGGACCTGTCCAAGGAGTTCGGCTTCAAGATCGCCGCGTTCCACCACGGCGTGGAGGCCTACAAGCTGGCCGACCGGCTGGCCGCCGAAGGCGTCTGCGGTGCGCTCTGGGCCGACTGGTGGGGCTTCAAGATGGAAGCCTTCGACGGCATCCAGGAAAACATCGCGCTGGTGGACCGCCCGGCCAACAGTTGCGCGATCGTGCATTCGGATTCGCCCGAAGGCATCCAGCGGCTCAACCAGGAGGCGGCCAAGGTGATCGCCAACGCGCGCCGCGCCGGCATGCAGATCGCGCCCGAGCGCGCCATCGGCTGGCTGACCTTCAACGCCGCCCGCTCGCTGGGCGTGGAGAAGCAGACCGGCAGCCTGGAGGTGGGCAAGATGGGCGATGTGGTGGTGTGGAACGGCAGCCCCTTCAGTTCCTACGCGCTGGCCGAGAAGGTCTACATCGACGGCCACCAGGTCTACGACCGCCAGGACGTGCGCCGGCAGCCACTGTCGGACTTCATGCTCGGCCAGGAGGCACGCCCATGACCGCCACCCGCGTACTGCAGCGCAGCCTGCTGGTGCTGGCATTGCTTGGCGCCGCGCCGGCGAGCTGGGCGCAGGATCTGCTGATCCGCAATGCCACGGTGCACACCGCCAGCGCGCGCGGCAGCCTGGAGCACGGCGATGTGCTGGTCCAGGGCGGCGTGATCCGCGCCGTGGGCACCGGATTGGTCGCGCCGGCCGGTGCCACCGTGGTGGAGGCCAACGGTCGCCCGCTCACCCCGGCGTTGTTTGGCGGTATCACCGACATCGGCATCGACGAAGTGTCCGGTGAGTCCACCACGGTGGACAGCGGCCTCAAGCTGGAAGACCAGCCGCTGCGCCCCGAATTCGACGTGACGCTGGCCTACAACCCGGCCTCGGTACTGATCCCGGTGGCACGGCTGGACGGCATCGGCTTCACCGCGCTGGGGGCCAACACCAGTGGCAGCTTCATCGCCGGCCAGGGCGGGGTGATGCGGCTGGACGGCAGCGCCGATCCGATCGGCCCGCGCGCGCTGTTCATCCGGCTCGGCGCGTCCGGTGCCGAACTCACCGGCAGCTCGCGGGCGGCGCAGTGGATGCTGTTGGAGCAGATGGTGAGCGAAGCGCGCAACCGGGTGCCGGTCGATTCGCCGCATGCCCTGCTCACCCCCGCCGGCCGCGCCACGCTGGCCCGCTACTTGGCCGGCCAGGGGCGGCTGGTGGTGGAGGTGGACCGCGCGGCGGACATCCGCCAGCTGCTGCGCTGGGCGGCGCGCGAGAAGGTGAGCATCGCCATTGCCGGCGGTGCCGAGGCGTGGCGGGTGGCGCCGCTGCTGGCCCAGGCGAAGGTGCCGGTGTTCGTCGATGCGCTGGGCAACCTGCCCACCAGTTTCGACCAGCTCGGTGCGACCCTGGAAAATGCCGCGCGGCTGCACGCCGCCGGGGTGCAGCTCAGCTTCGCCCAGCGCGACGATGCCTCGCACAACGCGCGCAAGATGCGGCAGTTGGCCGGTAATGCCGTGGCCAACGGCCTGCCCTGGCAGGACGGCCTGGCCGGGCTGACCCGGGTGCCGGCGCAGGTGCTGGGCGTGGGTGACACGCTGGGCAGCATCGAGCCGGGCAAGCTGGCCGACCTGGTGCTGTGGGAAGGCGACCCGCTGGACGTGGGCCACTACGCCGAGCAGGTCTGGCTGGGGGGCCGCGCCATGCCGATGCGCTCGCGCCAGACCGAACTGCGCGACCGCTACGCCGCCCCGGCCACCCGCGAACCCAGGGCGTATTCGCGATAAGGTCCCCTCACCCACCCTTAGAGCCAGGCCCTGCCTGGCTGCACCGCCGCCAAGGACCGTCATGACCCTGCGCTGGTACTTCGATTTCGTCTCACCGTTCGCCTACCTGCACTGGCAGCAGCTGAAAACGCTGCCGCAGTTCGAGCGCATCACCCCGGTGCCGATCGCGCTGGGCGCGGTGCTGCACCACCTGGGCAACCTGGGCCCGGCCGAAATCCCGGCCAAGCGCCGCTTCACCTACCGCCAGGTGCTGTGGCAGGCGCAGCAGCAGGGCGTGCCGCTGCGCTTCCCGCCCGGCCACCCGTTCAACCCGCTGGCGGCCCTGCGCCTGTGCCTGGCGGCGGACGCCACGCCGGCGTCGGTGGACATCCTGTTCAACTGGATCTGGCGCGACGGCCGCGCGGCCGATACGCCACAGGCCCTGGCCCTGCCGGCGGCAATGCTGGACGTGGGCGACGTCGTGGCCGCCGTCTCGGCGCCGTCGGTCAAGGAACAGCTGCGCCAGAACACCGAGGCGGCCATCGCCGCCGGTGTGTTCGGGGTCCCCACCCTGTCCATCGATGGCGAGCTGTTCTGGGGCAACGAAAGCCACGCGTTGATGGCGGCGGTGCTGGCCGACCCCGGTCTGCTGCAGCAGCCGGAATGGCAGCGGATCGACACGTTGCCGGTGGCGGTGGAGCGCAGCCGGCCAAGCTGACCGGCGTGGTCAGGCAGCCGGACGCGATTTGAGATAGCTTTCACACTTTCGAACGGACACCCTGCCTGGAGGGGGCAAACAGGATGCGCATCGGAATCGTGGTCGACTCTGCCTGTGATCTACCGCAGGACTTCATCCAGCAGCACAACATCGTGCTGCTGCCCATCACCGTCCGGATTGGCGAGGCCGTGCTGGCCGACCACCGCGACGAACAGGCCACCCTGAGTTTCCTGCACGCCCACGTGGCCGAGCATGGCGCCGAGGCCGAAACCATTCCCTTCAGCGTGGTGCAGATCCGTGATCTGTTCCTGGGCAAGCTGGTGATCGATTACGACCATGTGTTCTGCATGACGATCACCAAGACCCGCAGCCCGATCCACGACAACGCGATGCAGGCCAGCTTCGCCATCCTCAACGACTACAAGCCGGTGCGCCAGGCAGCGGGCCACAACTCGCCGTTCGCGCTGCGCGTGCTGGACACCCAGAACCTGTTCGCCGCGCAGGGCGTGACCGCAGTGGAAGCGGTGCGCCTGCGCGACAGCGGCGCCGGCGTGCAGCAGATCCGCGAGCGGCTGGAGCAGCTGGCCTTGAACGTGCACGGGTACATGGTCACCCGCGACCTGTATTACATGCGCGCCCGCGCCCGCCACAAGGGCGACCGCAGCGTGGGCCTGATCAGCGCGGCGCTGGGCAGCGCACTGGACATCAAGCCGGTGCTGCACGGCTACCGCGGCACCACCGGCCCGGTGGCCAAGATCAAGGGCTTCGACAACGCGGTGCAGAAGCTGTTCGACTTCGTCGCCCAGCGGGTCAAGGGCGGCCTGATGACGCCCACGGTATGTGTGAGCTACGGCGGCGAGCTGGCCGACCTGCAGGCGCTGCCGGGCTATGCCAGCCTGCGCGAAACCTGCAAAGCGCACGGGGTGGACGTGTACGAATCAGTGATGAGCCTCACCGGCATGGTCAACGTGGGCAAGGGCGCGGTCACGATTGGTTTTGCCGACGAACCGCATACGTTCAGCGCCTGAGCCAGCAGACCGGCGGCCGGTTTCTGCACACCGATTCCACCGCGCATCTGCCAGCCTTGGCGCATTCAACGGAGACCACCATGTCGCAGTATTTCATCAGCCTGCCGGACCCTTCCAAGGCACACGGCAACGATGCCGATCTTTCTTTCCGTTCGCAGAGCGCCGGCGGCTTCGCCGAGGAGCTGCAGGCCGCGCTGCGCACCACGGGCCTGTTCGACCGCTGGCGCGCCAAGCAGCCGGATCCCGATGCCGTCGAGCCGCAGTGGGGTGCAACCGACCCGAATGCGACCGTGACGGGTGAGCAGAAGGACCTGCGCATCAACCTGGTGGTCAGCACCACCATCAACAGCGATGTGCTGAAGGAGCGGCTGCGCCTGCTCGCCGGCCACCACTGGGAACTGCGCGACGTCCGGTAAAAACCGACCCGACCGGCGACGCCACCACATCGCGTTGCCGGTCAGCTGCCCGTCAGGCATTTCACAGGGCCTGTGCAGCGCGCTCCGGCATGGTGGGGTTGAACCCGCCCTGGAGTATTCGATGCCGCTGCGCCTGCCCGCTTCCGCTTCCCTGCTTGCCCTTGCCCTGGCCGCCGCAACCCCGGCACTGGCACAGACCCCGGCTACCCTGCCCGCGCCCATCGCTGAAGACGGCGCCGTGACCACCGGCCCGCGCTCGGACCTGCATGCGCAGGTGCTGCTGGACCGGGCGCACTTTTCGCCGGGACAGATCGACGGCAGGGTGGGCTCCAACCAGAAGCGCGCGGTGGCCGGCTTCCAGGCCGCGCGCGGGCTGAAGGTGACCGGCGAGCTGGACGACGCCACCTGGCAGGCGCTGCAGCCGGACAGCACGCCGCCCTTGGCCAGCTACACCCTCACCGCCGCAGACGTGGCTGGCCCCTTCCAACCGATTCCGAAGAAGCCTGCCGAGCAGGCCAAGCTCAAGGCAATGGGCTTCACTTCGGCAGGCGAGGCGCTCGGCGAGCGCTTCCATGCCGATCCCAAGCTGCTGCAGGCGCTCAACCCGGGCGTGGACCTGACCAAGGCCGGCAGCACGATCCAGGTGCCGAACATCGCCCCTGCTGCGCTGCCGAAGGCGGCCAAGCTGGTCATCGACAAGTCCGATTCGACGCTGCGCCTGTATGACGCGCAGGGCAAGGTGTACGCGCAGTTCCCGGTGTCGTCGGGCAGCCAGCACGACCCGCTGCCGATCGGCGAGTGGAAGATCCTGGGCATCTCGCGCGATCCGCCGTTCCACTACAACCCGAAGCTGTTCTGGGATGCCAAGGCCGGCGACCGCAAGGCCACCCTGCCGCCCGGCCCGAACAACCCGGTGGGGCCGGTCTGGATCGATATTTCCAAACCGCATTACGGCCTGCATGGCACACCCGAACCGGGCCACGTGGGCAAGACCGAATCGCACGGCTGCGTGCGGATGACCAACTGGGACGCGCTGCAGGTGGCCGATGCGGTGGACGCCTCGGTGCCCGTGGTGATGCAGGAGTAAACGACGATGCTGACGCGATTGCTGGCACTGGGTGTGGTGATTGGCGTGGCCGGGTGGTGGTTGCTGGCGTCCGGGAATGATGTGCCGGAGAAGGCGGCTGCGGCGCAGGTGGTGGCCGCGCCGGTGGCAGCAGCGCCCGTGGCTGAAAGCCGCCAGGCAGGGACTGGCGCACCCGGGGCGGTTCCGCTTGCACCTGCAGCACCTGCCGAAGGCAGCCAGGCAGGGCTTGGCGCTACCACGGCCCCGTCGGGGCTGCTGTTGCCGGTGCAGGGGATCACGGCCGCGCAGCTGCAGGACACCTTTACCGATGCGCGCAGCCAGGGCCGGGTACACGATGCCATCGATATCCTGGCCACCGAGGGCACGCCGGTGCTGGCGGTGGCCGACGGCACCATCGAGAAGCTGTTCGACAGCGAGCGCGGCGGGCTTACCGTGTACCAGTTCGAGCCGGGCGGCACCTACTGCTACTACTACGCCCACCTGCAGCGCTACGCCGACGGGCTGGCCGAGAAGCAGGCGGTCAAGCGCGGCGACGTGATCGGCTATGTCGGGCATACCGGCAACGCCAGCCCGGACGCCCCCCACCTGCACTTCGAGATCCACCGGCTGGGCCCGGAGAAGCAGTGGTGGAAGGGCGAGTCGCTCAATCCTTACCCGGTGCTGCGCGGTGAGCAGGCCCTGCCCTGAGCCCTGCCCGGCCGGCGTGGCTGAACCGGGATGGGGTGCGCAATTGGCCCGGCCGCCGCGAAGGTGCGAGAATCGCCGGCCCTCCCTTGCCGGTTGGCGCGTTGGCGCCGCCCTCCTGACCGAGATTACGTGAAGACCCCCGAAAGCCTGCAGGCGCTGATCGAAGACGGCGTGATCGACGAAGTACTGCGCCCGCTCAAGAGCGGCAAGGAAGCGGCCGTGTACGTCGTACGCAGCGGCGACGACGTGCGCTGCGCCAAGGTATACAAGGACATGGCCCAGCGCAGCTTCCAGCAGCGCGTGCAGTACCAGGAAGGCCGCAAGGTGCGGGGCAGCCGCGAGGCGCGCGCGGTGGGCAAGGCCAGCAAGTACGGCCGCAAGCAGCAGGAAACCGCCTGGAAGAACACCGAGGTCGATGCGCTGTACCAGCTGCGCGATGCCGGCGTGCGCGTGCCCGAGCCGCATGGGTACTTCCACGGCGTGCTGGTGATGGAGCTGGTGACCGATGCCGAAGGCTTCTCCGCCGCGCGCTTGGGCGAGGTTGAACTGGAGCCGGACCAGGCCCGTGAGTTCCACCGGATCCTGGTGCGCCAGGTGGTCCTGATGCTGTGCTGCGGCCTGATCCACGGCGATCTGTCGCCGTACAACGTGCTGGTAGGCCCCGATGGCCCGGTGGTGATCGACTTCCCGCAGGTGGTGAGCGCCGGTGGCAACAATGCCGCGCGCAGCATGCTGCTGCGCGACGTCAACAACCTCACCGCCTACCTGGGGCGCTCGGCCCCGGAGCTGCTGGACACCTGGTACGGCGAAGAGATGTGGGCGTTGTTCGAGGCCGGTGAGCTGCTGCCGGACAGCCCGCTGACCGGTGAATTCGTCCACGACGAATCCACCATCGACCTGGACAGCGTGCGCCACGCCATCAACGATGCGCGCGAAGAAGCGCTGATCCGCCAGCAGGGCCGCGAAGCGGCGGAAGAAGAGGACGCGTAAGCGTCAGGCGTACAACGCCTTGGCGTGATACGCGATGTGCTCGCCAATGAACGTACCGATGAAGTAGTAGCTGTGGTCATACCCCGGCTGCATCCGCAGTTGCAACGGATGCCCTGCCGCGGTGCACGCAGCCTGCAGCCACTGCGGCTGCAGCTGGCTGTCCAGGAACTCATCGCCTGCGCCCTGGTCGACCAGCAGCGGCAGCTTTTCGGTGGCCGTGGCCACCAGTTCGCTGGCATCCCACTGCGCCCAGCCGCTGCGATCCTCGCCCAGGTACGCGCCGAAGGCCTTCTGCCCCCACGGCACCCGGGTCGGGGCCACGATCGGCGAGAACGCCGAGACGCTGCGGTAGCGCCCCGGATTGCGCAGCGCGATCACCAGCGCGCCGTGGCCGCCCATCGAATGCCCGCTGATGCTGCGCGCGCCACTGGCCGGCAGGTGCGCCTCGATCAGCGCCGGCAGCTCGTCGACGATGTAGTCGTGCATGCGGTAGTGCGCCGCCCAGGGCTGCTCGGTGGCATTGAGGTAGAACCCCGCGCCCTTGCCCAGGTCGTAGCCCTCGGCATCGGCCACATCATCGCCGCGCGGGCTGGTATCGGGAGCGACCAGGATCACGCCATGTTCCGCCGCGTACCGCTGCGCGCCGGCCTTGGTGATGAAGTTCTGCTCGGTACAGGTCAGCCCGCTCAGCCAATACAGCACCGGCAGCTTCTGCGTGGCCGCCTGCGGCGGCAGGTACACGGCCACCTTCATTTCGCAGTTGAGCACCGCCGAGCGGTGCTGGTACACGTCCTGCCAACCGCCGAAGGCGGCGCGGTGTTCGATGCGTTCCATGGGCATTCCCGCCGTGATCAGTAGTGGACGACCGAACGGATCGACTTGCCTTCATGCATCAGGTCGAAGGCTTCGTTGATCGCTTCCAGGCCCATGGTGTGGGTGACGAACGGCGCCAGTTCGATATCGCCCTTCATCGCATCTTCAACCATGCCCGGCAGCTGGCTGCGGCCCTTGACGCCACCGAAGGCAGTGCCCTTCCACGAGCGGCCGGTGACCAGCTGGAACGGGCGGGTGGAGATTTCCTGGCCCGAGCCGGCCACACCGATGATCACCGACTGGCCCCAGCCACGGTGCGCGCATTCCAGCGCCGCGCGCATCACGTTGACGTTGCCGATGCATTCGAAGGTGTGGTCCACGCCCCAGGTGGTCATGTCCACGATGACCTGCTGGATCGGCTTGTCGAAGTCCTTCGGGTTGATGCAGTCGGTGGCGCCGAACTGCTTGGCCAGCTCGAACTTGGACGGGTTGGTATCGATGGCGAAGATGCGGCCGGCCTTGGCCTGGCGTGCGCCCTGGATCACTGCCAGGCCAATGCCGCCCAGCCCGAACACGGCCACCGAATCGCCTTCCTGCACCTTGGCGGTGTTGTGCACCGCGCCGATGCCGGTGGTGACGCCACAGCCCAGCAGGCACACGTGTTCCGGGTTGGCCTCCGGATTGATCTTCGCCAGCGAGACTTCGGCCACCACGGTGTACTCGCTGAAGGTCGAGCAGCCCATGTAGTGGTAGATCGGCTGGCCGTTGTAGGAGAAGCGGGTGGTGCCATCGGGCATCACGCCCTTGCCTTGGGTGGCGCGCACGGCCACGCACAGGTTGGTCTTGCCCGAGGTGCAGAACAGGCACTCACCACATTCGGCGGTGTACAGCGGAATGACGTGGTCGCCCGGCTTGACGCTGGTCACGCCCTCGCCCACTTCCACCACGATGCCGGCACCTTCATGGCCCAGCACGGCCGGGAACAGGCCTTCCGGATCATCGCCGGACAGGGTGAAGGCATCGGTGTGGCAGACCCCGGTGTGGGTGATGCGCACCAGCACTTCGCCCTTCTGCGGCGGGGCAACGTCGATTTCGACGATCTTCAGCGGTTCGCCAGCGGCGAAGGCAACGGCAGCACGGGATTTCATGGGGAAGGCTCCAGGACAGATGACAGGACGGGACAGCGCGCGGCAGGACGCGCGCTTACTTCAGGTAGGAACGGATCAGCGCGCTCATGTCGCGCACGCGCTCGGCACGCTGCGCATCGGACTGCGCCGGCTGGCCGAATTCTTCGCGCAGGTGGGCTTCCATCACCTCGGACATCAGCCCGTTGACGGCGCCACGGATGGCGGCGATCTGCTGCAGCACCGGCCCGCACTCGGCCCCGGTTTCCAGCGCGCGGTCCAGCGCATCGCACTGGCCGCGGATGCGCCGCACCCGGGCCAGGACCTTTTTCTTTTCTTCCGGGGAATGCGGCACGGCAGCGCGACCAGAGAACTATACTGGGGGATAGTATACACAGATCGAATCCGGGTGCTGCACGAGGCCGTCACGGCCGTCCATGGATGCTCCTTCCAACCCCACCCCACCCGGACCGACGATGCCCGACGCCCCCTCCTTCGTTGTCCGCTCCTTCGAAGCCAACTACGCCGCGTCCGGCAGCGTCGAGCGGATCCTGTCGCTGACCGTGGACTGCAATTGCGGTACGACCTCCTCCTGCGGGTCCAGCCAGCTGATCCACCTGCCCGGTGGTGCGCTGTTCCGCTGCGAACAGTGCGGCTCGCACCAGGCCATCAGCCACGCACGACTCGACGCAAGTACCGCCCCGGCACCGGTGCTGCGCGACAGCGCCACGCGCCGCAGCGCGCCGATGGTCACCATCCGCTTCTAAGCAGCGCCCTGCACTCGGAAGGCACGCCATGGCCAAGCCGTCCGGCTCCCGTCTTGTTGTCTACGCCGCGCTGGTCGGCAACCTGTGCATCGCCATCGCCAAGTTCGTCGCGGCCGGGCTTTCCGGCAGTTCGGCGATGCTCAGCGAGGGCGTGCACTCGCTGGTCGACACCACCAATGAACTCCTGCTGCTGTACGGCCTGCACCGCGCCGACAAGAAACCCGACACCCTGCACCCGTTCGGGTATGGCCGTGAGCTGTACTTCTGGAGCTTCATCGTGGCGCTGCTGGTGTTCGCCGCCGGTGCGGGGGTTTCGGCCTACGAGGGCATCCAGCACATCCGCCACCCGGAACCAGCCACCAACCACACGGTGAGCTACGTGGTGCTGGCCATCTCGTTCGTGTTCGAGGGCGTTTCCTGGTGGGTGGCGCTGCGCGAATTCCGCGCGACCAAGGGGTCGCAGGGCTATTTCGAAGCCTTCCGGCGCAGCAAGGACCCCACCACCTTCACCGTGTTGCTGGAAGACAGCGCCGCGTTGCTCGGGCTGGCGTTCGCCGCCATCGGCCTGGCCGCGGCGCAATGGCTCGACATGCCGGTCCTCGACGGCGTGGCCTCGCTGTGCATCGCCGGCGTCCTGGCCGCCACCGCGTTCCTGCTGGCGCGCGAGACCAAGGGGCTGCTGGTCGGCGAGCCGGCCCACCCGCACGTGGCACAGCGCATCATGGCCGTGGCCAACACCGATGCGGACCTGCGCAAGGCCAACGGGGTGACCACCATGCAGATGGGCCCGGACCAGGTGGTGGCGATGCTGAGCGCCGAATTCGAGGACGACCGCACCACCCCGCAGATCGAGGCGTGCATCACGCGTATCGAACGCGCGGTCAAACAGGAGTACCCGGAGCTGGTGGCGCTGTTCGTCAAGCCCCAGACGCCGGAGGTGTACCGCGCGCGGCGCGCGGCGTTGGGCGACCCGGGATGAAGCCTTCAGCTCGCGCGCCGGCCGGGCCGGGCCCGTCTTCATGGTCGCTACACGCGATCAGATAATCTACCCGGCCTGCGCACGCCCCATTTCGCCCGCGAGAGCCCTTTGAACGTTACCGATCCCACCGACAAGCACAGCGGGCGCGACACCGAGCGGGTGAAGATGGCGCTTGCCGCCGGCGCCATCGTCGGCACCTGGTTCTGGGACGTGGCCCACGACCGGCTGACCGTGGACGACGCGCTGACCCACGCATTCGGGCTGGAGCCGGGCTCATCGCATCGCGAGCTGCGGCTGGAGCAGGTGCTGTCCGCAGTACACCCTGACGATCATGCGGAGCTGGCAGCGGCCATCAGCGATGCGCTCATGCGCGGCGGGCGTTATGCGCACCAGTACCGCGCGCGCAATGCCGACGGCGAGTACCGATGGATCGAGGCCATCGGCCGGGTCGACCTGGATGCGCAGGGGCGCGCCACCGGGTTCCAGGGCGTGCTGATCGATATCGACGAACGCCGCCTGATCGAGACCGAGCGCGACCAGGCGCAGACGTTGCTGCGCTCCTTCCTGGACGCGGCCCCCGGCGTGGTCTACGCCAAGGACCGCCAAGGCCGGCTGTTGATCGGCAACCACGGCACGACCGAGCTGATCGGGCTGCCGCCGGAGCAGTACGTCGGGCGCACCGATGCGGAACTGCTCAACGACCCGGTGCAGGCCGCTGCCGTGATGGCCACCGATGAACGCATCATGGCCACCGGCCAGTCCCAGCAGCTGGAGGAGGACATCAGCTTCCCCGACGGCCGTCGCGCCTACTGGCTCTCGACCAAGGCCCCACTGCGCGATGCCGACGGCAACGTGGTGGGGCTGATCGGCACCTCGCTGGACATCACCGAGCGCAAGGCCGCCGAAGCACGTCACCGGGAGATCGAAGAGCGCTATCGGTTGGCGGCACGCGCCACCAACGATGCGATCTGGGATTGGCGCATGGCCGATGGCCAGGTTGTCTGGAACGAGGCGCTGGCCGACCTGTTCGGCCACGACCGGATGGAAACCGACGCGCAGTGGTGGCTCGATCACATCCATCCCGACGACCGCCCCCGCATTGATGCCGACATCCACACCGTGATCGACGGCGGCGGCACGATCTGGTACGGCGAGTACCGCTTCCGCCGCGCCGATGGCAGCTACGCGGACGTGCTGGACCGCGGCGCGGTGCTGCGCGGCACGGCGGGCGAGCCGGTGCGCATGATCGGCGCGATGCTCGACCTGTCCGGGCGCAAGGCAGCCGAAGCCGCCCTGGCCGAAAGCGAGGAACGGCTGCGTTTCGCCACCGAGGCCGGTGACATGGGCTTCTGGGACGTGGACCTGGTGCACGACGTGCTGATCTGGCCGCCGCGCACCAAGGCGATGTTCGGCATCTCACCCGATGTTGCGGTGCGCCTGGACGATTTCTATAACGGCCTGCATCCGCTCGACCGCGAGGCCACCAGCGCCGCCTTCGCGGCCGCCGCCGATCCTGCGCAACGCGCGCTTTACGATGTGGAATACCGCACCATCGGCAAGGAGGACGGCGTGGTGCGCTGGGTCGCGGCGAAGGGCCGTGGCCACTTCGAGGGCGACCGCTGCGTGCGCGTGGTCGGCGTGGCGATCGAGGTCACCGCGCGCAAAGCCGCCGAGGCCCGCCTGAAGGAACTCAATGAGCACCTTGAGATCCGGGTGGCAGAGGAAGTCGCCGAGCGCACCCGGGTCGAGGATGCGCTCCGGCAGAGCCAGAAGATGGAAGCGGTAGGCCAGCTCACCGGCGGTATCGCGCACGATTTCAACAACATGCTCGCGTCCGTGATCGGACCGCTGGACCTGCTGTCGCTGCGCCTGGGCGAGAGCGACCCGCTGGTCAGCCGTTACATCGACATGGCCATCGATGGCGCCAACCGCGCCGCCCAGCTTACCCAGCGCCTGCTCGCGTTTTCCCGCCAGCAGCCGCTGCAGCCGGTGCCGGTGGATGCCAACCGGCTGGTGTCGGGCATGTCCGACCTGTTCGTGCACTCGCTCGGGGGCACGATCCGGCTGGAAACCCTGCTGGCCGCCGACCTGTGGCTGGCCTTCGCCGACGCCAACCAGCTCGAGAACGTCATCCTCAACCTGGCGGTCAACGCGCGCGACGCCATGCCCGGTGGCGGGCGGCTGGCAGTGGAGACGTCCAACTGCACGATCGACGCCGGCAACGCCGAGCAGCACCCCGGGGTGCCCCGTGGCGAGTACATCCTCATCACCGTGGCCGACAACGGCTGCGGCATGTCACCCGAGGTGGTGGCCAAGGCCTTCGATCCGTTCTTCACCACCAAGCAGGTCGGTCAGGGCACCGGGCTGGGGCTGTCGCAGGTCTATGGATTCGTCAAACAGTCGGCCGGCCACGTGAAGCTGTGCTCGGAGATCGGCCGGGGAACCACGGTGAAACTCTACCTGCCCCGACTGGTGGCCGAGGTGGCGCCGGTGGCGCCTGCGGCACCGAGCGGGTTTCGGATGCCCGCGGGCAGCCGCGAGCTGATCCTGGTGGTGGAAGACGAGCCGACCGTGCGGCAGTTCTCGGTGGAAGCGCTCACTGCACTGGGCTATGACGTGCTGGCCGCCGATGGCGCGGCCGCGGCGCTGGTGTTGCTTGACCAGCATGCGGACATCGCGCTGCTTTTCACCGATGTGGTGATGCCGGAGGTCAACGGACGCGAGCTGGCCGACGAGGCACTGCGTCGCCGACCGGATCTCAAGGTGCTGTTCACCACTGGCTACAGCCGCAACGCGCTGGAGCGCGATGGGGTGATCGCCCCGGGCGTACAGCTGATCGGCAAGCCGTTCAACGTGGATACCCTGGCGTCGCGCGTGCGTGCGGTGCTGGCCGAGACACGCTAGGCCGCGGCGCGGCGCCTCAGCGTTTGTCCCTGGCGGTTGTATTGGCCCGCCATGACTCCAGCGCCGCCGCCAGCTCCATCGACGGATGCAGGCCGAACGTGCGGTGGTACATGCCGGCAAAGCGCCCCTGGTCCCACACCCCGTAGCGTGCGCACACCGAGGTGACGTTGTCGCCCGGGGTTGCCTCGCGCAGCGCCTTGCGGATCACGTGCAGCCGTTCCAGCATGAAGTACTGGTGCGGCCCCATGCCGAACACTTCATCGAACGCGCGGCTCAACGAACGCTGCGAGGTCCCCGCGCTCAGCACCAGGTCACCGATCACCGCTTCCCCCCGGATGCTCTTGTGGATGTGGTCCAGGCTGAGGCGGATGATCTCGTTGCGCGGCAAGGTCGGGCGACCGCGCGTGCGCCGCACGGCCTCGGGATTGGCCAGCACCATGCAGCGCAGCAGTGCGTGGATCACCTGGCCACTGAACGAGCGGCGCACACTGGGCTCATCGAACACGCTGGGGCTCTGCCGGTGGATCGCCAGTGCGCGGGTGACCAGGGTGATGATCGGTGCCATCCCGGCACGGCCGACATTCACCGCGTAGGTACGATCGATATGGTCGTCGAACAGTCCGGCCACTTCGCGCGCACGCTGCACCACTGCAGCGGCGTCCATGTCCAGCGCGAGGAACTGTGATTGCCTGCGGGTAAAGCCGTGCACTTCCACACCCGGTGCGAACCAGACGAACTGGTCATCGGCGGTCGCGCTCCCCTGCATGAACGCATCGCTGCCGGGCAGCGAGATGTGGACCACGTATCGACCGGGCTGGCTCAGCCCGTTGTACAGCGCCGGGGCGCCGTCCACGCCAAGCATTGCGGTGACGTCACCGGCATCCAGGATGTCCAGTGTCCATGCACGGCCCACCGGTCCGGTCACGCGCATCAAGCCGTCCACGCCGGCGAGCGCGTCTGCGTAGGCCTCGAAGTCGGTGAAGCTCAGCAACGGCATCGGAGTTACCCGGTTCCGGTGGGACAGGATGCGTCGGCAACGCCGGCCGCGAAACCGAACTTGCACGGTTTCACGACCGGTATTTGTACTGCCGGGGGTAAAGCCCCTACGTTGTGAAAGCGGTGAAGCGAACGGAAGGGATCAGGTCGGTGCGAAACCGCGCGTGTTCTTCTTCTCGTTTTTTTCCGCCTTCTTTTCCTTCGCAGTCTTGGCAGGTTTCTTCTTCTGCTCTTTCTGCTTGTCCAGACCCTTGGCCATGACGGCATGCTCCCTTTTGGAAGGAGGAAGCATGGCACATCACGGGGGTGCGCAACGTATTGGCGGACGAATGGTCCGCCGCCGGCGTGGTCAGTTGAAGATTTCCCGGATGGCAGTGACCCGGCCGTCCCGGAAGACAATCTGGACGGTCTTGCGCGACTGGTAATACTCCCAGCGCTCGCCCAGGTTCCCGCCCTGGTCACTTTCTTCCTGGATGACCCGGTCCGGCTTGCCGGCCACCTGGACGACCCGGCCTGCGTTGTCGCCCGAATTCACCAGATTGTTGCCGAACCGGACACTGTCAGCCATCGCCGCGCCGGCCATCAGGCAAAGCGCCAGCACCCATACGCTCCTGTTCATCATCCCTGCTCTCCTTGTAGCCATGGCGGGTAAGCCATGGCGCAACTTTGCCATAAACCGCGTCAGGGCAAAGGATGCGCCGGCACGCCTTCGTGGGTCATCTTCACGGGCAGGATATGCCCCTGCGCATCGAACTCCATGCGATCGATGGCGGTGGCCCGTTCATTGCGGCCGGTCCGGCCCAGCGGGCGGCGGTGGTAGACGATGTACCAGCTGTCATCGTCAGGCGCATGGATGAGCGAGTGGTGGCCAGCGCTGGTGGCGACCGCCGGGTCCTGCTGCAGGATCCGGCCGATCCGCTTGAACGGCCCGGTGGGCGCGTCGGCAATGGCGTAGGCCACCGAATAGTCAGGCTCGCCCCAACCGCCCTCGGACCACATGTAGTAATAGCGGCCGCCGCGCTTGAACATCAGCGAGCCCTCGACATATTCCGGCGCGGGGGTGATCTCCTTGTACAGCGTGCCATCGGACAGCGGCACGATGCCGGTGAAGTCATCCTTCAACCGCACGATGTTGGCGTGCTTCCAGCCGCCGTAGAGCATGTACCAGGTGCCGTCGTCGTCCTTGAAGACGAACTGGTCGATGGGCTGCGCTCCGTTGTGGAACGAACCGATCAGCGGCTTGCCCAGCAGGTCGCGGTACGGGCCCTCCGGCCGGTCGGCCACGGCCACGCCGATGCCGCCCACTTCGCTGTCGTTCTTGATGTCGTTGGCGGAGAAGAAGAAATAGTACTTACCGTCCTTCTCTACCACCGACGGGGCCCACAGTGCTTCTTTTGCCCAGGACACCGCCTCGATCTTCAGCACACCCGGATGCCGGGTCCACTGCACCAGGTCGGGCGACGAAAACGCGTCGAACGCGGTCTGCTCGGCATACGGTCGCGAGCTGGTCGGGAAGATCCAATAGGTCTTGCCGAACACCGCCGCCTCAGGATCGGCATACCAGCCCGCCAGGATCGGGTTGCCGGACATCGGCGCGGCCACCGCGCCAAACGAAACTGCTGCCGCCAGTGCTGCGGCCACCATCATCGTGCTGCGGAACCCCATGCCCTGCCCTCCCATCCCAGATCATCGAGGGGCCAGTTTAGATCGATTCAAGCGCCGGCTTTGTGCGCAGTGCAGCATTTTCCCGGCGCAGCTCCAAGGTTGCGCGCAGCCCGCCATCCTCCCGATTGGCCAGGATCAACCGCCCCCCCAGCGCCCGGGCCAGCTGGTCGGCGATGGCCAGGCCCAGCCCGGTGCCGCCACTGGCGCGGCCGCGCGAAGGCTCAAGCCGATGGAAGGGCTGCAGCACCGCCGCAAGCGACGCCTCGGGAATGCCCGGCCCACGGTCCATCACATCAATGCTCACCTCGCCGTGCGCGCCTACGGTCAGGCCCACGTCGGCGCTGCCGGCGTACGCCAGCGCGTTGTCGATCAGGTTCTGCACCACCCGCCGCAGGACCTGCGGATGGGTCGGCAGCGTGGCCTGCGCACCGGCCACGCGCCGCACCGGCTTGCCCACCTCCTCGTAGTCGCCCACCACGCTGTCGAGGAACGCGGGCAGGTCGAGCTGCACGGGAGTGCCCATGCTGACAGTTGCGCTGCGCGCGTAATCGATGCCCTCGCGCACCAGCTGGCTGAGCTGGGTCACGTCGCCCAGCAGGCGCTCCTGCGTGGGCGTCTCGTCCAGCGATTCGATGCGCAGGCGCAGCCGGGTGATCGGCGTCTGCAGGTCGTGCGAGATCGCCGCCAGTATCTGCATGCGTTCGCTGACGTGGGCGGCCACGCGCGATTGCAGCGCGTTCAGCGCGCGTGCCGCGGCCTCCACTTCCTGCGGTCCCTGTTCGCTGATCGCATCGCCCTGCCCGGCCACGTCCAGGCGGTCGGCGGCTTCGGCCAGCCGTACCAGCGGGCGTGTGGCCAGGCGCACCGCCAGCCACACGCAGCCCAGCAACACCAGCACCTGCGCGGCGAGCACCCACGGCAGCCAGCGCGCGATCGGCAGCAGCGACGGGGTGACTTCGATGGTCAACGGCTGGCCGTCGGCCAAGGTCAGCTCCACTTCGTATCGCTCCGGCGAGGCGGAGACCGCGCGCGGCCGCAATGCGTAGCGATGCGCCAGCGAATCATCGATCAGCCCGGCCACCTGGCGCGCGCGGTCGCTGGCCAGCGCGCTGCCCGGCTGTGCGGGGCGCAGCAGATAGCGGTAAGTGCGCCGTTCCAGCTGCGGCAGCCATGCCGTGCGTTCGGCCGGTGAAAGATGCTCGAGCAGCGCCACGCTGAGCGGCACGTCGTCCTCCATGTTGCTCAACATCATCGCGCGGGTAGCGGTGGCGCGCTCGTGGAACAGCAGCGCGAACGACAGGCCGTGCGCGAGCAGCATGCCGGCGGCCAGGATCAGCAACAGGCGGGCACCCAGCGTGCGCGGCAACCAGGAGAACCTACGGCGATGCGCCGGGACGTTCATGCGTCCTCGTCGAGCAGCACGACCGGCTGGCTGAACACATAGCCTTCGCTGCGCACGGTCTTGATGAAGGTCTGTTCGCGCGCACCATCGCCCAGGCGCTGGCGCAGGCGGCTGACCAGCAGGTCGATGGAGCGGTCGAACAGTTCGGCGTCGCGGCCCTGGGTCAGGTTGAGCAGCTGGTCGCGGCTGAGCACGCGCTGCGGATGGTCGATGAACACCCGCAGCAGGCGGAACTCGCCGCCACTGAGTGGATAGACCGTGCCGGCCTCATCCAGCAGGTGCCGCGCACTGGTATCCAGCCGCCAGCTGCCAAAGCGGATCAACCGTGCGGCCTCGCTCACCTGCAGATTCGGCGGCAGCATTCGCGCGCGCCGGATCACCGCAGTGATGCGCGCCAGCAGCTCGCGCGAGGAGAACGGCTTGACCACGTAATCGTCGGCGCCCATTTCCAGGCCGATGATGCGGTCGGTTTCATCATCGCGCGCAGTCAGCATCACCACGGGTATGGCGCGGTGCTTGCCGGCACGCAGGTTGCGGCACAGCGACAGCCCGTCCTCGCCCGGCATCATCACGTCCAGCACGATCAGGTCCACGTCACTGGTCTCCAGCGTGGCGCGCATCTCGCGCCCGTCGGCCGCCTGGCTCACGCGCAGGCCGTTGCGGCGCAGGTAGTCGCCGACCAGCTGGCGGATATCGGCGTCGTCATCGACAACCAGGATGTGGTCGGTGTGGGTGCTCATGCCTGCTCCGCGTGGTGGCCATCGGCGACCCGCTGCGGGCCCGTGGACGCATGGTATCGCCGCCGGCGCGGCACTGCGGGCCGGCGGGGGCATCCATTTGTATGACTGTGTATCAACCGCCGCCGTGGTGCGGAAAGGCGACAAATCTCCGGGTTCGCCGACACCTGCCGGATACGGGGCAGGCGTTGAATGGCCTCCAACGCCGGCGGCTCCTCCGCTGGCCGCCTACCCCGAGCACATCTGCATGAATGCCACCGTCTCCCCCCGTTCCAACACCGCGCTGGTCTTCGGCGGCTCCCGTGGCATTGGCGCCGCCATTGCCAGGCGGCTGGCCCGCGAGGGTCATCCCGTGGCGCTGACCTTCGTCTCCCAGCCTGAGAAAGCCGCCGCGGTAGTCGCCTCGATCCTGGCCGACGGCGGCCAGGCCATTGCCCTGCAGGCTGACAGCGCCGATGCGCAGGCCATCGCGTCAGCAGTCAAACAAGCGGTGGACACCTTTGGCCCGCTGCAGGTGGCGGTGGTCAATGCCGGCATCTACCAGGGCAGCCCGCTGGCCGACTTTCCCACCGGCCTGCTGGACCGGATGCTGGCCGTGAACGTGCGTGGCGTGTTCCTCGCCGTGCAGGCCGCCGCCGCTGCCATGAACGATGGGGGTCGCCTGATCACCATCGGCAGCAACACCGCCGTGCGCAGCGGTGCGGTCGGCAGCAGCGTCTATGCGATGACCAAGTCCGCCGTGGCCACGCTGGTGCGCGAACTGGCGCTGGACCTGGCGCCGCGCCGGATCACGATCAACAACATCCAGCCCGGACCGATCGCCACCGACATCACCGCCGATTTCGTCGACCAGCTGGTGCAGCGCAACCCGCTTGGCCGGGTCGGCCAGCCCGATGAAGTCGCAGGACTCACCGCCTGGCTTGCCAGCCATGAAGCGGCCTACATGACCGGTTCCAGCCTGACCATCGATGGCGGCTGGGCCATCTGAACGTCAACGGAGAGCACCATGCACACCCCTTCTTCTTTCCCGCTGTCCCATTCGCCGCGGTCGCTCGGCGCCTCCCTGCTGGGCATGGCGATGGCCCTGGCGGCCTCTGCATCCGCCATCGCATCACCTGCCCTGCCCGTCCCCGCGCCGACGGTGGCCGTCGCACACGCGCCGCCCCCGCTGCAGGCGAACAAGCATGTCGTCGCTGGCGACCTGGACGTGGCCTACGCCGAGCTGGGCCCGGCCGACGGCGAGGTGGTCGTACTGCTGCACGGCTGGCCCTATGACATCAATGCGTATGCCGAGGTCGCGCCGCACCTGGCGGCCAAGGGTTACCGGGTGATCGTGCCGCACCTGCGTGGCTATGGCAGCACCCGCTTCCTGTCGGCGCAGACGCCGCGCAATGGTGAACCGGCGGCGCTTGCTTCCGATGTGCTGAACCTGCTTGATGCCCTGCACATCCCGCGCGCCAACCTGGCCGGCTTCGACTGGGGCGCACGCTCGGCCGACATCGTTGCCGCGCTGTGGCCGGAACGGGTCAAGTCGCTGGTCTCGGTCAGCGGCTATCTCATCGGCAGCCAGGAAGCCGGGAAGACGCCGCTGCCGCCGCAGGCCGAACTGCAGTGGTGGTACCAGTTCTACTTCGCCACCGATCGCGGCCAGGCCGGTTACGCACGCTACACGCACGACTTCGCCCGCCAGATCTGGCAGCTGGCCTCGCCGCAGTGGCGCTTCGACGATGCCACGTTCGCGCGCAGCGCCGCCGCGCTCGACAACCCCGACCACGTGGCCATCGTCGTGCACAACTACCGCTGGCGCCTGGGCCTGGCCGACGGCGAGCCGAAGTACGCCGCGCTGGAGCAGCGGCTGGCGCAGGCGCCGAGCATCGGCGTGCCGACCATCACCCTGGAGGGCGATGCCAATGGCGCGCCGCACCCCAAGCCCGAGGCCTATGCCGCCAAGTTCACCGGGCCTTATGAGCATCGCCTGCTGCAGGGCGGCGTGGGCCACAACCCGCCGCAGGAAGCACCGCAGGCGTTCGTCCAGGCGGTGATTGACGCCGCTGCACTCTGATCCGCCCCTTTCATCCATACCGAGGCAATCCCCATGAATGCAATCGACAAGGTTCTGTACACCGGCAAGACCCACACCGTCGGCGGTCGCGCCGGACGCGCGTACAGCGACGACGGCCAACTGGATATCGCGCTGTCCCCGCCGGGTAGCGGCCAGCCGGGCACCAATCCCGAGCAGCTGTTCGCGGCCGGCTGGTCAGCCTGCTTCCAGGGCGCGATGGCCAAGGCCGCGCGCAGCTTGAACCTGACCCTGCCCGCCGACACCGCCGTTGATGCCGAAGTGGACCTCGGCATGGTCGGCGAGGATTACCAGCTGCAGGCACGGCTGCTTGTCAGCGTGCCCGGCATGGACCGCGCGCAGGCCACGGCACTGGTGGAGGCTGCGCACCGCACCTGCCCGTACTCCAAGGCCACGCGCGGCAACATCGACGTGCAGCTCTCGATCGCCTGAGGAGAAAGACCATGCGCATGCTTCGCCCGATCATCACCCTGCTGGCCGCGTGCATCTCCGCCAGCGCCTGTACGCCGGGCGCAGCGGCCGACCCGGTCCCGCCCAGCCCCAACATGCCGGCGCCGCAGGCGCCGGAGTTCACCGGCATCGAGCACTGGCTCAACGGCCCGCCGCAATCGCTGCAGCAGCTGCGCGGCAAGGTGGTGCTGGTGGAGTTCTGGACCTACTCCTGCATCAACTGCCTCAACGTGATGCCGCACGTGAGGCGGTGGCATGACACCTACGCCAGCCAGGGGTTGACCGTGATCGGCGTGCACACCCCCGAGTTCGGCTATGAAAAGCTGCCGCGCAACGTGGAAGCGGCAGTGAAGCGGCTCGGTGTCTCCTGGCCGGTTGCGCAGGACAACGCCTACCAGACCTGGCGCGCGTACGGAAACCAGTACTGGCCGGCGCTGTACCTGATCGACCAGGAAGGTCGCATCGTGTACCGGCATTTCGGCGAAGGCGATTACGCGGCCACCGAAGCACAGATCCGCAAACTCCTCGCCTCAACGGAGCATTCGCCATGACATCCACCTGGTTGATCACCGGCAGCTCACGTGGCCTTGGCCGCGCCTTGGCCGAAGCGGTACTGGCGGCGGGCAATCGGCTGGTCGCCACCGCGCGCAACCCTGATTCGTTGCACGACCTGACCGCGCGTTTTCCGGAGACGGTGCGGACGGTGGCGCTGGATGTGACCGATCCAGCAGCCGCGCAGCTGGCCGTGGAGACGGCAGTGAAGGCCTTCGGTGGACTGGACGTGCTGGTGAACAACGCTGGCTACGGTGACGTGAACTCGGTGGAAGACACCTCGTTGGACGCTTTCCGCGCACAGATCGAGACCAACCTGTTCGGTACCATCATCCTGACCAAAGCCGCCATCCCGGTCATGCGCGCCCAGCATAGCGGTCGGATCCTGCAGCTGTCGTCGGTGGGCGGGCGCCTTGGCGCGCCAGGACGTGCCCCTTACTCGGCCGCCAAGTGGGCAGTAGAGGGATTTTCTGAATCCCTGGCACTGGAGATGGTGCTGATCGGCGTGCATGTCACGCTGGTCGAGCCGGGCGGATTCCGCACAGACTTTGCCGGTCCATCGACGTCCCTGGAGGAAGGTCGCGCAGACTACGATGCCGTGGTGGGCGCCGCCGCCCGCCGACAACGCGCCTACGACGGACAGCAGCCAGGTGACCCCGCCCGTGCAGCGCAGGTCCTGCTCGCCTTGGCGTCCCTGGATGCGCCGCCACTGAGGCTGGCACTTGGCAGCGACGCGTTCGCTGCGATCAGTGCGGCCGATGCCGCGCGATTGGCCGAGCGCGACCGTTGGCGTGCACTGAGTGAATCAACCGACTTCGCGCAGTGGTGACCGCCGCGCCCGCCTCAGAACCGATACACGAATCCAAGCCGCAGGCCTGCGTCCTTGAAGTCGACGTTGCCGCTGAAGCTGTCCTTGTCGGCGTCTGCCTCGATCCGGGTGTAGGTGTAGTCGAGGGTGAAGCCGGTGCGCTCCCAGGGGAACCATTCCACACCGGCGCGACCGAAATAGATATCGCCGTCGATGTCGTCGACGCTCACGGTGAAGTAGCCCACGTCGGCGGAAAGGCGTGGCAGCCAGGCAGGGCCTGGCTCTACGATTCCCTGGCAATGGCTGCGAAGGGATCAGCAGCCGCCGAGCAGGATTGCGTTCAACGCGAGCGAAAGCGGTAGATGACCGATGCCGGTTCCGGCCGGGCCAACGACTGGTCGGCCACTGCCACCACCGGCAGCTCGTAACCGCCATCGCGCATGATGCCTTCATGCTTGAAGCGCGAATGGAACTGCGCTTCAACGGCAGGCAGGTCGATATCGTAGTAGCGCACTGGCACGTTGGCTGCCTGCAGGTCGGCCAGCATGCGCCGGGTGTAGCCACAGCCATCGCGACCGTAGACGTCCACCGCCGGGCCGCGCACGGTCTGCGCGGGCGGGACCGATACCGATACCGGCATCACCTCTGCTGCGCGCGCCCGTTCCGCGCGCGACGGGAAGAAGGTCTTTCTGGCGTGCAGCAGGCCGCCGGCAAGGCCCAGAATGATCAAGAGTACGATCGTGCGGTTCATCGACATCCGTGTCCCCATGCAATGCAGGCGACGCTAGCACGCCGCCCGCGCGTCCCTCAATCGCGCTCGCGCAGCATATCCACGAACGCGCGCAATGCCGAGGACATCTGCCGTTGGCGTGGGTAGTACAGCACCCAGCCGGCGAACGGTTCGCTCCAGTCTTCCAGCACCGCCACCAGCCGGCCGTCGTCCAGGTACGGGCGCGCCGCATCCTCCAGCACGTAGGCCAGGCCCAGGCCGTCCAGCACCGCCTGCAGGATCGTGTGCTGATCCCCGAGCGTGAGCCGGCCCGGCACATCGATGTCGAGCGTCTGTCCATCGCGCTCGAACTGCCACTTGTACAGATGGCCGCTGGCAAAGCGGAAGCGCACGCACTCATGCTCCACCAGCTCGCGCGGGTGCAGTGGCACCGCCCGGCCCTGCAGGTAGGCCGGCGATGCCACGATCAGCCCGCGCAGCGGCGGCCCCAGCGGCACCGCCACCATGTCTTCGGGTACGAACTCATGCAGCCGCACCCCCGCGTCGTAGCCCTCGGCCACGATATCCACCAGGCCATCGTCCTGCGCCACCTCCAGCCGTACATCGGGGTGCGCGCGCAGGTAATGCGCCAGGCGCGGGCCCAGCTCGGTATGCACCGCCGCGCGGGTGGCATTGATGCGCAGCAGGCCGGCCGGCGCCGCACGGAAGTGGTTCATCTCCTCCAGCGCGTCATGCACCTGGCCCAGCGCCGGCTGCAGGCGATCAAGCAGCCGCTGCCCGGCCTCGGTCAGCGCCACGCTGCGGGTAGTGCGGTGGAACAGACCCACCCCCAGCCGCTCTTCCAGCGCGCGGATGGCGTAGCTCACCGCCGAGGTCGACAGCGCCAGTTCCGCCCCGGCACGGCGGAAGCTGCGGTGGCGGGCGACTGCGGCGAACGCGGCCAGGTGGGTCAGGTTGTCAGTAGCCACGATTGTGCAGTCTGCCTTGATGAATCATGCCGATATATTGACTGTATACCCATGGAAAGCGGGCGTATTGTAAAGCGCCTTTCCATAAATCCCAGGATATCTCCATGTCCCTCGCCCATGGCTATGCCGTGCATGACCAGACTGCGCCGCTGGTGCCGTTCTCCTTCGAGCGCCGCCCGGTCGGTGCCGACGATGTCCGCATCCAGATCCTCTACAGCGGCATCTGCCACTCCGACCTGCACCAGGCCCGCGACGACTGGGGCGGCGCCCAGTTCCCGATGGTGCCGGGCCACGAAATCATCGGCCGGGTCACCGAAGTCGGCGCCAACGTCACCCGCTTCAAGGTCGGCGACTTCGCCGGCGTCGGCTGCATGGTCGACTCCTGCCGCCATTGCGACGCCTGCGACCACGACCTGGAGCAGTACTGCGAAAAGGGCCCGACCTACACCTACAACAGCAAGGAGCGCGGCAGCGACCAGCTCACCTTCGGCGGCTACTCCGACCACATCGTGGTTGAACAGCGCTTCGTGGTGAAGGTCGCCGACACGCTCGACCTGAAGGCGGCCGCCCCGCTGCTGTGCGCCGGCATCACCACCTACTCCCCCCTGCGCCACTGGAAGGTCGGCCCCGGCCAGAAGGTCGGCGTGATCGGCCTGGGTGGCCTCGGCCACATGGGCGTGAAGTTCGCCAAGGCCATGGGCGCCACCGTGGTGATGATCACCACCACCCCGGAAAAGGGTGCCGATGCCAAGCGCCTGGGCGCCGACGAAGTGCTGGTCTCGCGCGATCCGGCACAGATGAAGGCCCATGCCAACAGCTTCGACTTCCTGCTCAACACCATCCCGGTCAGCCACGACACCAACCCGTACATGCAGCTGCTCAAGCGCGACGCCACCATGTGCCTGGTAGGCGTGATCACCGAGCTGGACCCGCCACTGATGGGTTCCAGCGTGATCTTCGGCCGCAAGCACGTGACCGGCTCGGCGATCGGCGGCATGGCCGAAACCCAGGAAATGATGGATTTCTGTGCCGAACACAACATCGTCAGCGACGTGGAAGTGATCGACATCAAGACCGTCAATGAAGCCTGGGCGCGCATGGCGAAAAACGATGTGCGTTACCGGTTCGTGATCGACATGGCAACGTTGGCGGCATGATGTAGAAAAAACCCCGGCCTGGCCGGGGTTTTTTTCGGGGTTCAGTACGCGAACTGCTTGAATACCGGGTCCACGCTCTGGTTCCACTCACCGTGGTACAGCGCCAGCTTGCGCTCGGCCGGCGTGATGCCCGACGCCACGATCTCCTGCAGCACGTCCAGGAAGTGGCTTTCATCCTGCCCGTCCGCATTGCGCGCCGCGCGCCGCTTCAGGCCAGCAACAGCGATCTTCAACGCCTCGGCCGCCAGGTCGCGCACCGTGCCACCGCGGAACGGCAGGTTCAGCGCATGCTTCGGCACCCCATCGCGCAGCGCATGGCGCTCCACCAGGCTGAAGTCACGCACCAGGTCCCACGCCGCATCCAGCGCCGCATCGTCGTACAGCAACCCTACCCAGAACGCCGGCAGCGCACACAGCCGCGCCCACGGGCCACCGTCGGCCCCGCGCATTTCCAGGTATTTCTTCAAGCGCACTTCCGGGAACGCCGTGGTCATGTGGTCCGACCAGTCGCGCAGCGTCGGCAGCTGGCCCGGCAGCACCGGCAGCTTGCCCACCATGAAATCGCGGAAGCTCTGCCCGCTGGCATCGTGGTACACGCCATCGCGGTAAGAGAAATACATCGGCACATCGAGCAGGTAATCCACGTAACGCTCGTAACCGAAGCCATCTTCGAACACGAAGTCGAGCATGCCCGTACGGTCCGCGTCCGTATCCGTCCAGATGTGCGAGCGGTAGCTCAGGTAACCGTTCGGCTTGCCCTCGGTGAACGGCGAATCGGCGAACAACGCCGTGGCGATCGGCTGCAGCGCCAGCGACACCCGGAACTTCTTCACCATGTCCGCTTCGGTGGCGTAATCCAGGTTCACCTGCACCGTGCAGGTGCGCGTCATCATGTCCAGCCCAAGCGAACCCACCTTCGGCATGTAGTCGCGCATGATGCGGTAGCGACCCTTGGGCATCCACGGCATCTCTTCGCGCGTCCACTTCGGCTGGAAGCCCATGCCCAGAAAGCCCAGCTCCAGCTCCGCCGCCACCTGCGCCACCTCGTTGAGGTGCGTGCCGGTTTCCACACAGGTCTGGTGGATGCTTTCCAGCGCCGCGCCCGACAGTTCCAGCTGCCCGGCCGGCTCCAGCGTCACCGACGCGTTGTCACGCAGCAGCGCGATGGTGCGGCCGTTCTCCTGCACCGGCGCCCAGCCGAAGCGGGTCAGCCCGGTAAGCAGCGCTTCGATGCCGCGCTCGCCATCGAAGGTGGGCGGGCGCAGGTCGTCCAGCCGGAAGCCGAACTTCTCGTGTTCGGTGCCGATGCGCCACTGCGCCTTTGGCTTTTCGCCGGAGGCCAACGTGGCGACCAGTTCATTACGGTCGGTGATCGGCGTCTCGGCGACGTGGCTGGGGCTCGACAAGGGAAGGCTCGCAGGGATTCTGGACTGGACGGGGATGTGGGGCTGATCGCCCCGCATCGCAAGGGCGCAGTATAGGGTGGCGGTTCCGGCCGTCATGCCACCGTGACGGTTTTCTGCATCCTATTGGATGGGACTTGACCGCCTGCCATGCCCGCCGCCATTGGCTTGCGTGCGTTGGCCCGGCGCGTGGCAGCAGCATGGCGCGGCCGCTTGGCCGATACTGCATCCTCATGGACATGCCCGTTACCCCCGATCCGCTGCTGGCCGAGATGGCCAGCCTTGCCGACTGCCAGCGCGCGGGCGGGTATGCCTGCATCACCGCCCGCCGCGAACACGGCGCCCAGTCGGTGGACATTCCGCAACCGCAGTTCGCCATCCTGCTGCAGGGGCGCAAGCAGGTGCGCACCGCGCACCAGATCCTGCAACTGGTGCCCGGCGATCTGTTCCTGATCACCCGACGCTGCCGGATCGACGTGGTCAACACGCCCGATCCGCAGACCGGGCTGTACCTCAGCGCGATCGTGCCGCTGTGCGCCGAAGCGCTGTCGGCCGCACGCGTGCTGTGGAACGAGCCGCTGCCCGAGGCCGGCGACGCACTGGCCAGACTGTCGCTGCACGACCATGCCGACACCCTGCGCCAATGGCGCCAGGCACTGGAGCACGCCCAGTACACCGAAGCCCGCCTGGCCCTGGCTTCGCTGGTGCTGGCGTTCTGCCGGCGCGGCCACGGCAGCCTGCTGGTGCCACCCGAGCCCAGCCTGGGCGAACGCATCCGCGACCTGATTGCCGCCCAGCCCGAACGCGACTGGCAATCGCGCGATTTCGAAGACCAGCTCGGTCTCAGCGGCGCCACCCTGCGGCGGCGCCTGGCCAGCGAGCAGTCCAGCGTGCGCGAGCTGATCGCCGATGCGCGCCTGGCCCACGCCATGAACCTGCTCTACACCACCCAACTGCCGCTCAAGACCGTGGCCGCGCGGGTCGGTTACCGCTCGCCGGGCAGTTTCAGCAAGCGCTTCGCCGCGCGCTACGGGCTGGAACCGACAGCGATCGGCAACAGCTGAGCGCACCGCGAGCGTTTCGCCGCGCATTCTGAGCGGAACGCCGCGCCCACCCCGCGCACCATGCAGGCACCGCGGCGCTGCCGCCTTGTACGGAAACGATCATGTCCTTCCCCCGTGTGCGCGTCCTTGCCACCGCCCTGCTGCTGGCCGCGGTTGCCGCACCTGCGTTCGCCACCACCACCCACCACCCGCTGCAACAGGTGCCCGGCGTGTACCACCAGCAGGTCGGCGACCTGGAAGTCACCGCCCTGTTCGACGGCACCGTGGCGCTGGGTCGCTCGGAACTGGTTGGCATCGCACCGGGCGCGGTCACCCGCCTGCTCGACCACCGCTACGTGCCCGAAGACGGCAAGGGCCTGCAGACCGCGGTCAACGCTTACCTGATCCAGCGCGGCAACCACCTCACCCTGGTCGACACCGGCACCGCCGGCTGCTTCGGCCCGGGGCTGGGCCAGGTGCTGGGCAACCTGCGCAAGGCCGGCTACGACCCGGCCGAGGTGGATGATGTCCTGCTCACCCATGCCCATCCCGACCACCTGTGTGGCCTGCTGGATGCGCAGGACCAGGTCGCGTATCCCAATGCCACCGTGTGGCTGTCTGAAGCCGATGCTGCCTATTGGCTGGACCCCGCCAGCGAGGCCGGTGCACCGCAGGGCCTGCGCTTCGCGTTCGGGCTGGCGCGCAAGGCGGTGGCGCCGTACGAGGCGGCGGGCAGGCTGCGCCGGTTCAGTACCGGGCAGGCGCTGCCGGATGGGGTCACCGCCGTGGACAGCCACGGGCATACCCCGGGCCACGTGTCCTGGAAGCTGGATGGCGGAGCGGGGCAGTCGCTGCTGGTCTGGGGCGACATCGTGCACTTCCACGCCGTGCAGTTCGCCCAGCCGCAGGCCGCCTACGAAGCCGACAGCGACCGCACGGCCGCCATTGCCAGCCGTCGCGGGATGATGGCGCAGGCCGCCGATGGGGGGTGGTGGGTCGCCGGTGCCCACCTGCCGTTCCCGGGCCTGGGGCATGTCCGCCGGGAAGGCGAAGCCTTCGCCTGGGTGCCGGGCGAATTCGCACCCTTGCCTGCGCGCTGACGCATGCACCGAGCAACGGTCGGTACCTGCCGGTAGCACCCGACCGTTGGTCGGGTGACAGCAATCAGGGCGCGTCGGGCGCCGGTTTGTTCAGGCCGAGCCAGCCGCCGATGATCCCGCGCGCCTCGTCCACGCCCTGGCGGGCCGGGCCGGAGAAGGTCTGCACGCTGACGGTGTCGCCAAAGGCGGACTGCAGTTCCTTGCGCACCTTCTGCAGGGCAATGCCCTGCTGGCCACGGCCGAGCTTGTCGGCCTTGGTCAGCAGCGCGTGCGCCGGCAACCCGCGCCGGACCGCGTAGGCCAGCATCTGCCGGTCGTAGTCCTTGAGCGGGTGGCGGATGTCCATCACCACCACCAGCCCGCGCAGGGCCTCGCGGGTGCGGAAGTACTGGTCGATGAAGGCCTGCCAGTGCGCCTGCAGGTCCAGCGGCACCTTGGCGTAGCCGTAACCGGGCAGGTCGACCAGCTTGGCCTCGGGGGTGACTTCGAAGAACACCAGCTGCTGGGTGCGGCCGGGGGTCTTGGACACCCGGGCCAGGCTGTTCTGGCGGGTCAGGGCGTTGAGGGCACTGGATTTGCCGGCGTTGGAGCGGCCGGCAAAGGCCACTTCGGCCCCCACGTCGTCCGGCAATTGCCGGGTATTGTGGGCCGAGAGCAGGTAATGGGCGCGTTCGAGGAGCAATGACATGGGCATAGGATCGCATGTCCGGGCCCGCCGCGTGCTGCCGGTCACGGGTTTTGCCGCACTGCCGCGTTGACCCCGGCGTGAAACGGCATGGATAATCGGGCGATCCCCGCGTGTGCAGCCTGCACACGCCAGGCCGGTCCACACGGAGCTTCCGCATGCGCCATGCTCGCGTTCTTGCCGTTTCCGCTGTCGCTGTATCGTTGCTCGCCGCTGTTGCCTATGCCCAGACCGCAGTGACTCCGCTGCCGGACAACACGCCGGTGAGGACGGCGTCGCTCGAAGTCGATTTCAGCAAGACCACGTGGGGCGATGCCAAGGCGGGCCAGACCAAGGCTGCCGCGTGCGCGGCGTGCCACTCGGCCGATGGCAACTCGACCGTGGAGATGTACCCCAGCATCGCCGGCCAGAGCGA
Organism: Stenotrophomonas sp. CFBP8994; assembly: GCF_034044835.1. Classification (NCBI taxonomy): domain Bacteria; kingdom Pseudomonadati; phylum Pseudomonadota; class Gammaproteobacteria; order Lysobacterales; family Lysobacteraceae; genus Stenotrophomonas; species Stenotrophomonas sp. CFBP8994. The sequence continues at coordinate 688,600 of NZ_JAXCWT010000002.1, read as the reverse complement.
GCGCTATTCTTCGCAGCAGATGGCCCTGATCGCCAACGGCCAGCGCACGTCCGGGGCATCGGCGGCGATGGTGCCCTTCGTGCAGGACCTCAGCCCGCAGGACATGCGCGACATCGGTGCGTATTTCGCAACGCAGAAGGCCAGCGCCGGGCTTGCCGATGACAGCCTGGTGGCCGAAGGTCCCTACAAGGACAGGAAGTTCTACGAAATCGGCCAGCAGCTCTACCGCGGCGGCGATGCCCAGCGTGGCATTCCGGCGTGCATGGCCTGCCACGGCCCCACCGGGGCCGGCAACCCGGGCCCGGCCTACCCGCACGTGGGCGGTCAGCACGCCTCGTATGTGGCGCGGCGGCTGCAGGAGTACCAGGCGGGCGTGACCCAACAGACCGACAAGGCGCACTTCCAGATCATGGCCACCATTGCCAAGTCGCTGACCGAGCAGGAAATCCAGGCACTGGGCAGCTACCTGCAGGGCCTGCACAACCGCGCCGATGACGTGGCCACCGCCGCGCCGCGTTCGGCCGTGGGCGGTGCACGCCAGTGACGGCTGTCCGGGACCGATGACAGATGCGCCCCGCCCAGGCGGCGGGTTATGTTCACTGCCACGCCGGCACTGGGCCGGCGTTGTTTTTTCCGATGGAGATGGATGTAGATGACGTTGATGCCCCGCCTGATGCTGTTGCTGCTGGCCCTGAGCCCGCTGTCCGTACTGGCCGCGCCCGCCCCCGCCGCACTGGTGGAAGGCAAGGATTACGAGGTGATCCAGGCAGCCGGCCCGCTTGCGCCGCTGGCCGGCAAGATCGAAGTGGCCGAGGTGTTCGGCTACACCTGCCCGCACTGCGCCCACTTCGAGCCGCTGCTGCAGGCCTGGCAGAAGAAGCTGCCCAAGGATGTGCGCTTCACGCCGGTGCCGGCCGTGTTCGGCGGCTACTGGGATTCCTATGCCCGCGCCTACTACGCCGCCGACCAGCTGGGCGTGGCCAAGCGCAGCCATGTGGCGATGTTCGATGCACTGCATGAAAAGGGCTCGCTGCCCCTCTCCAACGTATCGCCGACGGAGCTGGCCGGCTTCTACAAGGACTACGGCGTGACCGAACAGCAGTTCACCACCGCGCTGAAGAGCGATGAAGTGGAGGCAAAGCTGGCCGTCGCCAAATCCTTCGCGCAGCGGGTCAAGGTGCAGGGCACCCCGTCGCTGATCGTCAACGGCAAGTACCTGGTCAAGGGCACGTCCTTCGAAAGCATGCTGCGCAACGCCGATGCCCTGATCGCCCGCGAACGCGCTGCGAAGGCTCGCTGAACCGTCACGCACCCTGCACGCGGCGCCCCGGCGGCCGCGTGTCATCATTCCCCCCTGGCCGGCGCCCGACGCGCCGGCCCCAACATGCTCTGCTGGAGACGCTTCGATGAAGACCCGTTTCGCCCTCATGCTCATGGCCCTGCTGCCGATCCTGGCCGCCTGCAAGGCGCAGGACGGCACCGCCAACACCGCCACGCCGACCGAACCGGCTGCGCCGACCAGCACCCCGGCGGCTGAAACCGCCCCGGCCCCGACCGAGGCCGCACCGGCCGCCAGCGGCGAAACCGCCGCCGCCGAGACCGCCGCTGCCGAAGCCACCACCCCGGCACCGGCACCGGCTTCCTCGCAGCCGACCGGTCCGGCGCCCGTGGAAGGCACCGACTACGTGGTCATCGCCAACGGCAAGCCGTTCCAGCCGGCCACCGGCAAGATCGAAGTGGCCGAAGTCTTCGGCTTCGTCTGCCCGGCCTGCGCCGCGTTCCAGCCGCTGATCGGGCCGTGGAAAGCCGGCCTGCCGAGCGATGTGAACTTCGTCTACGTGCCGGCCATGTTCGGCGGCACCTGGGATGACTACGCCAAGGCCTTCTACGCCGCACAGGCGCTGAACCTGGAAGACAAGACCCACGAAGCGCTGTACAAGGCCATCCACGTCGACCAGGCCCTGAAGGGCGAGCGCGGCCGTGATTCGGTGCAGGACATCGCCGCGTTCTATGCCAAGCACGGTGCCGATGCCAAGCAGTTCGAAGCCGCCATGTCGAGCTTCGCGGTGAGCGCCAAGACCAGTGCCGCCAAGCAGTTCGCCCAGCGCAGCCAGATCACCGGCACGCCGTCGGTGATCGTCAACGGCAAGTACCTGGTCAAGGGCAAGAGCTTCCCGGACATGCTGCGCATCGCCGATCACCTGATCGCCCGCGAACGCGCCGCCAAGGGCAACTGAGCATCCAAGAGCAAGCGACCGTCGTGACTTCCCCCAACACGCGGACCCTGCGCCTGCTGACGGCCAACATCCAGGCCGGCTCCAGCACCCGCCGCTACAGCGACTACGTGACCCGCAGCTGGTCGCATGCGCTGCCGGCGGGGCGCAAGCGGACCAGCCTGGACGCCATCGCCCAGCTGGCCCGCGGTCACGACATCGTCGGTTTGCAGGAGGCCGACCCCGGCAGCCTGCGCTCGGGCTTCACCAACCAGACCCACTACCTGGCCGAGCGCGCCGGCTTCAATTACTGGAGCCACCAACCCAACCGCCGCATGGGCGGGGTGGCCTCCAGTGCCAACGGCCTGCTGAGCCGGCTGGAACCAGTGGAAGTCCAGGACCATGCCCTGCCCGGCCGGATCGGCGGGCGCGGCGTGCTGCTTGCCAAGTTCGGCGATGGCAACGAGGGCCTGGCGGTCGCGGTGGCGCACCTGTCGCTGGGCACCAACTCGCGCATGTCGCAGCTGGCCTTCATCGCCGATCTGTTGTCCGAGCATTCCAACGCGGTGCTGATGGGCGACTTCAACTGCCTGGCCGAACGCCCGGAAATGCAGGTGCTGTACCAGAAGACCAACCTGCAACCGCCCGGCTGCGCGGTACCCACCTTCCCAAGCTGGCGGCCGGACCGGGCCATCGACCACATCCTGCTCAGCAGCGGCCTGCAGCAACGCAGTGCCGAAGCGGTACCGGCGGCGTTTTCCGATCACCTGGCACTGGCCATGGAGATCGACGTGCCGAGCGACGCCCTGCGCTGACCGCGTAAACGGGATGTCCACAGCGCGTATGCGCTAATGCGTGGGGTCTGCCGGCAACGGCACCGTGAGCCCCTTCATCCATGAACATCGTGGAGACGCCTCCCAGCGAGGTGCGCACGCTTCGACCGGTCTTCCTGCTTGCCGCCACGATCGTGGCGGCATTCGCCATTCTGGTGACCGCGTTTCCCATTTCGTCCGGCGTGCTGCTGCTGGAAGCGCAGACCTGGGCGTCGCGCAACGTCGGCTGGTACTACCTGCTGGCAATGACCGTGTACCTGGTGTTCGTGGTCGGGGTGGCACTGTCCGGCTACGGCCAGGTGAAACTGGGCGCGGACCATGACGAGCCGGAGTTCAGCTATCTCTCCTGGGCCGGCATGCTGTTCGCGGCCGGGATCAGCATCACGCTGTTCTTCTTCTGCGTGTCCGAACCGCTCACCCATTACCTGCAGCCGCCACAAGGTGGCGTGGGCAGTGGCGAAGCCAGCGCGCGCCAGGCCATGCAGCTGCTGTTCCTGCACTGGGGCCTGCACGGCTGGGGCGTGTTCGCGCTGGCGGCGATGGCGCTGGCCTACTTCGCGTACCGCCACAACCTGCCACTGGCGCTGCGTTCGGCGCTGTACCCGCTGATCGGCAAGCGCATCAACGGCCCCATCGGTTACACCGTGGATGCGCTGGGCATCGTGGCCACCGTGTTCGGCATCGGCGCGGACATGGGCTTTGGCGTGCTGCACCTCAATTCCGGCCTGAACGTGCTGCTGCCGATCCCGCACGCGCCGTGGGTACAGGTGGCGCTGATCGCGCTGATGATGGGCGCGGCGATCCTCGTGGCGGTGTCCGGCGTGGAGAAGGGCGTGCGCTGGATGTCGGACATCAACATGCTGCTGGCCATCGCGCTGCTGCTGTTCATGCTGTTCGCCGGCCCCACCCAGTACCTGCTCAGCACCTTCATGCAGAACCTGGGCGATTACCTGGGCAATGTGGTGGGCAAGAGTTTCGACGTGTATGCCTACGGCGGCCGCGCCGACTGGCTGGGCAACTGGACGGTGTTCTACTGGGCCTGGTGGATCGGCTGGGCGCCGTTCGTGGGGCTGTTCATCGCCCGCATTTCGCGCGGGCGGACCATCCGTGAATTCGTGTTCGGCGTGCTGCTGATCCCGCTCGGCTTCACCCTGGCGTGGCTGTCGATCTTCGGCAACAGCGCGCTGGACCAGGTGCTGCACCACGGCCAGGAGCACCTGGCGCAGATGGCCGTGGATAACCCGCCGACCGTGCTGTACGCGCTGCTGGACAACTACCCGTGGAGCCGCGCGGTGATCACCGTGACGGTGATCGTCAGCTTCATCTTCTTCGTGACCTCGGCCGATTCGGGCACCGTGGTGCTGTCCACCCTGTCCTCGCACGGCGGCATGCCCGAGGAAGACGGCCCGCGCTGGCTGCGCGTGTTCTGGGGGGTGATGACCGCGCTGGTTACCGCCGGGCTGCTGCTGGCCGGCAGCATGGATGCGCTCAAATCGGCGGTGGTGCTCGCCTCGTTGCCGTTCTCGGTGGTGCTGCTGCTGATGCTGTGGGGACTGACCCGTGCATTGGGCGAGGAATCCCAGCGGAAGAAAGCCTCGCAATACTCGCCCATTCCCGTCGTGGGGCAATCACGGCACCAGCGTGGCTGGCGCCAGCGCATCACCCAGGCCGTGCACTTCCCGGCACGCGACGAGGTGTACCGCTTCATGGATGAAGAAGTGCGCCCGGCACTCGAGGCCGTGGCCGCGCAGCTGCGCGACAAGGGGCTGGACGTGGAAACCCGCTTCGAGCCAGGCGACATGCAGCTCACCGTGGACCATGGCGAGCAGCAGGTGTTCACCTACCAGGTGGTGATGAAGGGCTACCTCACCCCCTCGTTCGCCGCGCAGCGCTTCCGCAACCAGCGCTACTACCGCGCCGAAGTGCACCTCTACGAAGGCGGACAGGATTACGAGCTGGTCGGCTACAGCCGCCAGCAGATCATCAACGACATCATCGACCAGTACGAGCGCCACCTGCAGTTCCTGCATCTGACCCGTTGAACCCGCTGGTCTCCCTACGCAAACAGGAGTCATCGACATGCCCACCTTCCCCGACCAGCTGCTGTACATCGGCGGCCGCCATGTGGCCTCGCAGGGCAACCGCACCTTCGAGGTGGTCAACCCGGCCAACGGCGAGGTGCTGGCCAACGTGCACAGCGCCAACAGCGACGACCTGGATGCCGCGGTGGAAAGCGCCCATGCCGGCCAGAAGGCCTGGGCCGCGCTCACCACGGTGGAGCGCTCGCGCATCCTGCTGCGCGCGGTGGCATTGCTGCGCGAACGCAACGACGACCTGGCCGAACTGGAAAGCCTCAACACCGGCAAACCGCTGAGCGAAACCCGCAGCGTGGACATCGTCACCGGGGCGGACGTGCTGGAGTACTACGCCGGGGTGATGCACGGGCTGGAAGGCAGCCAGGTGCCGTTGCGCGAAGGCAGCTTCTTCTACACACGGCAGGAACCGTTGGGCGTGGTCGGCGCGATCGGAGCCTGGAACTACCCGATCCAGATCGCGCTGTGGAAGGCGGCCCCTGCGCTCGCGGCGGGCAATGCGATGATCTTCAAGCCCAGCGAAGTGACCCCGCTGACCGCGCTGAAGCTGGCCGAAATCTTCACCGAAGCCGGCCTGCCCGATGGCGTGTTCAACGTGCTGCCCGGTGATGGCGCCGGGGTCGGCACCGCACTGACCGAACACCCCGGCATCGAGAAGATCTCCTTCACCGGCGGCACCGCCACCGGGCGCAAGGTGATGGCCAGCGCATCCAGTTCCACGCTCAAGGAGGTGACCATGGAGCTGGGCGGCAAGTCGCCGCTGATCATCTGCGCCGATGCGGATATCGACCTGGCCGCCGATGTGGCGATGATGGCCAACTTCTACAGCTCCGGGCAGGTCTGCACCAACGGCACCCGCGTGTTCGTACCGCACGCCCTGCAGGCGGATGTCGAGCAGGCGCTGCGCGAACGCGTGGCCCGTATCCGCATCGGCGATCCGCTGGCCGAAGACACCAACTTCGGCCCACTGGTCAGCGCCGCGCACATGCGGCGGGTGCTGGCGCACATCGAGAGCGGCAAGACAGAAGGCGCGCGCCTGGTATGCGGTGGCGAGCGCCTTACCGACGGCGCGCTGGGCAAGGGCTGCTATGTAGCCCCGACCATCTTCAGCGATTGCCGCGACGACATGGCCATCGTGCGCGAAGAGATCTTCGGGCCGGTGCTCAGCCTGTTGACCTATGAGGATGAAGACGAGGCGATCCGTCGCGCCAATGCCACCGACTACGGCCTTGCGGCCGGCGTGGTGACACCGGACCTGAGCCGCGCACACCGGTTGATCCACCGCCTGGAAGCGGGCATCTGCTGGGTCAACTGCTGGGGCGAATCGCCGGCCACGATGCCGGTGGGCGGCTACAAGCAGTCCGGCGTGGGCCGCGAGAACGGCCTGGCCACGCTGCGTGCCTACACCCGCACCAAATCCGTCCAGATCGAACTGGACCGCTACGCGTCGGTGTTCTGACCGGCCTGACCAGGAGACCCCCGCGATGAAACGCGAGTACGACTACATCATCATCGGCGCCGGTTCGGCCGGCAACACGCTGGCCGCGCGCCTCACCGAAGACGCCGGCGTGAGCGTGCTGCTGCTGGAAGCCGGCGGCCCGGACTACCGCCTCGATTTCCGCACCCAGATGCCGGCCGCGCTCGCCTACCCGCTGCAGGGCCGGCGCTACAACTGGGCCTATGAAACCGAGCCGGAACCGCACATGGACAACCGGCGCATGGAATGCGGGCGCGGCAAGGGACTGGGCGGCTCCTCGCTGATCAACGGCATGTGCTACATCCGCGGCAACGCGCTGGATTTCGACCAGTGGGCCACCTTCGATGGCCTGGAGGACTGGAGCTACCTGGACGTGCTGCCCTACTTCCGCAAGGCCGAAACCCGCGACATCGGGCCCAACGATTACCACGGCGGCGATGGCCCGGTCAGCGTGGCCACCCCGAAGAACGATAACAACGTGCTGTTCCACGCCATGGTGGAGGCCGGCGTACAGGCCGGCTACCCGCGCACCGACGACCTCAACGGCTACCAGCAGGAAGGCTTCGGCCCGATGGACCGCACCGTGACCCCGCGCGGTCGCCGCTCCAGCACCGCGCGCGGCTACCTGGACATGGCCAGGGGCCGGCCCGGGCTGGAGATCGTCACCCACGCCACCACCGACCGCATCCTGTTCGACGGCAAGCGCGCGGTGGGCGTGCGCTACCTGGCCGGCGGCAGCGCCGAACCGATCGATGTCGAGGCCCGGCGCGAGGTGCTGCTGTGCGCCGGCGCGATTGCCTCGCCGCAGATCCTGCAGCGCTCCGGCGTGGGCGCGCCCGCATTGCTGGCCGCGCTCGGCGTGCCGCTGGTGCACGACCTGCCCGGCGTGGGGGAAAACCTGCAGGACCATCTTGAGGTGTACATGCAGTACGCCTGCACCAAGCCGGTGTCGCTGTACCCGGCGCTGCAGTGGTGGAACCAGCCAGCGATCGGCGCCGAATGGCTGTTCGCCGGCACCGGGATCGGCGCCAGCAACCAGTTCGAGGCCGGCGGCTTCATCCGCACCCGTGACGACTTCGCCTGGCCCAACATCCAGTACCACTTCCTGCCAGTGGCGATCAATTACAACGGCACCAACGCGGTGAAGGAACACGGCTTCCAGGCGCATGTCGGGTCGATGCGCACGCCCAGCCGTGGCCGCGTGCATGCGCGTTCGCTGGACCCCCACCAGCATCCGTCCATCCTGTTCAACTACCAGTCCACCGACCAGGACTGGCAGGAGTTCCGCGATGCGATCCGGATCACCCGCGAGATCATCGCCCAGCCCGCGCTCGACGAATACCGCGGCCGTGAGATCAGCCCGAGCGCCGACTGCCGCACCGATGCGGAGCTGGATGCCTTCGTACGTGCCCGTGCCGAAACCGCCTACCACCCGTCCTGCTCGTGCGCGATGGGCACCGATGCGATGAGCGTGGTGGACGGCCAGGGCCGCGTGCATGGCATGCAGGGCCTGCGCGTGGTGGACGCCTCGATCATGCCGCGCATCATCACCGGCAACCTCAATGCGACCACGATCATGATTGCCGAGAAGATCGCCGACCGCATCCGTGGTCGCGAGCCGTTGCCGCGCAGCACGGCCACGTACTACGTGGCCGGCGACGCGCCGGTGCGCGGTTGATGCACAAAATGCGTGCCCGAAGGGGGTAGAGCCGACTGGGGTAGAGCCGACTGTTAGTCGGCTATCGCGCGAAGCGCGATGGTATTGCTATCGCCGCGGAAAGCAGCCGACTAACAGTCGGCTCTACCCGGTCGGCTCTACCCCCTCGGCTAACCATTGGATTCACCCCGCCGGGTCGGGCAGCGCCGGCGCCCGCCGGTTCGCCGTCAACGTGCTCCCCACCGACGCCAGCACCGTGCAGCCGATCGCCGCCCACTGCAGCGGCGTGAGGTGCTCGGCCAGCAGGCCCATCGCCAGCAGTGCTGCCACCGCCGGTTCCATGCTGATCAGGATGCCGAAGGTTTCCTTCGGCAAGCGCTTCAACGCCGCCATTTCCAGTGACATCGGAATCGCGCTGGACACCACCGCCACGCCCAGCCCGAACAGCAGGATTTTCGGGTCCAGCAGCGCCATGCCCGCATGCGCCACGCCCACCGGCACCACCACCAGCGCCGCCGCACACATGCCCAGCGAGACCGTATGACCGGCCGGCAGGTGGCCGGCGCGCTTGCCGAAGATGATGTAAAGCGCCCAGCACACCGCCGCGCCCAGCGCGTACAGCACACCAGTCAGGTCCAGCGGCTCGCCGTGGCCCAGCGGCAACAACAGCAGCAGGCCGGCGGCCGCACACCCCACCCAGACGAAATCGATGGGGCGGCGCGAGGACCACATCGCCACCGCCAACGGACCGCAGAACTCGATGGCCACCGCGATACCGAACGGAATCGTGCGCAGCGCCATGTAGAACAGCAGGTTCATCACCCCCAGGGTGATGCCGTAGCGGAAGATCGCGCCCGCATCGGCGCGCGTGGTGGTCCAGCGCCACGGCCGGAACACCGCCAGCAGCACCAGCGCGGAAAAGCCCACGCGCAGCGCGCTGGTGCCCTGCGCACCGATCACCGGGAACAGATCCTTGGCGAACGAGGTACCCACGGCAAGCGAAGTGACCGAGCCGAGCACGGCCAGGACGGGGAACAGCGTGGAGAGGCGCGACGTAGTCATCGCGCGAGGATACGCCGGGGCACCCGTTGCGAGATACCTGCCGTGTCGCTACCCGCGCACTGCCGCCTCGATCCTGGCTACGTCGATCTTCTTCATGGTCATCATCGCTTCGAAGGCGCGTTTGGCCACGGCCGGGTCGGTGCTGTTGAACGCCTCGGTCAGCACGCGCGGGGTGATCTGCCACGACAGCCCCCACTTGTCCTTGCACCAGCCGCAATCGCTCTCCTGGCCACCGTTGTCGACGATGGCGTTCCACAGCCGGTCGGTCTCGGCCTGGTCATCGGTGGCGATCTGGAACGAAAACGCCTCGCTGTGCTTGAACGCCGGCCCGCCGTTCAAGCCGATGCAGGGAATGCCGACCACGGTGAACTCCACCGTCAGCACATCGCCCTTTTTGCCGCCGGGAAAGTCGGAGGGCGCGCGGTGCACGGCCTGCACCGAACTGTCTGGGAAGGTGGCTGCGTAAAACGTCGACGCTTCTTCGGCGGTCCCGTCATACCAGAGGCACAGGGTGTTCTTGGCGATCATCACCGTTTCCTGGATCGGGCCACGGCCCGGGTGAGACCAACGGTAGGCCCGCCGATGTTAAGCGCTGGTAGGTCCGGACCGTTGATCGGGACCCACCCCCACTTGCGACCGGTAGACATTGCGGATAGGACTGATTCGCATTAACATAATGAGATCCCGTTCGCGCCAGGGAGGCGCAGCGGCGATCAGTTGCCAACGCCCGTGCCTGTTTTCACGGCACCCGCCAGCCGCGTACTGCCCCCACTTTGACCGCAGCGCCCGGCATCCGAGGATGGCCGCCTGGTGCGCGCCGCCGCCCAGGAAACGCTGATGACCCGTACTTCCGCTGTGCCGTCCCGCACCTTGCCGCAAGGCCGCCTGCCGCAGGCGCTGTTGATCGCCCTGGCCACCCTGGCTGCGGCTCCCGCCTTCGCGCAGGACATCGGCGCCGACGCCACCACCCTGGACAAGATCGTGGTCAAGGGCGAGCGCGCCGAAGGCTATTCGGTCCGCAAGACGTCGGCCGCCACCCGCTTCGACCTCGCCCCGCGCGAGATCCCGCAGTCGATCAGCATCATCAGCCACCAGCGCATCGAGGACCAGAACCTCGATGACATCATCGACGTGCTGGCCAACACCACCGGCGTGAGCAGCACCCAGTCCGATACCGAGCGCACCGAGTTCTACTCGCGCGGCTTCTATATCGACAGCTACCAGTACGACAACCTGCCCACCCAGATGGTGCAGAACTGGAGCTACGGCGATTCCGGCCTGGACCTGGCCCTGTACGACCGCGTGGAAGTGGTGCGTGGCGCCACCGGCCTGCTGACCGGCGCGGGCAACCCGTCGGCCTCGGTCAACCTGATCCGCAAGCACGCCGACAGCGCCGAACTGACCGGCAGCGTGTCGGTCAACGTCGGCAGCTGGGGCCGCACCCGCAGCACCGTGGATGTGACCACCCCGCTGAATGCCAGTGGTTCGGTGCGCGCGCGCGTGATCGGCAGCTACCTGGATACCGAATCGCAGATGGACCGCTACGACCAGCACAAGACGCTGGGCTATGCGGTGATCGATGCCGACCTGACCCCGGACACGCAGCTGAGCGTGGGCTACGACTACCAGCAGAAGCGCGCCAACGGCGCCACCTGGGGCGGCTTCCCGATGCTGTTCTCGGACGGCAGCCCGACCCCGTATGACAAGACCTTCAACTCGGCCGCCAAGTGGACCTACTGGGACACCACCAGCAAGCGCGCGTTCGCCACGCTGGAACACGGCTTTGCCAATGACTGGAAGGTCCGCATCGGCGCAACCCATGACGAAACCAAGGCCGACGACAAGCTGTTCTACCCGGCCTACAACGACTGGGTGAGCGGTGCCTCGCTGTTCGACCCGGTGACCGGTGCCGGCGTGTCCCCGTCGGCCGGCTTCTACAACACCGAGCGCAAGGTCGACGCCGTCGACGGTTACGTGGAAGGTCCGTTCCAGCTGTTCGACCAGGAACACAAGGTCATGGCCGGGCTGAGCTACAACAAGCGCGACTACGCCAACTACGGTGACTACCAGGTCGGTGGCCCCGGCCTGCCCTGGGATCCCTTCAGCAGCTACCTCGGCTGGAACGGTGACATTTCCGAACCGAACTGGGTGGGCACACTGCCGCTGCAGAGCGAAGGCACCATCACCCAGAAGGCCGGCTACGCCGCTACCCGTCTGTCCTTGGCCGATCCGCTCAAGCTGATCCTCGGCGCCCGGTACACCGACTGGAAGAGCGAAGGCGAAGGCTCGGATCGTTCGCACAAGGAAACCACGCCTTATGCGGGCCTGGTCTACGACCTCAACGACACCTGGACCACCTACGCGGCGTACACCGAGATCTTCCAGCCGCAGACTGCGCGCGACCGCAACGCGACCTACCTCGATCCGGTTGACGGCAAGAGCTACGAAGTCGGCGTCAAGGCCGCCTGGTTCGACAACCGTCTGAACGCCTCTCTGGCCGTGTTCCGCATCGAACAGGACAACGTGGCCCAGATCACCAATGAGCCGATTCCGTCGCGTCCGGGCGAGTTTGCCTACATCGGCGCACGCGGCACCGTCAGCCGTGGTTTCGAGCTGGAACTGAACGGTGAACTGGCCCCGGGCTGGAACGGTACCTTCGGTGCCTCGCGTTACGTGGCCAAGGACATCAACGGCGCGGACATCAACACCAACCTGCCGCAGACCACCATCAAGCTGTTCACCAGCTACACCCCGCAGGCGCTGAGCGACCTGACCGTCGGTGGCGGCGTGAACTGGCAGAACGGCATCTACTACCCGGTGCCGGCCTACGGCCGCATCGAGCAGGAGAGCTACGCGCTGGTCAGTGCCTTCGTGCGCTACCGCCTGGCCCCGCAGTTCAGCGTGCAGGCCAACCTCAACAATCTGCTGGACAAGGAATACTTCTCGCAGATCAACGGCTATGGTGCCTACGGCGACGGCCGCAACGGCTCGATCACCTTCACCTGGTCGTTCTGAGCAACGCCAACGTGACATGCAGAAGGCCGGGATTTCCCGGCCTTCTGCGGTACTGCAAGCAGCACAAACCCGAACGCCACCTATGCACAGATGCGGGGCAACGGTACGCTCTGGCGATGCCGCATCCAAAACCAACAACCTTCAGCTTGTTCGTCTCATTGAGCGACTTCGTCATCTACTTCGGCGAGGGGGACGATGACTTTCTTGCGCATCCGCTTCTTGACGCCGTCACAAGAACACTAGGGTTACGAATCGACATTCGAAAACTCTATGACGACTATTTTTGCGGTGACGAGGACGTTCTTGGGCACACCCACGTGTTCCATGGACTCTCAAGAGAAAAGGACATCTTTGTGCTTGATCTTCGCCCCGGCGATGACCAGCTAGACATTGTGCATCTCGCAGTCATCTGCAGCCCTGCCACCCGGGACGCTGTTCGATATCAGTTGAGGTCGTTCTTCGATGCCGCTTCCTGCCCGATCTCGTACCACGAGTCCCATGGCACTGGGTACACCCGCAACCTACTGGATGCCAATCAATATCCGGGCCATGACTCCGCAAGGAACCGGCCGCAGGAGCTGAAGTACGCAGCCTCACTGAGCGGCTAGTCGCCACGCAGATCACCCCAGCATCCTGCTGGAGGCGCCTCCAGGCCCGGCGCGCCACGATACCGATCCGTGCCGAACTAGTCGATGCGGCAAACAAGCGGACTGGCTTTTCATTCACAAAGAGACGAGAGAGTGCGATGGAAGGAGCAATAACTGCAGCCATAGGCGCTGCGGCAGCTATCGGCGGCGCCGTGATAGCAGGGCTGCTCAGTCGTCGAACCCAGGAACTGAGCGGTCAGAATATCTTGAATATAGAGCGTGAGAAGATTGAAGCTTCAAGCCTCATGCACTCTCGCACAGAGCGCATGCAGGGACTGCAGAAGATATATCAGGCGATCTGCGATGTATCGAGAGAATTCTCCATGACCAGGGTCTTTGCCACACTGGAATCCGGGATTTCAGCCCAGGAGTTTGATCAGATTTATTTTCGGGAAGCCGAGAAGGTAGATACCATCAGATTCCTGGCATTGGTCTACGCTGGCGATGTCTCCGATGACCTGGATCTCCTCTACGCGGCAATGAACCGCTACTGGGGAGCAGTGAGAGCGCTTTTAGACAGCACTACGAGCCAGCCCGATTCCCGCCTGAGAATCGAGGCGCTCACGGCCATCCAAAACGATATTCAGAGTCTTGATGCAGCCGCCACAAGAGCTTTGCAGAAGATCCGACCCTGAATCAACACAAGGCGCGGATTCATCGGATCATGCGCTTGGACCGCAACAGAAGGCGGGGCGCCATTGAGGCGCCCCGACCATTCAGCACGACATCATAACGTCCCGCCTCAGAACCGCAGGTCCGCACGCAGGTACCAGTAACGTCCCTTCGGGATGTCATAGGTAGACGCGTCATACCCGTTCAACGAGCACGACAGGCAGATCGGCGGATCCTTGTCGAACGCGTTGTTCAAGCCAGCGCTGAGCTGCAGGCCCTTCATCCAGTCGAACTTGTAGCCCACCTGGAAGTCGTTGTAGGTGGTTGCCGCCAGTTCGTTGGTGCCGGCCGCCTGGTCGCTGCACACCGGGAACGCGGCGGCATCACCGCACTGCTCGGTGAGCTTGGAAATGTGGCGCACGGTCCACGACGCATTCCAGGCGCCCATGTTCCAGCTCAGCGACGCGTTGCTGGTCCATTCCGGAATCGAGCTGTCGGTGACTTCCACGCCCGGTTCCTGCGGCTGGCGCTGGCCTGCCGCACCCACTGCCTCGTAACGGCCGACAAAGGTGTTCTGCCAGCCGATCTTGAACTGGCCGACATCGGTCTGCGGCAGCGTCCAGAACAGGTCCACGTCCCAGCCGTCGGTCTTGATCGAGCCCAGGTTGGTGAGGCGGTTGTTGAAGCCGCTCACCGCGCCGGTCGATGCACGGGTGATGCCATCGCAGTACAGCGCGTCCAGCGTGTCCACGCACAGGTCGAGCTGGGTCTGCGCGTTGATCGCCTGGATCGCACCTTCGATGTTGTGGCGGTAGAAGGTCACTTCCACGTCGAAGCGCTCGGACCACGAGGCATTGTTGCCGAACCACGGGCTCCACACGAAGCCGGCACTGAAGCTTCGCGAGGTTTCCGGATCCAGCTGGTCATTGCCGCCGGTGGTGACCGAGATCTGCGAATTCGCCTGCTGGAAGCCAGTCGGCACGCCCAGCGCCGCGCAGTTGGCCGCACTGCCGCGCGGCGGCGTGCCGCCCAGGCCCACCGAGCACGGATCGAACAGCTGCAGATCCGCGCGCGCGGCCGAGCCGTACAACTCACCGATGGACGGGGCGCGGAAGCCTTCGGCATAGCTGGTGCGCAGCACGAAGTCGTCGGTTACCTGCCAGCGCAGGCCGTACTTGGGCGTGAACTCGCCACCGAAGGTGGAGTAATCCGAATAGCGCCCGGCCAGGCTCAGGTCCAGCTTTTCACCCAGCGCGCTCTTGGCGAAGATCGGCACCGCCAGTTCGAGGTACACCTCGTTGACGTCGTACGAACCGGAGGTCGGCAGCGACGGCACGCCGTTGTAGTGGCCGCGCACCGTGATCGGGTCCGGCTGGTACTCGCCCTCGTACTTGCGGTACTCGTACCCGGTGGCGAACGACAGCGGGCCTGCCGGCAGCGTGAGCAGGTCGCTGCTCAGGTTGGCGGTGAACAGGGTGAGCTCGTTCTGGCTGCGGTCGTGCACCACCGGCTGGATCCAGTCCAGCATCGGCCGGGTGATGGTGCCTGGGCCGCCGAAGATGTTCAGCGGCACGCAGCCCGGGGTGGCCGCGCAGATGGCCGGATCACCCAACGCGATGTTGGCGTTGTAGATGTTGTAGCTGCCGTAGTTGGTCTGCTCGGCCTTGTTCTTGCTGTACATGCCGTTGACGTCCCACGACCAGCTGCGATCGACGGCCTGGAACAGGCCCACCAGCCCGGTGGCGAAGTAGGTGGTGTTCACTTCCTGCTCGAAGATGCGCGGCCCACCTTCCACCGGGCGGCGGCCGATCATGCTCAGGTTGCTGGACGAATCCAGGTCGAACCCGAACGGGTTGTACGGATTGAGCGCGGAAATCACGATGTTGTCGGCCAACGGGTTGCCGGTGGCGCCATCGGGGCCGAAGAACAGCGGCTCGGGGCCGGCCTGGTTGGTCGATTCGCGGCGGTTGGCCAGCGCCTTGATGTACCACTGCACGTTGTCGGTGATGTCGAAGCGGAACTGGCCGAAGATACCCTTGCGCTCGGACGGGGTCAGCAGCAGGTTGTACTCGGCGAAGTTGAAGCGATCCGCTGTGGTGAAACAGTGGTAATCGTCGGTGCGGTCGCAACCGCCCACGCCGTTGAAGGTGGGATCGCTGGCGCCGGTGTTGGGCGTGATGTTGTAGGCGATGCCGGTGTTCGGGTCGGTGAACATGAAGCGGCCGGTCGGGGTGGCCGAGCTGCCGAACGACAGGCCGGTGCCGGGAACGGGGTAGCGCGACTGTTCGCGGGTGTTGGCATATACCGCGTCCTGCTTGGTCCAGCTGGCCCCCAGGAACAGGCTGTAGCGGTCGCCACTGGTGCCCCAGGCCAGGTCCACGCCCTTCTGGGTGCCATCGCCCTTGCTGTACTCACCGTAGTTCAAGGTGACCTGGCCGCCATCGAACTCGCGGCGGGTGATGATGTTGACCACGCCGGCAATTGCGTCCGAACCGTACAGCGACGAGGCGCCGTCTTCGAGCACTTCAATGCGCTCGACGATCGCCAGCGGAATGGTGTTGAGGTCGGTGGCCGCGCCCACGCCGGAGGCGGAGGACTCGTTGACCCAACGGATGCCATCGACCAGCACCAGCACGCGCTTGGCGCCGAGGTGGCGCAGATCGACCTGCGCCGAACCGGCACCCACGCCGCTGCCATCGGGCGGGAAACCGAAGTTGCCCGACGAGTTGAACTTTGCATTCAGCGCCGAACCGGAGCCGGTCAGCTGCTGCAGCACCTCGCCGATGGAATTCAAGCCGGTGCGTTCGATCTCGCTGCGGGTGAGGGTCTGGATCGGCACCTGGCCTTCGACCTCGGCCCGCTTGATGCGGGTACCGGTGACTTCCACCCGGTCCAGTTCGGTGGTGGTGCGGGGAGCATCCTGCGCGGTGGCAAGGGCGGGGACGGACAGCAGGCACAGCGCTACGGCAGCCGCCAAGGGGCGGTAATGCAGGTTGTTCATTCGCTCTCTCTCCAAAGGAATGGCTTGCTGGGGCCGCCTCGCCTCCCCCTTGAAGCGCGGCAGCGTCTCCTTTGTAAACAACCTGTAAAGATGAAGGCGTGATGAAAGTGTGGATTTCACGCGGACGTTACGGATGCGGCACCGAGCGGCGCATCTGAGCCGACGAGCGGCTGCGCAGCAGCGGAATTCCGGACGGAAGCGCCCTATTCCGTATGGCAGCTCAAGGCGGTACCCGACCATCGGCACTGCAGGCGGGTGGCAGAAGGGGTGTCGACCTGCACGGGGATGCCCTGCGCCCGCGCGGCCCGCACCCACGCCTGGCGGTTGCGGACATTCTGGAACTGGTACGACCCGACCAGCGACACCGCACCGGCGCGCTGGGCAGCACTCTGGTCCGGCAGCTGATTGCCGTAGGGGTCGCGGCTTTGACCCGTGACATAGCCGGCCCGGCGGTTGCTGTTGCCGTCCATGGTGTAGACCGTGCGGGAGCGGTCAGGCCAGACAAGGTCGACCCGCAGCGGCCCCATGCCCAACCTGTCGTACAGCTTCAGCCTGCGCTCGTGCAGGTTCATCGACAGCTCGTCGAGCCGTTGGTAACCGGTGGTGGCCCCGGCCAGGTGGCGGGCCAGCTGCGCGCCAGGGCGGGTCTGCAGCGCAGTGTCCTGCGCCACTGTCACCGCGCTGAGCTGAGCTGAGGCAGGGTTCGCTCGTGGTCAGCAACGCGCACCCCAACGGAAACAGCCGCCGCTGCGGGGGCGGGCAGAAGCAGACAGCCAAGGAAAACAGGAACAAGCAAGCAGCCAAGCAACTTCATCGCCATACCCCTATGCGTTGCCTTCCTCGTCCTCCTCCGGATAGAGCTCAACCGATAGACCTATCCCGGTTGCAGCGATCCGGAGTTCAATTCCTCGCGCGATTTCGTCAGATGAGACGACTGGGTGCCATACACGAAGCGACATCTTGACAAAACAAAAGCTAAAACCCCCTGTGCGCCACCATCAACTCGACTAACAACTCAGAAACACTTCCGGCTCACCAGGAGAGATCACGTCAATCACCTCCTCACCTATCATGAGAATGTAGTGCAGCAACCCAGGGCCGGAGGCCGTACCCAGTGATTCCTCAATGTAGCAATTCATCATTGTTCCCTCATGGCACCGAACCAAAGCACCACGCACCTCTCCCATATCAGCAAAGAGCCTCAACCGAGCACCTTCATCAGAAACACAGATGAAGTTTACCGACGAAAACGCTATCTCCAAGATCACGCGATCATCGCCATCTCGCCCCTGAATCACTACACGACCATCGTCGAAGACGACATGGGAGCTGGATGGCCGTGGCAGCAAACCAAGCAGAACCTCATAATTGATCGGCATAGAAAACCTTGATCCGCGCACCCTCCCAGGACATAGACTCTATTGAATGCACCCAATCGAGCGACCCCCACCAAGCACACTTCGACTGCCTTTTATACATGCTGCCAGCAGCGGTCACGGAAAGACGCGCTCGCGAATTCTCATCGGGTCAGCATCTGCAGGCGCCGTCAGGTAGCCAACGGCTAGAGGGCTCAAGTGCCCTGGCACTGCGAAATACTGTAATTCCAGCTTCCACCCAGATCCAAGCAACTATCAGTTGATAACTGCCGTCGCAGCCAGAATCCGACCAACAGCAACGCAAGGATAACCACCACGATCATCATTTTCGACCTTCGCTTCATCAACGGCGAACTTGAAGACAACGACGTTCGAAACAAGCCCGCCGAACGACGGGCAACCAAGGCGAAAACCGCCTTTTCACCTCCTCAGGATGCATCGACTCCGCCGAAAACACGACTATTCCAGTATGCGTCCTTTCGGCGAAACCAGCCAGAGAACTCAGGCACGTCAAACTCGCGCAACTGTGCCATTGATATATTGTACCTGTAGAAGAATGCAATCAGATCCAAGAGTTCGCCCTGTGATACGGCCGCCCGATCTACAACAATGTAGAGCTCCGTGCCTTTTCCATAGTGATTTTTAACGCATACCATCTTCCCAAGCCAGTCAAAAAATGCATACTCATCGTGCGCGGAGTAGTAAGTGACGGCATCCGCCTTCAATTCAACCAAGCCATCATTGCTCATCGCGTCCTACCTCCTGGATACACGTTGATATAGCCACCGTTTTTCTTCTGGACATCCCAATGGGGACCTCCGTGCGCTCCGCTACCCCAACCAGTCGGAATCCAGACGTCCTCACCCGCATCCTCCCAGCCATACCCTCTTCCATTCGGATCCTGGACCCATTTTGGCCCATCTTTACCAGGAGTGTATCCATCATCTTCGCATGGTAGGCCAGGGGCTTTAGCACCATTCGGATCACGAGCATCTTTTGGTTCAGGCAAAGCCTTCGCATAGACCGCATTGAGCAGCTGTAGGTACTGCGATGAGGTGGTTACAAGAAGAAGACTGCTGACTGCAAATTTTCCTGGATAGAACGTAGGACCATATGAGTTTGATCCGAGCTCAGGATAATCGGGATGTACAGGGCCGGACGAAGGTGGCAGGTAAGGGCTTGGCTTGTAGGTTCGGGAAATCGAACTAAGCCCCTTGGGGTCGTAATTGGAAACAGAATTGCCCTCCACATATCCATACGTTGATATTCCACCGCGCAATCCCGCAGGGTCACTTTGGCTGTACCTGCCCGAAGCGGGATCGTAGTCACGATGGTAATTGTAGAACAGTCCGCTAGCTTCCGTTGCCTGCTGCCCGGGGAACCGCAGTGTCAGTTTGAAAGCAACACCATCTCCATCCGGATCATGGTTTGGCGCTTGATTTCCAAAGACCTCACTCCTATTACTCCACTCCCATATTGCGACGTCACGTTGGGAGTCGACCACCGCACGCGGGGTGCCCAGATGGTCGGGTTGAACGTAGAACATCTCGTTTGACCCGACGACATCGATAATCGCTACCGGATAATTGCCTAGCCAGACTGCCTGCTGCAGAGGTTCCCCGATTGCCCCGTAATTGCCCAGCCATTGGCCACCCTCGTCATACATGGTGAGCTGCGCATCACCAGAGGTTGATGCAATTAGCACACGCTCGCCTCGATCGTTGTAAGTGTAGGTCTCCACTGCGCCCCCGGCTTGATCGACATTGCTAAGACGGTTGGCGCCGTTGTAGGTCAGTTCCTTGTCACCGAGGCGCACCGTGTTGCCGGCAGCGTCATAATCGCGAGCGGCGGCGTCAATCGCCGTGAGCCGGTGACTATCGGATGGGTAGGTGTAGACGGCCGTGCCAGATGAAGTGGAGAGCGATGTGCGGTTTCCGGTGGTGTCGTACGCGTAAGTTTCAATCGGAGTTCCGGTGGGACCGTCCTGCGTCTGGATCAGCCGGCCCAGCGTGTCGTAGCCATACTTGGCCAGAACCTCAGTGCCGGTGCCGTTCTTCAACTCGGTGATGCTACCCACCGCGTCATACCCGAAGCTCAGCGAGAGGCCGCCCGGAGCCGGGTCATGGACGGCTTGCGGACGGTAATCGGTATCCACCGGGCGCTGCAGTTGGCGGCCATTGCCATACGTCCAACCGGTGGCCGGGCCGAACGGTGCATGGGTGACGTTGGTGACTACCACCTGCCGTGCCTGGCTCGGGCGCGTCAGGCCTATCTCTGTGATGCGACCAAGGTTGTCTCGTACATAGTCGGCGGCACTGCCATCGGGGTAGGTCAGCTGGGCCAGTCGGCCAGCGTTGGTGTATGCGTAGCGCAGGGTGTGGCTGACACCGTTCACTGTCTGGACCTTGCGCGTGACCTGGCCGAACCGGTCATGGCAATACGCGGTGCTGCCCGCTGCGTGCTGCACGTATCCCAACCGCCCCTTGGCGAAGCGTTCATTGGCCTCGCAGACAGCGGGGGCGGTGTCGTAGGTGTAGCCAACGTCCAGGTTGGGGTCCGCATAGGCAATTCCGGTCAGGCGGTTGAGCGCGTCATAGTGATAGGTAGCGGTGATGCCGCGGGCGTCGGTGCGGGTCTTCCGGTTCCCGGCCGCATCCACGGTAAAGCCCGTCGTTCCGCTGTCTGGACTCACCTGCGCGGTCAGGTCTCCAAAGCCGTTGTAGGCATAGGTGGTGTGCAGCCCCTTCGGGTCGGTGATCTGGGTCACCTGGTCCAGCGCGTTGTAGCTGGACTTGATCTCGGCCTCGATGCCCCCTACATCCTGCAGGGTACGGGCGAGGCGTCCCAGCGGGTCGTGCTGCTGGGTAGTGACCCGCTGCAGGGCGTCAGTCAGACTGGCGGGGTTGCCTTCAGGGTCATAGGTGAAGACGGTGGCGTGGTTGCCGGCGTCCTTCAGCGTGGTCAGCTCGCCCAACGTGTTGTGGATGCGGGACAGGGTGCGGCGCAGCGTGCCAGCGGCATCCACCGTGTCTTCCTTGAGTCGGTTGCCGGCGTTGTCCAACGTGTAGTGGAGGGTGTTACCTGCATTGTCCGCAATGTCGGTCAGGCGCTGGGCAGCGTCGTAGACATAGGTGACCGTGCTGCCATCGGGCTCGACCACTTCCTGCACCTGGCCTGTGGGCCAGTAGCTGATCTGGGTGGTGCGGTTGGTGGCGGCGAAATCACCCCGCACGGTGACAGAGGTGGGCCAGCCACGCGGATGGTAGGTGAAATCACTGATCACGCCGTTGCTGTCCACCACCGAGAGCGGCCGGCCGTTAGCGTCGTACGCCAACGTCTGTGAGCTGTGTCCCGCTGCATTGGTCACGCTCAACAAGTCGCCCTTGCGGAAGTTGCACGTGCCGGTGCCACCGGGAGCGCAGCCGGCATCGTCGGCCGCATAGTAGGCGTAGGTGACCACGTCATTTGCATCAGTGCGCGGACCATCCACCTGCTTGAGCAGGCCCAGCGCCGGGCAGGTGCCGCCGGCCGCCACATCCGCTGCCTCGCAGTAGCTCAGCGTGGTGGTGCGAAGCTCGTCGGTGGTGATATCCCTCACAGCGACGCTGGTTGGCTGCAGACGGGCGTTGCGGGCAATCCGTGTTTCGCGATTTCCCACTCGATTGAGAGCCACGCGGTTGCTGCTCGCATCCGTGTGCGTCTCGATGATGCGCTGTTCTGGCAGGCCCACGGCCTCGGTCATGATCTGCACATTCACCACCTGGCCGCCCACCGGGTCTGTTCCGGTGCTGTAGGCGTACTTGGTCTGTATCCCCCGACGGTCGGTGACCGTGTCCAGCCTGCGGCGGAAGTCCTGTGCTACGGGGTAATAGGTGCGGCTGACAGCGCCCTGGGTATCTGTCAGCGCAGTGACCTTGCGTGGATAACCGCCGCTGGCGGTACCGGTAAGGCCATAGGTGGTGACATGGCCCAAGGCATCGGTAACGACGGTGGTACCTGCAGCGGTGTAGACCAGCTGCGTGCCATCAATTCCGACATCGGCTTGGCTGCAGTCACCCGAATGGCGGCTACAGGTCACGCGCCCCTTGGCGTCATAGGCGTACCAGCCGAACCGTTGGTTGTCCTCGGCGGTAATGCCGGTGAGGTACAGCGGGAAGCGGCTGTCCTCATAATGGTAGACACGGGTTGCGCCGTCGGCATAGGTGGCGGTGGCCACCTGTGCAGTCGGGGTGTAGGTGTACGACGCCACCATCTGGCCCGCCACCGAGAGCGCGCTGATCAGGTAGGCGCCTTGCGGCGCGTCGTAATGGAATCCCAGCGTCCGGCCGCTTGTGTGGGCAATGGAAGCGAGACGCCCACGCGAATCGTACGCATATGTCAGCGTCGTACCATCCTCGCGGGCGCGCGACTTCAACCGGCCACCTGCATCGAAGGTCAGAACCTCGTCAGCGCGGAAGAGCTGCCACTCTGTCCCCTGCGGGACGATTCGATCGCCACTGCCATCGATGGCTTCGTAGGCAGCGCCCACCTTCTGGAAGGCACCGTGCGTGCCGTCGGCCTGGATCAATCCCACGTTGAATTCCGTACCCGGCGGGAACGTGGTGGGATCCGTGCCGATCGCCAGGCGCAGATTGTGCGAGTGCGTCCAGCCTTGTCCGAACGCACCACCCGCCGTGGAGGTCATGGACTGGAAGTAGCGTGTGAAGTGGATCCAGCCGTAGTCCAGATCCGGTTCCGGTTGGGTCTTGTTGCCGGTGGTGGGTTCGCACGGGTTGCCCAACAGGCATTGGTTCGTCAACGGCGTGCTGGAATAGGTGCGCATCTGTGCGCTGCTCTGCTCCTGCATGGGATCCATGCCACAGGCGTCCAGATCAGGACGCCAAGCCATGATCGTGTTGTTGGGGCATTTGACCGTGCGCGTTCGCTGCACGTACTGCGTGGCCGGGGTGACGGAGCACGCGCCCGTCACTGAGTCATGGAACTGCACCGCCACCGCGTAATTGGCGTCCTCGCCGGTGTTGCTGCCATCCGGCCCGGTGCCTGCGCCGCCGCCAGGAATCCCGGTCCAGGTCCCGGGAGTGACTTCCGTCGCCGGACATTGTGGGGACGAGACGAATGCGGTCTTGATCGCCGCGATCAGCGCGTCCTCGGTCGCGTAGTCCTGCGAGTTGAGAATGTAATTCCAGTCGGTGCGCTGCAGCGCCTCCGGCTTGATCTGGTAGTCGTACAGGACCTTGTCTTTGGCGACGGTCTGTTTGGCAACGTGCCAGCTGAAGGGGCCGCCGGACTGGTAAGAGGCGTAGATGTTCTCGATCGCGCCCTGGACCTCGCCCTCTGTGTTCTTGGGCTGACCAAAGGTAATCATGGTTTCCCACTTCTTCTCCACTTCCTGCGCGTGCGCGAAAGAGGCGGATGAAAGCGCGATGAGAGTAACGAGCACGCGTTGGCGCGTGCGGTGCGGGGTTAAGCTGGACATCCCTGTACTCCTTCCTGGAGGCAGACTGCGCGTTTGACTGGAAACATCATTCGAGCGTCACCGCGTGGACCGACTGTGCGGGCGGTGAGTGACAGGGAGGTTTATGCGCGATGGATGGGTTGTAGGCAAGGCGGGAAAGTGTGACCGCTCTCACTCAATGGTGTGACTGGCGCTTCTTCTGCCACGATTTTCGGCTTGTCCTACAGGCTTACGCGGGGATTTCCTACAAGACGATGGGCGCAGCGACATCGGCTGGTGATGGAGGCGGTGTCGCTTTCGGTGCAGTCAGAGAGAGTACCGACCAACGGTCGGTACCTACCAGCGTAGCTGTTGGTGACGCGGAAGCGGCCCACCGTTCGGCGGGCCGCTCGTTCTGCTACGGGTTCACGAACGCGATCTTTTCCATGTGCGCGTTGTTGGCCGCAGCCAGCACTTTGGCCATCACGTCGTACTCGGCGTTGGGGTCGGTGGCGATGCGCAGTTCGGGAACGTTGCCGGTGTTGGCCTGTGCGGCGTCCTGCATGCGCTGCTGCAGGGAGTTGACCGCAACCATCTGCCCGTTCCAGCTGACCTGGTTGCTGGCGTCCACGCGCAGTTCGATCGGCGGTGGCGGTGCGGTGGGCGGTAACACGGTGGTGGGTTGCGGCAGGTTGACCGGGATGGGCATGGACACCATCGGGGCGGTCACGATGAAGATGATCAACAGCACCAGCATTACATCCACCAACGGGGTGACGTTGATGTCGGCCAGTGGTCCGGAGTTGCCTGCTGCACTGAATGCCATGGTGTGGGTCCTTGTTGTTGGTTTTCCTGCGGGCCGGCCAACGGCCGGCGCTACCGTTTCGTTTCAGTCTCCTGCAGCCGTTGGGGCTGGCGGCTTTGACATTACGCCCGTGCGTAGCGCCTGTTCAGGGGGGCGACGGGTGCCGTTCATCATTGAGTTGGCTTGCCGTCACCGGCTTTCACCCCTGCCCGCTATCCTTTCGGCATGAACCGACTCCCCCTCCTGATCCTCAGTTCCGCCACCCTGCTCGCCTGCACGGGCGTGGGCGCCGATGCCGGTGCCCAGAGCCTGGACATCCAGCGCGCGCAGATGAAGGCGGCCATCGAGAATGCCGAACGCGGCCAGTTCGATCCCGGCCAGGCGGCGGGGCTGGCAAAACATCCGCTGTATGGCTGGCTGGAGTACGCCAACCTTCGCCGCAACATCGATACGGTCACCACTGCCCAGGCCCAGGACTTCCTCAAGCGCTACAACGGCCAGGCCGTGGCCAGCAGCTTCCGCAGCGTGTGGTTGCCGGCGGTAGCCCGGCGCCAGGACTGGCCCACCCTGCTGGCGAACTGGGCACCCACCGAGAATGTCGGCCTGCGCTGCGCCCAGCTCAATGCGCGCCAGGCAACCGGCAAGGCCGATGCGCAGTGGGTCAGTGAAGCGCAGGCGATCTGGCGCAGCACGGGCAAATCCCTGCCCGATGCCTGCGATCCCGTGTTTGCGGTGCTGGATGCCAAGGGCGGAATGAGCGCGGAGCTGCGCTGGGAGCGCATCGATGCCGCGGCCGACGCGCAGGAGCCGGCGGTGATGCGCAGTGCCGCCCGCGGGCTGCCGGCCGCCGACCTGGCGCTGGCCAACACCTATGCTGCGTTCGTGGACAAGCCCAATGCCAGCGCGCTGAACTGGCCGCGCAACGAACGCAGCCGGCGCATCGCCACCGATGGCCTGGCCAAGCTGGCCAAGGCCGACCCGGACGCGACCGAGCAGCAGTTGCCGCAGTACGCCAGCGCGCTGCAGCTGAGCGCCGCCCAGCAGGCGGATGTGAAGTATCAGATCGCGCTATGGACGGTGGCGTCCTATGGGCCCGATTCCGCACGCCGGCTCAACGCCGTGCCGGATTCGGCCTATGACGAGCGCCTGCACGAGTGGCGGGCGCGCGAGGCGATGTCGCGCGGCGACTGGCCGGCCACGCTGGCGGCGATCCGCAAGATGGAGCCGAAGCAGCGCAGCGACTCGCGCTGGCGCTATTTCGAGGCGCGCATGCTGGACAAGACCGGCAAGCGTAACGAGGCATTGCCGCTGTACCGCGAAGCGGCGCGCGCGGCCACCTTCCATGGCTTCCTGGCCGCCGACCAGCTGGGCCAGAGCACCTACACGCTGTGCCCCGTCGAGCCCAAGGACAGTGCGCAGGCGCAGGCCACGGTGGCACGTGACCCGGCGATCGTGCGCGCGATGGAGCTGTTCAAGATCGAGCGTTCGGGCTGGGCCGTGGCCGAGTGGAACGATGCCCTCACCCGCTTCGACACCACCCAGCGCCGCATTGCGGTGGAAGTGGCGCGCGACAGCGGCTGGTTCGATCGCGCAGTGTTCTCGCTGGGCAAGACCCCGGAAGAGCAGCGCCTGTACAGCCTGCGCTTCCCGCTGCACCACGATGATGCGATCCGCCGTGAGTCGGCGCGCAACGCGATCGACCCGGCCTGGGTGGCCGCCGAGATCCGCGCCGAGAGCATCTTCAACCCGAAGGCCCGCTCGCCGGCCAATGCGATGGGGCTGATGCAGGTGCTGCCGGCCACCGGTGCGAGCGTGGCCAAGACCATCGGCCTGACCAACTATGGCGGTGCGGCCAGCCTGTATGACGCCGACACCAACATCGCCATCGGCACTGCCTACCTGCGCCAGCTGATGAACAAGTACGAAGGCCTGCCCTATGTGACCATCGCCGCGTACAACGCCGGACCGACCCCGACCGCGCGCTGGCAGTCGCAGCGGCCGGGCTTCGATCCGGATATCTGGATCGAGACCATCAGCTACAAGGAAACCCGCGAGTACGTTGCACGCATTCTTGCGTTCAGCGTGATCTACGACTGGCGGTTGAACGGCGACGCGCTGCCGGTCACCGACCGCATGAACGGCCGCCTGCAGGCGAAGCGCAAGGCGTTCGCCTGCCCAACCGACGCGGACAAGGGCGGCGATTGATCCGCGGTAGCGCCGAGGTTCTGCGGGGGATCGGCGCCAGGCCGGTCGTGGCATGATTCCCCCATGAAGATCTATCTCGTTGGCGGCGCGGTTCGCGACCGCCTGCTCGACCGACCGCCTGGCGACCGCGACTGGGTCGTCGTGGGCGCTACCCAGCCAGAAATGGAAGCGCTGGGGTACAAGGCCGTGGGCAAGGATTTCCCGGTATTCCTGCACCCGGATACGGGCGAGGAATACGCGCTGGCGCGGACCGAGCGCAAGTCCGGGCGCGGCTACCGGGGCTTCGTCGTCGATGCCGATCCCTCGGTGACGCTGGAAGAAGACCTGCTGCGGCGGGACTTCACCATCAACGCCATTGCCCGCGATGAGGCCAGCGGCGAGCTGGTGGACCCGTACCGCGGTGTGCGCGACATTGAACAGCGCGTGCTGCGGCATGTGGGCCCCGCCTTCGTGGAAGATCCACTGCGGGTGCTGCGCGCGGCGCGTTTCATGGCGCGCTTTGCACCGCTGGGCTTTACGGTGGCGCCGGAAACGATGCAGCTGATGCGGCAGATCGCCGACAGCGGCGAGCTGGATGCGCTGGTGCCCGAACGGGTCTGGCAGGAACTGCGCCGCGTGCTCGGTTCGGCGCAACCGTCGGCCTTCCTGCGCACGCTGCACGATGCCAATGCGCTGGGGGCGGTGTTGCCCGAACTGGAAGCGCTGTACGGAGTGCCGCAGCGTGCCGAGTACCACCCGGAGGTGGATACGGGCGTGCACCAGGAAATGGTCAGCGATATCGCCGCGCAGCTGGCGCCGGGTGATGACCTGGCGGGATTCGCCGCGCTTACCCACGATCTGGGCAAGGCACTGACTCCGCAAGCGGAATGGCCGCGCCATGTGATGCATGAGCAGCGCGGGCTGGAACCGCTGCGTGCGCTGTGTGATCGCTTGAAGGTTCCGCTGGATCACCGCCAGCTGGCCGAGGCGGTGTGCCGCGACCATCTCAACGTCCACCGCATCGACGAATTGCGCGATGGCACGGTGCTTGACCTGCTGGGCCGTTGTGATGGGTTCCGGCGGCCGGAACGGATCGCCCGGATCGCGGTGTGCTGCGAGGCGGATGCGCGTGGCCGCCTCGGCTTCGAGGATCGGCCGTACCCGCAGGGTGAAACACTCAAGCGGCTGCACCAAGCGGCACTGTCAGTACAGGCCCGCGATCTGGATCTAGCGCACCTGAAAGGCCCGGCGGTAGGCGAAGCCCTGGCCCAGGCGCGCATCAAAGCAATTGCCGCAGCCCGTCGTTGATCCTACGGATGCACCACGAACAGGCCGCCTGCTCCGGGTGAGCGGGCGAGGTCTGCGTCGGACAGGCGCGCCCGCGCGGTGGTGATGAAGAGGCGTCCGTCGTCGCCGAATGCCAGGCTGCCCACGTGCGCGGCCGGTACCGGGATCGAGCGCAGGACCGCGCCGTTGGGTGCGAGTTCCACTACCGCATGCCCGCCCCACATCGCCACCCATAGATGACCATCGGGCCCCATCGTCATGCCGTCGGGTTTGCCGGGCACGCCGAGGAAGTCGGTCACCACGCGCGGTTCGCCCAGGGTGCCGGCGTGGATATCGGCCGCATAGGCCAGCAGCGTGCGCGCCAGCGTATCAATCACGAACAGCGTGCTTTCGTCTGCGGAGAAGGCCATGCCGTTGGCCACGCCCAGCCCCTCCGCCACGCGATGCGCGGGCAACTCGACACTGCCTGCATGGAACAGCGCGCCCCGGCCGGACAACAGGCCGCGATGCATGGAACCGCCCCACAGCCCGCCCAGGCTGTCCACCACCATATCGTTGAGCCGGCACCCCGCACCAACATCGATCTCCGGGCCGGCGGTGATGCTTCCGTCCGCCACCAGCCGCAGGAAGTGCGTCTCTCCATTGCCGACCAGCCCGGACCCCACCTGCCCCAACGCCCATACCGGTTCGGTCAACGCCACGCGCGTGCACGCCGCTCCATCCCACCGCAGCAGGCACGGCACGGTCGGGTCGACCCAGCACAAGGTGCCGCCCGCATCGAAGAGGGGCGACTCGCCCACCATCGCCTGCGCGGCATGCACCAGCGTGGCCACCGGTGCGGCGGGCGCCTGCAAGGCCTGGATCCAAGCCGCAGCGCGCTGGCCAACGTCATCGGCGGCGCGGCCAGGACGGTACAGATCGGTGCCGACGCCGAAGGCGCGAACGCCTGCTTCGCGGTATGCACCGATGTCGCCCACGCTTGCGCCACCCACGGCGATCAGGCTCACGCCGGCCGGCAGCACCGCCGACAGCGCCGATAACTGTGGTCGCGCGCCATGGGCCGGGAACGCCTTGAGATGGCGGGCACCAGCGGCGATGGCGGCGAACGCTTCGGTCGCGGTGACGAACCCCGGCAAGGGGATCATGCCCTTGGCCACCGCAGCAGTGATCACCGCCGGATCGGTATTGGGCGACACGCAGAATACGCAGCCGGTGGCAGCGAGCTGCTCGACGGCATCGGTGCTTACCACCGTGCCGGCACCGATCAGCATGCGCCCTTCAAAATGCGCAACCAGCGCGGCGATGGTGGTGAACGGGTCCGGCGAATTGAGCGGCACCTCCGCCAATCGCACGCCAGCGGCATACAGCGCCTCCACCACGGCAATCGCGTCGTCGCCGGTCAGCCCGCGCAGGATCGCGATCAGGCCGGTCCCGGTCAGTGCACGGTCGAACGCCGCATCATGCGCACTCATGCCACCGCTCCCGCTGCCTGGTGCAATGCCAGGAACCCGCGCGTTGAGGCCTGCTGCGAGGCAATCGCACTGCCGGAGCCCCCCAGCTCCTGCAGTGCGCGCGCATACAGCGCGCACACCGGCGCGGCGCCGATCAGCGGCACCTCGTTCAATGCGTCTGGCCAATAACGGCGGACATCGGCAAGCTCCGCGCCGATCAGCAGGCCGCGCAGGTAGGAAGCTCCCTCGCGCCGGGCGAGGTCGCTGCGGATCACCCGCGCCCGCGCGCCGAACAGCAGGGTGGCCAATCCTGCACCGCCCTGCGCGGTCCGCACGCCGTCGATGAACGCCTCGCCGTCTTCGGCCGGACCGTCAACAACCGACGCCAGCAATCCGGCTGCGGTGAGCCGGTCGAAGATCTCGCCCGACATCGCGGTCATGAACTCCACCACCACACCCTGTTCCAGCCGCACCCATTTGCTGTGGGTGCCGGGCAAGGCCACCAGTCCAGTGGCGGGAATCGTGCCGAGCGCGACCATCCCCAGCAGCTCGGTTTCCTCCCCGCGCATGATGTCCGGCGCGCCGTCGCCGCGCCGGCAGGCCAGCCCCGGAACGATGGCCACCCCATGCGTACCGATCCGCACCTCATGCAGGTGCCCGGCGATGGCGTGCGGGGATGCCGGGCATTCCACGTATCCCGCATCACTCCAGCCGATGTTCGAGCCGATCATGCCGCTGGCATAGATCCGCGAGGCATGCGGCCACGCGGTTGCCACGTCCTCCAGCAGCGCCTGCATCTGCGACCGCTCCAGCCCGGCAATGCCGCGCGGCTGTTCGATCGTCGCGCTGACCGTGCCGTCGGCGTCGATCCGGTAAGCGCGGAAGTTGGTGCTGCCCCAGTTGATGCCGATGATGTAGTTCGTGTCCTGCCCCCTCATCGCCGGGTCACCCCTGCACCACCATCCAGCGCAAACACCGAACCGGTAATCCAGCCACTGCGCGGCGAGGCCAGGAACAGGGCGAGCTCGGCAGCGTCTGCAGGCGTACCCAGGCGTCCCAGCGGATGTCGTTGCTCGTTGCTGCGCCGTGCGGCGGCGGGGTCGGCTGCGCGCGCGAACGAGGCCTGCAGCATCGGCGTATCCACCGATGCCGGTGCGATGGTGTTGACCCGGATGTTGTCCGGGGCCAACTCCAGCGCGGCGGTGCGCGCCATTTCCTCCAGCGCGGCCTTGGACGCGGCATAGGCCGCCAGCCCCGGCGTGGCGAAACGCGCGTTGATCGACGACACCAGCACGATGCTGCCACCGCGTCCGCGCATGTCCGGCACCAGCTCGCGCATCACCCGCAGCGCACCGAGCACGTTGACCGAGTACACGTCCAGCCAAAGGTCGTCGGTGCTGTCGAGCGTACTGCCCGGCGGACAGATGCCGGCGCAATGCACCAGCGCATCAAATGGCCCCAGCGCAGCGCGCAGGTCGGCAATGGCAGCACTGACCGCGTCCGGCGAGCGCAGGTCGGCCACCGCCGTGGCATCGGCCCCGCTCGATACGCCCTGGTCCAGCGCCGCCACCCGGGCGCCATCGGCGCGCAGCCGCATCACCACCGCCGCGCCGATCCCGCTGGCCGCACCGGTCACCAGCACCGTGCGCCCCTGCATTCCCGCCTCGCTCATGCCCTGCCCTTCCTTTCCAGAGGAACCATGCTCAGAACCGGTAGGTCAGGCTGGCCTTGTAGGACCGGCCGAACACCACGTTGGTACGCAGGCCTTCGGCATAACCGTCGAAGGTGCGCTGTTCGCTGTCGAGCAGGTTGTTGCCTTCCAGCTTCAGCGACAGGCGCTCGCTGAAATCGTAGCTCATCGATGCCGACAGGTCCTTGTAGGTATCGTTGTAGATGCCCGTGGACGCTGCCGACAGGCCCACCAGGTATTCGTCACGCCAGTTGTAGGCCAGGCGGATGCCGAACGGGCCGTTCTCGTAGTAACCGATCAGGTTGGCGTTGTTCTTGGACAGGCCCGGGAACGTCATGGCGTTGCCGTTGATGTCGGTGATCGGGGTTTCCGAGTCGATCCAGGTGTAGGTGGCCACCACGCCGAAGCCATCGAACATGCCGCTGAAGGGCACCTGCGCCAACAGCTCCGCGCCCTTCACCTTGGCCTTGTCGCCGTTGATCTTGCGCAGCACCAGGAAGTTGACGTTGCTGTAGGTTTCCGCGCTCTGGCGCTGCACGATGAAGGTGGACACGTCCTTGTAGAACAGGCCGGCCGAGAGCAGGCCCTGGCCGCCGTAGTACCACTCCAGCGACAGGTCGTACTGGGTGGCCTTGAACGGATCCAGGTCCGGTGCGCCGCCGCTGCCGGTGCCCGGCGAGGTCTGCACCCCGTTGGCATCGAACACGGCGTTGTTGTTGAGGGTCACGCCGTTGTTGAGGTCTTCGGTATTGGGGAAGGCCACCACCTTGGCCGCGCCGCCGCGCAGCACCAGGCTGTCGCTGATCTGCAGCTTGGCCACCGCCGAGGGCAACACCTCGCGGTCGTCACGCTCGAAGCTGGACGGGGTCAGCGCACCGGTGCCGCTGATCAGGTTGCCGCGCGAGGTCAGGTCACGACCCACGAAGCGCAGGCCGACGTTGCCGCCCAGCGCCATGCCGCCCACCTCGGTGTCCCAGTTGAGCTTGGCGTAGGCCTCGAGGAAGTCTTCATCCACGCTGAAGGTGGCCGAATAGGCCAGCGCGGTGTTGGCTGGATCCAGGCACTGCGGGTTCTGCGAGATCTGCGGCAGCGTGGTGAAGCTGCCGCAGCCGCCGAAGGTGCCGCGGAACGCCCCCAGGTAATCGCGCGGCAGGCCGGCGAATTCGCCCGGCAGGAAGTCGCTGTTGCTGTACACGCGGATGTAGGGATCCATCTGCGTCACCGGAATGCCGCCGGCCGGGCGGATGTCGGCGCGGCGGGGGTCCTGCAGGCTTTCCAGCCGGCTGAAGCGCGCGCCAACGTCCAGCGAACGCAGCGGGCCGTTGTCGAAGGCCAGGCTCCAGTCGGTGCGCAGCGCGCGCGAGTCGGTCTGTGCGCGCCAGTCGTTGTCGAACAGGATGGTCATGCGCCACTGCGCCGGATCGACCACGTTGACGCCGCTGACGTTGAAGCTGCCGAAGCTGCCGCTGCGCAGGTCGAAGTCGGTGACCGAGGTCAGCCCGGCCATCGGCGCCAGCCGCATGTAGCGCTGGTTGTAGCTGGCGGTGGAACGGCCCCAGTCCAGTTCGGCCGAACCGGTTACGCGTTCGCCGACCTGGAAGCTGGCACGCAGCGCGCTGGACAGGGTGTCCGAATCGATGTCGGCCACTTCGGTGTTGAGCAGCACGGTGCCGGTGGATCGGCCGGCCAGCAGGATGTCGTGGTCGGAGTAGACCGCGTTGCTCAGGCCGGCGGAGGGATTGAAGGCGATCCAGTAGCGGTCGCGCTCGGCCTTCTGCCGGGAATAGAAGGTATCCCAGGACAGCTCCACGCCATCGGCCGGGCGCCACTGCAGTACCGCGCTGAGGCCCACCTTGGTGCGGTCATCGTCGATGTTCTGCGCGCGCATGTCGGTACTGCCGAAGCGCGTGCGGGTGGGATCGGTCGGGTCGTTGAAGCGGGCATACCCGGAGAAGGTGTCCAGGCCCTGCTGCACCACGTTGCGGCGGCCGTACGTGGCTGACAGCAGCGCACCGAAGGTGCGGTCCTCGTTGCGCCGCGAGATCAGCCCGAAGGCGTTGTGGCCCCAGGAATCGGCCATGTCGTCATAGGTGCCGGCCAGGCTGACCACGTTCTGGTCGCTGTCGCCCGACAGCGGCTGCCGGGTGTGGATGTCGACGATGCCGCCAAGCCCACCGGAAATCTGGTCGGCGCCGGCGAGCTTGGTCACTTCCAGCCGCGAGATCAGCTCGGAGGGCACCAGTGAGAGCAGGCCGTAGGTGGAGGTGGCCAGCTGGTCCAGGCCGTTGCCGCCGCGCCCGGTGGCATCGACGATCTGGCGGCCGTTGTACAGCAGCACGTTCTCTTTCAGGCCGCGCACCAGGATGTCGCTGCCCTCGCCCATGCCGCGCTCGAGCTGCACGCCGGCCACCCGGCCCAGCGATTCGGCGACGTTGGTGTCGGGCAGCTTGCCGATGTCATCGGCCACGATCGCATCGACGATCTGCGGCGAATCGCGTTTGAGGTCGCGCGAGGCTTCGAGGCTGCCGCGGATGCCGACGACGCTCACGGCGTCGAGTGTCTGCGCCTGCTGGTTGCCGGCGGTGGTGGTGGTGGCAGGCGGAGCATCCTGTGCGGCGGCCAGCATCGGCGCCAGCAGGCAGGTGCCCAAGGCGGTGAACAAGGTGGAACGTCGAAAACGAAGCATGTATCGGCCCTCTCCCAAGGTAGGGATCCCGCTGCAGGCCCCCGACCTGCCCAGCTGGATCCAGCGCTTTTTCGTCGTTGCTGCTGCGCTGCGACTTGGCAGCGTGTAGCTAATATAGCAATATGATTTGGCCGCGCACGCTGCAATGCAGCGAAGAATCAAGACCCGTCTGTAGCGTCTGCGGCCACTTCCCTTCCATAGTGTTGCTATCCATGGCACACGCATTTCAACAAGGACCCGGCGCAATGGCCGTTCTGCAAGGTGTCTTCCCGATCCTTCCCAGCATCTTCGACGCGCACGGCGCGCTCGATGAGGCCGGGACCGAAGCCGTGTTCGAGTACATCCTGGCCGCCGGCGCGGCCGGGGTGGTGTTTCCGGGCCTGGCCAGCGAATACGACATGCTCACGCTGGATGAGCGCCTGCACCTGACGGCCTGCATCGGCCGCTGGAACCGCGGCCGCGTGCCGTTCATCGTCGGCGCCAGCGCGCGCACGCTGGAGGACGCGGTGCGGCTGGCCCAGGCCGGCGGCCAGGCCGGGGCGAGCGCGGCGATGGTGCTGACCCCGCACGCGCTGGCCGGTGATGCCGAGGGCATGGCTGCGTTCTTCAGCCGCTTGGCCAGCGAGTCGGGCGTGGCGGTCATGCTGCAGAACGCTCCGGCGCCGATGGGCGTTGGGCTGGGCGTGGAAGAGGTCGTGGCGCTGACCGCGCGCGTCCCGGCCATTGAATATGTCAAGGAAGAAACGATGCCTTCGGGGCACCGCATCACCGCGCTGTCCGAGCGCGCCGGCAGCAGCGTGCGCGCGGTGTTCGGCGGTGCCGGCGCCCGCTACGTGCTGGACGAACTCACGCGCGGGGCGGTCGGCACGATGCCGGCCTGCGAAATCACCGAGGTGCATGTGGCGATGCTGGCAGCCTGGGCGACGGGCGACCAGGAGCGTGCACGCACACTGTTCGAGCGCACCCTGCCGCTGCTGAGCATGCAGGCGGTGTTCCGCTGGCGGCTCACCAAGGCCATCCTGCTGCGCCGCGGCCTGATCGGCAGCGACCATGCGCGCGCGCCCGGTCCGGCGCTGGACCGGTTCGATGCGCGCGAACTGGATATCCTGCTGGATCGCATCAGCGACCTGCTGCCGTTGGATACCGTCCCCGGGCAGGCACGGAGAAGCCACGCGTGAGCCAGGTCACACAGGTTGAAACGTTCATCCTCACCGTTCCGCGCACCACGCCCTACCTGGGGCCGCTGGGGCCGGGCGAACGGGTCAACGCGCGCGGCTACCTGGTGCGCAAAGGCAACGGCACGCTCTACCCCACCGTGGACCGCTCGGTGCTGGTGCGCGTCACCACCGCCGATGGTGCGGTGGGCTGGGGCGAAACCTATGGCATCTGCGCACCGCGCGCGACCTGCGAGATCATCAACGACCTGCTTGCGCCGGAACTGATCGGGCGCGAGCCGGAAGACGTGGAGCAGATCTGGGACGACCTGTACGGCCTGATGCGCGTGCGTGGCTGCGGCAGCGGGTTCCACACCGATGCACTGGCGGCGCTGGACATCGCCCTGTGGGACCTGCGCGCGCGTGCGGCCGGACAGCCGCTGTGGGCGCTGCTGGGTGAGCGGCGGCGCGACACCATTGCAGGCTATGTATCGGGATTGCCGGCGGCAACCGTCGCGGAGAAGGTGGCGATGGCGCGCGCGTTTGCGGCGCAGGGCCACGATGCCTTCAAGGTGCATGCCGTGGTCAGCCATGACGGCATCGTCGAAGAAATGCAGGCGCTGCGCAGCGAGCTGGGCGATGCGGTGCACCTGATGGTGGACCTGCACTGGAAGTTCGATCACGCGCAGGCATTAGCGCTGGCAGAGCAACTGCTGCCGGCGCAGCTGACCTTCATCGAAGCACCGCTCAAGCCCGAGGATGTTGCGGGGCTGATCGCGCTGGGTGGCGACAGCCCCATTCCCGTGGCGGCCGGCGAAGAGTGGCCCACCGACCATGTCGCACGGTTGCGATTGGCCGGTGGAACGCTCGCCTATGTGCAGCCAGAGATGGGCCACACCGGGATCACCCAGTTCCTGCGCATCGCACGCTTGGCGGCAGCGCACGGGGTGCAGGTCGCGCCGCACGCCACCATCGGCGGCGGCATCTTCATGGCCGCCAGCGTGCATGCATCAGCGGTCGTCGACGGCCTGTGGCGCCACGAGTGGCAGCACTCGATCTTCTCGCGGTCGGTGGAGATGCTCGACACCGACATGGCGTATGAGCGCGAGGGTTACACGCTGCCCTCTGGTCACGGCCTGGGTGCACAGCCCAATGCGCGTTTCTGGGAACACGCAGAATTCGTGCCTTGAGCGCGGGGCTGGATAATCTCCGGCCCCACGCGGTCGCATCCCAATCGACCGCCGATGGATTCCGCAACGTCCGATCCTGGCATGACCTCCGTCGAAGGCGGCTTCGGCCGGGGTCATGCGTTCGTCGCGCCGATGGACAGTGCCGGCAGTCGTTCGGGAACCGACCCTACCCTCAGGCCGCCGCCACCGCCTCGGCGTCCGGGCCAACCAGCGTCATCCTGGAGCGCTTCGCTTTCCGCAACGCGGTCCAGGCCAGTAGTACCGCGATCGGGTGCAGGAACGCCATCAGCACGAATGCGCGGTCGAAGTTGCCGTCGGCGACCAGGTGGCCCACCACCTGGGCCGAGACCATGCCGCCGAGTGCACTGCCGCAGCCCACCAGCCCCGCCACCGAGGCGATGTAGCGCGACGGGAACAGGTCCACCGTCATCGCGGTGAGGTTGATCTGGTAGGTCAGGTGCGCGAACGTCACCACGCACGCCAGCGCGAGCAGCAGCGGAATCGGCGGATGCAGCGCCACCAGCATGCCAACCGGCGCCAGGCACGCTGCACCGATCATGGTGGCCAGGCGGGCCCGCACCGGGCTCATGCCGCGCTTGACCAGCCGCCCTGAAATCAGGCCACCGCCCACGCTGCCGATATCCGCAGCAACGTAGACGATCCACGCCAGCGAGGCGATCGCGGCCAGACTCATGCCGCGCGCATCGCCCAGGTATTTGGGGAACCAGAACAGGTAGAAGTACCAGACCGGATCGGCCACCGCGCGCGAGGCGACCAGCGCCCACACCGTGCGGTCGCGCGCCAGCCGGCCCCAGACCCCTTTCATCGACGCCGCCGGTGCGGGTGCCGCGGGCGTGTCCAGCGCCGGCGTGGCGACCGCCTCGGCCGTTGCGGCCGCAGTCACCGCCGTGGCTGCCTGTTGCGCCGGACGCGGGTAGACCAGGTACCACGCAATCATCCACAGCAGCCCGGCCACGCCGGTGATCCAGAACGCGCTGCGCCAGCCGTAGGTCAATGCAATGCCACCGATCAACGGTGGCGCCAGCGTCGCGCCGATCATCGCGCCGGCGGTGTACAGGCCGAGCGCCAGGCCACGCTGCGGCGCCGGAAACTGCTCGGACACCACCTTGGTGCCCACGGTGTAGTTGCCCGGCTCACCCAGCCCCAGCGCGAAACGCGCCGCGCCCAGCTCGAACGCGCTGCGCACGAAGCCGGTGGCGATGTTGGCCAACGACCACCAGCCCACGAACAGCAGCAGCGCCACGCGCGCACCCAGCCAGTCGGTAACCCGCCCGGCCATCACGTAGGCCGCTGCGTAGGCGAACAGGAACACCTGCACCACACGGGCATATTCCAGGTCGCTCATGCCCAGGTCGGCCTGGATGGTGGTCGCCAGGATCGACAGCGCCTGCCGGTCCAGGTAATTGATCACCGTGGAAAAGAACAGCAGGGCCAGCAGCACCCACTTGGTGTTCCTGCCGCCGGTCACGCGCCCGCACGCTTGGACATCGCCGATGCCTCCCCTTCGGAAGGCTGCAACGTATTGCTATTGTAGCAACATGTCAAACCGCACTGCGGCAAAGCCCTCAGCCGATCTCGGCGGCCGCCGCGCGCAGTGCCGCCACCAGTTCTTCGGTGGCCGATTCAGGGATCCAGCCGGACATCGCGATGCCGGCATGCACCGGATCGCCCATCGCGATGGCTACAATGTGGTGGTCGCGTTCGTCGGCCACGTGCACGCGTGCATGCCCCTGCAGCCTTGTCCGTTCCAGCGTGGCCAGCAGCTGATCGATGCCCTCCGGGAACATCGGGATGGGGCGGTCGGCGTACAGCTCGCGCACCTCGTCGTCCGACAGCTGGGCCAGCAGCGCGATGCCGATGCCGCTGGTGGTCGCGGGCAGCAGGCCGATGCGGCCCAGGCCCCGCGCCGCCTCGATTCCCGGGGGCGCATGGAACAGGTAGCTGACGCTGTCGTTCCACAGCACGCCCAGCGCCACGGTATGACCAAAACGGCGCAGGTGCTCGAGCACGGGCAGCGCGCGGCGGATCAACCCGGAGGCGAACAGGCTCTGCGCGGCCAGCACGTGCATGCCCGGGCCGGCGGTGTATTTGCGGTCGGCGGTCTGCCGCGCAATGCCCAGGTAGGCCAGCGTCTTGAGCAGGCGGTTGACCCGGGTCGGGTTGGCATCCAGCTGCCGGGCCAGTTCGCGGCAGCCCACCGGCTCGGGCGAGGACGCCAGCGCCTGAAGGGTCGCAATCCCGTCGATCAGGCTCTGGTTGGGCTGGGCATTGGGCTTGGTTCGCATCGGCAAAGCGTACTTTGCCGCTACCGGTAATGCCACCAATAGCAACACCGGCAGCGGGCCTGCCTTCCGCTAGAAGTCGAAACGCAGCCCGATGTTGCCCTCGATCACCTTGCGCTCCTTCTGCTGGCTGCTTTCCAGGTCGCGGGTGTAGTCGGCGACTGCGAACGCGCTGACGTTGGCGTTGAAGCGCGCCACCACGCCGAACCCGACCTCCAGCGCACGTGAATCCTGCTGGTTGATGATGCGGTTGGTATCGAAGTCGATGCGGTCTTCCCCATCGAGCGTCTGCCAGTAGTTGAGCTTGAAGTACGGTTGCCAGCCGTTGCCGGCGATCTCGTAGTCCGCGGCCAGACGTACGCCGGCGCGCCCGGTCCAGGCGTTGTCGGCGTTGAAGCGAAGCCGCGCGATGCGGTCGGCGGCATCGTCCACCGAGGTGCGCTGCCAGATCACCTGCAGTTGCGGCTCCAGCCACCAGGCCGACTGGCCGAAGCGCAGCAAAGGCTTGCCCACTTCCACCGATGCGGTGGTGCCATCGCCGTCCACGTCGATGCCGATGCCGCGTGCGGAGGTCGCCTCGCCGTCGTAGCGGCTCTGCATCACCACCACGTCGAGGTAGCCGCCGGCGCTGCCGGCACGTGTCCAGTACAGGCCCACGTGCTTGTCGTCCAGGCGGGTGCGCCCCACCGCGACATTTTCCCAGCCGATCGCAAAGCCGTTGACGTTGCCCTGCGCGCGGGTACGGCCGACGAACACGCCGAACTGGTCGCGGTGCGCATCGCCTGCGTTCGCATAGAGGTCCAGACCCGCCTGCACGCCCTGGATGTCGCCATCGAATCCGGGCTGGGCATCGCCCTCCCAGTACTGCTCGTGGCTCTGCCCGACCAGGCGCGCCCATGCGGCCCGCACGCCGCCCTGTCCGGCGAGGATGCGCTGCTCACCCTGGCGCTCGTGGAAGGTACCCAGGCTGGCCAGGCTGGTTTCGCGCAGCAGGGGCGGCACCACCGAGTAAAGACCGGTTTCCAGCCGGTACAACGGCACGATGGCCTCTTCCGATGGGCGCGCGTCAGGCGTGGGCGGCTCCGCCAACGGCCCGGGAACGGCGGCCACTTCGGTCGGCACCGGCGGCGGCACGTCGTCCTGCGGCGGCGCGGCTGGAGGTGGTGGGGCCGGCTCCGGCGGCGGCGCGGGCTCGGCGGCCACCGGGTCCGGGTTTTCGGGGACGTCCGGTGAGGGGGGCGGCGGCAGCGCAGGCGGCGGCGTCCCCAACGCCTCCGGCGGCGGTGGCTCAGGTGTCACCGAGCCCAGACCGATGGGCGGTGGGGCCGGCGCGGCGACCACACCGTTGACTACGGTCGAACGCAGATACCAGTTCTCGCTGCTCCCTGCGCTGACGCCACCCTTGAACAGGAAATACTCGTACGCACCGGCGGCAACCGGTGCATACAGCGCGAACGCGCCCGGGCTGGTGCTGGCACCGTTGATCGCCTGCACCACAAGGATGCCGTCGGCTACGGTTTCGGCACCGGCACCGCCCGCGTTGAGGATGCCCACCCCCGTGGTCCCGCTGGCCACGCCATTGGAGATCACCAGCCGGTCCGATGCGGCATCGTCGGCACCCAGCACGGTGTCCAGGTACAGCGCACCGCCATTGCCGGTGTAATTGCCGGCGATGGTGAACGCATCGCCGGCGCCGCCACCGCCGTTGGTCAGGTCGATGCGGCCCGCATTGGTGACGTTGACCGGCAGTGCTGCGTTGAAGGCGACAATGCTGGCGTTGACGCCCCCGCCGAACAGCGTGCTGGTCGCGTCCACGTCGAGCGCGCCGGTACCGCTTCCGGTATCGCCCAGGCGCAGGTCGCCGTCGAAGGTCAGCTGGCTGTCATTGGCCAGCGCCATCGATTCCCAACCGGTGAAGCGGGCCACGCCATCGGTCTTGACGTTGTCCATGCTGAGCGTGTCAGTACCCAGGCCGCCGTCGAAGCCCGGCAGCGCGCCAAGGTAGGAGACGTTGAGGTCGGCCAGCGTGGCGGTGTCGTTGCCTTCCCCGAAATCGACCAGGCCGTGCACCACCCCACCACCGCGCCAGTCGAAGCGGTCGTCGCCGAAGCTGAGGCGGATCTCGCCGCGCACGGTGCCGCCGGTGATGGTGACCGAATCGTTGCCGCCGCTGACGCTGATGTTGCCGCCGATGTAGCCATCGGAGAGCACGATCGTGTCGTTGCCGAAGCCGGTAACCAGGTTGCCGTCGATGGTGCCACCGGACATCAGGAAGGTGTTGTCTTCCAGCTTCATGTTGACCCGGCCGATGCGGCCGCCGGTCATTTCGCCGTAATCGCCATCATCGAACGCGCCGACGATGCGCCCGTCGGTCATGCGGAAGCGGTCAAGGCCATCGCCCTGCAGCAGCGCGCCGATGCTGCCGCCGGTCATCAGGAACGTATCGATGCCCGAGCCCTGCTGCACGGTGCCGGACACGGTGCCGCCCGAGACCTCCAGGCTGTCCGCGTCGGCGCCCTGGTCGATGCTGCCGACGGTGCCGCCACTGAGGGTGATGGCATCGTTGCCCGCGCCCTGCAGGACGCTGCTGCTGATGCTGCCGCCAAGCATGTCCAGGCGGTCGGCGCCGGCGCCAAAGATGATGCCGGCGGTGCTGCCGCTGATGACGCCGCGGTTCACCACCGTGGTCGCCGCGTTGGTGAGGATTCCCACGCCACTGGCGCTGGCGATGCTGCCACTGTTGTCGATGCGGTGACCGCTGCCGCCGTCCAGCGCGATCGCAGCACCACTGGCGATGCCGAGCTGGGCGCCGGCCTGCACGTTGACGGTGACATTGCTCGAGCCCGGCACGCTGGCAATGGGCGTGGTCTGCGGACTCGGTGCCGCTGCCGTGCAGGTAACGGTCTGTCCGGTCGTAGGTGAGGTGCTGTCGCACCCGGCCCAGGCCGGCGCGGTCGTGGTAGCGAGGAGGAGGCCGCCGCAGGCCACGCGCAGGCTGCGCGCGATGCCTGCCGCCAGACGGGAACGTGGCGGAGTCGCATTCATGGGACGCATTGACCGTTCCTTTTCCAATGAAGGGAATTACGGTTTGCCGATGCGTCCCCCGTAACCTTACGCAGGCCGGCGAAGGTACTTTTACTGTCCGGATGTGAGGCGGAGGTAAAATTTGGGCGGTTTCTGGATATTCACGGAAACGGTCCGCGCATTCATATTTTCAGGTACACCCCGCGGCGGTCCAGCGCCCACGCGACGACCCACCAGAACAGCACGAACCCCACGGCGCACAGCAGCGACGCCAACGCGGGCATGCCCGGCAGCGCGCGGGCCAGCGCCGCGTAATACGCGGCCCATGCGCCGCTGGCGATCAGCACCAGCGCCATCACAGACGAACCCAGGTAGGCCGCGATCGCGTTGACCCCGAATCGGCGGCCCAGTGCCGGCCAGTGCCAGCGGTCGACCAGCAGGTGGGCCAGCAGCAGCGCGACGATCGACAGGCCGCCGGTCCACAGCACGTAGCTGGGCGTCCACAGGTTCTTGTTGAAGGGCAGCACCGGCGCCAGCAGCAGGCCGCCGCCGAGCAGCACCAGCCCCAGGCCGCCCAGCGCTCCCACGTTGCCGGCTCGCAGCCAGCGGCCGGCGATCAGGCCCAGCAGCGTGGTGGCGAGAGCGCCGGCCGTGCTGAGCAGGCCTTCAGGGTCGTGGCCCAGCCGGGTCACGGCCTCGTATTTGTAGAGGAACGGGGCAAACAGGGCGGTGTCCACCCGGCTGACCGGGTTCAACCAGGGCGCCAGCGTATCGGCGCCCAGCAGCAACGCCGCGTAGCCCAGCAGCAGGCCGGCCAGCACGGCCCACTGCGTGCGCGCGCGGGTGTGGACCGCCAGCAGGCCGACCACCGCCACGCACACGGCAATGCGCTGCAGCACGCCCCACAGCCGGTACGCCGGCAGCTCGAACAGCCACCATGCCAGCACGTGCAGCAGCGCACCGGCAAGCAGGATGCGCAGCGCACGCTGCAGCAGCGTGCGGGCCAGCGCCGGCCGCAACGTGGGATCAGCCGCGCGCGGTGCGAGGCTGTAGGCCAGCGACACCCCGGCAATGAACAGGAACAGCGGGAAAATCAGGTCCGTGGGGGTAAAGCCGTGCCAGTCCGCATGCAGCAGCGGTGCGTACACATGGCTCCAGTCGCCGGGGTTGTTGACCAGCAGCATCGCAGCCACGGTCAGCCCGCGCAGGGCATCGATCGAGCCCATGCGCGAAGAGGAAGGCGTGCTCATGCGTCCTCGCGCTCGCCGGCGATCCAGGTCGCACGCACCTGCAGCGCGTCGTCGAGCAGCACCAGGTCGGCCTGGTAGCCCTCGGCGATCTCGCCGAGGCGATCATCCACGTTGAGGAACTGCGCCGGGTAGCGCGATGCCATCCGCGCGGCCTCCTCCAGCGACAGGCCCAGCAGGTTCACTGCATTGCGCACGGCGGTGGCCATGTCCAGCGCCGAACCAGCCAGCGAACCGGCGGCATTGCGCACCACGCCATCCACGGCGGTGATCACTTCGCCATAGAGTTCATAGCTGGGGCTGTCGGCACCCACCGGCGGCATCGCATCGGTGACCAGCATGACCTTGCCCTGTGGCTTGGTTGCCAGCGCCACGCGCAGGCTGGCCGGGTGTACGTGCACGC
The DNA here is from genome assembly GCF_034044835.1 of Stenotrophomonas sp. CFBP8994. Classification (NCBI taxonomy): domain Bacteria; kingdom Pseudomonadati; phylum Pseudomonadota; class Gammaproteobacteria; order Lysobacterales; family Lysobacteraceae; genus Stenotrophomonas; species Stenotrophomonas sp. CFBP8994. The sequence continues at coordinate 645,756 of NZ_JAXCWT010000002.1, read as the reverse complement.
CGTCGGCGATGATGCCCACCCAGCTGCCGCGATCTTCCAGTGCCGCACCGACCGCGCCGGGCTCACGCCCGGTCAGTGGCGACATCGCGTTGTACAGGTGGGTAAAGCCGCGGATGCCCGCCTCCAGCCCCGCGCGTGCTTCCTCATATGTTGCAGCGGTGTGCCCGGCGGCGACGATCACCCCGCGTTCGACCAGCGCGCGGATGCTGTCCAGCGGCACCCGTTCCGGGGCCAGGGTCAGCAGGGTCACGCCGTTCTCGAGCGAGGCCGCCATCGCGATCTCATCGGCATCGGGCACGCGGAACTTGTTCGCATCATGGGTGCCCTTGCGGGCCGGCGCGATGTACGGGCCTTCCAGGTGGATGCCGATCACCCCGGGCACGCCATCGGCAATCGCCTGGCGGGTCGCGTCGATCGCCTTGCGCATCACCTGCACGTCGTCGCTGATCAGCGTCGGCAGCAGCGCGGTGGTGCCGAAACGACGATGTGCGGCGGCCAGCGTGCGCAGGCTGTCCACGTCGGGCGTGTTGTTGAACAGCACGCCACCACCGCCGTTGACCTGCGCGTCGATGAACCCGGGCAGCAACCAGCCACCCCCCAGATCCACCTGCTCGGCCGCACTGCCCAGCTGCGGGGCGGCGTCGGACACCAACGCGGTGATGCGGCCGGCCTCGATCACCAGCGCGAGATCATCCCGGAAGCCGTCAGCGGTAAGGATGCGGGCATTGCGCAGGACGGTCTTCATCAGACGGTCTCCGTGACCTTGTTCAGGTGCGGCGGCAGGTCCGGGTTGTGACCGCGGCGCAGCGCCAATGCGTTGATGGCCTTGTAGAACGCCTGCACGGTGAGCAGCGGCGCGCAGGCCGGGTGCGGTGCCTGCGGCAGCGGCAGGTCGCCATCCGGGGCAGCCAGCCACACCTGCGCGTCGCGCGCGGCGAACTCGGCGGCCACCGCGCGGGTGCCTGCGCCGGTTTCATCGGGCTGGGCGAAGGCCAGCACCGGGAAGCCCGGGCCCACCAGCGCCATCGGCCCGTGCTTGACCTCGGCCGAGCTGTAGGCTTCGGCGTGCAGGCCGCAGGTTTCCTTGAATTTCAGCGCTGCCTCCTGGGCCGCGCCCAGGCCCAGGCCACGGCCGACCACGAACAGGTTGTGCGCCGGCACCAGGCCGTCGGTCAGGGCGGACCAGTCGCTGCTCCAGGCCTGGCGCAGTGCGTCGGGCAACGTGCGCAGCGAGGCGATCAGCCCGGCATCCTGGCTCCAGTACGCCACCAGCTGCAGGATCGCCGACAGCGAGGCGAGGTAGCTCTTGGTGGCTGCCACGCTGCGTTCGGCGCCCGCGCCCAGTGGAATCACGGTTTCGGCCAGCTGCGCCAGCGGCGAATCTTCCACGTTGACCAGTGCCACCACGCGCGCACCGGCCGCGCGCGCGGCCTCGGCGTTGCGCAGCAGGTCCGGGCTCTTGCCCGACTGTGAAATGACGATGTACAGCGCGCCGCGCAGCTGCAGCGGGGATTCGTACACCGACCCCACCGACGGCGAGGCCGAGGCCGTCACCAGGCCCAGCTTGGTTTCCAGCAGGTACTTGGCGTACGTGGCGGCATGGTCGGAACTGCCGCGTGCGCAGGTCACCACGAACGGCGGCGGCGCCGCGCGCAGGGTCGCGGCCAGCGTCTGCACCGTCGCTTCGTTGCGCGCGAACTGCGCGGCGATCACGTCGGCCGCTTCGGCGGCTTCGCGGAACATCAGGGTGTCGTGCGGGGCTGGCAGGGACATGCGGGACTCAGGTGGTTTCAGGGGTGGGGGGCCGCGTGCCGACCGGCCGCATCGGCGCGGTCGAACCGCGCACGACCAGCTGCGGTACGAAGCCCTGGTTCTGCAGCTGCAGCGGCGCATCGTCATACGCATCGCTGCGCAGCTGCGCGATCAGCAGGCGCGCGGCATGCCGCGCGATGTCTTCGGTGGCCTGCTTGGCGGTGGTCAGCGGCGGCCACGACTGGCGCGAGAACGGGCTGTCCTCGAAGCCGGCGATGGACAGGTCGTAGGGCACGTTCATGCCAGCCGACTTGGCTGCGGCGAGCACGCCGGCAGCGATTTCATCGTTGGAACCGAAGATCGCGGTGGGCGGCTCGCGCAGCGCCAGCAGGCGGCGCGCGCCACGGAAACCGTCGTCGAAGGTGTAGTCGCCCTGCACCACCAGGTGCTTGTCCACGGTCATGCCGTAGTCGCGCAGCGCGGCTTCGTAACCGGCATGGCGTTCGCCGCTGGAACGGTGCGAGGAGCCACCCCAGAGGAACCCAATGCGCTGGTGGCCGAGCTGGATGAGGTGTTCGGTGATTTCGTAGGCGGCCTCGCGGTCGTCCACGAACACGCACGCGCCATCCTGCGGATCGGCGGTGGCGGCGATGATGCGGACCAGCTTGATGCCCCGCGCGGTCAGCGCGGCGACCAGGTCGCGGCGTTCGGACATCGGCGCGGTCAGCACCAGCCCGGCCAGGCGCGAACGCTGCACCCAGTCGGCTAGCTCTTCGGCCAGCATCGGCGAACTGGAATCGCACGGGTGGATCTGCAGCCCGAAGCCGGTCTCGCGGCACGCAGCCAGCACGCCGTTCTGCACACCGATGATGTGGTACGGGTTGGGGTTGTCGTAGACCAGCCCGATCACCAGCGTGGTGCCGGTGCGCAGGTTGCGTGCGGCGGGATCGGGCTCGTAATCGAGTTCGGCGATGGCGCGCAGCACGCGCGCGCGCGTGGCCTGCATGACCGACGGTTCGTTGTTGATGACCCGCGAAACGGTCTTCAACGACACCTTGGCCCGTTCGGCGACATCCTTGATGGTCGCTCTACGCATGCTCTTTTCCTGGCTCACCGGTTGGGCGTCCATGATCGCCGATCACTGCCCGTCGCGGGGCAGCCCGACCCGGTGGCCGCGCAGGGAGTAGAACAGGATGTACAGGTAGCACGGCACCATCAGGCCCGCGAACACCCACTGGAAGTCGAAATGCTGCTTCAGCACGGCGAACGCCTGCGGGATGATCGCGCCACCGGCGATGGCCATCACCAGCAGCGCCGAGCCGGTTTCGGTGAAGCGGCCCAGGCCCCGGATCGCCAGCGGGAAGATCGCCGGCCACATCATGGCGTTGGCAAAGCCCAGCGCGGCCACGAAGCCGACCGACACATAGCCATGGGTGAACAGCGCACCGATGCAGAACAGCACGCCCAGGCTGGCCGAGATGCTCAGGTAACGCTGCTGCGAGACCAGGTGCGGAATCAGCGCCAGGCCGGCCAGGTAGCCCACCAGCATGGCGAACAGGGTGATGGAGGTGAACAGCTTGGTCTGGTCCAGCGGCAGGCCGAACCCGTGCCCGTAGGTGCCGATGGCATCACCGGCCATCACTTCCACGCCCACGTACACGAACAGGCACAGCACGCCCAGCCACAGGTGCGGGAACTGGAAGATGCTGCTGCGTTCGGCCAGGCCGGGCGCGCGCGCCGGGGTGGCGTTGGCTTCGGCGGTCTTGATTTCCGGCAGCGGCGAGAACAGCACGCCCACCGCGAGCACCACCAGCAGGCCGGCCATGGCCATGTACGGCATCTGGATCTTGGCCGCGAAGGTATCCAGCAGCGCGTTGCGGGTCACCGGGTCGGCGCTGGCCACCTGCTCGGAGAGGTCGCCGATGCCGTGCAGCACCAGGGTGCCGATCAGGAACGGGGCGATCATGCCGGCGATCTTGTTGCAGATGCCCATCAGCGCGATGCGGCGCGCGGCGGTTTCGATCGGGCCCAGGATGCTGATGTACGGGTTCACCGCCGTCTGCAGCAGGGCCAGGCCGCTGCCGATGATGAACAGGCCGCTGAGCGCACCGGGATACCAGCGCTGCTGCGCGAAGTGCGCGAACACCACCGCACCGGCGGCCATCACCAGCAGGCTCAGGCTCAGGCCCTTCTTCATGCCGGTGCGCTTGAGGATCCACGAGGCCGGCAGCGCCAGGAAGAAGTAGGACAGGTAGAACACCATCAGCACCAGGAAGGCGCCGACCTCGTCCAGTTCAAAGGCCAGTTTGACGAAGGTGATCAGCGGGCCATTGAGCCAGGTGAAGAAGCCGATCAGGAAGAACAGCACCCCGATGATGAGGATCGAAGTGGCCACGCTCGAACGCGCGGTAGCAGCAGGCACGGCAGACATCTGGAGGGCTCCTGCATCGACGGCACGCGGGCGGCGTCGGAAGAGTGGCTGGGAACAACGTTGTCACATTTATTCGATGGGCCACCCGGCTTTGTCAACAATTGGTTTCCGCGCAGATCGGGGAAAACCGCATGCTGCAGCTGCACAGAAACCCCGCAACGCCCCGCTGCGCCTTCACACAGCCCCTGATTGCAACGGCTTTACGAAATCTTGACGGGAGTGGACTGAAAACGTTTTCTTGTGACGCAGGTCGCTGCGCCGCAGCATCGAAAGTGTGAGGTTATCGTTGACATCGTTGTCAGAACGATTACAGACTCCGCTCAATCGCCGGGGTCCAGACCTGGCCGTACGTATCCCAAGGGAGCCCGTGTGACCGCAGCCGCCCACGCCGTATCGGCCAACGCCCCCCTCTCGATGCCGCCGTTCCTGGCGGCCGACGTGGGCGGCACGCATGTCCGCGTGGCCCGTGTACAGGCCAGCCCGGACCCGGCCCATCCGGTACAGCTGCTCGAATACCGCAAGTTCCGCAACGCCGACTACGCCGGCCTGAGCGCGATCCTGCAGGCCTTCATCGCCGACGGCGACCGCCCCGCGCACTGCGTGGTGGCCACCGCCGGGTATGCCCGCGAAGACGGCACGGTGATCACCGCCAACGTGCCGTGGCCGCTGTCGGCGCGCCAGATCGAGGCCGACCTCGGCCTGGAAACGGTGTACATCGTCAATGACTTCGAAGCCGTGGCCTACGCCGCCGCGCAGGTCGATGCCAGCGGCGTGCTGCAGCTGACCGGCCCGGCCACCGCCCCGCGCGGTCCGACCCTGGTGGTTGGCCCGGGCACCGGGCTGGGTGCGGCGCTGTGGATCCCGACCGCGCATGGCGCGGTGGTGCTGGCCACCGAAGCCGGCCAGCCGACGCTGGCGGTGAGCACCGAGCTGGAAATGGCGATCGTGCGGCAGATGCAGCGCGACCTCGCCCACGTCTCGGTCGAACATGCGCTGTCCGGCCCGGGCCTGATGAACCTCTACCGCGCCCTGTGCGCGATCGAAGGCCGGCCGGCCGTGCTGGCCACGCCCGATGCGATCACCGCCGCGGCCGTGGGCAACCAGGACGCACTGGCCCGCCAGAGCCTGGACGTGTTCTGCGGCCTGCTCGGCAGCACCATCGGTGACATGGCGCTGCAGTACGGCGCCCACGGTGGCGTGTACCTGGCTGGCGGCATCCTGCCGCAGATCCGCGAATACCTGTTGAACAGCACCTTCGTGTCCCGGTACCTCAACAAGGGTCCGATGCGCGAGGCGCTGGAACGCATACCCGTGAAGGTGGTCGAGCACGGGCAGCTGGGCGTCATCGGCGCCGCCAGCTGGTACCTCGGCCGCACGGACGCTTGATCGCACGCATCGCAAACCGCACGCCGTCGCTGGCGCACCAACGATTGATGAGGAGAGACATCATGAACCACCGCAAGAGCCTGCTTTCGGCAGCCATTTTCAGCTGTATCGCCTTCGGCGCACATGCGCAGGAAGCACAGCCCACCGCCACCGACCTGGACACCGTGGTCGTCACCGGTATCCGCGGTTCGATGGAGAAATCCCTCGACACCAAGCGTGATGCCAATGCGCGCCTGGAAGTGGTCACGGCCGAAGACGTCGGCAAGCTGCCGGCGCACAACGTGGCCGACACCCTGCAGCGCCTGCCCGGCGTGAACATCAGCTCGGCCAGCGCCGACGAAGGCGGCTTCGACGAAGCCGACCGCGTCAGCCTGCGCGGCACCAGCCCCAGCCTCACCCAGACCCTGATCGATGGCCACAGCGTCGGCTCGGCCGACTGGTTCGTGCTCAGCCAGGGCAACAACGTCGGCCGCAGCGTGAGCTACTCGCTGCTGCCGTCGGAACTGGTCAGCTCGGTGGAAGTGAACAAGTCCTCGCAGGCCAAGCTGCAGGACGGCGGCACCACCGGTACCGTCAACATCATCACCCGCAAGCCGCTGCAGTTCTCCAAGCAGCTCAGTGCCGAAGCCTCGCTGGGCGTGGTGCGTTCGGACCAGGCCGATTCCAACGACCCGCAGTTCTCGGGCCTGTTCAACTACAAGAACGCCGACAGCACCTTCGGCGTGATGGTGCAGGGCTTCTACCAGAAGCGCGAGCTGCGCCGCGAAGCGCAGGAAATCCCGGGCGGCTTCTTCAAGATCAAGGCCACCGACCCGGTGGCGGCGACCAACCCGGACCTGGTCGGCGTGAACGTGCCCGGCCTGCTGGGTTCCACCCTGTTCGAGCAGACCCGTGAGCGCAAGGGCGGCCTGGTCACCCTGCAGTGGAAGCCGATCGACGACCTGACCCTCGGTCTGAGCGGCTTCACCTCCGAACTTGAAGCGAACAACTACAACCGCAACTACATGATGTGGGGCGGCAACTTCGCCGCGTCGCAGGCGCCGAACCCGGGCTACACGATCAAGGACGGCGTACTGACCAATGCCACCTACGCAGGTGTGCCGGGCACCAACTACGCCGTGTACGACATGATCTACCGTGAGGCGACGGCCAAGACCAGCTACGTCACCTTCGATGCCGACTGGCAGATCAACGACAACCTGGGCGCCAAGTTCCAGGCCGGCACCACCAAGGGCACCGGCGAGACGCCGCGCCAGTTCATTGCCGAAGTGACCCTGGGCCAGGGCGGCGGCGCCAGCTGGGCCACCCATGGCGCAGGTTCGCCGGTGGATTGGAACGTGGGCGGCGATACCGGCCCGGGCGGCGTCAGCAGCTTCGGCACCTGGGGCAACCAGCAGGTCAAGGCGGAAGACAAGGAAGACTGGGCGTCGCTGGACTTCAACCAGTACTTCGGCGATGGCGGTGCACTGAGCTCGATCGACTTCGGCCTGCGCTTCGCCGACCACGAGCGTGAAGCGCTGTCGCCGGAAGGCGCCAGCCCGGGCGACATCTGGTCGGCCCTGCAGGGCAGCGCCACCGGCCAGTACCCGAGCAACTTCGCCAGCGGCATCGGTGGCACCTTCCCGCGCGACATCTGGTACTACACCCCCGACGCGCTGAAGACCGCCATCCTCAACAACTCCACCTGGCTGTCCAACAACGATGGCCCGACCGGCCGCCACAACTACGGCGCCGAGTGGAAGGTGAAGGAAAAGAACTTCGCCGGCTACGTGCAGGCCAACTTCACCGGTGACTGGTGGAGCGGTAACGTCGGCCTGCGTTACGTGGACATCAAGCAGGACATCGACACCTACCTGGCGGTCAGCGATGCCGCCCGTGCCGACGTGAGCAGCCTGTTCGGCATGTGGCAGCGCCAGGCGTTCCAGAACAAGCACAGCCGCGTGCTGCCGAGCGCCAACATCAAGTTCGACCTGGACGACAACCTGGTGCTGCGCGTAGCCGCGTCGCAGACCCAGACCCTGCCGGACTACTCCGCGCTGGGTGCGTCTGCATGGGGTTCGGACCTGAACAAGACCGGCGGTGGCGGCAACCCGGAACTGAAGCCGACCATCGGCAGCAACCTGGACGCCAACCTGGAGTGGTACTTCATGCCGCGCGGCCTGGTGTCGGTTGGTGCGTACCACATCGACCTGAAGGACTACGTCGCCTTCGACGTGGTCAACCGCCAGCTCTTCAGCGAACTGACCAACCAGCTTGAAACCTACGCGGTCTCCACCCCGATCAATGCCGACGGCAAGGTCACCGGCGTGGAAGTGGCCTACGAACAGCCGATCGGCGAGAACTTCGGCATCAACGCCAACTACACCTACGCCAACGGCAGCTCGGCGCACACCTGGGCCGACGGCAGCCACAACCTGCTGGGCACCTCGAAGAACACCTACAACGTGGGCGCCTTCTTCGAGAATGAAACCTTCGGTGCACGCGTCAGCTACACCCGCCGTTCCTCGTTCCTGATCAGCCTGTCCGGTGCCAACCCGTACTACCAGGATGATTTCGGCACGCTGTCGGCCTCGCTGAGCTACGCACCCACCAAGTGGATGAGCATCACCCTGGATGGCCTGAACCTCAACAACCCGACCTACAAGTACTACCAGAGCGCGTCCATTCCGACCTCGTTCTACTCCAACGGTCGCCAGTACTACCTGAACTTCCGCTTCAAGTACTAATGTGGCATTGGTGTGCCGGCCAACGGCCGGCGCTACCCGGTGGGCCGTTACGGCCCACTGAAAACGGGTCCGGAACCGGGCCCGTTTTTTTTAACCCGCACCAAAGGAATGACCCGATGCACACCCGCACCCGTCGTACCTCGCTGTCGCTGCTGCCGCTGGCCCTGGCGCTCTCGCTGGCCCCGCTGGCACATGCCACCGATGCCCAGGCCCCCGATGGCCCGCGCGCCCTGCCCGGCTCGTTGCCACTGATTCCCGCCCCCGCCCAGCTGCAACGCCTCGAAGGCGCGGGCTACACCGTCACCTCCACGACCGCGCTGCGCGCGCAGGGCGCGGCCGCCCAGCGCGTGGCCAGCCTGTTCGCGACCCAGCTGCAGCACAGCGGTGGTCCGGCACTGGTCGTGGCCACCGCACGCGGCAATGACGGTATCCGCTTCGTGCTCGACGCCACCCTGAAGACCGGTGCGGAGGGTTACCAGCTGCGCAGCGATGCGCGCGGCGTGACCGTGCAGGCCGCCACCGAAGCGGGCCTGTTCTATGGCGCGGCCACCCTGTCGCAGCTGCTCACGGGCGGCAGCGATGGTGTCGTGCCGGCACTGAAGATCGACGATGCGCCGCGTTTCAGCTGGCGCGGGCTGATGCTCGATTCGGCGCGCCACTTCCAGAGCCTGGACGAGATCAAGCGCGTGCTCGACGCGATGGCCGAACAGAAGCTCAATACGTTCCATTGGCATCTCACCGATGACCAGGGCTGGCGCATGGAAATCAAGCGCTACCCGAAGCTCACCGGCGTGGGCAGCTGCCGCATTCCGGCCGGCGATGGCGGGCGCGACCCGGCCACCGGTGCGCCGCGCCCGTATTGCGGCTTCTATACCCAGGACCAGATCCGTGAAGTGATCGCCTACGCCGCCGCGCGGCATATCCAGGTGATCCCGGAGATCGACGTGCCCGGCCACGCCACCGCCGCCATCGCTGCGTACCCCGAGCTGGGCACGATCGATACGCCGTTGCAGCCACTCAGCGAATGGGGCGTGTTCCCGAACCTGTTCAACACCGAAGAAAGCACCTTCGAGTTCCTGGAGAACGTGCTGGAGGAAGTCATCCAGCTGTTCCCCGCCAAGTACGTCCATGTCGGCGGCGACGAGGCGGTCAAGGACCAGTGGGAAGCCTCCGCGCGCGTGCAGGAACGCATGCGCGAAGTGGGCGCCGGCACCGAAAACGAGATGCAGGCGCACCTGATCAAGCGCCTGGAGACGTTCCTGGAACAGCACGACCGCCGCCTGATCGGCTGGGATGAAATCCTCGAAGGCGGGCTGCCGCCGGAAGCCACGGTGATGTCCTGGCGCGGTACCGAAGGTGGCCTGAAGGCCGCCAGCGAAGGCCACGACGTGGTGATGTCGCCGGTCACCGACATGTACATGGATTACCTGCAGACCAACTCGGAGAACGAGCCGCCGGGTCGGCCGCTGACCACCCCGCTGGGCCGCGTGTATGGCTTCGAGCCGGTGCCCGACAGCCTGGCCCGCGACAAGCAGCAGCACATCCTGGGCCTGCAGGCCAACATGTTCACCGAGCACACCCGCAGTGTCGCGCGCCTGCACCACAACGTGTTCCCGCGCCTGGCCGCAGTCGCCGAAACCGGCTGGTCGCCGCGTGAGCGCCGCGACTTCGCCGACTTCCTGGCGCGCCTGCCGTCGCAGCTGCAGCGCTGGCAGGCGATGGGCATCGCGTATGCGCAGACCCCGTTCGAAGTGGAAGCGGATGTGAGCGACGACCGCAAGGCGGGCACCGCGACGTTGGCACTGCGCAACCCGCTCAACTACGAGATCCGCTACAGCGTGGACGGTAGCCCGGTGACCGCGGCGTCGCCGCGCTACACCGCGCCGCTGACCCAGCCGCTGCCGGTGGGGGTCCAGGCCGCCACGTTCTTCGACGGGCAGGCGCTGGCCAAGGCGGCCAGCCGCTTCGACGTCACCGCGCAGTCGCTGCTGAGCCGCACCGACGAACACCTGGCAATGTGCCCGGGCGAAGGCAAGCTGCTGCTGCGGCTGGAAGACGACGGCCCGGCCGACGGCGCGCGCGCCATCTTCAACGTCAACATCTTCAACCCGTGCTGGCTATGGCAAGGCGCGGATGTGGACGGCATTGCGAAGCTGCGGGTGCGTGCCGGGCAGATTCCGTATTACTTCCAGCTGGCGCATGACGAGCCGCAGCGGCGCTTCGTGCCGGCGCGCAGCGCGCACGGCGAGATGGACATCCTCAACGCGCAGTGCAATGGCAAGCCGTTGGCCAGCGTACCGCTGCCGGCCACCCCGGGTGCGGATGGGTTCATCACGCTGGAAGCAGCGCTGCCGCGTTCACTGAAGGGCCACCAGGACCTGTGCGTGCGCTTCACCGGCGACACCCGTCCCACGATGTGGGTGCTCGACACGCTGGAGCTGGTACCGCGTTGATGAAGTAGCGGTGCCGGCCCATGGCCGGCACCCGTGTTGCCTGAATGAGGTAGGGTCGGTTCCCAAACGACCGCCGATAACGTGTCCGAAACCGGTAACGCATTGCAATCAACGGCAACGGCTTCTGCTTCGTTGCAGGTCATGCGTTACCGGGCGTTGATACGTTCACTGCGGTCGTTCGGGAACCGACCCTGCCCGGCTAGCCCTTCATGCGTAAAAGCAGATCGCGCAGCGGCGTGAATACCGTTGCCATGCCGACCACCACGCCGATGCTGTTGGCCAGCGCATCCATCGGGTCGGCCATGCGATCGGTGGTCAGCGCGCCCTGCAGGAATTCAATGCCCACGCCCAGCAGCACCAGCCCGGCGCCGGCCCACAGCAGTGACGCGCGCGTGCGGTAGATCTGCACCGCCGCCGAGGCCAGCAGGAAGTACGCAAGGAAGTGCTCGACCTTGTCGCTGTTCTGCGGCAATGCCAGCGGCGGTGGCGGGATCAGGCAGACCACGATCGTGACCGCGATCGCCAACCACCACAGCCCCAGCCACACGCGCGGGAAGCGCAGCGGCTTCAACATTCCGGTCGCAGTCATTTCAGAGCCGCCAGGTCAGGTCGCCAAGCAGGAACGCCGGATCGAAGTCCACGTCGCGCTGGAAGCCCATCACCTGAAAGCGCTCGCCCATCTCGCTGGGCAGGGTGAGTTTCTTGACCTGGTCACGCAGGCGCAGCTTGCCGATCTCGTCGGCACGTTCCTCGGCCAATGCCAGCAACCCATCCAGGCCGTTGCCGAGCAGGAAACTGGACTGGGTGCAGTAGCCGGCCAACTCGAAGCCGGCATGGGTGCCGGCTTCGGCCAGCGCGGTGAAATCCACCGACGCGGTCAGGTCCTGCAGGCCCGGCCAGAGGAACACGTCGTTGTGCACATGGTGACGGTAGAAGGCGCGCACGGTGCCGTCATCGCGGTCATCGCGGTAGTACTCGTTGCGCGGGTAGCCGTAATCCACGAACAGCATCGCGCCGCGCTTCAGCCCGCCAGCGACCGCCTGGATCCAGTACGGCAGGTGCGGCAGCAGTTCGGAACGGTAGCCATCGGCGAAGGGCTTCTCACGGTAGCGTTCCAGATGGCGCACGGCCGAGGTGAGCATGGCATCGGCCGGTTGCGCGCCGCGCATGAAGCGCCCGTCGGCATCCAGTTCCACGGTTTCTTCGTAGACCATGCCGTCGCGCGCCAGGAAGCGCGGGGTCGGCAGCGCATCGATGACTTCGTTGGCGAACACCATGCCGTCCCAGTCGTCGTCGAACGGGCCGTCCAGCCATTCCACCAGGGCGAACAGCGGCGGCACCAGCGCCTTCTCCAGGCGCTCGCGCTGGCGCTCGCGCAGGTCCGCGCTGGGTTCCAGGATCGCATAGCGCTCCGGCAGCGCATCCAGTTCCAGCATGCGCTTGAGCAGGATCTCGGCGAACGCACCGCTGCCGCCGCCCAGTTCCAGGAAGCGCGCCTGCGGCCCCAGCTGCTGCATGACCGGGGCCACTGCGTTGGCCACGGTGGCGGTGAACAGCGGGCCCAGTTCCGGAGAAGTGGTGAAATCCCCCGCCGCACCGAACTTGCTGGCACCGGCGCTGTAATAACCCCAGCCAGGTGCATACAGGCTCAGTTCCATGAACCGGGCAAATGGCATGGCACCGCCATTGGCGAGGATTTCCGCGCGCAGGGCAGCGGCCAGTTCGTCGCTGTGGGCCAGGGCGTCGGCGTCGGGCGTGGGCAGGGAGGTATGCATGGTGCGGGCGATTGCGGTGACAATGCACAGCATAGCCGAGCAGGAAGGAGCCCCGATGACCGCCACCACACCCGCCGTGCTGATCACCGGCAGCGCGCGCCGGATCGGCGCCGCCATCGCCCGCCAGTTCCATTCCTGTGGCTGGTCGGTGGTGCTGCACGCACACACCTCCACCACCGAGCTGCAGCAGATGGCCTTCGACCTGGACATGCTGCGCCCGGGCAGTGTGCTGGCCCTGCAGGCCGACCTGCGCGACGCCGATGCCCTGCCCGACCTGGTCGAACAGACCGTGGCCCAGTTCGGGCGGCTGGATGCGCTGGTCAACAACGCTTCCAATTTCTACCCCACCCTGCTCGGCCAGATCACCGCCGACCAGTGGGACGACCTGTTCGCGGTGAACGCCCGCGCGCCGCTGCTGCTGGCCCAGGCCGCCGCGCCGCAGCTGCGCCGCCACCAGGGCTGCATCGTCAACCTTACCGACCTGCACGGCACCCAGCCAATGCGTGACCACCCGGTCTACGCCGCCGCCAAGGCCGCGCTGGAAATGATCACCCGTTCGCTGGCGCTGGAACTGGCGCCGAAAGTCCGGGTCAACGCCGTGGCGCCGGGCGCGATCCTGTGGCCCGAACAGGGCAAGGACGATTTCGCCCAGCAGGCGCTGCTGGCACGCACCCCGCTGGGCCGCACCGGGACGGTGGAGGAGATCGCCGAGGCCGTCTACTGGCTGGTCAACGACGCCCCGTTCGTAACCGGGCACACGTTGCGGGTGGACGGCGGCCGGATGTTGACGTAATGCGGGCCGTTGGTCGATTGATCCCGATCCCAATGGGCCCCTAACGGTTCGTAGCCCCGGCCGTTGGCCGGAAACCGCGCGCAGCGCGGCCCAAGCGCCCGGAGCCGGTCACTCGATGGTTATGGCAAACACCCCGGCGTGTACACGTTCCGAAGCCCCGCCTTTGGCGACACCCGCCATTTGACGCTGTCACCCCAGTTCAACGATCTCGAACGCGTCGTCATGTTGCCGATGCCCCCGCCACAACGTGGCCAGGTCCAGGCCGCTGACCGGGTCGATGAAGTCCGGCGCGATATCGGCCAGCGGCTTGAGCACGAACGCGTGCTTCAGCTCCGGCCGCGGAATCCGGAGGTGCCCCGGGCCTTCCACGATCAGGTTCCCGTAGAACACCACGTCGATGTCCAGCGTACGGTCGCTGAAACGCGGCCCGCTGCGGTCACGCCCATGGGCGTCTTCCACGGCATGCAGCCATCGGTCGAGGTCCGCCAGTGGCTCATCGGTCTCGATTGCCACCGCGTTGTTGAGGAAGGCCGGGCCATCGAAGCCCACGGCGGCGGTGCGGTAGGCCGGGGACACCCGGATATCGCCGAAACGCCCGCGCAGCGCGGCCACCGCAGCGTGAAGATGCTGCTGCGGTTGCAGGTTGCTGCCCAGGCTCAGGAGCACAGTGGTCATGGTATTCAGCGTACGTGGGGCGAATCCACACGGGGCCAACAGGGGCTCCGCATAGAATCGGGGTGCACATCATAGGACACCGACATGACCTATTGCGTCGGCATTGCGGTGGACGAGGGCCTTGTCTTCGCCGCCGATACCCGTACCAACGCGTCGCTGGACGACGTACGCGTGCACCGCAAGCTGCACGAATTCGAGTTTCCGGGCGAAGCGGTCTTCGTCATCATGGCCGCCGGCAACCTGGCCACCACCCAGCTGCTGATCTCGCGGCTGCACCGCGACGTGGAGGAACAGCGGCCGGAAAACCTGCGCGCCTACCGGCACCTGTTCGAGGTGGCCGAGTACGTGGGCCGGGTGCTGGTGGACAGCCAGGTCAAATGCAGCAATCCCGAACACGGCCATGACGGGGTCAACACCCAGGCGACCCTGATCCTGGGCGGCCAGGTCGGCGGCGAACACCCCGGGATGTACATGATCTACCCGCTGGGCAACGCGATTGCCGCCTCGCCGGAAACGCCGTTCCTGCAGATCGGCGAATCCAAGTACGGCAAGCCGATCCTGGACCGCATCATCCGCCCGCAGACCCGGCTGGACGATGCCGCGCGCACGGCAATCGTGTCGCTGGATTCGACCATCCGTTCCAACCTTTCCGTGGGCCTGCCGGTCGACCTGGTACTGCTGCGCGCTGGCGACCTGCGCATCAGCCACCGCATGCGCCTGGCCGGCGACAGCCCGCTGTACGCGGAGATCCATGGCAACTGGTCGCGGCGGCTGGAACACGCCGTGGCCAGCCTGCCCAGTTTCCCGTGGGAAGATGCGTAGATACCGACCGTTGGTCGGTATTCCCCAGCGTCACGACCAACGGTCGTGACCTACCGTGTGGGCGCCAGCGCCTCGGCCACCGAGCGGAACACCTGCTGCATTTCCAGCGGTTTGCGCAGCACGTGCACCTCCACGCCCTCGGGGAACGCGTCCAGCGGCACCGGAACCTCGGCGTCTTCCAGCACCAGCGCCGGGCCGCGGTAGCCCAAGGTGGCCATCTCATCGAGCAGGTGGCTGGCTGAAAGCAGCTTTGCCCCGGCATCGGCGATCACCAGCGCCGGCATCGCCTCCTGCTGCATCCAGCGCAGCGCAGCGCCGCCATCGGAGGCCAGCTGCAGGTGATACCCCTGGCTGGACAAGGCATTGCCCAGCAGCGACAGCCGGGTGGCTTCGCCATCGACCACCAGGATCGACTGCCCCGCACCCGCCGCTACCGGCTGTGCCTGTGGGGCCGCATCGACAGGCGCCTGGCGCATCGGCAGCCGCAGTTCGAACCGGCTGCCCACGCCCGGCGTGCTTTCCACCCGGATGCTGCCCTGGGCGCCTTCGATGATGCGCTTGCAGGAGATCAGGCCCAGCCCCGTGCCGTTGACCTTGGTGGTGAAGAACGGGTTGAACAGGTGCGCCAGCACCTCGGCGCTCATGCCCACGCCCTCGTCGGTCACCGAGATGTGCAGCCAGTCCTGGCCATGCGCATCCGGGGCGGCCGCCGCGCGCAGGGACAAGCGCCCGCCATTGGGCATGGCCTGGATCGCGTTGAGCGCCAGGTTCAACAGCACCTGCTGCAGCTCGGTGTAGTTGGCATCCACCGCCAGGGCCGGGTCGTCCACGTCCAGATGCAGGCTCACCTGCGCCGGCAAGGTACTGCGCAGCAGCAGTTCCATCGCCTCGAACAGGTGGGCGATCTGGATCCGCTCGCTCGGGGTGCGCGAGCCGCGCACGAACGACAGCATGGATTCGGCCATTTCATGCCCGCGCCGCCCACATTCGGCGATCACGTCGGCCAGGTGGTGCAGCTGCGGATCATCGGTGCGGGCCTTGAGCAGCTCGGGCATGATCAGCAGCGGCTGCAGGATGTTGCGCAGGTCGTGGCTGAGCCCGGCGGCCAGCAGCGACAGGCTTTCCAGTCGCTGCGCGCGCATCAGCTCGGCTTCCACCCGCTGGCGGTCGATGGTGCCGCGCGCCTCGCGCACGGCACGCGCCACCGCCGACGGCAGCCGCGCCGGCTGGTGCTTGATGATGTAGTCGTTGGCGCCCTGGTGCAGCGCGGCCACGGCATTCTCTTCGCCGATCGTGCCCGACACGAAGATGAAGGGCACGTCCGGGTGCCAGCCGCGCACGATCTCCAGCGCCTGGTTGCCCGAAAAACCGGGCATGGCCAGGTCGGACAGCACGATGTCCGGCGCGAACCGCAGCAACGCATCGCGCAGTTCGGCAGCGGTCTCGACCCGCTCGAAGCTGGCCTCCAGCCCGGCGTCGAGCATCTGCCCGCACATCAGCTCGGCATCTTCGGGCGAATCCTCCACCAGCAGGATGCGCAGGTGTCCCAGCGAGGGGCCGGTGAGCGGCATGGGTTATTCGACCTCCGGGGCCTGGTTGATGAGCGCCCAGAACTTGCCGAGCGTCTGCACCGCACCGAAAAACTGGTCCACGTCCACCGGCTTGACCACATAGGCATTGACGCCCAGGTCCCAGCTGCGGGCCAGGTCGCTCTCTTCGCGCGAGGACGACAGGATCACCACCGGCAGGCGCTTGAGCTCCTCGGCATTGCGGATCTGGCGCAACACTTCCAGCCCGTCCATGCGCGGCATCTTGATATCCAGCAGCAGCACCGCCGGCAGGCCTTCCTCGCGGTGTGCGAAAGCGCCGCGGCGCAGCAGGTAGTCCATCGCTTCCACGCCGTCTTCGACGTGCACGATCGGGTTGGCCAGGCGCGCTTCCTTCAGCGCATCAATGGCCATTTCGGCGTCGGCGGGGCTGTCCTCGGCCAGCAGGATGGTACGCAGAGCGGTCATGGGACGGGACCTTTGTGGTTGAGTGCGTCGAGAGAGGAAGGCAGCAGGAAGTGGAACGTGGCGCCCTGGTCCAGCGCCGCTTCGGCCCAGATGCGGCCGCCGTGGCGGGCCAGCACCCGGCGAACGCTGGCCAGGCCGATGCCGGTGCCGGGGTACTCGCTGGCCTTGTGCAGGCGCTGGAACACGCCGAACAGTTTGTCGGCGTAGGCCATGTCGAAGCCGGCACCGTTGTCGCGCACACTGAACAGGTGGCTGCCATCAGGCTGGCGCGCGTACTCCACCGCAATCCGCGCAGGATGGGCGTTGGCCGAGTACTTCACCGCATTGCCCAGCAGGTTCAGCCAGAGCTGCCGCATCATGTTGTCGTCGCAGACGAGGATCGGCAGCGGTGCGATCTTCCATTCGATGCGCCGCGCCGCGCCGCCGTGTTCGGCTTCGCTTTTCACGTTGGCATCCAGCAGCGCGCGGGTGTCGGCGACCAGCGACTGCATGTCCACCGCCTGCAGGCGCATCGCCGCCCGGCCGAGCCGCGAATACACCAGCAGATCGTCGATCAGTGTCGCCATGCGCCGCGCCGAGCCCGAGATGACGTCCAGGTAATGGCGCGACTTCTCGTCCGCGTCCTCGCCCAGGTGCCGGGCCAGCTTGTCCGAGAAGCCGGCCACGTGGCGCAGCGGCGCGCGCAGGTCGTGCGACACCGAGTAGCTGAAGGCCTCCAGTTCACGGTTGACCTCCGACACCTGCTCGACCTTGCCCTCCAGCTGGCGGTTCAGTTCTTCCACGCGCTGCTGAACGGCACGCTGCACGGTGACGTCGCTGATCGTCATCAGCACCACTTCGTCGTCGCGGTCCGGCAACGGCATGCGGCGGGCGTTGATCAGCAGGGTGCGCACCTGGTCGTCGTCGGTGCGCTGCTGGTGTTCGAAGTCCCACAGTTCACGGCCACGCAGCAGCACGTCCATCAGCCGCTGGCGTACCGCCGGATCACTCCACGCTCCATCACCCAGCGTTTCCAGGGCGCGGCCGTCGGTGGTGGCGTCATCGTGCAGCCCATACAACTCGGAGAACGCCGGGTTGTGCAGCTGCACCTTCAGTTCGCGGTCAAGCAGCACGATCGGCTCCCGTACGGTATGCAGCACCGATGCCGCACGTGCCGACGCGCGCCGCGTGGCACGCTCGGCGGTGGCCCGGTGCAGCATCTGCCGATGCAACAGCCACAGCACCAGCCCGAGCAGCAGCAGCTGCACGACCAGCGCGGTCCACGACACCAGCTCGCCCTGCCGCTGCTGCTGGGCGAACACGGCTGAACGCTGGGCCAGCAGTTCCTCCTCGCGGTCCTGCAGTTCCTCGATCAGGCCGCGGATCGGATACCGGGTGGTCAGGTCCTGCACCAGCTGGCGCTGTTCGTCGTCGGGGCTGGAGCGCGCCAGCTCGCCGGCCAGTTCCATGCGCCGGTCCAGCAGTGACTGGATGCGCCCGATGCGCACCAGCTGTTCGGGATTGTCGCGGGTCAGCTCGGTCAGCCGCGCCAGCCGCGCCGGAATGTGGCGGGCCTGCCCAAGCCGCTCGCGCAACCCGGGGGCATCGATGCCCTTGGACAGGGTCAGCGCCGCCGATTCCACGTCGCGGACGTCGGCCTGCAGCTGGTACACGGCAACCCCGACGTCCTGGGTATGGGTGACCCAGCGCATCGCGTCGAGATTGTCTGCGGAAAGTCTGCGCAGGGTCAGCCATGGGACCACGATGATGGCCACAGCCGCCAGGCCGAGGGCCGGCAACCGCCAGCGGTCCCAGCGTTCATCACTGAAAACCAGTGCCATAGACCCTCGTTGGCTTGCATGCTCCCCTCCCCGCCTGCGCCACTCCGGTGCCGGAACGACGCCCGCAGGGGCGAAGTCCTGAATATACTCCACACCAACGTGAATACGGGACGGGACCGGACAGCGGCGCCGTCCACGAAAAAGGGCGCGCCTGACGGCGCGCCCCGGTGTCTGTGCAGGTGCTGTCGCGGATCAGCGCTTGGCAGCGGCCGCGGAGACCTTCAGTGCACTGGCGTCCACACTCTTTACGCCCTTGATCATCTTGGCCTTGGCAATGGCATTGTCATGCTCGGCCTTGGTCGCCACGGTGCCCGACAGCGATACCACGCCGTTCACGGTTTCGACCTTTACTTCCGTGCCGGGAACCTTGCTGCTCGCCAGCAGGTCACTCTTGACCTTGGTGGTGATCCAGGTGTCGGTGACCGGCTCGTCAGAATCATGCATGTCTGCGTGGGTCATCGCCGCCTTGTCGGTGGTCTTCGGCGGATCCTTGGCCATTGCCGCCGAGGTGCCCAGCAGCATGCCGAAAGCGAGCGAAGCAGCAAGCAGATTACGGGTAGTGTTGGTCATGTGCGGTGTCTCCCTGGTTAGTGGGCCCAGTGTCGGCTGCGATGCGTGGACAGCACGTCGCTGCAAGATCACGTTGCCGTGAACCGGTCAGGTTCAATCCCAACAGTTCAGGTTTCCCGCACTGCATCATTTGCAACTATTCTTATCCAAGGCAACACGGCAGGTACGCACATGGCGACGATCGCACAAGTGGGATTGATCGGATACGGGCTGGCTGGAAGCGTTTTCCATGCGCCGCTGATCCAGCACACGCCGGGCCTGGCGCTGCACAGCATCGTCAGTTCGCAGCGCGAGCGGCTGCTGCGCAGCTTCACCGATGTGCACATCCACGCGGATGTGGCGCCTCTTCTGGCCGACCCGGCGGTGGACGCGGTGGTGATCGCGACGCCCAATGAACAGCACGCACCCCTCGCGCTGGCGGCATTGCGTGCAGGCAAGCACGTGCTGGTCGACAAACCGTTTGCGTTGAGCGCGGCCGAAGCGGTGGCGGTGGTGGATGCCGCGCGCGACGCGGAGCGCGTGGTGTGCGTGTTCCAGAACCGCCGCTGCGATGCCGACTTCCTCAGCCTGCGCAGTGTGCTGGCGTCCGGTACGCTGGGCCGCGTTGCCGAATGCCATTCGCACTTTGACCGCTTCCGCCCGCAGGTGCGCGATCGCTGGCGCGAGAGCGATGCACCCGGCAGCGGATTGTGGATGGATTTGGGCCCGCACCTGCTGGACCAGATGCTGCAGCTGTTCGGCTGGCCCGAAGCGATCAGTGCCGACATCACCGCGCAGCGCGACGGCGCGCGCAGTGATGATTATTTCCATGCGGTGCTGCATTACCCCGCGATGCGCGCGATCGTGCACGCCGGTTCACTGGTGGCCGCGTCGGCGCCACGGTTTGCCGTGCACGGCAGCACCGGCAGCTACCTCAAGGAAGGCCTGGATGTGCAGGAAGACCAGCTGCGCCAGGGCATCGCCCCCGGCGCGCCGGGCTGGGGCCTGGATCCGCAGCATGGGCTGCTGGTGCAGGTGGATGCCGAAGGAAAGGTACATCGGCAGACCGTGGACAATGCTGTCGGCGACTATCGCCGGTTCTACGCCGCGTTCCGCGATGCGATGCTCGGCGAGGGCGAAGCGCCAGTCAGTACTGAAGAAGCACTGCAACTGATGCGGCTGCTGGAAGCAGGCCGCGAAAGCGCCGGCAGCGGCCGGCGCGTGGATCTTCGGTAAGGTTATTCCTTGACCATCGCGTGGCCGCCGAACTGGTTGCGCAGTGCGGAGAGCATGCGGTCGCTGAAGGAATTCTTTTCGCGTGAGCGCAGCCGCTCCAGCAGCGACAGGGTGATCACCGGGGCGGAGACGTCCAGGTCGATCGCTTCAGCCACCGTCCAGCGGCCTTCGCCGGAATCGGGCACGAACGGCGCGATGCCGTCCAGCTGCGGGTTGCGGGCCAAGGCGTCGGCGCTCAGGTCCAGCAGCCAGGACCGCACCACGCTGCCGTGCTGCCAGGCCGCCGCGACCTGGCCCAGGTCGAGGTTGAATTCGGTCTTGCGCTGCATCAGCGCGAAGCCTTCGGCATAGGCCTGCATCATTCCGTACTCGATGCCGTTGTGGACCATCTTGCAGAAGTGCCCGGCCCCGCTCGGCCCCGCGTGGACCCAGCCGCGATCCTCGGCCGGGGCCAGGGTGCGGAAGATCGCACCGACGCGCTCGACGGCCGCCGCATCGCCACCGATCATCAGGCTGTAGCCTTCCTGCAGCCCCCACACCCCGCCGCTGGTGCCGCAGTCGAGGTAGGTCACGTCTTCTTCCAGCAGCTGCGTGGCGCGGCGCATCGAATCCTTGTAATACGAGTTGCCGCCGTCGATCACCACGTCACCTTCGGACAGGTGCGGCGACAGCGACGCCAGGGTCTGGTCGACCACCTCACCGGCCGGCACCATCAGCCAGACCACGCGCGGCACCGACAGCTTCGCCAGCGCCTCGGCCGCCGTTGCGCTTACGTCGAAGCCGCGCGCGACGGCACTGGCCCGGGCCGCTTCACCCGGGTCCACGCCGATCACGCGGTGGCCGCCGCGGTGCAGCCGCTCGGCCATGTTGGCGCCCATGCGCCCCAGTCCAATCATTGCAATTTCCATGTCTCACCTTTGCTCGGTTTGCGAATGTGTCGACGCTGCCGCGCACTGCTGGAGCTGCGACTGGATCCAGCGGCGGTACAGCGTGGTGTGCAGGTTGTGCAGGCCCAGCTCGAACGCGAACGGCGTGCGCGGATTGCGGTCGAGCAGGCGTGCGATGTGATAGCCCACCGGACGTATACCGCGTGGGTGCACATAAATCACGAACTCCCGATAGAACGGATCGTCCAGCAGCGCGTCCAGTTCAGCCAGCAGCGGCTGCTGGCCGGCCGGCAGTGCCGCGCGCAGGGCCGGGTCGCGTTCGAACAGCAGGCGCTCGAAGCGGCGCAGCCCGGGGCCGGGCATGCGGCTGGCCAGCTCCCAGATGCGGCGGTTGATGCGGTCGTAGTGGGCGAAGCCGCCGTGCTCGCGCAGCGCCTTGGCTGCGCCTGCGCCGACGTCGACGATCACGAAGTTCTCGGCCTGGTTGTTGATGTCGTCCAGGTACACCGGATCGAACACATGTTCGATGAAGCCCGGGGCGCCCACGAACGCCTGGCGGCCGCGCTGCGAGGTCCGCACGGCCTTGCCATCGGCGAAGAACTCGCCGGCGTGATGGCCGAGCAGAATGCTGTCGGTGTCGTGCAGGGTCAGGAAGGTGCCGATCGACAGTTCGCCCGGGGTGAACGCCGCATCGAACGCGGCATCGCCATACAGCTCGCGCTGGGTGGCCAGCTGCGCCACCTGCCGGCCCACCCCGCATTCACTGCGCACCCGGCCGTCATAGAACGCCTGCACGGCCGCGCTGTTGGATCCGTGCGGCTGGTAACCGCGGCCGAAGCTGCGAAAGCCCTCCCAGCCCTGCGCCCGGGCGCCGCCGGGGCCGAAGCCGATCCAGCCCAGCTGCAGCGCCGAGAACCGGTAACCGGGGTTGTCCTGCAGGCGCGTGGCGGCGCGGCGGGTGGCCTTGCCCAGCTCGAAGGCGTAGGCGCACACGGTCGCCGGATCGTCCAGCAGCGTCTGCAGGAAGCGCTCGCGCTGCGGGGCGGCCCAGGCACGGGGCAGCTGCACGCGCAGATCGCCGGCAGCCTGCGCCTGGGACAGGTCGGCCCGTTCGCAGACGGGGCCACCGTGCACGCGCGGCGCGGCGATGTCGGCGTCCTGGAGCTGCCAGCCGAGTCGTTCGATCAGCCGGTGCACGCAGGTGCCCGGATCCGTGCGACCTTCCGCCGCCGGAAGCAGGCCCATCACCGCGGTCAGCAGAACGCCCACTGCGCGCAGCCTGCGCGAGGGATGACGACCCCTGCCCGGCATGCTTCGCGCCCGCTCAGTGCGCGTGGTCTGGCGTATCGCTGGCAGGAACCGGGGGCGGCGCTGGCGTCGGCGCGGCAGGTGGTGCGGGGACCGATGCAGGAACCGGCGCCTGCGCAGGCTCGGGAACAGGCGTCACCGGCGGCGCCGGGGCCGGCGGAACCGGCGCGGGTACCGGCTCCGGGGTGCTGGCCTTGGCCGCCGGCAGGTACTGCTGCAGGCGGGTGAAGAAGCGGCGGTAGAAGTCGCCGTCCTGCACGGTGCTGCTGGCCACCTTCACCAGCGAATCGTCGTTGCTGCCGAACGGCAGCGACACCGAGCCCAGCGCGCCCACGCCCACACTGGCCGAGGTGGGGCTCTTTTTCAGCGCATAGCGGTCCTGCACGGCACTGATGAACACCAGTGCTTCGTCGCCCCGCGCCGCGCAGGAAATGCGCAGCACCAGCTGCTCATGCGAGTCCTCGGTCGGCTGGAAGTTCTTGTTCGCTTCCACCGCGTCGGCGTCGGCACGGGCGATCGCATAGCCCTGGCTGAGCAGGGTACGCCGCGCGGCTTCGCAGGCCTGCGCCGGCGTGCCGGGAACGGTACGCGAGTACGTGTCGCCCGAATCGAAGGATTCGCGCAGCAGCGTGCTGTCAGCGGCCTTGCCGCCGCAGGCGGACAGGCCAAGGGCCAGCAGACCGGCCGGGAGTGCATGGGACAGCCGCATGGGCGCTCCTGCAGGAGGATGATTGCGCAAGCATAGGCCCGGCGGCGTATGCGTGGGGTCTAAAAGCAAAGGGCCGGCGTTTCCGCCGGCCCCTCGTTTTCACTTGATTCACCCGATCAATCGGCCCAGCGGCCTGCGGCGGTCGACTGCGGCAGCACCTGCGCCGACAGCGGGCGGTCTTCGGCCAGCAGGTTCACCGCGTCGGCCAGGATCGCGGCGGACTCGCGCAGCAGCGGGTCCGGGCGCTTCTCGGCGGCCTTCTCGCGCGCAGCATCCTTGACGATGTCGCGCTCGTTGCCGGTCAGGCCATCATCGTTGCTGTCATCGGCCAGCGGGTCCAGGTCCAGGCCCAGTTCCTTGCGGGTGGCCTGGCGCTGCTTGCGCTGGGTTTCCTGGCGCTCACGCTCGGTGCGGCGCTCGGCCTCGTTGAGCGAGATGTACTTCTTGGCCGCTTCGGTGCGGAACTGCTCCACGTCCTCGTTCCACCACTGGAACTCCTTGTCGGAGGCGATGCGCGAGGCATGCAGGGTTTCCAGCTTCGGCAGCAGCGGACCGAAGTTGCCGTACTGGGTGTGCGGCACGGCGGCAATGCGGGTCCACGGCAGCGCGTTGTCGTAGGTGCTTTCGCCGTACTCGCTGGCATCCACGCTGGCCGGGAAGGCCAGGTCCGGCACCACGCCCTTGTGCTGGGTGCTGCTGCCGCTGACGCGGAAGAACTGCGCGATGGTCAGCTTGACCTGGCCGAAGCGCTGGGCTTCGCCACTGGGCCAACGGTCCAGGTCCACGATGTTCTGCACCGTGCCCTTGCCGAAGGTGGTTTCACCAATGACCAACCCACGGCCGTAATCCTGGATGGCACCGGCGAAGATTTCCGAGGCCGAGGCCGAACCGCGGTTGATCAGCACGGCCAGCGGGCCGTCCCATGCCACCGCTTCGCTGCGGTCGTTGTTGACCGTGACGCGGCCACCGGATTCGCGCACCTGCACCACCGGGCCCTGTTCGATGAACAGGCCGGTCAGCTCGATCGCCTCATCCAGCGAACCGCCACCGTTGTTGCGCAGGTCCAGCACCACGCCATCGAGCTTGTCGTTCTTGAAGCCGGCCAGCAGCTTGGCCACATCGCGCGTGGCCGAGGCGTAATCGGTCGCGTTGCGGCGGCGGCCTTCGAAGTCCTGATAGAAGGTCGGCAGCTTGATCACGCCCACCTTGCGCGCCGGCGCCCCATCCTTGGCCGGGATGGTCAGCGTTTCACCCTTGGCGGCCTGCTCGGCCAGGCGCACCTTCTGCCGGGTCAGCACCAGCATGTGCGGCTTGCCGTCCACGCCCTCTTCGGCCGGAATGAATTCCAGCCGCACCTGGGTGTCCTTCTTGCCGCGGATCTTGGCCACCACGTCGTCAATGCGCCAGCCGATCACATCCTCGACCGGACCGGACTTGCCCTGGCCCACGCCTACGATGCGGTCACCCGGCTTGAGCGTGCCGTTCACCGACGCCGGCCCACCGGCGATGATCTCGCGGATCACCACCATGTCGTCCTGGCGCTGCAGCTGCGCGCCGATGCCTTCCAGCGACAGCGACATGGCCTGGTTGAAGTTCTCGGCCGTGCGCGGGGTGAAGTAATCGGTGTGCGGATCAACGGCGCTGGTATAGGAGTTGAGGAAGAACTGGAACACGTCCTCGCCCTTCAGCTCATTGACCGACTTCTCCAGCTGCGCATAGCGCTTGTCCAGCGTCTTGCGGATGTCGGCCGGCTGCTTGCCGGCCAGCTTCAGGCGCAGCCAGTCATTCTTCACCGACTTGCGCCACAGGTCATCGAGTTCGGCGCTGCTGGCGGCCCACGGCACGTCCTTGCGGTCGTACTCGAAGCGCTCATCGCTGCTGAAATCGAAATCCTGCTTGAGCAGCTTGCGCGCGTAACCCACGCGCTCGCCCACCCGCTGTTTGTAGACCGCAAACACCTGGAACGCCGGCTCCAGCTCGCCGCCGCGGATGGCCGACGAAATATTCGACTCGAACGGCGCGAATCTGGTGATGTCCGCCTGGGTGAAGAACTGCTTGCTGCCGTCGAGCGATTCCAGGTAACGCTTGAACACGTCCTTGGAGGTCGCCGCATCCAGCGCGCGCGGCCGGTACGCATAGCGGCTGTCCGACAGCAGCCCGTACACCAGCTTGGAGGTCGTCACCTGGTCGGCCGTGGCCGCCGACGGCAGGGCCGGCGAATCGGCATAGGCAGCCAGCGCCAGCGGCGCGGTCAGCGCCAGGGCCATCAGGAATGCGGGGGCTTTGAATTTCATCGACTTGCTCATGGCACCTTGCCAACGGGGAGACTGCGTGCGGATCAGACCACACGACAGTGCCGAAAGTTGCGGGGTTTGTCATCCACCGCGTCAGAACGCGGATTTCCAGCCTAAACGCGGGGCTGTATCAAATTGTGAATGACGCGGAATTGCTGCTGGGAACGGGGTTTACGGGCGAAACCAAGCGGCGGCCTGGCCCTTTCGGCGGTCGGCAGGCATTCAGGCCGGAGCAGCTTCACGGTCTTCGCTCAGGTCCATCGCGAGCGTTGAGGGCCCCGCCGCGGCCGGCAGGCCCCTGTGCAAATGTCCCCCGGCGGTCGCCCTGCGGCGACGGCCTCCTCCTTTACTTTGCCAGGAGCCTGCCGGCCGCGACGGGGCTCGGCTTGCGGTTCGCACTGGAAAAGCAGGAGCCAGGGGCAACGCCGGTGGATCGAGTGCCGGGTCGCCATGCCCTTGGAGGCGAATTAAAGGAGGAGGTGTCGGCCGCAGGCCGACGCCGGGGGACATTCGCCGGAAAGGGCATGGGGGCCCGGCGCTTGATTCACTGGCAGCCGCGTCTGACGGGAGCTCAGGCGACGCCAGCGCCCTTTGCCTGGACGTCGGCGTGGTACGACGAGCGCACCATCGGGCCGGAGGCCACGTGGCTGAAGCCCAGCTCGTAACCGTAGACCTCCAGTTCCTTGTATTCCTCGGGCGTCCAGTAGCGCAGCACCGGGTGATGGTGTGCGGTCGGCTGCAGGTACTGGCCGATGGTGATCATGTCCACGTCGTGCGCGCGCAGGTCGCGCATGGTTGCCCGCACCTGGTCCATGTCCTCGCCCAGGCCCAGCATGATGCCGGACTTGGTCGCGATCGACGGGTGCTGCGCCTTGAAGTTCTTCAGCAGGGTCAGCGACCACTGGTAATCCGCACCCGGGCGTACGTTGCGGTACAGGTCCGGCACGGTTTCGATGTTGTGGTTGAACACGTCCGGCGGGTTGGTCGCCAGGATGTCCAGCGCCCGCTCCATGCGGCCCTTGCCGCGGAAGTCCGGGGTCAGCACTTCGATGCGGGTGTTCGGCGACTTGGCGCGGATCGCCCCGATGCAGTCGGCGAAGTGCTGGGCACCGCCGTCGCGCAGGTCATCGCGGTCCACGCTGGTCACCACCACGTACTTCAGGCCCATGTCGGCCACGGTCTGGGCCAGGCTGGCCGGTTCACCAGCGTCCGGCGGCTTCGGTCGGCCGTGGGCCACGTCGCAGAACGAGCAGCGCCGCGTGCAGACCTCGCCCAGGATCATGAACGTTGCCGTGCCGTGGCTGAAGCACTCATGGATGTTCGGGCAGCTGGCTTCCTCGCAGACGGTCACCAGGCGGTTCTCGCGCAGCTTGGCCTTCAGCGTCTGCACCGCGTTGCCCGACGGAATCCGGACCCGGATCCACGACGGCTTGCGCAGCACCGGTGCGTCGGCGAACTGCACCGGCGAGCGGCCGATCTTGTCACCGCCCAGCTGTTTGACCCCGGCCTGCAACGGCGCGGCGGACGGCGTGTCGCCCTGCACGACCTGCAGGGGAATGATGCGAGCGGTGGTTTCAGTCATGGCCTTGGTCGGCGGCGCTCAGGCCGCGTCAGTCAGATCGGGCAGGTCCGTGGCAGGCTGGAGGTCCAACCCGAACTGGCGGGCCAGATGGCCCAGCAGTACCGGCTTGACGGCCGCCATGCCGGACGGTCCCCCCAAGTCTACCATCGAGGTGACCTGCAGCCCTTGGTAGCCGCAGGGGTTGATGCGGTGGAACGGCTCCAGGTCCATCGCCACGTTGAAGGCCAGCCCGTGGAAGGTGCAGCCGCGGCGGACCCGGATGCCCAGCGCGGCCACCTTGGCCCCGCCCACGTAGACCCCCGGCGCGCCGTCCAGCCGTTCAGCCCCGATATTCCATTCGTCCAGCGTGTCGATGATCGCCTGCTCGATCCGGCACACGTAATCGCGCACCCCGATCCCCAGCCGGCGCAGCTGCAGCAGCGGGTAGACCACGATCTGGCCCGGCCCGTGGTAGGTCACCTGGCCGCCGCGGTCCACGTGCAGCACCGAGATATCGCCCGGGGCCAGCACGTGTTCGTCCTTGCCGGCCTGGCCCAGGGTGAACACCGGATCGTGCTCGACCACCCACAGCTCGTCCGGGGTGTCGTCGTTGCGCGCATCGGTGAAACGCTGCATTGCATGCCAGACCGGCGCATAGGGCTGGCGGCCCAGGTCGCGCACGATCGCCGGCTGCGCCGGGCGCTGGCCCGGTGCAGCGGTGGTTTCGCAGCTGGTTACAGCGTCCACTTCACTTCCGGGTGGTCGCGCAGCGCGGTGTGGGCAAGGTCCAGCTGCTCGCGGCTTTCGGCCATGAAGACCAGCTTCACGGACACGTATTTGCCGTTGGACGAGGTCTTCCAGGTGATGCGCTCTTTGAGCACCTGGATGCCGGCCAGATGCAGCAGCTGCGGAAGTTCGTGCTCCAGACCGATGTTCGCGGCGCCCATGGCGCTGAGCTCGAATTGACCGGGGAACTGGAAGCCGTGTTCGGGATTGTCAGACTTGATTTCCATGACCGCGATTATGGGGACGGAAGCGTCTGAACCCAAGACCTGCATGATCGTGCGCACAGCTGCGCCGAACGATACGTGAAGATCGGCCTTCACGAACAAGACGCACCAGTGCGTGCGCGGTGCTGGTCACGGCATCACGCCGTGAATACCCTGCTCCCGCTTAAAAATGAATAAACCATCCGCGGGAATCTTATGCTTCTGAAGCGATTCGCGTTACCGGCCGCACTTGCCGGTGTTCTTGCAGCAGCCGCGCCTGCGGTACAGGCAGCCGAACAATGCGGGCCCGACGCCATGCGCGAGCACCCGCCGCAGGTCAACTTCCGCGTCGACAACGATCTGTTCGGCGGCGCCGACCAGGACCAGGGCTACACCAACGGGGCGCAGATCACCTTCGTCTCGCCCAACCTGGTCGATTACACCGACGATCCGTGCCTGCCGAAGCTTGCCCGCTGGGTCAACCGCCACCTCGAACGGCTGGCCCCCGGCGAGTTCGAGCAGCAGAACATGATCTTCAGCTTCGCCCAGCAGATCTACACCCCCAAGGACTTCACCCGCCGCGACGTGATCGAGGACGATCGGCCGTATGCCGGCGTGCTGATCGGCAGCTTCGGCTACAACGCCCGTCGCGGCGACCGCCTGCAGACCACCCAGCTCGCGCTCGGCGTAGTCGGGCCGTGGGCGCTGGGCAAGGAAGTGCAGGACGCCGTGCATGACGCGCTGGGCGATGAGAAATTCCAGGGCTGGGACAACCAGCTGCACAACGAGCCGGTGTTCATGCTCACCCACGAGCGCATGCACCGCTGGGGCGATGCCGAGGACAACCTGGCCGGCTGGGGCTGGGATGCGATCAGCCACTACGGCGGTGCGGTCGGCAACCTCGCCACCCACCTCAATGCCGGCGGCGAAGTCCGCTTCGGCTGGAAGCTTCCGGACGATTTCGGCAGCACCCCGCTGCGCCCGGCCGGCGAAAACACTGCGCCGACCCGCGGCGGCAAGCCGACCGGCTGGTCGTTCCACCTGTTCGCCACCACCGACGCGGCCTGGGTGATCCGCGACATCACCTTGGACGGCAACACCTTCCGCAACAGCCACAGCGTGGACAAGCGCAACTGGGTGGCCCAGGGCGGCTACGGCCTGGCGGTGATGTACAACCGCTGGAAGTTCGCCCTCGCCCGCTACCACAGCACCCGCGAGTTCGACCTGCAGGACCAGTCGCCGATCTACGGGTCCTTCACGATCAGCCGGTCGCTCTGAGCGACCGGAATCCCCACGGGCCCGTGACGGTGACGGGCTCGTGGTTGATTGATCCGGATCCCGATCGGAACGTATGAATTCGTAGCCCCGGCCGTTGGCCGGCTGCTCTTCGTTCCACGGTCATGACCGCCCGACGCGCGGCTTCGGAACGTGTAAACGCCGGGACGTTGACCGCGATCGTTGCGCAACCGCCTCCGGATACCTGGGCCGCGCTGCGCGCGGTTTCCGGCCAACGGCCGGGGCTACGAATTTTTACGTAACGTCCCCGGATCGGGATCAATCAACCAAGAGCAAGGAACCGTTACGGACCCATTGCGCGAAAAAAAAGACCGGCGCGAGCCGGTCTTTTTTTCATTGAATACGGGCGGAACCGTTATTCCGATTCCCACCACATCCAGAAGCTGTCCCACAGGCGCTTGAAGAAGCCGGCTTCTTCCACCGCGGCCACCGCCACCAGCGGAGCCTGCGCCACCACCTTGCCGTCCAGGGTCACCTTCAGCGTGCCCACTGCCTGGCCCGCAGTGAACGGGGCTTCCAGGGTCTTGGGCACGTCGATGCTCGGCTTGAGGTCGTTGTAGCGGCCGCGCGGCACGCTCACCAGCAGCGGCTGGGCCACGCCCAGCTGCAGCGTATCGGCCTTGCCCTTCCACACCTTGTGTTCGGCCACGGCCTTGCCCGGCTCGTACATGCGGTGCGTTTCGAAGAAGCGGAAGCCCCAGTTGAGCAGCGCCAGGCTGTCGTCGGCGCGCTGCTTCTCCGAAGCACCGCCCAGCACCACGGCGATCAGGCGCTGGTCGCCACGCTGGGCCGAGCTCATCAGGCAGTAGCCCGCTTCGGAGGTGTGTCCGGTCTTGATGCCGTCCACGCTCTGGTCGCGCCACAGCAGCAGGTTGCGGTTGGGCTGGGTGATGTTGCCCACGGTGAATTCCTTCACCTTGTTGTAGGCATAGGTTTCCGGGTAGTCACGCACGAACGCACGGCCCAGCAGCGCCAGGTCGTAGGCGGTGGTGCGATGCCCTTCGGCGCTCAGGCCGTGGGCGTTGACGAAGTGCGAGTCCTTCATGCCGATCCTGGCGGCGTAGCTGTTCATCAGCGAGGCGAAGGCTTCTTCGCTGCCGGCCACATGTTCGGCCAGCGCGATGGCGGCGTCATTGCCCGACTGGATCGCCATGCCCTTTTCCATGTCTTCCAGACGCGCGGTCTGGTTGACCGGGAAGCCGCTGTAGCTGCCGTCGGTGCCGGCGCCACCTTCGCGCCAGGCGCGCTCGCTCATCATCACCTGGTCGTCGGTACGGACCTTGCCGTTCTTCACTTCGGCGGCAACCACGTACGAGGTCATCACCTTGGTGATGCTGGCCGGGGCCAGCTGTTCATGGATGTTCTCGCCGGCCAGCACCTGGCCGGTGGCGTAATCCATCAGCACCCAGGCCTTGGCCACGCTGGGCTTGGGCGCCGGCGGGGTGGCCACGGTAACGGGGGCAGCGGCGGCAGGAGCGGGTGCCGGGGCCGGGGTCGGCAAGGGGGTCTGGGCGGAGACCATGCCCACGAACAGGGTCGTGGCCATGGCAGCAGCGGCAAAGCGGAATTTCATCGGACAGCAAGCTCCAGGAGGGCGCCAAGGGAATTACAGGGGACGGTCATTGTAGGTCGTTTACTCTTTCACGATCTGCGGCGACCCGAATCCCAGACCGACAATGCGGCCGGCAAGTTCCGAGGCGCTGGCATGGTCGGCCGCGGGCACCCGCAGGCGCCACAGGGTGCGGCCGCCGCTGACGATGTCGCTGATGCTGGCGCCGACGATGCCGGCCGAGGACAGCTGACCCAGGGCCTTGGTGGCGTTCTCGCGGCTGGCAAAGCTGGCCACCTGCAGCAGCACGTTGCCGACCTGCTGCTGCAACGAGGGGCTGGGTGTGGCGGCCGGGACGGGCGCAGGCAGGGGGCGGGCAGCGGCAGCCACCGGCGCAGCCGCCGGCAGCGCGCTCACCGTGACCGGGCCCGTCTCCAGCGTTGCCGCCTGGGTCGCGGCCGGCTGGGCCGGGCCGGCCGGACGCGCGGCAGGCGCCGGCAATGCGCCGACCAGCTTGTCCATGTCGCTGGCGCGGCGCACCGTGGCCGGCGGCGTTGCAGCCGCCACGGTCGCGGCCGCTTCCGCCGCACGGCGCTCACGGCGCGAGGGCTTGTCGGCCAGCAGGTTGTCCTCGCCCGGGGTCAGCGCGCGTACTTCCACGTTGCCGGTGCCGCGCTGGGTGATGCCCAGGCGCACGGCGGCGGCGTAGCTGAGATCGATCACCCGGCCGTCGTGGAACGGGCCGCGGTCATTGACCCGCACGATCACCGATTCGCCGTTGTCCAGGTTGGTGACCCGCGCAAAGCTCGGCAGCGGCAGGGTCTTGTGCGCGGCGGTGAAGGCGTACATGTCGTACACCTCACGGTTGGAGGTAAGCCGGCCATGGAACTTGGCACCGTAGTAGGACGCCGTGCCCTTTTCGGCATAGCCCTTGGGCCGGTCCAGTACCTGGTAACTCTTGCCCAGCACCACGTAAGGCGATTTGTTGCCGATCGCCGAGCGTGGCAGGTCCACCACGTCCGGTTCGGGAATGCAGGCCACGTTGGGAATGTAGGTTGGCGTGCTGTCGTTGACGCCCGGCTTGTACAGCCCGCCCGCGCGGTAATCGCCGCGCGTGCTGGGATCCTCCGACGCGGCCTTGTACGGCGAGCCTTCAGGGCAATGCGCAGGGCGGTTGCCCTTGCCCTTGCCCTGCCCCTGCACCAGCGCGCCCGACGGTTTGCCGGTAGTGCCGCTCGCGCTGGGCGGCTTTTTAGGTGCACTGCTGCAGGCGGCCAGCGCCAGGATCAGCAGGCCGGGAACCGCCCATCTGCAGCGCGCGCGTGCGTTCATGCCGGCGGCAGCTCCTGGCCGGCGATGGCCTGCGACAACTGGTACACGGCCATCGCGTACATCTTGGACAGGTTGTAACGGGTGATGGCGTAGTAGTTCTGGAAGCCCAGCCAGTACTGCTTGCCGGTGCTGCCCTCCAGCGTGATCGGGGTGGCCGTCAGCCCGGACGGGACAGATGCCGCGGGCTGGTAGCCGCGCTGGGCCAGGTCGGACAGCGTCCAGGTCGGGGTCCAGTCGGTGGGGTCGAACGGCGCGCGGCCGGGCGCCAAGGTGGCCGGCACCGCAACCGGGCCGCCGCGCACCCACCCGCCCTTCTTGACGAAGTAATTGGCGATGGAAGAGAACACGTCGTCGTAGCTGGTGAACAGATCGCGGCGACCATCACCGTTGCCGTCCACGGCGAAGTCCAGGTAGCTGGACGGCATGAACTGGCCCATGCCCATCGCGCCGGCATAGCTGCCCTTGATGGACAGGATGTCCAGCTTCTCGTCGCGGCTCAGCGCGAACAGGCGCGACAGCTCATCGCGGAAGAACAGTTCGCGGCGCACTTCGCGTTCGAGCTTGGCCGGGTCGCCGCTGCGCGGGTAATTGAAGGCCAGCGTGTACAGCGCATCGAGCACGCGGTAGCTGCCGGTGTTGGCACCGTAACTGGTTTCCACGCCGATGATCGCCACGATCACTTCGGCCGGCACCCCGGTACGCTCCTGCACGCGCATCAACTCATCGCGGTGCTGGGCCAGGAATTTCCTGCCGCCGTCGATCCGCGCCTGGCTGATGAACATCGGCCGGTACTCGTTCCACGGCTTGACCCGCTCGGCCGGGCGCGACATGGCGGCAATGATCGGAGGGCGCACCTGCGCCTGGGCCAGCGTGGCCTCGATCTGCGCAGCAGGAATGCCGTAGCGGGCGGCGGTATCACGCACGAAGTTGGCGCGTGCCACTTCGAACGGCACCGGGGTCAGGTCAACCGGCGGCGCGCTGGCTGCGGCCCCTTCCGGCGCAGCTTCGGCAGGCCCCTTGTGGGCGACTCCCGGCTTGTTGGGCGCACCTGACGCCTGCGGCGGCGGTGACGGGGAGTGCGGCTGGGTCGCGCAGGCAACCAAACCGAGCGTAAGCATGCAAGCCAAAGTGCGTCGAATCATCGCCGCAGGTTAGCAGGTCAAAGATGAAATAAAACCCCTAACACCATGAATCCCAACGATTTGCCCGAAGTTTCGGGGGTTCGTTAAGAGCGTGTGTAAGGTATTCCGGCTGCGCCCCCATCCCCATGGGCGCAACCGGGCTACCGACCCGGTCGATACCGGTGCGACGCGCTACTCCCCAGCGCAACGCCGCACCCCCTGTACCCGTTGGGTCAACTACGTCCCGCAGCGCCTTGCGCGTCGCTTGGCTCGATGCGCAGCTGCTTGCGGGCCGCCATTGTGCAGGCCGTTTACGACAAGTCCATTGATCGTGATCAAGCGCATTCATATTTGTGCGCTACATCTCACTTTCCTGTCAGCACGTTGACGCCTTCTACACCGGCAATGCCGGATTCGGCACATTCGCTACGATCCAAACCCGAATCTGCGCAAAAACCGGCCGAATTCCCGCCGATCTTTTGACTAGACATAAGCTGCGATCATGGGTGCGGCGACATGCCGTCGCCGCCGGACAGGACGTGCGACGGTCAGCTGTAGCCGCCGTGTACCGGGTTGTGGCTGCGCGCGGCCATCACCAGCCCGAACCCGGCCAGCAGCGATACCGCCGAGGTGCCGCCGTAGCTGATCAGCGGCATGGGCACGCCCACCACCGGCAGCAGGCCGGAGATCATGCCGCCGTTGACCAGCACGTAGACGAAGAACGCCAGCCCGGTGGCGCCGGCCAGCAGGCGGGAATAGGAATCGCGCGACTGCGAGGCGATCCACAGGCAGCGCCCGATCACCACCAGGTACAGGAACAGCACCAGCGCGACGCCGATCCAGCCGAACTCCTCGCTGAGCACGGAGAAGGCGAAGTCGGTGGTCTGCTCGGGAATGAAGTTCAGGTGCGACTGCGAGCCCTGGCCCCAGCCCTTGCCATCGAAACCGCCCGAACCAATGGCGATCTTGGACTGGATGATGTTCCACCCGGCGCCCAGCGCATCCATCTCCGGGTCCAGGAACATCATGATGCGGTCCTTCTGGTAGGGCCGCAGCAGCCAGATCCAGGCGACGGGTGCGGCGGCGGCGACGCCCCCCACGGCCACGCCCACCCACCACCACGGCAGGCCGGCCAGCAGCAGCACGAACGCACCGCTGGCGGCGATCAGCACGCCGGTACCGAAGTCCGGCTGCAGCATCACCAGCCCCGTCGGCACCCCGATGATCACCGCGCTGACCATCACCGTCGAAAAGCGCGGCGGCAGCGGCATGCGGTGCAGGTACCAGGCCACCATCATCGGCAGGCTGACCTTGAGCAGCTCGGCCGGCTGCAGGTAGAACAGCTTCAGGTCCAGCCACTGGCGGCCGTACTTGCCGGTGCCGAGCACGAACACGGCCAGCAGCGGGATCATCGACACCGCGTAGATCAGCGGGGTGGCCGAGCGGATGCGCAGGATCGGCATGCGCGAAATCGCCCACATCGCGCCCAGCCCGACCACGAAGCGCGCGCCCTGGGCGAACACCAGCGAATCACCGCCGGCGCTCTTGAGCACGGCAAGCCCGATCAGCATCAACGCACCCAGCGCCAGGCACAGCACCCAGTCCAGGGTGCTGCTGAAGCGCACGACCATGTCGCTGGCCCAGCGCAGGAAATCCTTCATCGGCTGCGCTCCGGCGGGGCGGGAGGTTGGGCCGCCGGCGCCAGTGGCGCGCCAGGTAGGGGTGCAGGCGCGGGAACCGGTTCCGGCAGGCCGACCAGCACCGGCAGCGATTCCAGCACGGCGGCAGCGGCATCGCCGGCTTCGCGCGCGGCACTGTCGCCTTCGAATGCGGTGATGCCGATCGCGGTGGTGCCGCGCAGGCTGTCCAGCGGCTCCATGCCCTCGGGCATCTTGCCCAGCAGCCAGGCATCGAACAGCTTGCGCGCGATCGGCGCTGCCGCCGAGCCGCCGTAGCCGCCGCCCTCGACCGCAATGGCCAGCACGATCACCGGGTTTTCGGCCGGCGCAAAGCCCACGAACAGCGAGCGGTGGCGCAGGTGCATCGGCAGGCTCTTGGGGTTCACCGCCGCGGTGCCGCGGCGGCTGATCACCTGGGCGGTGCCGGTCTTGCCGGCGATGGTGTACGGCGCGCCGGCCGCCGCGCGCGCGCCGCTGCCGCCCGGGCGCATGGTGCCCATCATGCCTTCGCGCACGGCCTGCAGGTTCCCCGGGCTCGGGCTGACCGGCTTGCTCGTGCCGGCCGGCGTGGGCACCCAGTCCGAATCGAAGCTTTCGCGCTGCTGCATCACCAGGTGCGGGGTGCGCAGCTGGCCGTCGGCAATGCCGCCCACGCCGTGCACCAGCTGCAGCGGGGTGACCTTCCAGTCGCCTTGGCCGATGCTGACGTTGACCGTATCGCCGGGATACCAGCGTTCCTTGCGGGATTTGTACTTGTTCTGCGGCGAAGGCAGGATGCCGCCGATCTCGCCGGTGAGGTCGATACCGGTCGGCTCGCCGAAGCCGTAATAGCCCATGTAGTGGTCGAACCGCTCGATACCCAGGTCCAGCGCCAGCTTGTAGTAATAGGTGTTGACCGACTGGGTGATCGACTTGCGCAGGTCGGTCCAGCCGTGGCCGCCACGGTTGGCATCGCCCCAGCCACGCGAGGTGCCCGGAAGGTAGAACATGCCGGTGGAGAGGATCTTGTCTTCGGGCTTGCGCACGCCGCTGTCCAACCCGGCCAGGCCGATCAGCGGCTTGATGGTCGAACCCGGTGCCACGCCACCGAGCACCAGGCGGTTGAACTGCGGGCGCGAGGGGTTGTCGTTGAGGGCCTTGAAATCGGCGTGCGAGATGCCGTTGACGAACAGGTTGGGGTCGTACGACGGCAGGCTGACCATGGCCAGGATTTCGCCGGTGCGCGGATCCATCGCCACGCCGGCGCCGTCGAAATCGCCGAAGGCCGCCACCATGGCGCGCTGCAGGTCGGCATCGATGGACAGTCGCAGGTCGTTGCCCGACTGCGCCGCGACCCGGCCGATGGTGCGGATGGCACGGCCCTGCACGTTGGTTTCAACCTGCTCGTAGCCGACCTTGCCGCGCAGCTGCTGCTCGTAATAGCGCTCCAGGCCGGACTTGCCGATATGGGTCAGCGCGGCATTGCCCTCGCCCAGCGTTTCCAGGTCCTTGTCATCCACCCGGCCGACGTAACCGATGATGTGCGCGAACAGATCGCCGTAGGGATAGCGGCGGGTCAGGTAGGGCTCCAGCTCCACGCCGGGATAGCGCCAGCGGTCGACCGCAAAGCGCGCCATTTCCTCGTCGGTGACCCGCAGCTTCAGCGTCACCGGCAGGAAGCTGCGACGCGCCTTGCGTGACTTGTTGAACGTTTCCAGGTCTTCCGGCGTGATCGTCAGGATCTTCGCCAACCCGGCCAGGGTGGCGTCCATGTCCTTGACCTTGTCCGGGGTGATGTCCAGCCGGAACGCGGGCACGTTTTCGGCCAGCAGCCGCCCGTTGCGGTCATAGATCATGCCGCGCCCGGGCACCACCGGCCGCGGCTTGATGCGGTTGGCTTCCGAACGCGTGGCGTACGTGTCGTGGTCCAGCACCTGCAGCTTGAAGTACCACCCGCCCAGCCCGACCAGGCAGACCAGCACGCCGAGGAAGCCCAGCGCGGCGCGGCGCCGGAACTGCTCGGCTTCGGCGCGCGGATTCTTGGCCTGGCGGCGCACGTACATGTCAGCGCCCGCGACGCCCGAAGCGCACGGCGTCGAGCAGCACGAACACCAGCGGCCACAGCCCCATGCCCAGCAGCGGCGCCCACCAGTACGACCACGGCAGGGTCGGTTCGCCCACGGCGATGTGGACCACGGCGCTGACGATGCGGTCGTTGAACAGCAGTCCACCGATGGCCAGCACCTGCTGGGACATCGGGAAGAAGCGGATGCGCGCACGGAAGCGCTGCAGGATGAAGGTGAGCATCACCAGCCGCAGCGCCTGTTCGCCGAGCACGCCGCCGTACAGCAGGTCGGCGATCACACCGCAGGCGAAGGCCACGCCCAGCCCGACCCGGTCCGGGGCTTCGATGACCCAGTACGCCAGCACCAGCGCCAGCCAGTACGGGCGCAGCGGCTGCAGCAGCACCGGCAACGGCAGCAGGCCGAGCAGCAGCGCCAGCACGATGCTGACCGGGAGCACCCAGGGTTTGTCGCGCAGGCGGCTCATGGGGTGGGCCCGGTTGGGGATGGCTGGGGTGCGGGTTGGGCCGGTTGTGGCGCGGTTTCCGTGGGCCGACTAACAGTCGGCGCTACCGGGGTTGCCGCCGCAGGTGCAGGCGCTGCCGGTCCGCCTCCGGCTTCGGACAGTTGCACATTGGGCGGAACGCGAATTGCTGCGCCGGGGCGGAGAAGCAGTACGTCGCGGCCGCGGTCGAGCTGGGCGGCAGGCTTGAGTTCGCCGACCAGGAAGGCATGGGTGTCGTCCGGGCGCAGGGCGGTGATCCTGCCGACGGGGAAGCCGGCCGGGAAACGGCCGCCCAGCCCGGAGGTGACGATCTCGTCGCCCACTTCCACCCCGGCGCTGAGCGGAATGTCGCGCAGTTCCAGGGTGTCGCCGCGGCCGTAGACGATCAGGCGCACGCCGTTGCGGGCCACGGTGACCGGCACCGCGTGGTCCGGATCGGTGAGCAGCAGCACGGTGGCGTTGCTGGCGGTGGTGGCGATCACCTGCCCCATCAGGCCGCCGGCGTCGATCACCGCCTGCCCCATGTGCACGCCATCGCGGGTACCGGCGGCCAGCACCAGGCGCTGCCGGACCGGGTCCAGGTCGATGTCCAGGATCGGCGCCAGCTGCACGTCCAGCCCGCTGCGTTCGGCCACGTTGAGCAGTTCGCGCAGCTGGGCGTTGTCCAGCGCGGCGGTCTGCAGGCGGGTCAGGCGTGCATTGGCGATCAGCAGCTGGTTGCGCAGCTCGCGGTTCTCATCGACCAGCTGGCCGTGGCTGGCCGCATTGTCCTTGACCTGGGTACCAAGCCGGCCCGGCAGCCCGGCCAGCGCCCACACCGGCTGCACCAGCACGTTGGCCTGCGCGCGCGCGCGCGCCAGCCAACCGGCCTGGTCATCGAGCACGATCAGGGTGATGGCCAGGGCCAGGTAGGCGAGCAGCCGCAGCGGGCTGCTGGCATCACCCTGGCGGGAGGCTACGGGAGGACCGGCGTAGGGCGGCACGACTGGCTTCGACTGGACAAGGTGGAAAGGGAGCGCGGGGCCGCCACGTGCGGCGGCACCGGGATGCAACAACGCCCCGGCGCTGCGATGCCCGGCGTGGCAGGCACGCAGCGGGCATCACGCCGCAGGGGCGCGTCCAACACACAGGACCGGTACGGCTTACTCCGGCGCAAAGAACTCGTTGCCGTGCATGTCCACCAGCTCCAGCGCACGACCGCCACCGCGGGCCACGCAGGTGAGCGGGTCGTCTGCCACCTGCACGTGCAGGCCGGTTTCCTCGGAGATCAGGCGGTCCAGGTCGCGCAGCAGGGCGCCACCACCGGTCAGCACGATGCCGCGCTCGGCGACGTCGGCGCACAGTTCCGGCGGGGTCTGCTCCAGCGCCAGCTTGACCGCGCTGACGATGCCCGAGAGCGGTTCGTGCAGCGCTTCGAGCACTTCGTTGGAGTTGATCTTGATCATCTTCGGCACGCCCTCGGCGAGGTTCCTGCCGGAGATTTCCATCTCGATGACCTCGGCCTGCGGGTAGGCGCAGCCCAGCTCGACCTTGATCCGCTCGGCGGTGGCTTCACCGATCAGCATGCCGTGGTTGCGGCGCACGTAGTTGGTGATCGACTCGTCGAAGCGGTCGCCGCCGATGCGCACCGAGGCCGAATAGACGATGCCGTTCAGCGAGATCACGGCCACTTCGGTGGTGCCGCCGCCGATGTCGATGACCATCGAGCCACGGGCTTCGGTGACCGGCATGCCGGCGCCGATCGCGGCGGCCATCGGCTCTTCGATCAGGAACACGTCACGGGCACCGGCTTCTTCGGCCGATTCCTTGATGGCGCGGCGCTCGACCTGGGTCGAACCGGCCGGCACGCAGACCAGCACGCGCGGGCTCGGGCGCAGGAAGCGCGACTTGTGCACCTTCTTGATGAAGTGCTTGAGCATCGCCTCGGTGTAGGTGAAGTCGGCGATGACGCCATCCTTCATCGGGCGGATGGTGGTGATGTGGCCCGGGGTACGGCCCAGCATCTGCTTGGCTTCGGCGCCGACGGCGGCCACCGAGCGGGTGCCACCGATGGCACGGTCCTGGCGCACGGCCACGACCGACGGTTCGTTCAGCACGATCCCCTGCCCGCGCACGTAGATGAGGGTATTGGCCGTGCCCAGGTCGATGGACAGGTCATTGGAGAACATGCCACGCAGTTTCTTGAACATCTGGGAGTTGATCCTGAGGGGTGTCGCGCCCAACGCGGGATGGCGAAAAATTGGGCAGAATTCGAGGTCGACAAGCCTAGCAATCCCCCTGTGCGCGAGCAAGGAGAAATGTCCGTCAAAGCCAGCCTTGGCGGCCATTCAGCCCAATCCGGACAGCCGGGGTTCTGGCCCTGCGGCGCCGCACCCGTTAACCTTTGCGCCATTGGGCGCCTCAGGGCGCCGTTTCGTTGCCCGCCTGCCGGGCCTCAAACCCCTTCCGCATAGGCCTTAATCGATGTCCGCTTTGATCTGTGGTTCTCTTGCCTTCGACACCATCATGGTGTTCCCGGACCAGTTCAAGAATCACATCCTGCCGGACAAGGTGCACATCCTGAACGTGTCGTTCCTGGTGCCGCGCATGCGCCGCGAGTTCGGCGGCTGCGCAGGCAACATCGCCTACAACCTGCACCTGCTGGGCGGCGAGCCGATC
Organism: Stenotrophomonas sp. CFBP8994; assembly: GCF_034044835.1. Taxonomy (NCBI): domain Bacteria; kingdom Pseudomonadati; phylum Pseudomonadota; class Gammaproteobacteria; order Lysobacterales; family Lysobacteraceae; genus Stenotrophomonas; species Stenotrophomonas sp. CFBP8994. The sequence continues at coordinate 605,393 of NZ_JAXCWT010000002.1, read as the reverse complement.
CCGATGGGCACGGTGGGCTCGGACTTCGGCCCGTACCGCGAGTATTTCCAGGGCTTGGGCATCGACCTGAGCCGGATCAAGGTGATCGACGAGCTGTTCACCCCGCAGGCGTTCATCACCACCGACCACGACAACAACCAGATCACCGCCTTCCACCCGGGCGCGATGATGCGGTCCTACGAGAACCATGTGAAGGACGTGCCGGGCGTGACCCTGGGCCTGGTCGGCCCGGACGGCCGCGAGGGCATGATCCAGAACTCGCAGGAGTTCTTCGAGGCCGGCGTGCCGTTCATCTTCGACCCGGGCCAGGCCATGCCCCTGTTCAACGGGCCGGAGCTGCGCACCTTCATCGAGCAGGCCGACTACGTGGTGGTCAACGACTACGAGTCCAACCTGCTGCAGGAGCGCACCGGCTGGGACGAAAAGGAGATCGTGAGCCGGGTCAAGGCCTACATCACCACCCGCGGCCCCAAGGGCGCGGTCATCCACACCCCGGAAAAGACCTACGACATTCCGCCGGCGCACGAGCGCCGCGTGGTGGATCCGACCGGCTGTGGCGACGCCTTCCGCGCCGGCCTGATCTACGGCATCGAGAAGGGCTACGACTGGCTGACCATCGGCCGCATGGGCAACCTGATGGGCGCGCTGAAGGTGGAGCATCCCGGCACGCAGAACCAGCGGTTCACGTTCGAAGAATTCAACGAGCAGTTCAAACAGCAATTCGGTTACGCGCTGGGCGCGTAACCGAATCGCTGGTTGACCTGCTCGCCCAGAATTCGCCTCCGGCGAATTCTGGGCCCCGTGGCATGTTTCCTATCCCCGCGCCTTCGGCGCGCCCCCTTAACAAAAGGGGGCTGCTCCTCCAGCGAGGTGCACCGCGCCGACTGTACCGACCAACGGTCGGTACCTACCGGGACACGCAAGGTCGGTACCTACCGGGACACGCAAGGTTGGTACCTACCGGGACACGCAAGGTCGGTACCTACCGGGACACGCAAGGTTGGTAGGTGCCGACCGTTGGTCGGCACTTTGCCTCACCGCTCGGTTAATTCCACCAGTTGGGCATGCGGCTGGCGTCTACGCCGCCGGTTTCGAATACTGCGGTGCGGGTGCCGCCGGCCTTGACCGGGAATTCGATGGTGATGGACCTGGCCTTGCGGGCCAGCTTCCAGAGCGCCTTCTGGTCGGTGATGAACATGGCGATGGCCTCGTCGGTCTTCGGGCGCCAGGCGGCCATCGAGATCGGCTTGCCGTCGTCGACCGTCACCTTCACCGTGCACTGCGGGCAGCGGAAATCACCGGCCTGGAGCACCAGGTAGGCGTGGCGCTTCCACTCCGGGTGGTCGCGGAAGATCAACTGCACCGTCGTCGGGCCGCTGCCGTCCACGTCCACCCGCTCCTTGCTGTAGATCGAGGCCGAGACCTGGTTGCCCTTGCTGCCCACCGGCACCTGGTTGTACTGCCACAGGCCCTGCATGCGGCGTAGTTCGCGCGCGGTTTCGGCCTTGGCCTTGACCTCGGCGTAGCCGGGCTCGATCCGCGCGGCGACGTCGGTGTCCTTGTACTGGTCCAGCAGCGAACCGCCATGGATGCGCGCACGCTCCCAGTCCTGCGCGGCCACGGCCATGTCGTACTGCTTGGCCACGCCTTCGGCTTTTTCTTCCTGCTGCGCCTTGGCGGCGGCGGTCGCGGCTTCCTGCGCCTTGCGCTCTTCTTCCGGGTTGCTGCAGGCAGCCAGGGCCAGTGCACAGGCCGCGGCAAGGATCAGTCGTTTCATTACGGGCTCCAGGTGTCAGCGAGGACGCCAAGAGGCGTCACCTGCCTACTTTAACAATGAAAAACGGCGGGGTTTCCCCCGCCGTTCCTGTTCAACGCAGCGCTGGCGGTTACTTGCCCGCGCTTGCCTTGTCCAGCATGTCCTGCACCGATGCCGTGGTGATCGGGTGGTAGCTGGGCTTGGCCTTTTCAAAGGCCGCCTTGGCGAACGCCAGGCCTTCCGGGGTCTTCACCAGTTCGGCGTAGATCGGCAGGATCAGCTTGCGCCGGCCAACGCGTTCGATGAAGGCACCGGCCGCTTCATTGGCCTCCAGATAACCGCTGCGGATGGCAAGCGGGTACCAGCGCATGGCGATCTCGCCATTGGCGGTGCCGGTGAACGCGTACGCCTTGTCCAGCGCGGCCAGCTTGTCCACGGGCAGGGTCTTGCCCATGCCGTCGATGAAGTGCACCCATTCCTGGGTACCCCACTCGCTGGTGATCTGCGCGCTCGGCAGCGTGCCACTGCCCTGCCATGCAATGCGCGCGGTATCGACGATGGAGAAGTTGCGCGAACGCGCCTTGGTGGCGAACGCCGGAATGCCCGGCTCGTCCAGCCATGCCTTCAGCTCGGCGTCGGTCACCGCGCCCGGCTTCTTGGACAGCAGGTTCTTCTTCAGGTACTCGACGAACTGGTCGGTGTTGGCGCTCTGGAATGCGTGGTCATCGAACCAGCCACGCAGGAACGGATCGAACACTTCACGGCCAAAGCGCTGTTCCAGGAACTGCAGGAACCACGAGCCCTTGACGTAGGCCACGTTGCTCAGCGCCTCGTCCGGGTCGCGCTCGGTCAGCGGCGGCAGGGCCAGGGCCTGGTCGGCCGGGCTCATGTCCTTGACCTCGGCCAGCAGGTCGTTCTGGTCGATCTCGCGCTCCATCTCGGCCATTTCCTGGCCATACAGCGCTTCGGTGATGCGGCCCTGCACGTAGGTGGTAAAGCCTTCGTTGAGCCAGATGTCCTTCCAGCTGGAGTTGGTCACCAGGTTGCCCGACCAGCTGTGCGCCAGTTCATGGGCCACCAGCGAGACCAGCGACTTGTCGCCCACGATCACGGTCGGGGTGGCGAAGGTCAGGCGCGGGTTTTCCATGCCGCCGAACGGGAACGACGGCGGCAGCACCAGCATGTCGTAGCGGCCCCAGCGGTATTCGCCATAGAGCTTTTCGGCCGCACCGATCATCTTCTCGGTGTCTTCGAATTCCTTGGCGGCCTTGCCGACCATGGTCGGTTCGGCCCAGACGCCGGAACGACCGGAGATCGGCTCGAACACCAGGTCGCCGGCGGCGATGGCCAGCAGGTAGGACGGAATCGGCTGCGGCATCTTGAAGGTGTAATCACCGTCACGCGCGGCCTTGGGGTCGTTGTCGGCGCTCATCAGCACCATCACGTCCGGGCGCGAAGCCACGTGCGCGCTGTAGGTGAAGCGCACGCTCGGCGTGTCCTGCAGCGGCACCCACGAACGCGCGTGGATGGCCTGGGACTGGCTGAACATGAAGGGCAGCTGCTTGCCTTCGGTCATCGACGGCTCCAGCCACTGCAGGCCCGAGGCGGTCGGCGCGGTGTGGTAGGTCACCCGCACTTTGCCCGGCTGGGCCGGGGCGTCGATGGTCAGCTTGCTGCCGAACACCTTGTCGGCCGGCGCCAGCGCGAACTGCAGCGGCGCGGCGCTGCCATCGGCAGCGACGGCTTCGACCTTCTCGATGGTCAGCTCGCGGGTGTCCAGCACCAGCTGCTTGGCTGCCTTGTCCTTCCACTCCAGGGTGTAGGTGGCGGTGCCGCCGATCTGCCTGCTGTCGAAATCCAGCTTCAGGTCCAGGCCCAGGTCCTTGATGACGACCTTGTCCGGTTCGGCGTAGGAACTTTCATCGTGGCTGCGGTTGACGGCTTTCACGGCAGTGTCGGCGCTCGGCTGGGCGGCGGGGGCCGCGGTCGGGGCGGCGGGCTCTTTGGAGCAGCCGGCGGCAAGCGCGACGGCCAGGGGAATCAGCAGGAACGGGGATCGCATGAATCGGGACCGATCAGGGTGAAACCGCCAGTTTACCCCCGACTTCGCTCGCCCGGGATGTGACCGCCTGCCCATTCCCCATTCAGTCACCCTCGCACAGCAGGCGCGCCCCACCGGCCGCCTCGGCTCAGAGGGAACCGGACCGGGGTCTCAAACCTTGTAACCGGAGTGGATCGAGACGATGCCGCCGGTCAGGTTCTTGTAATGGCAGCGCGCGAAACCGGCCTCGCCCATCATGGTCTTGAGCTGCTCCTGCGGCGGGTGCTTGCGGATGCTCTCGGCCAGATACTGGTAGCTGTCGCCGTCGCGGGCGAACAGCTGGCCCAGCTTGGGCAGGATCTTGAACGAATGGAAATCGTAGATCGGCTTGAACCAGTCGGCGGTGACTTCGGAGAACTCCAGCACCCGCGCCTGGCCGCCCACCTTGAGCACGCGGTACATCTCGCGCAGGGCGGCATCCTTGTCGGTCACGTTGCGCAGCCCGAAGGCGATGGTCACCAGGTCGAAGCTGGCATCCGGGAACGGCAGCGCCTCGGCGTTGCACTGGACGAAGTCCAGGCCAGCCACCAGGCCGCGGTTGGTCAGGCGGTCGCGGCCCACGGTGAGCATGCCGGCGTTGATGTCGCCGACCACCACCTGGCCGTCGTCGCCCACGCGCTCCTTGAGCAGCGCGGCGATGTCGCCGGTGCCGCCAGCCAGGTCGAGCACGCTGTCACCCGGCTTCACCTGCGCGGTGGCCACGTAATAGCGCTTCCACGCCCGGTGGATGCCCAGGCTCATCAGGTCGTTCATCAGGTCGTAGTTGCGCGCGACCGAGGTGAACACTTCGCCCACCAGCTTCTGCTTGTCCTTGGCGGCGACATCGCGGAAGCCGAAATGGGTGGTGCCAGTCTTGTAGGGGGATTCGCTCATGGCCCCGATTATCGCACCGCTGGCCGGCCGGCGGCACCTTATGATGGCCCCTTCAGTTGAACGGACCGCCCATGATCACCACCCCCGACTACGCCGCCCTGCTTGAAACCGCCATCGCCGAAGCCCGCCAGGGCCTGGCCGAAGGCGGCATCCCCATCGGCGCTGCCCTGTACCACAACGACGGCCGCCTGCTCGGCTGCGGCCACAACCGCCGGGTCCAGGAGGGCGACCCATCCGTGCACGGTGAAACCGACGCGTTCCGCAAGGCCGGCCGCCAGCGCCGCTACCAGGACACCATCATGGTCACCACCCTGGCCCCCTGCTGGTACTGCAGCGGGCTGGTGCGCCAGTTCAACATCGGCACGGTGGTGGTGGGTGAATCGGTCACCTTCCAGGGCGGTATCGACTGGCTGCGCGAAAACGGCGTGCAGGTGATCGACATGCAGAGCCAGGAATGCATCGACCTGCTGGGCGGATTCATCTCGGCCCATCCCGAGGTGTGGAACGAAGACATCGGCGAGTAAGCGCCGGTTCCCGCGCGGCCGCGCAGCGAAACATGCCAGATGCGCCACACCGCCTGCGTGTGGCGCCACGCAGTCATGAATGCTTCAGTTGAATGGCAGTGCGCGCACGCGCGCTGCACATCGCCATGACGCGCCATGCACCGGGTTTTACGCACTATCAGGTTGCCTTTCCCTTCCTTCCTTTCGAATCGAAGCAGCCATGTCCTCCGTCCCACGCTCCATTCCCGCCGTTATCAATGTCGAGGCCGAGGTGAACTACTGGCGCGAGAAGCATGTCGCTGACGAGCTGAAATCCGCGTCCTTCGGGCATTACATCCCGTGGATCAAGTTCGCCTGCGATTCGCTGATCACCCACCCCAAGGCCTCCGATGAAGAGCGCGAAGAAGCCTTCCAACACCAGTATGCGGCGCAGATCATGGCCAAACTCAGCGTGGATGACGCGCGAAAATTCGTCGAGGACGTCTGGGAACACGTCTACCTGATGAGCCAGCATGACCAGAATGCGCGTCCCCGCCTGAGCGCGAGCGCCTGAGCCACGGCTGCACGGCGCCTACACGGGGCGCCTGCCATTGATGGGGCCCGTTCCCGCGTTACGGTTCCCATGAAACTTCGCAGCGTGTTCAACCTCGTCGCCAAGAAGGCGTCCTACGCGGCGGGTACGCCGTGGACTTTCCTCGGTGCGGTCAGCATCGTGCTGATCTGGGCCCTCACCGGGCCCGTATTCAAGTTCAACGACACCTGGCAGCTGGTGATCAACACCGGCACCACCATCATCACGTTCCTGATGGTGTTCCTGATCCAGCACAGCCAGAACGCCGACACCGCCGCCATCCAGATCAAGCTCGACGAGCTGATCCGGGTGACCGCGGAGGCCAACAACGAACTGCTGGATCTTGAAGAACTGGACGAGGAGCGGCTGGAAGAGATCCGCCGCACCTACGAACAGATGGCGCGCGATGCGACCAAAGCCCTGGAAAAGGCGCGGAGTCGGTAGTTACCGCGCGGCCACATCGCCGCGTTCATACCACCCGCCACCCAGCACTTTGTACAGGGCCACCTGGTTGGACAACCGGTTCAACTGCGTGGTCACCAGCGACTGCCGTGCGGTGTACGCGGTCCGCCGCGCGTCCAGCAGGGTCAGGAAGCTGTCCAGCCCAGCGTCATAGCGCGCCTGCGACAGCGTCCGTGCCTGTTCGGCCGCCGCCACCAGCGCCTGCTGTGACGCCAACTGCGCGTCCAGGCTGTCGTTGAGCGCCAGTGCGTCGGCGGCCTCGCGGAACCCGGACTGGATCGCCTTCTCGTACTGCGCCAGCGCGATATCGCGGTTGGCATTGGCCACGCCCAGCCCAGCGCGCAGCTTGCCGCCCTGGAAGATCGGCAGGTTCAACGTGGGCATGAAGCTCCACGCGCGGGTGCCGGCATCGAACAACCCCGACAGTTCCGACGAGGTGGACCCAATGCTGCCGGTGAGGCTGATTGACGGGAAGAACGCCGCGCGTGCGGCGCCGATGTTGGCGTTGGCCGCCAGCAGCGTGTGCTCGGCCGCCATCACGTCCGGGCGGCGCAGCAGCACCTCACCGGGCACGCCCGCCGGCACCGCGCGCACGGCGGCCACGTCGGTGGCTTCGCTGGCGGGCAGCAACGCCTCGTCGACCGGGCCGCCGGCCAGCAGCGCCAGCGCGTTGCGGTCCTGCGCGACCTGGCCCTGGTAGCGGGCAACATCGGTGCGCGCGGTTTCCACCAGCGTACGCGTCTGGCTCAGTTCCAGCGCAGAGGCACCGCCCAGCTGGTGGCGCGCCTCGCTCAGGCGCAGCGAGTCCTCATAGGTGGCCAGGGTGGCCTCGGCGATCTTCAGCTGCTCGCTGTCGGCGCCCAGGGTCAACCACGCATTGGCCACTTCGGCCACCAGCGACAGCTGGGCGTTGCGGCGGTTGGCCGCCTCGGCGAAGTACTGCTGCAGCGCCGCCTGGCTCAGGTTGCGCACACGGCCGAACAAATCCAGTTCGAACTCGACCACGCCGAGGTTGGCGCTGAACTGCTCGGTGACCGGCACATCGCCACCGCTGCGGGTCATCTGCCCCTGCACGCCGAGCGCGGGAACCCGGTCGGCACGCTGGATGCGGTACTGCGCACGCGCCTTGTCCACATTGAGCACGGCCACGCGCAGGTCGCGATTGTTCTCCAGCGACTGGGCGATGAGTAATTGCAGCCGCTCGTCGACGAAGTAGTCGCGCCAGCCGATGTCGGCCACCGCCACCGCCGCAGCGGTGGAGGTGGTGGCCGGCCACTGCGCCGGGATCGCCGGGGCGACCTCGGTGCTGCGTGGCTCGAGCATGGCGCAACCGGAGAGGGCGGCGGTCATGGCCAGGGCAAGGAGCGCCTTATTCATGGGTGTCACCTTCGTTGGTGTTCGTCCCGACCAACGGTCGGGACCCACCGTTCCTGGTGCCGCGGTTGAACAGCTTCTGCACCACGACAAAGAACAGCGGAATGAAAAACAGGCCCAGCACGGTGCCGACGATCATGCCGCCCAGCACGCCCGTACCGATCGCGCGCTGCGCACCCGACCCGGCGCCCGAGGCGATGGCCAGCGGCAGCACGCCCAGGCCGAATGCCAGCGAGGTCATGATGATCGGCCGCAGGCGGTCGCGTACCGCGTGCATGGTGGCTTCCAGCACGCCTGCGCCCTTCTCCAGGTTTTCCTTGGCGAACTCCACGATCAGGATCGCGTTCTTGCTGGTCAGGCCCACCGTGGTCAGCATCGCCACCTGGAAGTAGATGTCGCGTTCCATGCCACGCAGGGTATTGGCCAGCACCGCACCGAGGATGCCCAGCGGCGCCACCAGCAGTACCGAGGTCGGCACGCTCCAGCTTTCATACAGCGCGGCCAGGCACAGGAACACGATCAGCAGCGACAGCGTGTACAGCAGCGGCGTCTGCGAACCGGCCTGGCGTTCCTGGTAGGACAGCGCGGTCCATTCGATCTCGAAGCCCGGCGGCAGGTCCTTGGCGATGCGTTCGATCTCGGCCATGGCATCGCCCGAGGCCACGCCCGGTGCGGGCTCGCCCTGGATTTCCATTGCCGACACGCCGTTGTAGCGCTCCAGGCGCGGCGAACCATAGTCCCAGCGCTTGGAGGCGAAGGCGCTGAACGGCACCATCTCACCGGCGTTGTTCTTCACCGACCACAGGTTGAAGTCGTCCGGGTTCATGCGGAACGGCGCATCGGACTGCACATACACGCGCTTGACCCGGCCACGGTCGATGAAGTCATCGATGTAGCTGCTGCCCCACGCGGCGGCCAGGGTGCTGTTGATCGCGCTGGTAGACAGGCCCAGTGCATTGGCCTTTTCCACGTCCACGTCGATGCGCAGCTGCGGGGTGTCTTCCTGGCCGTTCGGGCGCACGTTGGCCAGCAGCTTGCTCTGCCCGGCACCGCCGAGCAGCTGGTTGCGCGCGTTGAGCAGGGCCTCGTGGCCCTGGCCGCTGTTGTCCTTCAGGAAGAAGGTGTAGCCCGAACCAATGCCCAGCTCCGGCATGGCCGGCGGCGGGAAGGCGAAGATGAAGGCGTCCTTGATCTGGCCCAGCGCGCCCATCGCGCGCCCGGTGATCGGGCCCACGCCCTGGTCGGCATCACGCTCCTTCCAGTCCTTGAGCTTGATGAAGGCCATGCCCGCGTTCTGGCCCATGCCGGCGAAGCTGAAGCCCTGCACCGAGAACACCGACTCCACGGCTTCGGTCTCGTTCTTCAGGAAGTGGTCCTCCAGCTTGTACATCGCCTCCAGGGTACGTTCCTGGGTGGCGCCGACCGGGGTCTGCACCAGTGCCATCAGGATGCCCTGGTCTTCATTGGGCAGGAACGAGCTGGGCAGGCGCGCGAACAGCACGCCCATCGCCACGGCCAGTGCCACGAAGATGGCCATGAAGCGCCACGGCCGCGCCAGGATGCCTTTGACCCCGCGCTGGTAGGTTTCGCTGGAACGGTCGAAGCCGCGGTTGAAGCCGCCGAAGAAGCGCCCGGACCAGCCCTTGTGCGCCACGTGGTGCTCGCCCTTTTTCAGCGGCTTGAGCATGGTGGCGCACAGCGCCGGGGTGAGCACGATGGCGACCAGCACCGACAGCGCCATCGCGGACACGATCGTGGCCGAGAACTGCCGGTAGATGACGCCGGTGGAGCCGCTCATGAAGGCCATCGGGACGAACACCGCCGACAGTACCAGGCCGATGCCGACCAGGGCGCCGGTGATCTGGCTCATCGACTTGCGGGTGGCCTCCAACGGCGACAACCCTTCTTCGGACATGATGCGTTCGACGTTCTCCACCACCACGATGGCATCGTCCACCAGCAGGCCGATCGCCAGCACCATCGCGAACATGGTCAGCATGTTGATCGAGAAGCCCAGCGCGGCCAGGATGCCGAACGTGCCCAGCAGCACTACCGGTACGGCGATGGTGGGGATCAGGGTGGCGCGGAAGTTCTGCAGGAACAGGTACATCACCACGAACACCAGCACGATGGCTTCGATCAGGGTCTTGATGACGCCCTTGATCGAGACCTGCACGAACGGGGTGGTGTCATACGGCACTACCGATTCCAGCCCGGCCGGGAAGTTTTCCTTCAGGTCCTCCAGCGCGGCGCGCACGCCGTTGGCGGTATCCAGCGCGTTGGCGCCGGTGGCCAGGGTGATCGCGATACCGCTGGACGGCTTGCCGTTGTAGCGGGTCACGAAGTCATAGCTTTCGGCGCCCAGCTCGACCCGGGCCACATCGCCCAGGCGCAGCTCGCTGCCATCGGCACCACCGCGGACCAGGATGTTGCGGAACTGTTCCGGGGTCTGCAGGCGGTCCTGCGCGTTGATGGTGGCGTTGAGCTGCTGGCCCTTCACCGACGGCGCGCCGCCGAGCTGGCCGATGGCCACCTGGGCGTTCTGTGCGGTGATCGCCGCGGTGACTTCGTCCACCGACAGCTTGTAGGTGTGCAGCTTGTTGGGGTCCAGCCAGATGCGCATGGCGTACTTGCCGCCGAACACCTGGATGTTGCCCACGCCCGGCACGCGGCTGAGCGGATCGACGACATTGGAGCCGACATAGTCGGAAATGTCGTTGGCATCCATGCTGCCATCGTTGGAGACGAAGCCGATCACCTGCAGGAAGCCGCTGCTGGACTTGGCCACGTTGATGCCCTGGCGCTGCACTTCCTGCGGCAGCAGCGGCATGGCCAGCTGCAGCTTGTTCTGCACCTGGACCTGGGCGATGTCCGGATCGGTGCCGCTTTCGAAGGTCAGGGTGATGGTGGCCTGGCCGTTGGCCGAGCTGTTGGAGGAGAAGTAGATCAGGCCATCGATGCCCTTCATGTTCTGCTCGATGATCTGGGTCACCGAGTCCTCGACCACCTTGGCCGATGCGCCCGGGTAGGACGCGCTGATCTCGACGGCGGGCGGTGCCACTTCCGGGTACATCGACACCGGCAGCTTGAGCACCGCCAGCGCACCGGCGAGCATGATGATGATCGCAATCACCCACGCGAAGATGGGGCGATCAATAAAGTAACGAGCCATGGAATTCTCCGCTTACTGCTTGTCGGCCGCGGCCGCCGGCGTTGCCGGCTTGGCCGGCGCGGCGCCCATCTCGGTGGCCTGCACGGGCATGCCCGGCTGGATCTTCTGCAGGCCTTCAACGATGACCTTGTCGCCGGGCTTCAGGCCGTCTTCGACCAGCCACTTGCTGCCCAGCGCGCGGCTGACCTTGACCGGACGCACTTCGACCTTGTTGTCCTTGCCGACCACCATGGCGCTGGTGTCGCCCTTGGCGTCGCGGGCGATGCCCTGCATGGGCACCAGCAGCGCGTTGTCGCGCACGCCGCTACCGACCACGGCACGCACGTACATGCCGGGCATCAGCACCTGGTCGGGGTTGGCGACCTTGACCCGCAGCGCGTAGCTGCCGGTGGTGGGGTCGACGCTGACTTCGGAGAATTCCAGGGTGCCCTTGTGGTCGAACTCGGTGCCGTCGTCGAGCAGCACGGTAACGGGCAGGCTCTGGTTGTCCTGCAGGCGGCCACTGGCCAGCTCGCGGCGCAGCTGCAGCAGTTCGCTGGCCGACTGGGTCAGGTCGACGTAGATCGGGTCGAGCTGCTGCACCGTGGCCAGCGCGTCGGCCTGGCCGGCGCTGACCAGCGCGCCCTGGGTGACGCTGGACTTGCCGATGCGGCCACTGATCGGTGCGGTGATCCGGGCAAAGCCCAAGGTGACATTGGCGGCGTCCAGGGCGGCCTTGGCGGCGCCGACATCGGCTTCGGCCTGTTTCTGGGCGGCCACGGCGTTTTCCAGGTCCTGCTTGCTGACTGCATCGACCTTGGCCAGCTCGGTGATGCGCTTGGCGCTCAGGCGGGCGGCGTTGGCGGTGGCTTCGGCGCGGGCCAGCTGGGCGCGGGCACTGTTGGCATCGGCGCGGTAGCTGGCGTCATCGACCTGGTACAGCGGCTGGCCGGCGTTGACCAGGCCGCCCTCGGTGAACAGCCGCTTGGCGACTATGCCACTGACCTGCGGGCGAACTTCGGCGACCAGGAAGGCATTGGTGCGGCCGGGCAGCTCGCGGGTGAGGCCGACCTGTTCGGCCTTCAGGGTGGCCACGGTGACCTGCCCCGGCCCACCCTGCGGACCCTCCTCACCTCCGCCGCCGCAGGCGGACACGGTCAGGGCGATCGCGAGGGACAGCGCGAGAAGACGGTACGGGGTACGGGACATGGGAGGCTCGCAGCAGGAACGGAAATGGGGGTGGCCGGGCCCGCGCGGGTACGCGCACGCCTCACCGGATAGCAGTGGGGCGTAAATATACATACATGCATGTTTGTTTGTAAACGGGTACAATTCAGGCCGGTTTCATCCAGCACGTGTACACAGCGCCATGGCCAGAAAAACCAAAGAAGCGGCGCAGGCCACCCGGGAAGGCATCCTGGATGCGGCCCAGAGCTGCTTCCACGAATTCGGGGTCGCCAACACCAGCCTGGCGATGATCGGCGAGCGCGCGGGCTATACCCGCGGCGCGGTGTATTGGCATTTCAAGAACAAGACCGAAGTCCTGACGGCGATGATCGACCGCGAGCGGGTGCCGTTCATCGAGCGGCTGCGGCGGACGACCTCGTCACGACGCAACACGCCGGTACTGGACCTGCGTTCGGCGCTGTTGGTCTCCTTCCGGGAACTGGCCACGGACGAGCGGTTGCGCAACATGATGGAGATCATGCTGCGCAACGACCTTTCGGTGGAAAGCCAGGCGATGCAGCAGCTGCAGCTGGAGGCGTCACGTGAGGAGCTGGCGATTTTCAGCGCGGCATTCGAGCGCGCGCGCGAGCTGGGGCAACTGCGCGAGGGCGTGGACGTGGACACGGTAGCCCGCATCATCAGCACCAGCCTGACCGGCGTGCTGTACAGCGCGATGCTGGAACCGGAACTGTTCGAGCTGCAGCGCGACGGCACCCAGACCCTGGACGCCGTTTTCGGCGCCTTCGTAAATCCCGGCGTATTCGTACCGGGCGCCCCACCCGAAGCCCTGCCGACCGACGACGAGGCGTGATTGGTCCGATGTCGCCCGTGTGCTGGCGACAAGGGTGACTGCTGGGTGGTTTCGGTCTGGGTTTACACTCGGACGCATGAATCCGACCGGTCACGTCACCGGCTCCGGACATTCGGGCCGCGCTGCGCGCGGTGTCCGGCCAACGGCCGGGGCTACGAATTTCTACGGGGCCATTGGGATCGGGATCAATCAACCATCGGCGTCGGCTGGCATATCCAGATCTCCGGACGTTACGTAACAACTCGTAGCCCCGGCCGTTGGCCGGACACCGCGCGTAGCGCGGCCCAACCGTCCGAAGGCGTTTGCGCGACGATCACGGCCAACATTCCGGCGTTTAGAGGTTCCGAAGCCGCCCATCAGGCGCCATGACGTTCGAGCGAAGAGCAGCCGGGCAAAGCCCGGCTCTGCCTCGTTGACCCGCCGCTTACAGGATGTACCGGCTCAGGTCCGGATCCTTGACCAGCTCGCCCAGGTGCTTGTCGACGTAGGCCGCATCGATGGCCAGGGTTTCGCCATCGCGGTCCGGGGCTTCGTAGCTCAGCGAATCGAGCAGGCGTTCCAGCACGGTATGCAGGCGACGTGCGCCGATGTTCTCCTGGCGCTCGTTGACCTGGAACGCGATTTCGGCAAGGCGATCCACGGCGTCTTCGGTGAAGTTCACGGTCACGCCTTCAGTGGCCAGCAGCGCTTCGTACTGCTTGGTCAGCGCGGCCTTGGGCTCGGTCAGGATGCGGACGAAATCCTGCTTGCTCAGGGCACCCAGTTCCACGCGGATCGGGAAGCGGCCCTGCAGTTCGGGGATCAGGTCGCTCGGCTTGGCCAGGTGGAACGCGCCGGAGGCGATGAACAGGATGTGGTCGGTCTTGACCGTGCCGTACTTGGTGGACACGTTGGAGCCTTCCACCAGCGGCAGCAGGTCGCGCTGCACGCCTTCGCGGGAGACATCGCCGCCGCCGACGTTGTCGCCGCGCTTGGCGACCTTGTCGATCTCGTCGATGAAGACGATGCCGTGTTGTTCGCAGGCTTCGATCGCGGCGCTGCGGATGTCGTCTTCGTTGACCAGCTTGCCTGCTTCCTCTTCCACCAGCAGCGGGCGCGCGGCCTTGATGGTGACGGTGCGCTTCTGCGCCTTGCCGCCGCCCAGGCTGGAGAACATCTGGCGCAGCTGCTGGCCCATTTCCTCCATGCCCGGCGGGGTCATGATGTCCACGCCGATGTTGGCGGCCACTTCCAGTTCGATCTCGCGATCGTCCAGCTCGCCGTTGCGCAGCATGCGGCGGAACTTGATGCGGGTTTCGTTGTCCTGGGCGGAGGGTTCGTTGCGGGCGGCTTCCGGATCGAAGCCGATGCCGCCTGCACGACGCGGCAGCAGTGCGTCGAGGATGCGGTCTTCGGCACGCTCTTCGGCCTGGTTGCGCACGCGCACCTTGGCCATTTCGCGGTACAGCTTGACGGCGGTATCGGCCAGGTCACGGATGATCTGTTCGACGTCCTTGCCGACGTAGCCGACTTCGGTGAAGCGGGTGGCTTCAACCTTGACGAACGGGGCCTTGGCCAAGGTGGCCAGGCGGCGTGCGATTTCGGTCTTGCCGACGCCGGTCGGGCCGATCATCAGGATGTTCTTGGGCATCACTTCATCGCGCAGCTCGGCTGGCAGCTGCATGCGCCGCCAGCGGTTGCGGAGGGCGATAGCCACGGCGCGCTTGGCGTCGTGCTGGCCGACGATGTGGCGGTCCAGCTCCTGCACGATTTCGCGCGGGGTCATGGTGGCGGAGGATGATTCGTTGTTGTGCGGCATGGGTGCGCTCACAAAAAATTCTGGGGAAAATGGCAGGGCTGTCCGGGGCTACGACACTGACGTAACGGTAAGGTAAAGCCGACTGGTAGAGCCGACTGGTAGAGCCGACTGTTAGTCGGCTGCTGATACATGCTGCCGACTAACAGTCGGCACTACTGCTGATACATGCTGCCGACTAACAGTCGGCACTACTGCTGATACATGCTGCCGACTGACAGTCGGCACTACCGATTTTGACCCGCAGGGTCAAAGCTCCTCGACCACCACGTTGCGGTTGGTGTAGATGCAGATGTCACCGGCGATGTTGATCGATTCGGTGGCGATGGTGCGCGCATCCAGTTCGGTGTGCGCCAGCAGTGCGCGCGCGGCGGACAAGGCGTAGGAACCGCCGGAACCGATCGCGATGATGCCGTCTTCCGGTTCGATAACGTCACCGGTGCCGCTGATGATCAGCGAGGTGTCCTTGTCGGCCACGGCGAGCAGGGCTTCGAGCTTGCCCAGGCGGCGTTCGGTACGCCAGTCCTTGGCCAGCTCCACGGCGGCACGCTGCAGCTGGCCGTGCTTTTCCAGCTTGGCTTCAAACAGCTCGAACAGGGTGAATGCGTCGGCGGCGGCACCGGCGAATCCGGCCAGCACCTGGCCCTCGCGGCCCAGGCGGCGCACCTTGCGCGCGTTGCCCTTCATGACGGTGTGGCCGAGGGTGACCTGGCCATCGCCGGCGACGGCGACATGACCGTTGCGGCGCACCGAAATGATGGTGGTGGCGTGAAACACGTTGGGGTTCTGACTGGGATCCATGGAGCCTCCGGGGTGACAAGAACAGAGGTGGGGCCACCGGCCGATCCTTCAAGCCGCCCTGCCCTGCGCCCGGGTGACGCAGTGGTCCGGTTCAGCTTTCGTTGTCGCCCGTGCGCCGCTTTGCCCGTGGGTGCGCGGCGTCGTAGACCTTGGCCAGGTGCTGGAAATCCAGGTGGGTGTAGATCTGCGTGGTGGCGATATCGGCATGGCCCAGCAGCTCCTGCACGCCGCGCAGGTCACCGGAGGATTCGAGGATATGGCTGGCGAAACTGTGCCGCAGCATGTGCGGGTGCACGTGCTTGAACAGGCCCTGGCGTTGGGCCAGCTGGCGGATGCGGATCTGTACGGCGCGCTGGGTGATCGGCCCGCCCTTGCGCCCGGGGAACACCGGCTGCGCATCGCCGCCGCCGCTCTCCGCACGCCATCCCAGCAGCGCCTCGCGCGCGTGCGAACCAAACGGCACGCGACGCTGGCGATTGCCCTTGCCGAGCACGTTGACAAGACCGGTGGCGAAATCCAGGTCGCGCCAGATCAGCGCGCACAGTTCGCTCAGACGCAGGCCGGAGGAATAGAACAGTTCGAGCAGCGCGCGGTCGCGCAGACCGAGCGGTGCATCGGTGGGCAGTTCCACCAGGCGCACCGCTTCATCGGCATCGAGCACCTGCGGCAATTTGCGCGGTGCCTTCGGGGCCTTCAGGCCGGCGGCGGGACTGACTGCGATGCGGTGGTGCTTGAGCAGCCACGCGTAGAAACTGCGGCAGGCCGACAGCCGGCGCTGCAGTGATTTTGGCGCCAGCCCGCGGCGGTGTTCGGCCGCGATGAACTGGCGCAGCTGCGCGCCATCGAGCCCTTCCGCGCTGCCCTCCTGCTGGATCGCCCAGGCATCGAGCGCGGCCAGGTCACGGCGGTAGGCATCCAGCGTGTGCGCCGATGCGCGACGCTCCACCTGCAGGTACCCGAGGAAATCCTGGACGGCGTTCATGCGGGATGGCGCCGGCGCGGTCTCAGGCCGGGTCGAAGCGCTTGAGGGCCACGGCCAGCGCCTCGCCCATCATGCGCAGGAACAGCGTGCCCATGCCCGGGTAGAAGCGGTTGCCATCATGGCTGCCCACCGCGATCAGGCCCACGCCCGGCAACGGCAGCAATGCGCTGGACTGCACTTCATCCACGCGCCCGCCGTACAGCACCGTGTTCTTCTCCGGCTGCAGGCGGCCGCAGATCGGCTCGCCATCCTTCAGGCAATCGCGGAACGATGCCAGCAGCGGGCTGCCTTCTTCGATCACCTGCAGCCACGGTGCCTGCTCCAGGCCCTGCACCGGATGCAACACCACCAGCCGCACGAGGTCACCGGCGAAGTCTTCCTCCAGCGAAGCGGCCATGGCGCGCAGGGTATCGGCGGCGCTGTCCTGCTTCATCAGTGCCAGCGTGAGCTGGTGGGTGCGCACGGCCAGGCGTTCGTTGACCTGCGCGTTGGCCGCCAGGTCGGCCAGCCGGCGCGACAGCTCGCGGTTCTTGTCGCGCAGCACTTCCAGCTGGTAGCTGGCCAGCGACGCGGTGGGGCCATCGTCGCGCGGCACCACCAGGGTCAAGGCCAGGTCCGGGAACTGCTTCAGGAACGCCGGGTGCCGGCGCAGCCACGCGGCGACTTCATGTGCGCCGATCTTCTCGATGGTGTCGCTCATGCGTTCCACTCCCCTTCGAAGACGAATGCAGCCGGTCCGGACATCACTACCTGGGCGTCGTCGGCCGTCCAACGCAGGCGCAGGTCGCCCCCCGGCAGCGACACCGTGGCGTCGCGCTGCAGGCGGCCGCGCTGCATCATCACCACGGCTGCGGCGCACGCGCCACTGCCGCAGGCCAGCGTTTCGCCGACGCCGCGTTCGAACACGCGCAGGCGCGCATGCTGCGGATCGACCACCTGCACGAAGCCGACATTGACCGACTGCGGGAAGGTCGCGTGCTGCTGCAGCAGGGGCCCCAGCCGTTCGACCGGTGCGGCGTCGACCAGGCCGACTTCGATCACGGCATGCGGGTTGCCCATGGAGACCGCGCCAAAGCGCACGGTATCGCCCTGCAGCGGCAGCAGGTATTCCTCGCGCGCACGGGCAAAGCCCAGCAACGGCACCTGGTCCGGTTCGAAGCGCGGCACGCCCATGGCCACCGCGTAGTGATCGGCGCCGATACGTTCAATGGCGTGGGTGGCGAGCGGGCTGTCGATGTTGAAACGTTCGCCCTGCGCCGCACCATCGCGCACCAGCCAGGCCGCGACGCAGCGCGCGCCGTTGCCGCACTGTTCGGACTGCGAGCCGTCCGAATTCCAGATGCGGTAGGCCGCCACCGAGCCTTCCGCGCGCGGCGGTTCGATGGTCAGGATCTGGTCGCAACCGACGCCGGTGTGGCGGTTGGCCAGCTGGGCCGCCAATGCCGGGGTGGGTGCCGGGGTACCGTCGCGCAGGTCGAGCACGACGAAGTCGTTACCCGCGCCGTGCATCTTGCTGAAGCGCAGCGCGGTGGAGGCGGCCTTACTCATTCCCGTCGTCGGAGTTGAGCTGCGGGTCGACCGGATCGGGCACGACCGGCGGATCGTCGGTGGCGTTGGTGTCTTCCGGTACCGCCTCGGCATCGGCGGCCGGCTCGACGGCCTGCTCTTCGACCGGCACCGGCTTCTGCGGCATGACCAGCGGGCCCTTGTTGCCACAGGCCGAAAGGAACAGCAGCGCCAGCGCTGCCAACGGAATCAGGATGCGATTGCGATGGGGGATGCTCATGGCCCGAGTATAGCGGCGCGCGAAAGGACAGGTGTGCCGATTCAATGAACGCCCAGATGGGACCGGTGCGCCCGGACCGGTGACTGCCACCACGGGTAGCGGCGGCCGTTGGCCGGCCCGGGCAGTGCTAGGGCGGCAACGGCCGGGTCCACAGCCACGCCGCCACCACCGTCATGCAGCCGATCGACAGCCACTTCACCCAGGCGATCGGCACGCACCACAACATGATGCTGGCGCACACCGCCATGGTCAGGGTGGCCATCCACTTGCCCTTGCGGCTGACCGCGCCATGCGCCTGCCAGTTTCCAATGGCCGGGCCGAACCGTGGGTGCTGCAGCAGCCAGGTGTGCAGGCGCTCGGAACCGCGTGAGGCGGCCCAGGCCGAAATCAGGACGAACACCGTGGTCGGCAGGCCGGGCACGAAGATGCCGACGATGCCGGTGCCCAGGCTGGCATAGGCAAGCAACCACCAGGCCCAGCGGAAGCGCACCGGTGGCCGCGCAGGCGCGGCATCGGGGTGCTCGGGGCGTTCGGGCAGGGTCATGCCGTGAGGATAGCGAGGCCCGGCGCCGACCGCGATGGTCGGCGCCGGCACGCAGCGTTACGGCGCCGTATCGACGCCCAGCTGGTCGAGCACGAACGCATACGACTCGGCCAGCTCCAGGTAACGCTGGAAGCGGCCGGACTTGCCGCCGTGGCCGGCTTCCATGTTCGTGCGGAACACGATCGGCGCGGTGCCGGTGTTGTCGTCGCGCAGGCGCGCCACCCACTTGGCCGGCTCCCAGTACTGCACCTGCGAATCCCACAACCCGGTGCCGACGAACAGCGACGGGTAGGCCTGGCGCTGCACGTTGTCATACGGGGAGTAACCCAGCATGTAGTCGTAGTACTCGCGGTTTTCCGGGTTGCCCCACTCGTCGTATTCGTTGGTGGTGAGCGGGATGCTGGCATCCAGCATGGTGGTCACCACGTCCACGAACGGCACCTGTGCCACCATCACCCGGTAATCCTGCGGGGCCTGGTTGGCCACCGCACCCATCAGCAGGCCGCCGGCGCTGCCACCGGACGCGGCCACCCGGTCCTTGGCGGCATAGCCCTGCCGGACCAGTTCGCGGGTGACATCGACGAAGTCGTTGAAGGTGTTCTGCTTCTTCAACAGCTTGCCGTCCTCGTACCAGGCGCGGCCCATTTCCTCGCCGCCGCGGATGTGCGCGATGGCATACACCACGCCGCGATCGAGCAGGCTGACCACGGTCTGGTTGAAACCCGGGTCCATCGACATGCCATAGCTGCCGTAGGCGTACTGATACAGCGCGCCCGTGCCGTCCTTCCTGAAACCGTTGCGGTAGACCAGCGACACCGGCACCTTGGCGCCGTCACGCGCGGTCACCCACACCCGTTCGGTGGTGTACTGCGCCGGGTCATAGCCGATCACCGGCTGCTGCTTGAGCTGGCGGCGCTCACCGGTGGTGGTGTTGAGCTCGTAGGTGGTGGTCGGCGTGGTCAGCGAGGTGTAGGCATAGCGCAGCCACGGCGTATCCGCTTCGGGATTGGCGGCCAGGCCCATGGAATACGCCGGCTCGTCGGCCTTGACGTAGTCCTGGCGCCCATCGGCGAACAGCAGGCGCACCCGCTCCAGCGCGTTGGAGCGCTCGGCGATCGCAGTGAAGCCGTCGAACAGTTCGAAGCCCTCCACCAGCACGTTGTCATCGTGCGCCACCCAGTCGGTCCACTGGCTGCGTGCGGTGGCATCGGTGGGCGCGGTGACGATCTTGAAGTTCTTCGCACCGGCATCGTTGGTGCGGATCACCCAGCGCCCACCGAAATGGTCGGCGTCGTATTCCACATCGCGCGCACGCGGCGCCAGCACCGTGAACTGCTGCGGGTTGGCGGCGGGTGCGTAGCGGCTTTCCGAGCTGACGGTGCTGTGCAGGTCGATGGTGATGAAGCGGTCGTCACGGGTGCGGCCCACGCCCATGTAGAAGCTGTCGTCCGCTTCCTCGTACACCAGCACGTCGCTGTGGGTCGGGGTACCCAGCACGTGCTTCTTCACCCGCACGGTGAGCAGGGTTTCCGGGTCGTTTTCCACGTAGAACAGCGTGCGGTTGTCGTCGGCCCAGACCACGTTGGCCGAGACATTCTCAATGCGGTCCGGCAGCACCTCACCGGTGCGCAGGTCCTTGAAACGGATCACATACTGGCGGCGGCCGACGTCGTCCTCGGCCCAGGCAAGCAGGTGGTTGTCCTGGCTTACGTCGGCATCGCCCACGTCGAAGTAGCCCTTGCCCTCGGCCATCACGTTGAGGTCGAGCAGGATTTCTTCCGGCGCTTCCATGCTGCCCTTGCGGCGCGCCTGGATCGGGTAGTCCTTGCCGGTTTCGTAGCGGCTGTAATACCAGTAGCCGCGCTCGCGCGCCGGCACGCTGGCATCGTCCTGCTTGATGCGGCCGACGATCTCCTTGTACAGGGTGTCCTGCAGCAGCTTGAGCGGGGCCATCACCTGGTCGGTGTAGGCGTTCTCCGCATTCAGATAGGCCAGCATGGCCGGCGCTTCGCGCTTGTCGTCCCGCAGCCAGTAGTAATCGTCATTGCGGGTCGCACCGAACGGAGTGGTGACCGCGTGCGGATGCTTCTCGGCGTCGGGTGGGGTCAGCGCGGGGGCGGCATGCACGGAAGCGGTCATCAGGGTGGCAACCAGAAAAGGAAGGGGGGATTTCACGAGATAGGGCTCCTTGCCAGTGAATGCAATGGTGGCCAGTCTGGCGGCGCGGCGGCACCCACGGCAAGCGCGCAGGCCCTCGCCTATCATGGGCTGCATGAGCACCCGCATCCCCACGGCTGGCTACAGCCGCCGCAGCCAGGAAATCGAACCCTTCCACGTGATGTCCCTGCTGGCCCGAGCGCAGGCGTTGGAACAGGCCGGCCATGATGTGATCCACCTGGAAATCGGCGAGCCGGACTTCACCACGGCCGCGCCCATCGTGCAGGCCGGCCAGGCCGCGCTGGCCGCCGGGCATACCCGCTACACCGCCGCGCGCGGGCTGCCGGCCCTGCGTGCGGCCATCGCCGGGTTCTACGGCACCCGCTACAACCTGGACCTGGACCCGGAGCGGATCCTGGTCACCCCCGGCGGCTCGGGCGCGCTGTTGCTGGCCAGCAGCCTGCTGGTCGATCCCGACCGCCATTGGCTGCTGGCCGACCCGGGCTACCCGTGCAACCGCCATTTCCTGCGGCTGGTGGAAGGCGCGGCGCAACTGGTGCCGGTGGGGCCGCACACCGCCTACCAGTTGACCCCATCCCTGGTGGACACCCATTGGAATGCCGCCAGCGTCGGTGCGCTGGTGGCGTCTCCAGCCAACCCGACCGGTACGGTGTTGTCGGCGGCGCAGCTGGCTGCGCTGTCGCAGTCGTTGAAGGCGCGTGGCGGCCACCTGGTGGTGGATGAGATCTACCACGGCCTCACCTACGGCATGGATGCGCCCAGCGTGCTGCAGGTCGACGACGACGCGTTCGTGCTCAACAGCTTCTCCAAGTACTTCGGCATGACCGGCTGGCGGCTGGGCTGGCTGGTGGCACCGCCGCAGGCCGTGGCAGACCTGGAGAAGCTGGCCCAGAATCTGTACATCAGCGCCTCCAGTATCGCCCAGCATGCCGCGCTGGCCTGCTTCGAGCCGGACACCATCGCCATCTTCGAGCAGCGCCGCCACGCCTTCCAGGCACGTCGCGACTACCTGCTGCCCGCCCTTCGGGCCTTGGGCTTCCGCATCGAGGTCGAACCGGAAGGCGCGTTCTATCTCTATTGCGACGTCAGCGGGTTCACCGATGACGCGCAGGCCTTCTGCGCGCACTTCCTGGAAACCGAGCACGTGGCGTTCACCCCGGGCCTGGATTTCGGGCATTACCGCGCCAACCAGCACGTGCGGCTGGCGTATACGCAGGAAATTCCGCGATTGGAGGAAGCCGTGGCAAGGATCACGCGCGGCCTGGAAACCTGGAAGGGCTGAAAAAAAACGCCGCGCATCACGCGCGGCGTTCAAAAGGGGTGGAGCCAACCAGACGCCCCACCACCCGGAGGCGTGCACCGACCAACGGTCGGTGGCTACCGAGGGTAGGTGCCGACCGTTGGTCGGCACACCTTCTTATTTCAACTGTTCCCACAGGAAGCTGTAGGCCAGCGCCGACATGTGCGCGGCCTGCGCATTGTTCGCCGCGCCGCCGTGGCCGCCTTCGATGTTCTCGTAGTAAGTGACGTCCTTGCCCGCCTCGATCATCTTCGCCGCCATCTTGCGGGCATGGCCCGGGTGGACGCGGTCGTCACGGGTCGAGGTGGTGAACAGCACCGGAGGATACGTCTTCTTCGGATCGAACAGGTGGTACGGCGAGAAGGTTTGAATGTACGCCCAGTCGGCGGTGTCGGGGTTGCCGTATTCGGCCATCCACGAGGCGCCGGCCAGCAGGTGGCTGTAGCGCTTCATGTCCAGCAGCGGCACCTGCACCACTACCGCCCCGAACAGCTCCGGGTACTGGGTGAGCATGTTGCCGGTGAGCAGGCCACCGTTGCTGCCGCCCTGCACGCCCAGGTGCCGGGGCGAGGTGATCTTCCGGCTCACCAGGTCGCGGGCAACTGCAGCCATGTCCTCATACGCCTTGTGCCGGTTCTGCTTCAGCGCCGCCTGGTGCCAGCGCGGGCCGTACTCGCCACCGCCACGGATGTTGGCCACCACGTACACGCCGCCCTTTTCCAGCCAGGCGCGGCCCATGCCGCCGGAGTACGACGGGGTCAGCGAGATCTCGAAGCCGCCGTAACCGTACAGCAGGGTCGGGTTGGACCCGTCCAGCTTCATGTCCTTGGCATGCACCACGAAGTACGGCACGCGGGTGCCGTCCTTGCTGGTGGCGAAGTGCTGCTCGATCACCTTGCCTTCGGCATCGAAGAACGCCGGCATGGTCTTGAGCACTTCCGGCTGCTTGCCGATCTCAGCCAGCGCCAGGGTGGTCGGGGTCAGGTAGTCGGTGACGGTCATCCACACCGCATCGCTTTCGTCGGCATCCACCGCGCCTACCGCCACGGTGCCAAACGAGGGCGCGCCGGTGAAGTCGCTCTTCTTCCAGCCCTCGGCTGACGGCGTCAGCACCTGCAGGCGGCTCTTGACGTCATCCAGCACGTTGAGCACCAGGTGGTTCTTCGTCCAGCTCGAGCCGGCCAGCGAGGTGGTCGCGGTGGGGGCGAACAGCACCTCGAAATCACGCTTGCCGGCGATGAAATCGTCCAGCCTGGTGATCAGCAGCGAACCGGCGGCATAGGTCTTGCCACCCACCGTCCACGGATCGCGCAGCTCCAGGGTGAGCCACTGCTTACGCAGACCCTTCTCGGCCGAGTTCGGCGCATCGATCCTGGTCAGCGTGCCATCGTCGGCGCGCAGGTAGATCTCGTTGTTGTAGAAGGCCAGCGTGCGGCTGACCAGGTTGCGCTCATAGCCGGGCGTATCGTCGTGCATCGCCGCGATGTACATGTCATCGGACTTGCCTTCGTAGACCACGCTGGCCGCCGACAGCGGCGTGCCGCGCTTCCACAGCTTGGCCACCCGCGGGTAGCCGGAGGTGGTCATGCTGTCCTTGCCGAAATCGGTGTAGACGAACACGGTGTCGCGGTCGATCCAGCCCAGCCCGCCCTTGGATTCGGGACGGAAGAAGCCGTCCTTGATCCAGCGCTTGTTGGCCAGGTCGAATTCGCGGGTCACGTCGGCATCGGCGCCACCGCGCGACAGCGCGACGAGGCAGCGGGTGTACTCCGGGCGCAGGCATTCGGCACCGTGCCACACCCAGTTCTCGCCCTCGGCCTTGTTCAGCGCGTCCAGGTCGAGCACGGTCTCCCACTTCGGGGCAGGCTTGCGGTACTCATCCAGCGTGGTGCGCCGCCACAGGCCGCGCTCGTGCTGCTTGTCCTTCCAGAAGTTGTAGTAGTACTCGCCGATCTTCTGCACGCCGGGAATCTTGGCATCCGAATCGAGCACCTCGCGGATGCTGGCTTCCATCTGCTTGAAGGCCGGGGTCTGGGCCAGGCGCCCTTCGGACTTGGCGTTCTGCTGCTTGACCCAATCCAAGGACGTGTCGCCGGTGACATCTTCCAGCCAGGCGTAGGGATCGGCGGGGGTCTCAGCGGCCATCGCGGTTCCAGCGGCACCAGCAGAGAACAGGCCTGCCATCAGGCAGGCAGAGGCGAGTCGTGACATTGGGGCTCCAGGCGGTCATATCCCCCGGACGCTATCACACGGCCTGCCCCGCTCCCCCCTGTCGAAGGTCAGGGCGAAGGCGGGGAGCCGCGCGGCGGACCCGGCGCCGCGCCTGCGGGCCGCGCCGGCGGCGGGCCTGCCAGGCCAACAGCGAAGTCGGCAGGCGGAAGCGGTACAGGCTCCACCACGCCAGGCACGGCATGCCGACCAGCCACATCGGCAACCACCCCACCCATTCACTGCTGCCACGCGCGGCCGGCCACACCAGCACCACGGCCAGACCGGCCAGGGCCACCTGGCGAACGCCCCGCAGGATGCGGGGATCGGGGGCCTGCAGGGCGCGGGTGCCAGGCTGCGGGGTGCGGGAACGGCGCGAAGACGACAGGGTCATGACAGGGCTCCATGCGAAAGTGATGCGTCACCTTGCCGCGCTGCCATCTCACAGGCTGCGACCTTCGCATTCCCGCCATTGACGTTCTCTTCCGTCCCACCCACCATGCCTGCAGCCACGCTGACCGACCCATGGCCTGTACCACCACTGGAGCTTTTCGCCGCATGTCTTCGAACCGCCCGCTTCGCGTTGTCCTGCTGCTGTCGACGCTGTCGCTGCTGTCCGCCTGTGCGTTCGGCGACAGCAAGCCGACCCCGGTGCCGACGGTCAGCACCCCGGCCAGCGCGCCGATCGACCTGCAGAAGTTCATGGGTACCTGGTACGTCATCGGCCGCGTGCCGAACCCGGTCGAGCGTGGCCACGTGGCCAGCGTCAACCAGTACACGCTGCGCGGCGACCAGAAAGTCTCGATCACCTATCGGTTCCGCGACGGCTTCTCGCAGCCGCAGCAGGAGCTGACCGTGCGTGCCTCGGTGGACGAGGAGAGCGGCAACCACAACTGGCGCACCTGGTTCTACAAGGTGGTGCCGACCCATACCCGCGTACTGGAAGTGGCGCCGGATTATTCGTGGGCGATGCTGGGGTACCCGGGCCGCGAGATGGCCTGGATCTTTGCGCGCAAGCCGGACATGGACAAGGACCTGTACAAGGAGCTGGCCACCCGCCTGCGCGACCAGTACGGGGTCAACACCGACAAGCTCAAGCGCGTGCCGCAGCACCCCGAGCAGGTGGACCGCCTGGGCTACGAGGTTCCGAACGTAAGGTGATCAGGCCGCAACGCGGGGCATGACCCTGCGTTCGATGTCCTGCCACGTAGGCAGGGTCTTGAGGTCGTATTCGGCCTGCAGTGCGAGCCACGAGGCGGCGTCACCGCCGAAATGGCGCGCCAGCCGGGCCGCCGTATCCGCGGTGACGCCCCTGGTTTCATGCACGATGGCATGCAGCCGGGTGGCCGGCACGTCGAGCGCGCGGGCCAGCGCGTTGATGCTCAGCTTCAACGGAGCCAGGAATTCCTCGCGCAGGATCTCGCCCGGGTGGATGGCCCTCAGGTTGTTCTTGGGACGGCTCATGGCGGCACCTCAGTGTTAATCAACGCTCTCGACATCGCGCGGACCGGCTTCGGTACAGATAAAGCACAACCGCCACTGGGCATTGATGCGGATGGTGTACTGGCCGCGCCTTCCCCGTTCAGCTGTTTCAACGCGGTTGCCGGGTGTGCTGCGCAGGAACGGCAGGATCTGCGCAGCATCGAGCATCCGCAGCATGCGTTCGGCGGCCAGCTAGAGCCCCAGGAACTGCCGGGGGCAACGGCCTTCGAACAGGGCGAGCGCATGGCGGCAGCGACGGACTGGATCATTCCGCGCAGCGTATTACGCTACGCGGAATATAACACAGGCGTTCGTCACACACCTACTAGCTGACTAAGTGCGCAGTGGTAACCGAAGCAGCGGCGTCGGCACGCTGTTGCCACCCAACGGATCGCCATGTCGCCGATCTCTAGTTGGGAACGACACCCGCCCTTGTTCAGGTCGTAGCGCAGCTCCAACATCAAGAAAAGGCTGTAGAGGTTCCGCGCCGCGCCGCGCAGTCTCATCTAGAGGCGAGACCGCCGAGGCAGCTACGACAGCTGGTGCAAGACGGGGGGTGCATGATGAATGTAACGTATGTCCGTTCAGATCTCAGCCTGACCGGTGCACATATGGAGTGCATCGCTCAACTGCCCAAAAGGAATAAAGGGACTTCGATCGCAATGATGCTTGAGACCACTTTGGCACAGGACGACCCGGGCGACGAAACTTCCCGGAGGTTTCGCTATCAGTACACCTATGCAGCAACTGCCTGCTGTGGCGCTATCGACGCGGACCAAGATGCGGACGAAATCTACTGTGAACACCATGAAGACATTCTAATTAAGCACACCGATGGACGGTGGACCGGCATCCAAGTCAAGACGCGAGCATCAAACCAACCTGTCTGGAAAGCGAGTGACGAGCAGGTAAAATCTTCATTCGCTCGCTTCTGCTTTCTTGACAACCTGTTCCCTGAATCTTTTCGAAGCTTTCTCTTCGCTACGAACCATCCTCTGCACGATGCAAAAAACGCTGCGAGCTTAAAAAACATCATTAAAGAGGCGCACGATGCGACAATTTTTAGCGATCTCTCTGGCCCCATACAGAAATGGATTTCTGCGCGAGCAATTGAAGCGGGCGTCTCAGAAGCGCAAGCCCTTCGAACCCTGAAAAAGTGCCACGCGAGAGACAACCTACCTAAGCTCGAGGACTCGCTAATTCGACTGGTGGGCGACCTTTCTCTAATGTGGTCAGGTGCCAAGAACTGTACATATGAACAGCTTCAGAAGGCGGCAACCCGCTTGATTGACGAGTGCTGTAAGGCCTCCAGCCTGGAACACGACCAAGCGCTCTCAGCATACGTCCGCTCCCTCGCACCGACTAACGAGGTGTCGATGGCTATCGCCGGAAAGCGTATGACGCAAGAAAAAATCCTCCAAGCGCTCACATCCGGCCTAGTGTCAACGGCAATGCTCTCCGGCGACACTGCGCTGACTCCGATGCCAGGGCATGGATCATCTGAGCTACTATCTCGCAAGCTAGATGCCGGCGGATTCTCTTTCAACTCGATCAATGCTGCAGCCGATCTCCGAGATAAGGCGGACTATCTTGCTCTTGGATGGACGAAAAAGTTCGGCAATGAAAGAGGATTGGAACGGTACGATCACGTTCGAAGCGTAGCTCTCTCTGAGGCAGCGAAAGCGTATGACGAGACCTGTACCGACAAGTCCACTTTCGGCAAAGAGATGGCCATGCAACTGCGCAACAACATCAACTCG
This sequence comes from Stenotrophomonas sp. CFBP8994, assembly GCF_034044835.1. Lineage (NCBI taxonomy): Bacteria > Pseudomonadati > Pseudomonadota > Gammaproteobacteria > Lysobacterales > Lysobacteraceae > Stenotrophomonas > Stenotrophomonas sp. CFBP8994. The sequence continues at coordinate 577,728 of NZ_JAXCWT010000002.1, read as the reverse complement.
CGCAGACAGGCAAAAGAAGAATTGTTCGACTGCAGTGACTCTCATGTTGAGGGCATTGCTTACGAGTTAACTGCGGAATGCAAGATTGCTTGGAGCACGGACCGACCTTGGGAAGACGAATAATGGATATCGTGAAGATGATCGCAGAATTGGATGATTCACCGTCGCTGAATGAGGCGAGAATTCTCATATTAATCGCGGCGTTCCAGAACGACGAGGAAGGATCTTCAGTTGAGGGAATCACAAAGCTTGCGAAACTGGACTTCCTACTGCGCTATCCCGTCATGCTTGAGAAAGCACTTTTATCGAAAGGCAGATCAATCAGAGATCTCCAGCTTCAGGAGCACGAGCGCTACAGCGTGGAGTCCGAAATGGTCAGGTATCGTTTTGGCCCTTGGGATCATCGATACAAAGAGTACTTGAATGTGCTGACATCGAAAGGCCTAGTTGCGATATCGATTGAAGGACGAAAGGTTGTGATATCAGTGACTAAGGATGGGAAGCGAGTGGCACAGATGCTAGCCTCGAATAAGGACCTTGAGATTCTTTCTCAGCGCGCCAACATCCTGAAGCGGAACTTCGACTTGACGGCAACCAACTTGATGAAATTTATCTATGAGACCTTTCCGGAGATAATTTCCTTGCGGTCGAACGTGGCGATTCCGACATGAGGGTAAAACTACTCAGCCTCACACTGACAAATCAAAGCTCTGTCGAGATAGTGCCCTTTTCTCGCTCGGTGACGTTCCTTTATGGACCGGTTGGAACGGGAAAATCGACGGTCGCGAGGCTTATAGACTACTGTTTTGGAGGTGACCTCGAGCGGACGGCCGCAATCAAGAGCGAGCTGCTGTCCGCGAAATTGGATGTTGAGCTGGGAAACTTTCGCTGCGCGATCGAACGCTCGGTCACGGACACGCAAACCGTGCGCGTGACATGGGCACTGGTGCCTAGGCAGTTGCACCTTACCGAAGAAATTTCTACCGATTCAATGCCAGAGAGCCAGGCCTCCTATACAGGGGATGTCGCTGAATCGGAGTCAGTCAATGCCACCATCGCAGCGGGCCCAGCGCTTATCGCGGGAGAGCAGGTTTGCAACTTGAGCGATCTGCTCTTTTACTTGTGCGGAGTGACACCCATAAAAGTTCGAAAGAGCCGACGAGACTGGGATTCACCATTGGTACGACTCAGCTTCAGAGATATCTGGTGGTACTGCTATCTGGAGCAAGAACACTTGGATTCATCGTTCTTCCGTCTCGAAGATCCATTTAAAGGACGCAAAAGCCAAGATGCCATGCGATTCTTCACAGGCCTTCATTCTCTGCGGATGAACGAGCTTGAGCAAGCCCTGTACGCAGCGATTGACGAACAGAAAGCGAAGCGAGAAGCCGCCAAACAGATACGTCAGTTCATGGAAAAGTTTGAGCTTGGATCAGAGATTGACGTTGAAGCGAGGATAGAGGCAACCACGTCAGAACTGGCAGGACTCAAGGCAAGCAGAACAATCGCTGAGGCTGGGCGAAGTGCGGCCATTCATCCAACAGAACCCCTAAGAGCCAGCATTCGCGGTCTGGATGCGGAGATTGCTGGGACGGAGAGCTCTATATCGGAGATGGAGGCGACTGTCAGCGAGCAACGCGCCTTGAAGGCAGAGTTTGTAACCGCCAAGTTGAAGTCTTCCAGATCAGAATGGGCCGGAGACGTGCTTGGTGATGTCCCATTCAGGACCTGCCCCCGCTGTGCGGCGGACATCTCGTCGCGCACGAGCGTGGACTCCTGCACACTCTGCTGCTCCCCTATTTTTCAAGCTCGGGAGGTCGACAGCGTAAAACTTGAGGCCGCAAGACGAGAGTTGAACGACAGAATCGACCAGCTTTCTGACTCAATCGCCAGACGCCAAAAATCTCTTGCTCGCGCCAAGAAGCAGCTCACGCTGCTCCGAGAGGATAAGCGCGCCGCAGACTATAAGTTATCCATGGACCTTCTCCGTTATGACTCCGCGTCAGTGGAGACACTGAGGGAGCTGGATAGGAAGGAGGCAACGTTACAAGAGCGTGTGCACTCGCTTGAGCGCCTTCAGATGATGCCGAAGGCCATCTCCGAGCTGGAGGAGGAGGCTGCGATCCTTGAAGCGGTCATTGATCGAACTAGAGCTTCTTTAAAACATGCGGCGGATAGCCTCCGACTCGCAGACAGCAACGTTTCCGCCATAGCCGATCGCTTCAAGCAAATTATGCTATCAATTGGATTCCCCGGCGTCTCCACGGAAGACGATGTGATCATCGACACTCGGACATGGCGCCCTGAAATTCTTCACGGAGATCAAGAATGGAATTTCTGGGAAGCCGGAAGCGGCGGAAAGAAGACGCTTTTTAACGTGTGTTACGCACTCGCAATTCACGAGACCGCCAGAGAGCGCGGCCTCCCTGTGCCATCGGTTTTGGTGATAGACAGCCCGACGAAGAACATCAGTGACGATGAGAACCCCGCTCTGGTTGAATCTCTATATCGGGAGATTTACAGGATTGCGCAGGGCGAAGGCAATCAACCGATACAGTTCCTGTTGATCGATTCGGACTTGGTACCGCCGACTGTTGAAGATATTGAATTTACGAGTAGACATCTAGCGGGAACGCCTGAGGATCCAAGCTTAATTTCGTACTACCACGGCCCGTAGCGCAAGTATTCATGCGGACAAGAGGCCAAGCCAAGCCACGCAGGGCGTGGCTCCAGCACATTATTTGCGCGAATACCGCCCTACCAGCCAATCGCCCAGCATCTGCAGCAGCTGGACCAGCACCAGCAGCAGCACCACGGTGACCAGGGCCACGTCGGTGTGCGAGCGCTGGTAGCCGTCGCGGAAGGCCAGGTCGCCCAACCCACCGGAGCCGATCGCGCCGCCCATGGCGGTGAAGCCGATCAGGGCGATCACCGTGACGGTGGCACCGGCGATCAGGCCCGGCCGTGCTTCGGGCAGCAATACCCGGCTGACCAGCTGCCAGGTGGTGGCGCCCATCGCTTGGCTGGCTTCGATCACGCCGCGGTCCACTTCGCGCAGCGCGGTTTCCACCAGGCGCGCGTAGAACGGTGCGGCACCGATGACCAGCGGCACGATCGCGCCGCGTACCCCGAGCGAGGTGCCCATCATCCACAGCGTGATCGGAATCAGCACGATCATGAGAATGATGAAAGGCACCGAACGCAGCAGGTTGACCAGCAGCGCCAGCCCGCCATACAGCACCGGCTTGCGGTGCAGCTGCGGCGAACCAGTCAGGAACAGCAGCACGCCCAGCGGCAGGCCGATGGCCAGCGTGAGCGGCAGCGAGCCGGCCAGCATCAGGAGGGTGTCGACGGTGGCCTGGCCGATATCGGCCCATTTGGCCGCGTCGAGATGGCGGAAGAACCCGCCCGCAGTAGCGATGATCATCGGCGCAGCTCCTCCAGGTGGACGCCGGCCGCAACGAACCCCGCCTGCGCGGCCTGCACATCGCCTCCCACCAGCGATACCGTCAGCTGGCCATACGGGGTGTCCTTGATGCGGTCGATGCGACCGGACAGGATGTTGTAGTCCACTCCCGTCTCGCGGGCGATGCGGCCCAGCACCGGCTCATAGGTATCGGTACCGAGGAAGGTCAGGCGCACGATGCGCCCTGCCACGGCGTCGAAATCCTTGTGCAGCTCGCCTTCGTCGACCTGCTCGGATTCATTGACGAAGCGGCGCGTGGTCGGATGCTGCGGGTGCAGGAACACCTCGGTGACCGGCCCGGTTTCTACCAGGTGGCCAGCATCGAGCACGGCCACGCGGTCGCAGACGCGGCGGATCACATCCATCTCGTGGGTGATCAACACGATGGTCAGGCCCAGCTCGCGGTTGATCCGGCCCAGCAGCTTCAGCACCGAGGCGGTGGTCTGCGGGTCGAGCGCACTGGTCGCTTCGTCGCACAGCAGGATCTGCGGGCGGGTGGCCAGGGCGCGGGCGATGCCGACGCGCTGCTTCTGGCCGCCGGACAGCTGTGCCGGATACTTGTTGGCGTGCGCCTCCAGGCCCACGGTATGCAGCAGTTCGCTTACCCGTGCGTCGATGTCCGCACGCGGGGTGCCGGCCAGCTCCAGCGGGAAGGCCACGTTGGCCGCCACCGTGCGCGAGGACAGCAGGTTGAAGTGCTGGAAGATCATGCCGATCTTCCGGCGCAGCGCGCGCAGGCCGTCGCGGTCCAGCGCGGTGACGTCCTCGCCGTTGATCAGAAGGCGGCCACCGGTCGGCTCTTCCAGCCGGTTGATCAGCCGGATCAGGGTCGATTTGCCCGCGCCGGAATGGCCGATGATGCCGAACACTTCGCCGGCCTCGATGGTCAGGTCCAGCGGCTGCAGCGCGGCGATCGCGCGGCCGCCGACGGCATAGGATTTGTGCAGGCGCTGGAACTCGATCACTTCGCGGTCAACCGGGGCATCGACGGGAGGGGGCGTGCAGCCTACCAGCGCGGGACGGCCCTGGCCCGCGCGGCAGCAGCGAATCATATTCCGTTTGATTATAAGGCGGCGTCATCGCCCGCCCGGCGGCGCTCAGGGATGGTCCAGCGGCTGCGGCGCCCGCACCTGGCGGACCCGCTCGCGGTGCAGCAGGTACAGCCCGGAGGCCACGATGATCGCCGCGCCCAGCCAGGTGAAGCGGTCCGGCAGCACGCCCCAGAACAACAGGTCCCAGCCGATCACCCAGACCAGCCCGGTGTATTCCAGCGGGGCGATCAGCGAGGCCTCGCCCAGCTGGAAGGCCCGCGTCAGCGCCACCTGGCCACCCGCCCCGGCCAGGCCCATGCCGGCGATCAGCCAGCCATGGCGCAACTGCAGCGGCTGCCAGTCCGGGATCGCCAGCAACCCGGCGCCCAGCGCCAGGATCACCAGGAACCAGACCACCATCGACTGCGGCGTATCGGTGCGGGTCAGCATGCTGACGGTGATCGCCGCGACCGCATAGGCGGTGGCCGCCAGCAGCACCATCAGGCCCGGAATGGAAATGAAGCCATCCACGCCGGGACGCAGCACCACCAGCACCCCGACCAGGCCGATGCCAATGGCGATCCAGCGGCGCGGCCCGACGTATTCACCGAGCAGCGGCACCGACAGCGCGGCGATCAGCAGCGGCGCCACGAAATAGATGGTGTAGGCGGTGGACAGCGGCAGGCTGCGCAGGGCGAACACGAAGCACCCGATCATGGCCATGCCGAGCAGCCCGCGCAGCAGGTGCAGGCCCCACCGGACCGGAATCAGCGAGCGCGGGCCGGCCGTGGCCAGCACCCAGACCAGCACGAACGGCAGCGACGCCGCGCCACGCAGGAAGGTGACCTGCAGGGTCGGATAGCTGGAGGACAACTGCTTCATGCCCGCATCCATCAGCGAGAAGCAGGCCACGGCCATGAGCATCCAGGCGACGGCACGGGTGGGGGTACGTTGGGATTCCATGGCCCATTATCACCACCCTTGCCGGGACGTCCATGCGGGGTTGTTAGAATGGCGGCTTCACCTGCAGGAGTTTGCCCCATGCCCTCTTTTGACGTCGTTTCCGAAGTCGACATCCACGAACTGACCAATGCGGTCGACCAGGCCAACCGGGAGCTGTCCACCCGCTTCGATTTCAAGGGCGTGGATGCCAAGTTCGTGCTGGAAGACAGCGTCATCAGCCAGTCCGCGCCCAGCGACTTCCAGCTGCAGCAGATGACCGACATCCTGCGCCAGCGCCTGACCGCACGGAAGATCGATGCCGCCTGCCTGGAATTCGGTGATATCGAAACCAACCTCGCCGGCGCCCGCCAGAAGATCACCGTGAAACAGGGCATCGAACAGAAGGTCGCCAAGAAGATCGCTGCGGCAATCAAGGAAGCCAAGCTCAAGGTCGACAGCCAGATCAACGGCGACAAGCTGCGCGTGACCGGCAAGAAGCGCGACGACCTGCAGGACGTGATGGCCCTGCTGAAAAAGGGAACGTTCGAGGTCCCGCTCCAGTTCGACAATTTCCGCGACTGATTGCCCATGAATGACATGCCCCTCATCGCCGACACCGCGCCGGACGGCAGCGATCCCATCGCGGAAACCCGGCGTTGGCTGGAGCAGATCGTCATCGGCCTGCACCTGTGCCCGTTCGCCAAGGCGGTGTACGTAAAGGACCAGGTGCGCTTCGTGCTCAGCGACGCCACCACCGTCGAAGCGCTGGTGGAAGAACTTGCCGAAGAGCTGGTGCTGCTGCGCGACACCCCGGCCGAGCAGATCGACACCACGCTGATCGTGCACCCGGACGTGCTGACCGATTTCCTGGACTACAACGACTTCCTCGACAACGCCGATGCCGCGATCGAAGCGCTGGACCTGCAGGGCATCCTGCAGGTAGCCAGCTTCCACCCGCAGTACCAGTTCGCCGGGGTCGCGCCGGATGACGTGAGCAACTACACCAACCGCGCGCCCTACCCGACCCTGCACCTGCTGCGCGAAGACAGCGTGGAACGCGCCGTGGCCGCCTTCCCGGACCCGGACGTGATCGTCGAGCGGAACATCGAAACCCTCGACAAGCTGGGGATTGAAGGCTGGACCCGCCTGCTCGGCCGCAAGGACACCCCCCGGTGCCACTGACCCCGGCCATCACCGACTGGCCCGCGCAACCGCTGCGCGACCGCGTGGTGATCGTCACCGGTGGCGCGCAGGGCGTGGGTCGTGGCATCGCGCAGGCGGTGCTGGGCGCCGGCGGCAGCGTGATGATCGCCGACCTGGACGCCGACGCCGGCCGCGCCTGCCTGAAGGAATGGGCACTGCCGGAGCGCGCCGCGTTCCAGCGTGCGGATGTCGCCAGCGAACGCAGCGTGCAGGCGCTGGTCAAGGCTGCGCTGAAGCGTTTCGGGCGGATTGATGGGCTGGTCAACAACGCCGGCATCGCCAGCGCGCATGGGACGCCGTTGGCTGACATGACGTTGGCCGAATGGCAGCGCCGCCTGTCCAGCCTGCACGGGGCGTTCCTGTGCAGCAAGCACGCACTGCCAGCGCTGCGTGCGCAGGCCGGCGGGGCGATCATCAACATCGCCTCCACCCGCGCCTGGCAGTCCGAGCCGGACAGCGAAGCCTATGCGGCGGCGAAGGGCGGGCTGGTGGCGTTTACCCACGCGCTGGCGATCAGCAGCGGGCCCGATGTGCGGGTCAACAGCATCAGCCCCGGGTGGATCACCACCGATGCCTGGCAGGCCCCGGCACGGCGGCGCACGCCGAAGCTGTCGCGCCGCGACCATGCCCAGCATGCGGTGGGGCGCGTCGGCCAGCCGGAAGACATCGGTGCGCTCGCGGTGTTCCTGCTCTCGGACCTGTCCGGCCTCATCACCGGGCAGGACCACATCGTCGACGGCGGCATGAGCCGCACGATGATCTACGCCGAGTGATTCACCGCCGTGCCGACCAACGGTCGGCACCTACCCGGATCAATGGTGCGTGCGCACCAACGGTCGTACCGGTAGGTACCGACCGTTGGTCGGTACCCATCGCATCAACCGGCCATGCCGTTGTGACGCAGCAACGCGTCCACGTTCGGCGCACGCCCGCGGAACGCCGCGAAATTCTCCGCTGCACTCCGGCTGCCTCCCCGTGACAACACTTCATCGCGGAAGCGCCTGCCCGTTTCGGCCACCTGCTCCGGCGCTTCCTCGAATGCGGCGTACGCATCGGCGCTGAGCACCTCGGCCCACTTGTAGCTGTAGTAGCCCGCCGCATACCCACCCGCGAAAATGTGGCTGAACTGGTGCGGGAAGCGGTTCCATTCCGGCGGGCGGTTGACCGCCACTTCGTCGCGCACGCGTTCCAGCAGCTGCAGCACGCTGTCCTGCACCGGATCGAAACTGCTGTGCAGCTGCATGTCGAACAGCGCGAACTCCAGCTGGCGCACGGTGAACATGCCGCTCTGGAAATTGCGCGCGGCCAGCATCCGGTCAAACAGCGCGCGCGGCAGCGGCTCGCCGCTGTCCACATGCGCGGTCATGGCCTGCACGCGGTCCCATTCCCAGCAGAAATTCTCCATGAACTGGCTGGGCAGCTCCACCGCATCCCATTCCACGCCATTGATGCCGGCCACGCCCAGCTCGCCGATGCGGGTCAGCAGCTGGTGCAGGCCATGGCCCATTTCATGGAACAGCGTGGTCACTTCGTCGTGGCTGAAGGTCGAGGCCTTGTCATCAGCTCCCTTGCCGAAGTTGCACACCAGATACACCAGCGGCGTCTGCACGCCCTGCGCGGTATCACGGCGGTTGCGGCAGTCGTCCATCCACGCGCCGCCGCGTTTGCCTTCGCGCGCGTACAGGTCCAGGTAGAACTGGCCGACCAGCGCGCCCTGCGCATCGACCAGGCGGAAGAAGCGCACGTCCGGATGCCACACCGGCGCCTGGTCGGGCTGCACCTGCAGGCCATAAAGGCCGTGGATGACGCTGAACAAACCCTCCAGCACCTTCGGCTCGGTGAAGTACTGCTTCACTTCCTGCTCGGAATAGCTGTAACGCGCCTGCTTCAGTTTCTCGGAGGCAAAGGCGAGGTCCCACGCTTCCAACGCAGGCAGGCCCAGTTCGTCGCGTGCGAATGCGTCCAGCTCGGCGCGGTCGCGCTGCGCATAGGGCTTGGCACGCCCGGCCAGATCGCGCAGGAAACCCAGCACCTGCGGCGCGTCGTCGGCCATCTTGGTGGCGATGGAGTACTCGGCGTAGTTGGCAAAGCCCAGCAGGGTCGCCAGCTCGGCGCGCAGCGCCAGCACGCGATCGATGTGCGCGCTGTTGTCCAGCTTGGGATCGCCGAACTCGGAGGCGCGCAGCGCGTTGGCGCGGTACAGCGTCTCGCGCAGCGGGCGGTGTTCTGCATAGGTCTGCACCGGCAGGTAGCACGGCATCTGCAGGGTCAGCTTCCAGCCTGGACGACCATCCTTCTCTGCGGCGGCGCGCGCAGCGGCGACCACATCGTCGGGCAGGCCGGCCAGTTCGCTGCGGTCTTCCACGTGCAGCGACCATGCATCGGTCGCATCGAGCACGTTCTGCGAGAACGTTGCCGACAGCGCCGAGAGCTCCTCGCGGATCGCGCTGTAACGCGCCTTGCCGGCCTCGTCCAGTTCGGCGCCACCCAGGCGGAAATCGCGCAGTGCGTTGTCCAGCACCTTGCGCCGCGCCGGGTCGTACTGCGTCGCTTCCGGCGTGGCGGCCAGCGCGCGGTACTGCTCGAACAGCGCCAGGTTCTGGCCGAGCGCGCTGCCAAAGCGGGTCACCTTCGGCAGGTTGCTGTTGTAGGCCTCGCGCAGCGCCGGGGTGTTCACCACCGCCTGCAGGTGGCCGACCTGGCCCCAGGCGCGCCACAGGCGTTCGGTGGCATCGTCCAGCGGCTCGACGAAGCTGGCCCAGCTGACCGGCTGCACGGTTTCGGCGGCTTTCACCGCGGCTTCGGCCTGCGCCAGCAAGGTGTCGATGGCCGGCCCGATGTGCTCGGGCTGGATCGCATCGAAACGGGGCAGGCCGGAAAAATCGAGCAGGGGATTGGCAGGGGTCACAGGGGTCTCCAGACAGCAGGGCCGGTACGCCGGCGTTTCCCACGATATGGCACCGGACCCTGCGCTGCACAAGCCCCGCCGGCCACGGGTTCGTGGCCGTTCACCCGCCTGCGGCGCTCAGTACAGGGCTTCCAGCGCGGCGTTGGGCAGCTCCGGCAGGCCCTGCCCGGCAACGGCCGCCGCGATCACCGCATCGGCCTGCTCCACGTCGATGCCCTGCCGCGGGTACCAGTCCGGGTTGTAGTAGCTGTGCGCATAACGCTCGCCGCTGTCGCACAGGATGGTCACGATCGAGCCGCTGCGCCCGGCCGCACGCATGCGCTCGGCGGCATGCAGCACGCCGACGAAATTGGTACCGGTAGAGCCGCCGACCCGGCGTCCCAGTTGCCGGCTGACGTGGCGCATCGCCGCCAGGCTCAGCGCATCGGGCACCTTGACCATCGCATCCACGCTGGTCGGGATGAAGCTCGATTCCACTCGTGGACGGCCGATGCCTTCCACACGCGAGCCGCCACTGCAGGTCAGTTCGCGCCACGGCTCGCCCGCCAGCGCGGCGCGGTAGCCGTCGAAGAACACCGACACTTCCGGGTCCGCGCACAGGATGCGGGTGTCATGCCGGCGGTAGCTGACATAACGGCCCAGGGTAGCGGCGGTGCCCCCAGTGCCGGGGCTGCACACGATCCATTCCGGCACCGGATGCGGCTCTTCGGCCATCTGCTTGAAGATGGATTCGGCGATGTTGTTGTTGGCACGCCAGTCGGTGGCGCGCTCGGCATAGGTGAACTGGTCCATGAAGTGGCCGCCGGTTTGGCGGGCCAGCTTTTCCGAATCGCAGTTCAGGTCGCAGGCGCGCTCCACCAGGTGGCAGCGCCCGCCATGGAATTCGATGGCGGCGATTTTTTCCGGCGAGGTGGTGGCCGGCATCACGGCAATGAATGGCAGGCCCAGCAGGCGCGCGAAGTAGGCTTCGGACACCGCGGTGGAGCCGCTGGACGCCTCGATCACCGGCCGCCCTTCGCGCAGCCAGCCGTTGGCCAGTGCGTACAGGAACAGCGAGCGCGCCAGGCGGTGCTTCAGGCTGCCGGTGGGATGGCTGGATTCATCCTTGAAGTACAGCTCGATGCCCGGGTGGCCCGGCAGGTCCATCGGAATGAGGTGGGTATCGGCCGAACGGTTGAAATCGGCTTCGATCTTGCGGATGGCGGCGGCCACCCATTCACGCTGCGACATGTCGACGACGGGCCAGGAAGATGCAGCATTCTACGTCCCCTTGCCGCCGCCCCGCTAAAATGAACGGCCAGCCGCGTTGCGCGGCCCCCCCACAGGATCCCCCATGAGCCTTGCCTCCCTGCAGTCCCAGCCGGGCGTTGCCGCCCAGCCGCCGGCCGAAACCACCGGCTTCGTGTTCAACCACACCATGCTGCGCGTCAAGGACGCCGCCGCCTCGCTGGACTTCTACACCCGCGTGCTCGGCTTCCGCCTGCTCGACCAGCGCGATTTCCCCGAGGCGCAGTTCAGCCTGTACTTCCTGGCCCTGCTGCCGGCGGGCACGTCCATCCCCGAGGGCGACGACGCCCGCCGGGTGTGGATGGCCGGCCTTCCGGGCGTGCTGGAACTGACCCACAACCATGGCACCGAAACCCAGGAAGGCCGCGTGTACCACGACGGCAACCAGGACCCGCGCGGCTTCGGCCACATCTGCGTTTCCGTGCCGGACATCCACGCCGCCTGCAAGCGTTTCGATGACCTCGAGGTGCCCTACCAGAAGCGCCTGGAAGACGGCCGCATGAAGCACCTGGCCTTCATCAAGGACCCGGATGGCTATTGGGTGGAGATCATCTCCAACACCCCGATCAGCTGACCGCCCCGGCTTCAACAATGTGCACGCCCTGCCAAGGCGGGCGTGCACCGCCGGTGGTATACCTGCGTTCCTTTCCACCCGAAGGAACCCGCATGGAAACCATGGAACTGCACCGCGGCCGGCTCATCGACCACCTGCAACTGATCGTGCGTGACCTGCCGGCCAGCCGCCGCTTCTACCGGGCCGTGTTCGACACCATCGGCATTCCCATCGCCGGCGAGGGCGATACGTATTTTTGGGCCGATGAGCTGTTCATTTCCACCGCCGACAGCGAAGCGGCCGCCGGTGAACTGACCGGCCGCCACCACCTGGCCTTCCAGGCCCGCGACCGCGCCACCGTCGATGCCTTCCACAAGGCGGCGTTGGCCGCTGGCGGCAAGGACAACGGCGCGCCCGGCGAACGCCCCTACCACCCGGGCTATTACGCCGCCTTCGCGATCGATCCGGACGGCAACAACATCGAGGTCGTGTACCACGGCCCGGCGACCTACAGCGCCGACTCGGTGAAGGTGACCTTCTGAACCTGAATTCTTCACCTTCCCGATAATCAGTCTCACGGGATGAGATTGGGTTTGCCTACCGTTTCCGCATGGAGACGATACGCAAACTGGCGATCCTGGCCGATGCCGCCAAGTACGACGCGTCCTGCGCCTCCAGTGGCGCGGGTCGGCGGGATTCGCGCGCGTCCGGCGGCATCGGCAGCACCGAAGGCGCCGGCATCTGCCACAGCTACACCCCCGACGGTCGCTGCGTATCGCTGCTGAAGATCCTGCTCACCAACTTCTGCATCTACGACTGCGCGTACTGCGTGAACCGGGTCTCCAGCAACGTACCGCGCGCACGCTTCAACGTAGGCGAAGTCGTCGCGCTGACCATGGATTTCTACAAGCGCAACTACATCGAAGGGTTGTTCCTTTCCAGCGGGATCATCCGCAATGCCGACTACACCATGGAGCAGATGGTGGAAGTGGCGCGCCAGCTGCGCGAGGAACACCGGTTCTCCGGCTACATCCATCTCAAGACCATTCCGGAAGCCTCGCCCGAACTGCTGGCGGCGGCCGGTCGCTACGCCGACCGCCTGTCGATCAACATCGAGCTGCCCACCGAGGAGGGCTTGAGCAGCTTCGCGCCAGAGAAATCGCTGCCTTCCATTCGCGGCGCGATGGGTGAACTGCGCTGGCGCATCGAAGAAGCCAAGGAGGCCAAGGCCGCCAGCGAGGCCAAGCCGACCACGGTTTCAGCACCCGCCCCTGCCGCCCCGGCCAAGCGCGCCGGCCGCGCCCGTGCGCCGCGCTTTGCACCTGCTGGCCAGAGCACGCAGATGATCGTCGGTGCCGACGGCGCCAGCGACCAGCAGATCCTCGGTGCTGCCGACAACCTGTACGGCAACTACCGCATGCGCCGGGTGTACTACTCGGCCTTCAGCCCGATCCCCGACGCCAGCCGGCTGCTTCCGGTGCAGGCACCGCCACTGGCGCGCGAACACCGCCTGTACCAGGCCGACTGGCTGCTGCGCTTCTATGGCTATGGCGTGGAGGAAATCACCGATACCACGCAGAACGGCATGCTCGACCTGGACATCGACCCGAAGCTGGCCTGGGCGATCCGCCACCCTGAACGCTTCCCGGTCGATCTCAACGTGGCGTCGAAGGAGATGCTGCTGCGCGTGCCCGGGTTGGGCGTGCGCAACGTCAAACGCGTGCTGATGGCACGCCGCCATGGCCGCCTCCGCGTGGCCGACGTGGCCCGCCTGCGCGCGCCGATGAGCAAACTGCTGCCGTTCGTGCAGCTGGCCGACCATCACCCGCGTCGCGCACTGGATGACCCCACCGCGCTGCGCGCGCGGCTGGCACCGCCACCGCGCCAAGCCTCGCTGTTTCCCGACGCTGCCGCATGAACCGCTGGAGTGTGCGGGTCGACCCGTCGTGGTCGGTGCAATCCTGGCGTGAGGCCGCGCGGCGGGCGCTGCAGCACCGCGTCGCACCGGAGCAGCTGGACTGGCTGCAGGAGGGTGAAGGTTCGCTGCTGGACGCGCCGGCGCTGGCCACCCTCTCAGTGCCTGACGCTGAAGCCACCGCCATTGCGGTGCCGAAGGCGTTCCTCGAACTGGCCGCCAGCTGCCTGTGCCACCGCGATCCGCAGCGCCACTCGCTGCTGTACCGCATGCTGTGGCGGATCACCCACGGCGAGCGTGGCCTGCTCACCAACCCGGCCGATCCGGACGTGCTGCGTGCGATGGCCCTCGCCCAGGCGGTGCGCCGCGACAGCCACAAGATGAAAGCCTTCGTGCGTTTCCGCGAAGTACCGGGCGAAGAGGATGCCTTCATCGCCTGGTTCGAGCCCGATCACTTCATCGTGGATCGGGTCGCGCCGTTCTTCGCGCGCCGCTTTGCGGGCATGCGCTGGGCCATCCTCACGCCGTATCGCAGTGCCCGCTGGGACGGCCAGGTGCTGGCATTCGGCCCCGGCAGCAAGCAGGCGGATGCGCCGGTGGAGGATGCGCGCGAAGAGCTGTGGCGCACCTACTACGCCAACATCTTCAACCCTGCCCGGCTCAACACGCGGATGATGCAGCAGGAAATGCCGGCCAGGTACTGGAAGCACCTGCCGGAGGCGAGCCTGCTGCCCACGCTTGTACGCGATGCCGGTGACCGCGTGCAGGAAATGCATGACCGCGAAGCGCAGGCACCACAGCGGCGGATTCCCGAGCAGCACATTCCCGTGCGCGTCCCGGCGACCGCCAATGGCGACTCACTTGATGAACTGCGCAGCGCTGCCGCTGGCTGCCGCCGATGCCCGCTGTGGGAGCCGGCCACCCAGACCGTGTTCGGTGAAGGCCCGCGCGATGCGCAGGTGATGTTAGTTGGCGAGCAACCCGGCGATTCGGAGGACCTGAGCGGCCACCCCTTCGTCGGGCCGGCGGGGCAGTTGTTGAACCGGGCGCTGCAGGAACTGGGCATCGATCGCAACACGCTGTACCTGACCAACGCGGTGAAGCACTTCCGCTATGAGCGGCGCGGCAAGAGACGCATCCATTCCAAACCGCAGGTCACCCATATCAATGCGTGCCGGCCATGGTTGCTGGCGGAGATTGAACAGGTGAACCCCAAGGTGATCGTCTGCCTGGGGGCCAGTGCAGCGCGTGCCGTGTTTGGCCCCGGCTTCAACCTGGGTCGCGACCGTGGCCGCTGGCACACGTTGGAAGATGGCACACGGGGCTTTGCGACTGTGCACCCTTCCTGGGTGTTGCGGCAGCCTGCGGGTGGTGCGCAGGAAGATGCCTATCACCTGCTGTTGGGTGACCTGGAAAGGCTGTCGATCCACGCTGGAAACAGCAGCACTGAGTAAAGCGGACATCTCCCCTTGCCATTCACGACAACATGTTTGCCACGCAGTCCTTCCCCAAGATGATCATCTGGAAGCGTTTTTCCCTCGCAAATTTCCACCTCCCGTCGTATCAACCCGCCGCAGCACATGCCTGCCGGTGCCAAGCACGAACCGGGGAAGCTATGCTCCGTCCATGGTCACTCCAATCTCCAAGAAGAAGCCTGCGGCCAAGGGATTGACCGGTCGGCCCCCTACCCTGCCGTTGACTGCCGCACAGCTTCTCAGCGAAAGCCACGAGCAGCGGATCCATTGGATATATGACATGACGCCGGAGGAATCCGTCGAGATCATGCGCAAAGCAGGGTTGCTGACGCCCGCCGGCAAGTTGAAGCGCTGCCATAGATGAGCCATGGCCACCTTCAGATCGGATATCACGGCTGCGATATCGCGGTCCGGGATGGCCTCATATCTGGACAGCTGAAACCCAAGCCAAGCAACAACCAATACGACTGGCTCGGGTCGGGCTTCTATCTACTTGAAGCGGATCAGGAACGGGCGCTGGCATTCGCCGAAGCTGCGGCGAGCGAGCCTTTGCGCTGGCTTACTGCGAGGCCAATTGCCTCGCCTGCGGTTGTCGGATGCATCTTCAGCATCCAACGCTGCCTGGATATGACCACCAGTACTGGCCGTCGAGAGTTCGAGAACGCGCACCTGTATTTTCAGGCGACCCATCTTCGCAGTGGCCAACGAACCCCGCTGAACGTCCCCGTCAATCCTCTTGACGAGGAGTTTCTTCTTCGTGGACTGGATCGAGCGGTTTTCGAATTTATTCACTCCAAGCTCTTCCAGGTCTACGGATTTGAGTACTTTCAAGCCGTACGGGGCGCTTTCCGCCAAGGTCCAGAGATCGCACCTCGGTCGGGATTTCACAGGGACAGTCACGTACAGATCGCGCTCAGGGACTTCAGCTGCATCAAAGGTTGGTTTCTACCGGCCGACGCCGAACTCCTCAGTCCTGCTGAGCTCGTCAAAGCCCAGGCGGCGCTCAACTCAGCGCGTGAAGCCAATCAAAAGTCCCGTCGACGCGTGGAAGCGGACTAGTCGTCCGCCCCACCCCGCCGCCCTTTTCAGTGCGCGGCCATATAGATGTCCTGAAGCACCGCCTTCTCCAGCTCCAGCTCGCTGAGCAGGTTCTTGACGATGTCACCCAGGCTGAGGATGCCCACCAGCTTGCTGCCTTCGGTCACCATCAGGTGGCGGTGGCGCGAGTAGGTCATCAGCGCCATGGCCTGCTTCAGGGTCGCCTCGGGGGCGATGCCTTCCAGGCCGGCCGAAGGAAGCGTGGAGATTACCCGGCGACCCGCCTGCGGGCCGTCGTCGGCCAGGCTGCGCACGATGTCTTTCTCGGAGATGATCCGGACCGGCACATCATCCTTCATCACCACCAGCGCGGCGATCTTGTGCGCGCTCATCTTGTGGGCGGCGGCGCCGATCGTGTCTTCGACGTCGATGGTGACAACGGAGTCTTTCTTGGATTGCAGAAGTTCGCGGACGTTCATTCTTTTTCCTGTTGCAGACTGGGTGAAGCCACACGCCTTGCGTGGTGGGACCGATTGACGCAGCCAACGGCTGACACCCCGAGAATGGCATTCCGACTAGAACCGACGCTGAATGTCGCAGGCGGACTCGACTAAAGTTTTCCCGACGCCAGAAACGGCAAAGGGCGGCCCTGCTGGGCCGCCCCTTTTCGTGTTGAAGCGTGCCCACCAAGGGTGGGCACCTTCCCGCGATCGACCTGGGTCGATCGCTTACTCCACCGTCACGCTCTTTGCCAGGTTGCGCGGCTTGTCCACGTCGGTGCCGCGCGCCAAGGCGGTGTGGTACGCCAGCAGCTGCACCGGGATGGTGTGCACCACCGGGCTGAGCACGCCGGCGTGGCGCGGAGTGCGGATGACATGCACGCCTTCGGATTCGACGAAGTTGCTGTCCTGGTCGGCAAACACGAACAGCTCGCCGCCGCGCGCGCGCACTTCCTGCATGTTGGATTTGACCTTCTCCAGCAGGCTGTCGTTCGGCGCGATAACCACCACCGGCATATCTTCATCCACCAGCGCCAGCGGGCCGTGCTTGAGCTCGCCAGCAGGGTAGGCTTCGGCGTGGATGTAGGTGATTTCCTTGAGCTTGAGCGCGCCTTCCAGGGCGATCGGGTAATGCAGCCCGCGGCCCAGGAACAGGGCGCTGTTCTTGCGCGCGAAGCGCTCTGCCCAGATGGCGATCTGCGGTTCCATGTTCAGCGCATGCTGCACGCTGCCCGGCAGGAAGCGCAGCTGCTCCAGGTACTCCGCTTCCTGCGCGGCATCGATGCGGCCGTACAGCTTGCCCAGCACCACGGTCAGCTGGAACAGCGCGGCCAGCTGGGTGGTGAACGCCTTGGTCGAGGCCACGCCGATCTCGGCACCGGCACGCGTGTAGCAGACCAGTTCGCTGGCGCGCGGGATCGCGCTTTCCGGCACGTTGCAGATCGACAGCGTGTGCAGGTGGCCCAGCGATTTGGCGTACTTCAGCGCCTCCATCGTGTCCAGGGTTTCACCGGACTGGGAGATGGTGACGATCAGGTGCTTGGGGTTGGCATACGCGGCGCGGTAGCGGTACTCGCTGGCGATCTCCACGCTGCACGGCAGGCCGGCGATGGATTCGATCCAGTAGCGCGCGGTCAGGCCGGCGTAGTAGCTGGTACCGCAGGCAAGGATCTGCACGCCTTCGATGCCGGCCAGCACGCTTTCGGCGTTCTTGCCGAACAGCTCGGCCGGGAAGCCACCGGCGTCGATCGCCGCTTCGATGGTGTCGCCCAGCGCGCGCGGCTGTTCATGGATTTCCTTCTGCATGAAGTGGCGGTACGGGCCCAGCTCCAGCGAGGCCAGCGACACATCCGACTGGTGCACGCCACGGTCCACCGGCTGGTTGTGTTCGTCATACACCTGCACGCCATCGCGGCGGATGTCGGCGGTGTCGCCCTCTTCCAGGAAAATCACGTTGCGGGTGGCCGAGATCACCGCCGACACGTCGGACGCCACGAAGTTCTCGCCCTGGCCCAGGCCCACCAGCAGCGGGCAGCCCATGCGCGCACAGACGAAGTGGTCCGGCTCGGCGCGGCTCATCACCGCAAGCGCGTAGGCACCGGTCAGTTCCTTGACCGTGCGCTGCAGCGCCGACAGCAGGCTGTCGCCGTTCTTGAGGTTGTGGTGCATCAGGTGGGCGATGACTTCGGTGTCGGTCTGCGACTCGAACACGTAGCCCAACCCGCGCAGGCGCTCACGCTGCTCTTCGTGGTTTTCGATGATGCCGTTGTGCACCAGCGCAACGCCGTGGCTGATGTGCGGGTGGGCGTTGGCTTCGGTAACGCCGCCGTGGGTGGCCCAGCGGGTGTGGCCGATGCCGAGCGTGGCGTCGAAGCCTTCGGCGATGGCGGCCTTTTCCATCTCGGCCACGCGGCCGGTACGGCGCACGCGGCGCACGTCGGCCTGGGCCTGGGTCTGGTCCAGTACCGCGATGCCGGACGAGTCGTAGCCCCGGTATTCCAGCCGCTTCAGTCCTTCGATGAGTACCGGTACCACATCGCGATCCGCGATCGCCCCCACAATCCCGCACATAGATTCAGATCCCTGCTGTCGAATGCCCATTCTAGCGTGGGCGGCTGGACCGCTTGGACGCTGTCCGCTTAACAAAAGTGTCCGCTGCGGTGTCCGCGGACACCCGGACAATCGCGCCCGCTTCGCAAGCTGTTGTTTTCAAAGGGGCCAATGTTGGCACGCGGTGTGCTTGGTATACCGCAACCCAACCGCGAACGAGCCCGATGATCCGCGACACTTCCGCACAGGACCAGACCCTCTCCACCCCGGGCACGGCCGCGCCGTGGAAGCGCTGGCTGTGGCCGGGCATCGCCGCGCTGGTGGTGCTGCTGGCGATCGTCTTCGCCGCCCGCGCCTGGCTCGGGTCCAGCCGCTCCTTCGACAGCGCGCGGGTGCGTATTGCCGAGGTCAAGCAGGGCGACCTCGTCCGCGACCTGGCCGCCGATGGCCGGGTGATCGCCGCCAACAGCCCGATCCTGTACGCGATCTCCGCCGGTACGGTGGACCTGAAGGTGGTGGCCGGCGATGTGGTGAAGAAGGGCCAGGAGCTGGCCGTGATCGACAGCCCCGAGCTGCGCAGCAAGCTGGCCCAGGAGCGCACCACCCTGGCCGGGCTGGAAGCCGAAGCCAGCCGCGCCGTGCTCGATGCCACCCTGGCCCGGGCCAAGGCCAGCAAGGAAACCGACCAGGCCAGCATTGAGCGCCAGGCCGCCGAACGCGACCTGCAGCGCTACCAGCGCGGTTATGACGGCGGCGCGGTGCCGCAGATCGACCTGGCCAAGGCCAACGACAGCCTGAAAAAGGCCGACATCTCGCTGGCCAACGCCCAGACCGACGCCCGCCTGCAGGGCCAGGGCGCGGACCTGGATGCCCGCAACAAGCGCCTGCTGGCCGACCGCCAGCGCGCGGTGGTGGAAGAAGTGCAGCGCCAGGTGGACGCGCTGACCCTGCGCGCACCGTTCGATGGCCAGGTGGGCCAGGTCCAGGCCACCCAGCACACCCAGGTGGCGGCCAACGCGCCGATCCTGGGCGTGGTCGATCTGTCGCGCTTCGAGATCGAGATCAAGGTGCCGGAAAGCTTCGCCCGCGACCTGTCCATCGGCATTCCGGCCCAGCTCACCAGCGGCAACGGCCAGCCGTTCCCGGGCGAGATCAGCGCGGTGTCGCCCGAAGTGGTGGCCGGCGAAGTGAACGCCCGCATCCGCTTCACCGACAAACAACCGCAGGGCCTGCGCCAGAGCCAGCGCATGCAGTCGCGGATCGTGCTCGATACCCGCCGCAATGTCATCAAGGTCGAGCGTGGCCCGTTCGTGGAACAGGGCAACGGCCAGGCCTACGTCATGGATGGCGATACCGCGATCCGCCGCCCGGTCCGGCTGGGCGTCAGCAGCCTGGGCGAAGTGGAAATCCTGTCCGGCCTGCGCCCGGGCGACCGCGTGGTCGTCTCCGGCGCTGAACTGTTCGGCGATGCCGAATCCGTGTCCATCAACTGATCACCCTCATCACTTCAACCAAGGAAACAGCCATGCTCGAGATGCGCTCGGTCGCCAAAGTATTCCGCACCGAACAGGTGGAAACCCATGCCCTGCGTTCGCTGGACCTGCACGTGCGCGAGGGTGAGTTCGTTGCGGTAACCGGCCCGTCCGGTTCGGGCAAGACCACCTTCCTCAACATCGCCGGCCTGCTGGAGACCTTCACCAGCGGCACCTACATGCTCGATGGGCAGGACGTGAGCAAGCTGGGCGACGATGCCCGCAGCCGCCTGCGCAACCAGAAGATCGGCTTCATCTTCCAGGGTTTCAACCTGATCTCCGACCTCAACCTGTTCGACAACGTCGACGTGCCGCTGCGTTACCGCGGCATGCCGGCCAGCGAACGCAAGCAGCGCATCGAACGCGCGCTGGGCCAGGTCGGGCTGGGCTCGCGCATGAAGCACTACCCCTCCGAACTGTCGGGCGGCCAGCAGCAGCGCGCCGCCATCGCCCGCGCCCTGGCCGGCAGCCCGCGCCTGCTGCTGGCCGACGAACCGACCGGCAATCTGGACAGCCAGATGGCCCGCGGGGTTATGGAACTGCTGGAAGAAATCAACGCCGCCGGCACCACCATCGTCATGGTCACCCATGACCCGGAACTGGCCGCGCGTGCCCAGCGCAACGTGCACATCGTCGATGGCCAGGCCACCGACCTGGTGCGGGAACCGGTGCTGGCCACCCCGCGCGTTGCCGTCGCCACGCTCAACGACTGAGGCCCGCCACCATGCTCGCCTACTACTTCCGACTGGCCCTGCGCAGCTTCCGGCGCAACAAGGTGCTGACCGCGCTGATGGTGATCGCCATCGCGCTGGGCATCGGTGCTTCCATGACCACCCTGACCGTGTTCCATGTGCTGTCAGGCGATCCGATCCCGCAGAAGAGCGACCGCCTGTTCAACGTGCAGGTCGACCCGCGGCCGATGATCGGCTACCAGCCCAGCGAAGAGCCCGAAGAGCAGGTCACCCGCTTCGATGGCGAAACGCTGCTGCGTGAGAAGAAGGCCAAACACCAGGTGCTGATGACCGGTGGTGGCGTCACGGTGGAACCGGACAACAGCACGCTGCGTCCGTTCGACACCGATGCGCGCTATGCGTCCAGCGATTTCTTCACCATGTTCGATGCGCCGTTCAAGTACGGCCAGGGCTGGAAGCCCGACCAGGACGAAGGCCGTGGCCGGGTGGCGGTGATCTCCAAGGCCTTGAACGAGAAGTTGTTCAACGGCCAGAACAGCGTGGGCAAGCCATTGCGCATGGATGGGCACACCTTCAACATCGTCGGCGTGCTGGACGAATGGAATCCCAACCCGCACTTCTACGACCTGGAAACCGGCCGCTACGGCGACAGCGAAGACATCTTCGTGCCGGTGTTCACCGCGCTGGACCTGAAGTTCGGCCGCAATGGCAACATGAACTGCTGGGACAACGCCAACGGCGAGGAAACCGCACTCAATGCACCGTGCGTGTGGATGCAGTACTGGGTTGAGCTGGCCTCGCCGGCCGACGCCGGCGACTACCGGGCGTATCTGGAAAACTACTCGGCACAGCAGAAGGCCGCCGGTCGCTTCCAGCGTCCGTCCAACGTGCGCCTGCGCAACGTGATGGAGTGGCTGGACTTCAAGCAGGTGGTGCCCAGCGACGTGCGCCTGCAGCTGTGGCTGGCACTGGGCTTCCTGGCGGTGTGCCTGATCAATACGGTGGGCTTGCTGCTGGCCAAGTTCCTGCGCCGCAGCGGCGAAATCGGCGTACGCCGCGCACTGGGTGCCAGCCGCGGGCAGATCTTCCTGCAGTCGCTGGTCGAAGCCGGCACCGTCGGCCTGGCCGGTGGCGTGCTGGGCCTGGGACTGGCCCTGCTGGGCCTGTATGCGGTTCGGCAGCAGCCGGTGGACTACGCCAAGCTGGCCACGCTGGACGGCAAGATGCTGCTGCTCACCTTCGGCCTGACCCTGGCCGCCAGCCTGTTGGCCGGTTTCCTGCCGGCGCTGCGCGCCATGCAGGTCACCCCCGCCATTCAACTCAAATCGCAGTAAGGATCCGGAGCACATCATGGATATCCGACCCATCCTGAGCACGTTGCGCCGGCACAAGACCGCCGCCGCACTCATCGTGCTGGAGATCGCGCTGACCTGCGCGATCGTCTGCAACGCGTTGTTCCTGATCGGCCAGCGCCTGGAGAAGATCAACCAGCCCAGCGGCATTGCCGAGCAGGAACTGCTGGAAGTGCGCCTGGGCGGCATCGGCAAGCAGGTCAATGCCACCGCGCGTACCCGTGAGGACCTGGCCGCGCTGCGCTCCATCCCCGGGGTAAAGAACGCAGTGGCGATCAACCAGCTGCCGTTCCGGCGCAACTCCTGGAACACCAGCCTGTCGCTGATCCCCGACCAGGAACGCCCCAACTTCAACGCCGCGCAGTACTTCTCCATGGAAGGTACGCTGGATACCATGGGCCTGCAGCTGGTGGCCGGCCGCGACTTCGAGGGCGACGAATTCGCCAACATGGAAGACGTGGAGAAGGACGCCACCATAGAGCAACGCGGCTCGGCGGTGATCCTGAGCAGCAAGGCCGCCACCAAGCTGTTCCCGGATGGCCAGGCCATCGGCAAGACGATCTACAGCGGGCGCATGCCGCTACGCATCGTCGGCGTGGTGAAGGAACTGGCGCGCCCGGTGACGGTGGAGTCCGATACCGGCTATTCGATGATCCTGCCGGTGCGGGTCAACTACGATATGGGCACGTACCTGATCCGGGTGACCGACGCGGCGCGCCGCCAGGAAGTGCTCACCGCCGCCGTGGCCGCGCTGGAGAAGGTGGACAGCAGCCGCATGGTGCGCGCCAAGCTCACCTACACCGAACAGCGCGAGAAGTACTTCCAGAACGACCGCGCGATGGTCGGCCTGCTGATCACGGTCTGCGTGGCGCTGCTGGTGGTCACCGCGCTGGGCATCGTGGGCCTGGCCAGCTTCTGGGTGCAGCAGCGTACCAAGCAGATCGGCATCCGCCGTGCGCTGGGCGCCACCCGCGGCCAGATCCTGCGCTATTTCCAGACCGAGAACTTCCTGCTGGCCACCGTGGGTATCGTGCTGGGCATGCTGCTGGCGTACTCGATCAACCTGTGGCTGATGGGTGCCTACGAGCTGCCGCGCATGCCGATCACCTACCTGCCCATTGGCGCAGTGCTACTTTGGCTGCTGGGTCAGATCGCCGTGTTCGGGCCCGCCCACCGCGCCGCGGCGGTACCGCCGGCCGTCGCCACCCGGAGTGCCTGACATGACCTTTTCCCCCATCCGTCTCACGCTGGCCGCCCTGCTGCTGATCAGCACCACCGCCTGCGCCGAAAGCGCCCAGAGCGAGTCGTCGCGTATGGACTGGCGCCGGGATGGCGCGCGCCTGACCCTCGAATCCGAACAGGGCGCGGTGAGCGTTACCGCCGCGTCGCCGGCCAGCCGCTTCGGCGTGCAGGCCGGCGACCAGGTCCTGCGCGTGGACGGCGTGCCGGTGCGCAAGGTGGGCGAATTGACCGACGCACTGTCGGCCAGCGACAAAGCCAGCGTGCCGGTCACGGTGCGCCGCGCCGGCCGCGACCAGGTAGTCAGCGTGCCGACCTCAGCATGGCGCGCGGTGCAACCGCCGCCCCCGCCTCCCCCGCCGGCGCCGCCGTCACCGCCGGAACGCCCGTAAGCCGCCTTCCGGGCCCACCCTGCCGG
Source organism: Stenotrophomonas sp. CFBP8994 (assembly GCF_034044835.1). Classification (NCBI taxonomy): domain Bacteria; kingdom Pseudomonadati; phylum Pseudomonadota; class Gammaproteobacteria; order Lysobacterales; family Lysobacteraceae; genus Stenotrophomonas; species Stenotrophomonas sp. CFBP8994. Next base: position 554,128 of record NZ_JAXCWT010000002.1, on the reverse strand, counting down.
TGGGCCCGGCGCTCGGGTACTCTCTGCCTACTTTCCGGTCCTTCGTTGCCGCATGCCTTCGATCCTGATCATTGACGACAACGCCAGCGTGGCTACCGCGCTGGAGGTCCTGTTCTCGCTGCACGACATCGACGCCGTGCACGCGCTGTCGCCAGACGAGGGCCTGGCGCTGCTGGAACAGCAGCCAGTGGACCTGGTCATCCAGGACATGAACTTCACCGAAGACACCACGTCCGGTGAAGAAGGCGAGGCGCTGTTCCAGCAGATCCGCGCCCGCCATCCGGACCTGCCGGTGATCCTGCTTACCGCCTGGACCCATCTGAGCAGCGCGGTGGACCTGGTCAAGGCCGGCGCGGCCGACTACCTGGCCAAGCCCTGGGACGACCGCAAGCTGCTGACTACGGTCAACAACCTGCTGGAGCTGTCTGAAACCCGCCGCGAGCTTGACCGCCGCCGTGCGCGCGAACAGCGCGACCGCACGGCGCTGGAGGCACGCTACGACCTGCGCGGCGCGGTGGTGGCCGATCCGGCCAGCGAACGCGTGGTGAACCTGGCCTGCCAGGTCGCGCGCTCGGAGCTGCCGGTGCTGATCACCGGGCCCAACGGCGCAGGCAAGGAGAAGATCGCCGAGATCATCCAGGCCAACTCGCTGGTGGCCAAAGGCGCGTTCGTGGCGCTGAACTGCGGCGCCATTCCGTCCGAGCTGATCGAGGCTGAACTGTTCGGCACCGAGGCCGGCGCTTACACCGGCGCCAACAAGGCGCGCGAAGGCAAGTTCGAAGCCGCCGATGGCGGCACGTTGTTCCTGGACGAGATCGGCAACCTGTCGCTGGGCGGGCAGATGAAGCTGCTGCGCGTGCTGGAAACCGGCCGTTTCGAGCGGCTGGGCTCCAACCGCGAGCGCCAGGTCAAGGTGCGCGTGATCAGCGCGACCAACGCCGACCTGCCGGCGATGATCCGCGACGGCCAGTTCCGCGAAGACCTGTACTACCGCCTCAACACCGTTGAATTGGCACTGCCGCCGCTGGCCGAGCGACCGGGCGACATCCTGCCGTTGGCCGAACGCTTCCTGGGCGATGGCAAGCCACTGTCCAATGCCGCCGCCAGTGCGTTGCAACGCCACGCGTGGCCCGGCAACGTGCGCGAGCTGCGCAACGTGATCCAGCGCGCCGGCCTGCTCGCACAAGGCCCGCGTATTGAAGTGGGGGACCTGAACCTGCCGCGTGCTGCGGCGGCGCCGCGTGCGGCCACGCCTGCCGCCGACCCGGACCGCAGCCGGATCGAATCGGCGCTGTCGCACAGCCACGGCATCATTGCCCAGGCTGCGGCCGAACTCGGCTTGAGCCGGCAGGCGCTGTACCGCCGCATGGACCGCTACGGTATTCCGCGCGAATGAAGCGCACCTCGTTCACCTTCCGCCTGTTCCTGCGCCTGCTGCCGGTGCTGGCGCTGGCCGCGGCCGGGCCGTGGCTGCTGGCGTACTGGATGGACCAGGGCTGGCTGGTGACGCTGGTGTCGGCCGTGGTGCTGCTGGTGCTGATGTGGTGGACGTTGCGCCGTGCCACCGCGCCGGTGCGCTCGCTGCTGCGGGCGCTGTCGGGCACCACCAGCAGCTACCGCGATGGCGAATACAACTTCAGCGTGTACTGGCCGGGCAACGATGAACTGGGCGACCTGGTCCAGGCGCACCGCGAGCTGGGTGACGTGCTGCGCGAACAGCGCCAGGGTCTGGTGCAGCGCGAGCTGCTGCTGGACACCATGGTGCAGAACACGCCGGTGGCGATGCTGCTGCTGGCCAACGGCGGCGATGGCGTGCAGCGCGTCATGTTCTCCAACCTGGCCGCGCGCAAGCTGCTGCACAACGGCTGGAAGCTGGAAGGCCAGGCCATGCAGAACGTGCTGGAGACCATGCCGGTGGAGCTGCGCGATGCCATCGAACGCGGCGGCGACAGCCTGTTTGCGGTGCGCGGCCCGGGTGACGTGGATGACGAGGCGGATGACGATGACGAGCAGGTCTACCACCTGTCGCGGCGCAGCTTCCATCTCAACGGCCGCCCGCACGACCTGCTGCTGATCCGCCTGCTCACCGCCGAGTTGCGGCGACAGGAAGTGCAGACCTGGAAGAAAGTGATCCGGGTGATCAGCCACGAACTCAACAACTCGCTGGCACCGATTGCTTCGCTGGCGCATTCCGGGGGCGAGCTGGTGCGGCGTGGCAAGACCGAGCGCCTGGAAGAAGTGTTCGCCACCATCGAAGACCGGTCACGTCACCTGGAAGGCTTCATCCGCGGCTACGCGCGCTTTGCCAAGCTGCCGCAGCCGCAGCTGCAGAACGTGCAGTGGAAGCAGTTCCTGGCCGGGCTGCAGCTGCAGATTCCGTTCCGCATGGCGGACATTCCCGAGGACCTTCAGGGGCGCGTGGACATCGCCCAGCTGGGCCAGGCGCTGCTGAACCTGCTCAAGAACGCGCATGAAGCGTGCAGTGAAGCCGAGCCACCCAATGATGACGTGGAGCTGCGCCTGACCCGGCTGCCGCAGTGGCTGCGGATCGAGGTGCTGGACCGTGGCAAGGGCATGAACGAGGCGGTGCTGCAGAACGCGCTGATGCCGTTCTATTCCACCAAGCGCAATGGCACGGGGCTCGGGTTGGCGCTTACCCGCGAAATCGTCGAGGCGCATGGTGGGCGCGTGTCGCTGCAGAACCGCCGCGAGGGCGGTCTGTGCGTGGCGATCTTTTTGCCGGGGTGATGGGTTCGCCTGGGCCGGCCAACGGCCGGCGCTACGAATTTTTACGGGTCCATTGGGATCCGGATCAATCAACCATGGGCTCCGGATACGCCGCGGTAGCGCCGGCCGTTGGCCGGCCCAGGCAATGCCCGGTTACTTCTTCACCGGGCGGTGCCAGCCTTCAATCGTCTGCTGGCGCGCGCGCGCGAGGGTCAACTTGCCTTCCGGTGCATTGCGGGTAATCACCGAACCGGCCGCGATGGTTGCGCCCTGCCCGATCGTCACCGGCGCCACCAGCGCGCTGTTGGAGCCGATGAAGGCGTTGTCGCCAATGGTGGTCTGCGACTTGTTCACGCCGTCGTAGTTGCAGGTGATGGTGCCGGCGCCGATGTTGACCTTGCTGCCGATCACCGCATCACCCAGGTAGGTGAGGTGGTTGGCCTTGCTGCCCACGCCGAGGTGCACCTTCTTGGTTTCCACGAAATTGCCCACGTGCGAACCGTCGGCCAGCACGGTACCCGGGCGCAGCCGCGCGAACGGGCCGATGTCGGCCGCGCCCTCGCTGACCACGCCGTCCAGGTCACAATGCGGCTTGACCACCGTGCCGGCGGCCAGCTTGACGTCCTTGAGCCGGGTGAACGGGCCGATGCTGACCCCATCGCCCAGTTCAACGGTGCCTTCCAGGATCACGTTGACGTCGATCTGCACGTCACGGCCGACCGTGACCGTACCCCGGATATCCAGCCGGGCCGGGTCGATCACGCGCGCACCCTGCGTGCACAAGGCGCGTACTTCGCGCAGCTGCCAGGCCCGTTCCAGCTGCGACAGCTGCCAGGGATCGTTGGCGCCCTCGGCTTCCTGGGCGTCGGCAACGAAGGCCATGTCGGCCGGGGTGTAGTCGGCCGCTGCCGAAGCGAACACGTCGGTCAGGTAGTACTCGCCCTGCGCGTTGCTGTTGGACAGCTGAGACAACCAGGTGCGCAGCGCGGTCGATTCGGCGGTGATGATGCCAGTGTTGATGGTGCGGATGGCCAGCTGTTCGTCGGTCGCGTCCTTCTGCTCGACGATCGCGCCCACCTTGCCTTCGGCATTGCGTACGATCCGGCCATAGCCGGTCGGGTTGAGCATATCGGCCACCAGCACGGCCAGGCGGCCCGGTTGGGCCAGCAGGTGGCGCAGGGTATCCACCTGGATCAGCGGCACATCGCCGTACAGCACCAGCACCGTGGCCGCATCGGGCACCTGCGGCATGGCCTGCTGCACGGCATGGCCGGTGCCCAGCTGCTGGGTCTGCTCGGCCCACTGCAGGTCGGGCTGGTCGGCGAACGCCGCGCGCACCGCTTCACCACCGTGGCCGTACACCACATGGATGGCGTCGGGCCGCAGCTGGCGCGCGGTATCGATCACATGGGCCAGCATCGGGCGGCCGGCAATTGGCTGCAGCACCTTGGGCAGGTCTGACTTCATGCGCTTGCCAGCGCCGGCGGCGAGGATGATGACGTGCAGGGCTTGGGTCATGGGGATGGAGGGTGATCAAAGGTGACGACTGCGATTCTAGAACGCCCGCCGTCAATGTGCCGCGTTTCCGGCACGCGGAAACAACAACGCCGGCAGAAGCCGGCGTTGTTGTATGCAGCGGTAAGCGCTGGAAGTCAGTGCTTGAGGGTCTTGCGCAGGCGCTCCAGCGCCTGCAGCTGGACCACGGCTTCGGCCAGCTTCTGCTGGGCTTCGGCCACTTCCATCGCTTCGCCACGGTTGGCCAGGATGCGCTCGGCTTCTTCCTTGGCCTTGCGGACCGAGGTTTCGTCGATGTCCTGCGCGCGGATCGCGGTGTCGGCCAGCACGGTCACGACCTGCGGCTGCACCTCGAGGATGCCGCCGGAGATGGCGAAGTCCAGCTGTTCGCCATTCGGGGTGGTGACCACCACCTTGCCCGGCTTGAGCCGGGTGATCAGCGGGGCATGCTTGGGCGCGATGCCCAGTTCGCCAAGCTCACCCGTAGCCACGACCAGAGTCGCTTCACCACGGAAGATTTCCTGCTCGGCGCTGACGATGTCGCAACGGATGGTGCTCATGATCAGGCCTTCTCAGCCATCTTCTTGGCTTTCTCGACCGCTTCTTCGATGCTGCCGACCATGTAGAACGCCTGCTCCGGCAGGTGGTCGTATTCGCCGTCGACGATGGCCTTGAAGCCGCGGATGGTGTCCTTCAGCGACACGTACTTGCCCGGCGAGCCGGTGAACACTTCTGCCACATGGAACGGCTGGCTGAAGAAGCGCTCGATCTTGCGGGCGCGCGACACGGCCTGCTTGTCTTCTTCGGACAGTTCGTCCATGCCCAGGATGGCGATGATGTCCTTCAGTTCCTTGTACTTCTGCAGGGTCTGCTGGACGCGCTGGGCGGTGTCGTAATGTTCGTGGCCGATGACCAGCGGGTCCATCTGGCGGCTGGTCGAATCCAGCGGATCCACCGCCGGGTAGATACCCAGCGAGGCGATCGAACGCGACAGGGTCACGGTCGAATCCAGGTGGGCGAAGGTGGTCGCCGGGGACGGGTCGGTCAAGTCATCGGCCGGCACGTAGACGGCCTGGATCGAGGTGATCGAGCCGTTCTTGGTCGAGGTGATGCGCTCCTGCAGCACGCCCATTTCCTCGGCCAGGGTCGGCTGGTAACCCACGGCCGACGGCATGCGGCCCAGCAGTGCCGACACTTCGGTACCGGCCAGGGTGTAGCGGTAGATGTTGTCGACGAACAGCAGCACGTCCTTGCCCTTGCCGTTTTCGTCCTTCTCGTCGCGGAAGTATTCGGCCATGGTCAGGCCGGTCAGCGCGACGCGCAGGCGGTTGCCCGGCGGCTCGTTCATCTGGCCGTACACCATCGCGACCTTGTCCAGGACGTTGGAGTCCTTCATCTCGTGGTAGAAGTCGTTGCCCTCACGGGTACGCTCGCCCACGCCGGCGAACACGGACAGGCCGCTGTGCGCCTTGGCGATGTTGTTGATCAGCTCCATCATGTTGACGGTCTTGCCGACGCCGGCGCCGCCGAACAGGCCGACCTTGCCGCCCTTGGCGAACGGGCACATCAGGTCGATGACCTTGATGCCGGTTTCCAGCAGCTCGGTGGCCGGCGACTGGTCTTCGTACGACGGCGCTTCACGGTGGATTTCCCAGCTGTCGCTGGCGGTCACCGGACCGGCTTCGTCGATCGGACGGCCCAGCACGTCCATGATGCGGCCCAGGGTGCCTGCACCGACCGGCACCGAGATGGCGCGTTCGGTGTTGGTGGCCACCAGGTTGCGCTTCAGGCCGTCGGTGGAGCCCAGCGCGATGCAACGGACCACGCCGTCGCCGAGCTGCTGCTGCACTTCCAGCGTGATTTCGGTGTTGTCCACCTTCAGCGCGTGGTACACCTTCGGCACCGACTCGCGGGGGAATTCCACGTCGACGACGGCGCCGATGATCTGAACGATCTTGCCCTGACTCATTGCTGCATCCTCTAATTTAAATGCTTTGACTGCGCGCGTCAGACTGCTGCCGCGCCGCCGACGATTTCCGAAATTTCCTGGGTGATCGCTGCCTGGCGGGCCTTGTTGTAGACCAGCTGCAGGGTTCCGATCAGCTTGTTGGCGTTGTCACTGGCCGACTTCATCGCGACCATGCGGGCTGCATGCTCGGACGCGACGTTTTCCAGCACTGCCTGGTACACCAGCGATTCGACGTAACGCGTCATCACGTGCTCCAGCACGGTCGCGGCGTCGGGTTCGTACAGGTAATCCCAGTCGTGGTGTGCAACCTGCTTCTCGGCGGCCGGCAACGGCAGCAGCTGGTCGAAGCTGGCCTTCTGCGTCATCGTGTTGATGAAGCGGTTGTAGACCAGGTACACACGGTCGACCTTGCCCTCGGTGAAGGCATCGAGCATGACCTTGATGACACCGATCAGCTGTTCCAGGTGCGGCACGTCGCCCATGTGGGTGACGCTGCCGACCATGTTGACCTTGACGCGGCGGAAGAAGGTGGATGCCTTCTGGCCGATGGTCACCAGGTCGATCTCGGCGCCCTTGTCCTGCCACTCGCGCACGTCGCCGAGCATCTTGCGGAACAGGTTGTTGTTCAGGCCGCCGGCCAGGCCGCGGTCGGAAGAGACCACGATGTAGCCCACGCGCTTCACTTCGTCGCGCTGGACCAGGAACGGATGCTGGTAATCGGTGCTGGCCTGGGCCAGGTGGCCGATCACCTGCTTCATCGCCTGCGCATACGGACGCGACGTCTTCATCCGCTCCTGCGCCTTGCGGATTTTGGAGGCCGAGACCATTTCAAGCGCGCGGGTCACCTTGCGGGTGTTCTGCACGCTCTTGATCTTGGTTTTGATTTCGCGTCCGCTTGCCATCTCTTATTCCCGTAGAGCGGGGCCATGCCCCGCTTTGTCGTTTGCGCAGCGGGGAAACACTCCCCGCCCCACGAAGCGGCTTACCAGCTGCCGGTGGTCTTGAACTCGGAGATGCCCTTCTTGAAGGCCGCTTCGATGTCGTTGTCCCAACCGCCGGTGGCGTTGACCTTGCCGACCAGTTCGCCCTGGGTGTTGGCGAAGTGGGCGTGCAGGCCTTCTTCGAAGGCCAGCAGCTTGTTGACCGGCACGTCGTCGAGGTAACCCTCGTTGACGGCGTAGATCGACAGCGCCTGGTTGGCGATCGACATCGGGGCGTACTGCTTCTGCTTCATCAGCTCGGTCACGCGCTGACCGCGCTCAAGCTGCTTGCGGGTGGCTTCGTCCAGGTCCGAGGCGAACTGCGCGAACGCCGCCAGCTCACGGTACTGGGCCAGCGAGATGCGGATGCCGCCCGACAGCTTCTTGATGATCTTGGTCTGGGCCGCACCACCGACGCGCGACACCGAGATACCGGCGTTCACGGCCGGGCGGATGCCCGAGTTGAACAGGTCGGTTTCCAGGAAGATCTGGCCGTCGGTGATCGAGATCACGTTGGTCGGCACGAACGCGGAAACGTCGCCGGCCTGGGTTTCGATGATCGGCAGCGCGGTGAGCGAACCGGTCTGGCCCTTCACGGCACCGTTGGTGAACTTCTCCACGTACTCTTCCGAGACGCGGGCTGCGCGCTCGAGCAGGCGCGAGTGCAGGTAGAACACGTCACCCGGGTAGGCTTCACGGCCCGGCGGGCGCTTCAGCAGCAGCGAGATCTGGCGGTAGGCCACGGCCTGCTTGGACAGGTCGTCGTACACGATCAGGGCATCCTGGCCGCGGTCCATGAAGTACTCACCCATGGTGCAGCCCGAGTAGGCGCTGATGTACTGCATGGCAGCCGATTCGGACGCGGTGGCGGCCACGACCACGGTGTGGGCCAGGGCGCCGTTCTCTTCCAGCTTGCGCACGATGTTGGCCACGGTCGAGGCTTTCTGGCCGATCGCGACGTACACGCACTTGATGCCGGTGTCCTTCTGGTTGATCACCGCATCGATGGCCAGGGCGGTCTTGCCGGTCTGGCGGTCACCGATGACCAGCTCGCGCTGGCCGCGGCCGATCGGGATCATGGAGTCGACGGACTTGTAACCGGTCTGCACCGGCTGGTCGACCGACTTGCGCCAGATCACGCCCGGGGCAACGCGCTCCACCGGTGCGGTGGCCTGGGCAGCGATCGGGCCCTTGCCGTCGATCGGCTCGCCGAGCGCGTTGACCACGCGGCCCAGCAGCTCCGGACCGACCGGCACTTCCAGGATGCGGCCGGTGGTCTTGGCCACGTCGCCTTCGCGCAGGTGCTCATAGCCACCCAGGACCACGGCGCCGACCGAGTCGCGCTCCAGGTTCAGGGCCAGGGCGAAGGTGTTGTTCGGCAGTTCGATCATTTCGCCCTGCATCACGTCGGCCAGGCCGAAGATGCGCACGATGCCGTCGGACACGCTGGTCACGGTGCCTTCGTTGCGCGATTCCGCGGCCAGCTTGACCTTCTCGATGCGGTTCTTGATCAGTTCGCTGATTTCGGAGGGGTTGAGCGTGGTTGCCATCGTCAAGTCCTAGTGCCGGCGATCACGCCGGACGTTAAATGAATTCAGTTAGCGAGCGCGGTCTGCAGGCGCGACAGCTTGCCCTTGAGCGAGCCATCGATCACCACGTCGCCAGCGTCGATCACCGCACCGCCGATCAGCGACGCATCGATGGCGGTGGTGACGTCGACCTCTTGGCCGAAGCGCTTGCGCAGCGCGGCCTTGATGGCGTCCAGCTCAGCGGTGGACAGCTCGGCGGCCGAGGTCACCGTGGCTTTCACCACGTGTTCGGCTTCAGCGCGGAGCTGGTCGTACATGCCTGCGATTTCCGGCAGCAGCGGCAGCCGGTGCGCTTCGGCCAGGATGGCCAGGAAGCGACCGAACGACTCGCCTGCCGTTTCCGGGGCCAGCAACGCGACGGCATCGTCACGGCCCAGCTCCGGGTTCGACAGCAGGGCCGACACGCGCGGATCGGCGGCTACATGGGCGGAGAACGCAAGCGCGTCCGACCACGGCGCGAACGTGCCTTCGTCGCGCGCGGTCGCGAACGCGGCGCGGGCATACGGGCGTGCAAGCGTGAGGGCCTGGCTCATCGATCAGATCTCCGAGGCCAGCTCGTCGAGCAGCGCCTTGTGGGCGTTGGCGTCGATTTCGCGCTTGAGCAGCTTTTCGGCACCGGTCACGGCCAGCACGGACACCTGCTTGCGCAGATCCTCGCGGGCACGGTTGGCGGCCAGTTCGATCTCGGCGTGGGCCAGTTCTTTCTGGCGGTTCGCTTCGACGATGGCTTCATTCTTGGCAGCATCAACGATCTGGTTGGCGCGGGCATGGGCCTGGTCGATGATCTCGTTGGCCTTGGTGCGCGCATCCTTCAGTGCTTCGTTGACCTTTTCCTGCGCCTGGGCCAGATCCTTCTGGCTGCGGTCGGCAGCAGCGAGCCCTTCAGCGATCTTCTGCTGGCGCTCTTCGATGGCGTTCATCAGCGGCGGCCAGATCTTGGTCGCGATGATCCAGATCAGACCGGCGAACGCCAGTGCCTGGGCAACGAGGGTAAAACCGATTTCCATGGGGTTCGCTCAATCTGGGGTGATGGGGTGGAGGCGCCGCAGGAGCGGCGCATCCGTTCCTTCATCCGCGATCAGGCGCTCAAGGCGCCTGATCGTTTCGCTTTCGCTGGATCAGCCGGCAACCGGCGGCAGGCGGGTCACGAACTCAGCGATGGTCGGGTTGGCGAAGGCCAGCAGCAGGCCGACGGCGACCGAGATGATGAACGCGGCGTCGATCAGGCCGGCGGTGATGAACATGCGGACCTGCAGCACCGGGATCAGTTCCGGCTGGCGGGCAGCCGATTCCAGGAACTTACCGGCCATGATGGCCAGACCGAGACCGGCACCCAGCGCGGCCAGGCCGATCATGATGCCGACGGCGAGGACGGTGGAGCTCTGGACTTGGGCGAGGTTGGTCAGGACGGCAAAGTACATGGGTTATCTCCGGAAACTTAAGTAGCTAAGGGTAATGAAACGGATGAAGGGTGAAGCGGAAACTCAGTGAGCGTCTTCCGACAGGCTCAGGTACACGATGGACAACATCATGAAAATGAAGGCCTGCAGCGGAATCACCAGCAGGTGGAACAGCATCCAGCCGAGGCCGAAGGCGCCGCCTGCGATGGCGCCCATGATGCCGGCACTGCCCAGCACCCAGATCAGCAGGAACACGATTTCGCCGCCGAACATGTTGCCGAACAGTCGCATCGCCAGCGAGATCGGCTTGCTCAGCCACTCGACGATGTTGAGGATCAGGTTGAACGGCATCATCCACTTGCCGAACGGTGCGGTCAGGAATTCCTTGGTGAAACCACCCAGGCCCTTGGCGCGCAGCGCGAAGAAAAGCATCAGGAAGAACACGCTGATCGACATGCCCAGGGTGGCATTGACGTCGGCGGTCGGGACCGGCTTCCAGTACGGAATGCCCAGCGCTTCAAGCGGCAGGGCGATGAAGTCGGCCGGGATCATCTTGATGAGGTTCATCAGGAGGATCCAGAAGAAGATCGTGATCGCGATCGGGGTCACCAGCTTGCTGGTGCCGTGGTAGGTGTCCTTGGCCTGGCGGTCAACGAACTCCAGGCAGATTTCAACGAACGCCTGCCACTTGCCCGGTACGCCGGCGGTGGCCTTGCGGGTGGCCATCCAGAAGCCAAACACCATCAACAAACCCATCAGGACCGAAGTCACAATGGTGTCGACGTGAATTGCCCAGAAACCACCTTCCTGCATGTGGAACGTCAGGTTGTGCAGGTGATGTTGGATGTAGGAGGTGGGTGTAAGCGCCTCGCCTGCCATGTGTCCGGAACCTTGAGTTAAATAAATTGGATCAGCGCCTGGCCAGAGCCAGGACCTGGAACATCAGTCCGACGGCGATTCCGGCCAGCAGCGCCAATGCAGGCAGCTTGAAGACCACGAAACCCACCGCCAGGACACCGAATACGAGCGCCCACTTTGCCACCACCGCCAGGATCAGCCGCGACATCGCTGAACCTGCCGCCTGCACCCCGCCCCCCAGCGCCATCCGCGCCGCGACCCAGCCGCCCGCCGATACCGCGATGCCCGATGCCAGCGCGCCAAGCGCGTACTTCGGGCCTGCCAGCAGCAGGAGCACCAGGGCCAGGACAGCCACTGCAGCCAGCGGGTACACCGCTGCGCGCAGCATCAGTCGCCGACCCGCGTCAACGGAGTTCAGCACACGTATGTCCTGCATGGTTGTGGGAGGGGTGACCGGGGCTGGAACTGCCTGTGCCCCGTCGAGCCGCCAAATTATAGCAACGGGACAATTTGCGAGACAACCTGCGCCTGTTCATCCCTGACAACGCAAGTTGCTGCATCGCCACAGATTTTGGCCCGGGAGGGCGTCCGATCCCGCCACTGCCCGCCCCAATTCATGTCGCGTCGCACCATATTGAACTTTGGTCGTGGGGGCTGGTCAGAGAAGTGGGCCTGCCAATTCGATCCTCGTCGACGCCCCTGAAGCAGGCCGGTACCGGGCGGCCCCGAGCTCTCTCCGGGGCCGCCTTTTTCCCGGGAGGCCGCATCCGCTACAACGTTGTGCAGTGCCCGTGGCGGCCACGCGCGGACACCGACGGTCACCCGGGGTGCATGAACGGTACACACAATCTCCACCATACGTTCACGAATGGTGGACGCGGCGCTGGGCAGAGTGATTCCACTTCACTGAATCCCTCCAAGGATAGAACGATGCGCCTGCTTCCCCTGCTCGCCCTGCCGCTGGCCATGGCCGCCCTCACCCACGCCACGTCCGCGAGCGCGGCCGAAGGCGATGACCGCTTCGCCCTGCGCCTGGGTGCGATGAACATCGACTCGGACAACACGATCCGGGGCAACACCACGGTGCTCGGCCAGGATGTGGGCTTCTCCGAGGACTTCGGCCTGGGCGGCAAGGAATGGGAGCCGCGCATTGACGGCCTGTTCCGCATCAGCGACCGCCAGCGCCTGATCTTCAACTACTTCAAGTACGACAAGGACCGCCGCGAAACCCTCAACGACGGCATCAGCTTCGGCGGCGAAACCGTGCCGGCCGGCAGCTTCGTCAAGGGCGAGCTGAAGTACCAGGTGGCCAGCCTCGTGTACGACTACTCGGTGGTGGACACCGAGAAGTTCGACCTCGGCCTGCAGCTGGGTGCGGAGTACGCCAAGGTGAGCACCAAGGCCTACGCCGACCTGGGCACCGTGTACCAGGGCGAGTTCCTGGACGAGAAGGCCGACGGCGTTGCGCCGGTGGTCGGTGCGCGCTTCACCATCACCCCGTCCGAGAAGTGGATGATCACCGCGCAGGGCCAGTACCTCAACACCGACTGGGGCAACTTCGATGACTACGATGGCGACCTGACCCGCGCCAACGTGATCGTGGATTACAGGTTCACCGACAATTTCGGCATCTTCGCCGGCTACGACTGGTTCCGCCTCGACGTCGACCAGACCGGCAGCGACGGCACCATCGGCCTGAAGCAGGAGTTCAAGGGCCCGGTGGCCGGCATCAGCGTTTCGTTCTGATCCAACCGTTGGTTGGTGTGTTACCGCACGAAAAACCCGGCGAATGCCGGGTTTTTTGTTTGAACCGGTCTCACGACCAACGGTCGTGAGCTACCGAAATAAAAGAAACCCGGCTTTCGCCGGGTTCCTTTTATTTCTTTTTCGGGATGTACAGATCGGTGATGGTGCCGTCGTAGATTTCCGCGGCCATCGCCACCGATTCGCTCAGCGTCGGGTGGGCGTGGATGGTGTGCCCGATGTCTTCGGCTTCGGCGCCCATCTCGATGGCCAGGCCGATCTCGGCCAGCAGGTCACCGGCGTGCACGCCGACGATCGCGCCGCCGATGATGCGGTGGGTTTCCTCATCGAAGATCAGCTTGGTGAAGCCCTCGGTGCGGCCGATGCCGATGGCACGGCCACTGGCCGCCCACGGGAACTTCGCTACGCCAACCTTCAGGCCCTGCGCCTTGGCTTCGGTTTCGGTCACGCCAACCCAGGCGATTTCCGGGTTGGTGTAGGCCACCGACGGAATCACCCGCGCCACCCACTCCTTTTTCTCGCCCGAGGCCACTTCAGCGGCCAGCTTGCCCTCGTGCGTGGCCTTGTGGGCCAGCATCGGGTTGCCGACGATATCGCCGATGGCAAAGATGTGCGGCACATTGGTGCGCATCTGACGGTCCACCGGAATGAAGCCACGCTCGGTGACGCCCACCCCGGCCTTCTCCGCGCCGATCTTCTTCCCGTTCGGCGAGCGCCCCACGGCCACCAGCACGCGGTCGAAGGTGCCCTGCTCCAGCCCCGGCTTCTCGCCTTCGGCAGCGGCTTCGAAGGTCACGGTGATGCCCTTCTTGTCCGCGTTCACGCCGGAGGCCTTGGTCTTGAGGTGGACCTCGACGCCCTGCTTCTTCAGGCGGTCGGCCAACGGCTTGACCAGGTCCTTGTCGGCACCAGGCATCAGCTGGTCCATGAACTCCACCACGGTCACCTTGCTGCCCAGCGCCGCGTACACGGTCGCCATTTCCAGGCCGATGATGCCGCCACCGACCACCAGCAGCGAGCCGGGAATGTCGGCCAGTTCCAGCGCGTCGGTGGAATCCATCACGCGCGGGTCGTCCCACGGGAAGTTCGGCAGCTTCACCGCCTGCGAACCGGCGGCGATGATGCACTGCTGGAAGCGCAGCAGCTGGGTCGTGCCGTCGTCGCCGACGATCTCCAGCTCATTGGCCGAGACGAAGGTCGCCACGCCCTGCACGGTACGCACCTTGCGCTGCTTGGCCATGCCCGACAGGCCCTTGGTGAGCTGGGTGACCACCTTTTCCTTGTAGCCGCGCAGCTTGTCCAGGGTGATCTTCGGCGCGCTGAATTCCACGCCGAAATCGCCCGCGTGGGCCACTTCGTCGATCACCGCAGCGGCGTGCAACAGCGCCTTGGACGGAATGCAGCCCACGTTGAGGCACACGCCGCCCAGGCTGGCGTAGCGTTCGATCAGCACGGTGTCCACGCCCAGGTCGGCCGAGCGGAACGCGGCGGTGTAACCGCCCGGACCCGCACCCAGCACCACCATCTGGCATTCGATGTCGGCCGGCTTGCCCGACGACAGCGCCGGCTGCGGCGCGGCCGGTTCGGCCGGCGCGCGGTGCGACGGGGTCACCGGCGGCTTGCTGGCCGGGGCGGCGGCCTTGGGCGCTTCCGCCGCAGACGCGGCCGGGGCGGCAGCGGCGCCTTCGGCGTCCAGCACCACCACCACATCGCCTTCGGACAGCGTATCGCCGAGCTTGACCTTGATTTCCTTCACCACGCCGGCAGCCGAAGACGGCACTTCCAGGGTGGCCTTGTCCGATTCCAGCGTGACCAGGCCCTGGTCCTTCTTCACCGTGTCGCCCACGGCGACCAGCAGTTCGATCACCGGCACCGCGCTGTAATCGCCGATGTCGGGAACCTTGATTTCAATAGCGGCCATTCGTCTTCTCCTGGGTCTCAGCCGGCGTTGCCGGCGAGCAGTTGCTGCAGTTCGTCGAGCGACTCGTCCAGATCCTGCCAGCGACGGTCGAGCTTCTTTTCCTTGGTGTCGCTGGCTTCGATCAGCAGCGCCACCTGTTTCATCATCAGTTTGCCGGCGCCGCACTCCCAGCGCGGACCGCTGTAGCGCTCGCCAGCCACCTGGAAGGACAGCACCTCACCGTCGGTCACCGGCGCCTTGCGCCCTGCCGGCACACCCGAATCCAGCGCGGCCTGCCAGCTGCGCAGCAGGCGCTGGGCCAGCGCGGCGGGGATGGCGACCTGGTACTGGTCCGGTTCCTGGTCCACGCGCAGCTCCACGCCACCACCGCGTGCACTGTTGTTCCAGTTGTACACGCGCTTGTCGGCCTCGCTGTAGCGCAGGGTCCACGCCTGGTCCTGGCTGCCGGGCAGCAGCGCCACGCCGGTTTCCACCCCGCCCTTGGGCAGGATGGTCAGCGCCAGCGCGGGCTGTGCCTTGCCGTTGAACAGGGTTTCCACGGCCTGGCCGTAGTTGCCCACCGCCGGCGGCCAGCCGCGGCCGATATCGGTCGTGCACGCGGCGGACGCGCCGGGCGCAACGACCAACGCGGCCAACGTCACCGCAACGCCCGCCAGGCGCTGCCTCACAGCAGCACGCGCCGCATGTCGGCCAGCACCTGCGACAGGTACGTGGTGAAGCGCGCGGCCAGCGCACCGTCGATGACACGGTGGTCGTAGCTCAGCGACAGCGGCAGCATCAGCTTCGGAGCGAATTCCTTGCCGTTCCAGACCGGCTGGATCGAGGACTTGGACACGCCCAGGATGGCGACTTCCGGTGCATTGACGATCGGGGTGAAGGCGGTGCCGCCGATGCCGCCCAGCGAGCTGATCGAGAAGCAGCCGCCACTCATGTCGGCCGGGCCCAGCTTGCCGTCGCGCGCCTTTTTGGCCAGCTCGCCGGTTTCCTGGGCGATCTGCACCACGCCCTTCTTGTCCACGTCGCGGATCACCGGAACGACCAGGCCGTTCGGGGTGTCAGCAGCGAAGCCGATGTTGAAGTACTTCTTCAGCGTCAGGTTTTCACCGGCCGCATCCAGCGATGCGTTGAATTCCGGGAACTGCTTCAGCGCCGCGGCGCTGGCCTTGATCAGGAAGGCGAGCATGGTCAGCTTGATGCCGGCCTTCTCGTTTTCCTTGTTCAGCGCCACGCGCAGGCCTTCCAGGTCGGTGATGTCGGCCTGCTCGAACTGGGTGACGTGCGGGATCATGGCCCAGTTGCGCGCCAGGTTGGCGCCGGAGATCTTCTTGATGCGCGACAGCGGCTGGGTCTCGACTTCACCGAACTTGCTGAAATCGACCTTCGGCCACGGCAGCAGGTTGAGCCCACCACCCGCAGCGACCGTGCCACCGGCAGCGGCGGCGCCACCGCCGGTCAGCGCCGACTTGACGAATTTCTGCACGTCGGCCTTGGTGATGCGGCCGCCCTTTTCGGTGCCGGTCAGCTGGTTGAGGTCCACGCCCAGCTCGCGGGCGAACACGCGCACCGCCGGGGTGGCATAGGGCACCTTGGACGGCAGCACGCTGTCGGCGTTGAACTGCACCGGCGGGCTGCTCGGGGCACCGGCCGAGGGGGCGCTGGCGATTTCGCGCGCCGCCAGCTTGTCCGGCTGGGCCGGCACGGCGACCGGTTCCACCTTGGTGCCGGTTTCGGCAGCGGCCGGGGCGGCGGCAGCGGCGGCCTGGCTCGGCGCCGGGGCGGCGGCGCCCTCGGCTTCGATGATGGCGACAACCTTGCCCTGCGACAGGGTGTCGCCGACCTTGACCTTGATTTCCTTGACCACGCCGGCAACCGACGACGGCACTTCCATCGTGGCCTTGTCCGACTCGAGCGTGACCAGGCCCTGGTCTTTCTTGACGGTATCGCCGACGGCGACCAGCACTTCGATCACCGGGATGTCGGTGTAATCGCCGATGTCCGGCACCAGCGCTTCCACCGGGCCACCGCCGGCAGCAGCCGGTGCAGCGGCGGGCGCGCTCTGGGTGGCCGGGGCCGGGGCGGCAGCAGCAGCCTTGGCCGGGGCGGCAGCGGGTGCCGGCGCAGCCGCCGGGGCAGGCGCTGCGGCTGCGTCAGCCACTTCGATCAGGGCCACGACCTTGCCCTCGGACAGGTTGTCGCCGACCTTGACCTTGATTTCCTTGACCACGCCGGCGACCGAGGACGGCACTTCCATCGTGGCCTTGTCCGACTCGAGCGTGACCAGCCCCTGGTCCTTCTTGACGGTGTCACCAACGGCGACAAGCACCTCGATTACCGGGATATCGCTGTAGTCACCGATATCGGGGACAAGTGCTTCCTTGATTTCGGCCATGGGGATAACTCCGGCAATCTGGTGTAGGGAATCGCCTATTGTGGGGGCATGAGGCGTCAGCGCCAACCAGCTTGGGCAATTTTCACCCGCTCTGTCCCGGGACAGCGTGTTGCAGCAGGGATGGGCGCTGCTGCGGCCGGTGTTCCAGTCGGTACCGTATTGTCCCGCTACGGTCCGGCTCAGCCGGCCAGGACATCGGCGACGGGCTGCCACGCCACCTGCAGGCGCGGCAGCGGCCATGCCGCATTCGCCGGACTGGTCGAGGGCAGCGACCACACCGCCAGGGACGCCGCACGGTCGCCCAGCACCGGCAGGATGTAACGCACGAAGGCCGCGTGTGCAGTGGCGCCATTGCAGGCGACCGCCGCGAGGGCCGGCAATTGGCCAACCAGATCGGCCACGGCGTTGGGCACTTCGCTGCCGCGCACGATCGCCGCGTCCAGGCTGCCACGCCGCTCGCACTGCCCGATCACATCCCACAGCCCTACGCCCGCCAATTGCAACGCCTGCAGGCGATCAACGTAGGCAAGACCCGCGTTGATCCCGGTCAGCGCCGACATCAACGGCCAGAATCGGTTGCGCGGATGCGCGTAATACTTCGCTGCATGCAGCGATGCCACGCCCGGCATCGATCCCAGCACCAGCACGCGGCAACCTGCCGAAACCTGCGCAGGCAGGCCGATGCACAGCGTTGGATTCGTCACAGTGTCTCCAGATGCATGAATGTCGCGCATTGCATGATCGCGCGCCAGCGCAACGATTTCGCGCTGCTGGCTGAACAGAACAAACTAAATTTTAACGTGCGTCGGATTCGATTCATGTTGCGGGGACTACGTTTGCCTCGCCCCGATGCAACGGGGGCCCAAGAACAAAAAAATACCTGAGGAGATTCCCCCATGCGCTCCATCCGCACCCTGACCCTGGCTACCCTGACTGCCCTTGCCTTCGCACCTGCCGCCTTCGCGCAGGACAGCACCACCGACACCGCGTCGGGCAAGCATTTCGCCGTTGTCGGCGGCGTTGCACTGCTGCAGCCGAAGAATGATCCGCTGGAAGGCATCGACAAGGTCGATGGCGGCCCGGCGCCGACGCTGAGCTTCAGCTACTACATCAACGACAACTGGGCCGTGGAACTGTGGGGCGCAGCTGACAAGTTCGACCACCGCGTGCGCGGCGCCAATGGCCAGCTGGGCACGGTTGAGCAGCAGCCGATCGCGCTGAGCGGCCAGTACCACTTCGGCCAGGCCGACAACGTGTTCCGCCCGTTCGTGGGCGTGGGCTACTACGAGTCGAACTTCAGCAACGAGAAGCTGGCCAGCGACGTCGGCCATATCGGGCTGGAAACCGCCAAGGGCGCCATCGGCACCGTCGGCGTGGACATGAACATCAACAGCACCTGGTTCGCCCGCGCCGATGCCCGCTACATGCATTCGCGCCCGGACCTGACCGTCAACGGCCGCAGCACGGGCGACGAAGCCAAGCTGGATCCGTGGACGGTGGGCTTCGGTATCGGCGCGCGCTTCTAAGCGCTTCCGCTACACGTAGCAATGCAACGGGCCCCTCGCGGGCCCGTTGTCGTTTCTGGCATTGCCCTTTTTACCGGTCGCATTTCGGCGCGGGGCTGTATGCGCGTGAAGTGGACTACCTTGATCGCGGGAATGGGCCGTCGAGCTGTACGATCTGCCATGGCGGCAATCGCGTAGCGTTACCATCGCCAGTGCATCGTGCCGGCCGTACCCCAGGATCCCCCATGGACAAACGCTACGTACTCGCCATCGACCAGGGCACCACCAGCTCGCGCGCAATGCTGTTCGACCGCGCCGGACACGTCGCCGGGGTGGCGCAGCGCGAGTTCGGGCAGATCTTCCCGCAGCCGGGCTGGGTTGAACACGATCCGCGCGAGATCCTGACCAGTGTCTATACCACCCTGACCGAGCTGCTCAACCGCGAGCAGATCGATCCGCGCCAGATCGCGGCGATCGGCATCACCAACCAGCGCGAAACGACGGTGGTCTGGGACAAGGCCACCGGCCAGCCCATCCACAATGCGATCGTCTGGCAGTCCCGACAGAGCAACGACATCTGCGAACGCCTCAAGGCAGAAGGCCACGAGCCGCTGATCCGCGCACGCACCGGGCTGCTGGTGGATGCCTACTTTTCGGCGACCAAGATCCGCTGGATCCTTGACCACGTGGACGGCGCGCAGGCCCGCGCCGAGCGCGGCGAGCTGCTGTTCGGCACCATCGACAGCTGGCTGGTGTGGAACCTCACCGGCGGCGCGGTGCACGTCACCGACTACAGCAACGCGGCCCGCACGCTGCTGTTCAACATCCACACCCTTGCCTGGGATGATGCGTTGCTGGCGCTGCTGGACATCCCGCGCGCGATGCTGCCCGAAGTGCGCAGCTCCAGCGAGGTGTATGGCACCACGCGTTCGCAGTTCTTCTTCGACCAGCACATTCCAATTGCCGGCATCGCTGGCGACCAGCAGGCCGCGCTGTTCGGCCAGGCCTGTTTCGAACCTGGCATGGTCAAAAACACCTATGGCACCGGCTGTTTCATGCTGATGCATACCGGCACCCGCGCGGTGGCCTCCAGCAACGGCCTGCTCACCACGCTGGCCTGGGGCATCGATGGGCAGGTGGAGTACGCCCTGGAAGGCTCGATCTTCGTGGCCGGCTCGGTGGTGCAGTGGCTGCGCGACGGGCTGCGCATGTTCGGCAAGTCCAGCGACTGCCAGGCCTATGCCGAACGCGCGGCCGACAACGGTGGGGTGTACATGGTGCCGGCCTTCGTCGGCCTGGGCGCGCCGTACTGGCGCAGCGATGTGCGCGGGGCGGTGTTCGGCCTGAGTCGGGGCACCACCAAGGAACACTTCATCCGCGCGGCGGTGGAATCAATGGCGTACCAGACCCGCGACGTGCTGGCCGCGATGCAGGCCGATGCGGGCATTGAACTGAAGGAACTGCGCGCCGATGGGGGCGCGATCGCCAATGACTTCATGGCGCAGTTCCAGAGCGACCTGCTGGGGGTGCCCGTGCTGCGCCCGCAGGTGGCCGAGACAACCGCGCTGGGCGCGGCCTACCTGGCCGGCCTGGCCACCGGGTTCTGGAGCAGCCGCGCGGAGATTGCCGAGCAGTGGGCGGTGGATCGCCGGTTCGTGCCGCAGATGGCGGCGGCCGAACGCGAGACGCTGTACGCCGGATGGGTACAAGCGGTGGAGGCAACGATGGGCTTCCGCCCCCCGCGGTAGGAGCCGACCGTTGGTCGGCTCTTCCCCGATCAGAACGCCGGCAGCACCGCACCTTTGTATTTCTCGGCGATGAAAGCCTTTACTTCCGGGCTGGTCAGCGCCTTGGCCAGCTGCTGCACGCGCGGGTCGTCCTTGTTGTCCGGGCGGGCGACCAGGAAGTTCACGTACGGCGAATCCCTGCTCTCAATCGCGAGCGCGTCCTGGGTCGGGTTGAGGCCCGCATCCAGCGCGTAGTTGGTGTTGATCAGGGCCAGGTCCACCTGGTCGAGCACACGCGGCAGCATCGCCGAATCCAGTTCGCGGAACTTGAGCTGCTTCGGGTTGGCAATGATGTCGCGCTGGGTGGCCAGTGCGTTGGTCGGGTCCTTGAGCGTGATCACGCCGGCCTTGTGCAGCAGGATCAGCGCACGGCTGTTGTTGCTCGGGTCGTTGGGAATCACCACGTCGGCCCCCACCGGCAGATCGGCCAGCGACTTGAAGCGGCGCGAGTAGGCGCCGAACGGCTCGATGTGCACGCCGATCACCTTGGTCAGGTCGGTCTTGCGGTCGCGGTTGTAGGCGTCCAGGTAGGGTTCGGTCTGGAAGTAGTTCACGTCCACCTGCTTCTGCACCAGCTGGTCGTTGGGCTGCACGTAGTCGTTGAAGACCTTTACGTCCAGCTCCAGGCCTTCCTTCTGCAGGATCGGCTTGACCACCGCCAGGATCTCGGCGTGCGGCACCGCAGTGGCCGCAACGACCAGCTTGCTGGAATCGGCGGCGGGCTTGCCGCAGGCGGCCAGGGCCAGCGTGGCGGCCAGCAACGGGAGCAACAGGGTCTTTTTCATGGGGACGGAATCCGGGGGGGCTGCGTAGCAGCCAACCATACCGCAAGCCCCGGCCAGCCGGGTATCCCGGCCATATGACCGGGGGGCATGACCGTTATTCGTAATTGCTCAGCGCCATCATCAGCAGCGCCTTGGCCTGCTCGCGCAGCACGGTCGGCTCGATGATTTCCGCGTCCGAACCGTAGTGCAGCACGTCCATCAGCAGCTCACGCGAAACGCTGTAGGGCACCTTGAGCTCGTAGCGGCCGTCGGCCAGGAACCGGCCCTGCTGCTTGGAATGCCAATGCTCGTCGGCCACCCAGCGCGCGGCCTTGGCACTGAAGACGATGGTGGCCCAGCCCTTGGGCGGGCCGGAGAAGATGCCGTAGCTGGCACCCAACTGCTCGTCCAGCTCGGTGTCGTCCACGTCGCGCGCAACCGTGTCGACCACGCGGGCCTTGTAGATGCGGTCCACGGCGAAGCTGCGCAGGCCCTCGCGGCCGTGGTCCCAGGCGTCCAGGTACCAGTTGTCGCGATAGTGGGTCATGCGCTGCGGCGACACGGTGCGCTTGGTCGCCTCGTCGGTGGAACGGGCCCGGTACTCGAACGCCAGCTGCCTGCGCTCCAGCACGGCCGACGCCACGGCGCGGAAGCTGGCTTCATCGAACTTGCGGCCGCGGTGCGGAATGACCCGCACCCGGTCCACCGGCCAGGTCGACACGCCGGCCTGCGCGGCCAGCAACCCTTCGATGCGCTGCTGCAGCGGCGCCAGCACCGACGACAACACGCCACCGCCGGTACGCGCCAGCAGGTGCTGGGAGGCCAGCAGGGCGTGCAGTTCTTCGGAGCTGAGCCACAGGCCGGGCAGCTCGAACCGCTCGCTCTCGTTGTCCTGGTAGCGGAAGCCGGCCTCGCCATCGCCCTCGACCGGTGCCATCAGCGCATCGCGCAGGAAGGCCAGGTCGCGATAGACGGTGGCGCGCGAACACGCCAGTTTTTCCTGCAGGGTCGCCACCGTGACCGGATAGCGGGCGGACTTCAGCAGACGATGCAGGGCGTTGATGCGTTCATATCGGTCCATGACCCGATTATGTCCGAGTCGCCGCCGTTGTGGCGGCCCGGATCCGAACTTCGGCTATCGTGGGGCCCCCTGCCCGCCCGAACCCCGCCATGCGCCTGCTGCCTGCCGTTGCCGTGCTGTCCCTGCTGCTGTCTGCCTGCGGGCAGGCACCTGCGCCCGCCGCTCCTGCAGCCGCCACGCCGCCGGTACCGGTCGCCAGCGATCCCGCGCAGGCGGTACTGGCCGCCAGCCAGCGCTTCGGGCAGCTGCGCAGCTTCCACGCCAGCCTGCACATGCAGGGGCCGCGCACGCTGGACGCCCGCATGGAATTCGTGGCGCCTGACCGCTACCGCCTGCAGACCGACGAGGGCGTGCAGACCATCATCGGCGACACGTTCTTCCTGCAGCGCGCCGGCGAAGTCCGCCAAGTGCCGGTGCCGCCGGGCCTGCTGGCGCAATGGCGCAGCCCGTTGCCGGCTGACGCCACCGCCGCCGAACTGCAGGTTGAAGCACTGGGCGAGGAGCGCGTGGATGGGCAGCCCGCCCGCCGCTACCGCGTGCGCCATGCCAGCGCCGCACCTGACGGCATGCTGTACTGGATCAACACGGCCGGCCTTCCGGTGCGGATCGAACGCCAGGGCCAGACCCAGGGCAAAGCCTTCAAGGTCACGGTGGATTACAGCCGTTTCGACGACCCCACACTGCAGATCGCAGTGCCCTGAACAGGCGACAAGTCCAAACCTCTCCTAAAGCACGGGCGGGAAAAGGAAAAACGGCGTGAAGGCATCCAGTATCATCACGCGTTGCTCCTCCCCCCTGTTGATCCGGAGAATCGTTGATGTCCCTGCGCGTGACGTTGCTTGCTTCCCTGCTGCTCAGTGCCCCGGCCGCCTTTGCCCAGGACACCACCGACCTGGCCGCGATGACCTCGCCGTGGAGCGGCAGCGGCGGCGAACTCGGCTTTGCCTCCGCACGGGGCAACAGCAACACCGAAAGCGCCAACGGCCGCCTGCGCCTGCGCTATACCGATGACGACTGGGTGCACAGCATGGACCTGTTCGGGCTGCGCTCGCGTTCGGAATACACCGAAACCGCCGACGATGGCACCGTCACCAAGCGCAGCAACACCACCGCCAACCGCTACACCGGCAGCGCCGGCAGCGCGCTGCAGCTCGGCGAGCACCGCCAGATCACTGCCACGGTGCGTTATGAGCGCGACGATTTCGCTACCTACGACCGCCAGAGTTCGTTCGGTCTGGGTTACGGCACCCGGCTGGTGGAAGGCGACCGTTTCTACATGGATGCGCAGATCGGCCCCGGTGTGCGCCGCACGCACAACACCGAAGATGACGAGACCCGTACCGGCCTGATCGGCCGCGGGCTGTTCGACGTGAAGTATTCGCTGACCCCCAATACCGACCTGATCAACACCCTGCTGGTGGAATCGGGCTCGTACAACACCTTCGGCCAGAACGATTTCGGCGTGTCGGTGAGCATGAACGAGCACCTGGCCCTGAAGGCGGCCTGGCAGGCGCGTTACAACAGCGACGTGGCCGAAGACAAGCGCAAGACCGACACCCTGACCACGATGAACGTGGTCTACAAATTCAAGTAATGGGGACAACCGGGATCCGGGGTTGGTTCATCCCGATCCCAATGGGCCCGTAGCAATTCGTAGGTCCGGCCGTTGGCCGGACACCGCGCGCAGCCTCAGACGGCGATCAACTCGCCGGCACCGCCGTCCAGCAGGCCTTGGGCCACCGACTTTCCGAGCGCATCCGGGTCATTGCCCGGGCCCCGCGCTTCGGCGCGGATCAGGCGCCCGTCGGCCACGCCGCCGACCAGGCCCTGCAGGAACAGATCGTCGCCCTCCCACTGCGCGTAGCCGGCCACCGGCACGTGGCAGCTGCCGTGCAGCGCGCGGTTCATGGCGCGCTCGGCTTCCACGCAGGCGCGCGTACGTGCATCGTCGAGCGCGGCGAACAGCGCCATCACCCACGTATCGTCGCCGTTGCATTCCACCGTGACCGCGCCCTGCGCCGGCGCCGGCAACCAGTCCGGTGCAGCGAGCCGCGCCACGATGCGCCCGCCCAGCCCCAGCCGTTCCAGGCCCGCCACGGCCAGCACGATGGCGTCGTAGCCGCCGTTGTCGAGCTTGGCCAGGCGCGTGTTGACGTTGCCGCGCAGGTCCAGCAGTTCCAGGTCCGGGCGCAGCGCGCGCAGCTGGGCCTGGCGGCGCAGCG
This sequence comes from Stenotrophomonas sp. CFBP8994, assembly GCF_034044835.1. NCBI lineage: Bacteria > Pseudomonadati > Pseudomonadota > Gammaproteobacteria > Lysobacterales > Lysobacteraceae > Stenotrophomonas > Stenotrophomonas sp. CFBP8994. The sequence goes on along the minus strand of NZ_JAXCWT010000002.1, from coordinate 529,657 downwards.
AGGAGGTGCCCACGCGCGCGCCGATCGGCAGCGCGTCCACCGAGGCGTACAGGTTGGAAATGAACCCGTCGGCCGGGTCGTGCCGGGTCAGCATCGCCGGCAGCGCGAACGGTGCGTCCAGTTCCATCGGCACGTCCTTGAGCGAGTGCACGGCGCAGTCCGCATCGCCCCGCAGCATGGCCAGCTCCAGCTCCTTCAGGAACAGGCCCTTGCCGCCGATCGCGGCCAGCGAGCGGTCCAGCACCTCGTCGCCGCGGGTGCTCATCGGCACCAGCACCACGTCCAGGCCGGGGTGGGCCTGGCGCAGGCGGTCGGCAACGTGTTCGCTCTGCCACAGGGCAAGCGGGCTCTTTCGGGTGGCGATGCGCAGGCTGGTCATGCGCCCATTATCGCCGGTTACAGGTGCTTGAGGTCCTGCTTCAGGCTCGCCACGCAGCGCCGGCTGACCTCCAGCGGGGCCTTGCCATGGCGCAGCACGGCCTGGACCTGGCCTGCGCCATTTCGTCGCAGCTCCACCAGTTCGTGGCGGGCCACCAGGCAGTTGCGGTGGATGCGCACGAAACGGCTGGCAAATTCCTCTTCCAGCGACTTCAGCGACTCCTCGATGAGGTCCTCGCCGCGCGCATGGTGCACCACCACGTACTTTTCCTCGGCCTGCATGTAGTGGATGTCGTCGATCGGGATCAGCCGCAGGCTGCCGCGCAGGCGCGCGCACAACAGCGTGCGTGCCTGCTGGCTGGGCGCGCTGGGCTGCCCGTTGCGGCCGGCCAGGAAAGTCCGTGCGCGTTCCAGCGCGGCAACCAGTCGTTCACTGCGTACCGGCTTCATCAGGTAATCGATGGCCGCCGCTTCGAATGCGGACAGCGCGTGCGCATCGTAGGCGGTGCAGAACACCACCGCCGGGCGCGGATCGAAGGTGGCCAGGTGACGGGCGGCTTCCAGGCCGTCCAGCCCGGGCATGGCGATATCCAGCAGCACCAGGTCCGGCTGCAGCTCCGCGCAGGCATGCAGCGCCTGCTCGCCATTCTCGGCTTCGGCCACCACCTCGACCCCGGGCTGTTCGGCCAGCAGGCTGCGCAGGCGCTCGCGGGCGAGCGGCTCGTCGTCGGCGATGACAACTCTCAAGCAGGCTTCCTCACTGAACAGGCACGAAGATGTCGCAGGCATAGTAGCCGTCGTTCCATGCCCCCGTCATCCGTGCAGCCGGGCCGAACCGCCAGGCCAGGCGATGCGCGATGTTGCGCTGCGCGTGCCCGGCGCCCTGCATCAGCGGCAGCGCACGCACGTCCGGATCGGGCGCGGGGTTCTGGATGCGGATGTGCAGCTGCGCCCCTTCGAAGGACAGCGCAATGACGATGGTGCCGCCAGCCGGCAGCCGCGAGATGCCATGCAGCACTGCATTTTCCACCAGCGGCTGCAGCACCAGGCGCGGCATCGGCAGGGTCCAGGGCAAACCGTCTGCGCGTTGCCATTCCACCTGCAGGCGCTCCCCCAGCCGCAGCGATTCGATCGACAGGTAGGCTTCGGCCAGTTCGCACTCGGCCTGCAGGGTGGAGTCGCCCTCGCCCGCCCCCAGCGCGGCACGGAACAGGTCGGACAGATCCAGCACCGCGCGCTCGGCCACTTCCGGATCACGCCGCACCAGGCTGGCGATGAGATTCATGCTATTGAACAGGAAATGCGGGCGGATCCGCGCCTGCAGCGCATCGGCCTGCGCGCGTGCGTTGGCCACGGTCTGCGCACTCCAGCGATCGCTCACGTAGAAGTAGCGCAACGCCAGTGCCACGATCAGCGCGGTGACCGTGGCGCAGCCCAGGGTGAACCGCCAGAAGCCGACATCCCCGGCGAAACCGCGCGCGTCCAGCACCGCATACAGCGCGTGCACGATGCCCGTGCAGGCAGCAGCGATCAGGGCGGCCATGGCTACTGCCAGCGCCGAACCCAACGCTTCCGGGAGCCGCGACAAGGTCGCCCGCGCCGCGCACAGACTCACCGTGACCGCCAATGCCAGCCACAACGCCAGGCCGCTGGCCGACAGGAAATCCGCCACGCTCCATTGCCGGCTGCCGTCGGGCGACAGCGCCACCACCACCACCACCAGCTCTGCCAGCCCGAGCATCGCACCCAGCCGCGGCAGGCGGCACAGCTCGGGCAACCACAGCTGCTGGCGCGGGTCGTTCATGGCTCAGGCGGCGGCGAAGCGTGCGTCCAGCCAGTCGCCCAGCGCCTGCAGTTCTTCGGCGCAGACCTGGTGGGCCATGGAATAGGAATGCCACTCCAGCGGGAAGCCGGCTGCCGTGAGCCGCTGGGCGGTGTCGGCAGCGATCACCTGCGGGATCACCGGATCCTGCGCGCCATGGGCCATGAACACCGGCGGCCGCGCGCCATCGGCAATGGCGGCGTTGATGGCCGCTTCCGGATCCGGCAGGTAGGTGGACAGCGCGATCAGACCGGCGATGGGCCGGGTCGAGCGCAATGCGGCGCTGAGGATGATCGCCCCGCCCTGCGAGAAGCCGGCGAGCAGGATGCGCTCGACCGGAATGCCGCGCGCGACCTCCGCATCGATCAGGGCATCCAGCGCCCGTACCGAGGCATCCACACCGGAAGCATCGGCGCGCGAGCGGAAGTCCATGCTGACGATGTCATACCAGGCGCGCATGGGCACGCCGTTGTTGATGGTGATCGGCTGCATCGGGGCATGCGGAAACACGAAGCGGATCGCCGGCCAGTGCGGACGCAGCAGCTCGGGCACGATCGGGGCGAAATCATGGCCATCCGCGCCCAGGCCGTGCAGCCAGAGCACGGACCATTGCGGGTTGGCGGCGGTTTCGTTGACTACGGTTTCCAGCGCTTGCGACATCGTGCGGCTCCAGTACGTTCTGGCCGCATTATGGGGCCAGATGTCAGTGGCCGGCGCGTTGGGCAGCAGCACGGCGCAGTTCGGCGGCGCGCTGCAGGATGGTCGGCGGGGTGGTCTCTTCCGGGATTTCCATCAGGCGCAGGCGGTGCAGCAGGTCGCCGGCGCGGCGCCCGGAAGTCAACGCGACCACCGGAATGGCCAGCACCATGCCCACCACCACCGGCGCCATCCAGGCGGCCAGCGCCGGCGACACCGCATAGGCCAGCATGCCCATGAACAACCCGAACACGCTCAGGCCACCGTAGCCCTTGATCAGCGCCGGCCAGGAAATGCCGCCGTCATCGCGCTGCTGTGCATCCCAGCCCGAATCCTTGCCGGCCAGCACTTCGGCCACGCCGCGCGACTGCACGTACATCACCACCGGCGCCATCAGCGCGGCCAGCACGGTTTCCAGCAGCATCGACACGAATGCGCGGATGCCCCCGCCGCAACCGCGGCGCTCGGCCGGGTCGATCAACATCGCGATGTAGCCCAGCACCTTGGGCAGCAACAGCACCGCCATGGTGATGGCGAACATGCGGATCACCTGGGTTTCATCCTGCTGGCGCCAGTACAGGCCCGGCGACATGTGCAGCACTTCGTTGAAATCGATACCGCCCTGGAACAGCGGGATGGCAATGCCGATCAGCATCAGCATCGCCCACATCGGCGCGGTGAAGTAATGGCCGATGCCGATCATCATGTGCATGCGGCTGACCCAGTGCAGGCCACGCGAACCCACCACCTTGGCGTGCTGCAGGTTGCCCTGGCACCAGCGGCGGTCGCGCACCAGCATGTCGGTCAGGGTCGGCGGACCTTCTTCATAGCTGCCCTTGAGGTAGGGCACCATGTGGGTGGCCCAGCCACCGCGACGCATCAACGCCGCTTCGACGAAATCGTGGCTCAGTACGTGGCCACCAAACGGCTGCCGGCCCGGCAACGGCGGCAGGCCGGCGTTCTCGGCAAAGGCCTCGGTACGGATCACCGCGTTATGGCCCCAGTAGTTGCTTTCCGCGCCGTGCCACCATGCCACGCCGCGCCCGATCACCGGGCCGTACACGCGCCCGCCAAACTGCTGCATGCGCGCGAACAGGGTACGCCCACCGATCACCGCCGGCAGGGTCTGGATCAGGCCCACGTCCGGGTTGTGCTCCATGCCTGCCACCAGCCGCACGATGGTGTCGCCGGTCATCAGGCTGTCGGCGTCCAGGATCAGCATCTGCGGGTAACCGCCGCCAAAACGGCGCACCCAGTCGGCGATGTTGCCGGCCTTGCGCCCACTGTTGTCGCCACGGCGCCGGTAGAACAGGCGATCATGCCCACCGACCGCGTCGCACAGCTCGGCGAACGCCTGTTCCTCGGCCGCACCGATGTCCTCGCGTCGGGTATCGCTGAGCACGAAGAAATCGAACTGCTCCAGTTGCCCGGTAGCGGCCACCGACTCATAGATGGCCTGCAGGCCGGCCAGCAGGCGGCGCGGATCTTCGTTGTAGGTCGGCATCAGCAGCGCGGTGCGGGTATGCACCTGCGGCAGCGGCTGGTCCGGGTCGATGCCCAGCTTGTAGCCACGGTCGAACACGGCGGTGAGGAACCCGGCCAGGGCACCGGCAAAGGACAGCGCGATCCAGGCGAACAGCGCCACGAACAGCACCAGCAGGCAGCCTTCCAATACGGTGACGCCATTGGTAGCCAGCACCTTCCACATCATGTGGGTGGCGGCCACGGTCATGGCCGCCGTGCCGCCGAAGATGTAGAAGCGACGCAGCGCAATCATGCGCGGCGCGGTGCGCTGGCGCGGCGTCAGCAGGCGGCCTTGGGTAAAGGTCTGTTCGGGCATGCCCATCGGGCTTTCGACGGGCAGCACCGGGCGGCCGGCATCGATCACGGCGTTGACGGTCTGCACACTCATGCGCGGCTACCCTGCGTGCGCTTCCCGCCAGTGCTGCCCTGTCCTGCAGCGGCGTGGCCGTGGCCGGCGCCCTGCTGATGTCTGTGACTACCGGAACCCACGAACTCTCCAACGGCACTGAGGCGAAAAATGCGGCCCAGCATAGGGGGCCAAATGTAAGCCGCGCGCGAAGGGGCTTTCGGGGTATTTCTCCCCATTCAGCAAACTTGCGCAAGCCCTCGAACGGGCTGATTGCGACAAACGGCCGCAGGCCTTGTGCCGTAAGACTTTCCCTATTCAGGGCGTAGGGTAACCCCTGGCAGGAGGCGCCTCAGGGCAGCATGGGCAGGAAGGCCGGGGACAGACGCACCCGGCTTGGAACTGCGCAGACCGGCGCTCAACCGGGGGGCATGAACCCGCTTCAGGCCGGGGTGGCGTCCACGGCCACATCGCTCTCCACCGGCAGGCGTGCCAGCGCGCGCGAACCGACATGGGAAAACTGCAAGTGTGCCAGCAGATGCTGCGCCTGGGTGGCAACCGGGCACGGCAGGATGCGCGGGCCGGCTTCAGGACGCTCAGGGGACATCACAACACTCGACATGGTCTGACTCTCGATCGCTTCCAATACACCCGCGCGGCACCCATGCCGCGAGGAATGCGAACCCTATATGAATTTGTGGACGAATGTGTGACGCCGCCCAAGCCGGAATGCGTCAGCACTGACGCGCGCCCGAAAACTGGCGCTTTTCAATAGTCAGCGACTATCATGTAACCGTTTTCAACATCATAAAGTGGATATGGATTCCAACATCGCGTCATCCTTCAGCCCCAAGTGGCAGTTCCGGTTCGACTTCTTCAATGCCCACGGGGCGCCAAACTCGCCGGCCTTCAAGGCCGCCTACAAGGCGCTGCCGTTCGGGCAGAAGGTCAAGGTCAACTTCAACTTCTTCGCCCTGTTCTTCGGCTGCATCTATCTCTTCATCCTGGGCATGTGGCGGAAGGCCCTGACGATCCTGGGCCTGACCCTGGTGCTCGGCGTGGTGCTGGCATTCCTGCCCGACCCGATCGGCCGTGGCATCGCGATTGCGTGGTCGCTGTTCATTGCGCTCACCACCAACTACAACTACTACCTGGAAAAAGTGAAGGGCGACACCAGCTGGAACCCCTTCCAGGGCATGCGCTGGTAACCCCCCGCAGCTCGCCTCACCTGAAAAGCCCGGTCGATTGACCGGGCTTTTTGCTGCTCAGAAGGTTTCCCATTCGGTCTCGACGGCTGCCGCTGTTGCACGCACCGGGGCCCGCTGCTGACCGACGGCCTTGCGCGGTGCCGCAGGCGCTGCGGCCGGCGCGGCCGCGCCGGTGCGGAAGATCGCCACCGCCTTGCCCAGGTGCTGGGCCTGCTCTTCCATCGCCCGCGCCGCGGCGGTGGCTTCTTCCACCAACGCCGCATTCTGCTGGGTGGTTTCGTCCATCTGGGTGATGGTCTGGTTGACCTGCTCGATGCCGGCGGACTGTTCCTTCGAGGCGGCGGAAATCTCGGCCATGATGTCGTTGACCCGGCGCACGCCGGTAACGATCTCTTCCATGGTGCGCCCAGCGGTCTGCACCAGCGCCGAGCCTTCGGCGACCTGCTCCACCGAATCGTCGATCAACTGCTTGATCTCCTTGGCCGCACCGGCCGAGCGCTGCGCCAGCGCGCGCACTTCCGAGGCCACCACCGCAAAGCCGCGGCCCTGCTCACCCGCGCGCGCCGCTTCCACGGCGGCGTTGAGCGCCAGGATGTTGGTCTGGAAGGCGATCCCATCGATCACCGAGATGATCTCGGCGATGCGCTTGGACGCGGCCTCGATCCCGGCCATGGTAGTCACCACCTGGCCCACCACCTGCCCGCCCTGTTCGGCCACGTTGGCAGCACCGGCCGCCAGCTGGTTGGCCTGTACGGCGTGGTCGGCGTTCTGGCGCACGGTGGAGGTCAGTTCCTCCATAGACGCGGCGGTTTCCTCCAGGCTCGCGGCCTGCTGTTCGGTACGGCGCGACAGATCGCTGTTGCCCGAGGCGATTTCGCCCGCCGCCAGGTTGATGCTGTCGGTCGCCTGCTGGATACGACCGACGATGTCGGTCAGCTGGGTCACGGTGGTATCGGCATCGTCGCGCATCTGCGCGAACACGCCATGGAACTGGCCGTGCATGCGCGCGGTGAGGTCACCGGCGGCGATCGCGCGCAGCAGCGCGGAGATCTGCTGCAGGTTGTCGTCGCTCACCTGCATCATGGTGTTGAGGTTTTCGACCATGGCGCGGAAGTCATGGTCGAAGCGCACTCCGTCGCCGCGCTGGCTGAAATCGCCGCGCGCGGCGGCACCGGCCAGGTCGCGGATCTGGGTATTGATCGCGCGCAGGTTGGCCTTGGTGGTGTCCATCGCGTCGGTGAACACGGCCTGGTCGCCGGGCAGGCGGTCCATGTCCTGCGACAGATCGCCTACCGCATAGCGCTGCATCACCTCGACCAGGCGACGGGTGACGGCAATGTTGGCGCCCACCAGCTGGTTGGTGTCTTCGACCATGCGTCCGTACGCGCCCGGGAAGGCCTGCGCATCCATCCGGTAGCCGAGTTCGCCGGCTTCATGGCGCTGCGCCATCTCGCCCTGCGCGGCCATCACCGCGCGCAGCTGGCCGCGCATGCGCTGCATGGATTCCAGCAGGCGGCCAACCTCGTCGTCGCGTGGGGGCGGCAGCGGCGTGTCCAGGCGGCCTTCGGCCACGTCCGCCGAGAGCCGCACGGCATCGGCAAGCGGGCGGATCGCCTGGCGGCGCAGCAGCACGTACACGCTGGCGCTGAGCACCAGCGCCGCGCCCAGGCCAACGCCGAGGATGATCCACAGCAGCGAGCGCGCCTGTTCGGTGATCAGCGCATACGGCACGATCACGCCCAGCGCGAACCGCTCTTCGCTGCCACCGATGCGTAGCGGCACATACGCCTTCACGTTGCCTGCGGCATCCGGAGTGAACGCTTCGAAGCGCTGGTCACGCGCCACGGCTGCAAGGACCTGCGCAGTGAAGGCATCGTCGCGGCGCTGGCCGATCTGCTTGGCATCCTGCGCGGCCAGCACGATGCCGCCGGGCGAGATCAGTTCGACGTGGCCCTGGCCCATCGGGCGCAGCGCCGCCAGACGCTCCTGCAGCGCGGCCAGGCCGAAGTCCACGGTGACCGCGCCCAGGAACTGGCCGTTATCGAGCACCGGGGTCGACAGCGTGGTCATCAGCACCTTCCTGCCGCCGATCTCATAACGGTACGGCTCGCTCACGGCCTGCCGCTTGAGCTCACGCGGGCGCAGGTACCAGTCACCATCGCCGGGGACGTCATAGCCCTTGAGTACATCCTGCACCGGCGCGCCATCCTGCCAGGCCCAGTAGCTCATGAAGCGGCCGGTGGCATCGTGGGCTTCGGCACCGACGAAGTCGGCGTCCCTGCCATCGAAGGCCTGCGGTTCCCACAGCGTGCCCAGGCCCACCCATTCCGGGTGCGATTGCAGCTGCTGTTGCAGCACCTGTGCGGCGGTCGCGCGCGACAGGGTGGCAGCGCGGTGCTGCACCACCAGGCTGTCGGCCAGTGCCTGGCTGGTGGAAAACGCGGCGGCCAGGTCGGCACCGACCCGGCGCGATTCGGCCTCGGCCTGGCTTTCCATGGTCCGCCGCGAGGATTCGAGCAGCGCGCGGCTGGCTTCGCGGTAACTGAGGGCGGCGGTCACGCCGAAGCAGAGCATGGCGATCAGCGCGGTTCCCAGCATCAGCCGGTTGGCGATGCTGCCGAGGCGCTTGGAAGCGGACGGGCGGGACGTGGACATGGGGGTGTTCCAGGCAGGAGTACAGAACAGCGCGCGCCCGAGGGCACCGCTACTACGTCACGCAGTCCATTGCGGCCCGCCCGGCACGGTGCAACGCACATGCAGGTCGGGTCATACGCTGGTAACGGCCCTGTGCTGGAGATGTTGAGCGCCGGATCCTGACCGGGTTCAGTGAAGCGTACGGCCACCCAGCCGCTCCACCAGCGTCTGGCTGGCGGCATTGAGTCCGATCACCTCGACCTGCGCGCCATGCCCGCGCAGTTTGAGGGTCACCCTGTCCAGTGCGCCAACCGCACTCAGGTCCCAGAAGTGCGCCTGGCTGAGGTCGATCCGTACCCGCGCCGGCACTTCCTGGTAATCAAAGCTCTCGCCGAACTGCCCCGCCGAAGCGAAGAACACCTGCCCGGTCGCCGTGTAAGTACGGACTCCGTCGGCATCGGTGTGGTCGGTGACGACCAGCAGCCGTCCCACCTTGCGCGCGAAGAACAACGCCGACAGCAGCACTCCGGTCAGCACGCCCTTGGCCAGGTCGTGGGTGGCCACGGTCACCACGACGGTGGCCACCATCACCACCGAGGAGCTCATGGGGTGCACGCGGAACTCGGCAAAGGAACGCCAGTGGAAGGTCCCGATGCTGACCATGATCATCACCGCCACCAACGCGGCCATGGGAATCTGCCGCACCCATTCGTGGCCGTACACCACCAGCAGCAACAGCAGCACGCCTGCCACCAGGCAGGACAACCGGCCACGCCCGCCGGAGGACACATTGATGACCGACTGCCCGATCATCGCGCAGCCGCCCATGCCGCCGAACAGGCCAGCGGTGATGTTGGCCAGGCCCTGGCCCGCGCACTCACGGTTGCGCTGGCTCGGGGTGTCGGTCATGTCCTCGACGATCTGCGCGGTCATCATCGACTCCAGCAGGCCCACCACCGCGAGGGTTGCCGAGACCGGCAGCAGCAGCGCCAGCGTGTCCCACGTCATCGGCACATCGGGGAACAGGAACGTGGGCAGGCTGTCGGGCAGTGCGCCCATGTCGCCCACGGTCCGCACTTCCCAGTGCAGCCCGATCGACAGCGCGGTCAGCACCACGATGGCCACCAGCGGCGACGGCACTGCGCGGGTCAACCGCGGCAGCAGGTAGATGATGGCCAGCCCCGCCGCGCACACCGCCCACACCTGCCACGAGCGCCCGATCAGCTCGGGCATCTGTGCCAGGAAAATCAGGATGGCCAGTGCGTTGACGAAGCCGGTGATCACCGAACGCGACACGAACCGCATCAGCGCGCCCAGCTTCAGTGCGCCGGCGATGATCTGCAGCAGGCCGGCCAGGATCGTCGCGGCCAGCAGGTACTGCAGGCCGTGGTCCTTCACCAGGTCCACCATCACCAGCGCCATTGCGCCGGTGGCCGCCGAGATCATGCCCGGCCGGCCGCCTGCGATGGCGGTGACCACGGCGATGCAGAACGACGCATACAGACCCACCTTGGGGTCCACGCCGGCAATGATCGAGAAGGCAATGGCTTCAGGAATGAGCGCCAAGGCGACCACGGTGCCCGAAAGCAGGTCGCCACGGATGTTGCCGAGCCACTGCTGGCGCGGGGGATAGGAGACAGACATGGGGGGCCAGGCGCCAGAACGGCGCGCAGGATACCATCGACCCTCCCTCGAGCAGCAGGAAGGCATCCATGTACGGTCTGATCGGAAAGATGAACATCGCTCCCGGCGAGCGCGACGCGGTCATCGCGATCCTGCTGGAGGGCACCCAGACCATGCCGGGATGCCGGAGCTACGTGGTGGCCAAGGATCCCGCCAATGCCGACGCGATCTGGATCACTGAAGTCTGGGACAGCGCTGAACTCCACCACGCCTCGCTGGCGCTGCCGGGCGTGCAGCAGGCCATTGCCCGCGCACGCCCGCACATCACCGGTTTCGGCGAACGGTTCGAAACCGAACCAGTGGCAGGTTACTGACGGGGGCCGAACATCGCGCCAACGCTGTGCAGCAGTTCGTGCACGCTGAACGGTTTGGGCAGCAGCGACATGCCCTCGCCCAGGAACTCGTTGCGCACGGCGGCACTTTCCGTATAGCCGGTGATGAACAGCACCGGCAAGCTCGGGCGCAACGCGCGCGCGGCATCGGCCAGGTCGCGACCGTTCATGCCGGGCAGGCCGACGTCGGACAACAACAGATCCACGGCCCGCGCTGAATGCAGCTCCAGCAGCGCCTGCTGCGCGTTGGTGGCTTCCACGACCTGGTAGCCGACCTCGAGCAGCATCTCGCGCACCATCATCCGCACCGAATCGGTGTCGTCCACCAGCAGGATGCGTTCGGCATGGCCGCGCTGCACCTGCACCTGCGCCGTGGACGCAGACGCCGGCTCGACCTGTTGCTGGCCCTCGGGCAACAGCAGTTCGATCTCGGCACCTTCCCCCTGCTCGCTGGCAATACGGGCGCTGCCGCCGGACTGGCGCGCGAAGCCGTAGGTCATCGACAGGCCCAGGCCGGTGCCTTCGCCCTGCGGCTTGGTGGTGAAGAACGGTTCGAATACCTTGTTGATCAGGTCCAGTGGAATGCCGGTTCCGTTGTCGATCACCTTGATGGTGATGTAGTTGCCCGGCGACAGCTCGTGGTCACGCTCGATCCTCGCGCGGCCCGCGCGGATGCGGATCAGGCCCTGGCCGGCCAGCGCATCGCGCGCGTTGATGACCAGGTTGAGCATGACGTTCTCGAACTGGTTGGGATCGGCCATGGCCACCAGCGGTTCGGCGCCCAGCTCCAGTTCCAGTTCGATGTTCTCGCCGATCGAGCGCCGCAGCATGTCTTCCAGCGAGCGTACGCGGGCAACCACGTCGAACGTCTGCGGGTCCAGCGGCTGCTTGCGGGCAAAGGCCAGCATGCGCTGGGTCAGCGCCGCGGCACGGTGCGCCGAGGCGGTGGCGATGTCGACGTAACGGCTTGCCTTGTCCCACTTGCCGCTGCTGGCAGCCATCTCGATCATGTCCAGGCCGGAGATGATGGTGGTCAGCAGGTTGTTGAAATCATGCGCGATACCGCCGGTCAGCTGGCCGAGCGAATCCATCTTCTGGGCCTGCATCAGCTCCATTTCGGTGCGCTCGCGCTCGGCGATCTGGAAGGCCAGCTCGCTGTTGGCGCTCTCCAGCTCCTGGCGCTGCTCCAGTTCGCGCACGTGGCGCTCGGTGATGTCTTCGACCAGCACCAGGCCGAGGCCAGGAGCGCTGTAGGGCGTCACCCGCCACTCGGTCATGCGCCGGTTGCCCTGCACCTGCAGGGCAAAGGTGCCCTGCCAACGCTCACCTTCGGCCAGCGCCACCTTCAACGCGCTCATCGGCCCGAACTGGTGGTCCAGCAAGGCCTCGATCCGGCCCGGCCCCAGGTCCTCTCCAAGCAGGCGCTTGAAGGCATCGTTGGCTTCATGCACCTGCAGCTGCGCATCCAGGACGGTGATCGGTGCATTGATCTGGCGGAAGATCTCGCCGAAACGCGCTTCGGCGTCGCGCAATGCGTCTTCGGCGCGGCGCGCACGCAGCAGGCTGCGCAGCGTGGCCAGCAGCACGTCCGGATCCACCGGGTGCACCAGGTAGGCATCGGCACCGGCGTTGAGGCCGGTAATGAGGTCCCCGGTGGCGATCGAGGCGGCCGAGACATGCACCACCGGCAACAGCTGCATGCGCGGGTCTTCGCGCAGCTGGCGCACCACGTCGAAACCGCTCATGTCGGGCAGGTTGACGTCCAGCACCAGCGCACCGAAATCCTGCGTGTTGAGCTGGACCAGGCCGTCGGTGCCGGTGCCGGCTTCTTCCACGCGGAACCCGTGGTGTTCCAGCACCCGGCGCACCGAATAGCGGGTGGCCGCGTTGTCGTCGACGATCAGGATCCGGTCACGCGTCGGCATCGGCAGTCTCCTCGGCAGCCAGCTTCAGCGGCAGCTTCACATGGAACTCCGAACCGACGCCCAGTTCGCTGGTCACCCCCACCTCGCCGCCCAGCAGCTCGGCAAAGCGCTTGCACAGCGACAAGCCCAGGCCGGTGCCGCGCAGACGCTTCTGCAGCGGCGTGTCCACCTGCACGAAATCCTCGAACAGGGTAGGCAGCAGGTCCTGCGGAATGCCGATGCCGGTGTCGCGAACGCTGAAGCACACCGAATGCGCGTCGACCAGCTTGGCCGACACCACCACCTGGCCGTTGGGCGTGAACTTGAGCGCATTGGAAATGAAGTTGCGCAGGATCTGCGCCAGCTTCTTGTCATCGGTGTACAGCAGGGGCAACGCCGGCGGATCTTCGAACACCAGGTCCACCCGGTTTTCTTCGATGAGGGGCCGGAACATGCCGCGCAGCGCTGCGAACAGGTCCATCAGGTCGAACCAGGCCGGCGAAATGGTGATCCGGCCCGCTTCGATCTTGGCCAGGTCCAGCAGGTCGTCGACCATTTCGCGCAGCTCGGCCGCCGAGCCGCTGATGAAGCGCACCTGCCGGCGCTGCTCCTCGGTCAGCGGGCCATCCATGCCGTCTTCCAGCAGCCGGGTCATGCTCAGTATCGAGCCCAGCGGCGTGCGGAACTCATGGCTCATGTAAGACAGGAACCGGCTCTTGAGCTCGGAGACCTCGCGCAGCTGCTCGGCCTGCTGGTCCAGTTCGGCGTACAGGGCCAGCACGCCCTGGTTGGTTTCCTCAAGCTCCGCGCGCAGGGCATCGGCCTGCGTGCGCAGCTGGACGATTTCCTGTTCGGGGGGAAGCGCGTTCAATGCAGGTCTCCGAGCCGCAGGGCGATGATGCCGGTGTCGTCGCGGCCACGATCGAAATCGCGCTGCAGCACCGCCACTATAAGCGCCGGGTGGCGATGGAACAGGCCGGGGTAGTCGCGCAGGCTCCAACGCGCCTGCAATCCATCACTGTGCATGAGCAGCAGCGTGCCTTCCGGCGCGTGAAAATGGAATGGTTGCGCCTTGCGGAACTGCACCCCGACGATGCCCGGGTGCGAGGCCATGCCACGGGTCGTGGTCGCCTCGTGCAGGCCCGCCGAAATGTTGCCGATGCCGGCAAACTGGACCGCGCCGCTGGCAACGTCCACGCTGGCAACCGCCGCGGCCCCGCCCCGGGTACCGGACATGCCGGCATGCATCGCCGCGACCAGGTCCGCCGGTGCAACCGCCCCGCGCGCGGCTGCGACCGCCACGCCGGCCTGGGCGGCATCGGCCGCCGGCAGCCCGTGCCCGAGGCCATCGATCAGCGTCACGGCCACCGACTGGGCATCGGCACGCAGGTGCCAGGCGTCGCCGCAGGCCACCTCATGGCGCATGGCCAGGCGCAGCGCACCGTAGGGCACGTCCACGTCGCGGGCAACGCGGCTGGCGTAGACGCGCGCCATCACCACGCAACCCTTGCCGTCGGACCAGGCGTCGAGCACGGTGGCCTGGCGCCGTATTGCGCCGAGGCCCAAACCCTGCGTACCGCCGGTCGAATAGCCGTCAGGCAGCGACTGCGCCAGCGAGAAGCCCGGCCCGGCATCGAGGGTGCACAGTTCGATGCCCTCACCGCCGCGACCGCATACCACTGACAGGTACATGCGCCCGCCGCGTCCATGCTTGATCACATTGGTGGCCAGCTCGGTGGCGGCCAGGGCGACCCGGCCGGCATCCATTTCATCGAAGCCGATGCCATCGGCCATGGCCAGCGCTTCGCGCCGGGCCTGCCCTACCTGCGAGACCTCTTCCACCACCACGACCCGGGTAACGCGGCCAGAGAAATTCAGATCCATTTGGTGATGGCAACCCGGGTGCCCTTGCCGGGTTCGCTCTCCAGTTCGAACTGGTCCACCAGCCGGCGCGAGCCGGACAGGCCCAGCCCCATGCCGCTGCCCGAGGTCCAGCCATCGGTCAGGGCCTGGGCGATATCGGGAATGCCGGGGCCGTTGTCGGAGAACACCAGGCGCAGCCCGCGGCGCATGCCGCTGTCCACCACTTCCCATTCCATGCTGCCGCCGCCGCCATAGATCACGGCGTTGCGGGCCAGTTCGCTGGCGGCGGTGACCAGTTTGGTCTGGTCGATGAGCCGCATCCTGCATGCCACGGCCGCCTGCCGGGCAGCCTGGCGGGCCAGCACCACGTCCTGCTCGACGCGGATCGGCAAGGATCCACTGACGGCGGTCATGGCGACTCTTCGTCGGGCTGCTGCAGCAGGTCCATGCGCAGCAGTTCCATGCCACGTTCGACATTCAGCGCGGTGCGCACCCCGGTCAGGGTCAGGCCCAGCTCAACCAGCGTGATCGCCACGGCCGGCTGCATGCCCACCACCACCGTGGTGGCATCCATGATCCGGGCCAGTGACGAAATGGTGGAAATCATCCGGCCAATGAAGGAATCGACGATGTCCAACGCGGAAATGTCGATCAACACGCCGCGCGCAGAGGTCTTTTGAATACGTTCGGTCAGGTCGTCCTGCAGGGTCAGCGCAAGCTGGTCATGCATGTCCACCTGGATGGTCACCAGCAGCAGATTGCCCATCTGCAGGATCGGGATGCGGTCCATTTCAGCGGGCTGCCTTGGTCACCGTCTGGCCGGTGCGCTTGAGCGCCAGTGCCAATGCGTCGGCCAGGTTGGCCTTGGTGACGATGCCCTGCAGGTCCAGGCCCAGGTGCACGATGGTCTGTGCGATCTGGGGGCGCACGCCACTGATGATCGCGTCGGCGCCCATCAGGCGGATGGCGGTAACGGTCTTGAGCAGGTGCTGGGCGACCAGCGTGTCCACGGTGGGCACGCCGGTGATGTCGATGATGGCGATTTCCGAACCGGTGTCGACGATCCGCTGCAGCAGCGATTCCATCACCACCTGGGTGCGCTGCGAATCGAGCGTGCCGATCATCGGCAGGGCCAGCACGCCCTCCCACAGCTTCACCACCGGGGTGGACAGCTCCAGCATTTCTTCCTGCTGGCGCTGGATCACATCCTCGCGGGTCTTCTGGTAGACCTTGACGCTGTGCAGGCCAAGCCCGTCGATGAGTTCGGAAATCGCCCACAGCTGATCGCCGACCGCCTTGGGGTCGTCGGCGAAGTTCTGCTGGACCAGCTCGAACAGCGGGCGCTTGAGCGAGAACAGGAAGCTGGCGGTTTCCGAGGAGCTGAAGCCCTTGAGCACGCGGTCACGCGAGAGCTGTTCGAGGAACTGGCGGGTGTCCTGCCATTCGCTGCCGGCCACGCCGGTGCCGTGGGTGGACACTGCCGCCTGGAACAGGCGCCAGAATTCGCGTACCTGGGCATCCAGCTCACGCGTGCTCAACCGGCCATCCTGGCCCTGGCCGGAGCCGGCCAACTGGTCGCCCCACTGCGCCACCACGGTGTCATGGTGGGTACGAAGAAGGTCGATCGTGCGCTGCTGCAAAGCCGCCATGGGGAGATTCCTAGGTAGGAAGGTGTGAAAGCCCCGGCACGCAACGCGCCGGGGCTTGGAATTTTCCTGAGCTTAAATGAATTCAGCTACACGGACCATTACGACAACGGATGACGCGTGAAGGCCGTGTGCACAACACTGACTGATTCAGAATAGACGGCCGCGGGCCCTCATTTCCTGCCGGTGGCGGGAGCGTTCTGCGCCTTGCGCCTGCGCATGGCGAGCACCTGGCCGACCACCGCCGTGACCAGGATCAGGCTGTTGGTGACCACGAAGACCGTGGAGCCCAGCAGCGCGCTGTACACGATGAACAACACCGAGGCGGTGATCTGGCCGACGAACAGCCAGGTGGAAACGCCCTCCACCGACCCGGCCTGGTGCTGCTTGTAGATCTGCCGCACCAGCGTGGCGATCAGCACGGCCGTGGCAGCCCAGCCCAGCAGGTCGGCGGGCTGCTCCATCAATCCGCCACCACGTGGGCCGTCAGCAGCGGGGGCCCAGCACCCATGACCTCGCGCTCCAGTGCGCGCAGGAATCCACTGAAACCGTGCGGGGCACGTGCGGTTCGCCGCGCGCTGGTCGCCACGGCAGGCCGGGCCAGCCAGGCGATGCGGGCACCGTTGCCGGCCAGTGCTTCGACCAGTGCGACATCTTCCCCCGTGCGCAGGGCCGGAAAGCCACCCACCGCCAGATAAGCGGCCGCGCTCATGCCAAGGTTGGCCCCATGGATGTGCCGGTGCCCATCCTGCACGATTTCCCGCTCGGAGAAGGCTTTGCGCACCCGCTCGGGGTAATCGAGCCAGTCCTCCACCTCTACCACGCCACAGAAGGCATCGGCGCCGCACAGGCTTTGCCGCCACAGCCAGTCCTGCGGTACGGCGGTGTCGGCGTCGGTGCTGGCGATCCAGCGCGCGCCATGCGCCAACACGTGGCTGGCCGCCGCTGCCCGCGCGGTGCCCACGCACTGGGCGTCCACGGCCACGGTGATTGCCCCATGTCCGGCGCACACCGCCTCCGTGGCATCGCTGCATGCGTCGAGCGCGACCACCACCAGCACCGGCTCGCGGCCCAGACCGGGATGCGCGGCCGCCACGGCGATGGAGGCCAGGCAGCGACCAATGGCGTGCGCTTCGTTGTGTGCGGGCACGATCACGCCGATCATCGCAGGCCTTCCCAGCGGGCAACGCTGGTCGGTTCCCGACTCCACGCCTGCATCAGCAGGTCAGCGTCCTGGTAGCAGAAGGCCTCGTCCAGGCCACGACCGAACGCGCGGTGCACCTGCTGGGCCGAGCTCAGTGCTTCCTCGAACGGGTGCACCCAGTGGCACGCCAGCAGCAGGCCGTCATCAGCAAGGCTGCCACGCAGCTTTGCCGCCATCGCCACCACATCCTGCGGTGCCAGGTAGTAACCGACCTCGCTGACCACGATCAGGTCGAAGCGCTCCGCGGGCCATTGTTCGGGATGACGGGCCTGTTCAAGCCGCACGTTTCCAAGGTGCCCGGTCGAGCGTGCCGCGTCTGCCAACGCCGCCTCGCTGAGGTCGGTCGCCAGCAGCGCATCGCAGCGTGTTGCCAGCTCTGCGCTCAGCACGCCATTGGAACACCCCAGCTCCCACGCATTGCCGTAGCGCGGCCGGGGCAGGCAGGCCAGCGTCAGCGCGCGCTTGCGCGCCTCGTACCAGCGGTTGCGGTACTGGAACGGATCGGGCTGCTGGTATATCTGTTCGAAATAGGCGCGGGTGTTCATCCAATCAGCACCTCGAAGGAACGCCGGAAGCGGGCGAGCACGTGTTCGGGAAGGATCGGCTCGCAGCCCAGCGCCTCGCCTTCCCCGGTCTGCGTCGCAAAGACCGCCATGGCTTGGCGCTTGCGGGCCTGCGCGTCCGGGCACAGCGCAATGCGCTGCGCGGTCGTCCACGGACCGGTGGACGCCAGCGCATCCAGCCAGTGCCAGGCCCAGACCGGATACTGCAGGCTCCTGGCACCGCAGAGGGCCGCCGCCGCAAGCGCCGCACGCCCCACCGCTTCATGGTCCGGGTGGGCGTCGTGGATCCAGGGTGCCAACACGACGTCGCCTGGTGACATGCAGGTGCGGAGATGCGCGACCAGGTCGGCTTCGTGCCGCGCCACCGCACCATCCGGCAGGCCAAGCGAGGTCACATGGGTGGCGTCCATGCCCAATGCCTGCATCGCCGCCGCCAGCTCGCGTCGGCGCGCGTCACGCAGGCGTGCCGGTGTCCAGCGCGGGTGGTCGGGGTAGCAGGCTTCGCCGTCCGTCACCGACACCACCTGCACTCCGCACCCCTGTGCGGCCGCCGCCTGCATCAGGCCACCACAGCCCAGCACCTCATCGTCGGGATGGGGCGACACCACGATGAGCCGTCGCGCGCCGAGCAGTACGGTGTCAGCTTCCACCAATGGCAATGCGTCCAACCATGCACAGCGTTCCCACGCCGACTCCGGCGTGCCCCGCCCTTCGATGCGAACCGCTACAGCGTCCACGGCTGCTCCTGGCGCTGGATGGCCCGGCCCAGTTCGGCCCAGTCGCGGTCGGCATGGCTCTGCCGGATGAAGACGGTAAGATCCGCCCAGCGCTGGGCGTGGCCGGGATCCAGGCACATGGGCGCAGGGCCCAGCGCGCGTCCGACCGCATCAAGCACCTGCACACAGGCGCGCTCCACGACGCTGCGCACGCGGGTCACGTCGGACGTGTGCGGCTGCGATGGCATCGCATCGATCCAGGCAGCCAGTTCGCGCAGCAGCGCCGCCGACGCCTGCAGCGCCATGTCCACCTGGCCAAGCAATGCAGCGGCCTGGGCGTTGTCGTCTACGCGCGGCGAGCGCTGCAGCGGTGAGGCCAACGCAACCGCGGCGCCATACCAGCACGCGGCGATCCCGGCACCGCCATGCCAGAAGCCCGGGCGCGCGAGGTAGGCGCCGGGCGCGCCTATGGGCTCGGCGCGTACGTGGTCGAACTGCACCGTGCCGCTTGGAATGCCGCCCATGCCGGTGGCATGCCAGCTCTGCGGCTGCAACAGGATGCCGGGCGCGTCAGTGCGCAGGCACACCAGCCGGGACGCGTCGCCGCAGTGGGCAGTGACCAACGCCACATCGACCAGACCGGCGCCGGAGCACCAGGGCTTGGCGCCAGTTACCGTGCCCGTCGCTTCGTCGTAGCACAGCGTGGCCTGGGGACCTTCCGCCGCCCAGACCGCCGCAAGCGTTCCGTCCGCCAAGGGAGCCGAATGCAGGTCGTCCAGGATCGCCTGGGCGTCGTAGTGGGCCTCCATCACCTTCGCCACGCACAGATCGCGCCCGGCAATGGCCGCCAACGCCCGCCAGCGCGCCAGCGTATGTCCACGCCCGGGCAGCGGCAGCGACGGCTGGCGTGCCAGCACCTCTCGCGCGGCGGACTCCAGCGCGGGCGCGGCATGTTCGACGATCTGATCCATATATATAAACGGTGGAACCGTGTTCTTCGGGCGGGTCAGGCAAGGGATACCGTGCCCTGCGTAGCCGGGTGGTGACCGCGATGTGTGGGCACCGTGCAGCGCGTGCGGACATCGCCCTCACCTTGTCGCGCCCAAGCTCGGATTCCGCACCCACTGAGGCGACTTCCATGGCAACCCCCTCCTCCAATCCGCTGGAAGGCAAGGACGACCAGCAGAAAGCCCATACCCCCGACACGCTGCGCAACGATGATGCGAAGTGGAAGGACAAGGACATGCCCGAGCAGGACACCACCGCCACGCCGGACGACTACGAACGCCCCGCCAAGCCCTGAGCGGCCATCGCCTCCGTTCCTCACGGATCGGGGAGCAGTGATATGCGAAGCTATGCCGGTGGGCCCCTGACGGCGGCGTGGACCCCCGTGCCCGCCGATACAGGGCTGCTCCAGTGGTTGAGCAGCGTCTTTTGATTACGGTACCCGGTGGGGGTCAACGAATGTCGTCCTGGAAAGTGAGTGAACCCGCGTTGGATCTCAACAGCTGTGCCAGAGAGCCGATACGCACTCCGGGAGCGATTCAACCCTACGGCCTGATCCTCGTCCTCGACCCCGCCACCCTGCGGGTCAAGGAACGCGCGCTGTCGCGCCCGGACCTGATCGAGACCTTCGGCGACCCGCTCGGCCAGACGGTGGATGTGGTGCTGGGCGCCACGCTGGCCGCCTGCCGACCGACCCTTGAGGCGCTCAAGCCGGACACCTCCCAGTTCCTGGGCGCACACACGATCGGTGAACATGGCAGGCACCAGGTGCTGGCCCATCGGACCGGCAACGATCTCATCGTGGAGCTTGAGGAGCCGGTGTCCGGTGAACCGGGCTCGCTTGAAGACCTGTACCCGGCGATCCGCCGCTTCATGGGTGCCATCGAGCGGGTGGCCAGCACGCAGGAGTTGTGCGAGCTCGCCGCCGTGCAGATCCGCGAGCTGACCGGTTTCGACCGGACCCTGGTCTATCAGTTCGACAAGGAATGGAATGGCGCGGTCGTCGCCGAGGATGGCAACGGGGTTCTGCCCAGCTACCTGGACCTGCGCTTCCCCGAATCGGATATCCCCGCGCAGGCGCGCGCGCTATACCGGCAGAACCGCGTCCGCCTGATCGCCGACAGCGATTACCAGGCCGTACCGCTGGTGCGCGACGCCGCCAACGCCGATGCCCCGCCCACCGACCTCAGCCCCTCCGTGCTGCGCAGCGTGTCGCCGGTGCACCTGCAGTACATGCGCAACATGGGCACGGGCGCATCGATGTCGGTGTCGCTGCTGCGCGAAGGCGAGCTGTGGGGGCTGATTTCCTGCCACAACCAGGCGCCCAAGCGTGTTCCCTACCATGTGCGCACCGCCTGCGAGTTCATCGGCCAGATCCTGTCGCTGCAGATCACGCTGAAGGAACGCGCGGCCGTGGTCGAAGAACGCATCGCCCGTCGCGCGATCCAGGTGCGCCTGCTCGGCCGCATGGCCGGCGACCAGGATTTCATGGCCGCGCTGGGCCGGGACCAGCAGAGCCTGCTTGCGCTGACCCAGTCCGTCGGCGCGGCGATCGTGCATCGCGGCGAGTGCATCCTGCATGGCGAGTGCCCTGACGAACCGCAGGTGATGTCGCTGGTGCAGTGGCTGACGGCGCAGCAGCATGACGGGGACCTGGTCTGTACCGACCGGCTGCCGCTGGAGTGGGCGCCGGCCGATGCCTTCGCCGACGTCGCCAGCGGCGTGCTGGCCATTTCCATTTCCCAGATCCACGACAGCTACGTGCTGTGGTTCCGGCCCGAGGTCGTGCGTACCGTGCGCTGGGGCGGTGACCCTCGCAAGGAAGATACCGGCCTGCCGCTGTCCCCGCGCACCTCGTTCGAGGGCTGGAAGGAAACGGTACGCAAGCAGTCTCTGCCCTGGAACGACGTGGATCGCGACGCGGCGCTGGAACTACGTACCGCCATTGTCGACATCGTGCTGCGCAAGGCCGAGGAAATGGCCGCGCTCAACGAACAGCTCCTGCGCAGCAACAAGGAGCTGGAGGCATTCTCCTATTCAGTCAGCCACGACCTGCGCGCACCGTTCCGCCACATCGTCGGCTATTCGGAGCTGCTGTGGGCCTCGGCCGGCGAGCGGCTAAACGATTCAGAAAAGAGATTTCTCGACACCATCGTTGAATCTGCACAATCGGCCGGAACACTGGTTGACGACCTGCTCAGCTTCTCGCAGATGGGCAGGTCCACGATGGGTCAGATCGCAATGGACATGACCGCCCTGGTCGAGGACGTCCGGCACAAGCTGGACATGGAATACGACGGCCGCACCATCCACTGGGTGGTGCCGCATCTGCCGCGCGTTCAGGCCGACCCGGGCATGCTGCGCCTGGTCTGGCAGAACCTGCTCTCCAACGCGATCAAATTCACCCGCGATACGCCCAACACGGTCATCGAAGTGGGCCACTACCGCACCGATACCGAAAACGTGTTCTACGTCCAGGACAACGGCTGCGGCTTCGACATGCGCTACGTGGACAAGCTCTTTGGCGTGTTCCAGCGCCTGCACCATGCTGACGAGTACGAAGGCACCGGCATCGGCCTGGCCAACGTGCACCGCATCATCACCCGCCACGGCGGCAGGACCTGGGCGGAAGGCCAGGTGGGAGTGGGCGCCAAATTCTATTTCACCATTCCCTTTGCTACTGGAGACAAAGTATGAGAGATCTGCGGCCGATTCTGCTCGTGGAAGACAATCCGAAGGACGCTGAGCTGACGATGGCTGCACTAGCCCGTTGCCAGCTGCTGAACGATGTCACCCATGTGCGGGACGGTGTGGAGGCGCTGGAGTACCTGCGTACCGAGGGCCGGTACGAGGGCGCCATGCACGGCGGCCCGGTGGTGGTGCTGCTGGACCTCAAACTGCCCAAGCTCAACGGGCTGGAAGTACTCAGGGAAATCCGCGGCGATGCCGCGATCAGCAGCACCCCGGTGGTGATGCTGACCTCCTCGCGAGAGGAGCAGGACCTGATCCGCAGCTACGAGTTGGGCGTGAACGCCTTCGTGGTCAAGCCGGTCGATTTCAAGGAATTCCTGGAAGCCATCCAGGGGCTGGGCATGTTCTGGGGCATCACCAACCAGCCGCCGCCGCACGGCACACTGTTTGGCGCGAAGAGTCGAAAAGATGGCTGAGGATGTAACCGGCAAGCCGATCCGCATTCTGATGGTGGAGGACAGCGCGCTGGACGCGGAGCTGATCACCCTTCAGCTCAGCCGCGCCGGCCTGCCCTTCACTGCGGAGCGCACCTGGTCGGACCAGGGAATGCGCGATGCACTGGCGAACAACGACTTCGATGTGATCCTGGCCGACCATGTGCTGCCCGGTTTCAGCGGCGACCTGGCCTTGGTGCTGGCCACCGACATCGCGCCCGAAGTGCCTTTCATCTTCGTCTCCGGCACCTTGACCGAGGAACTCGCGGTCGAGGCGCTCAAGCGCGGCGCCCGCGACTACGTGGTCAAGTCGCGCCTGCAGCGCCTGCCCGAGGCCGTGTTGCGCGCGATCAACGAAGCCAAGGAGCGCCGCAGGCTGCGCCGGGTGGAAACCGAGCTGCACGAAAGCCACCGTCGGCTGGGCCTGATCACCGATTCGCTGCCGGCCCTGATTGCGTACCTCGATCGCGGGCACCACTACCGCTTCGCCAACCAGGCCTACGTCGAATGGCATGGCCTGGCGCCGGAAGACGTGGTCGGCCTGCACGCCCGCGAGCTCGTCGGTGATGAAGGCTTCGCGCTGCTGCAGGAGCATTTCGACAAGGTCCTGACCGGACAGAAGGTCAGTTTCGAGGCGCTCACCCCCCGCCGCGCCGGCGCACCGCGCTACGCCCAGGTGGACTTCGTACCCGAGCTGGATGCCGACGGGTCGGTCATGGGCTACTACGCCATGGCCCGCGACATCAGCGAGCTCAAGCACGCCCAGGCCCTGCTGAAAGCCAGCAACGAATCACTGGAGCGCCAGGTCAACGAACGCACCTCTGCCCTGCACCGCAGCGAAAGCCGCCTGCAGGCGCTGTTCGAATCCAGCTTCCAGCACCAGAACCTGCTGACCCTCGATGGGCACATCATCGACACCAACTCCGCCTCGCTGGCCGCGATCCTGGCCACCAAGGAGGATGTCCGCGGCGCGCTGTACTGCGAATCGGCCTGGTTCGCCAGTACCGAAGGCGTGCCGGCCATCGTCTGCCAGGCCGTGCTGGAGGCGGCCGCAGGCAACGCTTCGCGGCATGAGCTGGACCTGCTGCTTCCCACCGGCAAACGCACCTTCGAGTTCTCGTTCCGCCCGTTGCTCGACCACCAGGGCACCATCACCGCCGTGGTTTCCGAGGCGGTGGAAACCACCGCGCGCCGCCAAGCCGAGGAAGCACTGCGGCAGAGCCAGAAGATCGAAGCCGTGGGCCAGCTCACCGGCGGCATCGCACATGACTTCAACAACATCCTGACCGTGATCGCCGGCAACGTGGAGTACGCCAAGCTGCTCACCGAGCGTCTGGGCGATGTGGCGGACGGCTCCACGCGCGCACTGGACAACGCCCTGAAGGGCGTGATGCGCGCGGCCAATGTCACCCAGCGGCTGCTTGCGTTCTCGCGCCGGCAACCCCTGCGCAGCCTGCCGGTCGACCTCAATGCACAACTGCGCGACATGGAAGACATGCTGCACCGTTCGCTGGGCGAACTGGTGCAGCTGGAAATCGTGCACCACCCGGACATCTGGTGCGTGGAAGTGGACCCCAGCCAGCTGGAGGCATCCGTGCTCAACCTGGCGGTCAACGCCCGCGATGCCATGCCGGAAGGCGGCCGCTTGGTGATCGAAGTGGACAACGCCCACCTGGACAATGACTTCACGGCGCAGAACCCCGACGTTCCGCCGGGCCATTACGCAATGCTGCGGGTCAAGGACACCGGCCACGGCATGTCCGCCGAGACGCTGACCCGCGTGTTCGAACCGTTCTTCACCACCAAGGAAGTTGGGCGCGGCACTGGCCTGGGCCTGTCCATGGTGTACGGCTTCGTCAAGCAGTCCGGCGGCCACGTGCTGGTGGATTCCGCGCCCGGTGCCGGCACGTCGATCACCCTGCTGTTCCCGCGTTCGGCAGCCGAGCTGCCGCAGGCCGGCCAGACCGAGCACCGAGGCCTGGGCGGTTACGAGATGCAGGAGGAGGCCACGGTGCTGGTCGCCGAGGACAACGACGACGTGCGCGCGTATACCGTGGACACGCTGCGGCAGCTGGGTTACCGCGTGCTTGAAGCACACGACGGCGCCTCGGCCATGCGCCTGCTCGAGCGCACCGACGTGGACGTGGACCTGTTGTTCTCGGACATCGTGATGCCCGGCATGTCCGGTTGGGAACTGGCCAAACGCGCGCTGGCGCACAAACCGGCGCTGCGGGTGCTGTTCACCTCCGGCTACCCGCGCGACATCGACGCCAGCGGCGCGGTGGGTCGCAACATCGCCATCCTGGGCAAACCGTTCACCCGCAGCGACCTGGCGCGCTCGATCCGCGGATCGCTGCAGGATGAATGACACGAGACCGTTCCCATGACGCCGCTCGACAAACCCCTGCGCCGCGAAGTCCAGATTGGCGATGAGTCCTACACCCTGACCCTCGACCCCGAGGGTCTGAAGCTGGTGCGCAAAGGCCACCGCAAGGGGCTGGATCTGCGCTGGGTGGACCTGGTCAGCGGCGATGCGGCCCTCGCGGCCGCGTTGCAGGCATCGCTGGAAGCGCCCTGATTCCAGCGGGCTGACAGGCCAGATCTGTCCAGATTCGCGGCACCGATCTCACTTCAGATGAGATCCAAATCACACTTTTCTCCGCTTTTCCGCATTCAACGGGGGCGGATGCGGGCCCCTTTGGCCTCACGTCTCTTGAACGAATGAGGTCAAAACGAAAGATACGTTGCAGTATTGTTTACGTTCTGTTAAGTATTTGTGCAGCGCACCAGGTCCGCTGGCACGCAAGGAGAACCACCGGATGAGCACGTAACGAGAACGACCCAACCACAACCAGACTGCAGGGTGCATGCATGAACGACCGCATTGGCAAGTGTGTTCACGCTCCGAAAGCAATTTCGCCATTGGCATCTTCAGTAAAGGCGGCACTCGCTGCCGCACTGCTGCTCACCAGTTCCGCCGCGGTGGCACAGAACAGCGACAATGCTTCGACCAACCCGGAAACCGCGACCCTCGATACGGTTTCAGTACTGGGCAGCCGCACCAAGCCCCGCACCGTTTCCTCGTCCGCGGTACCCATCGACATCATCAGCGGCGAAGAGTTCCGCAACCAAGGCGCCACCGATGCACTCGACCAGCTCAAAGTGCTGGTCCCCTCGTTCAACGTCAGCACCATTCCCATCGATGACGCGGCCAGCCTGATCCGTCCGGCCAACCTGCGTGGCCTGCCGCCGGACAACACCCTGCTGCTGGTCAACGGCAAGCGCTTCCACCGCGCGGCGGTCATCACCTTCCTGGGCCACGGCCTGTCCGATGGCGCACAGGGCCCGGACCTTTCCGTGTTTCCCTCGCTGGCACTGGAACAGGTGGACGTGCTGCGCGACGGCGCCGCCGCCCAATACGGTTCGGATGCCATTGCCGGCGTGATCAACTTCGGCCTGAAGAAGCTGCGCGAAGGCGGCACGGCCGAAGTGTTCACCGGCCAGTACTACAAGGGCGACGGACTCACCACCCAGTACTCGGCGCAGATCGGCCTGCCACTCACCGAGCGCGGCTTTGCCACGCTGACCGCCGAGTGGCGCAAGGTCGACGACACCTCGCGCAGCGTGCAGCGCGATGATGCCGCCGCGGCCATCGCCGCCGGCTACCCGGGCGTGGGCGAGCCGGCGCAGGTGTGGGGCTCGCCGAAGGTCGACGACGACCTCAAGCTGGTCGCCAACCTGGGCCTGAGTACCGACAGCGTGGACTTCTACCTGTTCGGCAACTACGCCAAGCGCGACGTGGATGGCGGCTTCTACTTCCGCGATCCCACCGCACGTTCGGGCGTGTACTCCAACGACGGCGGCGACACGCTGCTGGTCGGCAACCTCACCGGTGCAGGCGCCTGCCCGACCATCGCGCTGCGCGACGGCGGTGGCAACCTGCTGCCGTACAGCACGGTGAGCGGTGCGGTCGCCGCGCTGCCGGCCAACTGCTACACCTTCCTGTCCAGCCTGCCGGGCGGCTTCACACCGCGCTTCGGCGGCAAGCTGGAAGACAGCTCCGTGTACGCCGGCGCCAAGGGCAACTGGGGCGAGTGGTACTGGGACGTGAGCGGGTCGTGGGGCCGCAACGATATCGAGTTCATCATCTATAACACCGTCAATGCCTCGCTCGGCCCGGACCAGCCGGCCGGCCTCTACTTCCGTCCGGGCGGCAACACGCAGACCGAAAAGAGCGCCAACATCGACGTGAGCCGCGATATCGCCACCAGCTTCACCAGCCAACCGTTGCGCCTGGCCGTGGGTGCCGAGTGGCGCGAAGAGAGCTTCGAGATCAGTCCTGGCGATGGTCCGTCCACCGCGATCGGTCCGCTGACCGAACAGGGCTTCGCGCTGGGCTCCAACGGCTTCAACGGGTTCAGCACGCGTACCGCCGGCACCTTCGACCGCCGCAACTGGGCCGCGTATGCAGACCTGGAAGCGCAGGTCACCGAGCGCCTGCTGCTGGCCGGCGCGCTGCGCTTCGAAGACTTCGATTCGTTCGGCAGCACCACCAACGGCAAGGTCACCGCGCGCTTCGACTTCAACGAGCACTTCGCGCTGCGCGGCGCCTACAACACCGGCTTCCGTGCCCCGACCCCCGGCCAGGCGAACATCAGCCAGATCAGCACCGTGTTCGGCGGCACCGCACTGGAAGACATCGCCACCCTGCCGCCGACCAATCCCATCGCCCAGCTCAAGGGCGCCCAGCCGCTTACCCCGGAAGAATCGAAGAACGTTTCGCTGGGTGCGGTGTGGACCGAAGGCGATTGGCTGATCACCCTGGACGGTTACCAGATCAAGGTCGAAGACCGCATCGCGCTGAGCACCAGCTTCGCAGTGACCCCGGAAGAACGTGCGGCGCTGGTGGCCGGCGGCAACCCGGAAGCGGCCTCGATTTCGCAGGTGACCTACTTCGGCAACGCGTTTGACACCACCACCACCGGCGTCGACCTGGTCACCAGTTTCAAGAGCACCCACTTCGGGGGCGACACCACGTACTCGCTGGCCGCCAACTGGAACCGGACCGAGGTCGACCGCTTCGACCCGGACTTCATCGACGAAGCGCGCGTGTACAAGCTGGAGAAGTCGCTGCCCAAGACCAAGGGTTACTTCAGCATTCACCACCAGCGCCAGATCTTCAACGCCAACCTGCGCTTCAACTACTACAGCTCGTGGTATGAGGATCACCTGGACAGCGGCGTGATTTCGGCGGCCGATGGTGGCCTGCCGATCTACGGCGGCAGCGCGTTGATCGTGGATGCCGAAGTGGGCTGGAAGTTCGATTCGGGCCTGTACTTCAGCCTGGGCGCGCAGAACCTGTTCGACCGCACCCCGGCCAAGAACCCGTGGTCCGGCGTGGCCGGCGCGGAGTACCCGGTGCATTCACCGTACGGCTTCAACGGCGGGTTCTACTACGCGCGGGTGGGCTGGAAGTTCTGATGCCAGTTGACGCATGAAGCCACCCCGCCGTTGCCGGCGGGGTGGTTGCGCGTTCGGTAATCACGTGCGCTTGCGTGAATCAGGCTGCGCGGAGAATGACTTCCTCGTCCTGATCGTAGTAATCAGCATTGGCGATTACAGTTTTTGCGCCGATTACGTCGGTCGCCTCTCGGGCTGTCCACATTGATTGCTCGCCACGTCGAAACCAGTGCAGCCCCTTCAGCTGGGCACCGAGGCTGGTGCACATGTGGTGGAGCTGGCGGGAATCGAACCCGCGTCCGCAACGCATCCTCTCTGCTTCATACAGCCATAACCCGTTGCCAACGACTGCATCCGGGGTTTCTCGCCACACACGGCGAAAGCGCATTGAACCGCCATGGGAGGCAAGCGGCTTTCAAAATTCGCTCACTTCCCAAGCTGCCTGAGCTTTCGCAGGAAGTACCGCGCCGGCAGATGCCGAAGCCAGCGCGGCTGCAGCCAATACAGACGCGGTGCCCAACGACGAAAGCGCTGCCAGCGCTTCTCGTCTGCCGGCGTCCATGGCAATGCGAACATCTGTCTCAGGTGCGGTGGCAACATCGCCCGCGTCACGAACGCCTGCAGCGGCAGCGCTGGGCGCAGGTACCACGGGGCTCCGTTTCCCAGCACGGCATGCAGGTAGCTGCGCACTTCCTCGTCCACGCGCAGGTCCAGCTGACGGCTCTCCCACCACGCATCGAAGGCATCGGCCGTGGGCGGCCACTGCTCGTCTGCCACCTGCAGCGTGCGACCGAAGGCCCACGCCTCTTGATACAACGGTTCGCGGCTGCTTTCAGGAACCGGGCCAACGAACAGTTCGTACATCTCCAGCCCGCCGCGGTAGAGCGTTGCCGCGACCCACAACTGCAGGTCGCGATCGAATGCGCTGTAGCCCTCGCCCTGCACGGGCACATGCGCGCGATTGACATGGCGGGCGATGGTGGCCCGGTCCTCGTCCGTACCCAGCGACACCGCGTAGATGTAGCTCATGGTGGCCCGCAGCCTTGAAAACGGCCGCATTAATGTCTGGCTGTGGCGGGCCACGCCGCGCCCCACGCCGGGGTCGGCAAGCTGCCACGCGACCGCCGCGCCTGCACCGAAGAAGATGTAGGACTCGATGTTGATGTCGGCCAAGCGGACAGGTGTGGGGTTGGGCATGGGGCCAGTCTAGATACACGCATGTATGTTCGCCGTCACCGGTAACGCGCCGGCATTGCTGCGTGATCGGCAACAGTGTGAGCCCCTGCGCGGATCTACTGGCCGCGCGCGCCCTTCCCTAGGCTGATCTCGCACGGCGCCCCTGCCGTGGATCCCGCCAAGGAGATTTCCTCATGTTCACCCTGGAAAACACCGTAGCCCGGCCCCCGCCGGCGCTCGACGAACTGGTTCCCTCACGTTACGCGCTCAAGGTGGGCGATATCGACGTGCTGGTGGTCAGCGATGGCGTGCTGCCGTTGCCCACCCAGATGCTTGGCCACAACGTCTCCGCCGCCGAACGCGCGCCGTGGTTCAAAGAGATGTACCTGCCGCCGGATGCGCTGGACTGGGCGTTGAACGTGATGGTGGTGCGCAGCGGGGACCGCAACATCCTGATCGACGCAGGCCTGGGCATGGACCCCGACCTGAACCTGCCGCGCGCCGGCCAGCTCATCCGCCGCCTGGGCGCTTCGGGTATCAACCTTGGCGAGATCACCGACGTGGTGATCACCCACCTGCACATGGACCACATCGGTGGCCTGCTGGTGGATGGCGTAAAGGAACAGCTGCACCCGGAGCTGCGCATCCACGTGGCCGCCGCCGAAGTGGACTTCTGGAAGGCGCCCGACTTCGCCCGCACCAACATGCCGCCGGGCTTCCCGGATGCGCTGCGCGCCACCGCTACCCACTTCCTGGCCGAGTACGGCAGCTATGTGCGCACCTTTGACGAGGTGCACGAGATTGCGCCGGGCGTCACCGCGCACCGCACCGGCGGCCACACGCCCGGCCACAGCGTGGTGCGCCTGAACTCGAATGGCGAGGCCCTGACCTTTGCTGGTGACGCCATCTTCGCAGTGGGCTTCGAGCAGCCGAACTGGCACAACGGGTTCGAACACGATCCAGAAGGCGCCGCGCAGGTGCGCATCACCCTGCTCAACGAGCTGGCCGGTACCGGCGAGATGCTGGTGGCCACCCACCTGCCGTTCCCGTCGGTCGGCCGCGTCTCGGCCGATGGTGACGTCTTCCGCTGGGTGCCGGTGTTCTGGGATTTCTGAGTTCGGCAGACAGGTGGACCCCAAATCAACTTTTCGGGACTTTAAGCCATCCTTCGTCCATTCAAGGGGTCCAAAGTAACCCCTGTCGCATCCATCCACCTTTTTGCAGGACACCCCATGAAGACGATCACCCGCACGCTGGCTGCCACCGCTCTCGCTCTCGCCATCCATGTAACTGCCACCGCTTCGGCTGCCGAGCCGGCGCGCCCGAGCGTTGTCGCCGGCGAGGCGCGCACGGCCAGCTACATCACCACCGCCGACGGCGTGCAGCTGTACTACAAGGACTGGGGCCCGAAGGACGGTCCGGTGGTCACCTTCAGCCACGGCTGGCCCTTGGATTCGGACAGCTGGGAATCGCAGATGATGTTCCTGGCCAACCACGGCTACCGCGTGGTCGCCCATGATCGCCGCGGTCATGGGCGCTCCAGCCAGCCGTGGGATGGCAACGACATGGACCATTACGCAGACGATCTGGCCACGGTAATCAACACCCTCGACCTGAAGGACGTGACCCTGGTCGGCTTCTCCACCGGTGGTGGTGAAGTGGCGCGCTACATCGGCCGCCATGGCACCGGTCGGGTCAAGAAGGCCGTGCTGATCAGTTCGGTACCGCCGTTCATGCTCAAGACCACCGACAACCCCGGTGGTGTACCGATCGAGGTGTTTGACGGCCTGCGCAAGGCACAGCTGGAGAATCGCTCGCAGCTCTTCAAGGACATTCCCAGTGGCCCGTTCTACGGCTTCAATCGCCCCGGTGCCAAGCCGAACCAGACACTGATTGATGCGTGGTGGGCACAAGGTATGCAGGGCGGCCTGAAGAACACCTATGACTCGGTCGCCGCGTTTTCGGCCACTGACTTCCGTCAGGACCTCAAGAAGTTCAACGTTCCCACCTTGGTCATCCACGGCGATGACGACCAGATCGTTCCGATCGATCTCGCCGGCCGCATGTCGGCCAAGCTGATCCCGGGCGCGAAACTGATCGTGTATCCGGGTGCACCGCATGGCCTGACCGAGACCCACAAGGACAAGGTCAACCAGGACCTGCTGGCATTCCTGCAGCAGAAGTAACGTCGCGTTCGGCCAATGGCCGCCGTGTTACGCAAGGCGCCGGATACATATCCGGCGCCTTCATCTTTCCTGCGCACACGGACGGTAATAGCTTATGGCGATGCTGGCGCGCTCGTCCCGGAGTCACCCGACAGAAATCAGGGCGATACCATGGACGACATGGCACAGATCCGAATCACCTACTGATCCGCATGATTGAGCATCGCCGTGCCGCAAACCAGATTGCGCTGCCTGGCATGCACCAGGCTCAGGGCTGAGTAGGCAATCCGGGTGGTGTGCTTTCGTAAAACGCCCGTTCGCGGGCTGCGGCAGCGGCCTGGTCGCGCGCGTCCTCCTCGCGGTTGAGGCGATCGATCTCCTTGTACTCGGCCCATGTCTCCGGCGATATGGTTTCGAGCCGATTGTCCGCGCGCAACTGTAGCGACGCGGCAGGAGCCGTGGCCACGGCGAAGTTATCCATCAGCCACTGCTGCCGCAGTTGCGCCGACGCATTCATCAGGTCGGGTTCGGCGTAGGTGTCCATCGGCAGTATCTGCTCTGCCAGCGTCTGCTGGGACGACATGCGTACCAGCCTTACGACCAGGCGCTCCTGCTCTCGATCCTTCTGGTACACGGCGACGACATCGCCCTGGATCAGGAGCACGTACCAGTAACCTGGGATCGGGTAGACATGGAAGGGGGTGTGGCGGACCAACAGCAGATTGCTGCCCTCATCGTAAAACGCTGACCATCCCGGCGGCGCCGGGTCGGGCGCGCAGTCGATGCTGCTTTTCATGATCTTCTGAAGATGCACCTCACCGCCACTGGCGGAGAGCCGCGTCGCCCAGCAGCGGGCGCCGGTGTCGTTGTGCGATGCCAGCAGGATGGAGGATTCATCCAGCACCACCACGTCGCTGTGCACGACCGGATCCTTCAGTGCTTCCGGGTCCTGCAGCAGCGCTGCAAAGCCAGCGTCGGACAGCTTCTCGCCATCCACGTACAGGTCATAGCGGGTGTACTTCCGGTATTGGCTGACGTTGATGTCCAGCGTACTCTGCGTCACCGCCACGACCTTCAGCGGATCGGCGGATAAAACGGTCTCGCGACTGGTCCTTCCGCACGCTCCCAGGAGCAGCGGCACGGCAACGAGAAGGGTGGCCATGCGCGACAACGCGCTGATGCTGGCGCTCATGGAACTCCGGGGGGCTGGGAAGGCGAGGCATGATCGTCACCGCCAAGGTCGCGGTCGAGCAGGCAGTCGATGAAGGCGCGCAGCGCGGGACGCAGGTAACGCCTGCTGGAATAGTACAGATACAGGCCCGGCACCGTAGGCGACCAGTCGGCCAGCACGCGCCGCAGCCTTCCATCGCGCAAGGCCTCGGCGATGCCGTCGTCATTGTAGGCGTACAGGATACCCAGCCCCTGCAGGGCAGCGGGCACCACGATGTCCTGGTGGTTGGAGATCAGCGGGCCCTCGCCGACGTACTCGGCGCGCCTGCCCCGCTTGATGAATTCCCATCCCGCCACCTTTCCGCTGCCCGGGAAACGCCAGTTGATGCAGGCGTGGTTACCGAGGTCATCCGGTGTCCTGGGCTCACCAGACCTGGCGAGGTAGTCGGGCGACGCCACCGCCAGCAATTCGATGTCCGGCGTCAGCCGCACCGCCACCATGTCCTTCTGCAGGCGCCCACCCACCCGGATCCCGGCGTCGAAGCCCTCACCGGCGATATCGGCCAGGCCATCGTCGATCACGATGTCCAGCACCACCTCCGGATGCGCCTGCGCGAACCGGCCCAGGCGCGGGGCGATCACCTTCTTCGCCGCCATGCTCAGCGTGTTGATGCGCAGCGTGCCCGCCGCGCGCGCGTTGGCACCGACCGCTTCGGCAACCGCCTGGTCCATGTCGCGCAGCATCGGCGCTATGCGCTCATGCAGCCGGCGCCCGGCTTCGGTGGGCGACACGCTGCGGGTGGTCCGGTTCAACAGGCGAACGCCCAGGCGCGATTCCAGCTGGCGGATGACCTGGCTCAGGGCAGACCGGGACAGGCCCAGGTGATCGGCCGCCCGGGCAAAGCTGGCGCGATCCACCACCGCCACGAAGGCCTTCAGTTCCGCGAATTCAGCGCCGCGCATTGTGCACTGTTCCCTACATGGTTTGATCCGATCATAGGCGATTCTCTTACCCTCCAGATCGGCTCACGCTTGCTCCACCCCGAACCCACTGGAGCACTGCCATGAAAGACCTGAACCTGCCCGAGCCGATAGCCGCCTACTTCCACGCCGACAGCCAGGGCGCCGCGGCCGTGGCCCGCTGCTTCACCCGCGATGGGGTGGTGCTGGACGAAGGCCATACCCATGTCGGGCCTGCGGCCATCGAGGCGTGGAAGACCGATGCCGCCGCCCGGTACAGCTACACCGCCACGCCGCACGCGCTGGAGCAGCATGGCCGCAGCTACCTGATCACCAGCACCGTTGCGGGCAATTTCCCCGGCAGCCCGCTGGACCTGCGCTATGCCTTCACCCTCGAGCGCGGGAAGATCGCCCGGCTGGAGATCGCGGCATGAACTTCAATCTGGAACTGACCGGGAAGCGCGTGCTGGTTACCGGCGGCACGCGCGGGCTGGGCGCGGCGGTGGTCGAGCTGCTGGCGGGGCTGGGCGCACGCGTGGTGGCAACAGCGCGTACCTTGCCGCGCGCCCCCATCAAGGGTGTGCATTACATGGAAGCAGATCTCGCCAGCGCTGAAGGCGCCCGCCAGGCCGGCGAGGCAACGCTGCATCACCTCGGCGGCATCGACGTGCTGATCAACGTGGTGGGCGGCTCATCGGCACCTGCCGGCGGGTTCGCCGCGCTGGACGATGCCGAATGGGCCAACGCGCTGGATCTTAATCTGATGCCTGCCGTGCGGCTGGATCGCGCACTGCTGCCGGCGATGATCACGCAGGGGTCCGGCGTGATCCTGCACGTCACTTCGATCCAGCGCACCCTGCCGCTGCCCGAGGCGACCACCGCCTATGCCGCCGCGAAGGCCGCCCTGTCCACCTACAGCAAGGCACTGTCCAAGGAAGTCACGCCGAAGGGCGTGCGGGTGGTGCGGGTCGCGCCGGGCTGGATTGAAACCGAAGCCTCCGTCGCCTTCGTCGAACGTATCGCGGCCGAAGCACAGACCGATTACGAAGGCGGCAGGAAACGGGTCATGGACGGCCTGGGCGGCATTCCGCTGGGGCGACCGGCGCAGCCGGGCGAGGTGGCCGACCTCATCGCGTTCCTGGTCTCGCCACGCGCGGCTTCGATTTCGGGCACGGAGTACACCATCGACGGCGGGACGGTGCCTACGGTGTGAGGGACGCAGGTCCGGGGAGATTCGGACGCCGGATCAAGTTATCAGGACTTTATGCGACCGATCGTTCGCTCGTGGCCGGCAAAGTACCCCTGCCGGCCAACGCCGCCCCCGCAATCCCACCGTCCCGAGGAGTCGTCCATGTTCAAGCTCATCCCTGCAGTGTTCGCGGTCGCCCTGGCGGCGGCCCTCTCCCCCGCCCAGGCCAGCGACGCCGTTCGCGACCAACCGGTGCACAACGTCGTGCTGGTGCATGGCGCCTTCGCCGATGGCAGCGGCTGGCGTGGGGTGTACGACGACCTGACCGCGCGTGGCTACCACGTGTCGATCGTGCAGAACCCGCTGACCTCGCTCGCTGACGACGTGAAGGCCACCCAGCGCGTGCTGGATCGTCAGGATGGGCTGGCCATCCTGGTCGGGCATTCGTGGGGCGGCACCGTGATTACCGAAGCGGGTGTGCACGACAAGGTTGCCGGGCTGGTCTACGTCTCGGCGCTGGCGCCGGATGCGGGCGAGACCACGGCGCAGCTGTACACCGGTTTTGCGCCCACGCCTGAGTTCGTGATCGAGACTGGAAGCGACGGGTTTGGCTTCATCAAGCCCGACAAGTTCAAGGCAGGCTTTGCGCATGACACCACCGATGCGGACGCGGCATTCCTGCGCGATTCGCAGGTGCCGATCAACATGTCGGCGTTTGGCACTAAAGTGACGCATGCGGCGTGGCGCACCACGCCGAGCTGGGCGGTGATCGCCACTGAAGACAAGGCGTTTGATCAGGCGATGCTGATCCACATGGCCGAACGCATCAACGCGCAGATCACCAAAGTGCCTGCGAGCCATGCCGTCTTCATGACCCAGCCCAAGGTGGTGGCCGATACGATTGATCGTGCGGCCAAAGAAGTCGGGAAGAACATCAAGTAGGCCGCTCACGATCATCGGCTGTGAGGCACGGGTAGCGCCGGACCGTTGGTCCGGCTGAAGCCAGCTGGCTTCCGCTTGGCGGCACGGAACTCTAGCTGGGCTTCTTCGGAGCGTCCCGCCGGAACAGCTCCCACTCATCGATGCGTTTGCCGTCCGGCAAGTGGCAGATGCCCCGCTCGTTGCCGTCCCGGTCCTTCTCGATCATGACCTTGCCACCGCGCTTCACGCAGTACTCGGACGCCGGGTTGGCCATGCCAACAGGAACGCCATTCTCGCGTGCCTCCTGATTCTGCTGGGAACACCCCGCTGCTCCGGCGACCGCGATGGCAGCAGCGAGCAAGGCGACATTGATGCGACGCATGAGCCATCTCCAGAACTGCCCTAGTGGCTCAAGCAGTGTGGAACCGGAGTTGTGAACGCTCTGTAGCAGCAATACCGGTAGCGCCGGACCGTTGGTCCGGCGACTCTCCGCATAGCCCGCGACAACATGCGCGGGCCGCATTTCCATCACCCACTCCCCAGCTGGGCAGTCACGGACACCTCCAGGGCGCTAGTGCACCGCCGCAGCCGCCTTGGTGGCCTCCGTTACAGCCGCAGGCGTAAGCGGCGAGTTGTAGACATCCACAACGGAGATCAACGCCAGAAGGTTCCTGATCGTCAGATCTTCCACGGTTCCCGGGCAGTGCTCCAGGATGTCGATGAGTGCCAGCAGTTCCACGATGCGCAGATCATAGATCCGCAGCAGCTCCCGGATGACCCGGAAAAGATCCGTCCTGGATACATCGTCCGCGCCGATCAACCGGTTGACCAAGGTACCCGGTGCGTGAGGGTGTGCGCTGCGGGTGGAGTGAATGGCACCAATGACATCGCTGAGCGTAAGCGCCTCGAACGGCGTGTCGTTGGCAGTCAGATGTTCTTCGAACGTAAGCCAGGTGGAGCTCCCCCACTCCAAGGTATCGGCGATCTGGCCGAAGTAGTGGGTGAAGTCGACGGATGTGCGCGTGGGCGCGGTGAGATTTTCGGATGACATGGCGGGATTCCTCAGTTGAGTTGAGATCCAGCGCCCTGCAAACAGGCTGGGCGCTGATGCGCCTCGCTTTTCGGGCTGCAAATCCCGGCCACCGATATTGCGGTGACGATGCCATGCTGACGCTGGGAGACAGCCGAGTCAACGCGCTGCGCCTCAAACTGTGCGCGGCGCATCAACGGCAGGCTGGAAGCGTGCTCTGCATTCCGTAGTCGATGGTCTTTTGCGACGCACTGGTCGACGCAATCAGTGAAGGGCAGCCGCCTTAGCAAACGCGGTGATGGCGCGAATGTTGTCCGCACGCTCCACTTCTACACCCGCCTTTCTCAGATCACCTTCGATCTCATCGATGGCTCCCAAGATGCGCTGGTCATTACCGTCGGGCCGCTGGACAGCAACCAGCATATCGGGCGGCAAAAGATTGTGCTTCTTGAGACGCTGGATGCGGTCGACAAGACGACCACCGGTATCGAAGACTCTGCTGGCTTCATCCTTTGCGAGGTCGAGGGGTTTGATCGCAAGGTGCACATTCTCGCCACGCTTGTGAGCAAACGGGACGTTCAGGTGCAGATCTTCGTTGCCGATCACTGCTTCGTTGAAATACATCCGAAGGTTCGCTTTGCGCAGCAGCTCGCGAACCCCTCGCTCGACCAACTTGTCGTGATAATCCTTGTTTGCGAAATCACGCTCAACCATCCTGGCGAACAACTGGCCGAGCATTGCATCAGGGTCCTCTGCCATCACGACCCGGGTTTCACCGAATCGCAGCAAAGTCTCCCGTGGATGCACCAATCCGATGAACAGTTGGCGCACAGCTTCCTTATTGCCCATGGCGACATTGGCAGCCAGTGCGCGGAGGCGCTCAAGCTCCTCCCCCATGTAGGTCAGAGCGTCGCGATAGATCTTCAGATCCAACTGCTCAAAGAAGCCGCGGATGCGCCCGGTTTTTCGGGTGGGAACCAGGCGGAAGTCAAAGTAGCCCGTCGCCGGACAGGCCAGCACCACGCCGACATTGGCAAACTCGCCCGTTTCCGCGTAAGGCAGAAAGCGAATGATTGCGTACTGGCAGGGAACAGGATTCATCAGGCTCGGAGCCATGGAGTCATCCTCCAGAAGTCCTCATGGGAGTATCTATTCAACAGGGCAAGAACAGCATCTGGATCGAAGTTGGTGGGTACGGTCTGCTCTTCATCCACAAACTGCCACTCTTGAGGGACATTCTTGCAGGCATCGGCCCAAACCGCCAGCGCCCGACCGCACAGTTCGCGTAGACGCTGAGGTTCTATAAGATCTTGATTCAAAAGATCTATCTGGCCTGCAAAGACATGGGTCACACTGAACGTAGCAGGGTCAAAGTCCGGATCGAAGGCTAAATTCTGATCAATGACGACCAGCTTGCGCGCCTCGGTACTCCACAGCAAATTGGGGTTCCCGCTGTAGGCCGTAAGGGTGCGATCCCCATTGTTGATCCACCAGTCGAAAGCCAGCACATCGCGCTGCAGACAGTCATCCACCTGATGCAAGTGGGAAATGCTGAACTCCTGCACGTGTTCTACCTTCCGCGAGGCAAACAGAGGCATAGACCCCAGGTCTCGGCCTTCCGGGTGCAGTTCCAGAAGCTCGGGGGCTGCCTGTGCGATCGTGAATTCCGGAATCGGCAGACCGAAAGCTCTAGCGAGATTGCCGCCAAGCCATTCGCAGATCAGGCTGCGCTGGCTTGCCGCGCGCCCTTTGACGAAGTAAAGGTTGCCGTCATCGCAGCGACAGTGAAACGGGCGCGTCATGCCCTGCTCACTTCGGCCCTGGATCTCAACTACGGTGAGGGGTCTGATCATTGCGGCAGCTTACCCGGCCAATACCTGGTCAACATCGCTATCAGCGCTCAGATGTGGTGGGCCCACCAGGATTCGAACCTGGAACCAAAGGATTATGAGTCCTCTGCTCTAACCGTTGAGCTATAGGCCCTTCGCGGTTGCACAGTGTAGTGGAGGCGAAGTGGGGCTTGCTACTGGGGACGGGTGGAAGCAGGGCGTGCTACGCCCTACTCCAGCGCTTTTGCGATCGTTCGGGCCCGTGGCCCGCTTGATGTCGCCAATGCGATATGGCGCCAATGGCCCGATAGGCCCGGCAAAGCGCCGGGCTGGGCACAAGCGGTCTTCGGTCAGAGTCATGCGCTAACGTGCCGATGAGCGAGGTCGGCGGTCGTTTTGGGAACCGACCCTACCCGCCCCCCGGCATCATGTATGCCAGCGTCCGGCGCGATGCGGCGTTGCCCGATCCGTCCGTCGCTGGCGGCAGCCCATGAAAAAACCCCGCCGAAGCGGGGTTTTTTCATTTACGCGACTACCTGGAAATCAATCGATGTCCAGGAAGCTGCGCAGCTGCTCGGAGCGGCTCGGGTGGCGCAGCTTGCGCAGCGCCTTGGCTTCGATCTGGCGGATGCGCTCGCGGGTGACGTCGAACTGCTTGCCCACTTCCTCGAGGGTGTGGTCGGTGTTCATGTCGATGCCGAAGCGCATGCGCAGCACCTTGGCTTCCCTCGGGGTGAGGCCAGCCAGCACGTCACGCACGGTTTCCGACAGGTTGATGTTGGTGGTGTTCTCGATCGGGGACTCCACGTTGGTGTCCTCGATGAAGTCGCCCAGATGGGAATCCTCGTCGTCGCCGATCGGGGTTTCCATCGAGATCGGCTCCTTGGCGATCTTCATCACCTTGCGGATCTTGTCTTCCGGCATGTCCATTTCCTTGGCCAGCTCCTCCGGCGTGGCCTCGCGGCCGTACTGCTGGAGCATCTGGCGGGAAATGCGGTTCAACTTGTTGATCGTTTCGATCATGTGCACCGGAATACGGATAGTGCGCGCCTGGTCGGCGATCGAACGGGTGATGGCCTGGCGGATCCACCAGGTCGCATACGTGGAGAACTTGTAGCCGCGGCGGTACTCGAACTTGTCCACGGCCTTCATCAGGCCGATGTTGCCTTCCTGGATCAGGTCGAGGAACTGCAGGCCGCGGTTGGTGTACTTCTTGGCGATGGAGATCACCAGGCGCAGGTTGGCTTCGACCATTTCCTTCTTGGCCTTGCGCGCCTTGGCTTCGCCGTAGGCCATGGCCCGGCTGATTTCCTTCAGCTCTTCCAGCTCCAGCGAGGTGTTCTTCTCGATGTCGATGGTGGCCTGCTGCTCGGCAATGATCTGGTCCTTGACGTCACGCAGGGCCGAAGACCACTTCTGCTTGCGCTTCAGTGCGTCTTCCACCCACTCCAGGTTGGTCTGGTTGCCTTCCCAGGAACGGATGAAGTCCTTGCGCGGCATGCGGGCGGTCACGGTGGCCAGGTTCAGCACGCGGCGCTCGTGGCCCTTGATGTCGGCCATCACATCGCGCAGCTGCTTGACCAGCACGTCGGTCAGCGGCAACGGCAGCTTCAGGGTGACGAACACGGCGGCCATGTCGTCGCGCAGCTTGGTCAGCGGCTTGCGGTCGGCCTTGGTCGCCGCCTTCTTGAAGGCAGCGTAGGCAGCAGCCAGCTCGGCCATGCGGCGGGCGACTTCTTCCGGGTCCGGACCGGTCGGGCCGGCTTCTTCTTCGACGTCGTCGCCGTCTTCTTCGTCTTCGTCGGC
This sequence comes from Stenotrophomonas sp. CFBP8994, assembly GCF_034044835.1. NCBI lineage: Bacteria > Pseudomonadati > Pseudomonadota > Gammaproteobacteria > Lysobacterales > Lysobacteraceae > Stenotrophomonas > Stenotrophomonas sp. CFBP8994. The sequence continues at coordinate 489,242 of NZ_JAXCWT010000002.1, read as the reverse complement.
GTCCGCATCGGCGTCGTCGCTGGTGTCTTCAGCCACGACCGGGGCCGGGACTTCTTCCACGAGGTCGTTGAAGCCGACGATCACTTCGGCCAGGCGCTTCTTGCCTTCCTTGTGCGCTTCGTAATCGGCCAGCAGCGATTCCACCGACACCGGGAAGGTGCCGAGTGCAGCCTGGACCTGGCCCAGGCCTTCTTCGATGCGCTTGGCGATGGCGATTTCGCCTTCGCGGGTCAGCAGCTCCACGGTACCCATTTCGCGCATGTACATGCGCACCGGGTCGGTGGTGCGGCCACCTTCGGTGTCGAGTGCGCTCAGTGCGGCGGCAGCTTCTTCGGCCGCGGTGTCATCGACTTCGCGGTTACCGGTGTTGCCGTCGTTGAGCAGCAGGGTTTCGGCATCGGGCGCAACTTCATGGACATCAATGCCCATGCCGTTGATCATGCCGATGATGTCTTCGATCTGCTCCGGGTCGACAATGTCGTCGGGCAGGTGGTCATTGACTTCGGCGTAGGTCAGGTAGCCCTGTTCCAGGCCCTTGCTGATCAGAAGCTTGATGTCGTTTTGCTGGGCAGGACGTTCGTTGGCCATGTAGTGCTCGCGCCACCGGCAGGGATAGGGAATAGAACCTAGCATTATACCAGCCCAGCGCCCCTCGGGCCCGGGCGGTGGTCCCGGGGTCAGGGTCTGAGCAGGAAGGTCACCGGACCATCGTTGATCAGGCTGACAACCATATGGGCGCCAAACTGACCGGTTTCCACCCCTGAAACGTGCTTTTGACGACAGATCTCCACCAATCTGTTGAATCCACGTTCAGCCTCGTCAGGCGGCGCGGCGGTACTGAAGCCCGGGCGCATCCCGCTGGCCGTGTCTGCCGCGAGGGTGAACTGGCTCACCAGCAGCAGGCCGCCCCCTGTCTCCCCCAGGGATCGGTTCATTTTCCCGCTCTCATCTGCAAACACACGGTAACCAAGCAGGCGATCGGCCATCCGCCGGATCTGGGCCTCGGTATCGCCCGGCTCCATCCCCACCAGGGCCAGCAGGCCCGGGCCGATCTGGCCCACCACGGCGTGGTCCACGCTGACGCTGGCCTGGGTAACGCGCTGGATGAGGACGAGCATGGTGGGGCTTTCCAGGATGAACAAGCGGCCTACCTTAGGGGTTAAGCGCCTGCACCGGCTAGACTTTGCCCCGATGAAACCGCAAACCACTGCCCGCCTGGCCTACCGCGCCGCCGCTTTGTTCACCCGCCTGCCCTGGTCCTGGCTGCGCGGCTTTGCCCATGGCCTGGCCGGGCTATGGATCGCCCTGAACGCCCGCGAGAGCCGGGTGACCCGGCGCAACCTGGAGCTGGCCTACCCTGAGCTGTCGGCCGAGGACCGCGACGCCCTGCACAAGGCGGTGCTGCGCTCGACCGCGCTGCAGGCAGTGGAAACCCTGCGCCTGTGGACCCGTCCGCGCGACAGGAACCTGGCCCTGCTGACCGAACGCCATGGCGAGGCGCTGTACGACGCAGCCCTGGCCAGCGGCAAGGGCGTGATCGTGGCCGCCCCGCACTACGGCAACTGGGAGCTGCTCAACCAGTGGCTGGCCTCGCGCGGGCCGATCGCCATCGTCTACAAGGCGCCGGATGAAGCGGTGGGCGATGAATTCCTGCAGCTGGTCCGGGGCGGCAGCAACGTGCAGCAGGTCCGGGCCGAAGGGCCGGCGGTGCGCCAGCTGTTCAAGGTGCTCAAGGACGGCGGCGCCACCGGCATCCTGCCGGACCAGCAACCCAAGGCCGGCGATGGCGTGTTCGCCCCGTTCTTCGGGGTGGAAGCGCTGACCATGACCCTGGTCAACCGGCTGGCCGAGCGCACCGGGGCCACGGTGCTGTACGGGTGGTGCGAACGCACCGGGCCGGGCATGCAGTTCGCCCTGCACATCACGCCGGCTGACGCCGCCGTGGCCGATCCTGACGCGCGCACGGCCGCCAGTGCGCTCAATGCCGGCATCGAGGCGATTGCCCGCCGCGATCCGGCCCAGTACCAGTGGACCTACAAGCGTTACACGCTGCGCCCGCCGCACAGCGACGAAGTGGACCCGTACGCCACCGACCGACATCCGCACTGAGCGCGACGCTGCGTCGCATCGGCCACGATTGAATCGGCGCCTTCCGACCCCACTGTGAAACCACGATGTCCCCCACGGCCCCTGCCATGTCCCCAGTTGCTTCTTCCCCGTTCGGCGATCCGGCCGCGATCCGCTGCGAGCGCGCGGTGGCCGAACTGCGTGCCGGCCGCCCGGTGGTGATCGATGACGGCCACGGCCAGCGCCTGGCTTTCATTGCCCTGGACAGCAGTACGCGCAGCAGCTACACCGCCTTTGCCGGGGTGGCCGCCGGGCAGCATTACCTGTTCCTGACCGCTACCCGTGCGCGGGTGCTGGGGGTGGCCGCCGAAGACGGCGCACGCGTCCCGCTGGCCGGGGTCGACTTCGATGCGCTGCCCTCGCTGAGCTACCTGCGCGATGCCGAGCCGATGCCGGCTGGCTGGACCGCCGGGCAGGCCCTGGATGAGGGCGCGGTGGAAATCGCCCGGCTGGGCCTGCTGCTGCCGGCCATGGTCGGGGTACTGCTGGCCCCGGGCGATGCCCGCTTCGACAGCTGCGCGCAGGTATCGCTGTGCGACCTGGCCCAGGGCGCCGAGCAGGCCGCGCACGCCTATGAACTGGTGGCACGCTCGCCGGTGCCGCTGCGCGAAGTGGGCATGACCGAATTTGCGGTGTTCCGCGGCGGCGTGGCCCAGCGCGACCAGGTGGCGATCATCGTGGGCAACCCCGATCTTGCCGGCGTGGTACCGGTGCGCGTGCATTCCTCGTGCCTGACCGGCGATCTGTTCGGCTCGCTCAAGTGCGACTGCGGCGACCAGCTGCGGCGCGGGCTGCGCAAGCTCAAGGAACTGGGCGGTGGCGTGCTGCTGTACCTGGACCAGGAAGGCCGCGGCACCGGCATTGCCGCCAAGATGCGCGCCTACGGCTACCAGCACGATGGGCTGGACACGATCGATGCCGATGCACAGCTGGGCTTCGGCGCCGACGAGCGCCGCTATGGCAGCGCGGTAGCGATGCTGCAGGGCCTGGGCGTACAGCGCGTACAGCTGCTCAGCAACAACCCGACCAAGGCCCAGCGCCTGCGCCATGCCGGGATCGAGGTGGTGGACTGTGTGCCGGTGACCGGCGACATCACCGCCGAGAACGAGCACTACCTGCGCACCAAGGCCGAACGCGCCGGCCACCTGCTGGATGTGGACGCGCTGATCCAGGCCGCGCAATAGCCCGCGCCAACCTGCTACCGTCTGCGCGACGGGCGCAGCCGACCTGATGTGGACGCCCGGCATGTTTCCTCCTGCCGAGCGCCTGCCTTGTCCGACCCGTCCCCTGCCCCGTTGCCGTCCCCGCCACCCCTGCCCGACCAGGGCACGTGGCAGCCGCTGCCGCTGCGCGCGGCCACCATCGCCGGCGTGGCCGGCGCCATCACCGGTGCAATCTTCATCGGGGGCGTGCTCGGCACGCTGTGGGTGGTCTTCGACCTGCCGATGCGCTGGATCGCGGGACCGGCCATGCTGCTTCCCGGCGCGCTGATCGGCGGCGTCTTCGGCTTCCGCCGGCAGCGCCGCACGTGGTGGCGGCTGGATGCGCAGGGGCTGGGCGTGCGCCGTGACCTGATGTGGCAGCTGGAGACCCGGGTGCCGCTGTCGCGCGTGCAGCACCTGGACCTGCGCCGTGGCCCGATCGAACGCACCGCGCGGCTGTCCACCCTGGTGGTGCATACCGCCGGCAGCCGTTTCAGTGCGGTGTCGCTGGCCGGGCTGGACCAGGCCGATGCCGAGCACCTGCGCGATACGCTGGGGCGCCAGCTGGACCAGGACGACGACGCCCTGTGAGCACGCCCCTGGCTGACGACGGCGCCCCCGACCAGCGCCTGCATCCATGGTCGTGGCTGTTCGTGCTGCTGATGCAGCTGCGCCAGTTCCTGCTGCCGCTGGTAGCGCTGGTGGTGTTCGGTGGCCGCGGCGACAGTGACCAGGAGGAGATGTGGTCGAACCTGGCCGCGCTGGTGGTGATCGTGGTGCTGGTGGCCGTTTCCATCCTGCAGTACCTCACCTTCCATTACCGGATCGGCCGCGATGCGATCAGCGTGCGCAGCGGCGTGATTTCCCGCAACCGGCGCGAGATTCCCTTCGCACGCATCCACAACGTGGTGGTGCACCAGAATCCGTTGCACCGGCTGTTCGGCGTGGCCGAACTGCGCCTGGAATCGGCCGGCGGGAACCGGCCGGAAGCGGAAATGCGCGTGCTCAAGCTGGACCAGGCGCTGGCGCTGGAGCAGCTGGTGCGCCAACGCGGGCAGCAGCAGGTGGCCAGCGGGGATACGACGGCAGTGCAAACCACCGACGTCCCGGCCGAAGATGTCCTGCTGCAGCTGGGTACCGCCGATGTGGTGCGCGTCGGGCTGTTGTCCAATCGCGGCTGGGTGGTGGTGCTGGCCGCTATCGGTGCGTCGTACCAGCTGTTCCCGCGCGGCGCGGTCGACGACGCCATTGAACACGGTGGCCGCCAGGCGTTCGGCTATGCCAGCTCCCTGCACCCGGCCACCTGGGTCTGGGTCGTGGCGGCACTGGTAATGATGATCGGCTTCTGGGCACTGCTGCGGGTGTTCTCCGTGGCGGTGGCGCTGCTGCGCTATCACGGCTTCCGGCTGACCGAACACGAGCGCCGCCTCACCGTGGCCAGCGGCCTGCTCACGCGTATGCGCACCAGTGTGGCGCGCCGGCGGATCCAGTCCTGGACGCTGCGCGAAACCGCGCTGCAGCGCTGGTTCAATCGCCGCCACCTGCGCATCGATATCGCCGCCGGTGCATCCACCGATGGCGAACGCCGCGACCTGCGCGAACTGGCGCCGCTGGCAACGCCCGAGGCCTGCAACACGCTGGTGCAGCACCTTCTGCCGCAGCTGCAGTGGCCACCGGCGCAGTGGCGGCCGGTGCCGCTGCGCGGCTGGTGGCGGTTGTGCCTGCCGGCCCTGGTGATCGTGCCGCTGCTGGCTGCCGGTGCGGTGTGGGAAGTGGGGCCGTGGGGCGCGCTGGTGCTGGCGTGGCTGCCGTGGTCGGCGCTGCGCGCACATCGCACCATGGCGCACATGGGCTGGCACCTGGATGCGCGTTACGTGGCCGTGCGTGGTGGCTGGTGGCAGCGCTGGTGGCGGTTTGCCGAGCTGGACAAGCTGCAGGCGCTGCGGCTGGGCCGCTCGCCGCTGGACCGGTGGCTGGGCACGTCCAGCGTATGGCTGGATACGGCGGGGGCAAACGGCAGCATCGCGTTGTGCCTGCGGTATCTTCCGGAGGCCGAGGCGCGGGCGGTGTTTGAACAGCTCAATGCAGCGCTTGGAGAGCGTCGGCTTCGGTGGTGAGGCCGGACGTGCATGGTTTGTTTACGTGCGCAGGGGCATGGCTTTGACACGCATGGCGTGTCACTACGATCCCTGGTCGCTCGGGCGGCTTCGTTATCGCTTTGATGGGCCCCAATAGCCCAGGTCCCTGCGGATCTGCAGGCCGCGCGTCCAGGCGCCGAAGGGCTTGCGCTTCAGGGTGCCCATCTCGCCGGCCAGAAAATCCTCGGTGGCGGCGATCACGCGCTCGCTGGAGCGGCCGTCGCGCCACGGGTGGATGTCGTCGGCGTAGCGGCGGATCTCTGCCATCAACGCCGGCTCCGGGTGCAGCGCGCGTGCCAGCATCGCCGGCAGCTGGGCCGGATCGTCGAAGTCGATCATGTGCGGCTGCGGGACGCGGTTGCGGAAGGTCACCACGGGTTTGTGCTGCACCACGAACTCGGAGACGATCGAGGAGGTGTCCGACACCAGCACATCGGCGGCGCGCTGCGCGGCCATCACCTGTTCCGGTTCGATGAAGGCGGCGTTGGCGCCGGCCAGTGCGCGGTAGCGCGCGAACAACTCCCGCGGGCACTTGGGGTGCAGGGTCAGCAGCCAGTAGTGGCCGCCCCGCGCGATGTCCCCGGCGATCTGCTCGTAGAGGTGCGGGGCCGCACTGAGGCGCTCGGTGAAGGTGGAGCCGAACAGGATCACCGGCCGCCCCTGCGCGGGCGCGCGCAGCGCCGCGCTGGCGCCGCCGTCGTCCAGGAACAGCGGGTCGAGCTTCGGCCAGCCGGTCTCGGCTACCGCGAAGTGGCCCTCACGTGCGGCCAGCTCGCGGAACGGGGTGGTGGTGGCCGGGCCCTGGGTGCAGTACAGGTCGAACAGCCCCCGCACGCGGAAGTGGCCACGGGCACTGTCGCGTTTCTGCACGTTGAAGCCATGGAAGACCTGCACCTTGGCCCCGGCAATGAACGGCGGCACCCAGTTTGCGGCGCTGAACACCGCGCGCGGGCGCAGCGCCAGTGCCTGCTGCAGGCCAACGTTGGGCACGCTTGGCAGGCTCGCCCCGGCCGCTCCGTCGGCAAACCACGCCGACACCGATTTACCGGAGGCGTGCAACGCCTGGGCCAACGGGGCGAGAATAGGCAACGCATAGCGTTCCGTCGCAAACAGCAGGTACTCGGCCATCATGTCCTCCACGACCGCTCCCGTTGAACGGCCTCGCATCTCGGCCTGCATTATCGCGTTCAATGAAGCCGACCGCATCGGCGATTGCCTGGCCTCGCTGGCCTTCTGCGATGAGGTCATCGTGGTGGACTCGTATTCCACCGATGCCACGGTGGCCATCGCCACGGCCGCCGGGGCGCGGGTGCTGCAACGCCCGTTCGACGGCTTCCGCAGCCAGAAGGCATTCTGCGTGGCGCAGGCCGCGCACGACTGGGTGCTGTGCCTGGATGCCGACGAACGCATCAGCGATGACCTGCGCGCAGCAATCCTCGCCGCCCAGGCGGCGGGCTTCACCGGCCACCATGGCTACCGCTTTGCCCGGCTTTCCGAGTACTTCGGCAAGTTCCTGCGCCATGGCAATGCCTACCCGGACCGGGTGCTGCGGCTGTTCGACCGCCGCCACGGCGGCTGGCGCGGCAAGCGCGAGATCCACGAAGCAGCCAGTGTCGATGGCAGCGTGGGCACCCTGCGCGGCGACCTCATCCACTACCCCTACCGCTCACTGGAACAGCAGCTGGCCAAGACCCAGCGCTATGCGCGGATGATGGCCGAGCACGAGTTCGCGCGCGGCAAGCGCGCCACGCTGGCCAAGCTGGTGCTCGCCCCGGCGTGGCGGTTCTGGCGGGGGCTGCTGCTGCGCGGCGGTTTCCGCGATGGCTGGCATGGCCTGGTGTATGCCTACGTGCGCGCCAACTACGTGCGGCAGAAGACCATCATGCTGTGGATGCTGCAGCACGGGCAGCCCGTCAGCGATCCGCCACGGGACGTTGGCGACACTCCCTGAACACGGGTATGTCAGACTTTGGGGGCGTATTACCGAAGGCCCCCATGAAGATCCTCTACACCAACTTCCACGCCGGTGATGGCGGTGGGCACACCACCTACCTGGCGTCGCTGGCGCGCGCACTGTCGCCGCGCCATCAGCTGTTCATGGCCGCACCCGGCGGCAGCCGGGTGCTGCGGGTAGTGCGCCAGGAGCGCATCGCCGAGCCGGTGGAGATCGCCTTCAGCAGCGGCCTGGCCACGCTGGGCCGGCAGTGGGCGGACCTGCGCACGCTGCGCGGGCTGATCGTCAAGCACGGGATCGACATCGTGCACGCCAACGGCGCGCGCGATCACCGCGTGGTGATGGAGGCGGTGGCGGGGTTGCCGAAGCGGCCCGAGCTGGTGTTCACCAAGCACAACAGCAAATCCAGCAATACGTTCGGCAATGCCGTGCGCGCACGCTGGGGCACCGACCGGGTGATCGCCGTGTCCGAACACACCCGGCAGATGCTGCTGGACAGCCCGTACCGGCGCTGCCCGATCGACGTGGTGCGCAACGGGGTGGACCTGCAGCGCTTTTCGCCGGTTGCGCCCGCCGATGGCGCGGCCCTGCGCGCGCGCTGGACCCTCGACCCGGATGCACTGGTGCTGGTGAGCAATGCCGGCACAGATGGCCACAAGGGCTGGATCGACCTGGCCCGCGCCATCGCCACCCTGCCCGAACCGCTGCGCGGCAAGGTGCACATGGCCGTGGCCGGACGCGAGCCCGACCCGCTTCTGGTGGCGGAAGTGGAACAGCTTGGCGTGGCCGGGCAGGTGCATTTTGCCGGGCTGCTGGAGGACATCCGGCCGTTCGTGGCCAGCGGCGATGCCGGCTTCGTGCTGTCCTACGATGTGGAAACCATCTCGTTTGCCTGCCGCGAAATGATGGCGATGGGCAAGCCGGTGATGGTGAGCGATTACGCGGGTTTACCTGAGAACATCACGCATGGGCACAACGGCTGGATCGTGCCGGTGCGGAACGTGGCCGCCATCGCCGCGCAGGTGGTGGCGCTGTATGAGCTGCGGCAGACATTGCCGGCCGTCGGCCAGGCCGCGCGCGCGCATGCGGTGGAAGCGTTCGGGTTGGAGACGTTCAGTGCGTTGACTGAAGCTTGTTATGTGGCGGTGTTGGGTGGGGCAGCCGACTAACAGTCGGCTCTACACGTCGGCTCTACACGTCGGCTCTACACGTCGGTTGGGGTGCGCAGGCGCAGGGGGTCGGACAGGGCCAGGAAGAAGGCGATCCAGGTGGCGTAGAACGAGGCGGTGCGCATGTCGCGGAACATCATTTCGGTCAGGCCGAACACCGCAAAGCCCACGCAGATCATCAGGCCCGCACCGGCGAACAGGCGGGTGGGCCGGTCGGTCACACCCAACCGCAGGCGCCTGGCGAACACCCAGCCCGGCGCGATGTAGAGCAGCACCAGGCCCAACCCGCCCAGCACGCCGTAGGTGGCCAGGAAGTACAGCAGGTCGTTGTGGGTTTCGCCGAAGTCGCGCGCCACGGTCGGGGTGACCTGCTTGGCGTCGGCCAGCTGCGCCAGCTCCTCGCGGAAGCGGTCGCCGCCGCCCACGCCGAACAGCGGCTCGCTGCGGATCATATGGCCGGCCGCGCTCCACAGCTGCAGGCGGATGCATACCGAGGTATCGGAGAGGTGCGCCACCTGGCACTGGTCGAACTCGCTCACGCCAAGGTGGATGCGCTCACGCATCGAGGCATCGCTGGCCACGATGATGCCGGCCAGGCCCAGCAGCAGCGCAGCGGACAGGACCTTGAAGCGGTTCATGCGGCGACCCTGCACCAGCAGAGCGATGAACAGGAAGAACGGAATGGCCAGCAGGCCGCCACGGGTCTGCGTGGCCAGGAAGGCCCCGATACCGGCGATGCCGCTGACCAGCTTGAGTGCGAATTCGGTGCGGCGGAAGCGGGTGATGCGCAGGCCCAGCAACAGGAAGGCAATCACCGAGAACAACAGGGTCAGGTCGCCGTAGGTGACGGCGTTGAACTGGCGGGTCGCAGGGCGCGCACCGGTACTCAGCACCAGCCAGGCCACGTTGATCACGGCATACCAGATGCCGGCCAGCAGGCCGAACGCGGCATGGACCAGCACAGGGCGTGGCACGCGCAACGCGGCGGCGAGAATCAGGCCCACGGTGAGGAAACGCACCGCCTTTTCGGTTTCCGATCCCTTCCAGATGCCATGCACGGCAAGGCTGGTCAGCACGCCCAGCAGCATCACGCCCATGCCTGCCACCATCCACAGGTACTCGCGGCGATTGTCGCACCAGACGGTGCCGACCGCAGGGCGACGCACCCAGGCCAGCACGATGAAGCTGAGCAGCACCAGCCCGTAATAGCCCGCGCTGCCGCCGTCCATCGTGGACATCAGCAGTACCGGCGACAGGCCAAGCGCGATCGTGAACACCCAGGCCAGGACAGGGTGGACGCCGACGGTACGGGAAAGCGCGTTGTTCACGTTCAATGCGACTCGGGCAGAGCGGGCGGCATTGTCGCTGATCGGTCGGGAATGATCCATGAGCGCAGGGTCAGTCCTCACCCTCTTCCTTGCCCTGCTCGCGGCGTATCCGCGCCAGGTCCACGGCACTGGGCTGGCAGGGCCCTGCGAACGCACGGGCCGGTACCAGCCACCAGCCCCGCCGGTTGGCCACCCCCACGCGCTCGGCCTGGGCCCGATCCACGCAGGCCAGCAGTGCGGCCTGCTGCACGAGCAGCCAGCGCCGCTCGGGCGCCTGAGCCTGCCATGCCCGGCCGTCCTGCAGCTGCAGGTACCAGCGCCGCTTGAAGCCGAAGGTGCGCACCGGCCGGTCGGACATGAGCAGGTTCTGTTCCTTCCAGCCCACCAGGCCCAGCTCGGCATCCGGGCCGATGCGCTGGCCCACCTGGTACATCAACCCGCGCGCCGAACTGGAATCATTGAACAGCGGGTAGCCCACCAGTCCGTAGGCCACCCATGCCATGGCCAGGATCGACACCACCGCCAGGTGGAAGCGACGCGCGCCGCTGAACACCAGGCTGACCACGCCCCAGCTGCCCAGCGCGATGCCGACCCAGCCCAGCGCGGCGGTCACCGAGGTGTCGATGCCGCGCTCAAGGATGAGCTTGCGCTCGAAGCTGGGCTCACCGCCGAGCATGGCCACGCCGATCCCCAGCAGCGCCACGGTAAGCAGGACCGCGAAGCCGCCCAGCACCCATTGCACGTCGCGCCGCCGCAGCAGGCCCGGCAGCAGCGGGGCCAGCGCCAGGCAGAACATCGGCAGCGCCGGCAGGATGTAGACATCGCGCTTGCCGTGCGGAATGGAGAAGAACAGCACGATCAGCAGCCACCAGCCCAGCAGCAGCAAGTAGCGCGGGTCGTGCCGGCGCAGGCGCCGCCACCAGGCCGGGATCGCCCATGGCACCAGCAGGAACGCGGGGACCCACATGGACGGCATGGTGGCCAGGAAATACCACCACGGCTGGTGGTGGTCCCAGGACTGCGCGTAACGCTTGGCGGTCTGCCGGAACAGGATGTCGTTCATGTACGCACGGTATTCGGCCGAGCCGCTGGCAGTCGCGGCCAGCACCATCGGCACCAGCCACAGCGCAATGGCGGCCAGGAAAGCCAACGGCCCTACCCAGAACCGCCAGTTGCGCAGGTCGAGCCGGACGCGCGGCCAGCCCATGGCGACGGCGGCCAGCGCCGGCACCAGCATGAACAGCGCCAGCACACCCACACCCTTGGTGATCACCCCCAGCCCGGCGGCGAACCAGCCCAGCCACCACCAGCGCCAGGCCGGCCCGCACAGCAGGTGGCGCAGCAGGCCGTAGTTGGCCAGGGTGATGAAGAACACCACGAGCGGGTCAATCTGGGCCTTCTTTGCCTGGAAGGTGAAGTGCACCGCGAACAGCAGCGCCCAGGCGGCGTACAGGCCCACCTTGCGGGTCCACAACCGGCGACCCAGGTCATACACGCAGGCCAGCGTGCCCAGCGACGCCAGCAGGGTGGGCAGCAGGAACGCCACCCGCCAGTCGCGCAGCACGGTATAGAGCGCAGCCTGCAGCCACATCAGCATCGGCGGCTTGTCCGAGTACAGCTCGGTACCACGGTGCGGGAACAACCAGTCCCCGCTCAGCACCATCTGCTTGGCCACCAGCGCAAAGCGCGGTTCGTCCGATGGCCAGGGATCGCGCATGCCCAGCCCTGCCCCCAGTACCAGCAGGGCCATCAGCGCAAGCAACCAGAATTCCCGGGATTCGCGTGTTTTCAGCATGGGCGCGATTCTAACGGTGCAGGGTTACCCTTTCTTTAGCAGACGTGCATAGAAGAAGCCGTCAGCACCCTGTTCCCCGGGCAGGCGCTGGCGCCCGGCCCAGGAGTCATGGCCGTAAGCGTCACCCAGTGGCAGGAACCCCGCGCCGCGGGTGCGCTGCAGGAAGGCCTCGATCTGGAACTGGTTTTCCTCGCGTAGGATCGAGCATGTCGCATACAACAGGGTGCCGCCCGGGGCGAGCATGCCGAAGCAGGCATCGAGCAGGCGCGCCTGCAACGCCACCAGCGCCGGAATATCGGTAGCGCGGCGGTGCAGCAGCACGTCCGGCTGGCGGCGGATGATGCCGGTGGCCGAACACGGGGCGTCCAGCAGAATCACGTCGAACGGCTGCCCGTCCCACCAGCTGGCTGGATCGGTGGCATCGGCTGCCCGCACCTGGGCGTGTTCGCCCACGCCGGTGCGCGCAAAGGTCTCACTGATGCGCTTGAGCCGGCGCGCATCGATATCCAGCGCCAGCAGGCGCAGGCTGGGGTCGCGCTCGAGCAGGTGCGCGGATTTGCCGCCCGGGGCCGCGCAGGCATCGAGCACGCGCGCGCCGGTGGGCACGGCCAGCGCATCGGCCACCTGCTGGGCGGACAGGTCCTGCACCGACAGGGCACCGTCGGCGAAGCCGGGCAGCCCCGACACCGCCACTGGTACCGGCAGCCGGATCGCATCGGCGCCCACTTCGCTGGCCTCGGCGGCAATGCCCGCCGCCTCCAGCCGTTCAAGCATCGCCGCGCGGCTGCCGTGCTGGCGGTTGACCCGCAGCCACAACGGCGCCGGCTGCAGGCTGGCGGCAAAAACGTCCTCGGCCTGGTCGGGCCAGTCCTGTTCGATCTGTTCGGCCATCCACTGCGGGAAGGCCTCGCGCGCCGGCAGCGCTGGAATGCCATCGCGCTGGGCGCGGCGCAGCAAGGCGTTGACCATCCCGGCCTGGCGCTCCTTGCCCAGCGCGCGGGCGGCGTCGACCGTGGCCGAAAGTGCGGCATGCGCCGGCAGGTCGAGCGCATCAAGCTGGGCAAAGCCGACCAGCAGCAGCGCGCGCAGCTCGTCCTCGCGCACATTCAGCGGGCGCTGCATCCATTTCGCCAGGGCGGCGTCATAGGCGGTGCGCCGGCGCAGCACGGCAAAGCACAGCGCTTCGAGCAGGGCGCGGTCGCGGCTGTCGTCCAGCGTAGGCAGCGCGGTGGCCAGTTCGGCCTTGAGCGAGCGCCCACGGCCGATCACCTGGGCCAGCACGCGGGCGGCGAGCACGCGGGTGGGTACGCCCGGGGCCAGGCCGGACAGCGCGGGGGACGGTTTGTTCTGGCGGGGCTGGGCCATCTCAGGTGCCCACGGCCAGGTCGCGGCGGGCATTGAGGTAGTCGGCTGCGGTGATCGCCTTGCCACCCTCGCGCTGCAGCACGCGCAGGCGCAGCGCACCCTGGCCACAGGCGATATCGATGCCGTCGCGGCCGGCCGCCAGCAGCGTGCCCGGGGCTTTGCCCTGGTTGTCGGCCAGCGCCACCGCGCCATGGATGCGCACGCGCTCGCCAGCTAGCTGGGCTTCGGCAATCGGCCACGGGTTGAAGGCGCGCACGGTGCGCTCCAGCACCTGCGCATCCTGCGACCAGTCCAGCCGCGCTTCGGCCTTGTCCAGCTTGTGCGCGTAGGTCACCCCTTGTTCCGGCTGCGGCTGGGCGATCGGCTTGAGGCCGGCGCGCAGCAGGCCCAGGCCGTCGGACAGCACCTGCGCGCCAAGTTCGGCCAGGCGGTCGTGCAGCGAGCCGCCCAGTTCACCGGCCTGGATCGGGGTGTGCTGGCGCAGCAGCACCGGGCCGGTGTCCAGCCCGGCTTCCATCTGCATCAGGCACACGCCGGTGTCGGCATCGCCGGCCTGGATGGCGCGCTGGATCGGCGCGGCGCCGCGCCAGCGTGGCAGCAGCGAGGCATGCACGTTCCAGCAACCGTAGGTCGGGATGGCCAGCACCGCCTTGGGCAGGATCAGCCCGTAGGCCACCACCACCATCAGGTCCGGCTGCAGGTCGCGCAGCTGCTGCTGGGCCTGTTCGGTCTTGAGCGATTCGGGCTGGAACACCGGGATGCCTCGGGCGATCGCTTCCAGCTTCACCGGCGAGGGCATCAGCCCGCGGCCACGGCCGGCCGGGCGGTCCGGCTGGGTGTACACACCCACCACCTCCTGGTGGCGCGCGGCGGCGCGCAGCGAGGCGACGGCGAACTCAGGCGTTCCGGCAAAGACGATCTTCATGGCGTTCCCACTTGCAGAAAGAAAAACGGCGCCGGGGCACGGCGCCGAACAACCGGTAAGGCGGCGTGGCCAGGTCAGGCAACGTGCTTGCGCGACTTGGCCAGCTTCTTGCGGACCATCTCGCGCTTGAGCGGAGACAGGTAATCAATGAACAGCTTGCCGTCCAGGTGGTCCATCTCATGCTGCACGCACACTGCCAGCAGGCCGTCGGTGGTCAGCTCCTGGGCCACGCCCTGGCGGTCCAGGAAGCGCACGGTGATGGTGTCGGCGCGGGTCACGTCGGCAAAGATGCCGGGCACCGACAGACAGCCTTCCTGGTAGACCTGGCCGCCTTCGCTGGCCACGATCTCCGGGTTGATGAACACCCGCGGGGTGTCCTTCTCTTCGCTGACGTCGATGACCATGAAGCGCTTGTGGACGTCGACCTGGGAGGCCGCCAGGCCAATGCCCGGGGCGTCGTACATGGTCTGGAACATGTTGTCGATCAGTTCCTGGAAGGCCGGGGTGGTCACTTCGGCGGCGTCGATCAGCGCCGCCTTGGTGCGCAGGCGCGGGTCCGGGAACTCGAGAATTGGCAGGATGGCCATGGCAAATACCGTTTGGGGGCGCCCTTAAAGCGGCGTACGTCGCAATTCTATCGCCAACGCTTGCCTTGCGCCCCGGTTTCTGGACTATAGTGCTCGAACCTGTTGGGGAATCAGGCACCACACCTATGTTTGAAAGAACTCGTACGGTCGTCGCCGTCGCGATGCTGACCGTCGCTACCTATGCTACCGCCGTTGAAGTGAATGGCGGGCACCCGGAAACCTACGTCGTCCAGAAGGGCGATACCTTGTGGGACATTTCCGCGCGCTTCCTTAAAAAGCCGTGGTTGTGGCCGGAAATCTGGCAGGCCAACCCGCAGGTCAAGAACCCGCACCTCATCTATCCAGGTGACGTGCTGAGCCTGGCCTACCTGGACCGCGTCGTGGCCCAGCCCGGCCCGCGCCAGGAAGCGCCGATCAATGCGATCCCGCTCAGCCAGGTCGAACCCTTCCTGAAGCAGCTCAGCGTGGTGGACGAGATCGACTCGTTGCCCTACGTGGTTGCCCTGGAAGACAACCGCCTGCGCGCCACCACCGGCCAGACCGCCTACGTGCGGGGGCTGGAAGGGGCACAGGTGGGCCAGCGCTGGGCCGTGGTCCGACCGACCGTGCGCTACTCGATGCCCAAGCCGACCGAGGACCTGACCGCCAACGGGGATGTCACTCCGGGCAGCGGCAACCTGTGGAAGAACTTCGTGGCCGCGCCGAGCAAGCGCAACGAGATGCTGGGCTACGAGCTGTCCCAGCTGAACGTGGGCACGGTCGTGAAGGTGCCGGACGACAAGTCGGACGTGACCTCCATCGCGCTGCAGGGCCGGACCGACGGGCGCGAAGTGCGCGCCGGCGACCGCCTGGTGCCGGTGGAAGCCACCCCGTATGACCTGCAGTTCTTCCCGCACGCCCCTGCCGCCCAGACCGAAGGCCTGGACATCCGCGTGCTGGCGGTGACGGACATGTACCTGGTCGGCGGTCCGCGCGATGTCATCGCGATTTCGGCCGGCAGCGCCAACGGCATCGACAACGGGACCGTGGTCTCGCTGTGGCGCCAGGGGCGGCATGTGGCGCATCGCATGAAGTACCCGGGCTCCTCGCGCATGGACGACTCGCTCACCGATGGTGCCGGCCGGGTGTCCCTGCCGGATGAGTACGCCGCCCACGCGATGGTGTTCCGCACCTTCGACAAGGTCAGCTATGCGCTGGTGATGCAGGGCGTGAAGCCGGTCCTGGTCGGCTATTCGGCCAAGCACCCCGACGCGCAATAACCGCGGGAAAACCTGACGCAACAACACGACGGCGCCCCAGGGCGCCGTCGTCGTATGCGGGCTAGCCTGAGCCGATGCCCGATGACCTGCCCTGCTCTATCGAGGCGCTGCTGCGCCTGGTCCTCGCCGGTGGCGCCCCGGCACCCCGCCGCGCCCTGCTGGCCCGTTTCGCTGATCCCGCCCAGGCCCTGCGTGCCGGCCCTGCCGCATGGCGCGCCGCCGGTTGCAGCCCGCACCAGCGGGCACTGCTGGCGCTGCCCGACCGCGACGCGCTCGCTCGCGGCCTGCATTGGCTGTCGCAACCCGGCCGGCACCTGCTGTCGATCGAAACCGACGACTATCCCACCCTGCTGCGCCCGCTGGATCCGGCGCCGCTGGCGCTGTTCGTGCACGGCGACCCGGCCACACTCTGGCACCCCGCGGTGGCCGTGGTCGGCAGCCGCACCCCATCGCCCACGGGTGCCGAGCTGGCCGCCGAGTTCGCCGGCGCCCTGGCCCGCAGTGGCCTGGGCGTGGTCAGCGGGCTGGCCGCCGGGGTCGATGCGCGGGCCCACCAGGCCGCCCTGGACGTACCCGGCGGGCGCACCGTGGCCGTGGTGGCCACCGGCCTGGACCTGACCTACCCGCCCCGGCACGAAGCGCTGCAGGCACGCATCGCCGAGCGCGGCGCCGTGGTCAGCGAGTATCCGCCCGGCACCGCGGCGCGCCCGGGGCAGTTCCCGGCCCGCAACCGGATCGTGGCCGGGCTGACCCTCGGAACACTGGTGATCGAGGCGGCCGCCCGCTCCGGGGCCCTGATCACCGCGCGCCTGGCCGCGGAGATCGGCCGTGAGGTATTCGCGCTGCCCGGCTCGGTGCGCAACCCGCGCGCCCGAGGCTGCCACCGGCTGATCCGTGATGGCGCCCAGCTGGTGGAAACCCCGGCCGAAGTCGTCGCCGGGCTGACCGAGGCGGCCGCCAGCCTGGGGCAGGCCTTGCGTTGGCGCCTGGACGCCCCCACTGAACAGGCACGGTCGGCGCATGCCAGCGCTTCCCCCTTCCCCCTCCCCGACTACCAGCGCTTGTGGAACGCGCTGGATGAAAACCCAACGGGTATGGATTCATTGATCCAGCGCAGCGGATTGACGGCGGACCAGCTGTCGGCCATGCTGCTGATCATGGAACTGGATGGAAAGGTGGTCGCCAACCATGGCCGCTACTGTCGAAAACCCTAGTTTCTTCACCTCCACAGCGTCGTTGACGCAGGCCGAGGGGCAATGAAAGAGAGCATTCTGGATGTCCTGCTGTACCTGTTCGAACACTATTTCAGCGAAGACGCGGACCTCATCCGCGACCGCGATTCCCTCCAGAACGGTCTGATACAGGCCGGCTTCAGCCCCACCGAAATCAACAAAGCCTTCGATTGGCTGGACGCCCTGGCCGAGCAGCGCCCGGCCGTGACCCTGGCCCGCGTCGACGGCCCCGTGCGCATTTTCCATGGCCCGGAGCTGGACAAGCTCGACGTGGAAGGCCGAGGCTTCCTGATGTTCCTGGAACAGCACGGCATCCTGGATGCCAACCAGCGCGAGCTGGTGCTGGACCGCGCCATGGCCCTGGACCAGGACGAACTGGACCTGGACGACCTCAAATGGGTGGTGCTGATGGTGCTGTTCAACCAGCCCGGCGCCGAGGCAGCCTATGCCTGGATGGAAACCCAGATGTTCGTCGACGAACCGGAACCCCTTCACTGACCGTACACTGGGTGCTTCGCGCATTCAGGGGAATGGAAAGTGAGCCAGTGGTTCTATGCAGAAGGGAATCGTCAGCAGCGGGGTCCGCTGACATCTGAAGAGTTGATCGCGCTGTACCAGTCCAGCCGCATTGCGCTGGATACCCTGGTATGGCGCGACGGGCTTGCCCAATGGCAGCCCCTGCGCAGTGTCGCCGACGAGATCGGCCTGGTGATCGCACCGCCGCCGGCGGTGGAGCCGCCGCTTCCGCTGGACGGCCCGCAGTTGGAGCCGGTCGTGCCCAGCCCGCCGAGGATTCCCGGGTTCGACACGCCTGCGCCGCGCGCCACCGGACCCGGGCCGGCCGCGCCCGCCTATGCCTCGGCGCCGGGTTACCCGCGCGCCGCGCCGCCGCCGAAGAAGACCTCCGGGTGCCTGATCATCGGGCTGGTGGTGGGCCTGGTGTTCCTGGTGGTGATCGCCATCCTCGCCGCGATCGCGCTTCCTGCCTACAGCGATTACCAGCACCGTGCCCGCGTGGCCAATGCGGTGGGCATCGTGTCGCAGCTGAAGAACCAGGTGACCGAGTTCGCCATGAGCACCGACCGCTGCCCGGTCAACGGCGACGATGGCTTCCAGAGCCCGACCTCGTACGCCGGCGACTACGTGGGTGCGGTGCGCATCGGCCGCATCGGCGAAGACAAGTGCGGCATCGAAATGGAATTTGCCGTGCCGGGCAAGCGCGCACTCGATGGCAAAATGTTGTGGTTCGAATACGACATGCAGAGTCAGGAGTGGACCTGCAGCAGCGATCTCGACACCAAGTATCTGCCCGCGCAGTGCCGCGGTTGAGCAGCACTTCAATTATGGATGAGAGGGGAAGCACGCAATGACTGAGTGGTATTACGCAGACGGCCAGGACCGCCAGGGTCCCTTGCTGGTCGAAGACCTGCGCCAGCGCTTCCAGCGCGGTGAAATCAGCCTCACGACGCTGGTATGGCGCGAAGGCTACCCGCAGTGGAAGCCGGTGTCCGAGGCGGTCGAGGAGCTGCAGCTGCAGAACCTGACCAGCGCCGCGAGCAACCTGGGCAGCGGCTTCGACCTGCGCGGGGATTACACCGCCATCGACAACGGCACCGCACCACTGCCCGGCACCGGCGGCGGCACCTATTCGCCGTATACCGCACCGGCCGCCACCGGCGGCTACGGCGCGGCCGTGGTGGGCGGTGGCGAGGTGGTCTACGCCGGCTTCTGGAAGCGATACGCGGCGTACTTCCTGGACTCGATCGTGGTGGGCATCATCAACGTCCCGGTCAGCGTGGTGTTCAACCTGATCGGCGCGTCCAGCGGCAACGAAAGCCTGGCCCTGGCGATGAGCCTGGTGGCCATGCTGAGCGGTTTCGCCATCGGCATCGGCTACTACGCAGGCTTCCACGCCTCGCGCGGCGGCGCCACCCTGGGCAAGATGGCCGTGGGCATCAAGGTGGTGCGCAGCGACGGCGAGCGGATCACCTTCCTGCGCGGCGTGGGCCGCTACTTCGGTTTCATCCTGAGCAGCCTGACCCTTTTCATCGGCTTCATCATGGCCGCCTTCACCGAGCGCAAGCAGGCACTGCACGACATGCTGTGCGACACGCTGGTGGTGGACAAGTGGGCCTTCACCGAGAACGCCGAGTTCCAGGAACGCGGCCTGGGCACGGTCACCATCGTGATCCTGGTCATCAGCGGCATCCTGACGGTGGCCATGATCGGCCTGTTGATCCTCGGTTTCGGGGCCATTGCCGCGTCCATGTCCTGACCGGCCCTCACACCCGGCCGCTTGACACAGGCGGCTCCGGCGTGATTCCTCTAGCAGGCGCAAAACCTGAACGCCCGGCGCATACCCGGGCGTTCAGCGTATGGAATTCGACGGCTGCCCTTCACTAATGCGGCCATTTGCTCCACCCTAGCGCCCTCCCCCGGGCTGCTGCCCACAGAAATCAACGACATGCCCAAGCACCTGCTCATCGTCGAATCGCCCGCCAAGGCCAAGACGATCAACAAATACCTCGGCAAGGACTTCACCGTCCTGGCCTCGTATGGGCATGTGCGCGACCTGGTCCCCAAGGAAGGTGCGGTCGACCCCGACAACAACTTCGCGATGCGCTACGACCTGATCGAGAAGAACGAGAAGCACGTCGATGCGATCGCCAAGGCCGCCAAGGGCGCCGACGACATCTTCCTGGCCACCGACCCGGATCGCGAGGGTGAGGCGATCAGCTGGCACATCGCCGAGATCCTGAAGGAACGCGGGCTGGTCAAGGACAAGCCGATGCAGCGGGTGGTCTTCACGGAGATCACCCCGCGCGCGATCAAGGAGGCGATGAGCCAGCCGCGCGCCATCGCCAGCGACCTGGTCGATGCCCAGCAGGCGCGCCGCGCGCTGGATTACCTGGTCGGCTTCAACCTGTCCCCGGTGCTGTGGCGCAAGGTCCAGCGCGGCCTGTCCGCCGGCCGCGTGCAGAGCCCGGCGCTGCGCATGATCGTCGAGCGCGAGGAAGAAATCGAAGCCTTCATCGCCCGCGAGTACTGGAGCATCGATGCCGCCTGCGCGCACCCCTCGCAGCCGTTCAATGCCCGCCTGATCAAGCTGGACGGCCAGAAGTTCGAGCAGTTCACCGTGACCGACGGCGACACCGCCGAGGCCGCGCGCCTGCGCATCCAGCAGGCCGCCCAGGGCAACCTGCACGTCACCGACGTGGCCAGCAAGGAGCGCAAGCGCCGCCCGGCCGCCCCGTTCACCACCTCCACGCTGCAGCAGGAGGCTTCGCGCAAGCTGGGCTTCACCACCCGCAAGACCATGCAGGTGGCGCAAAAGCTGTACGAAGGCGTGGCGATCGGCGACGAAGGCACCGTAGGCCTGATTTCGTACATGCGTACCGACTCGGTCAACCTGTCCCAGGATGCGCTGGCCGAAATCCGCGACGTGATCGCCCGCGATTACGGCATTGCCGCCCTGCCGGACAAGCCCAACACCTACCAGACCAAGTCCAAGAACGCCCAGGAAGCGCATGAAGCGGTGCGCCCGACGGCCGCGCTGCGCACCCCGGCGTCGGTGGCGCGCTACCTCACCGACGACGAGCGCAAGCTGTACGAGCTGATCTGGAAGCGTGCGGTGGCCAGCCAGATGATTCCGGCCACGCTCAACACCGTCAGCGTGGACCTGTCGGCCGGCAGCGAACACGTGTTCCGCGCCAGCGGCACCACCGTGGTGGTGCCCGGCTTCCTGGCCGTGTACGAGGAAGGCAAGGACAACAAGAGCGCCGAGGACGACGACGAAGGCCGCAAGCTGCCGGCGATGAAGCCCGGCGACCGCGTGCCGCTGGAGCGCATCCTGGCCGAACAGCACTTCACCCAGCCGCCGCCGCGCTTCACCGAAGCGGCGCTGGTCAAGGCGCTGGAAGAGTATGGCATCGGCCGTCCGTCGACCTATTCGTCGATCATCCAGACCCTGCTGTTCCGCAAGTACGTGGAAATGGAAGGCCGCAGCTTCCGCCCGTCCGACGTGGGCCGTGCGGTCTCCAAGTTCCTCTCCAGCCACTTCACCCAGTACGTGGACTATGACTTCACCGCCAAGCTCGAAGACGAGCTCGATGCGGTGTCGCGCGGCGAAGAAGACTGGATTCCGTTGATGGCCCGCTTCTGGGAACCCTTCAACCAGCTGGTGGAAGAGAAGAAGGAATCGGTCGACCGCGCCGAGGCCAGTGGCGCGCGCGAGCTCGGCACCGACCCCAAGACCGGCAAGCCGGTCAGCGTGCGGCTGGGCCGCTTCGGGCCGTACGCGGCCATCGGCAGCACCGCCGAGGACGCCGAGGACAAGCCCAAGTTCGCCTCGCTGCGCCCGGGCCAGTCGATGCACACCATCAATCTGGAAGACGCGCTGGAGCTGTTCCTGATGCCGCGCGCGCTGGGTGAGGACAAGGGCGAGGACGTCAGCGTGGGCATCGGCCGCTTCGGCCCGTTCGCCAAGCGTGGCAGCACCTACGCTTCGCTGAAGAAGGAAGACGACCCCTACACCATCGATCTGGCCCGCGCGGTGTTCCTGATCGAAGAGAAGGAAGAGATCGCCCGCAACCGCATCATCAAGGAATTCGACGGCAGCGAGATCCAGGTGTTGAACGGCCGTTTCGGCCCGTACCTGAGCGACGGCAAGATGAACGGCAAGATCCCGAAGGATCGCGAGCCGGCCTCGCTGACCCTGGCCGAAGTGCAGCAGCTGATGGAAGAAACCGGCAAGCCGGTGCGCAAGGGCTTCGGAAAAAAGGCCGCCAAGAAGGTCGTGGCCAAGAAGGCCCCGGCAAAGAAGGCGGCCGTGAAGAAGGAGCCGGCGGCGAAGAAGGCGGCCGTCAAAAAGGCCCCTGCCAAGAAGGCACCTGCGAAGAAGGCGGCGACCAAGAAGGCCGCCACGAAGAAGGCCGCAGCAAAGAAAGCAGTAAAGAAGGCCTGACCGCGGTAGCGCCCGACCGTGGGTCGGGCGACAACACGGCGCACTGGAACGGTCGTCACCATGAATGAACTCACCGTCGACTCTGCCTCTCCCGCGCTGCGCGCCGGCGGCGTGATCGCCTACCCCACCGAAGCGGTGTGGGGACTGGGCTGCGACCCGGCCAACGAAGCGGCCGTGCTGAAGCTGCTGCAACTCAAGCAGCGGCCGGTCGAGAAGGGCATGATCCTGGTCGCTGCCGACCTGGCCCAGCTGCAAGGCTGGGTGCGGATCGACGCGCTGCCTGCCGAGCGCAGGGCCGAGGTACTGGCCAGCTGGCCCGGCGCCAATACCTGGATCCTGCCCGCCGGACCTCGCGCGCCACGATGGATCACAGGGGAACACACCGGCATTGCCGTGCGGGTCAGCGCCCACCCGCTGGTGGCGGCGCTGTGCCGCGCCTGGGGCGGGCCGCTGGTGTCCACCAGCGCCAACCTGGCCGGCCAGCCGCCGGCGCGCAGCCGTGCCGGACTGGACCCGAACCTGCTGCGCGACCTGGACGGGCTGGTCGACGGCGCCACCGGTGGCATGGACCAGCCCACCCCGATCCGCGACGCCCTCACCGGCCACGTCCTGCGCACCTGAGCCGCACGGCGTTCTTTGCGCCTGCACAGGCAAGGCCGCACACTGCGGCCATGCGCCCACACCCTGCCCTCCCGCTGTACCTGTTGCTGCTGTGCAGCGCCCCGCTGGCGGCGCAGGACAGCAGCGTGCGTGTCTACCGCTGCGTAGGAAGCAACGGGGCGGTATCGCTGCAGGACGCCCCTTGCCGCGACGGGCGCCAGGAAGTGCGCGAGATGCAGCGCCCGCGCGATCCGGCGCCGCGCGTGGTGCGCAGCGACCGTGACCCCGCCACGCCGGCACCGGCAGCACCCGAGCGCGAGGTGCGCTATGTGCAGGTACAGCCGCCGCAGCCGATGTACGAATGCATCCGCGACGACGGCAGCCGGTATACCAGCGAAACCAGCGAGGGCAATCCGCGCTGGGTGCCGGTGTGGACCAGCGCCTGGATCCCAGGACGCCGGCCCGGTGGCATCCACCCCGGCCCTGTCCCGGGACCGGGGCCGGGACCACGCCCATTGCCCCCGATCGCCCCGATGGGCAGCGGCTCGGTCAGCTCCAGTGGCGGCTCGCTGACCGTTTCCGGCGGCGGCTCACGGGTTGGCGGCAGCCTCTCCGTCGGCAGCGGCAGTACCCAGTGGCACAGCGAAGGGTCGGCGTACCCGGGCACCTACCAGGACGTGGTGGTTCCGGCCGGCAACGTGCTGGTGCGCGACCAGTGCCACCCGTTGCCCGCCAGCGAAGTGTGTTCGATCCTGCGTGACCGCCGCTGGGAGCTGGTGCGGCGCTACAACAGCGCGCTGCAGGGCGAGCGCGATGCGATCAGCCGCGAGCAGCGTGGCGTGGATGCGCGCCTTGACCGGGATTGCCGGTAGGGCGCGGCAACCGGCGCGTTGTATCCTGCGCCGATGAAACCGTATTGCCTCCTGTTGCTGCTGTGCGTGGCGTCGTCGGCGATGGCTGATGAGCCGATCGTGTTCCGCTGCACCGATGCAGACGACAACGTGACGGTGCAGGGCAAGCCCTGCCCGGCCGGCAGCCACCAGGTCATCCAGCGCATGAACGCCGCGCCATCGCGCGCGGAGGTGTCCGTGTCGACCCAGGCGACGCCCCCGCCGCCTGCCGCGCCAACGGTCCAGCCGTTGTCACCCGCAACGATGCCGCCGCAGGTACCCGGCAAGGCGCAGCCGATGGAGCGCGTGATTTCAGAGGCGTACGAAGTGCCACGGGGCACTGCGATCCTGGATAGTGCGAACCTGCCCAAGCCCGGCGACGAGCTGCCCGGCGACGGCCCGGCAAAACCGCCGCTGCCGGAGATCTACCAGTGCCAGGGCCAGGACGGCGGACGCTACCTGCACGAGCGTGAACCGGCACCGCCGACCTGCGTGCTGCTGTCGGTCACTGCGCTGGGCGGCAACACGCCGGTCAACGCCGCCAGCTGCGAAGTGGTCCGCGATACCTGCGAGCCGCTGGCTGAAGACCAGCGCTGCAATGCGTGGCAGCAGCGCTTCCGCGATGCGCGCGGGCGGGAACGCTTCGCCTCGCCCGGCACGGCAGCCGCCGCTGCCGCCGAGCGCGAGCGCCTGCAGGGCGTGCTGTCAGAAAGCAACTGCGCGGTACCCCGGTAGGTACCGACCGTTGGCCGGTACGCCTCAGAACCCGTAGCGCAGGAATCCGCCGTCCACGGCAATGCATTCGCCGGTGACATAGCTGGCCGCAGGCAGGCACAGGAACCCGACGGCGGCAGCTACTTCCTCAGGCTCGCCGATGCGCCGCATCGGTGTGCGGTCGATCACCTGTTCGTAGTAATCCGGGTCCGCCAGCGGGCCGGAGGTGCGGCGGGTGCGGATGTACCACGGCGCCACCGCGTTGACCCGGATGCCGTCTTCGGCCCACTCCACCGCCAGGTTGCGCGTCATCTGGTGCATCGCCGCCTTGGTCATCCCGTACACCGCGCCACTGCGCACATGGGTGAGCCCGGAGACACTGCCGACGTTGACGATGGCCGAGGCGGCGTGGCGGGCCAGCAACGGGTGCGCATAACGCGACAGTTCGAACGCCGAAAACAGGTTCGTCTCGAAGATGCCGCGCCACTCGTCTTCGGTGTATTCGGTGGCCGGCTTGGTGATGTTGCCGCCGGCGTTGTTGATCAGCAGGTGCAGTCCGTCGCTGTGGTCTTCCACCCAGTCCAGGATCTCGCGACGATCCTCGTCGTCGGAAACGTCGGCGGACAGGCCGTGGATCTCACGATCCGGATAGGCATCGGCCAGCTCATCGCGGGCCATTTCCAGCGCGTCGGCATCGCGGCCGACAATGAGCAGGTCCGCGCCAAACCCGAGCAGTTCGCGCGCGATCGCCAGGCCGATACCGGCGCTGGCACCGGTGATCAATGCGGTCTGTCCATCCAGTCGCCAACGATGCGAACTCACCTGCTTCTCCTGCCTTGGGGCACTGCAGGATAGCCCGCATGCCGGTGCGGCGCACCCCATCACACACGGGCCGGCAAAGCGGTGCGAAACTGCGCGTCCCTGGGTTCGCCTGCGAGGTTGCCATGTTGATCCGTATCGCCCTGCCGATGGCCGGCCTGCTTGCGCTGTGCGGCTGCAACCGCCCGGTGCCTCCGGCCCCGGACAAGCCACCCGAACCGCAGGCCACGGCACTTCGCGACGCCATGCAGCAACCGCTCGACAAGGCCAAGGCCGCACGCGAAACGCTGGAAAAAGCACCGGACACCAGCGCCGCCGATGAGGCCGAAGCGGGCCGGTAAGGAATGAAAAAACCCGGCCTTGGCCGGGTTTTTTGGTTGAAGCGCGTCACCACCAACGGTGGTGACCTACCGCGACAATCGCATCGGGTAGATCACGACCGTTGGTCGTGATCCGCCGTCAGAAACCGCAGAAGCAGTACGCCAGCGCCTTGACCGGGGCGCTGCCGCGCGGGTCGCGGGCGGCGTCTTCGACGAAGCGCAGCTGGGTGTCCACTTCCGGCATCGACCGGGCCAGCATCATCCGCGCCACGCCCGATTCGCCCAGCATCCAGGCACCGGCATGGCTGCCGGCGAAGCCGCTGAGGAACTGCGCGAACGGAGTGGCAGGCTTTTCGATGTAGCGCACGCGCACCTTGTCCGGGCCGCCCAGCTTGGCGCGGTTGGAGGCGTCGGCAATGGCCGCCTTGAGGCCGCCGAAGGCATCCACCAGGCCGCGTTCCTTGGCCTGCGCACCGCTCCACACGCGACCGCGGGCGACTTCGTCCACCGCTTCCACCGGCTTGCTGCGTGCATCGGCCACCTTGCCGGTGAAATCGGCGTAGCCCTTGTTGATCACCGACTGGATCACCTGGCCCACGGCCGGATCCATCGGGCGGGTGATGTCGAACGCACCGGCGAAGCGGGTGGTGCCCACGCCGTCGGTGTGCACGCCGATCTTGTCCAGCGAACGCGACAGGTTGGGGATCATGCCGAAGATGCCGATCGAACCGGTGATCGTCGACGGATCGGCGTAAATGCGGTCGGCATTCATGCTGATCCAGTAGCCGCCCGATGCCGCCAGGTCGCCCATCGATACCACCACCGGCTTGCCGGCCGCCTTCAGCGCCACCACCTCACGGCGGATCTGCTCCGAGGCGAACACTTCACCGCCGGGCGAATCCACGCGAAGCACCACGGCCTTCACGTTGTCGTCGTCGCGCGCTTCGCGCAACAGCGCCGAGGTCGACTCACCGCCCACGCGGCCGGCCGGCAGGTCGCCACCGGCGATCTCGCCGGACGCCACCACCACCGCCACCTGCGGTCGCGAATCCACCGGCGAACGACGGGTGTCGATCTGGGTCAGGTATTCGTCAAGGTTGATGCTGCGGAAGCCACCGTCGGCGTCTTCATCGGCCACGCCACGATCGGCCAGCAGGTCTTCGACTTCCTCGCGGGTCTTCAGGCCGTCCACCAGCTTCTGCTGCAGGGCGAACTTGGCCAGGTCGCCACCGGCAGCAGCGATGCCTTCGGGCATGGTGTCGATGCCGGCGGCCAGCTGCGCGGCGTCCAGCTTGCGCGCCGTGGCGATGTCGGCCAGGTAGCGCTGCCACACGTCGTTCATCCAGAACAGGTCGGCTTCCTTGGCCTGCGGCGACGCCGCGTCCAGCACGTACGGTTCGGCGGCGGACTTGTATTCGCCCACCTTGAACAGGTGCACGTCCACGCCCAGCTTGTCCTGCAGGCCGGTGCGGAAGTACTGGCGGTAACGACCGAGGCCTTCCAGCACCACCCCGCCCATCGGGTCGAGGTAGATCTCCTTGGCCTGCGCGGCCAGCAGGTACTGCCACTGGCTCATGTTGTCGCTGTAGGCCACGATGTCCTTGCCCGACGCGCGCAGTTCCTGCAGCGACGCGGCTACTTCACGCATCGAGGCAAAACCGCTCGGCTGCAGCTTGTCCAGCTGCAGGACCACGCGTTCGATCTTCTTGTCCTCGCGCGCCGCATCCAGCGCGCGCACCAGGTCGCGCAGCTGCACTTCCTCGGCGCTGTTGTCGCCAATGGCCTTTGCGAGCGCACGGCTGACCGGATCCGCACTGAACTGTTCGACCAGGCGGCCTTCCGGCGCGATCACCAGCGTGGTGCGGTCCTGCAGGGTGCGGCCGCTGCTGGCGCCCTTGCCCATCGCGAAGACGAACAGGACCAGGATCAGCAGCAACAGGCCGAAGAACAGCAGGTTGAGGATCAGCCTGCGGGTAAAGTTCATCACATCCCACAGCCCGATGAAGAAGCTGGCGACGGGATTGCGACGCACGGGTTGATTCATGGGGAAAACTCCAGTTGGCTTCTTGCCGTGGTACCAGCATAGCCCGTGCCGGACAGCCCGGCATCGGACACAAGTAAGGGGGCCATCAGGCCGTCAGGTTCAGGTCATTGCCGACACGACGGCTGCTCACGCGCAGCCGCCAGCCCATCAGGATCGCCGCTGCGGTCAGCCCCAGGATCAGGCCCAGCCACATGCCCTGCGGACCCATGCCCAGGCCCAGGCCGAGCCCGGCGCCGAGCGGCATGCCCAGCCCCCAGTAGGAGAACATGGCGATGAACATCGGCACGCGGGTGTCCTTCAGGCCGCGCAGCGCGCCGGCTGACAGCACCTGGATGCCATCCGGGAACTGGAACGCGGCCGCATACAGCAGCAGGGTGGAGGCCAGCGCGGCCACGCCCATGTCGGCGGTATACACCCCGACGATGGCGTCGTGCCCGAACAGCAGCACCAGCGCCGACAGCGTCTGCGTGCCCAGGATGATCAGCAGGCCGGCGATGGCAGCGCGCCGCACGCCCAGCCCGTTGCCACTGCCTACCGCATGGCCCACGCGCACGGTGGTGGCTTCGGCCACGCCCATCGGGATCATGAAGCACAGCTGGGCCACGTTGATGGCGATCTGGTGCGAGGCCGCCTCGGTGGCGCCCAGGCGACCGATCAGCAGGGCGGTAACGATGAACAGCCCGCCCTCCATCAGCACCGTGATGCCGATCGGCAGGCCGGTACGCAGCAGGTCCCAGATCGCCGCCCAGCGCGGCAGCTCCAGGTGCGAAAACAGTTCCAGGTGGGCAAAGCGCTTGGTTTTCCACAGGTAGCCGGCAAAGCACAGCGCCTGGATCCACATCATGGTGGCGGAGGCGATGCCCAGGCCTTCGGCGCCCATTTCCGGGAAACCCAGCTTGCCGTAACACAGCACGTAACCCAGCGGCGCCAGCACCAGCAGGCCGCCGAAGCCGAGCAGCATGGTCGGGAGCGTCCAGTGCATGCCTTCGCTGAGGTAACGCATGCAGAAGTAGAGGGTCAGCGCCGGGCCACCCCATCGCACCGCATGCAGGAACGCGGTCGCGCCCGGCACGATGTCCGGGGCGATGCCGAACGCGGGCAGCAACGGCGGCACCACCGTGAGGAAGGTGAACATGATCAGGCCCAGGCCCAGCGCCAGCCACAGCGCCTGGCGGAACAGCGGGCCGATCTCCCGCTCGCGGCCGGCGCCATGCAACTGCGACACCGAGGCGGTGAGTGAGATCAACGTGCCGATCGGGATCAGCATCGGCAGCCACAGCAGCGCCGTGCCGATGGTGACCGCCGCCAGCGTCTGGGTACCGTGATGCCCGGCGATGACGTTGTCGACGAAGGAAATCAGGCCAGTGGAGATGTGGCCAAGGACCAGCGGCAGCGCAAGCAGGCCGGTGGCGCGCACTTCCCGGGAGAGGCGCGGCGTTGCGGTAACGGTAGACATGGGATCACAGACGGCAACTACGGCAGCGCGCGGAGGGCACAGGCACCGGGTTGCGGCCGGTCATCTTACGCTCAACGCACTAGGTTTTCCTTCAACCAGGCATCGCGCGCGGCCGGCGCCAGCCCCAGGAACTGGTCACGTACCTGGTCGCGCTCCTGCGGCGGCGTGCGCTGGGCGATCAGCGTGAGCTGGGCCAGCTGGCCCTCGTTGAGCTGGCGCAGCGCGGCCAGGGCGGGTTCGCGCTGGTCAGCGGGCAGGTAGCCGAACAGACCCTGCAGCTTGGGGAAATGCTGGCCCAGCTGCGGGCCCAGCAGCCAGCCGTCGCGGAACCGCTGGTCCTGTTCGTCGAAGCGGGCCCGCAGCGCCTGCTGCTGTGCAGCGGGCATCGCGGCAATACGGCCGGCGGCCTCGCGGATACGGGCACGTTCGGATGCAGGCAATGCCTGCCATTGCGCATAGCGGCTGCGCAGTTCACGCAGCTGGGCCGGGTCCAGCGCGGCGGGGGTGGCGGGAATGGCGGGTGTGGTAACCGGCACAGGCGTGGCCGATGGCAGGGGCAGCGGCTGTGGCGCGGCATGCGCACCGGTCGCCAGGCCCATGGCGAGCAGCAGGATCGACTTATTCATCAGCGGCTGCCGTCTCCAGGCCGGCGGTGGCAGGTTCGGGGCGGCTGGGCTGCGGTTGCGACTCGTCCACCGGGACCGGCCCACCGGCGGCAGCCCACGCGTACAGGTCCGCATCGCGGGCGAGCATCAGGTCCGGGTCGGCCAGCATGGCCGCGTCACTGGCGGCGTGGGCCGGATCGGCCGGCGCCGTCACCGGCAGGTCTTCAGCCGCCAACGGTTCGACCCGCACCGGGTCGGCGGTGGACACCGCGCCGTCGGGCACGCTGGCCTCGGGGGCGAGCGCCGGGCTGCGGTGCTTCCACCACGCCGCACCGCCCAGCAACACGGCGATGGTGACCAGCAGGATCAGCAGGCCACGCCACAGCGGCCGGCGATTGTGACGGCGCACCGGCGTGCGCCGGGGCGCCGCATCGGCCGGGGCCGGCGCGCGCCATGAGGCCGGACCCTTGCCCGGCGCGGGGGCCGGCGCGGGCTGGTGCAGTTGCTGCAGCCTGCTGGCCGGCAGGTCACGCAGGCGCTGCTGCACCTGTTCGGCCAGGGCACGCCAGCCTGCCGCATCGGGGTGGCCCTGCGCATCGCGTGGGCAGGCCTGCGCCAGCGCCTGCTGGTAGTCGGCGACCGGCAGGTCCAGGATCTGCGCGGCGGCCGCCTCGTCCAGCCCGCCACCTACCCGCAGCAGCAGCGCCAGACGTGCCGGCGGCGCCAGGCTGGGCAGGTGCGCCAGGCCAGGGGCCCACTGGCCGCCAGGGGCCGGCATGCGGATCGGGGTGCGGTGGGCCAGCAGGATCCAGAACCGGTCCGGCCACTGTGCCATCGGCACATCGCTGGCGATGCCGGCGAAGGCGCGCATCACCGCCACCAGTGCCTGTTCGGCGACGGTCGGGTCGCCGCACTGCAGCTCGGCAACCACCAGGGCACGGCGTTCGACGCCTCGCAGGAATGCGGACAGGGCACCCGCTGCAGTAGAGGAAACAGGGGCGTTCACAGCCGTCATAGCAACTCCATCAAGTGCCGAAATGATAGCGAGTGCGCCCGCGCAGGGGGATGCCGATACGGGTCACGTGCGACTACCGCGGTGATGTAGATGGCTTGACAGCGGCGCAGGTTGTGCACAGCACCAACAAAATCGGCAGAAAACCGGCAGGTGAAGCCGGCGTCACCCATGTGTCAGCTGTGTTTCACAGCCATCTTATTGATTTACATACATTTAGTTGTGTGGCTATTTTTTGACCAACCCAAGCTTCACTGCGGAACTCCCTGACAAACAGCTCGGAGTTCGACACTCGCACACAGACTTATCCACAGAAGATGTGGATAAGACCGAATCTCCAATGGCCACGGATATTTAGCTCCTATTTAGGTTCCACGGCGCCATGCGGCGATCGGTTTCGTGCGCTGAACAGGGCCGGTTCGGGCCGCTACACTGGCGCGATGCTGCCCCCCGATCCAGCCCCCCTGCTGACCCTGGAAAGTGCCCCGGCGCCGCTGCCGGATGCCCCCTCCCTCCAAGTTGCCCTGCCCCTGCCGCTGCCGCAGTGGTTCGACTACGCGCCGCCGCCGGGAGCGCCGCCCGGGCCTGGCATGGTCGGTCGCCGGCTGCGGGTGCCGTTCGGCTCGCGCGAGCTGGTGGGCGTGGTGGCCGGGATCGGTACGGTGACCGACGGCAACGCGCTGCGCGCTGCCGTGGAATGGCTGGACCCGGCGCCGCTGCTGGGCGGCGAGCTGTGGACCTCGCTGCAGTGGCTGGCACGCTATACCCATGCGCCGCTGGGCGAGGTGGTCAGCACCGCCCTGCCCGCGCCATTGCGCCGTGGTGAGCCGGTGCCCGACACCCATCGCTGGGGCTGGCAGCTCACTGCCGAAGGACTCGAACACCGCGCCAAGCTGCGGGCCGGCACCCGTCCGCACCGCCTGGCCGAACAGCTGGCCGGCGGCAGCGTGGACGAGGACCTGCTCGACGAGGCGATGGACGACTGGCGCAGCGCGGCGCGCTCGCTGGCCAAGCGCGGCCTGGTCGAGCGCATCGCGCTGGAGCACGCCCCGGCGCTGCCGGCCCTGCGGCCGGGGCCGACCCCAAATGCAGAGCAGGCCAACGCCATCGCCGCGATCACCGCCCACGCGCGGTTCGGCGCGTTCCTGCTCGACGGGGTGACCGGCAGCGGCAAGACCGAGGTGTACCTGCAGGCCATCGTGGACTGCCTGGCCCGCGGCCGGCAGGCGCTGGTGCTGGTGCCCGAGATCGGGCTGACCCCGCAGACGCTCGCGCGCTTCCGCAGCCGCCTGGGCATTGCGGTGCACGTGCTGCATTCGGGCCTGAACGACAACGAGCGCGCACGGGTCTGGGCGGCCG
The DNA here is from genome assembly GCF_034044835.1 of Stenotrophomonas sp. CFBP8994. Lineage (NCBI taxonomy): Bacteria > Pseudomonadati > Pseudomonadota > Gammaproteobacteria > Lysobacterales > Lysobacteraceae > Stenotrophomonas > Stenotrophomonas sp. CFBP8994. Next base: position 457,379 of record NZ_JAXCWT010000002.1, on the reverse strand, counting down.
CCGCGCGCGGCGAGGCACAGGTGATCGTGGGCACGCGCTCGGCGGTGTTCACCCCGTTGCCCAACGCCGGGCTGATCGTGGTCGATGAAGAGCACGACGGCAGCTACAAGCAACAGGACGGCATTCGATACCACGCGCGCGATTTCGCGCTGGTGCGGGCCAAGGCGCTGGATGTGCCGGTGGTACTGGGCAGCGCCACGCCGTCGCTGGAATCACTGCACAACGCCCATGCCGGCCGCTACACCCATCTGCGCCTGAAACAGCGCGCAGGCGAGGCGCGCCCGCCGCGGGTGCGGGTGCTGGACGTGCGCAAGCGCCCGTTGAAGGACGGCCTTTCGGCCGAGGTGATGGAAGGCATCGGCCAGCACCTGGCGGCCGGCCACCAGGTGCTGGTGTTCAAGAACCGCCGCGGTTACGCGCCGGTGCTGCTGTGCCACGACTGCGGCTGGACCGCGCCCTGCAAACGCTGCGATGCGCCGATGACCGTGCACGCCGGCGGCCGCCGGCTGCAATGCCACCACTGCGGCGCGCGCCAGCCGGCGCCACTGGCCTGCCCCGACTGCGCCAGCCTGGCGCTGCAGCCACAGGGCATCGGCACCGAGCGGCTGGAAGAACGCCTGGTGGAAGCCTTCGCCGATTTCCCGGTGATCCGCATCGACCGCGGCACCACCAACCGGCGCGACGCGCTGGAGACCCAACTTGCCACGCTGGGCGACCGCGCCGGCATCCTGGTCGGCACGCAGATCCTGGCCAAGGGCCACGACCTGCCCAAGCTGACCCTGGTGGTGGTGGTGGGCATTGACGAGGGACTGTTCTCCGCCGATTTCCGCGCCAGCGAGAAACTGGCCCAGCAGCTGATCCAGGTGGCCGGGCGCGCGGGACGCGCCAGCGACGCCGGCGAGGTCTGGCTGCAGACCCATCACCCCGGGCACCCGTTGCTGGAAACGCTGGTCAACGGCGGCTACCACGCCTTCGCCGACGCCGAGCTGCAGCAGCGTGAAGCGGCCGGCTTCCCGCCGTTCGCGCACCTGGCGCTGATGCGCGCCGAGGCGCAGCAGGTGGAGCACGCCAACGCCATGCTGATGGCAGTGCGCGAGCTGATCGCGCATGAGTGCCACGTGGAACGCTTCGGCCCGATGCCGGCGCCGATGCCGCGCCGCGCCGGTTACCAGCGCACGCAGCTGCTGCTGTCGGCCCCGGCGCGGCGGCCGCTGCATGCGCTGCTGGATCAGATCATGCCGCTAGTTTACGGCTTGCCGCAGGCGCGCAAGGTGCGCTGGTCATTGGACGTAGATCCCACCGACCTGTATTGACAGCGTGCGGACCAACGGTCCGCACCTACCGTCCGTTACCTCACGTCAACGGCGTCATGACCGCTTTGACATACGCCGGGCGCTGCTGGAGGCGCTGGTACCACGCTTCCAGGTGCGGCAACGACGGCCGCTGGATCGGCAGCTCGAACCACGCATAGACCAGCGCGCCCAACGGAATGTCGCCCATCGCGAACTGCTCGCCGGACAACCAAGGTTGCTGCGCCAGGGTGGCATCGGCCATGCCCAGCAACTCGCCGGCACGGGTGATCGCGGCATTGATGCGGACCTCGTCGCGGTCGGCCGGGGCGGTGCGCATGATCCCCCAGATCAGGTCGGTGTACAGCGGCGCCATGCGCGAGGTGCTCCAGTCCATCCACTTCTCGGCCTGCGCGCGCGCCATCGCATCTTCCGGGTACAGCGTGCCCAGCGCGTAGCGCGCGCTCAGATAACGCACGATGGTGTTGGATTCCCACAGCGGCAGGCCGTGGTCTTCGATCACCGGCACCAGGCCGTTGGGGTTCATGCCCACGTATTCCGGCGACTGGGTGCCACCGAAGGGGCCGCCCACTTCGATGGATTCGTACGGCAGGCCGATTTCCTCCGCGCACCACAGCACTTTGCGCACGTTGCTGGAATTGCGGCGGCCCCAGATCTTCAGCATGTTGGTGTTCCCGGTTGTCGATATGCGCCGATACGATACGCCGATCAACGCGCCGGTGTTGCCGCGTCTTCTTTCGGAAATGCGCGCACGCAGGTGGACTTTCCAGGCAAGGGTCGAATCGGCCGCCGGCAGGCGCGACGGCTGCTGAACCCAGTATCTGCCATCCACGTGAATATCGCGCATCACGTGCGAACATGCAGTGCTTCGCTTCGACCCCCGCCAAGGAGTCATTGCATGACCCGCGATTCCCTGCCCCACCTGGTCATCATCGGTGGCGGCTTCGCCGGCCTCTGGGCCACCCGCGCGCTGGCCAGCGCGCGCATCCGCATCACCCTGGTGGACCGTCGCAACCACCATCTGTTCCAGCCGCTGCTTTACCAGGTCGCCACCGCCGGCCTGTCCGCACCCGACATCGCCGCGCCGCTGCGCCACATCCTGGGCGAACAGCGCAATGTTGAAGTGCGGCTGGGCGAGGTGACCTCGATTGACAAGGCCAGCCGCCAGATCACGCTGGCCGACGGCAGCCAGCTCGGCTACGACACCCTGATGCTGTGCACCGGCGCCACCCACGCCTATTTCGGGCACGACGAGTGGGCCGCCGACGCGCCAGGCCTGAAGACCCTGGACGATGCCATCGCACTGCGCCGCAAACTGCTGCTGGCCTTCGAACGCGCCGAGGCCGAGCCGGATCCGGCACGCAAAGCGGCGTGGCTGAGCTTCGCGGTGGTCGGCGGTGGCCCCACCGGGGTGGAACTGGCCGGCACGTTGGCCGAGATCGCGCGGCACACGCTACGCAACGAGTTCCGCCATATCGATCCGGCCAGCGCCAAGGTGCGGCTGGTCGAAGCCGGGCCGCGGGTGCTGTCCAGCTTCCCCGAGGTGCTGTCGCTGAAAGCGCGGCGCCAGCTGGAGAAGCTCGGGGTGGAAGTGCTGACCGGTACGGCGGTGAGCCACATCGACGGCGAGGGCTTCCAGCTCGGTGAGCAGTTCATTGCCGCGCGCACCGTGGTGTGGGCCGCGGGCGTGGCCGCTTCGCCGCTGGCGCGGACGCTGGAGGTGCCGTTGGACCGCGCCGGACGCGTGCCGGTGCAGCCCGACCTGACCCTGGACGGGCACCCGGAGATCTTCGTCGCCGGTGACCTGGCCGCGCTGCAGCAGGCCGATGGACGGCCGGTGCCGGGCGTTGCCCCGGCCGCCAAGCAGATGGGCAAGCATGTGGCCGCGACAATTCGTGCGCGGCTGGACGGCAAGCCGTCACCCGGGCCGTTCAAGTACCAGGACTTCGGCAACCTGGCCACGATCGGGCGCATGGCCGCCATCGTGCACCTGGGCCGGCTGCAGTTGTCGGGCGTGCTGGCGTGGTGGTTCTGGCTGGCCGCGCACGTGTTCTTCCTGATCGGGTTCCGCAACCGGATTGTGGTGCTGCTCAACTGGGCGGTGGCGTATTGGAGCTACCAGCGCAGCGCGCGGATCATCTTCGGTGATGACCGCGAGGACCGGCGGCCAAAGTCGTCCGATCAGGGATCGTTGCCAGGGGCGAGGTGAACATCCCAGGTGCACAGGTAGTCCGGATCGCTGATGGTCAGCGCCATTGAGCGCAGCGTGTAGTCGCCCGGTGCTGCCGGGGTGTAGTGGTCCAGCGTGGGCGGCAGGAACACTTCCTCGCCGTCCATTGCACTGGCCAGTACCACGCCTTCTTCGTCATTGATGCGCAGCACTTGCCCGGCCATCTGGCGGTGCTCCAGGGCGTTGCCCTGGGCGTCAAGGTAGGTCATGCCGGCGAGCACGGTCTTGCCGATCATTGCGCGCGCTTTGGCCGGGTCGATTCCGGTCATGTTTCGGCACTCCGTTGCTGCAGCCAGGCCAGCTTGCGTGCGCGCGGCTGGCGCTTGAGCTCGCATTCGGCCTTGGAAGCTGCCGAGCGGTCGGGGTAGGCGCGCATCGCCAGCAGCTTCACTGGTGGATTGGCGCGGGTGTAGCGCGCGCCTTTGCCGCACAGGTGTGCCTGGAAGCGGGCGTCCACGTCGTTGCTGATGCCGGCGTAATAGCTGCCGTTGCGGCATTCCAGCAGATAGACATACCAGGGGGCGGGTTCAGCGGGCATACCGGGATTATCCACCGGCAGGGGCGCGCTGGCTGCTAGAATCCGCCCCGGATGCAGGAGAGAGGCGCCGCGCTGGCGCCCGCCGAAGGCGCAGGCTCCCATAATCGCTCAGGCCGGTGGCTCGATACGCCACCAACCATGCATCCAACACGCCGATCTGGAGAGAGGTCTTCAATGACCCGCCGAAGGGGCACGTGGCCTGGCCACTGAACTCTCAGGCAAAAGGACAGCGGGAGCGGCAACGGAATCCCACCCACGACAGTGCTGCGGCGCTGGCGCGTGCGCGTTTCCGTCCCCGCCTGCCCCTCCGGAGCCGTTGCATGCTGCTGTCCATCATCTACCTCATCGCCATTTCCGCCGAAGCCATGACCGGCGCGCTGTCTGCCGGCCGGCGGCGGATGGACCTGTTCGGCGTGGTCATCATCGCCTGCGTCACCGCGCTGGGCGGCGGTTCGCTGCGCGATATCGTGCTGGGCCACTACCCGCTGGGCTGGGTCAAGCACCCCGAGTACCTGGGCTTCACCATATGCGCGGCACTGATCGCCACCTGGGTGGCGCGCTGGATGCACCACTTCCGCCGCACCTTCCTGGTGCTCGATGGCCTGGGCCTGATCTGCTTCACCCTGATCGGGTGCGCGGTGGCGCGCGACGGCGGCCACGCGGTGCCGATCGTGCTCATCGCCGGCATGCTTACCGGCGCCTTCGGCGGCGTGCTGCGCGACGTGCTGTGCAACGAGGTGCCGCTGATCTTCCAGAAGGAGCTGTACGCGGTGATCACCCTGCTTACCGGCGCGGCATGGCTGGGCCTGCTCGAACTGGGTGTGTCGCTCAACGCCGCCACGCTGTGGTGCCTGGGCGGCGGCTTCGCCTTCCGCCTGCTGGCGATCCATTTCAAGTGGGAAATGCCGAAGTTCGTGTACCGCGACGAGGTTCATTGAGGGATTGACTGGGGGGTCCCGCGTCCACCCGGTCCTTATTGACTGATCTTTTCGAGCGCGAACTCGACGGCCCCGTTCGGCTTGCAATCATGCCGCGGGTGAAGTGCGGATCTGCGTCCTGTTGCACAAGTGAAACGGCCTTGTCTGAGTGCTCCAGGGCCGGCTCGATCATTCGTCAGCGCATGAGCGTGTACGCGTATTGTTCAACTAGAAAACATTTCTCCGCATCTTCGAGAACTGCCATCTAATACTAGAGACAGGCTTCGTCGTAGTTTCCTGGAAAGCTACTCGATTCGGGGGCGCCCGGAAGGCTTGGATTAAACGATCAGAGACCTTCGCCTCCGAACTGGCTGTGAATTCAGCATAACGTCTCTTGACCCAATTGACGTCATCGTCGGCTGGCTCGTCCCTTCCTTCTGTAACCTCGTATTGCTCAATGCAATGGTTGTAGAACTCGGCACTAAGGTGCCATCAGAAAATATCAGCATGAAGGCTCTCGAACTCTGCCTCACCCCCGCGACGAAGCTCAAGCTCGTCGATCATGCTGTAGAGCTCTCGGTGGGAACTCATGGCTGAGCGAAGCTCCATCATACAGCGGCGACCAAACGCGGGCTCGACCGAGTGAGCAAAAAGAATCTTCCCTACAATGTGATTTAAGTAACCGAGGGGCTTCACAGAATGCCTTACAGCCATATGGCTAAGCAGACCGTGCCTCCCAATATGGTAGAGGCACAAGGACAGATCATCCTTGTATTGACGCGTAAGCCTTGGAACATTGTCATTCACGACAAGACCCGTGACAATTTTTCTCGAACCTGGACCGTAGACGCGAGTTTTCGTGTGGTTAACCCGGTAGCCCGCCAACGTCACGACCCGCGCGACGCGAGAAAGTATGCGCTCGCAATCAACCTTGGTGACCTCGCCCAGACTAATGACGATATCGTCGGCATAGCGGGAATATTCACCCCCATATTCCTCCGCAATCTTCTCGATCTCACGATCCTGCGGAGCAAAGGCTAAGTTTGCCAGCATTCCGCTTGATGGAGCTCCTTGGGGAAGGTGGCCGAGATCCCGAATGTCGGCATGTGGCGCCGCTGCTACCCTAGCCGTATTTGTCCAGCGCCATTTATACTCCCTGGGCCTGAGCGTCCCGTTTGCCCGAGCAGGCGCAACCCGAGTGCACATCCTGGCCAATTCAAAGCTGAGTAGACTGGGATACCCCAAGTCCTTAAAGACATGATACACCTGCCGCTCGGAAACAGACTCAAAGAAGTCCTTAATATCAAGTTTCACCATCCACTTCGCGCCGACATGCCGCTTAGCATTACTGATGATAGAGCATCCGGGAGCATACGCTGAAGACGCAGAACTCAGTCTTGCCAGCGCACCAGGCGACAGGAGAATTTTATCGTGAATCCACCGCTGCGCACGCATCAAGATACTGTGCGGAGCACAGATCAGCCTGTTCCCGCCGCTACGCTTCCGGATTTGAAAGATTTGATACGGGTGGCTTTCGCGTCTCACGACGCTTCGTAAGATGCGCCACGGACAGTTTGTCAGTTTTGCAAGATGCATCAAACTGAAAACAACCGGAACCCTTGCTTCGCGCATTTTAGAAAGCGCGGCCAGCAACTTACCAGAGTACTCAGAGCGAAAACCGCTCCGAACTGCTTCGCTTTTCAAGCTGTGAGGGGATGGCCCAAGCATTACTTTGATCCGCGACCACGCGCTAGCGGGGTTGGTTCGCTTCTCAGAGGTATAGGCGCTTCTTACGAAGCTCTGAGAAGTGAACGAACTTCGATAAAGACTAGAAGGTATCCAGGCTCAAGGACTCCCTGAGCCCTGCCGCTCGAACTGGCAGGTATGAGTGTACATTGCACGCTCACTTCGCTAAAACTTGGCCACCCCCTCACAGGAGTCAGGGTAATACAAATCGGATAACAGCGATAGCCTCCCTGCTGCCTTCGCCTTCCGTTGGGGCGCGGTCCTAGATGCAGCCTTCATCCGGTCGATAAGTTCTGCACCGAATTGGGTGATCCTACCGTCCGGACTTGAGAGAAGGCTTGCCTGTACGGCGAGCTCTCTAAGTATCTTGATGTCCTTCGCCGGAAGCAACAATTGCTTCTGGACCCTTTTGTCATCCCACCTCCCATGTACTGATGCCAAGCCCAAGGCCACCATCATTCTCATTCTAAGGTCATCCCTGCGCCCGCCGTCTCGATTCAATAAGGAGAGTGCAAGCCGATACTGGCCAAAGTCCCAAAGTGTCTCGGCGAGGGACAAGGCATTTGCCACCCCAAAGCAACGCTGGAGGGTCGCTGGAATCCCTCTGTTAGGGAATAGCGGCTTGAAGCCCTTACCAGTAGCCCAAAGCATTGCAGGCGTATTGTTAGGGCAGCCATGTTGAAACACTATCGCCCCTCCACCTTGCGAGTAGCCAGACCACGCGTCTCCTCTGAGCCTTCTCCCATACTTTTCGGCCACGAAGTTCATTGCAGGCGACATAACTATTCGCCGATCTGATGGCGGAAGGATCGTAACCATTCGGGACGGGTCCACTGGAACATCGCGCCTGACGGCGGCAACGCTATTCTTCAAAGAGGCATAGCAAACGATCCAGACTTTTGTCCACCCGAAAGAGACCCAGCTTTTTACGGACTTGGCCACCCTGTCTCGCCAGTAGGACCTGATCCGGTCCCCAGAACCCACAAAATCCTCCACAAGAACAATGTTGCGAATTCGATCAGCGCGCATTGAGGCAACGGTTGGATTCGCTCTTACACGATTGCCATGAACTCTTACGAGATTCTCAAGCAAGTGTTTGATACGATCCGAGCTACTGCCAGGAACTCTCCGTTCCTTGCCACTTTCGTACACCGTCGGCGGAGGCTCGTCTACGCTGACAAAAGCTACGTTTTCCTTGCCAATTCGAAGAAGCACCCCCTCAAGCGCCAACTGAAGGTTTACCTCGAAATCGCTTTGGGAAACAAGAGTCAGCCGCCTTAGAAACTGCCTCGCCACTTCACGATCCGCAGGATCGAACTGCGCAAGCCAAGTCGACGCTTCGCTGGTAAATTCTAGGCGCACAGTGGGGCACCGAAATTTTGGACGGTCGAGCCATCATGCCTGCCTCGGCTGCCCTCTACAATCCTGTTCAACGTGTTGCGAGGCCGGAGTGGTCGCTGGCCTGAATGGCCAACACTTTCTTACAGCCTTTCGGACTACCTGTTTCGCAGCAGTTCGAGAGCTCAGAATGCGCCTTTGAAAGGCAGCATCAGCGTGAGAGGGTGGATGGGTGAAGCGATGAAACCGTGCTTGAGGTAGAACGCCTTGGCGGGCTCATCGATGGCATGGCAGAGCAACGCCCGTGCGCCGACCTGACCGCACGCCTGCAGCGAACGCAGCACCGCATCCTTCAACAAGCCCTGGCCAATGCCTTGCCCCGCCCTGTCCGCATGTACCGCCAACCGCCCCAACACGATGACCGGAATGGGATCGGGCATGTTGCGGCGGATTCGTCCGGGCGCGGCTTCATGCGCCATCGAGCCGGCTGAGAGCGCGTAGTAACCGACAACGCGACGCCGCTCGTCGCAGGCCACGAAACATCGCGATGCGCCGGATGCCTGGTTCTGGCGTGCGCGTTCAAGCAGCCATTTCGCAAGGGCTGGAGCACTGCAGCGGAAGTCATCCAACAGATGTTCCGCGTGCAGCGGGGCTGGTGCGGAGAGCCACAAGGGCTCAGCGTTCCCAGGGCGCCGGCGTGCTCAACAACCGGCGCAGCGCCAGGTTTTCCTCCAGCGGCGCGTCCAGCAGCGCATTGAAGCGCTGCAGCTGCTCAGCATTCAACGTGAACTGCGTCTGGTCGGCCAGCACCTCGCGCGCCCTGTCGCACGCGGCATCCAGGATGAACTCGGTGCGATTCACGCCACTGATTGCTACTGCACGATCGATCAGAGCCTGCTTATCGGCAGGTGCGCGGAAATTGATGACTTTGCTTGCGGTTCCCATGGGAAACACTCGCACGTTGCTGGATTGTGCATACATTGTACATACGCCCTGTAGGCCCCTCAAGTGGGGCCTGCAGTGTCTGCTTCCGACCGCGCAGTATCCAATTGATTCTATTCAATAAAAGCAGACTTCCGATAGCGCCTGCCTTTCGTGGCGCCGGGCGGCCTCCGGGGTCAAGCCGCCTCGGCCAGTCGCCGTGCGCGCCGCGCACGCACGGCCTCGGCCAGCGCTTCGAGCACCTGCAGCGAACTATCCCAGCCGATGCAACCATCGGTGATGCTCTGGCCGTACACCAGCGGCTGCCCTTCCACCAGTTCCTGGCGGCCAGCCACCAGGTGGCTTTCCACCATCACGCCCACGATGCGCTCTTCGCCTGCCGCCAGCTGTGCATTGATGTCGGCGATCACCTTCGGCTGGTTCTCCGGATTCTTGCTGCTGTTGGCGTGGCTGGCATCAATCATCAACCGCGCCGGCAGCTGTGCCTTGGCCAGGGTCTGGCTGGCGGCATCCACGCTGGCGGCATCGAAGTTCGGCACCTTGCCGCCGCGCAGGATCACGTGGCAATCCGGGTTGCCGGCGGTGGCGACAATGGCCGTATCGCCCTGTTTGGTCACCGACAGGAAATGATGCGGGTTGGATGCGGCCCCCACCGCGTCGGCGGCGATCTTGATGTTGCCGTCGGTACCGTTCTTGAAGCCGACCGGGCACGACAGCCCGGAGGCCAGCTCGCGATGCACCTGGCTTTCGGTGGTACGCGCGCCAATCGCGCCCCAGGCAACCAGGTCGGCGATGTACTGCGGCGAGATCACATCCAGGAACTCCACGCCGGCCGGCAGGCCCAACTTGTTGATGTCGCGCAGCAGGCCGCGCGCAACGCGCAGGCCCTTGTTGATCTGGAAGCTGCCATCCAGGTCCGGGTCGTTGATCAGGCCCTTCCAACCCACCGTGGTGCGCGGCTTTTCGAAGTAGACGCGCATGACGATTTCCAGTTCGCCCGCGTACGCATCGCGCAGCGGCTTCAGGCGCTGCGCGTATTCGATCGCCGCGACCGGGTCATGGATCGAGCACGGGCCGATCACCACCGCCAGGCGGTCATCGCGGCCGTGCAGGATCTCGTGCAGTGCGGCGCGCGAGGCGCTCACCGTGGAGGAAGCTTCATCGTCGCAGGGCAGCATCGCCAACAGCTGCGCCGGCGGGGTCAATGGTTCGATCTTGCGGATGCGCAGGTCGTCGGTGTGGGGGGGCATGGGGTGTCTCCTGGAAGGTGGGGGTCCCCAGCGCGGCGGCAACAAAAAAGCCGCCAGGTGCGCTGGCGGCTTTCGGGAATGCGTCTGAAGGTTTCTTCAGGGTGAGCGCATGCCTTCCTCCGCCGGTGGCTTCGGAAAGTAATACCAAAAGTAGGAATTGGCGTGGCGTGCGTTCATTGGGGAGTATTGATAGCACAGGGGTTTGGGAGTGCCAACTGTTTCATTCGCAACTGGGGTGCAGTGTTCAGGGCTGCAGGCCCGACGGTACGATTGGCGCCGAGACCCGGAGGAGTGCCGTGCATGCGCCCGTTAGTCCTGATGTTCTCCCTGTTGATGCCCGCGTCCGTTGCGCTGGCCGCCGCCCCACCCCACGCGCTGCCGTCCCCGCCCGCGGTGGATGCGCAGATGCAGCGTCTGATGCGGGCAACCCAGGCCCAGGGGCTGGCGTTGGCCGTGATCGATGACGGCAAGGTCGTGCAGGTGCACGCGGCCGGCAAGCGCAATGCGGCCGGCGAGCCGCTGCAGCCGGACACCATCATGTATGCCGCGTCGCTGACCAAGGCGGCGTTTGCCTACATGGTGCTGCAGCTGGTGGACGACGGCATCGTGGATCTGGATCGCCCCATCGCCGCCTACCTGGACCGTCCACTGCCGGAGTATCCGGCCGACAAGCGCTACGCGCCTTGGCCCGACCTGAAGGACGACCCGCGCTGGCAGCAGATCACCCCGCGCATGCTGCTCAGCCATCGCAGCGGTTTCTCCAACTTCGCCTTCCTTGAACCGGAGGGAAAACTGCGGCTGCATTTCGACCCGGGCACGCGATATGCGTATTCCGGGGAAGGGCTGATCCTGCTTCAGTTCGTGCTCGAACAGGGCGTAGGCCTGGACGTGGGCAAGGAAATGCAGCGGCGGGTGTTTGATCGCCTCGGCATGACCCGTACCAGCATGACCTGGCGCGCGGACTTCGCCGGCAACCTGGCCGACGGCTGGACCCAGGATGGCAGCACCGAACCGCATGACGAGCGCAGCCGTGTGCGGGCGGCGGGTTCGATGGACACCACCATCACCGATATCGCGCGGCTTGCCGCAGCGCTGGTGAGCGGTGAAGGCCTTTCGCCCGCATCGCGACGTGAGCTGGTGCGCGCGCAGTGGCCGATCACCACCGCCTCGCAGTTCCCCACGCTGCAGGACGAACTGCCCCCGGCGAAGCGGCGTGCCGACCTTGCCGCCGGGCTGGGCGTGGTGGTGTTCGACGGCCCGCAGGGCCATGGTTTCTACAAAGGCGGGCATGACGACGCGGTGGGCAACACGATGGTCTGCCTGGCACGTGGCCAGCGCTGCGTGGTGATCCTGGGCAACGATGTGCGTGCGGAGGCGGCATTCCCCGCACTGGTGCGCTACGTCCTGGGTGACACCGGCGCGCCGTGGACCTGGGAATACGGCAACAAGGTGTTTGTCCCATAACGAAAGAACCCCGCCTTTCGGCGGGGTTCTTCGTTTACAGCACGACGGGATGTCGCGTGTGCGGGGACCTTAGAAGTCCATGCCGCCCATGCCACCCATGCCGCCCATGCCGCCGCCGCCCATGGCCGGCTCGTCCTTCTTCGGGGCTTCGGCCACCATCGCTTCGGTGGTGATCATCAGGCCGGCGATCGAGGCAGCGTTCTGCAGGGCAGAACGGGTCACCTTGGTCGGGTCCAGGATGCCGAACTGCAGCATGTCGCCGAACTCGCCGGTGGCGGCGTTGTAGCCGTAGCTGCCGGTGCCTTCCTTGACCTTGTTGACGATCACGGACGGCTCTTCGCCGGCGTTGGCGACGATTTCACGCAGCGGGGCTTCCATCGCGCGCAGGGCGATCTGGATGCCGTGGTTCTGGTCTTCGTTGGCGCCCTTCAGGCCAGCCAGCGCGGTGACCGCACGGACCAGGGCAACACCGCCGCCCGGCACCACGCCTTCTTCGACCGCCGCACGGGTAGCGTGCAGGGCGTCGTCCACGCGGTCCTTCTTTTCCTTCATTTCGATTTCGGTCGACGCACCGACCTTGATCACGGCAACACCGCCGGCCAGCTTGGCCACGCGTTCCTGCAGCTTCTCACGGTCGTAATCGGACGAGGTGTCTTCGATCTGGGTCTTGATGCGGGCCACGCGTGCCTGCACCGCGTCCTGGTCGCCCTGGCCGTCGACGATGGTGGTGTTTTCCTTGGAAACCTGCACCTTCTTGGCGCGGCCGAGGTCGGCGATGGTCGCCTTCTCCAGCGACAGGCCGATTTCTTCGGAGATCACGGTGCCGCCGGTCAGGGTGGCCATGTCTTCCAGCATCGCCTTGCGACGATCGCCGAAGCCCGGTGCCTTGACGGCCACGACCTTGACGATGCCGCGGATGGTGTTGACCACCAGGGTCGCCAGCGCTTCGCCTTCGACTTCTTCAGCCACGATCAGCAGCGGCTTGCCGGCCTTGGCGACGCCTTCCAGCACCGGCAGCAGGTCACGCACGTTGGAGATCTTCTTGTCGTGCAGCAGGATGTACGGATCATCCAGGTCGGCGGTCTGCGCCTGCTGGTTGTTGATGAAGTACGGCGACAGGTAGCCGCGGTCGAACTGCATGCCCTTGACCACGTCCAGCTCGTTTTCCAGGCCCGAGCCTTCTTCAACGGTGATCACGCCTTCCTTGCCGACTTCACGCATCGCTTCGGCGATGATGTTGCCGATCGACTCGTCCGAGTTCGCCGAGATCGTACCGACCTGGGCAATCGCCTTGTCGTCGGCGGTGGGCTTGGAGATGTTCTTCAGCTCGGCGACGGCGGCGACCACGGCCTTGTCGATACCGCGCTTGAGGTCCATCGGGTTCATGCCGGCAGCCACGGCCTTGGCGCCTTCGCGGATCAGGGCCTGGGCCAGCACGGTGGCGGTGGTGGTGCCGTCGCCGGCGTCATCGTTGGTACGCGAGGCAACTTCCTTCACCATCTGCGCGCCCATGTTCTCGAACTTGTCAGCCAGTTCGATTTCCTTGGCGACGGACACGCCGTCCTTGGTGATGGTCGGGGCGCCGAAGCTCTTTTCGAGCACGACGTTGCGGCCCTTCGGGCCCAGGGTGGCCTTGACGGCATTGGCGAGAACGTTGACGCCGCGCACCATGCGGGCGCGGGCGTCTTCACCGAAACGAATTTCCTTGGCAGCCATTGCGATTACCTTTTATGTGGCGCCGGGCGATGCCCGGCTGCGTTGATCTGAAAAAAGAAGAAGCGGCGGGGCAAGCCCGGCGGCGCAAACTCAGCCGATGACGGCGAGGATGTCGTCTTCGCGCAGGACCTTGTATTCCACGCCTTCGCTCTTGTAGGTGCTGCCGGCGTACTGGCCGTAGATCACCTTGTCGCCAACCTTCAGCGACGGCGCGCGCACGCTGCCGTTGTCCAGCGGCTTGCCCGGGCCCACGGCCACGACTTCACCCTTGGTCGACTTTTCCTTGGCCGAGTCGGGGATGACGATGCCGCCGGCGGAGACTTCGTCGGCTTCGATCGGCTTGACCACAACGCGGTCGTGAAGCGGCTTGATGTTCATGCGTGCCTCTTAAGTTGTTGATTGGTTTGAAAAAGTCCGGCGATCTTAGCACTCACCCCAGGTGACTGCCAGCACCGCTCGTGAAAAAACCCGCCAGTGCGGGACAGGGCAGAGATGGTGCTGTCCCGAGCCCTTTCAAGGGGGTGCCGACGAATTCCCCCAGACCGCCATTTTCTTGACGCACGTCCCACTGCGGAGTGCCGAAGCCGACAAATCGATAGATGTGTCATATGGATTAGCTAGATTCGGCCGGCAAAACCCAATCACAAGGAGCCGTAGATGAGGTTGCTCACACCGCTGTCCCTGGGGTGCCTGTTGGCGCTGGCCGCTGGTCCCGCCCAGGCGGACGTATTCATCAATGAACTGCACTACGACGACAGCACCCCGGCCGGGGATGTCGGCGAAGCCATCGAGGTGGTCGCCACCGGCGGCGAGGACCTCGGTACCTACCGGCTGTACCTGTACAACGGCAGCACTCCGTCTGCGGCCACGGTCTATGCCAACAACGCCGTGCCGGCCGGTACCGCCGCCGGCTGCGGCAAGGCCAGCATCGCCACCGTCACCTACCCCACCAACGGCCTGCAGAACGGCGCCAACGACGGCATCGCGCTCGTGGATGCCAGCGGCAAGGTCATCCAGTTCATCAGCTACGAAGGCACCATCACCGCCGCCGGCGGCCCGGCCGCCGGCCTGACCAGCCAGAACATCCCCGTCAGCGAGAGCAACAGCACCGCCCCGGGCACGTCCCTGCAGCTCACCGGCAGCGGCAGCCAGTACACCCACTTCACCTGGGCCGGATCGGCGGCGCAGACCTTCGGTGCCTGCAACACCGGCCAGACCTTCAGCGGCGGCGGCAGCACCGGGCCCAACACCCCGCCGTCGGTGAGCACCACCACCCCGGAACAGGGCGCAACCAGCTTCCCGGCCGCTGCCGACCTGGCCGTGACCTTCAGTGAAAGCGTCACCGTCAGCGCCGGTGCGTTTGCCCTGAGCTGCGGCCAGTCCGGCACGGTGCCGCTCACCCACGCCAGCAGCGGTACCCGCTTCACCCTGTCGACCAACACCGCGCTGCTGGCCGGTGAAGCCTGCCGCTTCGACATCCGTGCCGCGCGCATCAAGGACGCCCAGGGCGCACGCCCGGCGGCCGATAGCCGCATCGCCTTCACCGTGGCCAGCGGCGGTACCGACCCCGGTCCCGACCCGGATCCGGGCAGCTACTACTCGAAGGTCAACACCTCCAGCCCCAGCCTGCTGCGCTGCTCGCTGCACGCCACCATCAAGGGCCACACCTCGTACCCGTACAGCGGCACGGGCACCAGCACGTGGACCATCCTGGAAATCGCCGACGAGGATCCCAACAACAGCGGCCGCATCCTGGACGCGTACCGCAACCGCAGCTACGCCAAGGTCACCGACCGGGCCGGCACCGGCAGCGGGCTGACCTACAACCGCGAGCACACCTGGCCCAATTCACTGGGCTTTGCCAGCACCACCGGCGACAAGGGCCTGCCGTACGCGCCCTATACCGACACCCACATGCTGTACCTGACCGATGCGCAGTGGAACGCGGACCGCGGCAACAAGCCGTTCGCCAAGTGCGACAGCAACTGCGGCGAGCGCGCCACCGAGGCCAACAACGGCACCGGCGGGGGAAGTGGCGGCTACCCGGGCAATTCCAACTGGGTACGCACCCCGGACGGGAATGCCGGCACCTTCGAGGTGTGGGGCCACCGCAAGGGCGACATGGCGCGTGCGGTGATGTACATGGCGATCCGTTATGAGGGCGGCAAGGACGCAGCCACCGGCCAGTCCGAACCGGACCTGGAGCTGACCGACGACCGCAGCAGGATCGTGAAGACCTCGGCCTCGCCGGCCTACATGGGCCTGCTCTCGACCCTGATCGACTGGCACCTGTCCGACCCGCCGGATGCTGCAGAAAAAGCCCGCAATGAAGTGATCTACAGCTTCCAGGGCAACCGCAACCCGTTCATCGACCACCCGGAATGGGGCACGCCTGCCCTGTTCACGTCGGCCAAGCCGGCAACCTGCGAGTTGGCGAACTGAGGCATCCCGGGTCGCCGGCCAGGCGCCGGCACCAGGGCAATACGGTGCGCCGGCCACCCGCCGGCGCCACCGGGATTCGATTCTCCGGCCGGTTCCCCTGCGGAACCGGCCGGCATCGCCAGGCCGCGATCTCTATACTCGGCGGTCATGTCGACCCCCGATCCCGTATTCATCCTCCTGACCACCTGCCCCGATGCGGCCACCGCCACGCGGCTGGCGCATGCGCTGGTGGAAGAACGCCTGGCCGCCTGCGTGACCCGGCTGGACGGGGCGCACTCGACCTACCGCTGGCACGGTGAGGTAACCGAGGACGCTGAGGTCCAACTGCTGATCAAGACCACCGGCAGCCGCCTGGATGCGGCCATCGCGCGCGTGCAGGTGCTGCACCCGTATGAACTCCCCGAGTGCATCGCGGTCGAAACCCGCGCCGGACTGCCGGCGTACCTGGATTGGATTCGGGCCCAGACCCGAGAGGAAACTGATTGATGACGCTGTTTCGTCGTGTTGCCGCGCTGTGCGCGCTGTTCCTGGTGTCCCTGCCGGCACTGGCCGTCAGCGAGAAAGACCTGCTGCCGGTGGATCAAGCCTTCGGGCTGAGCGCGCAGGCGCGCGACCGCGACCGTATCGAGGTGAGCTGGAAGATCGCGCCGGGCTACTACCTCTATCGCCACCGCACCACGGTCAAGAGCGACGCCGGCTTCAGTGCCGAGGCGCTGCAGATGCCGGCCGGCAAAAAGCACCACGATGACTTCTTCGGCGAAGTGGAAACCTACCGTGAGCGGCTGACCGCCGTACTGCCCGGCAAGGCTGCCGACGGTGCTGAAACGGTGACGCTGGAAGTGCGTTACCAGGGCTGCGCCGATGCCGGCGTGTGCTACCCGCCGCAGAAGCGCAGCGTGCAGGTCACGCTGCCGGGTGGCAGCGCCCGCGCCGACAGCGCCATGACCCCGGCCTTGGGCGCCGCCGCCGCGTCGCCGTTCAACAACCCGCTGGCCGGCAATGCCGCCGGTGGCCTGCGCCTGCCCGGCGCGGCCAGCACCCCGTCACTGCCGCTGCCGTCCGAACGCGCCTTCGGCTTCGAAGCCATCGTCGGCGATGGCAATGCCGTGCTGCTGCGTTTCAGTCCGGCGCCGGGCTACTACCTCTACCGCGACCGCACTTCGCTGAAGCTGGAAGGCGCCCCGGGCATCCGCGCGGACAAGCCGCTGTGGCCGGCCGCCAAGTCGCACCGCGACGAGCACTTCGGCGATGTGTCGGTGTATTTCGACCAGGTCGATGTGAAGCTGCCGCTGCGCCGCAGCGTGGCCGAGGCCGCCGATGCCACGCTGGTGATCACCTTCCAGGGCTGCCAGACCGATGGCATCTGCTACCCGCCGATGACCCGGCGGGTGAAGCTGGCGCTGCCGGCCGGCAAGGTCAACGCCAGTGCGGGTGAAGAAGCGCGCCGCAGCGAAGTGATCGCCCCGCTGGTGACGCGCGATAAGCGTGCGCAGGAACGCGAGGCCAACGGCATTGCGACCCAGCCGATGCTGATCCGCCCGAACGAACCGGCGCTGGCGCTGCCCGCCGACGGCACGCCCGACGCCAGCGCCGACAACGACCAGCGCACGCGTCCGCCGGGCAGCAGCGGCAGTGCCACGCCGATCACCCTGATCACCGCGTTGCTGCTGGCCCTGGCCGGCGGCCTGATCCTCAACCTCATGCCGTGCGTGCTGCCGATCCTGTCGCTGAAGGTGCTGGGCGTGGCGCAGAGCGGCGAAAGCCGCCAGCGCGCGCGCAGCCACGCGCTCTGGTACACGGCAGGCGTGCTGGTGGCGTTCGCCGCGATTGGCGCACTGGTGCTGGCGCTGCGTGCCGCCGGGCAGGCGGCGGGCTGGGGCTTCCAGCTGCAGCACCCGTGGTTCATTGCCGCACTGGTGTACCTGATGTTCACCGTGGGCTTGAGCCTGTCCGGGGTGTTCACCCTGGGCGGCAGCCTGGGCGGCGTGGGCCAGTCGCTGGCCTCGCGCAGCGGACCGATGGGCGATTTCTTCACCGGCGTGCTCGCCTGCGTGGTGGCCAGCCCGTGCGTGGCGCCGTTCATGGGGGCGCCGCTGGCCTATGCCTTCACCGCACCGGCGGTGCCGGCGATGCTGGTGTTCCTGATGCTGGGCCTCGGCCTGGCGCTGCCGTTCCTGCTGATCGGCTTCGTGCCTTCGCTGGCCAAGCGCCTGCCGCGCCCGGGCGCGTGGATGGAAACGCTGAAGCAGGTGCTGGCCTTCCCGATGTATGCCACCGCGCTGTGGCTGCTGTGGGTGCTGGGCAAACAGCGTGGCGTGGATGCCATGGCACTCGTGCTGGCCGGGCTGGTGGTGCTGGGCCTGGCGCTGTGGTGGTTCGAGCGCAGCCGCTGGCGCAGCCAGCGCGTCGGTGCCGCATTGGCGCTGGTGCTGCTGCTGGGCGCACTCGTGCCGGTGTGGGGCGTGACCCGCATCGCTGCACCGGCCAAAGCCGCACTGGCCGCGGCCGACAACGTGGTGGCCTATTCGCCGCAGATGCTCGACCGGCTGCGCCAGGACAACCGCGTGGTGTTCGTCAACATGACCGCCGACTGGTGCGTGACCTGCAAGGCCAACGAACGCGCGGTGCTGGGCACCCAGGGTTTCGAGGAAACCCTGCGCCGTACCAACGCGGTGTACATGCGCGGTGATTACACCAACGTGGACCCGGAGATCACCGCGTTCCTGGAAGAGCACAAGGCGGTCGGCGTGCCGCTGTACGTGGTCTACGGCCCCGGCGCACCGCCGACCGTGCTGCCCACCGTGCTGACCCAGGCACTGGTGGAAGAAGCGCTGCTGCGCACCGCGCGATGAGCACGACGCCGCCCCGCACCTCGTTGATGGTAGTGGCGGCGCTGGCTGCGGCGCTGGGGTTGGGCACCGGCGTGTACTACGTGGCACGCACGCCACAGGAAACGCGGTTTCCCGCGGTGGAGCGCCCGGCCGCCGCGCCGGCCCAACCCGGCGATGCGATGCCGGCCATCACCCTGCCGGACGTGGATGGCACGCCCCTGGACTTCGCCCGCTTCGGTGGCCGCCCCCTGTTGATCAACGTGTGGGCCAGCTGGTGCGGTCCGTGCGTGGAAGAGATGCCCATGCTGGCCGCGTTTGCCGCTGCACAGCCGGCCGATGGCGTGCAGGTGGTGGGCCTGGCCATCGATACGCCGGACGGCGTACGCGATTTTCTTGACCGCGTGCCGGTGACCTACCCGATCGTGATCGAGCAGCCTGCGCCGGATGACGCCAGCGTGCGCTTGGGCAACGCCCAGGGTCTGCTGCCCTACACGGTGCTGGTGGGTGCGGACGGGAAGATCGTCAAGCAGAAGCTGGGACCGTTCGCAGACGGGGAAATCGAACGGTGGGTGGGCAGTACCGACCAACGGTCGGTACCTACCGCCGGGGCGCCGGCGACTACGCGGTAGGTGCCCACCGTTGGTGGGTACGGATGCCCACTCAGGCGAAGAACCGCCGCAGGTAGCCCGCCGTCCTGCCTGCTTTCGATCGGCTCACCTGCTCGGGTGTTCCCGCCGCCACGATCTGCCCACCCTGCTCGCCCGCGCCGGGACCCACATCGATCACCCAGTCCGCATCGGCCACCACGCGCAGGTCGTGCTCGACCACCACCACCGTGTTGCCCGCATCCACCAGCCCGTGCAGCTGCGCCATCAGCTTGTCCACGTCGGCCGGGTGCAGGCCGGTGGTGGGCTCGTCGAGCACGTACAGACTGTTGCCGTGCTGGCTGCGCTGTAGTTCGGTGGCCAGCTTGATCCGCTGCGCTTCGCCACCGGACAGTTCCGTGGCCGGTTGCCCCAGGCGCAGGTAGCCCAGCCCGATATCACGCAGCAGCTGCAGCGGGCGCTGCACCACGGTTTCCTCGGCAAAGAACGCCAACGCCTCCTCCACCGTCATCGCCAGCACCTGCGCGATGTTGCGGCCGTTCCACTCCACCTCCAGCGTCCTGGCGTTGTAGCGCTGGCCGTGGCAGGTCGGGCATGGCGCGTACACGCTGGGCATGAACAGCAGCTCCACGTGCACGAAGCCTTCGCCTTCGCAGGTCTCGCAGCGGCCCTGCGCCACGTTGAAGGAAAAACGACTGGCGCTGTAGCGCCGCGCCTTGGCCATGCGGGTACCGGCGAACAGCTTGCGCACGTGGTCGAACAAGCCGGTGTAGGTGGCCAGGTTGGATCGTGGCGTGCGCCCGATCGGCTTCTGGTCGACGTTCACCAAGCGCTTGATCGCCGTGTGACCGCCATGCAGGCGGCCGCGGGTGCGCTCGATCCGGCTGGGTTGTGGTAGATCATCGTCCGCATCGGGCGCCACCGGCTCATGGCCTAGGTGCTCACCCACCAGCTCCACCAGCGCCTGGCTGACCAGGCTGGACTTGCCCGAGCCGGAGACACCGGTAACCGCGCAGAACGTGCCCAGCGGAAAGCGTGCATCCAGCCCGTGCAGGTTGTTGCGGTGGATGCCGCGCAGCTCCAGCCAGCCGGCAGGCGTGCGCGGGCTGCGGGTGGCACGGTCGTGCTTGCCGAACAGGTAGGGTGCAGTGGCCGAGGCGGCGACGCCGCGCAGCCCCTCGGGCTCACCGCTGTACAGCACCTGCCCACCATGCTGGCCTGCACCGGGACCGACATCCACCAGCCAGTCGGCACGGCGCAGCATTTCCAGATCGTGCTCCACCACGAACAACGTGTTGCCGCCTGCCTTGAGCTGGTCAAGCGCGCCATACAGGGCCTCGCCATCTGCCGGATGCAGGCCGGCGGTGGGCTCATCCAGCACGTACACCACGCCGAACAGGCTGGAGCGGATCTGGGTGGCCAGGCGCAGCCGCTGCAGCTCACCCGGTGACAGCGTCGGGGTGGCGCGGTCCATCGACAGGTAGCCCAACCCCAGCGATTCAAGCGTACCGATACGCTCAACCAGATCGTGCGCGATGCGCTGGGCAGCGATACGCTTCTCCTCGGACAGGTCGGGGGTGTGGCGCAGCTGTTCGGCATTGCGCCCGGCTGCGCGGCTGCGCGTTGCCCCCTTTGCAGGCGCGTTGAAGCGGCCTTCCGCCGCCGGCCGCAGCGCCTCGGCCATCGCCGCCAGCGACAGCTGGGACAGCGCGCCGATGTCCATGCCGGCGAAGGTCACCGACAAGGCAGCACGCTTGAGGCGCTTGCCGTCGCAGACCGGACAGACTGTACCCACCATGTAGCGCGCCACGCGCTTCTTCATCATGGCGCTCTGGGTGGTGGCGAAGGTGTGCAGCACATAGCGGCGCGCGCCACTGAAGGTGCCCATATAGCTGGGCTCTTCCTTGCGGCGCAGCGCGGCGCGGGTTTCTGCCGGAGTGAAGCCGGCATACACCGGCGCCACGGGCTGCTCGTCGGTGAACAGGATCCAGTCGCGCTGCTTCTTCGGCAGGTCGCGCCAGGGAATGTCAACGTCGTAGCCCAACGTCACCAGGATGTCGCGCTGGTTCTGCCCGTGCCACGCCGGCGGCCACGCGGCGATGGCGCGCTCGCGGATGGTCAGCGAGGGGTCGGGAACCATGGACTGTTCGGTCACTTCATACACGTGGCCCAGGCCGTGGCAGTTCGGGCAGGCGCCCTGCGGTGTGTTCGGCGAAAAGTCCTCGGCATACAGCATCGGCTGTCTGGCCGGATACGTACCAGCGCGCGAATACAACATGCGCAGCAGGCTGGACAGCGTGGTCAAGCTGCCCACGCTGGAGCGTACGCTCGCGGTGCCGCGCTGCTGCTGCAGCGCCACCGCCGGCGGCAGGCCTTCGATGGCATCCACGTCAGGCACGCCTACCTGGTCGATCAGGCGGCGCGCGTAGGGTGACAACGACTCCAGGTAGCGACGCTGCGCTTCGGCATACAGTGTGCCGAAGGCGAGCGAGGACTTGCCGGATCCGGAAATTCCCGAGAACACCACCAGCGCATCGCGCGGGATCTCCACGTCGACGTTCTTCAGGTTGTGCTCGCGGGCCCCGCGCACGCGGACAAATGCGTTGCGGAGCTGGGCGGGAGACGATGTTTTTCGACGTGTGCTCATGGTGGGAAGCATACCGCCGGCGGCGCCGCCCGTTGGGCGGCCCACGTAGACGCCGCAATCACGAACCCATCACGCTACCGCCGGACGAAGCCCGCGCACTGGCGCAGGCCGTGCCACCACGAACGCGGCCACCGCTTCGGACAACAGCGCCGCCTGCCGCTGCATCGCCTGCGCGGACGCCGAGGCTTCCTCCACCATCGTCGCGTTCTGCTGCGTGCTGCCGTCCATCTGCAACAACGTCCTGCCTACCTGCTCGATGCCCACGCTCTGCTGCTGCGAGGCCGCCGCGATGCTGGCGCTGATCGCGGTGACCTGCTCCACGCTGCCGACGATGCGGCGCATGGTGGCACCAGCCTCGCCTACCAGGCGGGTACCGGCGTTGACCGTCTCCACCGAGGTCTCGATCAGCTGCTTGATCTGGCGGGCGGCATCGGCGCTGCGCTGGGCCAGCAGGCGTACTTCCCCCGCGACCACCGCGAAACTCCGGCCCTGCTCGCCGGCCCGTGCGGCTTCCACTGCAGCGTTGAGGGCGAGGATGTTGGTCTGGAAGGCGATGCCGTCGATCACCCCGGTGATGTTGCCGATGTGCCGTGAGGAGGCGGCGATGTCGTGCATCGTGGACACGACCTGTGCCACCGCGTTGCCGCCCTGCCCCGCGATGGCAGCGGCATCCATCGCCAGCTGGTTGGCCTGCTGCGCCGAATCCGCGTTCTCGCGCACGGTTGCAGTGAGTTCCTCCATGGAGGACGCAGTTTCTTCAAGATGCGCCGCCTGCCGTTCCGTGCGTTCGGCGAGGTCACGGTTGCCGGCCACGATCTCACCGGCCGCGCCATTGATCGCCGAGGTGGCGTGCTGGATGCGCGCCACGATGTCGGCCAGCTGTGCCACGCTGGCGTTGGCATCGTCGCGCATCTGCGCGAACACGCCCTGGTAGTCACCCTGCATGCGGACGCCCAGGTCGCCGTGCGCCAGCCCGGACAGCAGCGCCTGCAGCCCGGCCAGGTTGCCCTGGAAGGTATCCAGCAGGCGGTTGATGCTCACCGCCAGGGTCAGCACGAAGCCCTGCTTGTCGTTCACCGCGATGCGCGCCTGCAGCTGACCCTGCGCGGCGGCGTCCACCAGCGCGGCCACTTCGGTTTCGACCGTGGTTTCCAGCGCGCGGCTGCGCCATTCCACCGCGGCTCCCAGCAACTGGTCGTGGTCGAGGATGGGGTTGAGTACCAGCTGATAGCGGATTCCGCCCTGCTCGATCTCGTGTGCACTGGCATGGCCGCGCTGCAGCTGCACGGCGACGCCCGCAAACACCGGATGCAGCGCCTGCGCCGGTTGGCCCTGCCACTGGCCGGGCGTGCAGCCCAGCGCAGTGCACAGCGCATGGTTGAGGAAGCCGATGCGGCCGTCAGGCTCCAGCACCATCAAGCCGGTCTGGGCACTGTCCAGCGCCTGGCGCGCACGGGTGTTGTCGCGCGCGGCGGCCCGCTCGGCCTCGATCCGGCCGCGCAGTCGTTCCTGCATATGTCGCAGGCGTTGCGCCAGCTGGCCGAACTCATCGTGCGGGTTATGCACGACCAGCACCGTATCCAGCCGGTCCTCGGCGATGTCCTCGGCGAAGCGCAACGTGTTGGCGATCGGGCGCTGCACCGCCTGCAGGGTCAGCAGCAGCGTGGCGATGAGCAACGCAGCCACCAGCAGCAGCGTGACCGCGAACACCACCGTCATCGCCCTCGCCTGCGCCTGCAGGCGCCCACGCGCGGCCTCCAGCGCCGTTGCCTGCGCACGCTGCACCTGCTCAAGCGACGGCGCGATCTGTGCAGCGGTATCGGCCAGCGACTGCGCTTCCACATCCAGCCCGACCCGCGCGGCGGTGTAGCCAAGTAGTGCACCCTGGTAGCTGTCCATCGCGGTGCGAAGCGCGTCCTGTGCGGCCGCCGGCACGCCCGGCGCTGCCAGCGCCAGTTCGAACGGCAGCTTGGCGTCGCTTGCGCGGTCGGCATGGGTGGAATCGCCAGTGAGCAGCAGCAGCGCTTCCTGACGGCGGATGGCCTGCCACTGGGCGTCCAGTGCGGGTCGTTGCAGGGGGCCCAGCGCGGCCTCCATCGCAGCAGCGGCGGCCTCCAGCTGCGCGCGCAACCCGGCCTCGCCCCTTCCCATTTCATCCACGCGTGCATTCAGCGCGTTGATCCCCTCGGCAAACTCGCCGATGCGGGTGGCCAGTGCCCTCAGTGAAGCCGCATTGCCGTTGGCGGCGGCGGTGCGCTGCAGTGCCTCCAGCGACACCTGCAGGCGTTGGCGTGCCTGCTGCAGTGCGTTCCGGTCGGCATCGTCGAAGCTCGCCGCGTAGCGGGTCTGCAGGCGACGGGCATCGGCCACCTGGGTGCCCAGCAGCGCCATCAGGCTGGTCGCCTGCTGGTGGGTGGCGAAGGTGTCGGCGGCGCGTTCGCTGTTGTACCTTGTCCAGGCGTAGACGGCGGCCACCAGCAGCAGGCCCGCTGCACAGGCCACCAGGCTGATTTTAAGCTTGCGCGCCACGCTGAGCCGGCGCAGGGGTTCAGCCCTGCGGGCAAGGGACGACAGCACACGGCGGGGGATGGCCGACATGACGCACTCCAGACAGAAGGACGCATCGGTATCGGCCGCATTCGCCTGGACTTTAGGGCAGGATCCATTTGCATCCTGCCCTGTCCGCGCAGTGCCTACGTTGTAGCGGGCGTTGAAGACCGCACGATGACGGTCGGCGGTGCGGGCATTGGATTGGGGAGGTGCACCCGCGGCAGAGGCCAACGTAGTGCGCAACGCCGGCGCGATCACAGCACGATGGGGCTGGCCGGCACCTGCGGCACTGGAATGTCGCGCTCATCCAGCAGCAGGCGCAGGTCCAGCTCGATGGAGGTGCACAGCTGTGAGATCGGAATGTCGTTGGCGCCACCCTCGAAGGGATTGGCGCTGCTTTCGCCGACCTGGTCCAGCGCGGCATACATCCACGACACCAGCACGCTCAGCGGAATTGCCAGCCACACCCTGTGCCCGGCCATCGCCCCGCCCACGGTGTCGTTCATGGGTGCCAGCAGGTCGATCATGCCCAGTGGCAGCAGCAGGCACAGGATGCGGACAAAGATCACGTTGATCACCGCGTACTGGCGCGGGTAGGGGTAGTTCTTGATCCGTTCGCTGCGCGCCTGCTGGTCGTGCAGGTCACGCAGTACGCGCTGCAGTTCGGCGAAGCTGGCCTGCGGCAGGTCGCCTGCATCCAGCAGCTGACGCAGCGATGCGCCCTGCAGCGACAGTACTTCGGTGGCCTTGCCGCCAGCGCCCAGGATGCGCGCGCGTTCTTCGGGGGTGACGTACTTGATCAGTTCGGTATCCAGCGTGCGCACCTTTTCCGGCACGTCATAGCGCTTGCGGTACTCGACGTTGGGCGCCAGCTGCACGGTCTCCCAGGGTTTGGTTTCGCGCATCTGGTAGCGCAGCGCGGTCAGCCACGCCAGGTGGCGGTATACCAGCCGCCGGGTGTGTTCGGGATGGGCCACGTAGTCGCGGCTCATCGTGCCCCACAGGCGGCTGGCGGCGGTGATGGAGGCCCACACCTGCTGCGCTTCCCACAACCGGTTGTAGGTCTGGGTGTTCTTGAAGCCTGCGATCAGCGCCACGCTGGTACCCAGCATGAAGATCACGTTCCATGGCACCGCCAGCCAATGCAGCCCGCCGAGCTGGTACAGCGCCACCAGCGCCACATCCAGCAGGATCAGCAGGTACAGCGGGCGGCGGGTCCACAGCAGGAACTCGGTGAACGTATAGGAGCGGCCGGCGTGCATGAGGGTGTTCTCCAGCAGGGGGAAGCGCCGCTCAGGGGGCGGCGGTGGGCACCACGCTCACCACGTGGGTGATGCCGTTGCGGAACATCTTTGCGTAGGGGCAGACACGTTCGGTGTTGCGCACCAGCTCGGCAGCCACGCCGGCCTCCAGGCCGGGCAGGTAGGCTTCCACCTCGGCCGACAGCAGGTACAGGCCGTCGATCGGGTCGCGCGAGAAGGTCACCGACACCTCGATGCAGGGGTCTACCAGCACCAGCCCGGCACGGCTGGCCAGCAGGTTCATCGCGCCGTGGAAGCAGGCCGCATAGCCGGCAGCCAACAGCTGCTCGGGGTTGCTGCCGCCCCCTGGACCGCCCAGCGAGGGAGGCAGGCGCAGGTCGAGTGCCAAGGCGCCATCGTCGGAGACGACCACGCCCGAAGCGCGTCCGTGTCCCGTCTCGCCGCCGCTCACCCGCACCCGCCCGGTGTAGAGCGGGCGCACCTCGTCGCCACGGTATTTGTCGAGAACGGCGGGCGACGGCGGCTTCAGGTCGGACATGGCGTTTCCACGAGGTGCGGGCGGACGGGCAATCAGTTGCTGCGTACCAACCCGGACTGCTGCAGCCAGGCATCGAAGCCCTGGCGGCCCAGCCACGCCTGGCCGACCGGCACCAGTGTGTCGTCCTGCAGTTGCGCACCGAAGTACGGTGCCTGTGCGTCGCCCACCACCTGGCGGGGATCGTGTGTGCGGTCGAGGAAGCGCTGTGCCAGTTCGTCCATCGGTGCGCGCTCCGGGCCGGCGATCTCCACCACCCCATTGACGGCAGGCTGCAGCGCAATGCGCGCCACTGCGTCGGCCACGTCGTCCGCCGAAATCGGCTGCACCAGCGCGGTGGGCAGGCGCAGCGCTTCACCGGCGGACTGGAGGATGCCCGGCAGGAATTCGAAGAACTGGGTGGAATGGATGATGGTGTAGGCGATGCCCGCCTCGCGGATCAACCTCTCCTGCGCGATCTTGCCGCGGAAGTAGCCACTGGCCGCCAGCTTGTCGGTGCCCACCACGGAGAGGGCCACGTGATGGCGTACGCCGGCCTTGGCTTCGGCGGCCAGGATGTTGCGCCCGGCGGTCTGGAAGAAGGCCAGCACCGCCGCGTCTTCGAACGACGGCGAGTTGGCCAGGTCGATGACCACGTCGGTGCCGGCCATGGCCGCCTCCAGGCCGTCGCCGCTGATGATGTCGATGCCGGTGGACGGTGCGGCGATGACGATGTCATGGCCGCCCGCGCGCAGGCGGTCGACCACCTTGCTGCCAATGCGGCCGGTGCCGCCGATGACCAGGATCTTCATGTTCTTGCTCCAGAAGGGGAAGGAGGAACCCCGGTGGCCGGGGCATGTGACGATGCTAGGCACGCCGCTGCGGCGGCAGTAGGTCCGCGCGCGGACGCGCACTGTTGCCTGTCAGGCACCAATGGCGTTCATTGCCATGCGCCGGCATCGACGTCGCGCGCCGGTGCACTGGCCTGCTGCACGCTTTCCCAATGGGTCACCACGTCCAGGTCGAGTGCACGCACCTCGCTGGTGATGAAGTCGATGAACGCGCGGATGCGCTTGGGCAGCTGGCGTCGGCTGAGGTAGCACAGGTAGTGCCCGCGGTCGTCGGCGGCGTACTGGTCCAGGCAGCTCACCGACAACCCGGCATCCAGCGCAGCGCGCACCTGGTAGTTCGGCAGCTGCGCCAGGCCCTGCCCCTGCAGGACCGCCTGCAGCGCCAGGTCGGCGTCGTTGAACACCAGCGCCGACGCCGGTTCCACGCTCAGCGGCCGGCCGTCCACACGAAACTCCCATGGCTGCAGCCGCCCATTGGCCTGGCGCTGGCTGATGCAGGCATGCGCGGCCAGCTCGCCCACGGTGGCCGGCAGGCCGTGCCGCACCACGTAGTCCGGTGCGGCGCAGACCAGCAGCTGCATCGGGATCAGGTGCTTGGCGATGACCTCGCTGTCTTCCAGCACGCCGTCGCGGAACGCCACATCGATCCGGTCGGCGGCCAGGTCCAGCGGGCGCTCTTCCAGCTGCAGTTCGAGCGTGACTTCGGGGAAGTGGGCCCGGAATGCCGACAGCAGCGGCGCGATCACCTTGCGCCCGAACCCATGCGTGGCACTCACCCGCAGGTGCCCCCGTGGCGGCCCGTCACGCAGGTCGCGCATTTCCTCCAGCGCCTGCAGGATGCGGTCGACACCGGGGCGGCAGCCGTCGTGGAACAGCTCGCCTTCGCGGGTGAGCGAGGTCGACCGGGTGGTGCGCAGGAACAGGCGAACGCCCAGCTGCCCCTCCAGTTTCTGCACGCTGCGGCTGACCGCCGAGCGGCCGATGCCGAGCCGATCGGCCGCGCGCGAGAAGCTGCCTTCGTGGGCCACGGCAATGAACGCCATCACCCCGGCGTAGCTGGCCGAAAAGCCGGTGGTGAGCGGGTCGACACCGTCGTCTACGGTGGCCGGATCAGTCAGGGACATGCGGGCGGCGCTCCAAGATGGCGCGCATGTGCGCGCAGGCAGGCGTGGGCCGCTTCCAGCCGTTGCCTGCATTCAGCAGCAGGCAACCCCAGCAACGGCATGAGCTCCTCGATCGACGCACCGGCCACGTCATGCAGCAACAGCAGCAGGCGGGCGTCGGCAGGCAGCGCCTCCAGCGCAGACAGGAACGTGGTCCACACCTGATCGGCGGGGCGTGGCAGGCCTGCGGCGTCGGCGGTGGATGAGGTGCTCATGCAAGGCAGACGGACCAGCGCGATGCCCTGTGACAGCCCCCGTCCGTTGGATTGGTGCGCAGCGCTCAACACCGTGCGTCGATAGTGTCCTGCTTACGGCACTGTCCCTGCGGCGCGCGCTCGTGTTGAATGCCGCCATGGATACTTCCCTCGACCTTTTCACCCAGCTGCGCCCGCGCGTGCTTGGCGTGGCCTATCGCATGCTGGGCTCCATGGCCGAAGCCGAAGACGTCGCGCAGGAGGTGTGGCTGCGCTGGAACGGCACCGACCGCGACGCGATCGAGAATGCCGAAGCCTGGCTGGTCGCCACCACCACCCGCATCGCCATCGACGAGCTGCGCATGGCGCGCCGCAGCCGCGAGCACTATGTGGGCATCTGGCTGCCGGAGCCGGTACTGACCGACGATGCCAGCACGCCTGAGCGCCTGCACGAAGCGGCCAGCGATCTCTCCGTTGCCTTCCTTGCGGTACTGGAACGGCTGGCGCCGGAAGCACGCGCCGCCTTCCTGCTGCACGATGTGTTCGACCGTGACTATCCCGAGATCGCCCGCATCCTCGACAAGAGCGAAGCAGCCTGCCGGCAGATCGTGCACCGCGCACGCACCCGCCTGCGCGAGGAGCGCCCCCTGCACGCGGTGCCGCACCGCACCCACCAGCAACTGCTGCAGGCGTTTACCGAGGCACTGGACAAGGGCGACCTGAAGTCGATGATCGCGCTGATGGACACGTCGGCGCAGCTGATCGGCGATGGTGGCGGCTTCGTCAGCAGCTTCCCCAGGCCGATGCTTGGCGGTGCGCGCATCGCCCAGCTCCTGTTCGCGCCCACCCTGCGGCGCCGCACCGAGCTGCGCATGGTGCCCGCGTTCATCAATGGCCGCTTGGGGGTGCTGCGCTACTTTGGCGAGCACCTGGATTCGGCGATGTCGTTCGATACCGATGGTGAGCGCATCACCCAGATCCTGGTGCAGCGCAATCCGAACAAGCTGGCGCGGATCCTGGCCGCGCAGCATCCGGCGCTACGCTGATGACCCTGCCTCCGTCGCGCTGGCGTACGCTCCCGCGCAGCTTCTACCGGCGGCATCCGACCGAGGTCGCGCCCGAGCTTCTGAACAAGCTGCTGGTGCGCGATGATGGCCGGGCCGGTCGCATCGTTGAAGTCGAGGCCTATGCAGGCGACCAGGACCCGGCCGCGCATTCGTTCCGGGGCATGACCCCGCGTACGGCCACCATGTTTGGCGAATGCGGCCATCTCTATGTCTACTTCACCTACGGCATGCACTGGGGCAGCAACGCGGTCTGCGGCGAGGTCGGCCAGGGCTGGGGCGTGCTGCTGCGGGCACTGGAACCCGTGCAGGGATTGGAACTGATCCGTGAGGCGCGGCCAGCCATTCGTCGCGATCGCGAGCTGGCCAGCGGGCCCGGACGGCTGTCGCAGGCGATGGGTATCGACAAGGCACTGGATGGCGCTGACCTCGTCAGCAATGACCGCGGCATCCGGATCGTGTCGGACGGGATGGCGCCACCGGAGGATCCGGCAGCGGGTCCCCGCATCGGCATCAGCCGCGCCGTGGAGTTCCCATGGCGCTGGCATGTGCGCGGGCATGCGCACGTGTCCGGCCGGCGGTCGAAGGCGTAACGACCAACGGTCGTTACCTACCGGGGTAGCGCACGACCGTTGGTCGTGCGGTGCGCCTTCAGCAGCGGCAACGGATCGTAGGCGCCATCGGCACCGTAGATCCCCCAGTGCAGGTGCGGCGGCGTGCCGGCCGCATTGCCACTGTCACCGACGTAGCCCAGCACGGTGCCTTCGCTGACCACCTCGCCCTCGGCCAGCCCCTCGCGCCAGTCCTCGAGATGCGCGTAGTAGTAGCGCTCGCGCGCCGGTCCAATGACCCATACCTGGCGCCCGCCCAGCCCGCTGTCGCGCACCGCGACCACCACGCCTGGCGCCGCGCTCCGCACCGGCGTGCCGCGCTTGGCGAAGATGTCCACGCCGGCATGGGTGCGGTCGCGTCCGCGTGGTGCGCCGAAGGTGTCGGCGATGCGCCGTGCCGCCACGCCTTCCACTGGCACCGGCAAGGTGCTGGGCGCAGGCATGCGCGCCAGCGCCCACATGGCGCGCGGTGCCTTCAGCCATTCGCTGTTCCAAAGGGTGAGCAGTGAAATGCCCAGCAAGGCAGGAACGACCAGCCAGCCCAGCCAGCGGCGCAGCGCAAAGGCGCGGGTACGCGACGACGTCGGCGCGGGGGGAACGGTGACGGTATCCGGAGGCAGTGGCTCTTTCATTGCTACAGCATCGCAGACTCAACGTGCAGGATGCATGTTGCGCTGCCCGGCCCGAAGCCGCACCCGCAGGTCGTCGATGCAGGTGAACAACACCGGCACCACCACCAGGCTGAGGACGGTCGACGTTGCCAGGCCGCCGATGACCGTGATCGCCAACGGCTGGCGGAAACTTGCATCGGCCCCCAGTCCCGCTGCGATCGGCAGCATGCCGGCCACCATCGCCAGCGAAGTCATCAGGATGGGGCGGGCACGATGACTGCATGCGTCCAGGAGCGCCGCGTCACGACCCATGCCCTGTTGGCGCATGGCCTGCGCCGAATGATCGACCAGCAGGATCGAATTCTTGGTCACGATTCCCATCAGCATGACCAGTCCGATCATCGCCGGCACATCCAACGCACTGCCGGTCGCCAGCAGCGCCATCAGGGCGCCTCCCAACGAGAGCGGCACGGCGGATAGGATGGTCAACGGCTGGAACGCGTCTTTGAACAGCAGAACCAGCACACAGAACATGCAAAGCAGGCCGGCACCGATGGCCAAGAGGAAGCCACCGGCAAGCTCGCCCGCCAGTTCGGAGTCCCCGGCTTCGATCGGTTTGACCCCGGCCGGCATCGCCTGGCTGATCGGCAACGCCGCTACCGCAGCTTCGGCGTCGCCCAAGGGTATTCCCGCAAGGCCGGCGCTGAGGGTGACGACGCGCTGCCGGTCGAAGCGGTCTATCTGACTTGGGCCGCTTTCCATGTCCAGGGTAGCGATGTTGTGCAGCGGCACCGGACCCTCACGACCCGGCACGCGCAGGCGCCCGATCGCCGCCAGATCCGCTCGCAGCGCGGGAGCGACCTGCACGCGGATCAGGACCTGGCGCGTATCCAGGTTGAGCCGTGGCAGAACGGCGTCCGCGTCACCACCCAAGGCAATCCGTATTGTTTCTGCGATGGAGGCAGTAGTGACCCCCAGCTCGGCGGCGCGGTGCGGGTCTGGACGCACGGTCAGTTCCGGCTGCTCCAGGCTGGCCGAGGAACCGACGTTGGCCAAGCCGGGAATGCCGCGCATCTGCTGCTCAAGCGTCTGCGCGGTGTTCCGCAGCAGGCGCGCATCATCGCTGGCCAGGATCAGGGTCATCGCCGTGCCAAGATTGCCGCCCCCCACGCTGAAGCGCGCTCCCGGCAGTGCTGCCAGCCGCTCCCGCACCTGTGCTTCGATCGCCTGCTGCCCCGCGCGCTGGTCACGCGGGCCCAGGGTGAGGGTCAACAATGCGCGACGCACTTCCAGGCTCGATGCACCATCCCCGTCGCCTGGCTCACCTACCCGCGCGAATACCTGCGCTACCCCGGGCACGTCCCCGAGGGCCCTTCGCACGCGCTCGGCGGCCGCCACCGAATCGACCAATGCCACCCCGGGTGGCAGTTCAACTCCTACGTCGACATAGCCCTGGTCGGCTGCCGGCATGAAGCCGGTAGGTAGCAGGGGAAGCAATCCGAACGAACCCAGGAGAAACGCCACTGCCGCCGCCAGGGTAATGCGTCGATGGGCCAGTGCCCACTGCACGGTGGCCAGGTACCTTCGCATCAGCCAGCCATGTACATGTGGGCGCGCGGGCAGCGGACGGAGCCAGTGCACGGCCAGCAGCGGCGTCAGCAACCGCGCTACCAGCAGCGAGGCGAGCACGGCGATGACCGTAGTCCAGCCGAACTGTGCGAACAGCAATCCGGCAATGCCCGGCATCATCGCGGTGGGCAGGAACACCACTACCAGCGTGAGCGTGGTGGCCATCACCGCCAACGCGATTTCGCTTACCGCGTCGGCCGTGGCCTGGGCAATCGACTTTCCACGCCTTCGGTGGGATTCGATATTTTCGATCTCGACGATGGCATCGTCCACGAGAATGCCTGCAACCACCGCCAGGGCCAGCAGCGTCAGCGTGTTGAGCGAGAATCCCAGCCACGGCATCAGCGCGAACGTCGGCAGGATCGACAGCGGCAAGGCCATCGCAGCGACCGCCGTGGCACGCCAGTCGCGCAGGAACCACCACACCACCAGCACCGCCAGCACTGCACCCTCCAGCAGCATGTGCATGGATCCTCGATACTGCTCAAGCGTGTAGTCCACGCGGCTGGAAACCGGACTCAGCACCAGGCCCGGGTGCTGCCGCTGCATGGCATCCAGCGCACGCCCCACCGCTGCAGCGGTAGCTGCCTCGTCACTGCCACGCGTACGGTAGACATGGATGCCTACCACCTGCGCGCCATCGAGCAGTGCCGCCTGGTCCCGCTCACGATGGCCATCGACCACGTCGGCCACCTGGTCCAGACGCAACCAGCGGCCGCGGGCAAGTGGCAATGCCACTGCCCGCAGCGCATCGGCGGTCGCCACTGTGGCCAAAGTGCGCAGGGACTGCTCGCCGCCCCCAAGACGCACCCCGCCCGCCGAAGACTCCATCTGCACCGACGCCAGCGCGCGCGAAACGTCAGTGGCGGTCACATCGAGCGCGGCCAGCCGCACCGGATCCAGCTCCACCCTTACTTCGCGCTGCACGCCGCCCAAACGTTCCACCTGCCCGACCCCGGGCACCGTACGCAGCGCCTTGCCCAGCACATCGTCGACGAACCAGGACAGATGCGCCTCGTCCAGCGTGGCCGACTCCACGGCATAGGTGAGGATCGGATTGCTGCCGACCACGTCCGCACTGACCGCCGGCGGAAGCAGGTCGTCGGGCAGCATGGTGCGTGTACGGTCCAGCGCCGCCTTGACCTCATCCAGGGCCCCGGACAACGATGTGCCGATCTCGAATTCGGCCGAGATGTGCACGGCGCCGTTACGCATCTGGCTGCGCAGGTGGCGCAGCCCGACCAGGTTGGCCAGCGCATCCTCAACTGGCCGTGCCACGGCCGTTTCCAGCTGTGCCGGCGCCGCTCCGGGCTGGGCCAAGGTCACATTGACGGTCGGCAGTTCGATATCGGGCAGGTTCTGGATGGGCAGGCGCACCCATCCCACCACGCCGGCCACCGAAAGAAGCACGAACAGCAGGATCACCGGGGTTGGGTTGCGGATCGACCACGTCGCGAAGTTCATGGCGTACCCGGCACGATCTGGACGCGGTCGCCGTCGGCAAGGAAGCCGGCACCCTCTTCGACGATCCATTCCCCCGCTTCCAAGCCCGAAGCGATTTCAACCTGACGGTCGTGCCGCCGTCCCACCGCTACCTCACGTGCGCTCACATGGCCGTGGGTCCCTGAGGCATTGAGGGTGAACACCCGGTTCCGTCCGTCGCGGACCACCACCGACGCGGCGGGCACCACCAGTGCAGGCGTGCGTGCCAAGCCGATGCTGCCTTCCACATACATGCCGGCGCGCGCCGCGCTGCCTGCGTCGATATCCGCGTAGACCAGCGCCTGCCGCGTCTCCGTCGCCAGTCCCGGGGCGAATTGGCGGATTCTCGCCTGCGCAGCACTGCCATCGGGCAGGCGCAGCAGGACCGGCTGGCCAACCTCCACCTGGCCCAGCTGGACCGCGCCCAGCTCGCCCCGCCATTCCAGCCGCCGCTGGCGGATGAGTTTGAACAGGGCATCGCCGCGCTCCGGCACGGCGCCAAGGGTAGCCGTGCGTTCACTGATCACCCCGTCATCGGGCGCGCGCAACACGCTGTAGCTGATTTCCACCTGTCTGGCGTGCAGCGCTGCCCGCGCTGCGCGTACTGCGGCCGCTGCAGAGGCCGCGTCTGCAAGCGCCTGCAGGATCGACTGCTCGCTCAACGCTCCACTGGCGCGCAGCTGCTCCGCACGCCGCGCATCGCGACCGGCCTGTGCGGACGCGACCTCGGCCTGCGCCAAGGCCGCCTGCAGGCGGTCAGCGTCGGCCCGCAGCAGCGCGTCGTCGAAACGCGCCAACACCTGGCCCTTGCGCACCAGGTCGCCAACGTCGGCATCCACGCTGGCCAGGCGCAGCCCGGCCAATGGGGCGCCGACCACCGATTCCTGCCAGGCTGCAATCGCACCGGACGCGGTAACGTCGCGTTGCCAGGACTGTCGCGCCACGCGCACGCGCGTGACCGTCATGGCCGCCGGTGCCTCGGCCGCGCCACGTGGTACGCGGGTTGCCCGGTTGCCGGGTTGGACCAGTACCAAGGAAGTCAGCACCGCCAGGGTGATCGCCAACGCGGCCACCAGCACTTTGAAGCGCAGCGTGGTGCGGCCGCTCAACCGCGACGGAATCGGCGGCAGCGAAGCGGCCCAGTGGCGGTTGCGGGAAGGGCGCGGGCGATGGTCGACCATGCGGGGCTCGGGGGCGGAGGAGGCGGCGGCGATTCTGGAGCCGGACGGGTTACCCGGCTCTTACTGACCCGCAGGCAGCCGCGGCATGGACGGTAAGTCGCGTGTAAGTCCGCGGCGGCAAGACTCGCTCCGCCCTCCCTCGGAAGTTCCGCCCCATGTTCAAGTACCTGGTTTCCGTTCCGCTCCTGCTTCCCACCCTCGCCCTGGCGCAGAGCACCACCAGCAGTGGTGACCTGATCGCCAAGGCCAATGACGATCGCTGGTCGATCGGCGTGGCCGCCTCCGTGCGCCAGAGTCCCTATGCCGGCGAAGGCACCCGCGTGCGCCCGGTACCGCTGCTTACCTATGAAGGCGAGCGGATCTTCTGGCGCGGCTTGACCGGTGGCGTGCACGTGGTCCAGGGCGATACCTTCAGCTTGGATGCCGTTCTGAGTGGCCGTTTCGACGGCTTCGACATCAAGGACCTTGGCCGCCGCGAGCTGCAGGCCAACGGCGTGGACCCCGAGCGCCTGGACGACCGTGATGATGGGCTGGATGCCGGCATCACCGCAAGCTGGAGCAGCCGCGCCGGCGAGTTCAAGCTGAGTGCACTGGCCGATGTGACCGATGCCAGCGGTGGCTACGAGATCGCCGCCGACTATGCGTATGCGCTCAAGTGGGGCCGTACTACCGTCATTCCGGGCGTCGGGGTACGCTGGATGTCCGATGATCTGGTCAACTACTACCACGGCACGCTGGATGAGGAAGTTGCACGCGGCGTGGCGCGCTACCAGCCCGGCTCGGCCGTGGTGCCGCAGGTGAGCATCGCCTTCACCCGTCCGCTGGGCAACAAGTGGCGTTTGATGGGCGGGGTGGACTACAAGTTCCTGCCCGATGAAATCACCGACAGCCCACTCAGCGAGCCGGACACGGACGGCTCTGCCGGCCTGCGCATCGGCATCACCCGGAGCTTCTGATGTCCCAGCCCACGCCTGCCGCCCTGCCCAACCGGATCGCCCTGGTCGAAGACCACGGGCGCCTGGCGAGCCTGGTCGAGCGTGGGCTGGGTGCCGCGGGCATCGCCGTCGACACGTTCCCCACTATGGAAACGGCCTGGCATGCCATCGGCCAGCATGCCTATGCGCTGGCCGTGATCGACCGCGGCCTGCCTGACGGCGATGGCCTGGACCTGGTGCGGCGGATGCGGGCGGCCGGCAACCGCATGCCCTGCCTGATGCTGACCGCGCGCGATGCCCTGCACGACCGGGTGGATGGACTGGACGCCGGTGCGGATGACTACCTGCCCAAACCCTTCGCCATCGAAGAGCTGGCGGCGCGGGTGCGTGCATTGATGCGCCGCCCGGCCGAACTGCGCGACCTGCAGCTGGTGCATCACGACCTGCGGGTCGTTGCCGAAGAGAGTTGCATGCGTTGCGGTGACGAACAGGTCAGCCTGGCACCGGCCGAACTGCAGATCATCATTTCGCTGGTTCGTGCCGCCGGCCAGGTGGTGCGCCGGGGTGCATTGGAATCCGCGGCATGGGGGGTGAGCGAAGCGGTCACCCCCAACGCGCTGGATGTTGCCCTGCATCGACTGCGGCGCAAGCTGGGCGCAATCGATTCAACGCTGTCCGTAGTGAACGTACGCAACCTTGGCTTTGCCCTGCGGCCTGCCGATGCTGCCGCGTAGCCTCAGCGCACGCTTGATGCTGGCCACGCT
This sequence comes from Stenotrophomonas sp. CFBP8994, assembly GCF_034044835.1. Taxonomy (NCBI): domain Bacteria; kingdom Pseudomonadati; phylum Pseudomonadota; class Gammaproteobacteria; order Lysobacterales; family Lysobacteraceae; genus Stenotrophomonas; species Stenotrophomonas sp. CFBP8994. Next base: position 420,592 of record NZ_JAXCWT010000002.1, on the reverse strand, counting down.
GGTGGCGCTGCTCGCCGCAGCCACCGCTGCGGCGGCCGTGATGCTGATGCTTCGCACCAGCTCCCTGGAAGACATGGTGCGCGAGGAACTCGCTGAAGAAGTGGTGGAGCTCAGGGAGGGCATGCGGGTCGGCGCCGACGGCGCCGTAACCCTGGAACTGTCGCCCGAGGTCGGCAACGTCTATGCCGCCATGCGCAACGACGCCGCGTACCGCCTGACCGACCAGCACGGCCATACCGTCGCCACCAGCCAGGACGGCCCGGCCCTGCAGACGCTGTCGGCGCTGCCGGCGGGCGCGCCCGCAATGACGGTCGCCGCACCCGACGGTGACGTTCACCTGCGGGTGGCCGACGCGGCATTCGAGCACGCAGGCCGCACCTACCACGCCCGCATCGCGCGCAGCGACCGCCTGGTGGCAACCCTGAAAGACCACGCCTCCAAGCTGTACCTGCGCGCCGGGGCGGCGGTGGTGGTGTTGGCATTGCTGACCTTCACTGCCGTGATCTACTTCATCGTCAACCGGATGGTTCGTCCACTTCGCCAGGCCTCGCGTGTGGCGGCACGGGTGGGCCCGCGCAACCTGGGCACACGCTTGAACAGCGAAGGCCTGCCATCGGAAGTCGTGCCCTTGATCGACGCCTTCAATGCCGCGCTGGAACGCCTGGAACAGGGCTTCCGGGTGCAGCAGGAATTCCTTGCCTCGGCGGCGCACGAGCTGAAGACACCGCTGGCACTGCTGCAGGCGGAAATCGAGCTCAGCGGCGCCCCCAACACCGCGTTGCTGCTACGCGACACCGCGCAGATGGCGCGGCAGGTGCACCAGCTGCTGCACTTGGCCGAGGTCAGCGAGGGACATAACTACACGTTTGCACCGGTGCAGGTGCGCAGCGTGATCGATGACGCCGTCGATTACCTGTCACGGGTCGCCGATCAACGCGGGGTGGATGTGCTGGTCACTACCGAGGGCGCGGAGTTCCCGCCGGTGGAGGCGGATGCGGGCGCGCTGTTCGTGCTGGTGAAGAACCTGCTGGAGAATGCGCTGAATCATGCGCCCCAGGGCAGCATGGTTCGGATCGTGGTGGAGCCGGATCGTTTCCACGTGCGCGATGCCGGCCAGGGCGTTGGCGTTGCCGACCGTTCGATGCTGTTCAAGCGCTTCTGGCGCGGCAACGCCAAGGACGGCGATGGCGCTGGTCTGGGACTGGCGATCTGCATGGAGATCTGCCTGTCCCATGGGTGGTCCATCGGGCATTCAGCGGACGACGGTGCCCCCGGTGCATGCTTCGTCGTGGTCACAAACACCGCTGCCTGTTCGGCGGCAGGCTGTCGCTCAACGGCTACCGGGTGGTAGCCGTTGGCCGCATCATTGCACCGGCACGGCGTCAGGGAAGGTCCAGCGCCCTTCCAGGATCTCCGCACGGGGCCGGTACAGCCGCACCATGTAGTTCCAGCCGGCCATGGTGGGCAGGCAGTTGGGCACCTGGCCATCGCAGCCACCGAACTGGATGTCGATCGAGCCGTCGGCGCTCTTCTTCGCGGTGAGGTTGTTGAGGGTGTAGGCGTTCTGCGGGTTCTTTTCGTAGTACCCCTCGGCGTTGTAGAGGCTCACCGACCAGAACCCGTCCACGGGCACATCGGCCACGTGCAGCCGGTACACGGTGCTGCCATCGTTCCGGGCCGGCACCACGTTGAGGTACATCGCGTCCTTGTCAGGGTTGCCGCCCCAGGCCGAGGCGGCACCGATCACGCGGCGCACCGGGTCGACCGTGTCGCGGGTGCCGAACATGTGCCTGGTGTCGGGCAGCGTGGATGCCAGCGTCAGCAGTGCGGCGCGCACCTTGTCCTGGCTCACCGTGTCCCACTTCGGTACCTCGAAGCTGCCCGGCGCAGCCTGCTGGACCTTGATCGCATCCTGCAGCGCGTGCACCTTTGCGACATCCTCCGGGCTGGATGGATCCACCAGCGTTCGAAGGGCGACCACCACGTAGCGGGTGCCGTCCTTGCCACGGCTGAGCGTGTAGTCGCCGGGCGTGTAGTTGACCTGGGTGGTGTACTGGTCCTCGTCGATGACCTGCATGGACATGAAGCGATCACCCGCATCGGGGAGCGTGATCGTGACCGGGCCGGCATCGAGGTCGAACACCGCGCTGGAGTACAGCGTGTCGCGATTCAAACGGACCACGGTCTGGCTGTCGATCGATGCCGGTTCGCGATGATGGAACAGCTTGCCCAGTCCCTGCTCCTTCACCAGCGCGCCGAGATAGCGATCGGATTCGGCGCGCACGAAGTTGTCGGCGGTCACCGGCACGCTTCCGGGTTCTGGCGCGCGGGTAGGTTCTGCGGACGGCGGTGCGGGTGGCGCCATTGATGACGCAGGCGCCGGTGGCGCACTGGCTGCATCTGCGGCGGGCGCGTCCGGCTCCCGTCGGCAGGCGGATAAGGCCACCGCGAAGGCGAGGGCGACCAACGGGAGGGCGAAGTGGGACTTGCGCGTAACGTCGTGATTCACGGCGGGATCTCCAACGCGGAAAGCTGGAGCGTAGCAATGGCCCCGCGCGCCAAAAACCGTACTTCTACTGCGGTTCGGCCCGCATTGCCCGCAGCAGGGTCGACCGCTGCGATGAAGACCGCGACTAGAGGACTTTCCGCCGCGTTGACACCTGAAGGTAGACCTTAGGCGTATCTACCGTTCCTGCGCACTTCATGAGCACCCTGGCGTCATCACGTACAAACAAGGTCATCCTGGTGGTCGAGGATGAAATCGAGCTGTCGAGACTCTTCATTGAAGTACTCAGTGGCGCGGGCTACACGGTCGTTCCGGCCTACTCGGTGACCGATGCCCTGTTCGCCATTGCCGACCAGCCGTTCGACGCGGCGATCCTGGACGTTGAGCTGCGAGACGGCGCCGTGTTCCCGGTCGCGGATCGCCTTGCGCGCCTGGGCACACCGTATCTGTTTGCGTCCGCCGTGTACCTGCAGGCGGTGCCCGCTGCACACAAGGCGGTGCCGTTCATCGCCAAGCCGTTCGAGATAGACGACCTGCTGGCCCACGTGGAGCGTGCGTTGGGCTGCAGCCGGAAGGCCAGCTAGCTTGGGCGCCGGCCGACCGTGCCGCGACACTAGACGACCGGTCTAATCCAGAGTACAGTGCGGTCCATGAGCCCGACCGCAGCCACTGAAAGCACCGACGTCCGCGACAGGATCCTGTCCACCGGCCAGCGCATCATGGGCGGCAAGGGGTTCTCGGCGGTGGGCTTGAATGAAGTGTTGAGTGCCGCAGGCGTACCGAAAGGCTCGTTCTACCATTACTTTGCGTCGAAGGAAGCCTTCGGCGACGCGCTTCTTGACGACTACTTCGCGGCCTATCTGGCCGACATGGACCGCACCTTTGCCCAGCCCGGGAAGAACCGCGCGCAGCAGTTGGAGGCGTATTTCGCCGCCTGGAAGGACAACCAGTCGTTCGAGGACTGCCAGGGCAAGTGCCTGGCGGTGAAACTCGGCGCCGAAGTGGCAGACCTGTCCCACAGCATGCGCACAACGCTGCAGCGGGGCACCGCCGGCATCATCGAGCGGCTGGCGCATGTAATTGAAGCGGGCGCCGCCGAGGGCTCGCTTGCCTTCACCGGCAAACCCGACACAGTGGCGCAGAGCCTCTACGCGCTGTGGTTGGGGGCGAGCCTGATGGTGAAGATCGTGCGCGATACCCAGCCCTTCGACACCGCGTGGCGGACCACGCAACAGATTCTCCACCCTTCGGCCTGACCACAGGCCGCAGGTACTTCACGCCCTGTGGGCGTTTTTTCACGCCGGCATTCTAGACGACCGGTCTACTGTTCCCCTCCATCTACCAGGAACCGTTCCCCATGAAGGTATTGATCGTCCTCACCTCCCACGACGCGCTTGGCAACACCGGTCGCAAGACCGGCTTCTGGCTCGAAGAACTTGCCGCGCCCTACTACGCGTTCCAGGACGCGGGCGCCACCATCACCCTGGCCTCGCCCAACGGCGGGCAGCCGCCGCTGGATCCAAAGAGCAACGAGCCCGACTTCCAGACCGACCTCACCCGTCGCTTCGAGGCCGATGCGGCGGCGACCGCACAACTGGCCAACACCGTTCGCCTGGACAGCGTTTCGCAGGCCGACTTCGACACCGTGTTCTATCCCGGTGGCCATGGGCCGCTTTGGGACCTGGCCGAAGACAGCCAGTCCATCGCGCTGATCGAATCGTTCATCGCCGCCGAAAAGCCGGTCGCGCTGGTCTGCCACGCCCCGGGCGTGCTTCGCCACGTCAAGGCCGCCAACGGCAACCCGCTGGTGCAGGGCCGGAAGGTCACCGGTTTCACCAACAGCGAGGAAGCCGGCGTCGGCCTGACCGACGTGGTGCCCTTCCTGGTCGAAGACACGCTCAAGGCGCTGGGCGGCGATTACTCGAAGGGGCCGGACTGGGGCTCGTACGTGGTCAGCGATGGCCTGCTGATCACCGGGCAGAACCCCGCGTCCTCCGCTGAAACCGCCGCCGTGCTGCTGAAGCGGCTGGCGGCGAAGTAAGCGCAGCCTGCGACCATCGCCCGCCATGCGGCGGGCGATGCGTATCAGATCCGCTTGCGCATGACCGCGCAGGTGGCCGGGCACAGGCCGGAGAACTGCTTGGTTTCCCGAATCGAAACGGGGACAGCGTCCCGTGCAACGTGGGCAAAGCCGCAGCGCTCGAACAGGGTGCTGGAAGAGACCGTAAGCAGATAAAGCTCCTCCACGCCCACGCGGCGGGCAAGCTCCTCCGCCTTGCCCACCAGCACCTCACCTTGGCCGCGGCCTCGAAACGCGGGGCTGACCGCGAGCGACCTCAGCAGTCCGACATCGTGGTACGGCTCGATCGCGATGACCCCGCACAGCATTTTGTCTTCCCACATACCGCAGAACGTGGTGGACACCGGGTCGAGGTCTTCGGTGGGCAACCCGACGCGTTGAAGCAACGCAATGACCTCTGCGTTCAATGCCATCTGCTTGAAGGACAACATGTTCTCGGCTCCAACAGGGCTGACCCTGGCTGCACTACGGCGGTGATCAGGAAACCCGCTTGCCGTCCTGATCGATCACCACCTCACCGTCTTCCTTGGCGAAGGGCACGGTGACGGTCGGAAGAATCTCCAGGACGACCTCGGAAGGCCGACACAGGCGCGTTCCCAGATCGGTCTGCACCCAAGGCCGTTCGATCAGGATCGGGTTGTCCATCAGCGCATCCAGCAATGCGTCATCGCTGAGCGCAACGTCGTCCAGCCCCAATTCCAGGTAGCGCTTCTCTTTCTTGCGGATGGCGCCACGTACGTTAACGCCGGCGGCATTGATCAGTTCGACCAGGCGCGCACGGCTTGGCGGATCGACCAGGTATTCGATCACCTCAGGTTCGATCCCCGCATGCCGGATCAACGCCAGCGTGTTGCGCGAGGTGCCGCATTTCGGGTTGTGGTAGATGACGGCCTTCATGTGCCCTCCTCATCAAGAACGGTTTCGACGACGGCGGCAGCAGCAGCCAGGCTCGCAGCTTCCACTGCCCCCTTTCGCTCACTGTAGCGCTCTACCAGGTAGTCACTGCGGCCGCGAACCAGCAGGGTGAATTTGACCAGTTCTTCCATCACATCCACAACGCGGTCGTAGTACGCCGACGGCTTCATCCGCCCCTGCTCATCGAACTCCTGCCAGGCCTTGGGGACCGACGACTGATTTGGAATCGTCACCATCCGCATCCAGCGACCCAGTACGCGCAGCGCGTTGACCACATTGAAGGATTGCGAGCCACCGTTCACCTGCATCACCGCCAGCGTGCGTCCCTGGGTGGGCCGCACGCTGCCTTCCTCCAGCGGCAACCAGTCGATCTGGTTCTTGAACACCGCCGTCAGCGTGCCGTGCCGTTCCGGGCTGACCCACACGTGGCCTTCGGACCAGAGCGAGGCCTGCCGCAGTTCCTGCACTTTGGGATGCGTGGCGGGCACCGAGTCGAGCATGGGCAGCGCGTGCGGATCGAACAGCCGCGTCTCAGCCCCGAGGTGTTCGAGCAGGCGCTGCGCCTCCAAGGCCAACTTGCGACTGAACGACTGGGGCCGCAGCGAGCCATAGAGGATCAGGATGCGCGGACGATGCGCCAGCACGGTCCCTGCGTCCAACCGGGCGGCCATGGGAGTACCCAGCGCACCCGGAACCAGGTTGGGGAGGTCGGTCATGGTTTGTCCCGCGACATAATTTCGACTATTCTAGAATTATGGAACATAAGCACGCAACCCGGGCCCTTGGTGCCCTGAGCCATGCCACCCGCCTGTCCATCTACCGTCTCCTGGTACAGGCCGGTACGGGCGGCAAACTGGCGGGCGATATCGCCCAGGCACTCAACCTGCCTGGCGCGACGCTGTCTTTCCACTTGAAGGCACTGTCAGCCGCCAAGCTGATTAGCGCCGAACACCTGGGCCGGTCCATCTGCTATCGGGCGAACTTCACTGCGATGAAGGCCTTGGTGGGCTACCTCACCGAGAATTGCTGCGCTGACGACACGCCGTCTGAGCGGCCTGGCTGCTGCTGAGTCCCTTTCATGCGCACGGAGACCTCCCGCCTGTCCTTCCTGGATCGATATCTGACGCTGTGGATATTCATCGCGATGGCGTTGGGCGTGGGCCTGGGTGCACTGTTCGACGACGTTCCCACCGCACTGAACCGCCTGTCGATCGGCACGACGAACGTTCCGATCGCCATCGGCCTGATCCTGATGATGTACCCGCCGCTGGCCAAGGTGAAGTACGAGGCGCTGCCAGAGGTGTTTGCCGACAAACGGGTGCTGGCGCTCTCGCTGCTGCAGAACTGGATCGTGGGACCGTGCCTGATGTTCGGCCTGGCGGTGCTGTTCCTGCGCGATTCCCCCGAGTACATGACCGGGCTTATCCTGATCGGGTTGGCGCGCTGCATTGCCATGGTGCTGGTGTGGAACCAGCTTGCACGCGGCGACAACCAGTACGTGGCCGGGCTGGTGGCCTTCAACTCGATCTTCCAGATCCTGTTGTTCAGCGTGTACGCCTGGTTCTTCCTTTCCTGGCTGCCGCCGATGTTCGGCCTGCAGGGCAGCGTGGTCAACGTCAGCATGTGGACCATCGCCGAAGCGGTGCTGATCTACCTGGGCGTTCCATTCCTCGCCGGCTACCTCACCCGTCGCTGGCTGCGAGCCGCCAGGGGTGAACGCTGGTACGAAGAGCGCTTCCTGCCGGCGATCAGCCCGATCACGCTGGTCGCACTGCTGCTCACCATCGTGGCGATGTTCAGCCTGAAGGGCGCCGACGTGCTGCGCCTTCCGTTCGATGCGGTGCGCATCGCCATTCCGCTCACGCTCTATTTCATCATCCAGTTCGGCCTCAGCTTCTTCATGGGGCGGCTCATCGCCAGGGATTATCCGCGTACCACGGCCATAGCCTTCACTGCCGCCGGCAACAACTTTGAACTGGCCATCGCCGTTGCCATCGCCGCTTTCGGGCTTGCCTCTCCGGTGGCCTTTGCCGCCGTCATCGGGCCACTGGTCGAAGTACCCGTGCTGGTGCTGCTGGTCCGCGTGGCGTTGGGGCTGGGCGGGCGCTTTTTCCCTGATAAGCTCCGGCGCGTCCCGCTGCGGTCTTAACCGCAGCGGGCCCCTGCCCCGGCCCCGTAGTTCACCGCATGCCCCTGTTGTCTTCGTTCCCCGGCCACGCCATGCGTGCGCTGCTGCTGGTTGTTCTTTTCACCCTGTCTCCGCCGGGTCTTGCGCAACAGCATCCGTCGCCTGGTACCGGGTTTACCGGCTACCACCACACCGCGTGGCGGGCCGGCCAGGGCGCACCGGGCGATATCTGGGACATCCAGCAGGACCCCAACGGCACGCTGTGGCTGGCGACAGGCTCCGGGCTGTACAGCTTCGATGGGCACCGGTACGTACGCCAGCAGACGAACGCCGGTGCTGCGCAGCCCTCGCTCAACCTGGTGACCCTGCGGGGCGACAGGAGCGGTGGCCTGTGGTTGGGGTATTACCACGCCGGCATCGCCCATCTGGGCAGCGACGGCACCCTGCGCTCTTACCAGCGAAATGAAGGGGTGCCGCCGGGCGTGGTGTCGGGGTTTGCATACGACAGCAACGGCGTGCTCTGGGCAGCGGTTGACGAAGGCCTGCGCCGGTTCAACGGGACGCGCTGGGAAAAACCGCCCGCATCCATGGGCCTGCCCGAGCGCCACGCGCACTGGCTGCTCAACGATTCCCGGGGCCGGTTCTGGGCGCTGGTCGGCCAGAAGGTGTGGTTCATTCCCAAGGGCGGCGCTGCGTTCGTCCCCACCGGCATCGAGGTCTCCTTGATGGCGACGCTGGCCGAAAGCCCGTCGGGCGAGATCTGGCTGGCCGACCGGCGCCGCGGCGCGGTGCCCATCGCCGATGCCAACGGCCTGCTCCCGGCCGCTGAACGGCAGGCCCGCCTGCTTCCGGACGTGCTGGCCAGCCGCCTGCATTTCACCTCGGACGGCGCCATGTGGGCGCCCATGCGCGGGGGCGGCGGCATCCTGCGGGTGCTGTTCGACGGCAAGCACGCGGTGCGCATGGAGCGCTTCGATGTTCCGCAGGGGCTGACCTCCACTTCGGCCGTGCCGGTCTTCGAGGATCGCGAGGGCAACGTGTGGGTAGGTACCAACCTCGGCCTCAACCGCTTCCGCGCGCAGAGCGTCCGCACTCTCACGGAAGGGCCCAACGATCCTTACCGCATCCTGGCGAGGAATGCGGGCGGCGCGCTGTTCGGGTATGGCGAAGACATGGTGCCGTATGACCTCGACCGCCACGGCCTTGGCCTGGATCGGGCCGGTCTGCAGCGCGCGGCATTGAGGGACACCCGCCCGCTGTGGCAGTTCGAATGGACCAGCCTCGCCCGGCGCAGGGGAACGGCGCTGGAGGTAGTGCAGTTCCCCGGCACTGCACGCGGCCTGCAACCGCAGGCACTGCATTTTCCGGGCGCCGAAGAGGCCTGGGCCTGCGTGGGCGAGAACCGCGTCGTGCATTACCTGCGCGGTTCCTGGACGGAGGACGCGCGCATCACCCTGCCCGGCTGCACCGTCATTGCACCAGACAGCGCGCAGGGCCTGCTGTTCGGCTATGCGAGCGGGGAGCTGGTGCTGCGCGACGCGACCGGGGTGCACCGCATCGGCTCGACCCGGGGCCTCGACGCAGGCCCGGTCACCGCCGTGCTTGCGCATGAGCACCTGCTGCTGGTTGCCGGCGAGAAGGGCTTCAGCATCAGCAGCAACGGAGGTGCGTTCAGCGCGGTAACGGCCGACATTCCCGGCGTGCTGGAAGGCATTACCGGCATCGTCATCGACCCGGACCAGCAGGTGTGGTTGAACGGCGGGCGTGGCTTGGTGCGCCTGGATCTTGCCGATGCGATCGCCAGCGCGCGCACCGGAAACGCCGTCTCGCCGAGGCTGTTCGATGACGTCGATGGCATGCCCGGTATCGCGCTGCAGAGCGGCCCGATTCCCACCGCGCAACTTTCGAAGGATGGACTGCTGTGGCTTGCAACCAACCAGGGCCTGGCGTGGCTGGATACCACCCGCCTCCACCGCACGCGCGCGGCCCCCAGCGCGCGCATCGGCGATGTGCATTTCGGTGATGAAACCCTGCCCCTGCGCGACGGCACCGTGGTTCCCGCGGGCATCACCCAGCTGCAGATCGACTTCGTCGCGCAGTCGCTTGCCCGCCCGGAACGCAACCGCTACCGGTACCGGCTTTCCGGCGTGGACTCCGGCTGGCGCGACGCCGGCAGCGCCACCACGGCCTACTACACCAACCTTGGACCGGGCAGCTACACCTTCGAGGTGCTGGCTGCCAACGAAGATGGCGTATGGGGGAGCGCCCCAACCACGCGTGCCTTCCGGATCGAGCCGCTGCTGACGCAGACGTTCTGGTTCCGCGGGCTGTTGTTGATCGCGCTGGTGGTGCTGGTCGCTGCGGCCGCGCGCGTGCGGGGCCGCCACATCACCGCCCTGGTCAAAGCGCGCTACGAAGAGCGGCTGCAGGAACGTGAGCGCATTGCCCGTGACCTGCACGACACCCTGCTGCAGGGCGGACAGGGCCTGTTGTTGCGGCTGCACGCGATCAGCGCCATGCCGTCCCTTCCGGACGAGGCGCAGGCGCGGCTTGAATCGGCCATGCAGGCTGCGGAAGACAGTCTCCGGGAAGGCCGCGAACGCGTCGCTTCGCTGCGCAGTGACACCGGCGCCGGGCTCGATCTCGCTGCGGCGCTCACCCATGTCTACAACGAAGAGACGAACCCGGCGGGCACGCGGTTGCGGGTGGTGGTCTCGGGCGAAGCGCCGCGCCTGAACGACGCCGCCGAAGAAGTGTTCCTGATCGGCCGCGAGGCAATCCGCAATGCGTTGGCGCATTCGGCCGCCACGGACATCGACATTGAGCTGAGCTTCGGCCACACCTTCTGCCTGCGGGTACGCGACAACGGCCGGGGCATGGTGGAGGGCACCGTGAAGCAGGGGCGCTGGGGCGTGCAGGGAATGCACGAGCGCTCAGCGCGCCTGGGCGGCGCCCTGCGCATCAGGTCCAGGCCAGCACGAGGCACCGACGTTGCGCTGTCAGTGCCGGGTGGGCGTCTGTATGCACGTCAGCAGGCCGTTGCGCCGAAACGGTGGCATGCTTTCTTCAGGAGAGGGCGGGGGCGTCAGGGCTGAGGGACTGGAATTCCCTTGGCCCGCCAGCGCACTGGTCGCCGCGGAGGGATCTATCAGCTGCGCTTGATGGTCGACACGATCAGCCGCACCAGCTCTGCCTCCGCCACCGCGTGCTCAACCACCCCGGCGGCGACCGCTTCGGAGAGCGACTCCGCCGCGCCCAGGATCGCCCAGTAGCCCGCGTCTGGTACTTCGCTGCCGGTGGCGAAGCCACCCACCCATTCCGCGCACTTGGCGATGAACTCCTGCTGGTACCGCCGCTTTACCTCCATCAACTCGGGTGACCCCGCGAGGGCAGCGAGGATTCCCTGGATCTCGCTGCCCTGCGACAGCACGCAGTCGATGTAGCCACCGGCAATGGCATGGGCGCGATCCTTCAACCGAGCCTTGGCCTTGCCGATGCGCGCTTCAAACACCGCAGTCTGGCGCTGGTCGTAGTCCTGATAGAGCGCAGCCAGAAGGCCGTTGCGGGTGATGAAGTGGTCATAGGCCACCGGCTTGGTGACGCCGGCCGCTGCGGCCAGGCGCCCGAGCGACAGCGCATCGGTTCCCTCTTCGCCCACCAGCGCCCACGCCACATCCAGCAACTGGCGCGCGCGTTGTTCGCGCGGCATGCGGCGACGGGGCGGTTCGGGGCGTGTGGGCATCGGAAGGGTCGGTCAGGCAGCAGCAGACGCGCCAATGGTACGGCCGATGTCCGCCGCGGTGCGCAGGTGCGCTTCTGCGGAACCGCTGTCCGATTCCAGCAGCAGCGTGGACGACTGCACGCGTGCGCCGCAGTAATCAAAGATGCCCATGTCGATCTGCGTCTTCATCGCGGTGCCGTAGCCACGCCGCTCGATCATGGCCGCGTCCGCGCCCCCCAGTCCCACCAGGTGCACCTGCAGGCGCTGCAGCTTCTTGACCACCTTGCCCTCAGGGCTCTCGGCATAGGCCCAGCCCTGGGTGAACACGCGGTCGATCCAGCCTTTGAGCAGTGCCGGGAATGACCACCAGTACAGTGGATAGACCAGCACCAGCGCGTCCGCCCGATCCATCCGGGCATGTTCGGCGGCCACATCCTCCGGCGGCGCTGCGGTTTGGCGGAACAAGGCGTTGTCGGCCTGGTTGAAGCGGGGGTCGAAGCCCTCCGCAGCCAGGTCGGCGATCTCCACCGTGTTGCCGGTGCTGGCGGCAAGGATGGCGTCGCCGATCCGGCTCGCCACCGCGTGGGTGAGTGAGCCGGGTTTGGGGTGGGCAACTACGATCAGGCTGTGCATGGGGAATGCTCCCGGAGTGACGTTACCTACTAAAGGTAATATCGCTCTCCCGGAACACCAGTGCCATGAACGGAACGCTGAGGCGGCATCTGCGGCGGTCGAGGTGCGACATCGCCCGCGCCCCAAGCGATCCGCCAGAAATTCAAACGATTGCTTGAAACACCCCTAACTTCGCCGAACTGGACACGATCCACCAGTTCCGCCAGACTCCGCCCTTTCTCGTTGCGTGGCACCCATGGCGAAACTGCTGGTCCTGCATGGCCCCAACCTCAACCTGCTCGGTACGCGCGAGCCGGGCGTGTATGGGCACACCACGCTGGCGCAGATCGACCAGGCCCTGCTGGCCCAGGCGCAGGGCGCCGGGCACGCGGTGGAAAGCCTGCAGTCCAACGCCGAGCACGTGCTGGTGGACCGGGTGCAGGCTGCCCGTACCGACGGTACCACCTTCATCCTGATCAATCCGGCCGCGTTCACCCACACCTCGGTCGCGCTGCGCGATGCGCTGGCGGCGGTGGATGTGCCGTTCATCGAAATCCACCTGTCCAACCCGCACGCCCGCGAACCGTTCCGCCAGCACAGCTACTTCAGCGACAAGGCGGTCGGCGTGATCTGCGGCTTTGGCGCCGACAGCTATCGCTACGCGATGGACGCGGCGCTGGTGCGGCTGGCGTCCGCCTGACACCCCATTGACCCGAGCGCAACGCGCTTCCCACTCCACTGACATCAAACACCTGAGGCCCCTATGGATCTCCGCAAAATCAAGAAGCTGATCGACCTGTTGGAAGAGTCGAACCTTGCCGAAATCGAAATCAAGGAAGGCGAAGAATCCGTCCGCCTGTCGCGCGCCCCGGTGTCGGGCTACGGCATGGTGCAGGCCCAGCCGCAGATGATGATGGCCCCGGCCCCGGCCCAGCCGGCCGCCCAGGCGATGCCGATGCAATCGCCGACCGAAGCCTCCACCGGCGGTACCGCCAAGCCGGCTGCGGCGCTGCCGGAAGGCCATGTGCTGCGCTCGCCGATGGTCGGCACGTTCTACACCTCGTCCGCACCGGACAAGCCGGCCTTCGTCACCATCGGCCAGCAGGTCAAGGCCGGCGAAACGCTGGCGATCATCGAAGCGATGAAGATGTTCAACCCGATCGAAGCCGATGCTTCCGGCACCATCGTGGCCATCCTGGCTGAAAACGGCCTTCCGGTCGAATTTGACCAGCCGCTGTTCGTGATCGGCTAAGGATCCGTCCATGCTCGACAAAGTCGTTATTGCCAACCGAGGGGAGATCGCGCTGCGCATCCTGCGCGCGTGCCATACCCTGGGCATCCGCACGGTGGCCGTCCATTCCACGGTCGACCGCAATCTCAAGCACGTGGCCATGGCCGACGAGTCGGTCTGCATTGGTCCGGCGCCGTCGCCGCAGAGCTACCTCAACATTCCGGCGCTGATCGCGGCGGCGGAAGTCACCGATGCCCAGGCCATCCACCCGGGTTACGGTTTCCTGTCGGAAAACGCCGACTTCGCCGAGCGCGTGGAAGAATCAGGCTTCATCTTCATCGGCCCCAAGGCCGACACCATCCGCATGATGGGTGACAAGGTCGAAGCGATCCGCGCGATGAAGGCCGCCGGCGTGCCGTGCGTGCCGGGTTCGGGCGGCCCGCTGGGCGAAGACATCGTGGCCAACACCAAGATCGCCCGTGAGATCGGCTACCCGGTCATCATCAAGGCGGCCGGTGGCGGCGGCGGTCGCGGCATGCGCGTGGTGCATGCCGAGGCATCGCTGAAGACCTCCATTGAAACCACCAAGAGCGAGGCCAAGGCCGCGTTCGGCAATGGTGAGGTCTACATGGAGAAGTTCCTGGAGAATCCGCGCCACGTGGAAATCCAGGTGCTGGCCGATGGCCAGGGTAACGCCATCCACCTCGGTGAGCGCGACTGCTCCATGCAGCGCCGCCACCAGAAGGTGGTGGAAGAAGCGCCGGCACCGGGCATCAGCGCCGAACAGCGCGAAGAGATCGGCAAGGTCTGCACCGAAGCCTGCGTGCGCATCGGTTACCGCGGCGCGGGCACCTTCGAGTTCCTCTACGAAGACGGCCGCTTCTACTTCATCGAAATGAACACCCGCATCCAGGTGGAGCACCCGGTAACCGAAATGGTGACCGGCATCGACCTGGTGGTGGAGCAGCTGAAGATCGCCGCCGGCCACAAGCTCAGCATCAAGCAGAGCGATGTGGTGCTCACCGGCCATGCGATCGAATGCCGCATCAACGCTGAAGATGCCGAAACCTTCGTGCCGAGCCCGGGCCTGATCACCGCGTTCCATCCGCCTGGCGGTCCGGGTGTGCGCGTGGATACGCACATCTATGCCGGCTACCGCGTGCCGTCGAACTACGACTCGATGATCGGCAAGCTGATCGTGCACGGGCCGGATCGGGAAACGGCCATTGCGCGCATGCGCGTGGCGTTGAGCGAAATGGTGGTGGACGGGATCAAGACCAACGTGGCGCTGCAGCAGCGCATCATGCGGGACAAGGGCTTCCAGGCCGGTGGGCAGAACATCCATTACCTGGAGAAGCGGCTGGCTGAGCGCAAGAACAAGTCGATTGCGTTGACCTGATCCGTTCGGTGGTGGATTGAACAGGGAGGCGGGCATTGCCCGCCTTTCTGCTTTATTGCGTCATGGGTGACTCACTGTTGCCGGGTGATCCTGCTCTACATGGGCCGACCAACGGTAGGCGCTACCCGGGCAGCGCGCGGTGCTCAATCGCGCAGCGGGATGGCCAGCAGCGGCTGCGCGCCGAGGGTACCCATGGCCTGCCGTGCGGCACCCAGCTCTTCCAGGTGCAGCTCGCCGGGTGCCTTGGCGATGACCTTGAACAGCACGTTGTTGCCGATCATGACCTGCGCTTCGTCCTGCAGCGAGAGCAGGCCGGTGGGATGGGCATGCTGGCGCATGGCAAGGGTCACCAGGGTGGTGGCGCCCCGCACGCTGTTGTTGTTGGCTGCAGCGGCGGCATGCACCGCACGCCCCCGGTCACCGCTGGCCACCAGGAATGTGCGGCTGTACAGCGTCTGCCCTTCCTGCAGGCCGGCGAACTGCGCGGCATCCAGCGCCAGCGCCGTGTACACCCGGCCGGCGTGCGGCGGAATGCGCGCCAGGGCGCGGTTGATGCGCGCCACCGCCTGCTCCGAATCGCGGAACACAGGCTGCAGGCTGCCGTATTGCAGGAAATCGTCCATGGAGCGGCGGCGCCAGGTGAGGTAGCTGCGGATGGCGGCGCGCTGCAGCTGGCTCAACCGCAGCCGCGCGTTCTGCGCCACGGCGCTTTCATACACCTGCGCGGCTTCCAGGCTGGGCATGCCGCGATATTCCACGTTGAACTCGGCCTGGGTCATGAAGCGATGCTCCTGCGCCGGAATCGCCTGGCGGATATCGACAATGCGGTGCGCCGGGTGGTTTCGGCGATGCAGGCGGCCGGCACCGGCGCCGCGTGGCAGATACACCGAAATCCGCTGGGTGTGCTCGTCCACCTGGCGCAGGCGCACGCGGAAGTAGCGGTCGTTGAAACGCAGGTAGTGGCGCAGCCGGTTGCCTTGGCGGCTCATGTACCAGCCTGGCCGACCCACATCGGGCACGATGCCCCGTCGGCGCGCCTGGTGCTCGCCCAGTGCCTGCCCGTGATGGGTCTCCAGCTGGCGGGACAGTTCCGGCGAGAACTCGGGTGGCAGCGCGGCGCAGGCGTCGCCCGGTGCCCGGCGACAGCGCAGCGTGCGGACAGGCTTGGGGGCTTCCTCGCGCAGCTGGTAGACGCCGTCGCGCTTGACCAGTTCCAGCGCGCCGATGCGCAGGCCCAGTCCATCGGTCAGCGTGGCGGCGTAATAGCGCCCATCCACGCACACGGCGTTGCCTGCAAGCTGCGCGGCCGGATCGTTGTAGTACAGGATGCCATCGGGTCCAAGCAGGTCCAGGCGCAGCCGGGCATGCTCGATTGGCGCCTGCTGATGCACCCGCCCGGCCAGGTGGTCGAACACCGCAATGGAACTGTCCGCGCGGTGCACGCTGGACGTTGCCGGCCGTGTGGCCGGTGCGCGTTTCCATTGCCAGTCGCCGGTATCGAAGATCACATCGACGGTGCCATGATCGGTCAGCACCTGCAGCCGCCCCTCACTGATGCTGAGATCCCGTTCGGCACCCTCAAACCGCACCTGGACGCGGCCGTGGTGCAGGTCGGCGGTGGTCTGGCGGATCGTCATGCCCGGCCGCCGAGGCGCAACCGGCGGGGTGTCACTTTCGCCAGAGCCACGCGACGCGGCGGCGGCTGGCACCGGCTCCTCGTCTTCCGGTCCTGCGGGTGCGCCGGGTTCGAGTCCATGCATGCCGCCCAGCACCATCACCGCGTCGGTCAGCTCGGTCCGATCGAGTGGTTGATGGTCGAGCACATCGGCGCCCATATCGAGTACGACCGCCGCCTCCTGCATACCCAGCACGCTGCGCCCGCCCAGCATGGCAGCTTCGGCCAGGGTGGAGAGCGCATCCCCCACCTGCAGCAGCGCGCGCATGCCCGTGCCCAACGGCGGCGCACACCGTACCCCTTCGTGCCGTAGCCACGCGGTGCGGGTGTCGCTGAACAGCTCGGTCACCGGGCTGCGCAACAAGCCCGCGACGCCATGCAGCACGCCCGGCAGGCTCGGCGAGACAGGCACCGGGATGCAGTTGGCCGGGCGTGCGCTGGGAGCTGCGTGCGCTGGCAGCGGCCGCGCGGTGCTCAGTGGCAGCCTCGCGGCATTGGTCACCGTCAGCACCGCCGCCAGGGCCTGCATGGGTGTTTCAACGCGACGGATGACGGTGGGGTCCACCGGCTGCGGCTGCGGACCGGTGACAGGACTGCGGGCGTGGAAGCGACCGGCGGCATGCCGGTGATCGACTGCGGTGGTGGGCATGGAGGGCTCGTTCAGAAGGCGAGCCCGATGAGATCGAAGCTACGCCTTTCTGTCCAAGCGAATATCCCTACCGGGATCGCATCTCTGATAGGCGTGGACAATCGCTGATGCGACCCAGGCCCCGCAGCGGGGTGCCAAGGCCCTGCATCAGCGGCTGGCGTCGGCGGCCGTGATCTGGGTGTCCTTGACCGGCGCCACGCCCAGCGACGACGTCGGGTCGACGATCACCATGGTTTCGGTCGAGCCGTCCGGCCAGACCACCTGGAACGTACTGCCCGCCGGCAACGAAGCGAAGGGCATGCCGCTCTGCGCGCGGTACACCGCAGCCACCTGGCTGGCACCGGCGCGGCGCACGTCTTCGTGTGCCTTCACCGAGGTCAGGGTCACCTTCGACAACTTCCGGTAGCGGTCATCGTAGGTGTCGATCATGACCAGGCCCACGGCACCGGCCGAGTAGGCCACGAACAATGCCACCCAGAACCAGAACTTGGCACCATGCAGGAATCGACGGTAATTCATGACCGGTCACTCCGCTTGATCAACTGCTCAACCAACGTTTTCATTTTCCCCGCACCTTGCCGCGAAACCGCAGCGTCATACACAAAAGTGGCGAAGTCCTGCCCACCGTCCTGCGAACAGATCCCTCCGTTCGCGCAGAAATTGTTCATCAATACACTGTCCGGCCCGCAGGCCATGCCCAGCTCGCACGCCGCCAGGCGCCAGGCCAGTTCACTGAACTGGTCGCCGGCCACCAGGCCCTGCAGGGCGCCGTCGCCACTGGCGCGCTGGCCCATGGCGGTGGAAATGGCCATGTACGCTTCTGGATCACGCGAATCCATCACCCGCTCCACCAGGCCACGGCGGTACTCGGGGGTGTCTTTCAATGGCTGGCCATCGGCAAACAGCGCCGCCTCGGCCGCCAGGTTGCCTGCGCGCGCAGCCAGCACGCGCTGGGTGACAATCAACGAGCGGCCAAGGCCGTCGCTGGAGACGAATCCCGCGCAACGGCGCGCTACACGCTCGCGTGCCTGCACCATCGGCGAAGATGCGTTCATGCCCAGCCCGGTAAGCACGTTGTTGTCGAGCTGGTAACCGCCCGGGTCCATCGCATAGATCGCGCAGTAGTCATACACGCGGCTGACCATCCAGCCTGCCTCGGCATTGCCGTTGGCCGCCTGCAGGCGCAGGCGCTGGGCGTAGGCGAACAGGTCGGTGTCGCCCTCGATATCGGCGCGGATGTCCAGCGGCAATCCCGACGGCACCGCCGTGCTGCGCTCGCTGGCCAGCAACTGGCGCGCCAACTGCTGGGCCTGCAGCGGCGCAGCCGACCCCGTGCCGACCTGCAGCTCACTCACGGCAGCCGACGCATGGTCGGCCTGCAGCGCACGGCCGCCCGCGCGGTAGCCCACCACCCCCAGCAACGCCAGGGCCGGTACCACCAGCAGCCAGGTTTTGAGCGTGGGCGCGAGGGCCATTCAGCGAACCGGTTCAAAGGAGACAGACAGCAGGATGCGGAGTTTAGCAATGGCGTACCCTGTTGTCTGAACAGGCCGTCGCGTCGCTTCTCACCGCCTTCTGAGACGGTCGTCGCCGCGACCGTCCGCAATCGTCTAGCATTCACCGTTTTCCGCAGGTCCTTATCGCCCATGCCGTTCCTGGAACTCACTCTCCACTGCACCGAAGCCACCCAGCCGCGCTATGAGAATGCGCTGGACGACGTGGGCGCGCTGGCGGTGACCCTGCTCGACGCCGATGCCGACACCAGCAACGAGCGCGCCATCCTGGAACCGGGCGTGGGCGAAACCCCGTTGTGGAATGACCTGGTGCTCAGCGCCCTGTTCCCCGCCGATTCCAATGCCCTGGCGCTGCTGGCCGCGCTGGAGGCGTTCGATCCGGGCCTGGAATGGACCGATGTCAGCTTCCGCGCAGTGCAGGACGAGGATTGGGAACGCGCTTGGCTGGACCAGTTCCAGCCGATGGCCTTCGGCGACAGCACCTGGATCGTGCCGTGGAACCATGAACTGCCCGAGGCTGCGCAAGCCGCTGATGCTGCCGTGGTAAGGCTGGACCCGGGCCTGGCGTTCGGTTCGGGCACCCACCCCACCACCGCGCTGTGCCTGCGCTGGCTGGACGGGCTGGCCGCCGAAGGCGCGTTGGCCGGGCAGACGGTACTGGATTTCGGTTGCGGCTCGGGCATCCTGGCGCTGGCTGCGCTCAAGCTCGGCGCGGCCAGGGCCGTGGGCGTGGACAACGACCCGCAGGCGGTACTCGCCACGGGCGACAACGCCGAGCGCAACGCGCTGCAGGACCGCATGCAGGTCTACCTGCCGGCCGACGAACCGCAGGCCACCTACCCGGTAGTGGTGGCCAATATCCTGGCCTCGGCGCTGGATGCGCTGGCCGATGTGCTGGCCGCACGCGTGGCACCAGGCGGCCGCATTGCGCTGTCGGGCATCCTGCATGGGCAGGAAGACGAACTGCTGGTGCGGTATGCGCCCTGGTTCGAGCAGCTTGACGTGGCGCGCGACGACGACTGGATGCGCATCACCGGCGTGCGCCGTGCTTGAATGACCCGATGAGCGAACCGACTCCGCCACCGCGACGTCCACTGGCCACGTTCCTGCGTGCGTCCGCTGAACCCACGCCCGAGGCGGTCGACGCGGTCGCCCCGGACAGCGAGGCGGACAACAACGAGGACAATCCCGTTGTTGCCGAGGCGTATGTGGAGGACATCGAGCAGACCGAAGCGGACATCGACCCCGCTCCGGTCGCGGTGGCCGAGCCCATCGCGCCCAACGCTGCTGCCACGCACGCCCCCAGTTTCATGCGCGCCCCCGAACGTGCAGCGCCCACGCCGCGTTGGCAGTGGGCGCTGGTCGGTGGCCTGGTCGTGCTGCTGTCGCTGCAGATCGCCGTCGCCGACCGCGCGCGACTGGCCGCCGATGCTGGAAGCAGGCCGTGGATTGCCGGGCTGTGCAGCGTGCTGCGCTGCAGCCTGCCGGCCTGGCAGGAACCGGCCGCCTTCAGCATGATCAGCCGCGATGTGCGGCCGGTGCCCGGCCAGCCCGGCGCGCTGCAGGTGCAGGCCAGTTTCCGCAACGATGCCCGCTGGGCACAAGCCTGGCCCTCGCTGCGGCTGTCGCTGTCCGACGCCGATGGCCGCGTGATCGGTACCCGCGTGTTCGCGCCGCACGACTACCTGGACCCTACGGCCGATGCCGCTTCCGTACTGGAACCGGGCCAGAGCGCGCAGATCGCGTTCCGGGTGCGCGAACCGGCTGCGTCCACCGTCGCATTCACCTTCGAGTTCCTGTAACCCGGCGTCCTGCCAACGAGCGTGGCGGCACGGCCACGCACGCGCTAGACTGGCCCCCTCCAAATTCTCCGCCAGGGTTGTGGTCCGCCCTGGCTTCGCACCGGGATCCTTCTTGAACGCTGTCCTTTCTCGTCCTGACAATAGTCGTGGCGCGCCGAAGCCGCCGCTGCGCGAACACGTGGCCCAGTCGGTCCGGCGTTACCTGCGCGACCTGGACGGCTGCGATGCGGATGACGTGTACGAGATCGTCCTGCGTGAAATGGAAATCCCGCTGTTCGTGGAAGTGCTCAACCACTGCGAAGGCAACCAGAGCCGCGCGGCGTCGATGCTGGGCATCCACCGTGCCACCCTGCGCAAGAAGCTGAAAGAGTACGGCATCGCCACCTGAGGCCCCGGTGGGGGTGCGGGACGGCCTACAATATGGGCCCGCTCCGCTTCGATCTCCTGCCCCCATGAGTTCCGATCTGCTGCCCGTGCGCCGGGCCCTGCTTTCCGTTTCCGACAAGACCGGTCTGATCGACCTGGCCCGCGCCCTCGCCGCGCGTAACGTCGAGCTGCTTTCCACTGGCGGTACCGCCAAGGCAATCCGCGACGCCGGCCTGCCGGTCAAGGACGTGGCCGACGTCACCGGCTTCCCGGAAATGATGGATGGCCGGGTCAAGACCCTGCACCCGCTGGTGCACGGCGGCCTGCTTGGCCGTGCCGGCCAGGATGAGGCGGTGATGGCCGAACATGGCATCGCGGCGATCGACCTGCTGGTGCTGAACCTGTACCCGTTCGAGCGCGTCACCGCCAACGCGGACTGCACGCTGGCCGATGCGGTGGAAAACATCGACATCGGCGGCCCGGCCATGTTGCGATCGGCGGCGAAGAACTTCGCCCGTGTTGCAGTGGCCACCGATCCGTCGCAGTACGCCGAATTGCTCGCCGAGCTGGATGCCAATGATGGCAGGCTGTCGGCCGCCAAGCGCTTCGCGCTGTCGGTGGCCGCGTTCAACCGCGTGGCGCAGTACGACGCGGCGATCAGCAACTACCTGTCGGCGGTAACCGCCACCGATGCGGCCGTGCCGATGCGGACCGAGTTCCCGGCGCAGATGAATTCCAGCTTCGTGAAGGTCATGGACCTGCGCTACGGCGAGAACCCGCACCAGGCCGGCGCGTTCTACCGCGACCTGTCGCCGGTGGCAGGTACGCTCGCCACGTTCCAGCAGCTGCAGGGCAAGGAACTGAGCTACAACAACCTGGCCGATGCCGATGCCGCATGGGAATGCGTGCGCCAGTTCGACGCGCCGGCCTGTGTGATCGTCAAGCACGCCAATCCGTGCGGCGTGGCCGTGGGCGCCGGCAACGGCGATGCCTACGAATTGGCGTACGCCACTGACCCGACCAGCGCCTTCGGCGGCATCATCGCCTTCAACAAGCCGCTCGACGCCGCCACGGCCAAGGTGATCCTGGACCGCCAGTTCGTGGAAGTGCTGATCGCCCCGGATTACGAACCGGCTGCGCTGGAGTACGCGCAGAAGAAGGCGAACGTGCGCGTGCTGCGCATTCCGCACGGCGAAGGCCGCAACAATTACGACACCAAGCGCATTGGCTCGGGCCTGCTGGTGCAGAGCGCGGACAACCGTGGCATGCGCCGTGACGAACTGACCGTGGTCAGCAAGCTGGCTCCGACCGAGAAGCAGTTCACCGACCTGCTGTTCGCCTGGAGCGTGGCCAAGTTCGTCAAATCGAACGCGATCGTCTATGCCAAGGACAACCGCACCATCGGCGTCGGCGCTGGCCAGATGAGCCGCGTGTATTCGGCGCGCATCGCCGGCATCAAGGCCGCCGACGCGAACCTGGTGGTAGAAGGTTCGGTGATGGCGTCCGACGCGTTCTTCCCGTTCCGCGACGGCATCGACGCCGCCGCCGCCGCCGGCATCAAGGCGGTGATCCAGCCGGGTGGTTCGATGCGCGACGCCGAGGTGATCGCCGCGGCTGACGAACACGGCCTGGCGATGGTGTTTACCGGCGTGCGTCACTTCCGCCATTGATTGTTCGGCGTAAGGTGGGGGCCGACCAGGCGTCGGCGCCCGCTGACAGGTTCTGACCGGAGCTGGAGGGTGATCGCATGACCGACAACCATGGCGAGCTGATTCTGTACCGCACCGATGACGGTCGGACGGAGGTTCATCTGCGCGCCGCGGAAGGTACGGTCTGGCTGACGCAGGCAGAAATGGCCCAGCTGTTTGATACCACCAAGCAGAACATCAGTCTGCATGCCCGCAACATCTTCGCAGAGCAGGAGCTGTCAGAGGAATCAGTTGTCAAGCATTACTTGACAACTGCCGCCGACGGAAAACGTTATAAAACAACGAATTACCGACTGGAATTCATCATAGCCGTCGGTTTCCGGGTCCGCTCGCCTCGCGGAGCACAGTTCCGCCGCTGGGCCGGCTCGTCGTTGGCTCAGTATCTGGCCAAGGGCTTCCTGCTCAACGACGAACGACTCAAGGACGCCGAGCGCGCGGACTACTTCAAGGAACTGCTGCTCCGCATCCGCGACATCCGAAGTTCGGAGAAGCGGTTCTACCAGACGCTGCGTGATCTGTTCAAAGCCAGCAGCAGCGATTACGACGGCACGGCAGCAACAGCCAAGACGTTCTTCGCCACCATCCAGAACAAGCTGGTCTTCGCCATTACCGGCCGCACCGCTGCGCAGCTGATTGTCGAGCGCGCCGATCCCGACGTGCCTCACATGGGCCTGACAAACTGGTCCGGCGACAAGCTCCGCAAGTCCGACGCGGTCGTGTCAAAGAACTACCTGACGCAGAGGGAACTCGATCAGCTGAACCGGCTGGTCACCATGTTCCTCGACTTCGCAGAAGACCGTGCCGAGCGTCGCATCGAAACGCGGATGGACGACTGGATCACGCAGACCGACCGTTTCCTCGACTTCAACGAACGCGCTGTGCTCAACGGTCCGGGCCGCATCTCAAGTCAGCAGATGGAGTTGATCATCGCGGAGCGATACGCAGCATTTGATGCGGAGCGGCGCGGAGCGGACAGGATCACATCAGAACGCGAGGCCGAGGTTGACCTGCAGCAGTTGCACACCGAAGCCAAGCGTCTTGTCTCCGCCGTGAAACCGGACTGACCTCCTTCCACTCAACTTTCTTACTGTTACCCCAGGAATGCCCCAATGAAAATCCTCGTCATCGGCTCCGGCGGCCGTGAACATGCCCTGGCCTGGAAGCTGGCCCAGTCGTCCCGTGTCACCGAGGTGCTGGTTGCACCGGGCAATGCGGGTACCGCCACCGAGGCCGGCTGCCGCAATGTCCCGGTGAAAGTCACGGACCTGGACGGGCTGCTGGCACTTGTGCAGGCAGAAGGTGTCGAGCTGACCGTGGTTGGCCCGGAAGTACCGCTGGTGGCCGGCGTGGTCGACCGCTTCCGCGCTGCGGGCCATCGCATCTTCGGCCCCACCGCTGCGGCGGCGCAGCTGGAAGGAAGCAAGGCCTACGCCAAGGACTTCCTCGCCCGCCACAACATTCCCACCGCGTTCTATGCCGTGCATACCGAGGTGGATGCTGCGCTGGCCTACGTCCGCGACAAGGGCGCACCGATCGTGGTCAAGGCCGATGGCCTGGCCGCGGGCAAGGGCGTGATCGTGGCGATGACGCAGCAGGAGGCCGAAGACGCGGTGCGCGACATGCTGTCGGGCAATGCGTTCGGCGATGCAGGCGCGCGCGTGGTGATCGAGGAATTCCTCGATGGCGAGGAAGCCAGCTTCATCTCGATGGTCGATGGCACCACGGCGCTGCCGATGGCCACCTCGCAGGACCACAAGCGCGTGGGCGATGGCGATACCGGCCCGAACACCGGCGGCATGGGCGCGTATTCGCCCGCACCGGTGGTTACCGAGGAGGTGCACGCACGGGTGATGCGCGAGGTGGTGAACCCCACCGTGCAGGGCATGATCGCCGATGGCATTCCGTTCACGGGCTTCCTTTACGCCGGGCTGATGATCGATGCCAGTGGCGCGCCGAAGGTGATTGAATTCAACGTGCGCTTCGGCGACCCGGAAACCCAGCCGGTAATGCTTCGCCTGCAGTCGGACCTGGTGGAACTGGTGGAGGCGGCGATCGATGCACGCCTGCATGAAGTGGAAGCGCGGTGGGACCCGCGTCCGTCGCTGGGCGTGGTGATGGCGGCGGCGCCGTATCCGGAAACGCCGATCACCGGTGATGTGATCCACGGGCTGGACCAGGTGCCGTCTACGGCCAAGGTGTTCCACGCCGGCACCACGCTGGACGCGCAGGGCCAGGTGCTCAGCGCTGGCGGCCGCGTGTTGTGCGTGGCCGCGCTGGGCGACAGCGTGGGCGATGCGCAGGCCAATGCGTATGCGGGCGTGGCGAAGGTGACGTGGAAAAACGAATTCCACCGCAATGACATTGGCTGGCGGGCTATCGCGCGCGAGAGGGCGTAAGAGCAGCCGACTAACAGTCGGCTCTACCCTCGGTAGGTGCCCACTGTTGGTGGGCACGTCCTTGGCGCAACAAAAAAGCCCAGCGATGCCGGGCTTTTGTTTGATGCGTTGGATGCCGCGTTACGCGGTGAACAGCGCCTTCATCTTCTTCAGCGCGTTCGCTTCGACCTGGCGGATGCGTTCGGCGGACACACCGTATTCATCGGCCAGCTCCTGCAGGGTGACCTTGCTGTCGGCGTCCAGCCAGCGACGACGGATGATGTCGCGTGAGCGGGCGTCGAGCTCGGCCAGGCCTTCGCGCAGCAGCTGCAGCTGGTTGTCTTCGCTGTCGGCACGCTCGTAGGCCATCGACGGATCTTCATCGTTGGCGACCAGGAACGCAGCCGGCGACGGCGGCGCATGCTCGTTATCGTCATCGCTGGGCGCATCGAAACCGATGTCGCGACCCGAGAGGCGCGATTCCATTTCCAGCACTTCGCGTTCGGACACGTTGAGGTCCTTGGCGACAGCGGTGACTTCCGCCGCGTTCAACCAGCCCAGGCGGGTCTTGGACTTGCGCAGGTTGAAGAACAGCTTGCGCTGCGCCTTCGTCGTGGCGACCTTGACGATGCGCCAGTTCTTCAGGATGAACTCGTGCATTTCGGCACGGATCCAGTGCACCGCGAAGGACACCAGGCGGACGCCCATGTCCGGGTCGAAGCGCTTCACGGCCTTCATCAGGCCGATGTTGCCTTCCTGGATCAGGTCGCCCAGCTGCAGGCCGTAGCCGTTATAGCCACGGGCCACGTGCACCACGAAGCGCAGGTGGGAATGGACCAGCTCGCGCGCGGCGTCCAGGTCCTGCTCGTCGCGGAAGCGGCGGGCCAGGTCCTGCTCGTCATCGACCGTCAACACCGGGATCTGGTGCACGGCGCCGATGTAGGCGTCCAGCGAACCGAGCGCACTGGGAATCGGAAGATTGTTTGCCACAAGGGCAGTAGACATGTTCTGGCTCATAGGGGTCATCTTATCAGTCCTGTATTTGGACTGCTGACAGTTCAAAAAGTTCCAGCGTTCCGCAGGTGAAACGCTGACGCAGATCAGGCCCCTAACGTACCGCGAAATGGTGACAGTTGCGAGTGGCCGCCCTTCGGCGCAATTCCAATGTAAATCAATATGATACAGTCCAAAATGTCTCCACCACGTCGTTTTGGGCAGGACAATCCCACAAAGATCGGCCCATTCAGGATGAAAACGTTGCCAGGCATTCAGCCGAAGCGCCCGAATGAGATGAACGGTGGCAGGCCAGACAATGCCGAAGCCTAGTAATACCCGGACAAATTCAGGAAGAACCCCTTCGCTTCATACCGCAACTCGGTCAGGTCATCACTGAACTCGGTGAAGTTGTACCCCGCACCAATCTTGAAGTTCTGCCCCACCTGGCGGTCCACGCCCACCAGCCAGCCCTTCTTGTCGCCGCCCTCGCGCACGTCCAGCCAGCGGTACTCGCCCATCGCCTCCCACTGCGCGAACAACCGGTAGCGCAACTGCAAGGCGGAGAAGTTGACCCGGCTGTCCAGCCACGCGCCCTCGCCGCGCCCGGTGCGGTAATCGCCCCAGCGGCCGGCCAGCTTCCCGGCCAGCTCCCAACGGTCGCTGAGCTGCATCACTCCTTCAAACGAGACGATCTGCGATTTCTGGTCGTACACGTTGCCGCCTTCCTGGCCCAGCGACGCCACGTCGTAGAGATACGTGTACTTGCCGAAGGCCGCCCAGCGCGTGTTGTCGTGCGGACGCCAGGCAAAGCCCAGGTTGGACTCCACCAGCTTGGCATCGGCCAGCGGATTGCGCTTGTCATCGGTGTCGGCGTAGTTGGCGCGCAGCGCGATGCGCCAGTCCTCGTTGACCTTGTACAGCAGCCGGTTGGTGGTCACCCACTGCCGACGATCTTCAGCGCCTTCGTCGCGGCGGTATTCGAGCTTGCTCGTCCACTGCGTATCGGCATCGGTGCGGCCACCGCTGACGCTGTAGGCGCGGCGATCGACGCGCCCGGTCGTCGCGTCCAGTTCGCCGTCCATCACGCTGAAGCCCAGCGTCCAGCCCTGCGCGGGGTAGAAGTCCATGCCGAAGGTATGCACCAGCCCGGCGCTGTCGTCGCGACGGTCCTTCAGGTACTGGCTTTCGTTGAACACGTTGACCTGGTTGCTCAGGCGCCAGCGCTGGCCGAGTGTCCAGCCCGACTGCAGCCCGGTGTCGTAGAGCGGGTCAGTGGTGGTGCGGTCGGTGCTGTAGCTGTAGTTGCCATAGAAGCTGTGCTCGGGCGTCATCCAGTATTCGCCTTCGAGCTTGGCGCCATCGCCGCGGCTGCCGCTGCTCACTTCCGCGCCCAGGCTGGAGCGGTCGCCGAACAGGTAGCGCGCGCCGAGCGTGGCAAGGTCGTTCTTCTCGTAGGCGCCGCTGTCGTCATCCACGGTCAGCTGCCCTACCCCATACAGCTCCCACTTGGCACCGAAGCGCTGCCGGTAACTCAGCGCCGCCAGGGTGCCGTCCACGTCGGTACCGGCGTTCTCTTCGCGCACCCGGCGCAGTTCGGCCCCGAGCTGGCCGTCGTTGCCCAGCCGCCAGTCCATCGTCAGCTGCGACTGCTCCACCGCCACCTCACCGCGCTCGGCGCGGCTGTGCCGGCCGTACAGGCTCAGGTTGTCGGTGAAGTAGCCCAGGAACTCGGCACCGTATTCCTCCAGCGCCAGCCCACTGTCCATGCGCGAGACCGAGAAGCCGGCGTCCACGTCGCGCCACCAGGCGCCCATGCTCCAATCCTGTTTTGTCCAGCCCAGCTCACGCAGGTTGGCGCGCGCTTCCACCGCGCGTGCATCGCCCTTGCGGTCGCCGCTGACCGGATTGCGCTGGATGAAGCTCAGGCCGCCGTTGTCGGAGTAGAAGATCGGCGCGGCAGTGGCCTCGGTGCGGGTCTGCTCCAGCTTCAGGTAAGTACCACGTCCGGCCTGGAGGGTCAGGTCGGCGCCCATCAGGCTGTAGTCGTCGCCACTGCGGTTCTCGTCGACGTAGGTGCCGCCCACCGCCACGTGGTCGCCGAACCACTGCTTGCCGCGCAGGCCGGCGCTCACGTCGTCGGTGCTGAATCCCAGCGGGATGTACTCGTAGTCCACCAGCAGCAGCTGGTCATAGCCATCCAGCGGCGTATCACGGGTCAGCGTACGCACGTTCTCGCGCGTGATCTGCGACAGCGCGCGGGTCAGGAACAGGCGGCCCTGGATTTCATTGATCTCGTAGTCCACGCCGCGCTGCAGGTTGGTGCGCACTTCGGTGCGGCCGGTGGTACGGTCGCGCACCTCCAGCACCACCTGCTCCGAGCCGGGCAGCAGGTCGGTGTGACGCAGGTAGTAGAGGCTGCCGCCGGTGCCGAGGAACTCGGTGTGGCCAAGCGCGGACTGCGCCTCGGAACCGAAGGCCTTGAGCAGCGAACGCGGGTCGCCCAGCGGGGTGGTCGCGCGCGAGCGCCAGCTCACCGCCGCGCCGTACAGCGAACGCACGTACTGGCCGTACTCGGTGCCGGTGAAGCCAGTGGCGAAGTTGCCCCACAGCGCCTGGTTCTGGTCCCAGTCCACGCGCACGTACAGCTTGCCTTGGGTGTCGATGTCGCGATACGTGGTGGAGTCGTCACCGTATACCGGGTAGTACTGGTCCGGATCCAGGCGGCGGAACACGTCGCGGGCGTCGGCATCCAGGAAGCCGTCGAACAGCCGCTTCAGCTCGCGGTCGTAGGTGTCGGCCTGCGCGGTGACCAGGTATTTGCCGCGCAGCTTGCTCTTCAGGTAGAACGCCAGCCGGCCTTCGCTGAGGAAGCTGTCGTCCTGGTCGCGGTCGGCGGCGAGCGGATCCAGGTTGCCGCTGGCGGTATTGCGCGACAAGGTCACGTCGGCCAGCGCCACCAGGAAGCGGTAGCTGCCGGTCACTTCCACGTCGAGCGTGCGGGTCAGCGTCGGCGCGTCCATGGCCTCCACCTGCACGGTGTACCGGTGCTCGCCGATCGGCTCCAGGAACTCGGCGGCGAACTTCTGCTCCAGGTCCACCGGGAAGCTCTGCCCGTTGATCATCACCCGTGCATTGGGGCTCAACCCACGCCCGTAGATCCGCACCCGCGAGCCATAGATCGGGATGTTCTGCTGGCGCAGCGCGTTCTGCCCGTAGATGGCATTGCTCAGCTGCTGGGCCTGCGCATCGTCGCCATCGAGCACGCGACCCAGGGTGCGCTGCACGTTGTCCCGCACCAGCTGGGTGCCGCGTTCGTAGTCGGTGGGCAGTACCAGCTGGAAGCGCTGCGCGTTGGTTTCATCGAAAGAACCATCCCGGCCGTAGGCCCGGGCGATGTACTGCAGGTCGTCGCCAACTCGCAGGTTGAGGTTGTCCGGCAGCTGCCCGTCCCATTCGGTATTGCCGACGTAGTCCACCGGCATCTCGATGCGCGCCAGCGGCGTGACCAGGTCGGTGTCGCTGCCGCGGTAGATCACCACTTCCAGGCGCTCGATGAACGAGGCGTAGTTGTTGTAGCCGTGGAAGCGCAGCGGCTTGGTCAGCCGGCCGTTCTCGAACGGAGCCATGGAGCCGGTCTGCACATTGAGCACCGGCGCCGACAGCGCCGGATCTTCGGTGGCCCAGACCACGGCGCCATCGGGGAGCTCGGTGGCCGACGGACCATTGGGTGCCGGCACCACCGCACCGGGTTCCGCAGGACCGGCGGGAGCATCCACCGCCGGACGCACCTGCAGCAGCAGGTCATTGCCTTGCCGGCAGCCGTCCACCCCGCACAGGGTGGTCGGCACTTCGGGCAGCGGTTGCGGCGCCTGCGCGTAGGTCATCGGCGACCACAGCGCCAACAGGAGCATCAGGGAGCTGAGTGAGGTCTTGCGGTTCATGGTCATCTCCTCAGCGGTCCGCACGGTCGGCGGGGCGGGCCGGCGCAGCGGGCTGCACCTGGACCTGCACACGGGCGGCAATATCGGCAGGCAGCCGTGGCAGCAGGGCCTTGCGCAGCACCTCGGCGCGCTGCCCGGCCAGTGCAGGCGTGGCCTGCCCGGCGGCTACGTTGACCTGTCCCCCGCCCTGCGCTTCCAGCGTGCGTGCTGCATGCGCCAGCACCGTCTCGGCAGCGGCGCCCAGCGTGGCCTGGCCGGGAACGAACAGCCCTTCCCCAACCTCCAGCACCGATTGCGGTGGCCCGGCGTTGAACCTGCCTTCGGGCAATGCGACGCCGAAGTCGAAGCGCACCGGCAACCCCGGGGTGATCCGGCGCAGCAGCGGATTGCGGGTCGTGAAGCGTGCGTCGGCCGGCAACGTGGTCGGATCGACCTTGAGGATGAAGTTGCGTCCGCGCGCCTGGCCACCGTTGATGCCGACCAGGTGATAGCGGCCGTACGCATCGGTTTCGATCACCAGGCCTTCCACCGATGCCACGCGGACACCCGGGATGCCACGTTCGCCTGCGTCCTGCACGCCGTTGCCGTTGCGATCGTTGAACACGCTGCCGATCACCAGGCTTTCGTCCAGCAGCGGGTCGCCGATCACCTCCACGTCGGCCGAGGCCACGTTGCTGATGGTGGTGCCCAGCACGTCATTGGCAGTGATGCGGTTGGTATGCACACCCAGCCCCACGCCCGCCCCCACCCGCAGGTAGTACACCAGCGTGGCCGATCCACCGGCGCGGATGTCCAGGCCGTCGATGCGCAGCGGTGCCACGCCGCTGGCACGTGCGGAATTGTCGATGTCCTGCGCCTCGAACCCGCCCGGGATGAAGGTGAAGCCGCTGGGCAGGGTGTCGAACAGGGTGACGCCCAGCGCGTCGAAGTCGCCCATGTTCTCCACGGTGACCACGTAGCGCACCACGTCACCCACCTTCACGCTGCGCTGGGTGGCCTGCTTGGTCAGGCGCAGCACCACCGCATCGGCGGTGACCACCACGTTGACCCAGCCTTCCACGCACACCGGGGTCGGCATCGAGGCATCGCAGATGTTGTAGCTGAAGTTGTCCAGGCCGCTGTAACCGACGAAGGCGGTGTAGATGCATTCGCCGTTGCCGCAGGTTGCGCGTCCGTTGCCCGCCGCCCTGCCCAGCCGCATCGATGCCGGGTTGATGCGAGCGCCGCTGGTGGTGAGGTTGTCCAGCAGCGGTACGGTGGTGGTGGTCCCACTGAGCACGGTGATGTTCTCGTCCACCACGTCCACGTCATTGACCTGGGTCTGCACGGTGACCGTGGCACTGCTGCAGACCGCCGGCGAGGCTTGGTTGCAGAGGCTGTAGGTGAAGCTGTCGGCACCGCTGAAGTGGGTCATCGGGGTGTAGCGCACGCTGCCGTCAGGCAGCACCACCGCCGTGCCCATGGTCGGCGCGGTGGTGATGGTCACCGCCACCGTGCCCGGATCGACCGGCGCGCCATTGGCCAGGTCGTTGGCCAGCACCGGCACATCGACCGCCGTGTCCTGTGGCGTGCTGGCCTGGTCGTTGTTGGCCACCGGCACGCTGTTCGGCGCTGCCGCCAGGGTGACCGACACCGTACCCACCGCGCATACCGTGGGCTGCGCCACCAGGCAGATCTGGTAGGTGGTGGTGTAGGTCGTCCCGGGCGTACCGGCAGTGACGTCGACGCTGCCGTCGGGCTGGATGGTCAGCGCCGGGGTGTTGGTCGGCGTCAGCACCACCGTGGTCGGGTCCACGGGGGTACCGTTCAACGTGTCGTTGGTCAGCACGTTGGTCACGCCGGTGGCGCCGCCCGGGGGCACGCCTGGCACGCTGTCGTCGTTGGCCACCAGGACACCTGCACTGGCCAGCGTCACCGACACCGTGCCGATATCGCACACCGCCGGCTGGGCCACCAGGCAGATCTGGTAGGTGGTGGTGTAGGTGGTGCCGGGCGTGCCCGCCGCGACGTTGACACTGCCGTTGGGCTGGATGGTGATGGCGGCGGTGTTGACCGGGGTCAGCACCACGGTGGCCGGGTCCAGCGCGGCACTGTTGTAGGTGTCGTTGGTCAACACGTTGGCCACACCGTTGGCGCCGGCGGCCGGCACATTGGCCACCGTGTCGTCCACCGCGTCGAGCAGGCCCGGCGTGGTGGCCAGGGTGACCGACACCGTGCCGATGTCGCACACCGTCGGCTGTGCCACCAGGCAGAGGCGGTAGGTGGTGGTGTAGGTGACACCCGGGGTACCGGCCGCCACGTCCAGACTGCCGTTGGGCTGGATGGTCAGCGCCGTGGTGTTGTTCGGGGTCAGCACCACCGTGGCCGGATCGAGCGCGGCGCCGTTGAAGGTGTCGTTGGCGAACACATTGAGCACGCCGAGCGCCCCGGTTGCCGGCACGTTGCTGGCGGTGTCGTCCACCGCGTCCAGCAGCGTGGCCGTGACCGTCACGCTGACCGTGGCGGTGTCGCACACGTTGAGGTTGGGCGCGGGCAGGCACACCTGGTAGGTGAAGGTGTCGGTACCGGTGAAGCCCGCGTTGGGGGTGTAGCTGATGGTGTTGTCGCCGTTGACCACGGCGGTGCCGTTGGACGGCGGCACCGGCACGGTGAACACCGCGCCGACCGGCAAGGTGTCGTTGGCGGCCACGGCCAGTACCGTGGTGCCGGTCCCGGCGGGCAGCGCGTCGTCGGCCGCATCCGGGCGCACCGCGACCAGCGCGGTGGCCTGGGCGCAGTTGCCCGGCTGTGCGTTCTCGCACACCTGGTAGGTGAGCGTGGTCGCTGCCGGCAGCGTGCCCGGTGCCACGGTCACCACGCCGTTGGCGGCCATGCTGTAACCCGGCACCGCGCCGACCAGCGAGGCGGTCACCGGCGTGGTCCCCGGAACGATCGGGGCGCCGTTGAAGGTGTCGTTGAGCAGCACGCTGGCGGTGGTGCCACCGGTCGGCGCAACCGGCGCGCCGCTGAAGTCATCGGCCTGCGCGACCAGCGCGCTGGCCGTCACCGTCAGGCTTACCGACGCGGTATCGCACACGCTGCCATTCGGTGCAGGCAGGCACACCTGGTAGGTGAAGCTGTCCGCGCCGGTGAAGCCTGCGGTTGGCGTGTAGCTGATGCTGCCATCGGGATTGACCACGGCGGTGCCGTTGGCCGGCGCGACCGGGACGGTGATCGTCGGGTTGAGCGGCAGCGTGTCGTTGGCGGTCACTGCAAGCACCGCGGTGGCGCCCGCCGTGGCCGACAGCGTGTCGTCCGCAGCGGCCGGGCTGACCGCCACCAGCGCGGTGGACTGTGCACAGTTGGTCGGCACGGCGGTCTCGCAGACCTGGTAGGTCAGCGTGACTGCAGCGGGCGTGGTGCCGGCCGCAACGGTGACGACACCGTTGGCGGCCATGCTGTAGCCCGGCACCGGGCCCAGCAACGACGCGGTCACCGGGGTCGTGCCGGGCACGATTGGGGTGCCATTGAAGGTGTCGTTGAGCAGCACGCTGGACGTGCTGCCACCGGCAGCCGGTGCGATCGGGGTGCTGCTGAAGTCATCGGCCACGGCGGTGACCGTGGTGACGGCGACGGTGATCGAGACCGTCGCGCTGTCGCACACACCGGCACCCGGGGCGGGCAGGCAGGCCTGGTAGGTGAAGCTGTCCGGGCCGGTGTAGCCGGGGTTGGGCGTGTAGCTGATGGTGCCGTCGCCGTTGACGATGACGCTGCCGTTGGCCGGGCCGGCCGATACGGTAATGGTCGGATTGACCGGCAGGGTGTCGTTGGCGATGACGTTGAGCACCGTGGTGGTACCCGCCGCTGCAGTCAGCGTGTCATCAACCACGACCGGGCTGACCGCGACCACGGCGGTGGACTGCGCGCAGTTGGTCGGCACGGCCACTTCGCACACCTGGTAGCTGAGCGTCACCGCCGCCGGCGTGGTGCCGGGGGCCACGCTGACCACACCGTTGGTGGCCATGCTGTACCCGGTCACCGGGGTCACCAGCGATGCCGCGACCGGAGTGGTCCCGGGCACGATGGCAGCGCCGTTGAAGGTGTCGTTGAGCAGCACGCTGGCGGTGCTGCCGCCGGTCGCCGGTGCGATCGGTGCCGCGGTGAAGTCATCGGCCACCGCGGTGAGCGTGGTGGCGCTGACGGTGAGCGTCACCGTGGCGGTGTCGCACACGCTGCCGCCCGGTGCGGGCAGGCACAGCTGATAGGTGAAGCTGTCCGGGCCGGTGTAGCCGGCGGTCGGGGTGTAGCTGATGGTGCCGTCGCCATTGACCACGGCGGTGCCGTTGGTCGGTGCGACCGGAAGGGTGACCACCGGGTTCAGCGGCGCCGCATCGTTGGCCAGGACGTTGAGCACGGTAGTGGTGCCGGCGGTGGCCGGCAGGGCATCTGCCACCGCATCCGGGCTCACCGCCACCAGCACGGTCGCGGCCGCGCAGTTGGTCGGGAACGCGTTCTCGCACACCTGGTAGTTGAGCGTCACCGCGGCGGGCGTGGTGCCGGCCGCAACGGTGACGACACCGTTGCCGGCCATGGTGTAGCCGGGCGCCGTGGTGAGCAGCGATGCGGTCACCGCCGTGGTACCGGGCACGATGGCCGCACCATTGAAGGTGTCGTTGAGCAGCACGCTGGCGGTGCTGCCGCCGGTCGCCGGTGCGATCGGTGCCGCGGTGAAGTCATCGGCCACCGCGGTGAGCGTGGTGGCGCTGACAGTGAGGGTCACGGTGGCGGTATCGCAGACACTGCCGCCCGGTGCGGGCAGGCACAGCTGGTAGGTGAAGCTGTCCGGGCCGGTGTAGCCGGCGGTCGGGGTGTAGCTGATGGTGCCGTCGCCATTGACCACGGCGATGCCGTTGCTCGGTGCGACCGGAAGGGTGACCACCGGGGTCAGCGGCGCCGCATCGTTGGCCAGGACGTTGAGCACGGTGGTGGTGCCGGCGGTGGCCGGCAGTGCATCGGCCACCGCATCGGGGCTGACCGCGACCACGACGGTGGCGCCGGCGCAGTTGGTCGGCACCGCGTTCTCGCACACCTGGTAGTTCAGCGTCACCGCGGCGGGCGTGGTGCCGGCCGCAACGGTGACGACACCGTCGGCGGCCATGCTGTAACCGGGCTCGACGGTGAGCAGGGTGGCGGTCACCGGGGTGGTACCCGGCACGATCGGCGCACCGTTGAAGGTGTCGTTGAGCATCACGCTGGCGGTACTGCCGCCGGTCGCCGGCGCGATGGGCGCGTTGGTGAAGTCGTCGTTGACCGCGGCAAGGCCGGTCAGGCTGACAGTGACCGCCACCGATGCCGTATCGCAGACGGACGCCCCCGGGGCAGGCAGGCACACCTGGTAGGAGAAGGTGTCCGCGCCGGTGAAGCCGGCCGTGGGCGTATAGGTGATGGTGCCGTCGCCATTGACCACGGCGACGCCGTTGGCGGGCGCAACCGCGATCGTGATCGACGGGTTGGCCGGCAGCGTGTCATTGGCGCCGACATTGAGCACGGTGGCGGTACCCGCCGTGGCCGGCAGGGTGTCGTCCACCGCGTCCGGGCTGACCGCCACCACGGCGGCAGCCGCGGCGCAGTTGGTCGGGACGGCGGTCTCGCAGACCTGGTAGTTCAGGGTGACCGCGGCAGGCGTGGTGCCCGGAGCCACGCTGATCACACCGTCGGCGGCCATGCTGTAGCCGGTTTCCACGGTCAGCAGGGTGGCGGTCACCGGGGTGGTGCCCGGCACGATGGGTGCACCATTGAACGTGTCGTTGAGCAGCACGCTGGCGGTGCTGCCACCGGCTGCCGGGGCGATCGGCGTGGCGGTGAAGTCATCGGCCGCAGCGGTGAGCGAGGTCACCCCCACGGTCACGGCGACCGTGGCGGTGTCGCAGACACCGGCTGCCGGCGCGGGCAGGCAGACCTGGTAGGTGAAGCTGTCCGCGCCGGTGAAGCCGGCCGTGGGTGTATAGCTGACGGTGCCGTCGCCGTTGACGAGCGCCGTGCCGTTGGTCGGCGCGGCAGCCACGGTCACGGTCGGTGCAAGCGGGGCGGTGTCGTTGGCCAGCACGTTGAGCACGGTGGTGGCGCCGGCAGTGGCCGGCAGCGCGTCGTCGACCGCGTCCGGGCTGACCGCGACCACGGCCGTGGCACCGGCGCAGTTGGTCGGCACCGCGTTCTCGCAGACCTGGTAATTCAGCGTTACCGCCGCCGGCGTGGTACCGGCGGCCACGGTGATCACGCCATTGGCCGCCATGCTGTAGCCAGTAACCGGCGAAGACAGCGAGGCGGTCACCGCCGTGGTACCGGGAATGATCGGTGCACCGTTGAAGGTGTCGTTCAGCAGCACGCTGGTGGTGCTGCCACCGGTAGCCGGCGCGATGGGCGTGGCGGTGAAGTCATCGTTGGTCGCGGTGAGCGTGGTGGCGCTGACGGTCAGCGACACCGTGGCGGTGTCACACACCCCGGCGCCCGGTGCCGGGAGGCACACCTGGTAGCTGAAGCTGTCAGGACCGGTGTAGGCGCCGGTCGGGGTGTAGGTGATGCTGCCGTCGCCGTTGGCCACGGCCGTGCCGTTCGCGGGCGCGCCGACAACGGTGACCACCGGGTTCAGCGGTGCGCTGTCGTTGGCAAGCACGTTGAGCACGTTGGCGGTGCCGGCGGTAGCCGGCAGCGTGTCATCGGTCGCGTCCGGGCTGACCGCAACGAGCGCGGTGGCGGCTGCGCAGTTGGTCGGCAGGGCGGTCTCGCAGACCTGGTAGCTCAGGGTCACAGCAGCAGGCGTGGTGCCTGGCGCCACGCTGACCACGCCGTTGGCGGCCATCGTGTAGCCGGTAACCGGACTGATCAGCGTGGCGGTCACCGGGGTGGTGCCCGGCACGATCGGCGCGCCATTGAAGGTGTCGTTGAGCAGCACGCTGGCGGTGCTGCCGCCCGCCGCCGGCGGGATCGGCGACGCGGTGAAGTCGTCGTTTGTCGCGGTGACCGTGGTCGCCGTCACCGTGAGCGCCACCGTGGCGGTATCGCACACGCTGCCATGCGGGGCCGGCAGGCACAGCTGGTAGGTGAAGGCATCGGGTCCGACAAACGCACCCGTGGGCGTGTAGCTGAGCGTGCCGTCGCCGTTGACGACCACGTTGCCGCCGGTCGGGGCGGTGGTCACGCTGAGCACCGGGGTGAGCGGCGCCACATCGTTGGCCAGCACGTTGAGCACGGTGGTGGCGCCGGCGGCCGCCGGCAGCACGTCGTTGACCGCGTCCGGGCTCATCACCACTACGGCGGTGGCCGTGGCGCAGTTGCTGGGCAGCGCGGTTTCGCAGACCTGGTAGTTCAGGGCGATGGAACCCGGCAGCGTGCCGGCCGCTACGGAGATTACGCCGTTGGCGGCCATGCTGTAGCCCGAGGCCAGCGTGGTGAGCGAGGCGGTGACCGGGGTGGTGCCCGGCACGATGGCCACGCCGTTGAAGGTGTCGTTGAGCAGCACGCTGGGCGTGCTGCCGCCCGTGGGCGGGATCGGGCTGGCGCTGTAGTCGTCGTTGACCGCGACCAGGGCACCCGCGGCAATGGTGATCGCGACCTGTGCGGTATCGCAGGTGGCGCCGTCCGGTGCCGGCAGGCACACCTGGTAGATGAGCGTGTCCGCGCCGCTCTGCCCGGCGTTGGCGGTGTACTGCAGGGTGCCATCGGCCGCGAGCACGGCAACGCCCTTGGTCGGCAGCTGGGTCACCGTGAAGGTGGCACCGGCGGGCACATTGTCATTGGCGGCCAGGTTGAAGCTGCCCGGCTGGGTGCCGGTGACGCTGGCCGTGTCATCGGCCGCATCCGGCGCGATCAGCACCTGTACGTCGGCCGTGTCGCAGTTGGTCGTGGAGCCGAGTTCGCACAGGGCATAGCTGAGCGTGGTGGCGCCAGCCGGGGCGAACCCGGCCACGGTGATGACACCGGCACCATCGATGCTGAAGCCGGCCGGTGCGCCCACCAGGTTCACCGTGACCTGCAGCGGATTGGCGGCGGCCCCGTTGAAGGTGTCGTTGCCCAGCACGCTGGGCGTGGTGCCGCCCACGCCCGGCGCGAACACCGGTGCGCGGAAGTTGTCGTCCAGCGCGTCGAGGGTGTTGGCGACCACGGTGATGTTCACCGTGCCGGTGGCGCAGGTGGTGGCGTCCGGCGCAGGCAGGCACACCTGGTACTGCGCGGTCTGCGGGCCGGCGGCAGCCGGCGTGTAAGTGAAGCTGCCGTTGGGCTGCAGGGTGAAGGTGCCTGCGGCGGGCGGCGTGACCAGGGTATAGCCCGCGCCGGCCGGTGCGTTGTCGTTGATGCTGACGTCGCCCACCAGCGGCTGACCGGCCGGCGTGGTGTAGGTGTCATCGGCAGCCGCCGGGGCGATCAGCAGGGCAACCTGCGCGGTATCGCAGTTGCTGCCCGCGCCGGCTTCGCACAGCTCGTAGGTAAGGCTGACTGCACCGGCGGCGGCACCGGCGGGTACGTTGATGACCCCGGCGCTGGTGATGGTGAAGCCCGGTGGCGGCGCGTTGACCAGGCTCAGGGTGACCTGGGCGGCGGTGACCGGGGCGGCATTGAAGGTGTCGTTGTCCAGCACGCTGGCGGTGCTACCGCCGGTGACCGGCGAAATCACCGGGGCGGTGAACACATCGTCGACCGCGTCGATCGTATTGGCCGCGATGATCACGCTCACCGTGGCCGTCGCGCAGGTGCCACCGTTCGGCGCCGGCAGGCAGACGCGGTAGTCGAAGGTGTCGGTGCCGCTGGTTCCCGGGTTGGCGGTGTAGGTGAGCGTGCCGTTGCCGGCAAGATCGATGGTGCCCAGCGTGGGCGCGGTAATGGCGAAATACTCCGAACCGACCGGTGCGTTGTCATTGGTCGCGATCGAACCGTTCACCGACTGCCCGGCCTGCACGTTGAAGGTATCGGCCAGCGCAGTAGGCGCGACCAGCAGCTGGACGTCGGCGTCGTCGCAGTTGGCCGGCACGGCGACTTCGCAGAGCCGGTAGCTGAGCGTGACCAGGCCCGACGGAATGTTGGCGGCGACGGCGATGGTGCCGCTGGTCGGGTCCAGGGTGTATCCCGGCGTGGTCGACAGCAGGGTTGCGGTCACCGTACCCGGCACCACCGCACTGCCATTGAGGGTGTCATTGCCCAGCACGCTGGGCGTGGTGCCGCCGGCGCCCGGAATGGCGGTGGCGAAGGTGTCATCGTTGGCCAGCAGCGCGTTCGCGCCGAGCGTCACGGTAACGATCGCGGTATCGCAGACAGTGCCATTGGGCGCCGGCAGGCAGACCTGGTAGCTGAAGGTGTCGGTGCCGGCAGCGCCCGCGTTGGGGGTGTAGGTGAAGGCGCCATCGCCGCCGATGACGGCAGTGCCCTGGGTGGCCGGGGTGACCAGCGAGAAGGCTGCGCCGGGCGCGGCAATGTCGTTGGTGCCCACGTTACCCAGCGCCGGTTGCCCTGCCCCGGGTGTGGTCACGGCATCGTCCACCGCATCGGGCCCGACCACCAGCTGCACGTTGGCGGTATCGCAGAGGGTCGGCGCGCTGGTGAGGCAGATGCGGTAGGCCAGGGTCACCGCGCCGGCAGCGGTGCCTGCAGGCACGGTGATGAAGCCGCCGGCGTCCATCACGTAGCCGGCCGGAGCGGTGATCAGCGTAGTGGTCAGATTGGCCGCGACGACCGGATTGCCGTCGAAGGTGTCGTTGGCCAGCACGCTGGTGGCCAGCGTGCCGCCGCTCTGTGCCGGCACCGGGGTTGCGGTGAAGTCATCGGCCACCGCGTCGATGACGCTGGCGTTGATGTTCAGCGTGACCGTGGCGGTATCGCACGCGGCGCCATTGGGCGCGGGCAGGCACAACTGGTAGCTGAAGGTGTCGGTGCCGGTCGCGCCTGCATTGGCGGTGTAGGTGAAGCTGCCATCGCCGAGCAGCTGCAGGGTGCCCTGGGTGGGCGCGGTGCCGGTCTGGGTGAAGGTGGAGTCGACCACGTAGTTGTCGTTGTCGCGCACGTTGGCGACCAGCTGCGCGCCAGCCTGCACGGCGTAGCTGTCGTCCACGGCATTGGGCCCGACCACCAGCAGCACGTTGGCGGTATCGCAGTTGGCCGGCGATGCCTGTTCGCACAGCTGGTAGGTCAAGGTCACCGGGCCGGCGGCGGCGGTGGCCGGCACGTTGACGGTGCCATCGGCGGCAATGCTGTAACCCGACGGCGCACTGGTCAGCGACAGCACCATGTTGGCGGCCACGACCGGGACGCCGTTGAGGGTGTCGTTGGTCAACACGCTGGCGGTGGTGCCACCGGCACCCGGCGGCAACGGCGCGGCGCGGAAGTCGTCGTCGTTGGCAAGCAGCGCTGCGGCCTGCACGGGAATGGTGGGGGTGGTGGCGGTGTTGTCGCCCGGGGTCGGGTCGGTGGTGCCCAGCGGCGGGGTGGTGGTGGCCACGTTGGCGGCGATGGTGGCCGGCGTTGTGGTCGGCGCGGTGCCGTTGACCAGCACCACCAGGACTTCACCGACGCCGACGTTGACGCCGATGTTGACGCTGCCGGTGCCCGATGCCGCCGCACACTGCGTGCTGGGCGAGACCACCGCGCAGGTCCAGCTCACTGCGGTCAGCTGCGCCGGCACGCTGTCGACCAGCGTGGCCCCCACCGCCTGCGACGGCCCCTGGTTGCGCAGCTCGATGCGGTACTGCACCGCGCCGCCGGCGGCGACCGGCGTGGGCGTGGTGATGGTCTTGGACACGCTCAGCTGCGCGCTGGCGGCCAGCGTGTTGCTGTCGCTGCTGGTGTTGTTGCCCGGGGTGGGATCGGAGATGTCGGCCGGTGCGGCGACCGTGGCGGTGTTCACCAGCGGGTTGCGGTAGGCCTGCGCCTGCGCACCGCTCGCGGCCAGGGTCATCAGCAGGATGCCGGCCAGCGGCAGCGCGCGGGCGCGCAGGCAGCTTTCAGCGAGCTGGGAAAGGAAGCGTCGGGCGCTGGCGGTCGACATGCAGGAATCCTCGAAAGCAGCGCGCAGGCATTCGGCCGCGCACCACGTGTTGCGACGTTGCTGTCGGCGCGCCACCGGGCGCGCCGCGTGGATACGGCTAGTACGCGGCAGGGTCGGCGCTGAAGATCACCGGCACGGTGATCGTTGCCTGCCCGCCATTGATCAGGTCCACACCCAGGCTCACCCCATTGGTTCCCGCCGCACCGCCACTGGCGGCGCTGCAGACGCTTCCCGCCGACGCGATGCAGCTCCATGGCGCGCTCAGCGTGGCGCCGGCCGGCAAGGTGTCGGTCACCTGCGCCGCCGTGACCGGATCGGGCCCGGCATTGCTGACGGTGATGACGTAGCTGGCGGTTCCGCCGGGGGTATAGGAACCGCTGCCATCGGACTTGGTGATCGACAGATCGGCCTGGCGCGTGCGGTTGGTGATGCGGCACACCACGTTGAGCGGCTGCGCCGACAATGCCGGCGAGGTGAAATTGAAGTTCTGCCCGGTACCGCTGGTCAGCGTGGTGCCGGCCTGGTCCTTGCACTCCCAGGTGCTGGCGTAACGCGCAAGCACCGTGGCGGTGCCTGCGGTTTCCGCCAGGGTGTAGACCGTGCCGGGCGTGGTGACCACCGCGGTGGTGGCGCCGTTGTTGCCGACATTGGCCACGCTGGCCAGTACCGTCGCGCCCTGGGCGACACTGAGGTTGAACAGTCCGGGGTCGGTGGTGGGCGCCAGCGTCTTGACCAGCTGCACGGTGGCCGCGCAGCTCTGCGAAATGCTTTCCACGGTGAACACGGCTTGGCCGATGCGGATGCCGAGCAGGCCCAGCAGGTTGTCCACCACGCCGCCAAGCACGGCGCTCAGGACCGGTGCGATGACGGTGTTGATCACGCCGCGTAACGGCGTCAGCAACGCGGGAATGATGGCGTTGACGATGCTGTTCACCGGCAACGGCAACTGGATGAGGTTGTTGACCAGCCGTACCACCGGCGTGCCGCTGGTGATCTGGATTTCGAGCGAGTTGACCAGCGAGGTGACCAGTGCCGTGGCGGTCACCGTGCCGCTGCTCAAGGTGCGTGTCTGTGGATAGGGACCGTTGAACACCACGGACTGGGTGGATGGGGTGCCGGTGGCCACCGCACGCAGGGACACGGTCAGCGGCACATCGACATCCGCCACTTTCAGACCGCTGAGCAGGTTCACGCCCACCGTGACCGCAAGCGACGTGGCGCTGATCGGGGTCACGCTGGCGGGGGTGAGCACGGCGCTGCGGTTGAAGAACACCGCGTCGCTGATGGTGCCGATGTACAGGTTGACCAGGCCCGGCCGCGCCTGCAGGGTCACCGCGTTGCTGGCCAGGTTGACCGCGTTGATGGTGCCTTCGGCGCGGGCGACATCGGCATACACGGACAGATGCAGCAGCGAGGCGGTGATGTTGGTGCCGGCCAGCGAGACCAGGCCACCGACGTTGAGCCCGTTCAACGCGGACACCAGCGGTGCGATGTTCAGCCCCTGGGCGACGTCGAAATCGAATTTGAGGCGGATCGCGGCGCTGTGGAAGCCGGTGCCGACCGGGCCGCAGTTGTACACCGGTGGCTCGACCACCTGCGCCCAGATGCGCACATTGGCCAGGCCACCCAGGCCGAGCGGGGCCAGCTGCGCGGTGGTGAGGGTGATCGGGGTGGGCGTGGTCACCACGTTGCGGAAGTTGTACAGCTGCACGCCACCGGTGATCAGGTCCAGCACGTCCAGGTTGACGTTGGCCAGCGAGCCGGGCGGCAGGCTCACCTGCAGCAGGTCGGCCAGGCGGATGTTGCCGGTCAGGCCGCTGAGCGATGGCGTGAGCAGGTTGAGTGCGTTGGCGGCCAGCGTGTTGCCGTCAGCCTGGAGCACCGAAACCAGCGCGGCCTGCAGCTGGCCCAGGGTGATGTTGGCGTTGAGCACCTGGCTGGGGTCGCTGACCGCGACACCCCCGTTGAGGCGGGTCAGCAGGGCATTGAGATTCACATCGGCACCGGCGATGTGGTTCCAGTCCACCGCAGTGATATTGATATTCGTTCCGGGCAAAAGCGTCGTGAAAAGCAGATTCAGGACCGGACTCTGGGTGCTGTCCACCTGCGCAAGTCGCGGACCAGCAGAAACACAGGCGCCATTTGCCGTGCACGCATCCTGGGCATTTGCGACAGTGAAAATGCTGGATAACGCGAGCCCCATCACAATTAATGCGGAGATACTGACAATCCTGAACCGCACTAACACCCTTTTCACACCTGAAACATTATCCATCGGCCATCCCCCGGTCGTGGCCGCAGCACTCCATCCCGGGTAGGAAAATGCCTACCATGGGTGACCGGATGCTGGCCTGTCTCGTTCAGATTCTGCCGGCGGACTTTCTGGCCGGCATGGAGGATTAACTACGTGGACGGGCGACAATCGTCAAACCGGCCAGTAGTTTTACTGAGGGAAGTTTGGCTGTCGCTGCGGGTTTTACGGATGGGTAACCCTGCGGTGCCAA
This sequence comes from Stenotrophomonas sp. CFBP8994, assembly GCF_034044835.1. NCBI lineage: Bacteria > Pseudomonadati > Pseudomonadota > Gammaproteobacteria > Lysobacterales > Lysobacteraceae > Stenotrophomonas > Stenotrophomonas sp. CFBP8994. The sequence continues at coordinate 377,458 of NZ_JAXCWT010000002.1, read as the reverse complement.
CGACGGACAGCGATTCTGTACATTCTGTTGAAAGAATTGCTGTCTCGTTAGTATCGCTAACCATCCACCACTCAAGGAACGGGAAGGGGATTGCCATGCTCACAATGTCAGACCGGATCCGTGGAGCGCGGACCAGTGCAGGGCTGTCGCAATCGCAACTCGCGAATGAGACTGGCGTGAAAAGAAGTGCGGTAGCGCAATGGGAAAGAAAAGAGGGCACGCATCCGAGCGTGGAGCACCTGGCCCGCATTGCGGTGGTGACGCAGGTGCGTTTCGAGTGGCTGGCCACCGGGCGGGGCTGCGGCAAGGCCGATGGCGGCGAGTTGAGCGCCGCGGCGCCCAACGCCGATTACGCGCGCAACGACCTGGAGGGCAACATCCTGTCGCTGTTCCGGCGCCTGCCGCCGCGCAAGCGGCAAGTGGCGCAATCCATCATCGAAATGCTGGGTGTGTAGACAACGACGGTAGGTAACGACAGTTGGTCGTTACGCCGACATCGGCGGCAACGACCAGTCGATGCCGCCCAGGCCCCGTCGCTCCAGGTACTGGTTGGCCGACGAGAAGTGTCGGCATCCCAGGAAACCGCGATGCGCCGACAACGGCGATGGATGCGGTGCCTTGAGCACGCGGTGGCGGCCGGTATCGATCACCTTGCCCTTCTGCTGGGCGTAGCTGCCCCACAGCAGGAACACCAGGCCCTCGCGCTCGCGGTTGAGGGTGTCCACGACGTGGTCGGTGAACCCTTCCCAGCCGCGTTTCTGGTGGGAGCCGGCCTGCCCCTCTTCAACGGTCAGCACCGCGTTGAGCAGCAGCACGCCACGGCGGGCCCACGGCAGCAGGCAGCCATGGTCCGGGCGTGGCAGGCCGAGGTCGGCTTCCAGTTCCTTGTACATGTTCAACAGCGACGGCGGCACCGGCACGCCGGGCATCACCGAGAAGCTCAGGCCGTGGGCCTGGCCCGCACCGTGGTACGGATCCTGGCCCAGGATGACTACCTTGACCTGGTCGAACGGGGTGGCGTCGAACGCGGCAAAGATCTGCGGACCTGGCGGAAACACGTGCGCGCCGGCCGCCTTGCGCTGGCGCAGGAAGGCCGCCAGGTCGCGCATCTCGGGGCGCAGCAGGTAATCGCCAATACGCGCCTTCCAGCTCGGTTCAAGCTGGATGGTCGGGTGTACGTCGTCGTTCATCGCACCAGCGGTTTGTCGTTGAGGCGTGACAGGCGCAGCTGGAACAGCACCTTGGTGACCAGCAGGCGTTCTTCGATCGGCTTCTGCACCAGGTCGTTGGCGCCGGCCTGCAGCAGCCCGGACTGGTTGAGCGGGTTGCCGTCGCCGGTCATCACCAGCACCGGCAGGCGCCGCTTGCCGTAGCCGAAGTCCACGCGCACGCGCTCGACCACATCCAGCCCACTCAGCTCGCCCTTCAGGGTGACGTCGGTAAGCACCAGGTCGATGCGGTGGCTGCTGCGCCCCAGCGATTCGGCGGTAAGCAGTGCGAACGCCTCTTCGGCGGTCATCACGTGCAGCACGTTCAGGCTCTGCCGTTCGAGCATGCGCTTGGTCGCTTCGGCGACCACGCGGCTGTCTTCGACGTACAGGATGGTGGCGCCGGGAATGGTTTCCGGCTGCACATAGCCGCGGATGAACGTCGCCAGGGCTTCATGGCCCAGCGCCTTGTCGAAATAATCGGTGACGTAATCGGTGAAACGGCGCTGCTCAAGGTGCTGCTGGGCATCACCGGAAACCACGATCACCGGCACGTAGGCCTGCCCGGCGGTTTCGCGTACCAGCCGGGCCAGGTCCAGGCCGTCGCCATCACTGAGCGTCAGCGAGGTGGTGACCAGGTTGACCGGACCGGCCGCCAACGCCATGCGCGCGTCTTCAATGCTGGCGCAGCCCACCACCTCGACCGCCGGCAGCTCGCGCTGCAACACGTCGGCGATGAGCTTGCGGACCAGCTTGGAACCATCGACCACCATGACGCGTGGTGCGTCGTCGACCAGGTGCTTCAGTACTTGCGGACGCATGCAGGGCAGGCCTCAGGTTTCGGTCGGACGGGTCTGGCGCAGGAAATGCCCCGTCACCAGCCACGCGCCCAGCCAGCCCAGCACGACAGTGCCGACCAGCACGAGCGAAGAATGCAACAGGTCCAGCCCATGCAGCACGAAGGGGCTGGCATAGCTCTGCGACAGCGCGGCCAGTGGCGGGCGCAGCGCGAGCCCGGCCCCACCGACCAGCGCCAGGGCCAGCGCACCGGCGCCCAGCCCGTACCACGCGCCCAGGTAAAGGAACGGGCGGCGGATGAACCCATCGCTGGCGCCCAGCAGCTGCAGCACGCCGATTTCATCGCGGCGCGCCTGGATATCCAGCCGCACCGTGTTGCCGACCACCAGCGCCGCGCCCAGGCCCAGCAGCACCGACAATACCTGCACCAGGCGCGTGCCGAAGCCCAGCCAGGCATCCAGGCGCTTGCGCCACAGCGCGTCGTGCTGGACCAGATCGGCCTGCGGCATGCCTTCCAGCGACTGCGCCAGGCGTGCGTCGTCGGTACCGTTGGCCGGGGTGATGATCAGCAGCGATGGCAACGGGTTGTCGTGCAGCGCATCGATGGCTTCGCCCAGCCCGGCGCTGTCGCGCAGCTCGGCCAGGCCTTCGTCCGGCGAGCGCAGGGTCACCCCGGCCACATCGGCGCGACCGCGCAGCGTGTCGGCGACCTGGCGGGCGGCGGCGGTGTCGACGTCGGTCTTCAGGAACAGGTTGATGTCGCGCGACTGCTGCACGCTGCCGGCGAAATGCTTGAGGTTGTCCAGCGCGATCGACAGGCCCAGCGGCAGGGCCAGGGCGAGCGCCATCACCATCACGGTCAACAGCGTGGCCCACGGCTTGCGCCAGGCGCGGCCCAGGCTGAACACCACGCTGTGGCCGTGGTGGTGCAGCCACACGCCTAGGCGCGACGGCGCCGCGGCTTCCTTGTTGGTGGCGGTACTCATTCAGCCAGGTCCTGCGGCGAGATGTCGTCAATGAGCTTGCCGTGGTCCAGGATCAGCACGCGCTTGCGCATGGCGCGCAGCAGCGCCAGGTCGTGGCTGACCACCAGCACGCTGGTGCCGCGCTCGGGCAGTTCGGCGAACAGCGCCATGATTTCAGCGGCCAGGGTCGGATCGAGGTTGCCGGTGGGTTCGTCGGCCACCAGCAGCTTGGGCTCGCCGACGATCGCACGGGCGATGCCCACGCGCTGCTGCTCACCCGCCGACAGCTGCGACGGGAGCGCCTTTTCCCGATGGCCAAGGCCCATGCGCTCGAGCACCGAACGCACGCGCTTGCCGATATCGCCCCGCCGGGTACCGCGCAGGATCAGCGGCAGGGCCACGTTTTCGGCAATGCTGCGGTCCATCAGCAGGCGGTGGTCCTGGTAGACCGCACCCACCGCGCGACGGTGGTGCGGGATATCGCCGCCGCGCACCTTGAGCAGGTTGCGCTCGTCGAACACCACCGCGCCACGGCTGGGCCGTTCGTCGAGGTGGATCAACTTGAGCAGGGTGCTCTTGCCGGCGCCGGAGTGCCCGGTCACGAACAGCATTTCACCGGGCGCGACATCGAAGCTGACGTCCACCAGAGCCTGGTGGCCGCCCGCATAGTGTTTGCTGACATTGTCAAAACGCAGGACGCTCATTCCTCCGATTATGCAGGAGGAGGATGGCGGCGTGGGAACGGCGTGTCGCCCGGCCACCGGCCGGGCGCTACCGTTGATCGGTTTTGGAATGCCGCCCCACCAACGATGGGGCGCTACGCGGTAGGTAACGACCGTTGGTCGTTACGCCCCTGAAAGCATCCGGCGGATCTTGCGGCCGATGCGGGTCAGGAAGCCTGCACCCGGGTCGGCGGCCGGCGCGGTGTTGCGCATCGGCTTGGCGGTGACCTGCACCGGCGTAACCGACTGCGCGGCACCCTCGGCACCTTCCACCGGACGACCGTGGCGGCGGCGGCGGCGCTTGCGCGGTGCACGCTCGCCCTCGGCCGCACCTTCCGGCGCACCTTCGGCGCGCGGCGGACGCGGTGCCTGGGCAGGCGTTGCAGCCTCCACCGGTGCAGCGCCTTCCACGGCCACAGCGGGCTGCTCGCCTTCCACGCGCGGCTTGCGCGGGCCACGCGGACGGCGTTCGCCGCTGCGCTCACCACTGCGCTCGCCACGGCCACCGCCGGAACGGCTGCCGCTGGACGACCGACCGCCGCCGCGACGCTCTTCCTCTGCGGCGCGGGCTTCGCGCGCTTCGCGGAAGATCTGGCCGACGCTTTCGTTCTCGTCGCCTTCCTCGCCCGCCGCGGCCGGCGCGCGTTCCGGACGCGGCAACGCGGTCAGGATTTCGCTGGTGACCGCTTCCACCGGGATCTTCTGCTCGATGTAGGCCTCGATATCCGGCAGGCCCATCGCGTAGCGTTCGCAGGCGAAGCTGATCGCATCGCCTTCCTCGCCCAGGCGGGCGGTACGGCCGATGCGGTGCACGTAGTCTTCGGCGTCGAACGGCAGGTCGTAGTTGTAAACGTACTTGATGCCGTCGATGTGCAGGCCGCGCGCGGCAACATCGGTGGCCACCAGGATTTCCAGCTGGCCCTTCTGGAAGCGGTTGAGCAGGCTCTCGCGCTTCTTCTGCGGCACATCGCCGGAGAGCACGCCGACGCGGTAGCCGGCCTTCTCAAGCGAGCGCGCCACGCGTTCCACGAACACCTTGGTATTGACGAACACCATGGTGCGCGCGCCTTCGCTGCGCGAGAGCAGGCCCAGCAGCAGCGGGATCTTCTCTTCGTCGGCCGGGAAGTAGATGCGCTGGCGCACGCGCGCGGCGGTGATCGATTCGCTTTCCACCACCAGCTTCTGCGGCTCGTTCATGTGCTCATAGGCCAGCTCCAGCACGCGGTGGCTGAGCGTGGCGCTGAACAGCAGGGTCTGCCGGGTGGTGCGCTCGGGCATGCGGCGCAGCAGGAAGCGGATGTCCTTGATGAAGCCCAGGTCGAACATGCGGTCGGCTTCGTCGAGCACGCAGATTTCGCAGGCGTGCAGCGAGACCACCTTGTGCTGCTTGACGTAATCGATCAGGCGGCCCGGGGTGGCGATGATCACGTCCACGCCCTGCTGCAGGAGTTCGCGCTGCTTGTCGTAATCCACGCCGCCGTAGACCAGCGCAAAGCGCAGGCCGAGGTCCGAGCCGAACTTCACCGCATCCTTGTGGATCTGGATGGCCAGTTCGCGGGTGGGCGCCAGGATCAGCGCGCGCGGGTCTTCCGGCTTGCGGTCGGCCAGCGCCGGGCGGGTCAGCAGGCGGTTCACCACGGCCACCAGGAACGCCAGCGTCTTGCCGGTACCGGTCTGGGCCTGGCCGGCAACGTCGCCGCCGGGCAGTGCCACGGGCAGGGTCAGCGCCTGGATCGGGGTGCAGCGGGTGAAACCAGCGCCTTCAAGGCCAGCCTGCAGGGCCGGATGCAGCTCGAAGGAGGAGAAGGTCAAATCGGTCAGCGGTTTGTCGCTCATGAGTCCGTCTTGGTAAGGCCAGCCGACAGAGATGCGGGTGGCTTGCAATCTTGGGGGGCACCGTCGCCATTGGGCCCTGCGCCTGGGAAGGCGGAGGCCGGACCGAACCGGTCCCGGGGCGCCGCACAGTGGGGCAGTTTAACGCAAAGCGGCCGGCAAACCGGGGGAGGCCGTCGCAGACCCCCCTGCGACGGCCCCGCCAGGCGTGGAGCCTCGCCCTGCGTGGCTGCCTTTCACGGCCCCCACCCCCAGTTGAACGCCCGGATCCAGGGGACTGGAACCGCCAGAGCCCCACCCGCATATCGTTCCCGCCAGCCCCGGCAAAGCGCGATGACGGTCACAGGATGATTCTTTCCAACCGGTGTCTGTCGCCCCGCGACGATAGGGGTACACTGCCGGCCGTGAGCGTCCAGGCATCCATCGGACGCACCGCTGGCCGCACCCGCGGCCACGAGGCAGCAGACGCGGACCAGGCCCCCAGCCCTGTCCAGGTTCAACCCCTCCGGCCCTGCCGGGTGCACTCCAAAACGAGAGACCAAGATGAGCGACAAGGTTGTACATGTCGGCGATGCCGACTTCGATAGCACCGTGCTGAATTCCAAGGAACCGGTCCTGGTCGATTTCTGGGCCGAATGGTGTGGTCCCTGCAAGATGATCGCCCCGGCCCTCGACGAGCTGGCCGACGCCTACCAGGGCCGCGCCAAGGTCGTGAAGGTCAACGTGGACAACAACCGTGCACTGGCGGCCAAGTACCACGTTCGTTCGATCCCGTACCTGGTGGTGTTCAAGGGCGGTGAGAAGGTTGGCGAGCAGATCGGTGCCGTCGGCAAGGCCCAGCTGGCCGGCCTGCTCGACAAGGCCCTGGCCTGAGTCACCCGGCAGCCGGCCACCCCGGCTGCCCCGCGGGCCCCACGCCCGCATGAATGACCCTGCCCCACCCGGCTTGCGCGCTGCCGCGAGCCGGTGTTAGTGTCGGCATATCCGGCCGCATTCGCGCGCCGCATCTTCTGGACGACGTTTCTTTCCAGAATCCCTTCCCAACGTTCGCCGCCCCTGCCGGGCGCTCGCACCTTCCAGCGAGGAATTCAGCACTTGTCCGATATCACTACTTCCGAACCCGGGAGCGCCGACGCGCCCGCCGAGAAGCGCGTGCGCAAGCCGCGCGTCGCCAAGGCCGCTGCCAGCAGCGCCGACACCGGGTCTTCCCCCGAACAGAACGCCTTGCCCCTGGCTGCCGCGCCCGCCGCGCCGGCGCCGGCTGCACCGGCAGCGCCGCAGCAGCCCCCCCAGGCACCGGCCGCTTCCGGCGGCGATGCCCCGGCCCCGCAGGGCGCTGGCCAGGACGCCGCCGATGGCGGCCAGCGCAACAACAACAACAACAACAACAACCCGCAGGGCGGCCAGAACCCGTACCAGCAGGGTCAGAACCAGGGCCAGGGCCAGAACCAAGGCCAGGGCAACCGCCGTGACCGTTTCCGCAATCGCCGTGACCGCGACCGCAATCGCGGCGGTGGTGGTGGTGGCTTCCGCGACGACGGCATGCCGCAGGACAATGGCGAACAGCAGCCGTTCGTGCGCAGCCAGCAGGCCAACGTGCCCGAGGGCTTCCCGGTCTATTCGCTGAGCGACCTCAAGCGCATGCCGGCCCAGAAGCTGCTGGAAATCGCCGAGCAGCTGCAGATCTCCGAAGGCGTGGCCCGCGCCCGCAAGCAGGACGTGATCTTCGCCCTGCTCAAGGTGCTCACCCGCCATGGCGACGGCGTGGCTGCCGACGGCGTGCTGGAAATCCTGCCGGACGGCTTCGGCTTCCTGCGCGCGGCTGAGGCCAGCTACCTGGCCGGCCCGGACGATACCTACATTTCGCCCAGCCAGATCCGCCGCTTCAACCTGCGCACCGGCGACCACCTGTCCGGCCGTATCCGCTTCCCGAAGGACGGCGAGCGCTACTTCGCGCTGTCGATCGTGGACACCATCAACGGTGAGCCGCTGGAAGCGTCCAAGAACAAGGTGCTGTTCGAGAACCTCACCCCGCTGTTCCCGCGCAAGCGCTTCACCCTGGAACGTGGCAACGGTTCGTCCGAAGACATCACCGGCCGCATCATGGATCTGATGGCACCGCAGGGTAAGGGTCAGCGTGCGCTGATCGTCTCCCCGCCCAAGGCTGGTAAGACCATGCTGATGCAGCAGGTGGCGACGGCGATCACCACCAACCACCCGGACGTGCACATGATCGTGCTGCTCATCGACGAGCGTCCGGAAGAAGTGACCGAAATGCAGCGCACCGTGCGCGGCGAAGTCATCAGCTCCACCTTCGACGAACCGGCCGCGCGCCACGTGCAGGTTGCCGAAATGGTGATCGAGCGCGCCAAGCGCCTGGTGGAACACAAGAAGGACGTGGTGATCCTGCTCGACTCTATCACCCGCCTGGCACGCGCCTACAACAACGTGGTGCCCAGCTCCGGCAAGGTGCTCACCGGTGGTGTGGACGCAAACGCCCTGCACCGCCCGAAGCGCTTCTTCGGTGCCGCCCGTAACGTTGAAGAAGGCGGCAGCCTGACCATCATCGCCACCGCGCTGGTCGACACCGGCAGCAAGATGGACGAGGTGATCTACGAAGAGTTCAAGGGCACCGGCAACAGCGAAGTGCACCTGAACCGCCGTATCGCCGAGAAGCGCGTGTACCCGGCCATCGACATCAACCGTTCGGGCACCCGCCGCGAAGACCTGTTGATCGAACCGGAGCTGCTGCAGAAGATCTGGATCCTGCGCAAGCTGCTGCACCCGATGGACGAAATCGCCGCGATGGAGTTCCTGCTCGACAAGATGAAGAACACCAAGTCCAACGACGAGTTCTTCGGTTCGATGAAGCGCTGACCGGCGCCAACATCGAAACAGAAAAAGGCCCCGCACTGCGGGGCCTTTTTCATGGCTGGGGGCCCCAACCGATCAGCGCTGGCTGACGGTAGGTGCCGACCGTTGGTCGGCACACGTCAAGGCCGCATCCGGTCCAACAATGGCCCGAAGTGTGGCGCAACCAACCCTGCTACCGGCTCCTCCACAGCCTCCACCGCGTCCGCAGCGGTTTCTTCCGCAGCGTCCGGAGCCGCTGGTTCCGGACTTCCCCAATCCAACCCGATCCCGGCTCTGATCACCGTGGACACCGCCACCAGGATCAGCAGCGACGCCCCACCCAGGACGTGAACAAGTGTCATAGCCGGTTCCCCGCGTGCGTATGACCCGCACACTACCCGCGACCCGGCAGGCTTTCTTTGAATCTGTTCCTAAAGCGTCACCTCTCCGACAGAGACCGCTCAGCTCGATCCCGGTCGCGCGCGCCGTTGGCCGGCCGTGTGACGCCCCTGATCCACGCATCAACCCGAGCGGCCACACCATTCTCCAAGGTTGCCTTTTCCAAGGCGGCTCAGGGAACCTCCACCGACCACACTGCCTCTTTTCCAACCCCGTAGCGCACGATCGAGAAGTCCTCATGCCGGAATACCACGGCGCTGTCAGCGCCCTCTGGCACGGACTCACGACGCGTCGGGACAGACGCACGGAATGGCACGTCGCCAGCAGGCAACGCCCAGAACGTGTCGCCGGCTCGCCCGATGATCACGTGAACCCGACCGGCAAGATCATTCACCTGGAAGTACGAGATTCCATCGCGCTCAAAGCCGTACACCTGCCAGTTCGGATCCTGGCTCGCGTTACTGGCCATCGGGTGAGATTGCCCCAATCCGTGGGACGCCAACTCGTTCCCATGATGGTCACTCAACTGAGCCGCGGCCGACATCGGCGCCATGGCGAGAAGCAGCACGGACGTCGCGCTGCAGATGGGCAAAAACCTCACTTTGACCTCCATTGGGTGAGTGGCAAGAGTGCCGAATGAATCGTAGTTCCTTCAGCAGAGGGTTCCCCTGAAGATCCTCTGATTCATATGCGCGGTGCCCCTGCGATACAGACGCCGGGATATCTTCCCGCCCAGATTGAAGATCGAACGAGCATCACCAACAGCGTGTGACGTCCCGCAAGAACACACGATTTCTGCAAGTCTCGTATCTTTCCTATAATTCAAGACAACCATTGCATCGCGCTTATTTCGCCGATACCGTCCGCACCCGACGACCACCTGCATCCTCAGAGTGTCGTCTTCGGCAGAACGGAGAATCGCATGCAAACGGAGTGGCTGAAGAACGGACTGCATCTGAACTTTCGCATTCACCCACTGGGCCTTGCCATCGCGCTTGTCTACGCATTTGCGTACTGGTTAGCACGCGAGGTGTCGATGGATCAGTTCTATCTTCCCGCCGGCATACGAATCGCAGCACTCCTTCTCACTCCGCTGCGACTTTGGCCCTACCTTCTCGTCGGCGAGTACTGCTACTTCGCGTTTGCCCGATATCCCTTGATCGACCGCTACGGATGGACGTGGTTCGTCGTCAGCTCGGCCGTGCTGATGCCTGCGGTCATGTTGATCACCCACCTGCATCGGCGGATCATGAGTTCACGAGCAGGTGTCTGGCTCATTTGTGTAGCCGCCGTGTCGACTGTCACGGTGACGACATTGAACCTTTTGATCCCATACCTGCTCTGGCCCAACCCTCCGGCGGCGGGGTTTGGTACGGACGCGGTTCGCTTCCTGGTAGGCGATTTCATAGGGATCCTCACGATCGCGCCGCTGGCGCTGCTTTGGACGCATCGGAAAGAGGCGTTTGTCCTGCAGACCGGACTGATGGTGCCGACAGTGATCTGCCTCGTTCTGATGGCCTTCGTTGGATTCGCGGCGCTTTGGATCCCGGCGGCTCCTGGCCCGGCCAAAACCAATATTCTTCTATTGCTCGCCCTGCCTGCCATCGCCTTGACGTGCATGCATGGCTGGAGGGGAGCTGCCGTCAGCGTGCCCACCTGGAGCTTGATCGTGCGCCTGACCATGCCTGCGTCGGGTATGGCGGACTCCTTCGATCCCGCGGCCTTTTCGGCCCAACAGAGCCTGGCGCTGGTTGGGATAGCGCTTCTGGCCGTTGGCACATGCTTCTCCCACTACTACCAAGAGCTCAGAATCCACAAGCTTGAGAAAGAGCGAGCCCTTTGCCACTCCAGAGCGGCTCATACCGCCACTGAGAAGGAACTCCGCTCGCGGGTGCTGGACATACGGCAGCTCAGCGAGGGTTTCGATGCCTCACTGAGCGACGTTGCTGAGTGGCTCAAGACCAAAGGCCACCAGGATCTCGCAGGCGGCCTCTTGAAGGTTACCGCTCTCCACTCCCGAAAATTCCGCGAGCAGGTCACGATGGTCTACCCAACGTCGCTGGAACACGTAGGGCTCTACCTCGCCCTCCAGATTGGCGGTATTGATGAAGCATGGAAGGCAACGGAGCGCCTGGCACCGCATCGACTGACGGGGGACCCATGCAGGCTGAGTGTCGGCCTTCAGCTTGCCGCGTACCGCACCATTATCGATGCAGTTTCCCTGCTGCTGGACCGCGAGCCGGGCCAGATACATATCCGCGCACGCTGCGGGGCATCGGCCGATATCAGGGGAATCGTCGTGTCGGTTGCCATACAGGACCCTCACCACAGCCTTTCCAGCGAGACGCTGGCCGCAGCCATCGAACGACTGACGGGAAGACCGCTGGCCTACGGCGGAACCATTCAGTGCCGCCGCAACCGCATCCGAATCCTGTTGCTGGAACAAGCAGACACCGACGCTGACAGCAAGGCCGTAGCCGCTCGGCGCCGATCAGCTCAGCGGTAGAGCCGGGCAATGCCCGGCTGACCCGCACGTCACCGGCACTCCACCACCCCCTCGGCCTTGTCCGCCTTCGTCGCCACCCGCACCTGGGTGAAGGCTGCGGCGAACGGCTTGTCCGCGCTGACCACGAACGGGGCTTCCACCGCGCCCAGGTCCACGCCCTTGCTGGCGAAGCAGGCCAGCGGAATGGTCACCGTGCGCTTCTGGCCCGGGGTGAGCGTTGCCAGCGCCGGGGCGATATCCACGCCACCCTCGCAGCCGGTGCCGCACTGCATGGTCACCGTCACCGGCGAGGCGGGCGGGTGCTGCACCATCACGTCGAACTGCAACGCGCCGTTGCTGCGCGCCAGCGCGCCCAGGTTGCGCCGCGAGGTGCTGCGCGCGATCAGCTGCGCGGGGGCCAGCCAGGTCACTTCGCGTGCGTCCTGCTGCGTGTTGATCTGCACCGTGCGCACTTCGGCCACCGGCGTGGCGGTGGGCCAGCGCAGGCTGGCATTGAGATCGTTGCCGAGTGGCTGGGTGGCACCGCCGGCGGCGATGTGCAGCGAGAACGGCGCGGTATCCACGCGGTTGAAGATCGGCAGCGTGGTCACTTCACCGCAATGGTCCGGGTTGGTTTCGGGCAGGCGCGCGACCTGCGCGGGCTTGGCATAGCTCAGGCCATAGCCGAACTTGAACAGGTCCGGGCGCTTCGGGTCCGGGCGGTCGATCGGTGCCGGGCAAGGCACGCCCGGCCACGGGAAGCTGAGCCGGCCGTGGAAGTCGTGCGCGGGCCTGCCGTCCTTGCCTGCCACCAGCACGTCGGTGATGCCCTTGCCTTCGGTACCCGGCAGCCACGCGGCAACGAACGCCTGCGACAGGTTGAGCAGGTCGTTGGTGTACATCGGGCGGCCGGAGAAGTACACGGTGACCAGCGGCTTGCCGGTGGCGGCGGCGGCCTTGAGCACGGCCAGGTCCTGCGGCTGCGCACGGCTGTGGCTGACCGTGTCCGAGGCGAGGATGTCGCCGTTGGTTTCGGCGTACGGCGTTTCGCCGATCACCGCGACCACCACGTCGAACGCCGACGCATCGATGCCCTTGGCATCGGCGCTGTAGGTCACCTGCTGCGTGCCCAGTTCGGCGCGCAGCGCACCCAGCACCGAATCGGCACTGGGGAAATCGGCGTTCGTGTTCTCGGTGCCCTGCCAGGTCAGCGACCAGCCCCCGGCCTGGTCGGACAGGCTGTCGGCACTCTTGCCCACCACCAGCACGCGTGCATCGCGCTTGAGCGGCAGCACCTTGTCCTGGTTCTTCAGCAGCACCAGCGATTCGCGCACGGCTTCACGCGCCAGCTCGCGGTGCTGCACGGCGTTGGCGTCGCCCGCGAAGCGGCTGTCGGACGGCTTGTGCTCGAACAGGCCCGCACGCAGCTTCACGCGCAGGATGCGGGTCACCGCATCGTCGATGCGCGCCATCGGAATCTCGCCGCTCTCCACCTGGGCGATGGTGTTGGCGATGAAGGCCTTCCAGTCGTCGGGCACCATCACCATGTCGATACCGGCGTTGATCGCCTGGGCGCAGCTGTCGTTGCGGCAGCCGGGTACCTGGGCGATGCCGTTCCAGTCGGAGACGACGAAGCCGTCAAAGCCCATCTTTTCCTTCAGCGCGCCGGTAAGCAGCGCCTGGCTGCCGTGCATCTTGCCGTAGTCCACGCCGCCGGCACGGTCGTTCCAGCTGTTGAACGAGGCCATCACCGTCTGCACGCCTTCGCCCAGCGCACCGAAGTAGCCTTGGCCGTGCACGTTGATCATGGTGGCCTTGTCGACGGTGGCCTCGCCCTGGTCGCGGCCGTTGTCGGTGGCCCCATCGCCGATGTAGTGCTTGGCCGTGGCCACCACGTTGCCGTCGCCGGTGAAGCGGCCCTGCGCGCCCTTGACGTAGGCGGTGGCGTATTCGCGCACGATGGACGGGTCGGACGAGAAGCTTTCGTAGGTCCGGCCCCAGCGCGGGTCATGTGCCACGGCCAGGGTGGGCGCGAACACCCAGCCGATGCCGGTGGCACGGGTGGCGCTGCCGGTGGCGGCGCCGATGCGCTCGATCAACGCGGCGTCGCGGGTGGCGCCCAGGCCGATGTTGTGCGGGAACAGCGTGGCACCAAACACGTTGCTGTGGCCGTGCACGGCATCGGTGCCCCAGATCACCGGCACCGGGGTGCGTGCGTCAGTGGCCAGCGAGGCGGCGTGATAGGCATCGGCCAGCTTCACCCAGTCGGCCACGCTGGCGTGCTTGTTCATGCCCGGCCACGAGCCACCGCCATTGAGCACCGAGCCGATGTAGTAGGTACGCACCTGCTCCGGGGTGATCTGCTTGATCTCCGGCTGGGTCATCTGCCCGACCTTCTGGGCCAGGGTCATCTGCGCAAGGATGCTGCGCACGCGGCTTTCGATGGCCGGGTCGGAGGCGATCGCGCTGGTTACCTGCGGCCAGTCCTGCAGGCGCTCGGCGGCGGGCGCGGCGTGCGCTTGGGCGGCCAATGCCGTCAGGACACAGACGGTAAGAAGAGTCTTCCGGGCGCTGCTCACGTGCATCTACCTCCAAGAAAATGTACGGATGATGGACCGGGCGCGGGCTGCTTCAGCGCTTCCGGTGACAGCGCTGTCATATAAGCCGGGCGTAGTCCTGTCAACTGTTTGGCGAGCGCGTTGTCCTGGCATCCCCGTGATTGCTGGGCCTGCTGTTTTCGAATGGGAAGAGAATCCGCAGTTGCTGTTGCAGCGCCGCATGGAAATCCGGACCGTGCACGAATACCCCGCAACGTGGCACCATCCGCCTGCTTCGGTAATCCCGAAACGACTCAGGCGCATTACCATCGGCAGCGGCCGGCCGGGCTCTCCAGGAGGATCCATCGCACCATGCGTAGTCGTATCGAGGATGTCGCCGCCATTGCGGGCGTTTCGATCAAGACCGTGTCGCGCGTGCTCAACAACGAGCCGAACGTACGGGTGGAAACGCGCGACCGCGTGCTCGCTGCGGTCTCCCGGCTGGGATACAAACCGAACCTGTCGGCGCGCAGCCTGGCCGGGCAGCGCTCGTATGCACTGGCGCTGGTCTACAACAACCCCTCGCGCAACTACCTGATGGAAATCCAGAACGGCATGCTGGAAGCCTGTCATGCCAACCACTACAACCTGATCCTGGGGCCGGTCGGCATCGGCCGGCGCACCCTGCCCGACCTCGCCGCACTGTTCGAGAACTCGAGGCCCGATGGCGTGGTGCTGATCCCGCCGCTGACCGACGATGCGGTGGTGCTGGCGTACCTGGAAGACAACGAGATTCCGTTTTCCAGCATCGCCCCGCGCCATCCCGAAGGGCGCATCGGCGTACGCATGGACGAAACCACCGCAGTGGTGGAACTGATCGGCCATCTGGTCGCGCAGGGCCACCGTCGCATCGCCCATATCAAAGGCCCGCGCGCGCATGGCGCGTGCCAGTGGCGCCTCGCCGGCTACCGCCAGGCACTTCGCGACGCGGGCATCGAGTACGACCCGGCGCTGGTGGTGAACGGCCAGTTCTCGTTCGAGTCGGGCATCGACGCGGCCAATGCGCTGCTGGACCTGCCCGAGCCGCCCACCGCGATCTTCGCGGCCAACGACGACATGGCCGCCGCGGTGTTCCGGGTGGCTGGCCAGCGCGGCCTGCGCGTGCCGCGCGATCTTTCCGTGTGCGGCTTCGATGACACGCCCATTGCCGGGCACATCTATCCGGCCCTGACCACGGTGCGCCAGCCCACCGACACGATGGGCCGGCTGGCCACCGAACAGCTGATCGAACGCATCCGCTCGCCGAAGGCCGGCCGCATGGTCACCGTGGACCATGCGGTGCTGGTGCGTGAATCCACCCACGCACCCCGGCGCCGTTGAGCGGTCAGGCGTAGCGGCGCGACCCGCGCCATGCATAGAACACGATGAACAGGTAGCACAGCATCGGCAGCAGGAACGAAGCCTGCAGCCCGTAGTGGTCGGCCAACCAGCCCACCGCCAGCGGAACCACCGCGCCGCCCACGATCGCCATCACCAGCAGGCTGGAGCCCTGCCCGGTGAGCGGGCCCAGGCCGCCGATGGCGAGCGCGAAGATGGTCGGGAACATGATCGAATTGAACAGACCCACGCTGACCACGCTCCACTTGGCCAGCTCGCCGGTGCCGAGCATGGTCACCGCCAGCAGCCCCATCACCACCAGCGCGAACAGCCCGAGCAGGCGGCGCGGATCAAAGCGCGCCAGCAGGAACGTGCCGACCAGGCGGCCGACCAGCGCACCGCCCCAGTACAGCGACACATAGCGCGTGGCCTCCTGCTCGGTCAGGCCTTCGCCGATGCCCGGCATGGACAGGAAGTTGACCAGCACGCTGCCGATGGACACTTCCGCGCCCACGTAGAAGAAGATCGCCAGCACGCCGAAGGCCAGGTGTTTGTGGCGCAGCGCCGCACCGAGCGTGCCCTGCTCCTTGCTGTCTTCGACCCCGGCAATGCTGGGCAGGCGGAACATCCAGATCGCCGCGGCCAGCACGAACAACGCGATGGCCAGGCCGAAGTACGGTACCTGCACCGAGTGTGCTTCAGCGGCGCGGTAGGCCAGCGCTTCGGCCTGCGGCAGCAGCGCCAGCTGCTCGGCGCTGCGCGGTTCGGCCGCCAGGATCAGCAGGCCGCCGAACAGCGGGGCAATGGTGGTGCCCAGCGCGTTCATCGACTGGGCCAGGGTGAGCCGGCTGGAGCTGGTCTGCTCCGGCCCCAGCAGCGCCACATACGGGTTGGCCGCGACCTGCAGCACGGTGATGCCGGTGGCCAGCACGAACAGCGCGCCCAGGAACAGCCCGTATACATGCAGCGCGGCCGCCGGCCAGAACAGCAGCGCGCCGACCCCGGCGATCGCAAGACCGGCCACGATGCCGCGCTTGTAGCCCACCACAGCCACCAGCCGGCCCGCCGGCAGGGACATCAGGAAGTACGCGCCGAAGAAGGTGAACTGGATGAGCATGGCCTGCACCCAGGTCAGCGAGAACGCAGCCTTGAGGTGCGGAATCAGGATGTCGTTGAGGCAGGTGATGAAGCCCCACATGAAGAAGATCGCCGTCACCACGGCCAGTGCCATGCGTGTGCTCTGTACGTGCTGCCCGCGAACCACGGTGGAAGTGTCCATTGCCTGTCCTTCTGATGGGAATGCCAGCCATGCGGCGGCCAGACATGGAACCTGCTTGGCGTCCTGTTGTCCAGCGCTGTCAGACAACCGGTCAGAACACGCGACAGTCACCGTAACCTGCCCGAAAACGGGTTTCGCGCAGTTTCGTTCTGCACTGCACAACGAGCAGACCCGACTGAATCGGGCGCCTGACGTCCCGGCAAAACAGGGCTGAAAGGCCCGCATTGCAGGGTTTGGCGCGTATACAGCGACCCGCCCCGGGACACGCAGGGACACCCACGCGCGACACCGCGAACGATGCGCTTCATGGCAGTTTGTTGACAACGCTGTCAGGCATCGGCCCAATCCGCCCACATCGTTGTTGAATCGTGTCAGACGCCGTAGGACTGCCATTACCGATTTCCCTGGGGAGGGAGCTGCAATGAAGACGTACAAGGCCGTACCCCGCAAGGCAATGCTCACTTCCGCGCTGCTCGCCGTGTTGGCCGGGCCGGCGTGGCCCCAGGACACCACCCGCGACGGCGCTGCGTCGTCGTCGGAAGGGCTGGATCCGGCCACGCTTGATACGGTGCAGGTCACCGGTATCCGTGGCAGCCTCACCTCGTCCATGAACCTCAAGCGCGACAGCCAGGGTGTGGTGGACGGCATCGTGGCCGAGGACATCGGCAAGTTCCCCGATACCAACCTGGCCGAATCGCTGCAGCGCATCAGCGGCGTGTCGATCGACCGCACCTCCAGCGGCGAAGGCTCCAAGGTGACCGTGCGCGGCATCGGCCCGGACTTCAACCTGGTGCTGCTCAACGGCCGCCAGATGCCGGCCTCCAATCTGGGCAACGGCGGCGCCGGCCTGTCCGGCTCGCGCTCGTTCGATTTCGCCAACATCGCCTCCGAGTCGATCTCGGCGGTGGAAGTGTTCAAGACCACCCGTGCCGACAACCCGACCGGTGGCATCGGTGCCACGATCAACGTCAAGACCCTGCGCCCGCTCGAATCGGCGCCGGTGGTGAGCGTCGGCCTGAAGGCCGTCAACGACACCTCCAACGACAACCTGCCCAGCACGCTTCAGGGTTCGAAGTACACCGGTGAGATCTCCGGCATCTTCAGTGACACCTATGCCGATGGTCGCGTGGGCGTGATGCTGAGCGGCAGCTACCAGGAGCGCGATTCCGGCTTCAACCAGGCCACGGTGGCCGAAGGTTGGGCCACGTTCGAAGGCGACAACACCACTGACTGGCGCGTGCTGCCGCAGCCGGGCCAGGGCTACGCGGACCGCATCCAGAATCGTCCCGGCCCCGATGACGTGTACGGCCGCCCGCAGAACACCGCCTACAACGTCAACGGCGTGCAGCGCCAGCGCACCAACGGCCAGGCCACCCTGCAGTGGAAGCCGGTCGACAACGTGACCACCACGCTGGATTACACCTATGTGGAAAACAAGGTGCAGCAGCAGCGCAGTGAGCTGTCGGTGTGGTTCAACTACGGCCCGGGCGACAGCATCTGGACCAACGGCCCGGTCGCCGCGCCGATCATCTACAGCGAAGACATGGTCAATTCGGACGTGTCGATGGGGGGTGCGCAGCTGGCCACGAAGAACACGCTGGACTCGCTGGGCTTCAACGTGGAGTGGGAAGTCAACGATGCGTTGACCCTGAACTTCGACGCCCACCATTCCACCGGCGAATCGCAGCCCGACAGCCCGTATGGTTCGGCTGGCGTGCTCGGGGTTGCCGCGTTCGTGCGCGGCAAGACCACGGTCGACTACAGCGGCGACCTGCCGATCATCAACATCGCGCTGCCGCCGGGCGGGGTGCAGGCGGCCGATGCCCTGGTCACCGGCTCGGTGTTCCAGAACAGCTACAACAAGTCCGAGGTGGAACAGTACCAGGGCCGCGGTACCTTCCAGTTCGCCGACTACTCCGCGTTGGACTTCGGCGTGGGCTACACCGACGTCAAGAACCGTTCGGCCTCGGCGATCATGCAGCGCAATACGTGGGGCGGCCTGGGTACGCCGGCCGACTACGATGACAGCATATGGTACGCCGACGACATGGCCAGGTACTTCGATGCGTTCTCGGGGCACGACGATCCGCGCCTGACCGGCCAGTTCCTGGTATTCGACTTCGACAGGCTGATCAACCGCGCCGCCCAGGTCGGCACCGCGTCCGACCCGGCCTGCCCTACCTGTTACGTGGCTCCCACCGAGTATTCGCAGGACATCCGCACCAACGAAACGTCCAAGAGCGCGTTCCTGCAGTACCGCACCACGTTCGACTGGTCGATGCCGCTGAACGTGGCGGTCGGCGTGCGCTATGAACAGACCGACGTGGATTCCACCGCGATGGTGCGCGTGCCCAACGGGATCAGCTGGGGGTCGGCCAACGAGCTCAACATCGAATACGCCAGCGAAAGCGGCTTCATCAGCGACAGCGGCAAGTACGACTATGTGCTGCCCAACCTGGACCTGAAGCTGGACATCAGCGATACGCTGGCGCTGCGCGGCAGCTACAGCCGCAGCCTGGGCCGCGCGGGCTGGGACCAGATCCAGAGCGGGCAGTCGCTGGCCGACATCGTGCGCACCCAGGGTGGCAGCGGGTCGCGCGGCAACCCGGCGCTGGAGCCGCTGCTGTCGGACAACTTCGACCTGTCGCTGGAGTGGTACTACGGCGAATCCAGCTACGCCTCGGTCGGCTTCTTCCGCAAGAACATCAAGAACTTCATCAGCAACACCATCGTCCGCGAGAACACCGGCAACCTGCACACCCCGGTGGGTGGCGCCTACTGGAACGCAGCGCTGGCAGCCGGCTGCGGGGTGAGCGACATGCCCTGCATCCGCGATTACATCTTCACCAACTTCAACGGCCAGCCTGGCGTGACCGCCACCGGCACCAACTCGGCCGGCCAGCTCACCGGCACCATCGTCGGGCAGCCCGGCGACCCGATTGCCGGCTTTGACATCACCCTGCCGGCCAACCAGCGTTCGGACCATCTCGATGGCTGGGAAGTGGCGGTGCAGCACCTGTTCGGCCAATCCGGCTTCGGCCTGGCGGCGAACTACACCAAGGTGAAGTCGGGGCTGACCTTCGACAACCAGAGCCTGGGCGACCAGTACCCGATGGTGGGCCTGAGCGATTCGGCCAACCTGGTGGCGTTCTACGACAAGCACAACTGGCAGATCCGTGCGGCCTACAACTGGCGCGACAAGTTCCTCAACGGCATCGGCGGCCAGGGTCCCAATCCGAACTACACCGATGATTACGGCCAGCTCGACCTCAACATCAGCTACGCGGTCAGCGAGCAGCTGTCGCTGAGCCTGGAGGCGATCAACCTCACCGACGAGACCATGCGTACCTACGCACGGCATACCAACATGCTGCGCTACGCCACCCAGACCGGCCCGCGCTACATGTTCGGCGTCCGCTACAAGTTCTGAGCAGCAGCGGTGTGGCGGGTCTACACTCGCCACACCGCCACCGCCTGCAAGCGACCCTGCCATGCCTGCCACGCCCGGTCCGATCGACGAAGTGCGCGACCTCGACCGCCACCGGCTGGCCGAGGTTCTCCCGAGCTGGACCACGCCCAAGGTGATCCGCGGGCTGGTGGCGGACTGGCCGATGGTCGGCGCCGCGCGCGACTCGGCCGATGCGGCGGTCGCCCACCTCAAGCAGTACGACCACGGCACCCTGCCGGTCACCGCCACGACCGCGCCGCCTTCAGCAAAGGGGCGGATCTTCTACAACGCGGACATGAGCGGCTTCAACTTCCGCCGCGAGCAGATCGCGCTGAAGGTGGTGCTCGATACGCTGCTCAAGTACCGCAGCACGCCTGAACCGCCCACCATCTACGTCGCCTCGACCACGCTGGACAGCTTCCTGCCCGGCTTCCGCCAGGACAATCCGCTGGCGCTGGGCGTGGACGGACCGCTGGCCAGCATCTGGATCGGCAACCGCTCGCGCATCGCCGCCCACCACGACGTGCCGGACAACCTGGCCTGCGTCGCCGCCGGCCGCCGCCGGGTCACCCTGTTTCCGCCCGATCAGATCGGCAACCTGTATGTCGGTCCGCTGGATTTCACCCCGGCCGGCCAGGCAGTGAGCCTGGTGGACTTCGCCGAACCGGACCTGGACCGCTTCCCGCGCTTTGCCCGGGCCATGGCCAGCGCGCAGGTGGCCGAGCTGGGGCCCGGTGATGCCGTGTTCATTCCTTCCCTGTGGCACCACCACATGGAAGGGCTGGATGATTTCAATGTGCTGGTGAACTACTGGTGGCGTCCGGTGCCGGCCTGGATGGACCCGCCGATGAACGCCCTGATGCTGTCGCTGCTCGCGCTGCGCGGGCTGCCGCCGGCCCAGCGCAGGCACTGGCGGGCGCTGTTCGACCACTACGTGTTCGGCGCCGATGGCGAAGCCAACGCACATATCCCCGACAGCAAGCGCGGCGTGCTGGGTCCGCTGGATGAGGGCATGGCGGCCAATGTGCGCAGCGTGCTGCGCAAGCGGATGGAACGCTGAGTCCGGACCTCCCCCTTTGGGCGGTGAATCCGTGATAATCCGCGCCGGGAACCCCTCATCCGCCCCGTTGCAGCCTCATCGGTAGGACCGGTTGGCGCAGCATCCTGCCGGTCACTCTGCCATGCCCCTGCTGTCCTCCCGCCTCAACCTGGGCAAGCTGATCCTGGCGCTTGCCCTGCTCAGCGCGCTGGTCGCCCTGGCCAACACCCTGCACGCCAGCTACCGCGTGCAGCGCGAACAGCTGATCGGCACCACGCTCGAATCCAACCGGGTGTACGCCAGCAAGCTGGCCGAGAGCACCCAGAACTTCGTGCTGTCGGCCCAGCAGCAGCTGGCCTATGCCGCCACCGGCCTGGGCCAGCGCGCGCATACCCGCGCCGAGCTGGAAGCCGAAGCGGCGCGCCTGCAGCTGCAGACCAACAGCTTCAACTCGGTACTGATCGTGGACCCGGCCGGCACGGTGCTGGCCACCTCGCCGCTGAGCCTGTCCCTGCAGGGGGTGGTGCTCAACAGCCACGGCAACAGCGAGGCGCTCAAGCGCCGCGAGCCGTACATCAGCGATCCGTACGAGTCGGCCACCGGCCGCCTGCTGGTCGCCATCTCGCACCCGATCTTCGACCCGCAGGGCCAGTACAAAGGTTATGTGAGCGGCACCATCTACCTGCGCCAGCGCAGCATCCTGCAGAGCCTGCTGGGCAAGCACTACTACCGCGACGGCTCGTATCTGTACGTGGTCGACCGCAATGGCCGCATCCTGTACCACATCGAACCCACCCGGGTTGGCCAGTTCGCCCTGGAGAACCCGGCGGTGAAGGCAGTCAGCCAGGGCCACTCGGGCGCGCAGGAAGTGCGCAACAGCCACGGCGTGCTGATGCTGGCCGGCTACGCGCCGGTGCCCAGCGTGGGCTGGGGCGTGGTGGCACAGCGCCCGACGGAGGCCACGCTGGCACCGCTGTCGCGCTTGATGAAGGCGGTGATCTGGAATGCCATTCCGCTGGGCGTGCTGTCGCTGCTGGTCACCTGGTGGTTCGCCCGGCGCATTTCGCTGCCGCTGTGGCAGATGGCGCGCAATGTGCAGAACCGCGACACCGGCATCGCCATCCGCCACGTGACCGGCATCAAGGCGTGGTACTACGAGGCCGCGCACCTCAAGCAGGCGCTGCTGTACAGCTTCAACCTGCTGCAGGACCGTATCGGCAAGCTCAACCGCGCCAGCATGACCGACCCGCTCACCGGCCTGCAGAACCGGCGCGGCCTGCAGGAAGGGCTGGAAGACTGGCAGGCACGCGGGCAGCCGTTCGGGATCATCGCGCTGGATATCGACCGGTTCAAGACCATCAACGACCGCTTCGGCCATGCGGTCGGCGATGCGGTGATCCTGCGCATCGCCCAGCTGATGCGCGACGATTCGCGCGACACCGACCTGCTGTGCCGCAATGGCGGCGAGGAGTTCCTGATCCTGCTGCCCGGCATCGACGTCACCGCCAGCGCGGGCATCGCCGAGCGCCTGCGCCTGCAGGTGGAAGCAGAAGTGTTCGAACAGGTCGGCACGGTAACGGTATCGCTGGGCGTGGCCCACTACCCGTCCTACCACGAGGACCCGCAGCAGGCGCTGCGTCTGGCCGACAAGGCGCTGTACATGGCCAAGGAACAGGGTCGCAACCGGACCGTGTTGTATCCAGCGCCGGACGGCCCGGCCGGAAGCTGATGCTGAAACCGGATCGACGCGGGGCGCCGATCCGACGTTTCAGCTGCTTACCCGCCCAGCGGGGTCAGCAGCCGCGGGCCAGTGCTGACGTCGGTCATGTACACGCCGCCGACCGCCAGCAGGCCAGCCACATCCTGTTCTCCGGGTCCGGCCTCCCGCCAGGGCGCATGCGCGCGCGGGCCCGGAATGTAGACGTTCCACTGGCCGTAGCCGCGCGTGACTTCCCCGAAGTCGAAGCTGACCGGCACGCGCACGGACCAGAACGGCTTGTCCTTCTCGTCACCCGTGCTGGGGGCGCGGAAGCTCCAGCGATGTGCGGCGTCCACGCTCTGCTTCGCGAACGCCTCGCGCAGCCGCTCCATGCGACGCGCGTCACCGAGCACGCGCAGGTTGACCTGTTCGGCGATCACATCCATGACCTTGCCGTCACGGCCGACTTTCACGATCAACATCACATCGCCACTTCCACCCATGTTCAGTGCGACCGAGGGAAACCGCGGCGGCGCCAGCGTGATCGAGGTGACCTGGTCGGTGCTTGTGGCGTCGTACCCGCCGAAGGTCGCGGCGTCGAGCGTGACCATGTCCTTGCCGTCGGGCCCGATGTTGGCGACCAGGCGGATGGACACCTGGGTGCGCGCACGCACGGGCTTGCCATCGCGCACGATCGGCTCGAAGCGCCAGGTCTGCACGGAGCGGTCAACGAAGCTGGCCAGTTCTGCCGGCACCTTTTCGCGCTGGTCCAGCACGAAGCCTTCCACCTGCCCTTCGGTACCAATGTTGACCTGCCCGGTCAGCACCATGCTGCCTTCGGCGGTCCTGCGCATTTCGCTGCGTGTCTGTGCGCCGGCGTCCGGTGCGGCGGCGACGATGCTGCCGCCAAGTGCCAGGGCCAGTGCCAGGTAAAGGGAACGACGCATTGCACGACTCCTTGTGATCAGATGCCCAACGGGGTAAGCAGGCGCGGACCGTCATCCAGGTCGGCCATGTAGATGCCGCCCGCAGTCAGCAGGTCCGGTGCGGCGTCCTCGCCGGCCTGCGAGGTGCGCCACGGCGCGCGCTCGCGCGGGCCGGGAATATAGGCTTCCCACGTGCCGTAAGGCGTGCGTTCGCCCATCATGTAGCGGACCGGGATCCGCACGGTCCACGACTCGGCATCCTTGAGCCTGCCGGTGGTCGGCGGGCGGAAGGTCCAGCTGCGCGCCGCGGACACCGATGCACGGGCAAACTCGTTGCGCACCTGCCGCATCTGGTTTTCCTTGCCCACCACGCGCAGGTTCACCTGCTCGGCGACCACATCGTCCACGGTACCGTCGCGGCCGACCTTCACCAGCAGCAGCACTTCGCCCTTGGCGCGCATGGCAGCGAGATTCCTGGGGTAGGCCGGCAAGCGGAGCTCGCTGGAGGTCACCCGGCTGGTGTTTTCCGGGTCGTACTTGCTGAAGCTCGCACCCGCCACGCGCACGGTGTCGCCCGCGCCGCCCGGACCGGGCTGGGAGAGCAGGCGCAGGGTCACCGGCGTCTGTGTGGCGACCGCCGTGCCGTTGTCCACGGTCGGCTGGAACTGCCATGCCTGCACCTGGCGCTGCACGAATGCCGCCAGATCGGGAGGCAGCGTGTCGGCGTGGTCCAGCTGGAAGCCGGTGACGTGCCCGTCGGTACCGATATCGATCTTGCCGGTCAGCGTCATGCTGGCTTCGGCGGTCTCACGCACCGAACGCGCGGTCTGTGCAGCGGTATCGGTTGTCGCGACCAGCCCGGTGCCGCCCAATGCGAGGGCCAACGCCAGAAAATGGGGATAACGCATCTCACCTGCTCCTTGTGGATGAACCCCGAGGATAGCCCAGTGATGTGTCAGGGGGAAATCAGGCCAGGCGATGATGGGCTGCATAGGGCGGCGTGTCGGGATAGTCGCCGGCCGCGAAACGCGCCTGCAACCCTTGCCACCAGTGCGGATCGAACAGATGCGCATGGTGTTCGCGCACGGCGGCAAGCTCGTCGGCGGGCAATCCCATGAAGGGTGCGAAGCGCTCCGGGAACACATCGCGTGGGCCCACGTGGAACCACGGCTCATCGGCCATGGCTTCGTCCGCATTGCGCGGTGTCGGCCAGGCGCGGAACACGCAGTCGCTGACGAGGCACAGCTCGTCGTAGTCATAGAACACCGCGCGCCCATGCCGCGATACACCAAAGTTCTTGGGCAGCATGTCACCGGGGAAAATGTTGTTGCGTGCCATGTCGGTGATGGCCTGCGCGTAATCCAACGCGGCGGCGCGGCGGGCTTCGGCCGTCTGCTCGCGCAGGTACAGGTTGAGCGGGCGGAAACGACGCTGCACATAGCACAGCGCGATCACCAGCGAATCGCCGTCCTCACGCACGCTGGCCGCGCACTGGCTCAGCAGTTCTTCGCGCAGCGCCGGCGAGAAGCGGGCCTTGGGAAAGCGCAGGTGGCGGTAGGGTTGCGCGTCCAGCAGGCGTCCGACGCGATCCAGGTTGAACACCAGCGCGTACTTTTCCTCCACCTGGTGCCGGGTCATGGTCTTGGGCCAGGCGAAGCGGTCGCGGATCAGTTTGAACACCAGCGGGTAACTGGGCAGCGTGAACACGGCCATGACCATGCCCGGTGTGCCATCGGCATGCACCAGCTGTTCGTCGGGGTGGTCATGGAAGTGCCGGAAGAAGGTCCGGTAGCGCTCGGTCTTGCCCTGCTTGGCGCGGCCCAGCACGGTGTAGATCTCATCGATCGGCTTGGCCGGCAGCAGGCTGCGCAGGAACACCACCGCATCTCCCACCGTGGCCAGGTCGGCCTGGAAGTAGCTGCGTGACACGCCGAACAGGTGCGCCACATCGCGACGCCGGGTCAGCACGGCTTCGGCACGCAGGCCGTTGTCGTCGTTGACCAGCGCGATCACGCAGGGAGAGAAGCGGTGTTCGCCGAACACCCGCCCCACCAGGTAGGCGCGACGCTCGCGGTAGAACACGGTATCCAGCAGCTCGATGCTGCGCACGGGCTGGGTACCCCAATGCTGCAGGTCGTCCTGCAGGCGCACGGCAATGGCCGCCGCACAGCGCAACTGGTGCGCATAGGGCACATCGAAGCGATAGTCACCCAGCACCCGCATGAAGGCCTCGGCCGGCCGCGTCGCCGACAGCGCGTAGGTATGCCGCGCGACCGGATGGGTGATTGCGTCGGATGGCTCCACATCCATCGCCATGAACTCCACTGCGGCATCCACGCCTTCAGTAGCGAACAGGCGCCGGGCCAGCGTGTTGTAGAAGGTTTTGTACAGTTCTGCGTCGATCAACCCACCCACCAGGCCTGCGTAGGCCCTGCGGATCTGCAGCCACAGCGCGCGCTCACCCACGGCCTCACGCGCTGCCCGCCGCAGCACATCCACCGTTTCGGCAATGCAGCGGTCATACAGCCCGATGCGTTCCACCGCATCCTGCCGCGCCCCGTTCCAGTCGCGGGTCTCGAAGCGTACCCGCGCGCGGCGCGTCACCCCGGCGAAACGCGCGTGGTAATCCTCGAAGGCATCACGGATCAGTGCCGCCAACCGCGTGGCGAGCGCTTCGTCATCAGGGGATGGGGCAACAGGCATGCAGGGCAACCGGGAAGACCACCCCAACCATAGTGGGGCCGGCCCATGGGCGGCAAGCGATCCCATCCCGGGCTGCCACCGACCACCCGGGGTGGCCGGCAGCAGCGTCAGGTCTTACAGCGCCAGGGACGCCTCCACGTCCTGCACCCGGCGCCGTGCCAGTGCCAGGTTGGACTTGTTGCGGTCCAGTACCAGGTAGAGGAACAGGCCCTTCCTGGAGGCCACCGGGCGCATGATGTGGTACGCCTTGCCCAGCGAGATCAGGATGTCCTCGATGGTGTCGTTGAGGTTCAGCGACGCGGCGGTCTTCATCTTCGCCCGGATCACTTCGGTGTTGCCCGCTGCCGCCACTTCCATGTCCATGCCCGAGCCGGCTTCGCCCAGCAGCATGCCGCTTTCATAATCCACCAGTGCCACCGCCTGTGCGCCGTCGATGGTCATCAGCGCGCTCAAGGTTTCGCTCACTCCTGCCATGTTGCACCCCTTTGGTTATCGAGCCCCTAGTTCCCCTGCGGATCGGCTCGTGATCCGCTGAGTTCGGCCATGATGTTGCGGCCACATTCCTTTGCACTCCAAAGCACCTTGCCGGTCACGCAGCGCGTGTCGCAGGCGGCCATCAGCAACAGCGGTGCGGGCGCGCACGGCAGCGCCAGCATCAGCACCTTGCCCTCGCCGGCCTCCAGCATCAGCACTTCCAGTTCGCCCAGCGACAGCTCGCGGCCCACGGCGGCGGCCAGTGCCAGCATCGCGCTGGTCATTGCCGCCAGGCGCTCGCCGTTACCGTGGCTGCCGGCGGCCGGCACCAGTGCGAAGCCATCCACGCTGGCCAGTACCGCGCTGCGCACCCCATTGAGCGTGTCGGCGAACGCTTGAAGGTGCTGGGCAACTCGTTCGCGCACGGCCGGTTCCAGCCGGCGCACATCCTGCCCGTCAGCCATGGGCCAGCACCAGGTCGCGGGTTTCCATCTCGCTCATCAGCACGTCCATCAGGAAGAGTCCTTGTTCGCGTTCGCGCGCGTCCACCGGCATCACCGGCAGCAGGCGGTCATCCCAACCCGCGACCGTCGCGCAGGAATCAAGGTCGAAGTCCGGGGCGAGGTCCATGCGCGAAACGCCAATCACGGCCGGCACCTGCGTGGCATGCTCGCGCAGCACACCCAGATAGCCCTGCAGTTCTTCCACTGCCGTGTGACGGGTGGCATCCAGCAGCAGCACCACGCCACTGGCGCCCTTCAGCAGGATCGGCCAGATGAAGTCGAACCGCTGCTGCCCGGGCGTGCCGTAGAGCCGCAGGCGGTCGCCGTTGGGCAGGTCGATATCGGCGTAGTCCATCGCCACCGTGGTAGAGGCCTTGTCGGCGCCGGCGCGGTCGCTGTTGTGCACGTCGGTATCCACCACCGCGCCTGCGGCGATGGCGCGCACCAGGGTCGACTTCCCGCACCCCATGCCCCCCAGCACCACGATCTTGTGTTCGCGCATGCTCAGCCCCCACCGCGCTGGCGAACGCTGCGCCACATCCGGGCCAACAGGGTGCCGCCGCCCTCCCCTGCGCGCAGCGGCACGCTGCTGGCCGGCGCATCTTCCAGCGCGGCGTAACCACACAGGTACGCCGGGTGCACGAAACTGCGTACCGCATCCGGTGCCACGTCCAGCAGGGAGGCGCACTCGTCCACGCTGCACGCGCGCTTGAGCAGCAGCGAACACAGCCGGAAGCTGTCGTGCTGGTGGCCCAGCACGCGGAAGTCGGGCCAGCGCAGCAGCTTCACCCGCGCACCGCGTTGCAGCCGGGCATCCAGGTCATGCCAATGCGCGGGGCGTTGGCCCCATTGCCACAGCAGCGGGCGCAGCGGCTGGCGCGGCAGCGTGCCGCCCAGTTCCTGGTAGCGGCGTTCGGAAAGCCCGTGCAGTGACAGCGCTTCAAACTGGTCTGACAGAAGCTGGGCAAGGCTGCAGGGGTCGGTACCGGGCAGCACCACCATCTGGTCCTGGGCGAAATCCAACAGCAGGGTGGGCACTTCGTTGAGCACCAGCACTGCGTGACCCTGCCGGGCGGGCAGGCGCTCGCGCAGCGCGCGGGTGATCGCCTTGGCGCCCTGCGCCGCGCACGGTTCGTCGATCCGCAGCGGTGCACCAGGCATCTGCCGCAAGGCGTCTTCGATGGCGTGGTCGTCGAGTACGCCGTGATCGTCGCCCTGTCCCTGGTGCAACTGCCCGTTCTGGTCTTCCACCCAGACCTGGATGCGCGGGCGCTCGCGCACCATGCGCAGCGCGGCGTTGCGCAGTGCCGGCGTGTCCTTGATCACCAGCAGGTCGCACTCGTCGAGGTCGCGGCAGCTGCGTACCGTATCGGCCGGCAACGAGGCGGCCACGCGCAGGCGCTGCAGCAACGCCCGTTCTCCCTGGACATCCGATCCGACCACCAGCACCCTGGCCATGCCCTTCCCCTGGCTTGTGAGAGATCACAGCTACTGCGGAACGCTCGCCGATAGCCTATGCCAAGGATCTCGCGCAGTTCGGTGACGGATTGCTCACTTCGCGTTGGCGAAACGGTCGGATCCTTCCGGTATGCGCGCCTTGGCAGCATGCAGGTTTCATGCCTTCTTTACCTGTTGCGGCTGGCGAGAGAGTGCCAGAACCACCCGGACGGGTGTCACGTATTTGCGGGCAAAAAAAAGGAACCCGCGCCAGGCACGGGTTCCTCGGTTACTGCCTTGGTGCCGGTGGCTGAAGGCTTACAGCGCGGCCAGTGCGTCGTTGAACGTGCTGCTCGGGCGCATCGCCTTGCTGGCCTTGGCCACGTCCGGGCGGTAGTAACCGCCGATGTCGACCGGCTTGCCCTGCGCGGCGATCAGCTCACCGACGATGGCCGCTTCATTGTCCGACAGCGCCTTGGCCAGCGGGGCGAAGCGGGCCTTCAGCGCGGCATCGTCGTCCTGCGCGGCCAGGGCCTGGGCCCAGTACAGCGCGATGTAGAAGTGGCTGCCACGGTTGTCGATGCCACCGAGCTTGCGCGAGGGCGACTTGTCGTTGTCCAGGAACTGGCCATTGGCCTGGTCCAGGGTCTTGGCCAGCACCGTCGCACCGGCATTGTCGTAGCGGTTGCCCAGGTGCTCGAGCGAGGCGGCCAGGGCCAGGAATTCACCCAGCGAATCCCAGCGCAGGTAGTCCTCTTCCACGAACTGCTGCACGTGCTTGGGAGCCGAACCACCGGCGCCGGTTTCGAACAGGCCACCACCGGCCATCAGCGGCACGATGGAGAGCATCTTGGCGCTGGTGCCCAGTTCCATGATCGGGAACAGGTCGGTGAGGTAATCGCGCAGCACGTTGCCGGTCACCGAGATGGTGTCCTCGCCCTTGCGGATGCGGTCCAGCGAGAACGCGGTCGCTTCCACCGGGGCCAGGATGCGGATGTCCAGGCCGTTGGTATCGTGGTCCTTGAGGTAGGTTTCGACCTTGGCGATCACCTGCGCATCATGCGCGCGCGAGGCATCCAGCCAGAACACGGCCGGGGTGCTGCTCAGGCGGGCGCGGTTGACGGCCAGCTTGACCCAGTCCTGGATCGGGGCGTCCTTGGTCTGGCACATGCGCCAGATGTCGCCGGTCTGCACGGCGTGTTCGAACACCACGTTGCCGGCATCGTCGGTGACGCGCACGGTGCCGTCGGCCGGAATCTGGAAGGTCTTGTCGTGCGAGCCGTATTCTTCGGCCTTCTGCGCCATCAGGCCGACGTTCGGCACCGAGCCCATGGTGGCCGGGTCGAACGCGCCGTGGGCGATGCAGTCGTCGATCACGGCCTGGTATACACCGGCGTAGCAGCGGTCAGGAATGACAGCCTTGGTGTCCTGCAGCTTGCCGTCGGCATTCCACATGCCACCGGAGTCGCGGATCATGGCCGGCATCGAGGCATCGACGATGACGTCGCTGGGCACGTGCAGGTTGGTGATGCCCTTGTCGGAATTGACCATGGCCAGGCCCGGGCGCTTGCCGTATTCGGCAGCCAGGTCGGCCTTGATCGCTTCCTGGGTGGCTTCAGGCAGCTGCGGCAGGCGCGCGTACAGGTCGCCGATGCCGTTGTTGGGGTCGAAGCCGGCCTGCTTGAGCACGTCGGCGTGCTTGGCCAGCACGTCCTTGTAGAACTCTTCGACGACCACGCCGAACATGATCGGGTCGGACACCTTCATCATGGTGGCCTTCAGGTGCAGCGAGAACAGGACGCCCTTGGCCTTGGCATCGGCGATCTGCGCCTGCACGAACGCGGCCAGCGCGTTGCGGCTCATCACCGCGGCATCGACGATCTCACCGGCCTTGACGGCGGTCTTTTCCTTCAGCACGACGGTGGTGCCGTCAGCCTGCTGCAGTTCGATCTTCAGGTTGCCGGCGGCGGCCAGGGTCGCCGACTTTTCGCTGCCATAGAAATCGCCGCCGTCCATGTGCGAGACGTGCGACTTCGATTCGTTGGACCACTTGCCCATGCGGTGCGGGTGCTTGCGGGCGTAGTTCTTGACCGACAGCGGCGCGCGGCGGTCGGAGTTGCCTTCGCGCAGCACCGGGTTCACCGCGCTGCCCTTGACCTTGTCGTAGCGCGCCTTGATGTCGCGCGAGACGTCGTCAGTGGGCACGTCCGGGTAGTTGGGCAGGGCATAGCCCTGGTCCTGCAGCTCCTTGATGGCCGCCTTGAGCTGCGGCACCGAGGCGCTGATGTTGGGCAGTTTGATGATGTTGGCGTCCGGGGTGGTCGCCAGCTGGCCCAGCTCGGCCAGGTGGTCGGCTTCCTTCTGGTCGTCCTTCAGGAAATCCGGGAACAGCGCCAGGATGCGGCCGGACAGCGAGATGTCGCGGGTTTCGACTGCGATGCCGGCGGTGGCAGTGTAGGCCTCGACGATCGGCAGCAGCGACTGGGTGGCCAGGAACGGGGCTTCATCGGTAAGCGTGTACAGAATCTTGGGCGTGTTCGACATGGGGGACAGTGCTCTCCGGGTAACCCCCGCATTGTCGCGGTTTCAGCCCCGGGGAGCAAAGCGGGGCCATACGCGGTGGTATTGGAACGCTGTGTGGCACAAAAAAAAGACGCAGCCTCGCGGCTGCGTCCATCGTGAGCCCGTGCCGGGAGAGAGTCGGCGGGACTTACTTGACCTCGAACTCCTGCGGCGTTCCGGCCGCCTTACCATCTACCGTGACCTCCGCGCGGTACTTGCCCGCCGGCCAGCCATTGGCATTCGTGAAGCTGATGTTGGTGGTCTCATCGCCAGTGGTGTTCAACACCTGGCTCTGTTCGCCCGCCACCTGGCCGTCCTGATAGGTCAGCTTGGCGCCAACGTTGGCGTTGGTGGCCGTGCCTGCGGTGCGGACCGAAATGATGATCACGTCTTTCGGAGCAAACAGTGCTGCCGCCGCGACGGTCTTGTCGGCCGCAGCGGTCTTGCCGACAGTTACGCCGGAAACGTTGACCGGCGCGGCGGCCGTCATCGGCTGCGGTGCGGCGGGCTCGACCGGCGTCGTCGCTACCGGGGCAGCCGGCTGCGCGTTGTTGTCGACCGTTTCTTCCTTCTTCTTGCAGCCGGCCAGCGCAACGGTGGCCAGCAGGGCAGCAAGTACGGCGGTACTGATGGACGTCTTCTTCATGGAATTCCTCCCTGGGAATCAATAATGGACAGCAGGCGGAGCGGGCTTAGTCTTTAGGCGGCAGTTTGAGCGTCTGGCCCGGGAAGATCTTGTCTGGGTCATCCAGGACGTCACGGTTGGCCTCGAAAATCTTCTTCCAGGCGTTGCCATCGCCCAGCTCGTTCTTGGCAATCTTCGACAGCGAGTCACCGCTCTTGACGGTGTAGGTGCTACCCCCCACCTTTTCGGCGGTGGTATCCACCGAAGCGGTCACGCCGGAGAAATCTGCCTTTTCCACCTTCTGCGCGGTGGTATCCACGCTGGAGGTGACGCCGGAGAAATCGGCCTTCTTGTCGGTACTCATCCACACGCTCCCGTCTTGAATAGAACGACCTGGATCGCACGGTGTCACAGGCCTTGTTAATGGGGCATGGCGCAGGCGTGAAGACGCTGGACGTATTTCTGAACGGGGCGCTGGAGGGGCCGCCGGCCACGCTAAAATGGCGCCATGAATACCCCCCAGGACTCCAGCCTCGGTCGCGAGGTTGCTTACCCCTCCCAGTACGATCCCGCCCTGCTCTTCCCGATCCCGCGCCGCGCCGCGCGCGAGGAGATCGGCGTGGACGAGGCCAACCTGCCGTTCGTTGGCCATGACCGCTGGCAAGCCTATGAGCTGAGCTGGCTGGACCGGCGCGGCAAGCCACGCGTCGCCGTGGCGACGGTCAGCGTGCCGTGCACCTCGCCGAACCTGATCGAATCCAAGTCGTTCAAGCTCTACCTCAACTCGCTCAACAGCACGCGCTTTGACGATGACGAGCAGGCCCGCCAGCGCATTGCCGGTGACCTGTCGGCCTGCGCCGGGGCGGTGGTGAACGTGGTGTTCGGGGTGCCGCTGCTGGTGGAGGCGGCCGAAGGCGAATCACTGGATGAGCTGGATGTGGCGATCGAGCGCTACGGCCCGCCGGCGCCGGAGTACCTGTCGGCCAATGCCGGCCAGGTGGTGACCGAGACGCTCAGTTCGGCGCTGCTCAAGTCCAACTGCCCGGTCACCGGCCAGCCGGACTGGGCCAGCGTGAGCGTGCGCTACCGCGGCCCGCGCATCGACCGCGAAGGCCTGCTGCGCTACCTGGTGAGCTACCGCGAGCATGCCGAATTCCACGAACAGTGCGTGGAGCGCATCTTCAACGAGCTCACCCTGCGCTGCCAGCCGGAGTGGCTGGAAGTAGAGGCGCGCTACACCCGCCGCGGCGGGTTGGACATCAACCCGTGGCGGGCCAGCGCCGGCATCGAGCAGCCGGCGCGGACGGTCCGCGACCTGCGCCAGTAGCGCACGACCGTTGGTCGTGCGGCCTCAGCCCGGCTTCGGGCTGTTGAGGAAATCCAGGCTCACCTGCAACAACGCCCGCAGGCCTACATCCAGTGCTTTCTCATCGAGCAGGAACTTCGGGGAGTGGTTGGCCGGGGCCTTGGCCGGGTCGATCCCTTCGCTGGTGGAGCCGACGAAGAAGAACATGCCCGGCACCTGCTGGGCATACAGCGAGAAGTCTTCGGCGCCCATCTGCAGCGGCGGCTCGTACACGTTGGCTTCGCCGACCACGGCCTGCAGGCTGGGCAGCATGCGCGCGGTCAGGGCCGGGTCGTTGACCGTGGCCGGGTTGCCTTCGGCCTCGTAGATCTCCGTTTCCGCCTTGGCGCCATGCGCGGCGGCGGTGTGCTCGGCCACGTTGCGCAGGTCGGCGAAGATCTGCTGGCGCATGCCTTCGTCGAAGGTGCGGATGGTACCCACCATCTCCACTTCGTCGGGAATGATGTTGTAGCGGATGCCGCCCTTGATCGCGCCGAAGGACACCACCGCCGGCTGCTTGGAGATGTTGGAGCGGCGGCTGACGATGGTCTGCGCGGTGCCCACCAGGTCGGCGGTGGCCACGATCGGGTCGACCCCGTTCCACGGCGCAGAACCATGCGTCTGGCGGCCGATCACCTTGATCCCGAAGCGGTCCGAGGCCGCCATCAGCGGGCCACCGCGGACGGCGATCTGCCCGGCCTGGACGCTGGAGAACACGTGCAGGCCGAACACGGCATCCGGCTTGAAGTCGGCAAACAGCCCTTCCTTGAGCATCAACGCGGCACCGCCCTCTTCCGGCGGCGGCGCGCCTTCTTCGGAAGGCTGGAAGATCAGCATCACTTCGCCGGGCAGGTTCTCGCGCATCTTCACCAGCGCGTCGGCCACGCCGAGCAGGGTGGCGGTGTGGGCGTCGTGCCCGCAGGCGTGCATCACGCCCACCGGTTCGCCGCGATAGGTGCTGGTGGCCTTGGAGGCAAACGGCAGGCCGGTCTGTTCGGTCACCGGCAGCGCGTCCATGTCCGCGCGCAGGGCGATGCGCGGGCCGGGCTTGCCGCCCTTGATGATGGCCACCACGCCGTGATGGGCGATGCCGGTCCTGGGCTTCAGGCCCATCGCACGCAGCTGTTCGGCCACCTTGGCCGAGGTGCGCTCTTCGCGGTTGGACAGCTCCGGGTGCTGGTGGAAGTCGCGGCGCCACTGCACTACCTGGGCCTGCAGACGAGCGGCGGCGGCGGTGACTTCCGGGCGTTCTGCCGGGGCGGTGGCGGCCAGCGCGGGCGAGGCGAGCAGCAGGGCGGACAGCAGCAGCGACAGACGGGGCATTCGGGTCTCCGACAGGGTTCCAGGGGCTTGAACCTGAATGTAGGGCATCAGGGTGGTTTTCGCTGTAACTTTCGGCGCCCGGGAACGTTGTGCGGGAAAGCAACCGTCGTCGGTTGAACCTTGTCGGCGCTTGCGGGTCTGACCGCCCGTCCCATTTGTCATGCATTAAAGGGCACGGGTGGCGGGTATGCTTTGCCACTGCCAACCGGGCCCCGCCCTTCGCCAGCCTCAGGAGTTTTGAATGTCGCGTTTCTGGAAGATCGTGCTGCTGGTGATCGCAGTGCTGGTGGTGGGGCTGGTCGGCATGCACCTGCTCAACGGTGGCAAGGGCAAGGATGCCAAGCCAGGGGCGCAGGCCGAGGCCGGCAAGGACGGCGAACGCGATACCGGCCCGGTGCCGGTGACGGTGATCGACGCGGCCCGCCAGGATGTGCCGGTCTACGCCAGCGCGCTGGGCACGGTGAGCGCGATGAACACCGTGACCGTAAGCCCGCAGGTGGGCGGCCAGCTGATCAGCCTGAACTTCAAGGAAGGCCAGGAAGTGAAGCAGGGCGACCTGCTGGCGCAGATCGATCCGCGCACGCTGCAGGCCAGCTATGACGAAGCGGCGGCGGCCAAGAAGCAGAACCAGGCCCAGCTGGCCACGGCGCGCTCGAACTACCAGCGCTCCAATTCGCCCGAATACCGCCAGTACGTCGCCAAGACCGACCTGGACACCCAGCGCAACCAGGTGGCCCAGTACGAAAGCGCGGTGGCGGCCAATGAGGCCAGCATGCGCGCGGCCCAGGTGCAGCTGCAGTACACCCGCGTGACCGCGCCCATCTCCGGCATCGCCGGCATCCGTGCGGTGGATGCAGGCAACGTGGTCAGCGCCGGTACCGCGCTGGTCACCCTGACCCAGATCCACCCGATCCACGTGGTGTTCAACCTGCCCGAACGCCAGCTGCCGGACGTGCGCCAGGCCCAGCAGGCCGGCCCGGTGACCATCGCCGCGCTGGACCGCAACGACTCGCACGTACTCACCGATGGCGGAAAGCTGGACGTGGTGGACAACCAGATCAGCAGCGACAGCGGCACCTTCCGCGCGCGCGCCCTGTTCGATAATCAAGACAACACCCTGTGGCCGGGCCAGTTCGTCAACGTGCGCATGCAGCTGCGCACCATTGCCGGCGGCGTGGTCATTCCCACCCAGGCCGTCATGCGCGGGCCCGATGGCGAGTACGTCTATATCGTCAAGCCGGACAACACGGTAGCCATGCAGACCGTGAAGAGCGGCGTGGAAGTGGGCGACAGCAACATCCAGATCACCGAAGGCCTCAAGGGCGGTGAGCGCGTGGTCAGCGAGGGCCAGTTCCGGCTCAAGCCGGGCAGCAAGGTCACCGCGCTGAAGCCGGGCGAGACGCCGGCCGCGCCGACCGAGGCCGAACTCAAGGCCGCCGCGCAGAAACAGGGCCCCAGTGGGCGTCGTGGCGGCGGCCCGCGCTGACCGCGCACGCCGTGTCCCCAACGCCGGCCAGGTGGCCGGCGTTCGCCTCCCGCATCGCCGTCTGACGTAACAGCAAGGATCCGCCCGTGGGCTTTTCGACGATTTTCATCCGCCGCCCCATCGCCACCTCGCTGCTGATGGCGGGCCTGCTGCTGCTCGGCATCCTCGGCTACCGCCAGCTGCCGGTGTCGGCGCTGCCGGAAATCGACGCGCCCAGCCTGGTGGTCACCACCCAGTACCCGGGTGCCAATGCGACCACCATGGCCTCGCTGGTCACCACGCCACTGGAGCGCCAGTTCGGGCAGATCTCCGGGCTGGAGCTGATGACCTCCGATTCGTCGGCCGGCCTGTCCACGATCATCCTGCAGTTCTCGATGGACCGGGACATCGACATCGCCGCACAGGACGTGCAGGCCGCGATCCGGCAGGCCACCCTGCCGTCATCGCTGCCGTACCAGCCGGTCTACAACCGGGTGAACCCGGCCGACGCGGCGATCATCACCCTCAAGCTCACCTCCGACACGCGCCCACTGCGCGATGTGAACAACTACGCCGACTCGATCCTGGCCCAGCGCCTGTCGCAGGTGCAGGGCGTGGGCCTGGTGTCGATCGCCGGCAACGTGCGCCCGGCCGTGCGCATCCAGGTCAACCCGGCGCAGCTGTCCAACATGGGCCTGACCCTGGAAGACCTGCGCAGCGCGCTGACCCAGGCCAACGTCAACGCGCCCAAGGGCTCGCTCAACGGCAAGACCCAGTCCTACAGCATCGGCACCAACGATCAGCTGACCAGCGCGGCGGAGTACCGCGAGACCATCATCAGCTACAAGAACGGCGCGCCGGTGCGGCTGGCGGACGTGGCCGAGGTGGTCGACGGCGTGGAGAACGACCAGCTCGCCGCCTGGGCCGATGGCAAGCCGGCCGTGCTGCTGGAAATCCGCCGCCAGCCCGGTGCCAACATCGTGCAGACGGTGGAGCGCATCCGCGCATTGATGCCGCAGCTGCAGAACGTGCTGCCGGCGGACGTGCACCTGGAAGTGTTCTCCGACCGTACCGAGACCATCCGCGCCTCCGTGCATGAAGTGCAGTTCACCCTGATCCTGACCATCGGCCTGGTGGTGGCGGTGATCTTCGTGTTCCTGCGCCGCCTGTGGGCCACGATCATTCCCTCGGTGGCGGTGCCGCTGTCGCTGGCGGGCACGTTCGGGGTGATGGCGTTTGCCGGCATGTCGCTGGACAACCTGTCGCTGATGGCGCTGGTGGTGGCCACCGGCTTCGTGGTCGACGATGCGATCGTGATGATCGAGAACATCGTGCGCTATATCGAACAGGGCAAGAGCGGCCCGGAAGCGGCCGAGATCGGCGCGCGCCAGATCGGCTTCACCGTGCTCTCGCTCACCGTGTCGCTGGTGGCGGTGTTCCTGCCGCTGCTGCTGATGCCGGGCGTGACCGGACGGCTGTTCCACGAGTTCGCGTGGGTGCTGAGCATCGCGGTGGTGCTGTCGATGCTGATCTCGCTGACGCTCACCCCGATGATGTGCGCCTACCTGCTCAAGCCCGACGCGCTGCCCGAAGGCGAGGACGCCCATGAGCGTGCGCATGCGGCCGGAAAGCAGACCGTGTGGAGCCGCACCGTCGGCCTGTACGAACGCAGCCTGGACTGGGTGCTCGACCACCAGCGCATGACCCTGGCGGTGGCCGCCGGCGCGCTGGTGTTGACCGTGGTGCTGTACATCGTCATTCCCAAGGGCCTGCTGCCCGAGCAGGACACCGGGCTGATCACCGGCGTGGTCCAGGCCGACCAGAACATCGCCTTCCCGCAGATGGAGCAGCGCACCAAGGCGGTGGCCGAAGCGCTGCGCAGCGACCCGGCAGTGACCGGCGTGGCCGCCTTCATCGGCGCCGGCAGCATGAACCCCACGCTCAACCAGGGCCAGCTGTCGATCGTGCTGAAGGAGCGCGGCGACCGCGACGGGCTGGAAGATATCCTGCCGCGCCTGCAGAAAGCCGTGGCCGGCATCCCCGGGGTGGCGCTGTACCTCAAGCCGGTCCAGGACGTGACCCTGGACACCCGCGTGGCCGCCACCGAGTACCAGTACTCGCTGTCGGACGTGGACAGCGCGCAGGTTGCGCTGCAGGCCACCCGCCTGACCGAGGCGCTGCGCCAGCGTCCGGAACTGGCGGATGTGGACAACAACCTGTCCAACCAGGGCCGCGCGCTGGAGCTGAACATCGACCGCGACAAGGCCAGCGTGCTGGGCGTGCCGATGCAGACCATCGACGACACGCTGTACGACGCCTTCGGCCAGCGCCAGATCTCGACCATCTTCACCGAGCTCAACCAGTACCGCGTGGTGCTGGAAGTGGCGCCGGAGTTCCGTACCAGCACTGCCCTGATGAACCAGCTGGCAGTGGCCTCCAACGGCGCCGGCGCGCTGACCGGCAGCAATGCCACCAACTTCGGCCAAGTCACCTCGTCCAACTCGTCCACCGCCACCGGTATCGGCGCGCAGAACACCGGTATTCCGGTGGGTGCGGGCAACATCATTCCGCTGGCCGCGCTGGCCGAAGGCAAGGTCACCAGCACCCCGCTGGTGGTCAGCCACCAGCAGCAGCTGCCGGCGGTAACGGTCTCGTTCAACATCGCCCCGGGCTATTCGCTGTCCGATGCGGTCAAGGCGATCGAAGAGACCCGCGCCAGCCTGGACATGCCGACGCAGGTGCACGCGCAGTTCATCGGCAAGGCCGCCGAGTTCACCGGCAGCCAGACCGACGTGGTGTGGCTGCTGCTGGCCTCGCTGGTGGTGATCTACATCGTGCTGGGCGTGCTGTACGAGAGCTACATCCACCCGATCACGATCATCTCCACCCTGCCGCCGGCCGGCGTGGGCGCGCTGTTGGCACTGATGGTGTGCGGGCTGAGCCTGTCGGTGGATGGCATTGTCGGCATCGTGCTGCTGATCGGCATCGTCAAGAAGAACGGCATCATGATGGTGGACTTCGCCATCGAGGCGCGCCGCGCCGGAGCCAACGCGCACGAAGCGATCCGCCGCGCCTGCCTGCTGCGCTTCCGCCCGATCATGATGACCACCGCCGCGGCCATGCTGGGCGCGTTGCCGCTGGCGCTGGGCACCGGCATCGGTTCGGAGCTGCGCCGCCCGCTGGGCATCGCCATCGTCGGCGGCCTGCTGATCTCGCAGCTGGTCACGCTGTACACCACGCCGGTGATCTACCTGTACATGGAGCGCTACTCCGAATGGCTGCGCCAGCGCCGTGAACAGCGCGCGCTGCGCAACGCCACCGCACAGGATCGCGCGTGAACATCTCCGGCCCGTTCATCCGCCGCCCGATCGGCACCGCGCTGCTGGCCATCGGCCTGTTCGTGGTCGGGTTGATGTGCTACCTGAAGCTGGGGGTGTCGGCGCTGCCGAACATCCAGATCCCGGTGATCTTCGTGCACGCCAGCCAGTCCGGCGCAGACGCCACCACCATGGCCTCCACGGTCACCGCGCCGCTGGAGCGCCACCTGGGCCAGCTGCCCGGCGTGGACCAGATGCGCTCGTCCAGCTCCGAAGGCAGCTCGCTGGTCTTCATGATCTTCCAGAGCGGGGTCGACATCGATTCGGCCGCGCTGGACGTGCAGACCGCGATCAACTCGGCCCAGGCCGACCTGCCCTCCGGGCTGGGTTCGCCGATGTTCCAGAAGGCCAACCCGAACGACGATCCGGTGATCGCCATTGCGTTGACCTCGCAGACGCAGTCGGCCGATGAGCTGTACAACGTGGCCGATTCGCTGCTGGCCCAGCGCATCCGCCAGATCAGCGGGGTGTCGTCGGTGGACATCGCCGGCGCCTCCACCCCGGCGGTGCGGGTGGACGTCAACCTGCGCCTGCTCAATGCGCTCAACCTCACCCCGGATGACCTGCGCAATGCGGTGCGCGCCGCCAATGTGACCTCGCCCACCGGCTTCCTGACCGACGGCAACACCACCACCGCGATCATCGCCAACGATTCGGTGGCGCGCGCGGCCGACTTCGCCAACCTGGTGATCAAGACCCAGGACGACGGCCGGGTGATCCGCCTGAAGGACGTGGCCAACGTCTACGACGGCCAGCAGGATGCCTACCAGGCGGCGTGGTTCGACCACAAACCGGCGGTGGTGATGTACGTGTTCACCCGCGCCGGGGCCAACATCGTGGAAACGGTGGACCGGGTCAAGGCGCAGATCCCGATGCTGCGCGACTACCTGCAGCCGGGCACCACGCTCACCCCATACTTCGACCGCACCCCGACCATCCGCTCGTCGCTGCACGAAGTGCAGATCACCCTGCTGATCAGCCTGGCGATGGTGATCCTGACCATGGCGCTGTTCCTGCGCCGGCTGGCACCGACCCTGATCGCGGCGATCACCGTGCCGCTGTCGCTGGCCGGTGCGGCACTGGTGATGTACGTGTTCGGGTTCACCCTGAACAACCTGAGCCTGCTGGCGCTGGTGATCGCGATCGGCTTCGTGGTCGATGACGCGATCGTGGTGATCGAAAACATCATGCGCCACCTCGACGAAGGCATGCCGCGCATGCAGGCGGCCCTGACCGGCGCCCGCGAGATCGGCTTCACCATCGTCTCCATCACCGCCTCGCTGGTGGCGGTGTTCATTCCGCTGCTGTTTGCCAGCGGCATGGTCGGTGCGTTCTTCCGCGAGTTCACCGTGACCCTGGTGGCCGCCATCGTGGTCTCGATGATCGTCTCGCTCACGCTCACCCCGGCGCTGTGCAGCCGCTTCCTCAGCGCCCACACGGAGCCGGACAAGCCCTCGCGGATCGGCCGCTTCCTGGATGCCACCCACGACCGCATGCTGCGCGTGTACACCGTCTGCCTGGACTTCTCGCTGCGCCACGCGCTGCTGCTGTCGCTGACCCCGATCCTGCTGATCGTGGCCACGGTGATGCTGGCGGGCGCGGTCAAGAAGGGCTCGTTCCCGCCGCAGGACACCGGCCTGATCTGGGGCCGCGCCAACTCCAGCGCGACGGTATCCTTCGAAGACATGGTCAACCGCCAGCGCCGCATCACCGACATGCTGATGGCCGACCCGGCGGTGAAAACCGTGGGCGTGCGCCTGGGTAGTGGCCGCCAGGGTTCCAGCGCGCAGTTCAACATCGAGCTGAAGACCCGCAAGGAAGGCCGCCGCGAAACCACCGCGCAGGCGCTGGCACGGCTGAGCGCCAAGGCCGACCGCTACCCCGACCTGGAGCTGCGCCTGCGCGCGATCCAGGATCTTCCCAGCGACGGGGGCGGCGGCAACAGCCAGGGCGCGCAGTACCGCGTGTCGCTGCAGGGCAACGACCTGGCCCAGCTGCAGGAATGGCTGCCCAAGGTGCAGGCCGCACTGAAGAAGAACCCCATGCTGCGCGACGTCGGCACCGACGTGGACACCGCCGGGCTGCGCCAGAACATCGAGATCGACCGGGCCAAGGCCGCGCGCCTGGGCGTGTCGGTCGGCGCGATCGATGGCGCGCTGTACGGCGCGTTCGGCCAGCGGCAGATTTCGACGATCTACTCGGACATCAACCAGTACAGCG
Organism: Stenotrophomonas sp. CFBP8994; assembly: GCF_034044835.1. Lineage (NCBI taxonomy): Bacteria > Pseudomonadati > Pseudomonadota > Gammaproteobacteria > Lysobacterales > Lysobacteraceae > Stenotrophomonas > Stenotrophomonas sp. CFBP8994. The sequence goes on along the minus strand of NZ_JAXCWT010000002.1, from coordinate 335,856 downwards.
TGGTGGTCAACGCGCTGCCGGAGCAGACCGCCACCCCGCGCGCGCTGGATGAGATCCACGTGCGCGCGGGCAACGGCGAGATGATCCCGATCACCGCCGTGGCGCGCCAGGTCCCCGGGCTGGCCCCGCCGCAGATCACCCACCAGAACCAGTACACCACGATGGACCTGAGCTACAACCTGGCACCAGGCGTGAGCACCGGCGAAGGCGAGGCGATCATCAAGGCCACCGTGGACGGGCTGCGCCTGCCCGGCGACATCCGCATCAGCGATGGCGGCGGCTTCAACGTGCAGCTCAACCCCAATTCGATGCTGATCCTGGTGCTGGCCGCCATCATCACCGTGTACCTGGTGCTGGGCATGCTGTACGAAAGCCTGGTGCACCCGGTGACGATCCTGTCCACCCTGCCGGCGGCGGGCGTGGGCGCGCTGCTGGCGCTGTTCGTGACCAATACCGAGTTGTCGGTGATCTCGATGATTGCGCTGGTGCTGCTGATCGGCATCGTCAAGAAGAACGCGATCATGATGATCGACTTCGCCGTGGTGGCCCAGCGTGAGCACGGCAAGAGCCCGCTGGAAGCGGTGCGCGAAGCCAGCATCGTGCGCTTCCGCCCGATCATGATGACCACCATGGTGGCAATCCTGGCGGCGGTGCCGCTGGCGATCGGCCTGGGCGAAGGGTCCGAGCTGCGTCGCCCGCTGGGCATCGCGATGATCGGCGGGTTGCTGTTCTCGCAGAGCCTGACCCTGCTGAGCACCCCGGCGCTGTATGTGATCTTCTCGTGCCTGCAGCAGCACTGGCGCGGCTGGCGCGCGCGCCGGCGCGAGAAGGCCTTGGTAAGGCGGGCAGCGCGCGCGTGACGCCCGTCGCTGCGCGGCGCCGCACGACCAACGGTCGTGCGCTACCGCGTTCATGACGATCATTTGACGCGCGGCACTCAAAAGAGAACAATCCGCATCAGCCACGGTCCTGCCGCGCCTCGCGCACCGCGCTGACTCCGCCTTCGCGGGCAGTGCCCCGACTCAGCCACGCCCTCTTCTTCCGCTTTCAACTGATCGCGGACGGTGTGCTGCTGTCCGCAGAGGACCCCCACTCGATGCCTGCTTCCGTACTTCCGCGCCACGCCCTGCGCCCGGCCCTGCTCGCCCTGTCGTTGTCCCTGGCCTGCGCGGCCCACGGCCAATCCCGCTCGGCCACCGAGCTGGACGCGGTGAAAGTCACCGCCGAACGCACCCACACCGAGACCGGCGCCCTGGGCGACCGCCCGGTACGCGATACCCCGTTCGCGATCTCCGTCATCGGCCGCGAGGACATCGAGAAGCGCCAGGTGGTCTCGCTGGGCGAGGCGTTCCTGACCGACCCGTCGGTGGTCACCCAGGTCAGCGCCTACGCCAGTGGCTGGAGCTCGCCGATCCGCAACCGCGGCATCGATCTCAGCTACGACAGCTACCGCGTCAACGGCCTGCAGGTGTCCTCGTGGGGTACCGAGTGGCCGCTGGAAGTGATGGAACAGGTGGAACTGCTCAAGGGCCCGGGCGGCTTCATGTACGGCTTCGGCCAGCCCGGCGGCATCATCAACTACGTCACGAAGAAGCCCACCGATGCCCCCACCTTCTCCGCGCAGCTCGGCTGGCGGGAACAGGGCATCGTCAGCGGCCAGGTCGATGTCGGCGGCCGCTTCGGCAACGAAGACATGTTCGGCTACCGCTTCAACGCCTACCAGGAGAAGGGCGAAACCTTCAACGGTGGCGAAGTGAACCGCAAGGTCGGTGCGCTGTCGCTGGATGCACGCCTGGGCGATGCGCTCACCTGGACCTTCGATGGCGTGTTCCAGGAGCGCGATCTCAGCGAGGAATCGCCGCAGTACTACTTCATCGGCCTGACCGAACTGCCGCGCCCGATCGCCGGCGATGTCAACAACGCCATTCCGGGCACCTTCTACGACACCCGCTCCAGCCTGCTCTCCACTGCACTGAACTGGCAGATCAACGACGACTGGAAGGCCAGCCTGAGCTATGGCTACACCTCGTCGTGGAACGACGTGAACAAGATCTTCGCCTACATCGACGATGTCAATGGCGACTACGACGTCAACGTCTACGAGCTCGGCGGCAAGAGCGAGTGGAAGCTGGCCCAGGCCATCGTGCAGGGCCGCTTCCAGACCGGCCCGCTGTCGCACCAGGTCGTCGCCGGCGTCTCGCACCAGACCGGGCTGGGCTGGGACCGCCCATACGAATGGAACACCATCGGCCGTGGCAACCTCTACCAGCGCCCCACCCTGCGCCATGACGCCGTCGGTTCGCAGGAGCTCACCCGCGGCAGCGAAACCGTACAGCAGGCGGTGTTCGTCAGCGATACGGTGGATTTCGGCCACGGCTGGTCGGTGCTGGCCGGTGCGCGCTACAACGACTTCGAGACCAAGGGCGCCTACCACACCTACCCGGTCACCCCGACCTACGCGGTGATGTTCAAGCCGGCCGATGCAGTCACGCTCTACACCAGCTACGTCGAATCGCTGGAAGCGGGCAGCCGGGTGGGCAGCGACTACATCAACGCCGGCGACGTGCTCGACCCGACCATCAGCAAGCAGTTCGAGATCGGCGCCAAGATCGAGTACCCACGCTGGAACGCCAACGCGGCTGCGTTCCGCCTGGAGCGCGGTGCCAACATCGACCGCCTGACCAGCGGCGGCAAACTGCTGGTGCAGGACGGCATCACCCTGTACGAAGGCGTGGAAGTCAGCGGCGACGTCCGCCTGACCGATGCCTTCACCCTCGGCGGCGGCGTGACCTGGCTGGACCCGACCTACGACAAGCTCTCGCCCGACAGCAGCACCCAGGAAGGCAACCGCACCGCCGGCGCAGCGCGCTGGAACGGCGTGGTGCACGCCGACTACAGCGTGCCGCAGGTGGAAGGCCTGGGCCTGTACGCGCTGGCCCGCTACTACGGCGACGTGTACTACGACGCCGACAATACCCTCAAGCTGCCCGACTACACCCTGGTCAACGCCGGCATCGGCTACCGCATGCAGGCCAACGGCCACCCGGTCACCTGGCGCGCCAGCGTCGAAAACCTCACCAACAGGAAGTACTGGTCCAACGCCGGCATCGGCCTGCCGCGCACGTTCACGGTCAGCGTCAGGTTTGATCTGTAAGCGAAGGGCGTAGCAGCCCGTCATTTCATTCGTTGCGAGCGGTGAGGCCGGCGGGGGTGGGTACCTACCAACCGGCTATGTCGGCTTCACCGCGATGACGCAATAATGAGGTGCCACCGCCCGACGAGTCCGCATGTCCGCCCGAGAATCCCGCCTGAGTCGCCTGTGGGCGCATGAGAAGGCCAGCTACGGGCTGCGGGTGTTCATTGCGTTGTCCGTGGCCATGGGCGTGTGCTGGCACCTGGACCAGCTGCCTGCGCTGCCCGGCGTATTCCTCGGCATCATCGCCAGCGCCATTGCCGAAACCGATGACAACTGGTGGGGCCGCACCAAATCCGTCGCCCTCTCCCTGCTGTGCTTCGTGGTGGCCGCCGCCGCCGTGGTCGAGCTGTTCGCCTGGCCGTGGCTGTTCATTGCGGCCCTGGCCCTGTCCACCTTCAGCCTGACCCTGCTCGGCGCGCTTGGCGAACGCTATGCCTCCATCGCCCAGGCCACGGTCACCCTGGCCATCTACACCATGATCGGCCTCGAACAGCACGGCGCCGACGACCGCGCCCAGGCCATCAGCGCCGTCAGCCACCTGCTGGCCGGCGCCCTCTGGTACGGCCTGCTGTCCATCCTGTGGACCGCCCTGTTCGCCAACCGCCCCGTGCGCGAACGCCTCGCCCGCCTCTACCTTGAACTCGGCCGTTACCTTCAGCTCAAGGCCGACCTGTTCGAACCGGTGCGCGATGCCGACGTGCAGAAGCGCCAGCTGGCCCTGGCCGAACAGAACCGCCGCGTCGTCGAAGCGCTCAACATCGCCAAGACCGCCATCCTGGCCCGGTTCGGCCGCTCCGGCCGCCCGGGCGTGCAATCCGGCCTGTACCTGCGCCTGTACTACATGGCCCAGGACTTCCACGAACGCGCCAGTTCCTCGCACTACCCCTATGGCGCGCTCACCGACGCCTTCTTCCACAGCGACGTGCTCTACCGCTGCCAGCGCCTGCTCGCCCTGCAGGGCGAAGCGTGTGCCAACCTGGGCACCGCCATCCGCATGCGCCGGCCGTTCCAGTACGGCGACCGGACCCGCCAGGCCACCGCCGACCTCACCGATTCCCTCGCCTGGCTGCGCGCCCAGCACAACCCCCAGTGGCAGCGCCTGCTCTCTTCGCTCGAACTGCTCGGCAACAACCTGCAGAGCATCGAACGCCGCCTGTCCGAAGCGGCCCAGTCCGAATCCACCCTGGACAACGTCGACACCCGCCTGCGCGACACCAACCCGCATACCCTGCGTGAGATGGGGGTGCGCATCCGCCAGCAGCTCACTCCCGGCTCGCTGCTGTTCCGCCACGGCCTACGCATGGCGCTGGCGCTGATCGTGGGCTTTGCCGCCATCCGCCTGTTCAATGCCCAGAACGGCTCCTGGGTGCTGCTCACCATCGTGTTCGTGTGCCGCCCCAACTTCGGCGCCACCCGCCAGCGGCTGGCCCAGCGCGTCGCCGGCACCCTGATCGGGCTGGTGCTCACCTGGGCGCTGATGCAGCTGTTCCAGGACCTGCGCATCGAATTGTTGATCGCCCTGCTTTCCGCGCTGCTGTTCTTCTTTACCCGCAGCGACCGCTACCTGGTCGCCTCGGCCGCGATCACCGTGATGGCACTGACCTGCTTCAACCTCATCGGCGATGGCTTCCTGCTGATCTGGCCGCGGCTGGTCGATACCCTGCTGGGCTGCGCGATCGCCGCCGCCGCCGCGTTCCTGATCCTGCCAGACTGGCAGGGCCGCCGCCTCGACCTTGTCATGGCGCGCGTGCTTGAACGCTGCGCCGGCTACCTGCAGGCGGTGCTGGGCCAGTACGGCAGCGGCATGCAGGACGACCTGGCCTACCGCATCGCCCGCCGCGACATGCACAACGCCGATGTCGCCCTGTCCACCGCGCTGTCCAACATGCTGCGCGAACCGGGCCACGTGCGCGGCAACCTGGACGCCGGCTTCCGCTTCCTGGCGCTGTCCAACACCCTGCTTGGCCACCTGTCCGCGCTCGGCGCCCACCGCGCGCAGCTGGACAGCTATGCGCAGGACCCCCTGGCCCGTTCCAGCGGCGAACGCGTGCAGCAGGCCATGCAGCAGATCGCCGGTGCGCTGGAACGGCGCGAACCGGTGGACGAGGCCGCCAACGAGGGCGACCGGGCCCTGGCCGAGCAGCTGGAGCAGCTCAATGATGAGATGCCGCCGAAGCTGCAGCTGATCCGCACCCAGATCGGCCTGATGCTGCGCCTGCTGCCCAAGCTGCGCGCCGCCGCGAACGAAATAGGGACCGGGACCGCGTGATAGGCTGCGCCGGTTCGCAAGGAGATTCCATGTCCGGCCACAGTCAGTTCGCCCTGCTCCGCCAGCGCCGCTTCCTGCCCTTCTTCATCGTGCAGTCGCTGGGGGCGTTCAACGACAACGTATACCGCCAGGCCATCATCGGCCTGCTGTTCTACCTCGGCGTGAGCCAGGCCGAGCAGTCGCTGTACACCACGCTGGCGCCGGCCATCTTCATCCTGCCCTACTTCCTGTTCTCCGCCCTGGCCGGGCAGATCGCCGAGAAGCTGGAGAAATCGCGGCTGATCGTGATCACCACCACGATGGAGATCGGGATCATGACCCTGGCCGCGGTCGGCTTCCTCACCCAGAGCATGCCGATCCTGCTCGTCGCCCTGTTCTGCACCGGCCTGCAGTCCACGCTGTTCGGCCCGGTGAAGTACTCGGTGCTGCCCTCGGTGCTCAAGCCCGAAGAGCTCACCGGCGGCAACGGCCTGGTCGAGATGGGCACCTCCATGTCGATCCTGACCGGCATGATCAGCGGCGGCATCATCTTCACCCTGGCCGGCAGTTTCGGCCCGATCGTGGCGGCAACGGCAGTGATCGCGCTGGCCATTGCCGGCAACATCACCGCGCGCATGATCCCGAAGGTCGATGCCGGCGCGCCCGACCTGAAGATCAACTGGAACCCCATCCCGGAATCGCTGGCAGTGCTGCGCCTGGCCAAGAAACAGAAGGCCGTGGCCAATGCCATCCTCGGCGTGTCGTGGTTCTGGTTCGTCGGCACCATGCTCACCTCGCAGCTGCCCACCTATGCGGTGGTCAACCTGGGCGGCGAACCGACCCTGTACATCTTCGCGCTGGCGCTGTTTTCGATCGGCACCGGCGTGGGCTCGCTGCTGTGCGAAAAGCTGTCCGGCCGCACCGTGGAAATCGGCCTGGTGCCGTTGGGCGCCTTCGGCATGACCGCCTTCATGCTGGACCTGTACTTCGCGCGCGCCGGCACCGCCACCACGGCGGGCCTGGGCGTGGCCGCCTTCGTGGCCGCGCCGGGCAGCGTGCGCATCATCGTCGACCTGGTAGGCATCGGTCTGTTTACCGGCTTCTTCGTGGTGCCGTTGTTCGCGTTGATCCAGAGCCGCACGCCCAAGTCGGAAATGTCGCGCGTGTTCGCCGCACTCAACATCCAGAATTCCGGCTTCATCGTCGCCGCGGCGATGATTGCGCTGGCCACGCAGAAATTCCTGCACTGGACGATCCCGCAGCTGTTCCTGGCGCTGGCGATCGCCAATGCGGTGGTGGCGGTCTACATCTTCACCATCGTGCCCGAATTCCTGATGCGGTTCCTCAGCTGGGTGATGGTGCGCTTCCTGTACCGCCTGCGCCTGCATGGCATTGAAGCCAACGTGCCGGATGAAGGCGCCGCGCTGATCGTCTGCAACCATGTCAGCTACATGGACGCGCTGATCCTCTCGGCGACGATCCCGCGCCCGGTGCGCTTCGTCATGTATTACAAGATCTTCAACATCCCGGTGATGCGCTGGATCTTCCGCACCGCCAAGGCCATTCCGATTGCCGGCGCGCGCGAGGACCCGGCGCTGATGCAGGCCGCGTTCGATGAGGTGGACAAGGCGCTGGCCGAAGGCGAGCTGGTCTGCATCTTCCCCGAAGGCGCGCTGACCCGCGATGGCGAAATGGCCGCCTTCAAATCCGGCGTGGAGAAGATCCTCGAGCGCCGGCCGGTGCCGGTGGTGCCGATGGCACTGCGCGGCATGTGGGCCAGCATGTGGAGCCGGCGCGATACGCGCCTGGGGCGCATGCGGGTGCCGCGCCGCCTGCGCGCCCACGTCGAGGTCATGGCCGGCCCGCCAGTCGACGGCGCAGCGGCTACCGCCGAGGGGCTGGAAGCGCAGGTCAGAACACTGCGCGGCGATCAAGGCTGAAAGCGACCAGATCAGGGTATTCCGCAAAGAAATCCATTGCGGCGCTCATGTAAACGCATACATCGGCGGGAACATCGGGTAGATTACCGCCCATAGGGGGTGTCACTTGGCGTTGGGAGATGCCAAGGGACAACCAATGGAATGGAGTCGTACTTGAATCATCTGCCGCCACCGACCCCGTCGGGCGTTGTCGTCCCCAACCATCTGGTCTGGGCGATCCTGACAACGTTGTTCTGCTGCCTGCCGTTGGGCGTGGTGTCGATCGTGTACGCGGCCCAGGTCGATGGCCGCCGCGCGGCCGGCGACCTGGCCGGTGCCTACGACGCATCGCGCAAGGCCGGTGGATGGGCATTGGCATCGGCGCTGGCCCTGCCGGTACTGCTGCTGTTGTGGTTTGGCCTGTTTGGCGGCATGGCCGCGCTGGGCGCTCTTTCCGACCTGTGAAACACCCTTCGTTCAACCCACCCAAGAAAATGGAGCTTCACTGATGAACGCCACTGCCCCGCAAGTCCCCAACCACCTGGTCTGGGCCATCCTGACCACCCTGTTCTGCTGCCTGCCGGCCGGCATCGTCTCGATCGTGTATGCCGCCCAGGTCAATGGCAAGCTGGCCTCGGGTGACATCGCCGGCGCGCAGGAATCGTCGAACAACGCCAAGAAGTGGGCCATGTGGTCGGCCATCATCGGCGTCGTGGCCATCGTGCTCTACATCATCCTGGTGGTGGTGATGGGCGTTGGCGGCGCAATGAGCGGCGGCAACTACTGATCGCCCCCTGGACGGCCCGGTCCGGCGCCCGCGCAGGGTGCCCGGCTCGGGCCGTTCTGCCGTCATGAGCCTGCCTTCCCGTTCCACCCTGTCGCGTTGGGCGCCGCTGGCCGTCACGGCCGGGCTGGCCGTGGGCGCGACGGCGGTGCTGCGTCATGTCAGCCCGTATGCCGGCAACAGTCCGCTGCCGGGTTGCCCGCTGTATGCGTTGACCGGGTTGTACTGTCCCGGCTGTGGTAGCACCCGCTGCCTGTATTCGCTGGTCCACTTCGACTGGTCCGGCGCGATGGCGATGAATCCACTGCTGGTGACCTCGCTGCCATTCCTGCTGTTGATGCTGCTCAACAACGCAGGCGTGCGCATGCGCGCACTGGACCCGCTGATGCGGGTGCTGGCCAATCCCACCTTCTGGCTGGTGCTGCTGGTCGGCTATGCAGTGCTGCGCAACCTGCCATGGATGCCGTTCGCGCTGTTGGCGCCCTAGGTCACCCAACCGGCGATGACCAGCAACGCAAGCGCTGCCATCCACAACAACAGCATGCGCCAGACCAGGCTCATCGCATCGCGCAGCTCCGGCAGGCGGCGCCACACCGGCACCATGCCCGCGTCGCTGTAATCGTGCGCGTCTTCGCGCAGTTCGGCACTGACACTGGCACGCGCCACGGCGCCCAGAAAATCGGTGGACGCGGCCCAACTATTGCCGTGCGCCTCGCGCCAGGCCTTGAAGGCCGTGTCGAAGTTGCCCACCAGCGCCATCGACAGCGACATCAGCTGCGCCACCGGCCACTCCAGCCACGACAGCACCTGGCGTGCGCCTACCACCGTCTCCACGTCGGCCAACGAGCGCATCGGCCCCACCGCCAGCAGCGCGAGCAGGCGGTACGCCAGCGCGCCTACAGGGCCCAGCAGCAGGAACCAGAACAGCACCGCGAACCAGCGCCGCAGTGCGTTGAGTACGGTGGCTTCCACCAGCGAGGGCACGTCCTCGTGCAGGCTGCCGCCGGCGGACTGCAGCTGGCCGATAGCCGAATGCCGGGCGTGCGCGTCATCGGCGTCGATCACCGCTTCCACGTCACGGTCCAGGTCGCGCGGACCCCAGCACATCACCAGCGTGGCGATGCCCAGCAGCAGCGACGGCAACCCGAACAGACGGTCATGCAGCGCCCATTGCAGCAGGGCCAGCACCAGCACGAACGGAACCAACGCCACCAGCCAGCCGTGGCGCCCACGCCAGAAGCCGGTTTCGGCCGCGTGAGCGTCCAGCCACTGCAGCCAGCGCCGGTACCAGCCGAATCGACGCAGCGCCACGGCCGCGGCAGGCGCGACATGACCCAGGGCCAAGGCGACCAGTACTGCGACCAGGGTGGTGAACATGGCGGCCTCCGTTCGGTTTCTGGGCGCTACTATGCCTTGGGACCCGGCAATTCCCCGGGTCACAGGTAATGTATGCCGCCCCGTGTTCAGGCAGCGGCAACGTGGTGCCCGGCTCAGCTCACCTGGCTGCGGTACCAGTGCTCGATCAGGCTGCGTGAAATCGAGATCGGCGGCGACAGGCGGATGCCCACCCCATCGTCCTCGATGTCACGGGCCAGCGCCGCGCCCACTTCTTCGGCAGTGAACCAGCGCGCGTCTTCCAGCTCGCCATCCACGGTGGGCACGTCGTCTTCGGCCGTAGCGCTGAAGCCGAGCATCAGCGCGCCCGGGAACGGCCACGGCTGGGTACCGAGGTAGCGACAGCTGCGCACCCGTACCTTGCTTTCCTCAAAGACCTCGCGGACCACGGTCTGTTCCAGCGATTCGCCGGGCTCCACGAACCCGGCCAGCACCGAATAACGGCGCGGGGCCCAGTTGGCCTGGCGGCCGAGCAGCAGGCGCCCGTTGCTTTCCACCGCCACGATCACCGCCGGGTCCACGCGCGGGTAGTGTTCGGTGCTGCACGCGACGCAGCGGCCGATGAAGCCCCCCCGGGTGAAGGCCACGGCGCCGCCGCACACGCCGCAGAAGCGGGTGCGGGACTGCCAGTACGACATGCCGCGGGCATAACAGAAGGCGCTGGCATCGGCGGCCGACCAGGTGGTGGCCGATTCGCGCAGGTCCACGCGCTGGGGCGCCGCGATATCGACGGCGGCCGATTCGACCGAGAACCACGCCTGCTCGCCGCGCAGGCCGAGGAAGATGGCCGTGCCGGGGCCGCCCCCGACCTGGGCGCCGGTCAGCGCCAGCGGCTGGCCGTCGTTACCGGCCAGCGCGCGGCCATCGGGATCCAGCACCAGCACGTGCGCCTGCGGCCACAGCCGCAACAACGCATCGGCGTCGTCGCGCAGGGTATCGGCGCGTTCAAGGGGGTCGGTGGTGAAAGCAAAACCGGCAAGCGGCAAAGAGACATTGGACATCCCTGAAGCCTGCCGCGATTCAACCGGAACAGCAAGCGGTGCCGTGCGGCACCGCGGTGGCGATCACATGCTGAAACTGCTGCCGCAGCCGCAGGTGGTCTTCGCATTCGGATTGCGGATCACGAACTGCGCGCCGGTCAGGCTTTCGGTGTAATCCACTTCGGCGCCCATCAGGTACTGCAGGCTGAGCGGATCGACCAGCAGGGTGACGCCGTTGGTGTCCACGGCCAGGTCATCCTCGGCGCGGTTCTCGTCGAACTCGAAGCCGTACTGGAAACCGGAACAGCCGCCGCCCTGGATGTAGACGCGCAGGGCCAATGCATCGCTGGCCTCGTCCTGGATCAGTTCCTTGACCTTGGCCGCAGCGGCTTCGGTGAAGTTCAGGGGACGGTCCAGCGACTGGTAATTCGGCGCAGCGGCGGGGGTGGGGGCGCCGGGCAGGGAAACTAGCGTGCTCATGCCCCCAGCATGGGGGTGCATGGGCACGCTTTCAAGCACCGGCCGTTCAGGCCATGGCTTCGGCCAGCTTCCTGCGCGCGTTGCCGTCCTTGCCGTCCTTGCGGTCGGCACTGTCGTCGGCCGGCGGCGGCAGAGCCATCTGGGCGCCACCATGGATGAGACGCCCGGTGAGCTGGGCACCTGCGTTCATTTCCACCACCTGGTAGTGGACATTGCCGGTGACCCGGGCGCTGGGGGTCAGCTCGACCCGCTCGCTGGCATGCACGTCGCCATCCAGGCGGCCACTGAGCACCACCACGTGGGCGCGGATCTCGCCTTCGATGCTGCCCTGCTCGGCCAGCGTGAGGGTGGCCGTGGTCGCGCCTTCCTGGGCGATCACCTTGCCCAGGATGGTGCCTTCCACATACAGGCCACCGCTGAATTCCACGTCTCCCCGGATCACCACCTGCGCGCCGATCAGCGCGTCCACGACCAGATGCCCGTCGCGGTTGGATTTGTTGCTGCCAAACATGGGCTTACTCCCCTTCTTTTGCCGTTGCTGCAGCCGGTGCTCCGGACTGCTTCCAGTCGAATACCTGGGTGGCGCCCCCTGCGCCGCTTCCCAGCGTGACCCGCACACGTTGCGGGGTGAAGTCCTTGGGCAACATGACGCTGCCGGTGAGCTGCTGGAAGTACCGGAAGGAATACTCCTGGCCCGGCACCTTGGTGCGCTGGTGCAGCTCGTCCCAGCTGACCGAGGTCAACTTGCCGTCCTTGACGCCTTCAACCGTAAACCGCATCTGGCCCTGGCTGATCGCGCCACGGTTGAGGTTCTGGGTCAGCACTACGGCGTACTGCCAGGTGCCCGCCGTTTCCGGCGAAAATTCAATGGAATGGGTGTTCAGGCCCTTGCGCTGGCTGGTGGACCCGACCAGGCGTTCGTAGAAGGCCACGTCGGCACGCAGGCCGGCGATTTCCTCGTCGCGCTCGCCCAGCGAGGTCTGCACCTCGTTGTTGGCCGCGCGGCTGATCCGGTCCGACGCCTGCAGGGTGGCCTGGGTCTGCTGCAGTTCCACCACCTGCTTCTGCAGCGTTTCGGCACGCGCTTGGGCGGCGTCCAGCTGGCGGCCGGCGTCACCGCCGGGGCCGGCGGTCCAGCGCCCCAGCAGCGCGGCCAGGACCAGGCTGGCCAGCCAGATGCCGGCCAGGATCAGCAGCCGGCGGCGATCGGGCGCCACCGGGGTTCCGGGGCGGCGGATCTGGATGCGGGAAGGTGTCGGGTTGTTCATGGCGAATACGGCGGCACCGCAGCTTGGGCGATACCGACACGGCCCCTGTCGGGAAGAGCGACTGCTTAGTGTAAGTCAGGGTTGGCACATTTTTCGCCCCTGACCCCCTGCGGGGCAGTAGCGTTCAGGGACGTCATCCCCGATAGTGTGGGCCTGTGCACACTTTCGCCGGAGCGCCTGCCATGACCGAGGCCCATCTGTTCGTGATCGGCATCCTGCTGGCCTGGCTGGCCGGCATCCGCGTGTACCTCACGGTGTTCGGGGTGGGCCTGGCCGGCATGCTGGGCTGGGTCGAGCTGCCGCCGGCGCTGCAGGCGACCGAGTCCTGGTGGGTGCTGGGCACCTCGGCCGCGCTGGCCATCACCGAATTCTTCGCCGACAAGATCCCCGGGGTGGACTCGGCCTGGGACCTGGTCCAGACCCTGGCCCGGGTACCGGCGGGTGCCTTCCTGGCTGCAGCCACGCTCTCGCCCACGGGCGAACTCAGCACCACGGCGCTGGCCGCAGGTGCCGGCGTGGCCCTGGCCAGCCATGGCCTGAAATCGGGTACCCGCGCCCTGCTCAATACCTCGCCCGAACCGGCCAGCAACTGGGTCGCCTCGGCCGCGGAAGACACGGTGGTGGTGGGCGGCCTGGCGTTGGCGCTGGCGCACCCGTGGCTGGCATTGATCGTCGTGGTGGCCTGCAGCCTGGTGGGCGCGCTGGTGGTCTGGCTGGTCTGGCGCACCCTCTGGAAGGGCATGCGCTGGCTGCTGCGGCAACCGGCGGGCAAGCCCGGGGCACTGGCCGACCGCGATGCCGCATAATCGCGCCGCAGACTGGGAGTACTGATGGCCGTCCAAGACAACGCTGTTGCATCCACCCGCGCCACCCGCGCCGAAACCCCGCCCGCCGATCATTGGCAGCGCTGGGCCAGCGCCGACGCGCCCGCCGTGGCGCCCGCGCCCAGCAACGTGGTGCCGCTCAACGCTGCCGCCGCCGCTGCCGTGTCCACCCCGCCGGTGCTGCCGCCATCGCAGTGGCAGCAGGACGATGCCACTACGCCGCCGCTGGGCAGCGAGGCGCCCTACCGTGTGCTGATCGTCGAAGACGACCGCTCGCAGGCCCTGTTCGCACAGAGCGTGCTGCATGGCGCCGGCATGGAAGCGATCGTGCACAGCGACGCCGAAGGCGTGCAGCAGGTGATCAACGAACAGCGCCCGGACCTGATCCTGATGGACCTGCACCTGCCGGGCCTGGATGGCATGCGCCTGACCGCGCTGATCCGCCAGCAGCCCGGCCAGCAGCTGCTGCCGATCGTATTCCTCAGCGGCGACCCGGACCCGGAGCGCCAGTTCGAAGTGCTCGACAGCGGCGCCGACGATTTCCTCAGCAAGCCGATCCGACCGCGCCACCTGATTGCCGCCGTCTCCAACCGCATCCGCCGCGCCCGCGCGCAGGCGGCGCTGCAGCCGGGTGCGCAGGGCGCGCCGGCCATGAACAACCCGGAGACCGGCCTGCCGACCCGCCACCACGTGATGCATCAGCTCGGCGCGGCGCTGGCGCACGGCGAGCATGGCGGCCTGTTCTTCATCGAAGTAGCCAGTGCCCTGGGCCTGCGCGAGCGCTATGGCTATGCCGCGTTCGAACGATTGATGGTGCAGGCCGCGCAGCGGCTGGCCGACAACGCGCACCCGCACCTGCTGGCGCGCCTGAACGACAACAGCTTCCTGGTCGTGGCGCGTGGCCTGGACGAAGAATCACTGGACGCGATGGCGCACCAGCTGCGCGATGAACTGTCCGCGCGCTCGTTCGTGATCCGCGATGAGGAATCGGTGCATCTGCGCGGCGTGGTCGGGCATGCCCAGCTCTCCGGTGGCTTTGGCGATGCCGGCACGGCGCTGGAAGCGGTGGAGCGCACCACGCTGCAGGCGCGGCTGCTGCCCTCCGGCGTGGCCGCGCACGTGCGCCGCGAGGACGTCGCCGCGCAGGAACACCTGGCCATGCTCGAAGGCCAGCTCGAACCAGCCTACCAGCCGATCGTGGCGGTGGCCGGTGGCAATACCGCCCAGTACCAGGTGCTGCTGCGCCTGCGCCAGGCCGATGGCAGCGTACTCAACGCGGGCCAGGTGATCCCCGCTGCGGAAGCGGCCGGGCGCATCGCCGACCTCGACCAGCAGGTGCTGGACCATGCGCTGGGCCTGCTCGATCTGTACCGGCACGCCACCCAGCCGCTGAGCCTGTTCGTGTCGCAGTCGCTGCGCACCCTGGCCCGCGATGCTTTCGCCGACTGGTTGCTGGAAACGCTGCAGCAGCGTGGGCTGCCCGGCAGCGCGCTGGTCATTGACGTGCGCCTGCCCGACGCACTGATCCACACCGTCACCCTGCAGCAGTTCTGCTCGCGCATGAGCGCGGCCGGGGTGCGCTTCTGCCTGAGCCAGTTCGAGCCCAGCGGTGAAGCCAATGCCCTGCTTGGCCAGCTGCCGCTGGCATTCGTGCGCATGGCCGCCCGTTTCTCCAGCAGCCATGCCAACCAGCAGACCCGCGATGAACTGCGTGGCGCGATCGACGCCGCGCACCGTGCCGGGGCACAGATCATCGGCCAGCAGATCGAAGACCCGCAGGCCGCAGCGGCGATGTGGATGGGCGGGGTCGATTTCATCCAGGGCAACATGGTGCAGTCGGCCGGGAGCGAGCTGAACTTCGACTTCCACACCGCGGTGCTCTGACCATGACGGCCCAAGGACGGGTTCCCTTCGCACTGTGGCTGGCGGCGATCGCGGCCGCCCTTGCCGCTACCGCCAGCGGCATGGCCGCCGCCGGCGCCAACGGCCCATGGCCGGTCATTGCCGCTGCCACCGCCGCAGTGGCGCTGATCGCCGCGCTGGTCGGCGTGAGCCGCTGGCGCGAGGTGCAGGCGCAGCTGGCCCTGGGGCAGCGCCGCCACGAGGCGCTGGCCGTTGAGCGCGACCACCTGCAGCGCGCCATGCAGCAGCAGGACATGCTGGAACAGGAGCTGCTGCAGGCCAAGCAGGCGGCCGAGGCCGCCGCGCTGGCCAAGGGCGAGTTCCTGGCCACCATGAGCCACGAGATCCGCACGCCGCTCAACGGCATCCTGCCGATGCTGGACCTGATCGCGCGCGGCCAGCTGGGCACCGACCAGCGGCAGATGCTGCAGACCGCCACGGTCAGTTCGCAGCAGCTGCTGCGCATCGTCGATGACATCCTGGATTACTCCCGGCTGGAGGCCAAAGGCCTGGACCTGGAGATCACCACGTTCAACCTGCGCGAGCTGCTGGAAGGCATCGTCCAGCTCATGCAGCGCAGCGCTGAAGCCAAGGGCCTGGCGGTGTCGCTGGAACTGGACCCCGCCGTGCGCCTGTCGGTGCGCGGCGACCCGGTGCGGCTGCGCCAGGTGCTGGGCAACCTGATGGTGAACGCCATCAAGTTCACCGAGCGCGGCCAGATCCGCCTGCGCGTGACCCGCCAGGGCGAGACCACCAGCCAGCACCAGCTGCGCTTCGAAGTCATCGACACCGGCATCGGCATCGACGGCACCCTGCAGGCGCGCCTGTTCCAGTCCTTCAGCCAGGCCGATGCCTCCACCACGCGCATCTACGGCGGCACCGGCCTGGGCCTGGCCATCTGCAAGCGCATCATCGACCTCATGCACGGCAACATCGGGGTGAGTTCGACCCCGCGCCACGGCGCCACGTTCTGGTTCGAGATTCCGCTGCTGAAGGTCGTCGGCGACCTGCCGGCCGCGCCGCTCACCACGCGCGCCCTGCTGGTCAGCGAAGACCCGCTGCTGGTGCAGCGCCTGCAGCGCGTGCTGCAGCACCACGACATCCGCCTGCACACGGTAGACAGCGCATCCGCCGCGCTGGACATCCTGCGCGCGCCGGTACGCCCGGGGATCGAGCCGGACCTTGCCTGGGTGATCGCCGACACCCATGCACTACGCCACGGCGCCACCGCCCTGCACCGCGCGGTGCTGCACGATGCCCGCACGCCCACTCCGCGCCTGCTCTGGCTGCAGGGCGACGAGCAGCTGGCCGCGCTGCTGCGCGAGAACACCTGCGTGTTACCGCGCGAGGCCGGTGACGTGGACCTGCATGCGGTGCTGCGCCCGGCAGTGGCCAGTGCGCGCCCGGCCCCCCTGCTGGCCAGCGTGGAGCCCTACAGCGGTCCGGTGGACGCGCCGCAGCTGGGCCTGCGCCTGCTGCTGGTGGAAGACAACAGCGTCAACCTGCTGGTCGCCCAGCGCCTGCTGCAGGTGCTGGGCTGCACCGTCACCACCGCCACCGATGGCGAACAGGGCCTGCTGCAGCTGCAGACCCGCGCCTTCGACCTGGTGCTGATGGACTGCCAGATGCCGGTCCTGGATGGCTACAGCGCCACCCGGCGCTGGCGTGAGCAGGAAGCGGCGGAAGGCCGCACCCGGCTGCCGATCGTGGCGATGACCGCCAACGCGATGGCCGGCGACCGCGAGCGCTGCCTGCAGGCGGGCATGGACGATTACCTGTCCAAGCCGGTCAACCGCGAGTCGCTGCAGGCCTGCCTGCTGCGCTGGCAGTTGACGATGGAAGACAACGCCGCCGACGCGCGCAATACCCCCGCGCCGGCGCGGGCTCCGGCACCCACCCCATTGCCCCCGCCGCTGCCGCCGCTGGTCGCAGACAACGGCAATGACGACGTCTCGCCCGGGGTGCTCGACACCGGTGTGCTGGATGAGCTGCAGGAGGTGATTGGTGCGGAGACCGCCACCATCATCGCCGTGTTCCTGGAAGACACCCCGCCCTTGATCCGGCAGCTGCAGGACGCGTCGGTGGCCGCCGACCTGGAAACGCTGCGCGCGCTGGCGCACAGCCTGAAGTCGGCCAGTGCGAACGTCGGGGCGATGGCGTTGTCGGTGGCGGCACGTCGGATTGAACACGACGCCCGCGCCGGCACGCTGGAGCGCCCGGCCGTGGCCGTGGCGCTGCTGATTGCCGAATACGCGCGTGCACGGCTGGCGCTGGCCGGCTACCAGGCCAGCATCCCCGCCACGGCCGCGCGCTGAATCAGTCTTCCAGTTTGGTGAGCAGGTAGTTCGGCTCGCCGATGCGCTCGATCAGTTCCAGCTGGGTTTCCAGCCAGTCGATATGCTCTTCCTCGTTGTCGAGGATCTTCACGAACAGCTGGCGGCTGACGTAATCGCCGACCGAATCGGCATAAGCCACTGCTTCGCGCAGGGTGACGGTGCCTTCGCGCTCCAGCGCCAGGTCGCACTGCAGGATCTCGGTGGGGTTCTCGCCGATGCGCAGCTTGCCCAGCGCCTGGAAGTTCGGCAGGCCTTCAAGGAACAGGATGCGATCGGAGAGCACGTCGGCGTGCTTCATCTCCTCGATCGATTCCTTGTATTCGTGGTCGGCCAGTTCCTTCAGACCCCAGTTCTTCAGCATCTTGGCATGCAGGAAGTACTGGTTGATCGCGGTCAGCTCGTTATAGAGGACCTTGTTGAGGAATTCGATGACCTTCGTGTCGCCTTTCATGACCGTGCTCCTGCAGCGTGAAAACGCCGGCACTGTAGCGCGTCCCTGCAGGCAATGAGGGAACGCGAATCATGATCGATCGGTTTACGCGACCTGCGCCAACCCCAGGACAGGCAACGGCAGGTCGTGGGTGTTGCGGGCCTTGGCCAGCAGGTCGGCCGCCATGTCCAGGCAGGAACCGCAGGTAGCGCCGCAGCCGGTGCGCATGGTCAGCTCGGACACGCTGGCGACACCGCTCTGGGCGGCTTCGCGGATCTGGTGGTCGGTTACCCCGTTACAGATGCAGACGTACACGTGCGGACTCGGCAGGCAGGCCCGGATCGGCCTGTGCGTATTCCAATCGAAACGAGAATGGTTGTCAATTTCGTAACTGAATCATTCTCGATACGGTTCAGCGTGCCCGTTCAGCCGGCCCGGCGCGGAGCAAAAAAAAAGACCGATCTTTCAATCGGTCTCTTTCGTATTTGGCTGCCCCGGATGGATTCGAACCACCGAATGCCTGAGTCAGAGTCAGGTGCCTTACCGCTTGGCGACGGGGCAAAACGTGCGTGCAATTGTTGCACTTTCTCACTGGAAAACCAAGCGGACTTGGTGGCTATGGGTGGACTCGAACCACCGACCCCAGCATTATGAGTGCTGTGCTCTAACCGGCTGAGCTACATAGCCTTAGTGAGCCGGCAATTCTGGACATGTAAACGGAATCTGTCAACACCTTTTCACCGCGCTTGTGAGTGGGCAGCGGGCGTGTCACAGTCCTGACCAGTAGATTTTTCTAGGAGTCCGCATCGTGATCGATCCGGACGGCTATCGACCGAACGTCGGCATCGTGCTGATGCGGCAGGACGGGCAGGTGTTCTGGGCACGACGTGTGCGCCGGGATGGCTGGCAGTTCCCGCAGGGTGGCATGAACACCGACGAGACGCCTGTCGAAGCCATGTATCGCGAGTTGCATGAAGAAACCGGGCTGTTGCCAGAGCACGTCGAAGTGCTGGGTGCGACACCGGGCTGGCTGCGCTATCGCCTGCCCGCCCGTGCCATCCGTCGCAACGAGAAGCAGGTCTGCATCGGACAGAAGCAGGTCTGGTTCCTGCTGCGCCTGTCGGGCGACGAATCGCACGTGAAGCTGGACCATACCGACAGCCCCGAGTTCGACCAGTGGCGCTGGGTGGATTTCTGGTATCCGGTCGAGCACGTGGTGATGTTCAAGCGCGGGGTCTATGCGCGGGCGCTGCGTCACTTGGCGCCGTTGGCCCGGGGCGTGGCCGGCACCGGCGTGGAGTCGATGCCCAAGTCCGCCCAGGAGGCCTGGATGCCGGGGCACGCGGCGGGCCATGACCGCCCGCGCAAGCGCGCGCCGGCACCCAAGCGCGGCGGCGGGTACTGGCCGCGCAGCAAGGCCAAGGGTGAGCCGGGGGCGGTGTAACCGTAACCTGCCCCGCTGAAACGACAAAAGCCCGGCCAAAGCCGGGCTTTTGCTTTCCTCCCAGCGGGATCCCGAAGGATCCCACGCCAGGCGCGATGGATCAGCGCTTGGAGAACTGGGTGGCGCGACGTGCCTTGTGCAGGCCGACCTTCTTACGCTCGACTTCACGGGCGTCACGGGTCATGAAGCCAGCCTTGCGCAGCTCGGACTTCAGGGTTTCGTCGTACTCGACCAGCGCGCGGGCGATGCCCAGGCGGATCGCACCGGCCTGGCCGGTGGTGCCGCCGCCAGCGGCGGTGACCATGATGTCGAACGATTCGGTGTTCTTGGTCAGTTCCAGCGGCTGACGCACGATCATGCGTGCGGTTTCACGGCCAAAGAACTCGTCCAGCGGACGGCCATTGACGGTGATGTTGCCGGCGCCCTTGCGCAGGAACACGCGGGCGGTGGAGGACTTGCGGCGGCCGGTGCCGTAGTTTTGAGTGATAGCCATGATTAGATATCCAGAACCTGGGGCTGCTGAGCGGCGTGCGGGTGCTCGGAACCCGAGTACACCTTGAGCTTGCGGTACATGGCGCGGCCCAGCGGGCCCTTCGGCAGCATGCCCTTGACGGCGGTTTCGATGACGCGCTCCGGGTGGCGCTCCAGCGCCTGGGCCAGAGTTTCGGTCTTCAGGTTGCCGATGTAGCCAGTGAAGCGGTGGTACAGCTTGTCCTGCAGCTTGTTGCCGGTGACGGCAATCTTTTCTGCATTGATGACAACCAGGTAATCACCGGTATCAACGTGAGGGGTGTAGACCGGCTTGTGCTTGCCGCGCAGACGGCGGGCCAGCTCGGTGGACAGACGGCCCAGCGTCTTGCCGGAGGCGTCGACGAGATACCAGTCGCGCTGGACGGTCTCGGACTTTGCAGTGAAAGTGCTCATGAAAGAACTCAGGTAGGTCGGGCTCATTGCGGCCATGGAGCGGCCGGAACTCTGCCACGCGTTGTGAAGAGGCGGGATTGTACTGGCCATTTGGCCCACATGCAAATCGACCGGCGGCATGGCTTGGCAGACCGGCGCTGGGGGGCGAGAATCGATGATCCCACGCCGCGATGCCCGACCGCATGACCGCGCTCCGCCAGATCACCCCGCTCGACCACCTGCTGACCGAGGCCCAGCGCGCCCTGGACACGGTGTTTGGCAACCCGCCGGCCAGCCGCCCGTACCCGGCCGAGGCGACCCCGGACGCACCGATGCCCGCCCCGGCCCGCCGCCACGCGGCCGGCCTGATGCGGATCAACCACGTCGGCGAGGTCTGCGCGCAGGGCCTGTACTTCGGCCAGGCCGCAGTGGCACGCGAACCGGAAACCCGCGCCCACCTGCTCGAGGCGGCCCAGGAAGAGACCGACCACCTGGCCTGGTGCGCCCAGCGCCTGCGCGAGCTGGACAGCCGGCCCAGCCTGTTCAACCCGATCTGGTACGCCGGCAGCTATACCATCGGCACCCTGGCCGGGCTGCGCGGGGATGGCTGGAACCTGGGCTTCGTGGTGGAAACCGAGCGCCAGGTGGAAGCCCACCTGGACGAGCACCTGGACACCCTGCCCCCGACCGACCAGCGCAGCCGCGAGATCCTCAAGGTGATGAAGATCGACGAGGCCCGCCACGCCGACCACGCCGAGCATGCCGGCGCGCGGAAGCTTCCGCCGCCAATTCCGGGCGTGATGGCGCTGGCCTCCAAGGTCATGAAGACCATCGCCTACCGGCTTTAAGGTCAGCCCGAAACGAGTTTGAGGCCGATCACCCCGGCCACGATCAGCCCGATGCAGGCCAGGCGCGGCGCCGAAGCGCTGTCGCCGAACAGGAAGATGCCCAGCGTGGCCACGCCCAGCGCGCCGATGCCGGTCCAGATCGCGTAGGCGGTGCCCACCGGGATGGATTTCATCGCCTGGCTCATCAGGTACAGGCTGACCAGTGCCGCGCCGACCGTGGCGAGCGTGGGCAGCGGCTTGCTGAAGCCGTCCGAATATTTCATTCCGATCGCAAAGCCGATTTCAAAGATGCCGGCCAGCAGCAGGTAGATCCAGGGCATGGGTGCCTCCTAAACAAAAACAAAACGGCCCGGTGTCTTCACACCGGACCGTCGTCGGTAGCTTGCCGTGGAACATTACTTCTGCGCAAAACAGATGTTCCACAGGGCGGGGCGTCCCGCCTTGTGCAGCACCACCCGGGCCATGGCCCGGGCGGGTGTTGCGTGGTGTTACTCGGACAGGTTGCGGCCGTGGAACAGCTCTTCGATCTCGCGCTTGAGCAGCGCTTCGATCTTCATGCGTTCCTTGAACGAGATGTTCTTGGCCTTTTCCTCGAACAGGTACTGGTCCAGGTCGAAGTCCTTCAGGTGCATCTTCGTGTGGAAGATGTTTTCCTGGTAGACGTTGACGTCGAACATCTCGTAACGCGACTTGATGTTCTTGGCCAGGAAGTTCTGGATCGAGTTGATCTTGTGATCGATGTAGTGCTTCTTGCCCTTCACGTCACGGGTGAAGCCACGGACGCGGTAGTCCATGATCACGATGTCCGATTCCAGGCTCTCGATCAGGTAGTTCAGCGCCTTCAGCGGCGAAATCACGCCACAGGTAGCCACATCGATGTCCGCGCGGAACGTCGCGATGCCTTCCTGCGGGTGGGTCTCGGGGTAGGTATGGACGGTGATGTGGCTCTTGTCCATGTGCGCTACCACGGCATCGGAGATCAACTCCTTGCCCGCCAGCTTCTTGTCGATCACCGGCTCTTCGGAGATCAGGATCGTCACCGACGCGCCCTGCGGATCGTAATCCTGGCGCGCGACATTGAGGATGTTGGCGCCGATGATCTCGGCGACATCGGTCAAGATTTGAGTCAGCCTATCGGCGTTGTACTCTTCATCAATGTATTCAATGTAACGCTGACGCTCCTCTTCGGTGCGGGCGTAACACACGTCATAGATGTTGAAGCTCAGCGCCTTGGTGAGGTTGTTGAAACCCTGCAACCTCAGGCGAGGCAACGGCTTGACCACGGCGGTCGATCCTGTGTGTGGTGGGAAAGGATCAATTATGGGGCAAAGTGATCGGGGGCGAAACTTGCATTGAAACAAGTTGCTGTGTTGGGGTTTGCCCTTCACAACCCTGATCGTTAAGCTCGCGGCACATAGCCGTGAATTGTTCATGAGCAAAGGGAGCGCCTCAACGTGTCATCTGTGCGCCTTGCCACAAGTCCATTGGCCCTGGACATCGCCACCATTGACCGCTTTCTGGCCCACAGCCACCGACGCCGCTACCCGGCCCGCACGGACGTTTTCCGCCCCGGTGACCCCGCCGGCACCCTGTATTACGTGATCAGCGGCTCCGTTTCCATAATTGCTGAAGAAGAAGACGACCGTGAACTGGTCCTGGGCTACTTCGGCTCCGGGGAGTTCGTCGGCGAGATGGGCCTGTTCGTGGAAACCGACCGCCGCGAGGTGATCCTGCGCACCCGGACCCCCTGCGAGCTGGCCGAGATCAGCTACGAGCGGCTGCACCAGCTGTTCCTGGGCCCGCTGTCCACCGATGCCCCGCGCCTGCTGTACGCACTGGGCCAGCAGGTCTCCAAGCGCCTGCTCGATACCAGCCGCAAGGCCAGCCGCCTGGCGTTCCTGGATGTCACCGACCGCATCGTGCGCACCCTGCATGACCTGTCCCGCGAACCGGAGGCCATGAGCCACCCGCAGGGCACCCAGCTGCGCGTGTCGCGCCAGGAGCTGGCCCGCCTGGTCGGCTGCTCGCGTGAAATGGCCGGCCGCGTGCTGAAGAAGCTGCAGAGCGATGGGCTGCTGCATGCGCGGGGCAAGACGGTCGTCCTGTACGGCACCCGATGACGCCGGATGCCGGCCACCGGCCGGCGCCAACGTCGGCATGACAGCGCCTTTCACGCGCTGCCGCTAGGCTGACGGCATGGCACCTGGCAGCGAATTCTACTGGTTCATCCTGATCGGGCTTGGCGCGCAGCTGGTGGACGGCGCGCTCGGCATGGCCTTCGGGCTCGTCTCATCGTCGGTCATGCTCAGCATGGGCCTGCCGCCGGCGGCGGTCAGCGCAAGCGTGCACACCGCAGAGGTGTTCACGACAGGCGCCTCGGGTGTTTCGCACCTGGTGGCCGGCAACGTGGACAAGCGGTTGTTCCTGCGCCTGGCCCTGCCGGGCGCGGTCGGCGGCGTGCTGGGCGCCTATGTGCTGACCCAGCTGCCCGGTGATGCGATCCGTCCCTTCATCTACGGCTACCTGCTGATCCTGGCGGTCTTCATCCTGCTGCGCGCAGCCGGAAAGCTGGTGCCGCGCCAGGAAGTGAAGCGGGTGCCGGTGCTGGGCTTCGTCGCCGGGCTTCTGGACGCCAGCGGCGGCGGCGGCTGGGGTCCGGTGGCCACCTCCACCCTGCTCGCCCGGGGCGGCCAGGCCCGGACCACCATCGGCACGGTCAACGCGGCCGAGTTCGTGGTGACCCTGGCAGTGTCGATCACCTTCCTGCTCTCGATGGGCCTGCAGTACCTGAACATCGTGGCCGGCCTGCTGATCGGCGGCATGATGGCCGCCCCGCTGGCCGCAGTGCTGGTGAAGCGGGTCAAGGAGCGCTGGGTGCTGGTGGCCGTCGGCGTGCTGGTGCTGTCGATCAGCATGTTCCAGATCAGCGGCGCGGTGCGCGGCTGGCTGGCGGGGTGAAGCGCGGCGCTGTGCGCCGCCGCCCTACCAACGGTAGGGCGCTACCGGCGTGTGGCGCGCCAACGGTAGGTATCGACCGTTGGTCGATACGCCTCAGCGGTCGCCGCCGCGATCCACGCAACCCCAGTTGAGGATCCGCGTGCCGGGCTTCAGCACCTGCCGGAAATACGCGACCTTGGACACCTTCGGGTTCACCACCACCGGCTCCTTGGCTGCCAGCAGCAACGGCAGGTCCGCGGTGCTGTCCGAATAGGCCACATCGATGTCGCCATAGCCGCGCTCGCGCAGCATGCGCATCTTTTCTTCGTTGTGGCAGTGGCGGGTTGCGCCCACCGCACCGAAGCGCGGGCCCACTTCACTGCCGATCACCGGCACGCCCTGATGGGCGACAAACGCCAGGATGGCGCGGGCCAGCTCCGGCGGCGCGCCGGTCGCCACCACTACCCGGTCGCCCTGCGCCCGGTGCGCGGCGAATACCGCCAGCGCCTCCGGCAGCAGCTTGGCGCGCAGTTGCGGCTCGTGCTTGATCACGTAGGCATCGATCACGCGGTTGAACTCGCGCGCGCGGTGCAACCCGAACGTGGCGATCCAGACATAGACCGAAATACCGGTACGCCGGGTCGGCAACATCGCCACCAGTGGCCCCGCTACCGGCGTCACCAGCAGCGCGGCCAGCAGCCGCAGCGGGTTGCGCTTGATCAGCGAGGCAAACAGGTGGCTGCCGGAATCGCCGTCATAAAGGGTGTGGTCGAAGTCGAAGACCACCAGCGGCGCGTCGTCACGCGGAGTCGGGTAGATCGCAGTCATGCGCTGAAGAATAGCTGACGCAGGCCCTCGCCGGGCTCTTCGACCCGCATGAAGGCCTCGCCCACCAGGAACGCATGCACGCCGGCGTTGCGCATCAGGCTCACGTCGTCAGCGCCCAGGATGCCGCTCTCGGTCACCAGCAGGCGGTCGCGCGGCACGGCCTGGCGCATGTCCAGGGTGGTCTGCAGCGACACCTCGAAGGTGCGCAGGTTGCGGTTGTTGATGCCGATCAGCGGCACCGGCACCTGGATGGCGCGTTCGAGTTCATCGATGTCGTGCACTTCCACCAGCACGTCCATGCCCAGCTGCATGGCCAGGTCGGACAGCTCGGCCAGCTGGCGGTCTTCCAGCGCGGCCACGATCAGCAGGATGCAGTCGGCACCCAGCACGCGGGCCTCGTAGACCTGGTACGCATCGATCACGAAGTCCTTGCGCAGCACCGGCAGCGTGCAGGCGTCGCGGGCCTGCTGCAGGTAGGCATCGTCGCCCTGGAAGAAATCCACGTCGGTCAGCACCGACAGGCAGCTCGCCCCCCCGAACTCGTAGCTCACCGCGATATCGGCCGGGTGGAAGTCCGGGCGGATCACGCCCTTGGACGGGCTGGCCTTCTTCACCTCGGCGATCACCGCCGGGTTGCCGGCGGCAATCGAGGCGCGCAGTGCATCGGCGAAGCCGCGCACCGGCGGGGCGCCGGCCAGGCGTGCCTGCAGCGCTTCCAGGGGGACCCGTGCACGGCGCTCGGCCACTTCAACGGCCTTGCGGGCCAGGATGGTCTCGAGGATGTCGCTCTTGTCGCTCATGTCGTTCAGGGTCCTTCAGGCCGGCCATTATCGGCCAGCCCACAGCAAAGCGTGAAATCGGGCTCAGCCCGCGCGGCGGATGCGCTGGGTCGCATCCACGTAATCCTGCATGCGCTGGCGTGCGCTGCCGTCGGCGATGGCCGCGCGGGCACGGGCCAGGCCGTCGGCG
Source organism: Stenotrophomonas sp. CFBP8994 (assembly GCF_034044835.1). Taxonomy (NCBI): domain Bacteria; kingdom Pseudomonadati; phylum Pseudomonadota; class Gammaproteobacteria; order Lysobacterales; family Lysobacteraceae; genus Stenotrophomonas; species Stenotrophomonas sp. CFBP8994. The sequence continues at coordinate 310,165 of NZ_JAXCWT010000002.1, read as the reverse complement.
ATGCTGCTGGCCACGCCGGCCACGTACAGCGCCGCGCCGGCATTGAGCGCCACGATGTCCAGCGCCGGCCCGGGCTGGTCATCGAGCACCCCACGCAGCATCGCGATGGATTCTTCCGGCCCGCTCACCTTGAGGTTGCGGCTGGCCGACATGGCAATGCCGAAGTCTTCGGGGTGGATCTCGTATTCGCGCACCTTGCCGTCGCGCAGCTCGCCGACCAGGGTACCGGCGCCGAGCGAGATCTCGTCCATGTTGTCGCGGCCCCACACCACCATGGCGCGCTCGGCGCCCAGCTCGCGCAGCACGCGTGCCTGGATGCCGACCAGGTCGGGATGGAACACGCCCATCAGCACGTTGGTGGCGCCCACCGGGTTGGTCAGCGGGCCAAGGATGTTGAAGATGGTGCGCACGCCCATTTCGCGCCGCACCGGGGCCACCACCTTCATGGCGGGGTGGTGCATCGGGGCGAACATGAAGCCGATGCCGGTTTCACTGATCGCGCGGGCCACCTCCTCCGGACGCAGCTCGATGATCGCGCCCAGCGCTTCGACCGCATCGGCACTGCCGGACTTGGACGAGACGCTGCGGTTGCCATGCTTGGCGACCTTCGCGCCCGCCGCCGCCACCACGAACATCGCGCAGGTGGAGATGTTGAAGGTATGCGAGCCGTCGCCCCCGGTACCGACGATGTCGATCAGGTGCGTGCGGTCTTCGACCGGCACGGACAGCGCCAACTCGCGCATCACCGTGGCCGCACCGGCGATCTCGCCCACGGTTTCCTTCTTGACCCGCAGGCCGGTGAGGATCGCAGCGGTCATCACCGGCGAGACTTCACCGCGCATCACCTGGCGCATCAGGTCGACCATCTCGTCGAAGAAGATTTCGCGGTGCTCGATGGTGCGTTGCAGGGCTTCCTGGGGGGAGAAGGTCATGCGGGGTTCCTTTGCAGGAAATTCTTCAGCAGGGCGTGGCCGTGCTCGGTGAGGATCGATTCGGGGTGGAACTGCACGCCTTCCACCGGGTGTTCGCGGTGGCGCAGGCCCATGATCTCTTCCATGGTGCCGTCCTCGTTCTCGGTCCAGGCGGTCACTTCCAGGCAGTCGGGCAGCGTGGTCTTGTCCACCACCAGCGAGTGGTAGCGGGTGGCCTGGTAGCGGTCCGGCAGGCCGGCGAACACGCCCTTGCCCAGGTGGCGGATCGGCGAGGTCTTGCCGTGCATGATGGTACCGGCGCGGATGACATCGCCGCCGTACACCTGGCCGATGCCCTGGTGGCCCAGGCACACGCCCAGGATCGGCGTGGTCGGCCCCAGCCGCCGGATCAGCTCCAGCGACACGCCCGCTTCGTTGGGCGTGCACGGGCCGGGTGAGATCACGATGCGCTCGGGCGCGAGCGCGGCGATCTCGTCAACGCTCAGGGCGTCGTTGCGCACCACCTTTACATCGGCACCCAGCGTCTGCAGGTACTGCACGAGGTTGTAGGTGAAGCTGTCGTAGTTGTCGAGCATCAACAACATGGCAAATTCCTGGAATCAAGGATGCAATACGGAATCGGTAGCGCCGGCCGTTGGCCGGCAACCGGGTGACTTACAGGCCCTTGGCGGCCTGGGCGACGGCGCGGAACAGCGCGCGACCTTTGTTCATGGTCTCGTCCCATTCCTTGCCCGGGTCCGAGTCGTAGACGATGCCCGCGCCGGCCTGCACGTGCAGGCGGCCGTCCTTGATCACCGCGGTGCGGATCGCAATGGCGGTGTCGGCATCGCCGTGCCAGCCGATGTAACCGATGCTGCCGGCGTAGACATTCCGCTTGATCGGCTCCAGCTCGCGGATCACTTCCAGCGCGCGGATCTTCGGCGCGCCGCTGACCGTGCCGGCCGGGAACGTGGCGCGCAGCACATCGGCGTAGCTCAGGCCCGGCTGCAGCTGCCCGGTCACTTCGCTGACAATGTGCATGACGTGGCTGTAGCGTTCGATCACGAACTGCTCGCCCACTTCCACCGTGCCGGCCTTGGAAACGCGGCCGGCGTCGTTGCGGCCCAGGTCGATCAGCATCAGGTGCTCGGCGCGTTCCTTCGGATCGGCCAGCAGTTCGGCTTCCAGTGCGTTGTCCTCTTCCACCGTGGCGCCGCGCGGGCGGGTACCGGCGATCGGGCGCACGGTCACTTCCCCGTCCTGCAGGCGCACCAGGATTTCCGGCGAGGAGCCGACCACCTGCACATCGCCGGTGTCGAGGAAGTACATGTACGGCGACGGATTCAGCGCGCGCAGCGCACGGTACACATCCACCGGGCGCGCCTTGAACGGCACGCTCAGGCGCTGGCTGAGCACCACCTGGAAGATGTCGCCGGCGCGGATGTATTCCTTGGATTTGTCCACGGCGGCAATGAAGCCTTCGCGGGTGAAGCCGGAAACGAAGTCGTTCTCGTCCAGCACGTCGCGGGTGATCGGCACCGGGTAGCCCGCGCCGGGGGCGCGCAGCTTGGCCACCAGGCCGTCCAGCCGCGCCTGCGCCTCGTCCCACGCACCGGGCTGGCCGGGGTCGGCGTGCACGATCAGGTACAGGCGGCCCTTGAGGTTGTCGAACACCGCCAGTTCTTCGGAGTGCAGCAGCAGGATGTCCGGGGTGCCGAGCTCGTCGCGGCCGCGCGGCGGGGCCAGGCGCGGTTCGATGTAGCCGATGCACTCGAACCCGAACCAGCCCACCAGGCCGCCGGTGAAGCCCGGCAGGCCGGCCAGCTTGGGCACCGAATGGGCGCTGCGCAGCGCCTCCACTTCGGTGAACGGGTCGGCCACCTCACGGGTTTCCACCACCTGGCCAGCTTCGCTGACGGTCAGGGTATGGCCGTGGAAGGCGTACACGCGGCGGGCCGGCAGGCCGATGATGGAATAGCGCCCGAAGCGCTCGCCGCCTTCGACCGATTCGAACAGGTAGGTATGCGGGCCGTCGGCGAGCTTCAGATAGACCGAAAGCGGCGTGTCCAGGTCGGACAGCACTTCACGGACGACGGGGATGCGTGTGTGGCCTTCAGCGGCCTGCTGCTGGAACTGCTCGAGCGTGATCAAGACGACTTTCCTTCCGGGAAACGGCGGTGGCGGGACGGACGACGGCAACAGGCCACCATCGCCACCAACGGCGAGCGGAAGAAAGGGTATGCGGGGTCGTCAGAATGGACACCCGGGGACTGTACCGCATTGGCGGCACCGGATGGAACCCGGGCCGTGGCGCGGCCGGATGGACAAAGGCCTCAGGCGGAGGTGGCGGAGGTAGCGCCGACTGTTAGTCGGCTGCCCGGTCAAGCAGCCGACTAACAGTCGGCGCTACCCTCGTTCCAGCAGTTCCAGCAGTTCCAGCAGTTCCAGCCGTTCCAGCCGTTCCAGCCGGTCCAGCAGTTCCAGCCGGTCCATCCGTTCCAGCCGGTCCAGCCGGTCCGGCCGTTGCGGCCGTTCCAGTCGTTCCAGCCGTTCAGGCGTTCCCGCCGGTCCCGCCGTTCCAACCAATCCCGCCGGCCCCGCCGTTCCAGCGGCCGCCGCCGGTTCCAGCACCCACCCGTCCCGCCTCATCCCATCCGCCGGGCGGCCTGCTGCTCCTGCTCGCGCTGCTGTTCGGCGCCCAGGTCAGCCACCAGCGCCGGGGCAGCAGCGGCACGTTCCTGCTGGCGGTTGACCCCGGCCACCTGCTCGGTGCTCACGCTGAGCGGCTGCTGCCGGCCGGCCACCACGTCCACCTGGGCCAGGTGGCGGTGCACGGAGGTGAGGTCCTGGGTATCGACCGCGAACACGCGGGTGCGGTCCTCGCTGAGCACGACCCGCTCGATGCGTTCCAGACCCTCCTGCGTGGCCTTGGCCGCCAGCGCACCGGCCAGCTGGTCACTCTGCAGGTCGGGCACGCGGTTGTGGGCAGCATCAATGCCGTGCACCCCGGCTTGGGCGCCTTGGAACATGTGGTACTGCCTGTGGCCGGGATCATTGATGCCGACCACCAGCGTGGAGGGCTCGGGGGCGACGGCGGCGTGCTTCTCCGCCGGGTGCTGGATGCGTTCGTGCTGTTCCAGCAGCGCGCGGGCCTGCGCTTCCTGCTTGATGAGCTCGGCATCCAGGCTGGGAATGACCGTTTCCTTCATCCCGTGGCGCTGCACAGCCTCGCCAAATGCCGGGCCGATGTTTTCGACCAGGCGCTTGGTCTCGATGATGTTGCCGACGTTCTGCGGCGTCAGCGCCGTGGGTACGTAGGTAGCGGCCGCGCCGCGAAGGCCCGCCACTGCCCCGCCAACCGAGGCAAACACCGCCGGCGCCTGCGCCGTGGTGTTCTTGATTTGGTGCGCCGCAAAGTCATAGCCCTGGTCGACATAGGCGCCGGCCGTGGCATACCCATTCTGAAGCTTACCGGCCACCCATTGGCCGTCACGGTCGATGCTCTCGGCGGTGCGCTGGCCGGCGGTGCGGGCCGCATCGGCGTCCTCCCGGGCATCGCGAGTTGCGGCAGTGGCGCGCGCTTGGCCGGCGGCGTGTACAGCATCGGCGCGGCTGTCGAGATCCCTGGCGACGTTGTCGAACCCCAGCTTGCCGGCGCCCCATGAGGCCACCGACAGAATCCCGGACTGCGCGCGCGATTCCACGCGATGCGCCGTGGACTCGATCATCCCGGTCAGTTCGCGGCCCTGGGCGTACACGGTGGTGGTGGCTTTGGCGCTCACCTGCAGCGTGGCCGATCCCATGTCGACTACCTTGCCCACCACCATGCCCTGCACGCGGGCGACCTGCTCGACGGCGTCGCCGGTGCGGTCAAGGACGTGGGCGGCGGTTGCCCCGCCCTTCTCCACCACTTCGCCCACTACCCGGCCGTTGTGCATGCCATGCGCGGCCGAGTGCAGCACCTTGGACAACGGTCCGGCCAGCTCGGCTACCTGGCTGGGGGCATCGGTACGCGCGCGATCCACCAGCCGCTCCTGCGCATCGCGGGTCTTGGGATCGAGCACCAATTCCATGCGCCCCGCCGCGACCGGGATATCGCGAAGGGCCTCGTAGCCCGGTTTGGTGGCCAACTGTTCGACGAATTGCGCGGCTGCAGTCTGCGCACCGGGCGGCAGCATCTCGCGCATCTTCTCGGCCACCTTGGCCTGCATCAGCGGCTCGCGCATCAGCATGCTGGCTTCGTTGGCCAGCAGCCCGTAGGCGTGTCGCTGTTGTTCGTTGAGGCGCTGCATCCCGTTCTGCACATCGTTGAGCACCTCACCGCTGGTCTGGTAGGTGTGTACGGTCTGCTGCGGGTTGAAGGTGGGCAGGCCGTTGTCTTTGGCATAGCGCGCCGGCGTATCCGGGTGCAGACCGGCGGCGTTGAAAGTAGTGGCGCGGGCGCCGGTGACGGCAGAGGCGGCGGACGCCATGCCGCCGCCGAGGGAGTGGCCGGCGATTTCGAAGTTGCCGCCGACCCGGTCATTCATCTGGGTCGCAAGATCCATGGCGCGATCATAGTAATCGCTGCGCATGCCAATGCCCTGCTGACCATTGTTGAGGAAGTCTTCCCCGCCCGACTCGCGCCACCCGCCCGGTGCGAATGGATCGATGATCTTGCCGGTTGACCCCTTGTATACGACCACAGGTTTGGCGTCGTCACCGAACACACGCTTGTCGGGAATATAGATCTCGGCACGGAAGCCAGACTGGGGCGGCTGAAGGAAGTCCCTCACCTGGTCGTCGGTCATGTCTATACCTGCAGCGCGGAGGGCGGCAGGGTTGCTCGTCGCTCGGGTCCAACCGGTGGGTGGCGATCCATCCCGCTTCGCAGAAAGGTAGACATCCGCGGCAAGACCAGACATCTCCCGCGCATGATAGGTTTCCTGCAGACGATTCGCTTCGTTATCGTTGCCGCTTTCACGCAACTGTTGAACAAGAAGGTTTTGTTCCTGGATAGCGCGGGCGCGCGCCTCAATATCGGGACCGCTCATGGCAAGCTCCATTGCACAGTGAAGGTGCGCGATCCCCCCCGAGCCGCGCTTCTTATCGAATAGCAGAACAGTTTGCTAATGTCACCCCTTCAGGGGTTCAACATCAGGACGATCATGCGCATCAGTCTTCACAACTTGATGACAAAAACCATCATAAGTGCGGCATGGCTCACACTTTTCCTGGTAAATGGATGCGCTGCATCGTCTACACATGGCGCCGGCGACTACTTCGATGGAAAGGCATTGGAGTTGGCTACAGCGACCGAAACCGGCGATATGCAAACCATTCGCCGCCTGATCAAAAATGAAGGGGTCGATCCCGACAGTGTCTTCGCCAGGCGCGACGGCATTCCTTTGGTGGCATGGCCCCTCCGCGCAGGGAATCTTGACGGACTGCGCGCACTTCTGGACAACGGCGCCGACCCGAACGCGCGTGAGGTGAAGCAAGTGGAGGGTCGCGAACTCCGCTTCAACAACGCGATGGTCTACGCCGCCAAGATGGACGATCCACGCTTCCTTGAGCTGCTGCTCAGGCATGGCGGGGATCCCAACACTCGGAATTCTGCCAACGAGACCTTGTTGTTCCAGGCCTTCATTTCTGGCAATCAGTGGAAGAACATCAAACTCCTGGTCGAGAATGGCGCGAACATCAATGAGGCGAATCGGGGAAGCGCCGATACGGTGTTGAGCTGGTATACCACTCGCGGCGCCTTCGAACATGCGTACTGGTTGATGGAGCATGGTGCGGATCCGACGATCATGTTTACCCCGCCCAAAACATCGGGCAAGCCCAGTCGAATGATCATGGCGGAGCACATCTATTGGGGTGTGACCACGCCAGATCTCCTGCCCTGGCAGAAGAAGTGTCAGCAGTGGCTCGTCGCTCGGGATATTCCACGGCCGCCCATGCCGGATGGCATCCGGCAGAAGCGTGAAGCCTTTGGTTTCCCAACGAAAGAAGAGGACGTCCCTCTTCTCTGAATATCTGCCCAACCTGCACCCTTTCGAGCACCAGAGTTGAGACTACTTCCGCCCCCTGCAACGACCGTTGTCGAGAAGATTGCACTCGCCGTCATGGCGTTCCTGGCTGTGCTTATGGTCAGTGGTTGTGCAGCATCATCTCCGCACGGCGCAGCACAGTATTTCGAAGGCAACGCACTGGCTTTGGCCAATGCCAGTGAACGCGGTGATGCCAACGAAGTGCGACGCTTGATCAAGGACAAGGGGGTCGACCCGGACGTCGAGTTTGCCAAGCGTGACGGAATTCCACTGTTGGCATGGCCGCTTCGCACCCGCAGCGTGGAAGGATTGCGCGCGATGCTCGACAACGGAGCTGATCCGAATGCGCGACAAGTGCAGGAGATCGACGGCAAACCTTCAGGTTCAACAACGCCATGATATATGCCGTCCGGTTGGAGGATCCCGCTTTTCTGCCTCTGCTTCTGAAGCATGGCGGCGACCCCAACACGCGGAGCAGTGGCGGGGAATCGCTGCTGTTCCAGGCGTTCATCAACGGCAACCAATGGAAGAACGTCCAACAGTTGGTGGAAGCGGGCGCGAAGGTCAACGAGAACAACCTGGGCAAGGCTGATACGGTGTTGAGCTGGTATACCGCCCGCGGTGGTTTCGACGCGGCGTACTGGCTGCTGGAGCACGGCGCGGACCCGACCATTTCTGCTCCCGCTGCGTCGGGATCAAGCAGTCCCGCGCGCCAGATGATGGTGGAAGACATCTATTGGGAAATCACCACGCCCGATCTTCTGCCGTGGCAGAAGAAATGTCAGCAATGGCTGATCGCGCGCAACATCCCGCGTCCGCCGATGCCTGAGCACATTCGCAAGAAGCGGGAGGCGTTTGGCTTCCCGACCAGGGAAGAGGATATTCCGCTGCTCTGAGCAGCCGGGCAGCGCCCGACTCTACCGCGAGCGGTGCGGCAGCCGCCTACTGCAGCAGCGCGCTGTCGAGCGGGAGGTGCATGCGCACGCGTGCTGCCACGCAGTCGACGCGGAAGCGGCGCGCGCGAACCGGCTCGCCGTCCAGGTTGAGGGTCATCGGTTCGTCGGCGTCTATTTCCACCCACGGCGCGCGGGTGCGCTCGGCCACCTGCTCCAGCGCGCCCTGCTTGCCGCCACGGATCAATGCGCCCAGCGTCGAGGCGACTTCGCCACTCAGCTCCGGGATCACGGTGAGATCGAGCAGGCCGTCATTGACCAGCGCTTCGGGGCACAGCACCTGGCCACCGCCGGCCTGGCGGCCGTTGCCGATGCCCAGCGCGATGAACCCGCCCTCCCAGTTGAAGTCCGGGGTGCGCAGCCGGGCCTGGATGGGTTCGATCCGGCCCAGCCGGGAGATGCCCGTCACCAGATAGGCCAGCCCGCCGAGCACTTTCTTCAGGCCCTCGTCGGTCTCCACCGTCACTTCGGTGCCGAAACCGCCGCTGGCCACGTTTGCGCACCACCACAGGTCACCGTCGGCGTCGATGCGCAGCAGGTCCAGCGGGCATGCCGGCTGGGCCAGGATCATCCGCAGCGCCTGGATCGGCTCCTCGGGAATGCCGGCGGCCGTCGCGAAATCATTGGCGGTACCCAGCGGCACCAGCCCCAGGGTCGGCAGCGCATCCGCCGCCTCGTCGCGGTGGGCCAGGGTTTCCGCCACTTCGCTCAGGGTGCCGTCGCCACCGGCGGCGATGATGGTGTCCACGCCGTGCTCGATGGCTTCGGCCACGTAACGCTCGGCGTCGCCGTCTTCCCAGGTGACCCGGGCCTCGATCGTCACCCCCTGCTCGCGAAGCGCATGCACCGCCTCGCGCAGCTCGACGTTGCCCGTGGACTTGCCATTGAGGATCAGACGCCAGCGAGGACCACGCATACCGCACTTCCATGGGAGGGGGAGGCGCAGGCTATCAGCCCGGTGGCTCAGGGGCAGTGAACGTCATCAAACGGTCACTGATCGCCCGGAGAATGGAAGTCCATAGCAGGGACGATGGATGGAGGCAGGATCAGCCTCCCGCTATTCCCAGGGCCGCATTCGCAAGAGTGCGGTCTTTTTTTTTCCGCTTGCAGTTCCGTATCGACCAACGGTCGATACCTACCGGGATTGCGCGAACGCCTTCAGGGCTTCTCCCTCGAGGCGGTACACCGTCCACTCGCTCTGTGGCTTGGCGCCGGCCGCCTCATAGAACCGGATCGCCGGTTCGTTCCAGTCCAGCACCGACCACTCGAAGCGGCCGCAGCCTTCGGCCACTGCGATGCGGGCGATGTGCTGCAACAGGGCCTTGCCGGCGCCACTCCCGCGACTGGCCGGGCTCACGTACAGGTCTTCCAGGTAAATGCCGTTGCGGCCCAGCCAGGTAGAGTAGTTGTAGAAATACACCGCGTAGCCGATCGCCTCGCCACCGGCTTCGCAGATCAGCGCGCGCGCCTTGGCGCCCTCGCCGAACAGGCTGGCGACGATGCCCGCCTCGTCGGTCTGCACCGACGATTCGGCCTTTTCGTAGATCGCCAGCTCGCGGATGAAGCGCAGGATCAGCGCGGCATCGGCAGCGGTGGCCTCGCGGATCTGCAGCGCCGGCGCACCCATGTTCAGCCCCGCGCCTTGGCTACGTTATGACGCATCTGGTCAATCACGTCCTTGTAGCTGATCGGTGCGTTGAAGATCGCCGAGCCGGCCACGAAGGCGTCGGCGCCGGCCGCGGCAATCGCACCAATGTTGTCGGCCTTCACCCCGCCGTCGATCTCCAGGCGCACGTCGCGACCGCTGGCATCGATCTTCTGGCGGACCACGCGCAGCTTGTCCAGCGCAGAGGGAATGAAGGCCTGGCCGCCGAAACCGGGGTTGACCGACATCAGCAGCACGAGGTCCAGGTCGTCCAGCACCCAGTCCAGGATGTCCACCGGGGTGCCCGGGTTGAGCACCAGGCCCGGCTTGCAGCCCAGCGAGCGGATCAGCTGGATGGTGCGGTGCACGTGGCGGCTGGCCTCGGGGTGGAAGCTGATGTACGTCGCGCCGGCCTCGGCGAAGTCCGGAATGATGCGGTCCACCGGTTCCACCATCAGGTGCACGTCGATCGGGGCGGTCACGCCATGCTTGCGCAGCGCCTGGCAGACCATCGGGCCGATGGTCAGGTTCGGCACGTAATGGTTGTCCATCACGTCGAAATGCACCCAGTCGGCACCGGCGGCGAGCACGTTGTCCACCTCTTCGCCGAGGCGGGCGAAGTTGGCGGACAGGATGGAGGGGGCGATGATGCAGTTGGACATGGCCGGGGCCTTCAGGACGTAGAGAGGGGGCCGCGCGCGCTCAGCGCTTGCGCAGGGTCTTGATGCGGTCGTAGGCGGCGTTGAGCTGGCGCGACTTGCGCTCGGCCTGCTGGCGCAGCTCGGGGGCGGCGCCGACGACCTTGTCGGGGTGGTACTGGGACATCAGCCGCCGGTAGGCCAGGTCGATCTCGGCATCGGTGGCCTCGGAGGTCAGCCCCAGCTCCCGGTACGGGTTCTCCCTGTTCAGCCGGAACCAGTCGGCATCGAAGGCATGGCCGATCAGCAGGCCGACCACGGCACCAAACAGCGGATTGGGCCTGAAAAGCAGGGCGCCGGCGATGAATCCAAGCAGTTTTCCGTACCAGCGCATGGTCGTCGGGGCGGCCGGGGCAACAAAGGAACCTCATTTTACGTCACAGCGGCCCCAACCCGCTTTACACTAGGCCGCCCGCTGTCCCTGCGGGCCCTCCGGGTGCCCTGGACAGCCGTCTCGACGAAGCCCCAGGAGTGCCCGTGCCGACCACGTTGTTGCAATCCGATCTCCCCGGCCTGCCCTTGCGCCATCGCGGCAAGGTGCGTGATGTTTTCGACATTCCGCGCGAACGGCTGCCCGCCGGCACGCCGCCGGGGGACTACCTGCTGATGGTCGCGACCGACCGTCTGTCGGCCTTCGACGTGGTGCTTCCCGATCCGATTCCCGGCAAGGGCGAAATGCTCTGCCAGGTGTCCAACTTCTGGTTCGCCAAGACCGCGCACCTGATGCCCAACCACCTCACCGGCATCGACGTGGCCAGCGTGCTGCCCGAGGGCGTGGACCCGGCGCTGTACGCCAAGCGCGCGGTCGTGACCCGCAAGCTCAAGCCGGTACCGGTGGAAGCCATCGCCCGCGGGTATCTCATCGGCAGCGGCTGGAAGGACTACCAGCGCACCGGCAAGGTCAGCGGCATTGAACTGCCCGATGGCCTGCGCCAGGCCGAGCAGCTGCCCGAGCCGATCTTCACCCCCTCGACCAAGGCCGCCGTGGGCGACCATGACGAGAACATCGATTTCGATGCGATGGTCAAGGCGGTCGGCGCGGACCTGGCCGAGCGCGTGCGCGATGCCACCCTGCGCATCTACAAGTTCGCCGCCGATTACGCCCGCGAGCACGGCATCATCCTGGCCGACACCAAGTTCGAGTTCGGTACCGATGCCGATGGCCGCCTGTACATCATGGACGAGATGCTGACGCCGGATTCCTCGCGTTACTGGCCGGCCGACGAGTACGAAGTGGGCACCAGCCCGCCGAGCTACGACAAGCAGTTCGTCCGCGATTACCTGGAGACGCTGGACTGGGGCAAGACCGCCCCGGGCCCGAACATCCCGGCGGACATCATCGAGCGCACCCGCGCCAAGTACGCCGAGGCGCTGCAGCGCCTGGCCGGTATCTCGGTGGATTGATGCCGCCGGTAGAGTCCGGCTTGGGCGGTAGAGCCGACTGTTAGTCGGCTTGGGCGGTAGAGCCGACTGTTAGTCGGCTGCGGTGGAGCAGCGGACTAACAGTCCGCTCTACCGCTCCGCTCTACCACCCCGCCCTACCCGTCCGCTGTCGGGAGTATTCTGTGGTCACTCCGGAGGCTCAATGTCCACGACGACCCAGCTTGTGCGGCCCATCGACCGCTATTTCGCCAGCTATTCAGACGATCACCGCAATACGCTGAACCAGCGCATCCATGTGGTGGCGGTGCCGGCAATCCTGTGGTCGGTCATTGCCCTGCTCTGGTGCCTGCCGCCGCTGATCACCTGGTTCCAGTACGGGGTCTGGGCCGGCCTGGCGATGTTTACCGCGTGGTGCTTCTATAACCGCCTGTCGCGCCGGTTGGGTCTGGGCATGCTCGCTTTCTTCTTTGTATGCGGCTGCACCTGCCGGCTGCTGGAAGCCGAGATCGGGCTGGCCAACCTGGCCTGGCTGGGGCTGGGCGTGTTCGTGGTGGCCTGGGTCGCGCAGTTCATCGGCCACAAGTTCGAGGGGCGCAAGCCCAGCTTCCTGACCGACCTGACCTATCTTCTGATCGGGCCTGCCTGGGTGATGGCCAAGGCGTACCGGAAGTTCGACCTGGCGTATTGACCGGCCCAACCTGAACGAAATGGATGCTCACTCCTGCTGCACGGCAGCGGGTCCAGCATGGCGGTGGACGAGACCCGGGGAGGGTGGTTCGTTCATCTGCGCGGTGGCTGACGCGCGGGCGGAGGCCCTGTCGTTGCTGGGCTGAACGCTAGCGAGATCACTCATGGCGCAAAGTGCCGGCAACGTTTCCATACGGCGCTGAACAACCCCGAATGGACCACCCTGTTGACAGCAAAAAGATGAATCACGCACGTTGCCTGCAGTTGGTGGCGTAATCGGGTATATCGGCGACAAATCCCCGCCTGTTAGACTGAAAGGCCTGCTCGTGAATCCCGCATTCCCTGCATGAATCCCAGCCTTCTCCTGCTGCTCGCCCTGCCCTTCCTGCTGGCGGTGGCGGTCATTGTGTTCCGCCACAGTTCCCGTGCCATGGCCGCCTGGCTGGCCGCGGCCGCCCCCGTGGGCGGGCTGGCGCTGCTCGCGACGATGACCCCCGCGATCCTTGATGGCGGGGTGGTGCGCAGTTTCGGGGACTGGCTGCCGCAGATCGGGCTGGCCTTCTCGGTACGGCTGGATGGGCTGGCCTGGATGTTCGCCGGCATGGTGCTGGCCATCGGCGCGCTGGTGGTGATGTACGCGCACTACTACCTGAGCGCCAAGGACAACGCGCACCGCTTCTACTGCTACCTGCTGCTGTTCATGGGCGCCATGCTGGGCATGGTGCTGTCAGGCAACCTGTTGCTGCTGATGGTGTTCTGGGAAATGACCAGCATCAGCTCGTTCCTGCTGATCGGCTTCTGGTCGCACCGCCAGGATGCCCGCGAGGGCGCGCGGATGGCGCTGGTGGTCACCGGCGGCGGCGGCCTGGCCCTGCTGGGTGGCGTGCTGCTGATCGGCCGCATCGTCGGCAGTTTTGAACTGGATGCGGTGCTGGCCGCCGGCGATGTGATCCGTGCCAGCCCGCTGTACCCGTGGGCCCTGTTCCTGGTGCTGGCGGGCATCTTCACCAAGAGCGCGCAGTTCCCGTTCCACTTCTGGCTGCCGCATGCCATGGCCGCGCCGACCCCGGTGTCGGCCTACCTGCATTCGGCCACCATGGTGAAGGCCGGCGTGTTCCTGCTGGCCCGGCTGCACCCGGCGCTGGCCGGTACCGACCTGTTCTTCTATACGGTCAGCGGGATCGGCGCGCTGACCCTGCTGATCGGCGCCTGGAACGCGATCTTCCAGCACGACCTGAAAGGGCTGCTGGCCTATTCGACGATCTCCCACCTGGGCCTGATCACCCTGCTGTTCGGCCTGTCCACGCCGATGGCGGTGGTGGCCGGCGTGTTCCACATCCTCAACCACGCCACCTTCAAAGCCTCGCTGTTCATGGCCGCCGGCATCATCGACCATGAAACCGGCACGCGCGACATGCGCAAGCTGGGTGGCCTGCGCCGGTTGATGCCGTTCACCAGCGCGCTGGCGATCATCGCCTCGCTGGCCATGGCCGGCATTCCGCTGCTCAACGGCTTCCTGTCCAAGGAAATGCTGTTCGCCGAGGCCATCACCGCGCAGGGACCGGAACCCATGCGCATCGCCGTGTCGATCGCCGCGCTGCTGGCCGGCGTGCTGGGCGTAGCCTACAGCCTGCGCTTCGTGCATGACACCTTCTTCGGCAAAGGCCCGCATGACCTGGACCGGGTGCCGCACGAGCCGCCGCGCTTCATGAAGGTGCCGGTGGAGGTCCTGGTGGTGCTGTGCGTGGCGGTCGGCGTGGCCCCGGCGATCACCGTGGCCCCGATCCTGCACGCGGCAGCCTCCTCGATCCTGGGCCCGGCCATGCCGGCCTACAGCCTGTCCGTCTGGCACGGCTTCAACATGCCGCTGATGATGAGCATCGCCGGTGTGCTGGGCGGCATCGCCCTGTACTTCGGCCTGCGCCGGCTGATCAACCTGCATGCGGTGGTCAGCCATGCCATCGGGCGCAACCTGTTCCACAAGCAGCTGGACCTGGTGTTCGGCTTCGCCCACCGGCTCACCCAGGGCCTGGCCAACGGCAGTCTGCAGCGCATGCTGATGGCGCTGGTGGTGGTGGCGATCATCGTGGCCGCCGCCCCGTTCGTGGCCAATCCGGTGTCGCCCAACTGGCCTTCGCCGCAGCCCATTCCGTTGCTGGGCTGGGCGCTGTGGGCGGTGATGATGGCCTGCGCGCTGGGCGCGCTGTTCGTCTATCGGCAGCGCCTGCTGGCAGTGCTGGTCGCCGGTGGCGTAGGGCTGATGGTATCGCTGACCTTCGTGTTCCTGTCCGCGCCGGACCTGGCGTTGACCCAGCTGCTGGTGGAGATGGTGACGCTGGTGCTGATGCTGCTGGGCATGAACTACCTGCCGGCGCAGTCGCCGCCGGAGAAGTCGCGCTGGCGCAAGCGCCGCGATGCACTGATCGCGGTGATCGGTGGCGGCGGCCTGGCCGCCCTGGCCTACAGCGCGATGACCCTGCCGCCCAACACCATGGCCGGCGAACTGCTGGCGCGTGCGCTGCCCGAAGCGTACGGCGAGAACGTGGTCAACGTGATCCTGGTGGACTTCCGTGGCTTCGATACCTTCGGTGAAATCACCGTGTTCGGTATCGCCGCACTGGTGGTGCACGCCATGCTGCGGCGTTCGCGGATGGCGCCGGAGCAGATCATGCCGGGCCCGCCGATCAAGCTGCCGGTACCGGCCGACCTGGCCCAGGTGATGTTCCCGCTGACGCTGACGGTATCGATCTTCCTGTTCCTGCGCGGCCACAACGCGCCCGGCGGCGGTTTCATCGCCGGCCTGGTGCTGGCGGTGCCGCTGCTGATCCAGTACGTCATCCAGGGCACCACCTCGGTGGAATCGCGCTTCGGCTTCGATTACATCCGTTGCATCGGCGCGGGCCTGCTCATCGCCATCGTCAGCGGCTGTGCCTCGATGCTGTTCGGGGTGCCGTTCCTGACCAGCGGGCACCTGGACCTGGAGCTGCCGCTGATCGGCACGGTGCCGTTGGCCAGCGCGGTCGGCTTCGATACCGGCGTCTACCTGGTGGTGTTCGGCGGGGCGATGCTGATCCTGTCGATGATGGGCACGGTGAAACCGTCGCGCACCCGCAACTCGCGCAAGGGCGAGATCGATCCCAACAACCGTTCGGCACGCACCGGGGAGACCCACTGATGGAACTGGCCCTGGCAAGCGCGATCGGCGTACTGGCTGCGATCGGCATCTACCTGCTGCTGCGCGCGCGCAGCTTCGACGTCATCCTCGGCATGACCTTCCTGTCCTACGCGACCAACCTGCTGATCTTCTCCGGCGGCCGCCTGGTCACCGGCAAGGCGCCGGTGCTGAAGGAAGGCGTGGACAGCACGCTGGGCAACTACACCGATCCGCTGCCGCAGGCACTGGTGCTGACCGCGATCGTCATCGCCTTTGCGATGACCGCCGTGAGCATCGTGCTGGCCATGCGCAGCCGCAGCGACAACCACAGCGACCACGTCGACGCGCACGAGGATGAGGCCGCAGAGCTGGCCGATACCGCGCCCGGCCGGGAGGGTGGCCCGTGAACCATGCGGTGATCCTGCCCATCCTGATTCCACTGTTCGGTGCGGCCTGTTCGCTGTTCGTCGAACACCGCCGCTACGGCCCCAAGGTGCAGCGCACGGTGGCCTGGACCACGTTGGCCGCGCTGGCGGCGTCGGTGGCCCTGCTGTTCGCGCAGACCGCCGATGGGACCATCGCGGTGTACCTGCTGGGCGACTGGCCCTCGCGGCTGGGCATCGCGCTGGTGGCCGACCGCCTGTCCAGCTGGATGCTGCTGACCACGCTGCTGCTGGCCATCCCGTGCCTGCTGCACGCCTGCTCGGGCTGGGACCGGCGCGCACCGCATTTCCATGCGCTGTTCCAGTTCCAGCTGGTGGGCCTCAACGGTGCCTTCCTCACCGGCGACATCTTCAACCTGTTCGTGTTCTTCGAGGTGATGCTGATCGCCTCCTACGGCCTGCTGCTCAGTGGCGGACGCGGGCTGCGCATGCGCATCGGCCTGCACTACGTGGTGTTCAACGTCACCGCGTCCACCCTGTTCCTGATCGCGCTGGGGCTGCTGTACGCCTCCCTGGGCTCGCTCAACATGGCCGAGTTGTCCCAGCGCATCGCCGAGGTGCCGCCCACCCACCTGACCCTGGTGAAGGCAACGCTCGGCCTGCTGCTGCTGGTGTTCTGCAGCAAGGCCGCACTGATGCCGCTGTACCTGTGGCTGCCCGAAGCCTACGCACGCGCACCGGCAGCGGTGGCGGCGCTGTTTGCCATCATGACCAAGGTCGGGCTGTACGCGATGCTGCGGGTAAGCTCGCTGTGGTTCGGCGAAGACGCAGGCGCCATGGCCGGCTATGGCTCCCAGTGGCTGTTCTGGGCCGGCGTGGCCACGCTGATCCTGGGTGGGCTGGGCGTGCTTGCCGCCGCGCGCCTGCGCGTGCTGATCTCCTACCTGGTGGTGGTCTCCGCGGCCACGCTGTTCATCGCCTTCTCCGTCCGCACCCCGGAAGTACTGTCGGCCGGGCTGTACTACCTGCCGCACAGTACGTTCGTGGCTGCCGCCCTGTTCCTCATTGCCGACCTGATCCGCCGCCGCCGCGGTGGCGCCAGTGATCGCAAGGAAATCATCGCGCCGATGCCCGGCAAGGAAACCCCGGCGGTGCTGTTCCTGATCGCCGCGGTGTCGGTGGCCGGCCTGCCGCCGCTGTCCGGCTTCCTGGCCAAGGCGGCGCTGCTGGCCGGCATGCCGGCCGCCTACACGGGCGTGGTCTGGGCGGCGGTGCTGGGCAGCAGCCTGATGGTGATCGTGGGCATCACCCGCGGCGGCATCCGCCTGTTCTGGCGGGTGCCGGTGCTGGAGGAGGGCGTACCCCCGCCGCGCAAGGCGCCCACCCGCACCGTGGAGCTGTTCGCCGCCGCGCTGCTGCTCTGCTACGGCATCGGCATGAGCGTGTTCGCCAACCCGTTGATGCAGTACACCGACGCCATGGCCGCCCAGCTGCTCACGCCGCAGGATTACGTGGGCGGACTGCGTGCGACCACGCCGGAGATCCGCCAGCCATGAGCCGCCGCCCGTTCCTTCGCCGCCTGTTCCCCTCGACCTCGCTGAGCGTGATGGTCACCGGCTTCTGGGTGCTGATGTCCGACAGCTTCACCCTGGGCCAGATTCTGCTCGGCATGCTGCTGGGCGTGGTGGTGCCGCTGTTCGCCGCGCGGCTGGACCGCGAGTTCGCGCGCATCGGCTCGCTGCGACCGTTGCCCAAGCTGATCTGCGTGACGCTGTGGGACATCCTGGTCTCCAACATCCGCGTGGCGGTGCAGGTACTGGGCCCGGAGCGCCGCATCCACCCGGGCTTCATCTGGCTGCCGCTGGACATCGCCAACATCCACGGCATCGCCGCGCTCACCAGCATGATCACCCTGACGCCGGGTACGGTGTCGGCCGCGTTGTCCGATGATCGCCGCTACCTGCTGGTGCATGTGCTGCACCTGGACGATCCCGACGAACTGATCCGGCAGATCAAGCACCGTTACGAAGCCCCGCTGATGGAGATTTTCCCATGACCGGTTTCACCTTCATCCAGACCACCATGGCGGTGTGCATGCACGTGGTCGGGCTGGCCATGCTGCTGGCCACCTGGCGCCTGCTGCGCGGGCCGACCGTGCCCGACCGCATCCTGGCGTTGGACACGCTGTCGGTCACGGCCATCGCCGAGCTGATGCTGTTCGGCATGTACCTCAATTCGGCGGTGTATTTCGAAGCGGCGCTGGTGATCGCGATGCTGGGCTTTGGCAGCACCGTGGTGCTCAGCAAGTTCGTGCTGCGCCGGGACATCGTCGAATGATCACCTTCATCCAGGTCGCGCTGTCGCTGCTGCTGCTGTTTGGCTGCTTCTTCATCCTGGTCGGCGCGCTGGGACTGGTGAAGCTGTCCACGTTCTTCAAGCGCCTGCATGCGCCGACCAAGGCCAGCACGCTGGGCGTGGGCTGCGTGCTGGCCGGTTCGGTGCTGTACCACATCTTCCTGGGCGAGGATCCGCAGCCGCGCGAGCTGCTGATCACCGTGTTCCTGTTCATCACCGCACCGATCAGCGCGCACATGATGGCCAAGGCGGCGCTGTCGCTGATGATGGAAAAGCGGCCGAGCCTGCCCGGGCACGAGACCGCGAAGGAAGAGCAGTTGCCGCCGCCGTTGCCGCGCGACGTGACAGAGGGGCGCGATGACGACGAACGCGTCGCCACGCGGACGGATCCTAGCGCGCCCCCGGAGTCGTAGGGGCACGCCATGCGTGTCCTTACCCGATCAGCGCAAGCTCCAGCGCGATCCACGCCACGAACGCCACCAGCAGGATCCCGCCCTCGCGACGGCTGATGGTCAGGTCGCCCTTGAGCATCGGGTACAGCACCAGCACGAAGGCGATCGCTGCCGGCAACTCCAGCTTCACGAACGATTCGGGCAGTGCCAGCGGGCGCAGCGCGGCCATGCCGCCGACCACGACCAGCAGGTTGAACAGGCTGGAGCCGATCACGTGGCCCAGCACCATGTCACCCTGGCCACGGCGCGCGGCGATGATCGCGGCAGCGACTTCCGGCAGCGCGGTACCGATGGCCACCGGCAACAGGCCCACCAGCAGCGGCGACCAGCCCAGGCTGGCGCCCATCACCGGCGCGGCACCCACGACCCAGCGCGCGCCGTAGTAGAGGCACACGGCGGCGAACACCACCCGCAGCACATTGAGGAACAGGCCGGTGCGGGTCATCGCATAGCCGGCAATCGCTTCGCGTACCGGCTCGGATTCGCGCCGACCGTACCGCAGCACGAAGGCCAGCAGCCCAACGAAGCCCAGCAGCAGCAAGCCGCCTTCCCAGCGCGCGATCACCCCGTCCAACCCGAATACGATCAACGCCAGGCTGGCTACCGCCAGCAGCACCAGCAACGGCGAGAGCAGGCGTGCCCGCACCAGCAGCGGCGCGGCGAGTGCCGCCAGCGCCAGGGTCAGGCCCACGTTGACGATGTTGCTGCCGACCGCGTTGCCCAGCGCCAGCTCCTCGGCGCCGACCACGAACGCGCGGGCGTTGACCACCAGCTCGGGCAGGGAGGTACCGAAGGTCACCAGCAGCAACCCCGCCACGAAAGGTGAAGCGCCGAAGCGCTGGGCCAGCCCGGAGGCGGCCTTGACGATGGAGTCGCCCCCGAGTGCAAGCAGCAGCAGGCCCAACAGGAACCAGGCAGTGGCAGCGATCATCAGTGGATCCCCAGGTGGCGTGGCCCGATTCTAGGGCCAGTCATGGCGCGGCGTACAACCCGGCCCGTGCCGTGGCTCAGGAGCAGCCTTCCACGTAATCCACCTGCGGGGTCTTGCCGACCCGCCAGGCGGTGACGTTGCCATCGCCGTTGATCTCGAAGTTGACGATCGCCCCGCCCTCGGCGGCCGGGCGCACGCGCAGGTTGTGGCCCTTCTCGTCGTACTTGTGCGGGGTCAGGTCGCCGCGATCGGGGTACAGCGTCTGCAGCTGGCCCAGCGACATGCCGACCTTGCCACCGCCCGGCGCCACGATGCGGTCGTTGCGCACGTCGTAACGCACCAGCCGCTTGCCCTCGATCATCAGGACCACGTCATCGGCCTGGCCGCCCTGCGGGCGCAGCGCGTGGCAATAGTCATCGGGAACGTCGCCCTGCAGGGGCTCCTTCCAGGCGGTGCGGACCTCATCCAGGGTGGCACCCAGGGTCAGCGGGCCATACCCATCCAGGCGCGCAGGACCCTGCGCCGCGGCATCTGCGGCGGGTGCAGTGGCCGTGGTTGCGGATGCCGCAGGTGCCATCGCGTCTGCGGCCGGCTCCACCACCGCTGCGTCGGCGTCGGCCGACGGGGGCTCTGGATGGCGGTCGCAGCCCGCCAATGCGATTGCGATACCGAATGCCAACACGCTTGCCAGCTGCTTCATATGCACGCCCTCCTGTCAGTGGCACGCAGGCTAGCGTGGAGCGCGTGCAGCCGGTGCATGCATATCGTGCTTGTCATCACAGTTACACCTGCGGCGTTCAGGCTCGGCCTGCACCGCTTCGACCCACGCCCATGCAACCGCGCAAGACCGACCTCGCCCGTGACGCCCTGCAGGCCCACCGCGCGCCCCTGGACATGCGCCAGCGGCGCCTGCTGATCCTGTGCGATGGCCAGCGCGACCTGTCCCAGCTCACCGCGGTGATCGGCCCGGAAGCATCGGCCATGGTGATCCAGCTGATCCAGGCAGGCTACCTGATGTCCTCAGCGCCGCCCGAGCCCATGCCAGCGCCGGCGCCGGTTGCACCGACCGCTGCGGGCCCGGCCCCGGCCAGTGCTGCGCACGCCACCGAGCGCCGCCGCTCGCTGGTGGCCGCGCGCATCTACCTGCTGGGCATTCTCGAACTGCAGCGGCACCCACAGGCCGCCGCGTTGTTGCACACCCTGCAGCAGGCGCGCAGCGACGAGCAGGTGGTGGCCGCGCTGGGCAGTGCCCTCGACGCGCTGCCCGGGCTGACCTCCGCAGGCTATTGCGAGCGCGTACGCCAGCGCCTGTTCGAGGTGCTGCCGGAGACACATCTGGCACAGCTGGAGCAGGCCGGCGCGGTCGCCGGCTGATCGCCGCGGTCGCGTGCGTGGTTACGCCTGGAAGTTCTTCTTCAGGCCCTGCCAGCAGTGCTGATAGCCACGCTGGCGGTGCGCCGCGTCCATGGCCTGCGCGGTGGGGCGAATCACGCCACGCGTTTCGAACATGAAGGCCATGGTGTCCTTGATCACGTCGGGCCGGCTCAGGTCGGCAGCGGACGCCCTCTCGAACGTGGCAGCATCCGGGCCGTGGCCGCTCATGCTGTTATGCAGGGAGGCGCCACCGGGCACGAAACCTTCAGCCTTCGCGTCGTAGGCGCCGTGGATCAGCCCCATGAACTCGCTGGCGATGTTGCGATGGAACCACGGCGGCCGGAAGGTGTCCTGGGCCACCAGCCAGCGCGGCGGGAAGATCGCGAAATCCATGTTGCTGGTGCCCGGGGTATCGCTGGGCGAATGCAGCACCAGGAAGATCGACGGGTCCGGGTGGTCGTGGCTGATCGAGCCGATGGTGTTGAAGCGGCGCAGGTCATAGCGGTAGGGCGCGTAGTTGCCGTGCCAGGCCACCACGTCCAGCGGTGAGTGATCGATGTCCGCACGCCACAGCTGGCCCTGGAACTTGGCGATCAACTCGAAGGCGCCCTCGACGTCTTCGTACGCCGCGTGCGGCGTTTCGAAATCGCGCGGGTTGGCCAGTCCGTTCGACCCGATCGGGCCGAGGTCCGGCAGTTTCAGCAGCGCACCGAAGTTTTCGCAGACGTAACCGCGCGCCTGCCCATCCGGCAGTTCCACGCGGAAGCGCACCCCGCGCGGGATCACCGCGATCTGCTGCGGTTCGATCTCGATCACGCCGAGCTCGGTCAGCAATCGCAGGCGTCCCAGTTCCGGCACGATCAGCAGTTCACCATCGGCGTCGTAGAAGTAGCGCCCCTGCATGTCCGCAGTGGCGGCATACAGGTGGATGCCGACGCCGCCATGCGCGTCGGGCGAACCATTGCCGCCCATGGTGTACAGGCCGTCGACGAAGTCGGTCGGCGCGGTGGGCAGCGGCAGCGGATCCCAGCGCAGCTGGTTGGGCGACACCGCCCCCTGCGCGAAATCGCCATGCAGGCGCGGCTGCGCATAGGGCTGGAATTCCCCATGCGTGACCGCCGGGCGGATCCGGTACACCCAGCTGCGCCGGTTGCTGCCGCGCGGCGCGGTGAACGCCGTGCCCGACAGCTGTTCGGCGTACAGGCCATGCGCCACCCGCTGCGGCGAGTTGCGGCCCACCGGCAGCGCGCCGGGAACCGCTTCACTGGCGAATTCGTTGCCGAAACCGGTCTGGTAGCCGCGCGATTCGAGGGAGGTGGGCATGGTCGGAGGTCCGTTTTCGTGGATTACAGCACGCCGCGCTTGATCTGGTCGCGCTCGATGCTTTCGAACAGCGCGGTGAAGTTGCCTTCGCCAAACCCTTCATTGCCCTTGCGCTGGATGATCTCGAAGAAGATCGGGCCGATGCAGTTGGTGGTGAAGATCTGCAGCAGTTTGCGCTGCTTGGTCTCCGGATCCGCATCGATCAGGATCTTGTTCTTCGCCAGCCGCGCCACGTCTTCACCATGGCCGGGCACGCGCATGTCGATGACCTCGAAATACGTTTCCGGCGTATCCAGGAACGCCACGCCCTGCGCACGCATCGCCTCGACGGTGTCGTAGATGTTTTCGGTGAAGCAGGCGATGTGCTGGATGCCCTCGCCCTTGTAGGCGTCCAGGTATTCGTTGATCTGGCTCTTCGGGTCGGACGATTCATTAAGCGGAATGCGCACGATGCCATCCGGTGCGGTCATCGCCTTGGACACCAGGCCGGTCTTGAGGCCCTTGATGTCGAAGTAGCGGATCTCGCGGAAGTTGAACAGGCGCTCGTAGTAGTCCGACCACTGCTGCATGTTGCCGAAGTACAGGTTGTGGGTCAGGTGGTCGATGAAGGTCAGGCCGAAACCGACCGGATTCTGGTCCACGCCGTCGATCGGTGCGTAGTCGGTATCGAACATGCTGCCGGCGGCGCCATAACGGTCCACCAGGTACAGCATGCAGTCGCCGATGCCCTTGATGACCGGGGCCGGCACCGCCTTGGTGTCCGGCTTGAAGTCGATCGCTTCGGCACCGTTGCCGAGCGCCATCTGGAACACCTCATCGCCCGGCTTCTGGAAGCGGATGGCGAAGCCACAGGCGCACGGGCCGTGCTTCTCGGCGAAGTCCGAGGCGAACGAATCGGGCTCTTCGTTGACCAGGAAGTTCACCCCGCCCTGGCGGTACACGGTGATGGCGCGCTGCTTGTGGCGCAGCACGGCAGTGAAGCCCATCTTGCGGAAGTATTCGTGGAGCTCGGCGCCACGACCGGCCGGCGCGGCGAATTCAACGAATTCGAACCCGTCGATGCCCATCGGGTTCTCGAAGGTGGTGACCTGCATGCCCGGGTTGGGGGCGTGCGACGCGGTTGCGGGCTGGCTGCTCATGACGTGGCTCCAAAGCGGCCCACCCCCGGAAAAAAACCAGGTGCGGGCGGAAGGCAGACCCGCGAGAATGCGGAGTCCGGAAAGAAGGTTATAGTTTCACATGAAACCACCATCAAGGTGCACCGCAGCATGAGCCCACCCGATCCCAGCAGCCAGACCATCCGTGCCACGCACGCCCTGCTCGACCTGGAGCAGTTCCTGCCGTACCGGCTGAGCGTTTTGTCCAACCGGGTCAGCGGCAACATCGCCAAGCTGTATGGGGATCGTTACGGCCTGGCGATTCCCGAATGGCGGGTGATCACCATCCTGGCGCTGTACCCGGGCTCATCGGCGAGCGAGGTCTCCGACCGCACCGCGATGGACAAGGTGGCGGTCAGCCGGGCCGTGGCCAGACTGCTCGAACGCGGCTTCATCAAGCGTGAAACCCACGGTGATGACCGCCGTCGTTCGGTGCTGGCGCTGTCGGCGGCCGGGTTCGAGGTCTACGAGACCATCGCCCCGCTGGTGATCGAGATCACCCGCAAGCTGATGTCGGTGCTGAGCGAAGACGAGGAGCAGATGCTGGAGAAGCTGATCCTGCGCCTGGCCGGCGAAGGCCTGCAGCGGATGGATGAAGGCTGACGGATGCGCGTACCGACCAACGGTCGGTACCTACCGAGGGCTTGCCGACGGCGGTCATGCCGTTCGGTAGGTGACGACCGTTGGTCGTCACGCCGTCAGCTGAGGTGCTTGCGCCTGGCGTGTACCCAAGGGGCGGCCAACGCGCCGATGGCGCCGGCGGCCAGGCCCAGTGATGCCGCCACCGCAGCGGCTTCCAGCGCGCCCGGAAGGGCCAACGCGGCGATCACCAGCAGCGCGGCCGGCAGCGCGATGAAGGTGGCCAGGAAATAGCGCCAGCGCGGCGCCCAGGTCCCGACCTGGAGCAGGCTGACCGGCATCCAGGTTTCGCCGGAGGCATCTTCGGCGATCTTGGCGACCACCTTGGGCAGGTCCACTTCCACCGGGCCCTTGCCGGTGCGCGCGGTGGCCAGCGCGCGCGCCACCTCGTCGACCGACGGATACGACGTCGGCCACGCCACCGGCGCAGCGACCCCATAGGCGGTCAGCAGCGGCACGCTCAACCACGGCGCCAGCAGCGGCCGCAGCTTGCGCCGGTCCAGCACGCACCAGACCTGGGCGATGCCATTGGCCACCACGCTGTACAGGGCCAACTGGCCCGGCTCCGGGTACGGCAGCACGTGTACCCGCGCCGCCATGCTGGTGTAGCCCATATCCCGCAGGAAGCCGGGCCGGGTGCGGCCCTCGTGCGCCCAGGCCAGGCCCAGCGGCGCGACCAGGTAGGCCTCCGCCGGGTCCTTCACGCCTGCCGTGGCGCGGTCGTCGCTGGCCAGGAAGAATGCCAGCGATTTCGGTTCGGCCACATCGGCCTGGCTCCAGCGCCCGCTGTCGCCCAGCACGTGTTTTAGCGGCAGCCGCGCGGGCGCGGTTTCGGCCTTGGTGGCGTTGTGCAGGTAGGGCAGCACCGAGAGCACGAAGCTCTGCAGGTCCACCCCGCGCGTGCCGGTGCCCTGCCATTCGCTGGGCAGCAGGCCCAGCAGCGCCGGGTTGCGGGCCAGCTGGTCGAGTTGGGTCTTCTGTTCGACCAGCTTCTGCACTGCCGCCTTGAGCAGCACGTTGTCGGGAACCGACACCTGCGGCAGGCGGTACAGGGTGGCGGCAACGTCCGGGATGTCGGTTTCGCCAGCATGGGCCGACGCGTCGTCCAGCAGCACCTCCGCTGGCGGCAGGCTTACGCCGGTCGGTGCGTCCAGGGTGCTATCGGAAGTTCCAGGCTGCATGCGCTTCGATCCATGAGGTCCTTGGAAATAGCGGCAGGAAACCGGGCAACTGTAGAGCGGACCGGTGGTCCGCTGGCGTTGATTCATCCGTTGCGCCAAGAGCAGCGGACTGACAGTCCGCTCTACCGGCGTGGTCTGCAGGGTGCGTTTTTTCAGGGCGCCTTCGGCGGCGCCCATTCCTTCATGAAGGCGAAGAAGCGTTCGCGGTCGTAGCCCTTCGGCTGGCCCTTGTCGGCCTCCAGCTCGCCGGTGAACTGCGAATGCAGCAGCGTGCCCTGCGCATCCAGCACGAACAGGTGCGGGTAGCCCTTGATCTGCGGGAACTGCGACAGGAACGCGGCGTTCTCGTTGTCTTCGCTGTAGTTGACCTTCATCCAGACGTAGTTGGCATCGCGGAAGCTGCGGATCTCCGCATCACCCTCGATGAACGCATCCAGCAGGTGGCACCACGAGCACCACTCCCCACCCACGTCCAGCACGATCCGCTTGCCGCCGCGCTGGGCCTCGACCTTGGCCGTGGCCAGGTCGGCGACCGGGTCGCGGGCCGGATCGAACTGCGCGTTGAGCCCGGCAACCGCGGCGACATCCGCCGCGGCCGGGGTGTTGCCCGACGCCACCGGTTGGCTGGGATCGGCCACCGGTGCTTTCTGTTCGGTGGTGTCCACCGGCTGCGCAGGCGCGGCGGTGGGTGCCGACGGCGAGCAGGCGGCCAGCAGGCCGGCCATGATCATCGGGGACCACCACGTGTTCCTGCGCATGGCGGGCCTCACTTGACGCCGTGCATCAGCTTGTTGATCAGCGGGGCGATCAGGAACAGCACCGCGCCCGAACCAATCAACGCCCAGAAGCCGAAGGTGTAGCCCTTCAGCGCGGAATCGACGGTCATGCCGCCTTCGCCGCTCACCGCGCCGGCAAAGATGCCCGACAGGTTGTTGCCGATGCCGGTGGACAGGAACCAGCCGCCCATGCCGAAGCCGACCAGGCGCACCGGTGCCAGCTTGGTCACCATCGACAGGCCGATCGGCGACAGGCACAGCTCACCGACCGACTGGATGACGTAGACCATGAACAACGTCCAGAACGGGATCTTGCCGTCCACGACCATCGACGACAGTGCCAGCATCAGCAGCGCGAAGGCCGCGCCGTTGAACAGCAGGCCCAGGCCGAACTTGCGCGGAATGGACGGATTGGCACGACCCAGCTTGATCCAGGTCCAGGCCACGATCGGGGCCAGGGTGATGATCGCCACCGAGTTGACCGACTGGAACCACGCCGTCGGGAAGGTCCAGCCACCCAGGTTGCGGTTGACGATGTTGTCGGCCAGGAAGGTGAAGGAGCTGCCGGCCTGTTCGAAGAACATCCAGAACATGACGTTGAAGGCGAAGATGATCAGCATCGCGATCACACGGTCGCGCTGCACCTTGCCCTCGCGGATGCCTTCCACCAGCAGCAGCACCGCCAGCGCCACGAACAGCACCCCGAGGATCCAGGCCAGCGCGGTGGCGCCGGTGGACAGCAGGAAGTAGGCGACCGGAATGGCGACCAGCGAACCGACGAACACCATCACCACGCGGCCCATGCCTTCGGCACCGACCGGCGGCGCACCGATCCCCTTCAGGCCGGCGCGGCCGACGTAGAACCACACCAGGCTGAGCAGCATGCCGATGCCCGAGGCGATGAACACCATCTTGTAGGACGGCATCGCTTCGGTACCGAAGACCTTCTCGGCAAGGAACTGGGTAAGCACCGGGGCGATCATCGCGCCGACGTTGATGCCCATGTAGAAGATGGTGAAGCCCGAATCGCGGCGCTCATCCTTCAGGCCGTACAGCTTGCCGACCATGGTGGAGATGTTCGGCTTGAACAGGCCGTTGCCGATGATGATCGTGGCCAGGCCGAACTCGAACACTTCCTTGTTGGGCATGGCCACCATGAACAGGCCGGCGGCCATGATCACCGCGCCGGTCAGGATCGAGCGCTGGTACCCCAGCACCCGGTCGGCCACGTAGCCACCGAAGATGGCCGCCGCATAGACCAGGGCCAGGTAGGCACCGTAGGTACGGCTGGCCGCAGCCTGCCCGGCCGCGTCGCCGTCGAAGAACTGGGCCACGATGTACAGCACCAGCGCCCAGCGGATCCCGTAGAACGCGAAGCGCTCCCAGAACTCGGTCATGAACAGCATCCACAGCGGGCGCGGGTGGCCCAGCGTGGTCTTGAACTCCGGCAACGCCGGTTCGGGAACGGATTTCGCGGCGGCGTCTACGCTCATGCGGGATTCCTGGGTTCGGTGGAAGACACGCACGTCCGATGTGCGAAACAGCGCGGGAGAATCCCAGAACAACGGCGTTCACGTCAAATACACACCGATGTGTACAGCTGGCCACATGGTCGCTGAACTTGCATCTGCAACTACCGCCCCGCAGCCGCCAGCGCAGCAACGGCGGGGCTTCCCGCACCGTACGGTGGATGCCACGGGAATACATGAATAGGCCCGGGAACCGGCCCGCCGGCTCAGGCGTCCGGCGGCATCGGGTCGTCGTTGCGGATCGTGGTGCGCACCTGGAACAGTTCCGGGAAGAAGGTCAGCTCCAGCGCCTGGCGCAGGAACCCCACCCCGCTGGAACCACCGGTGCCGCGCTTGAACCCGATCACCCGCATCACGGTGCGCATGTGGCGGAAGCGCCAGAGCTGGAAGGCGGTTTCCAGGTCCACCAGGTCTTCGCACAGCGCGTACTCGCGCCAGTAGCGGTCGGTGTTCTGGTAGATCCGCTCGAACACCGGGTGCAGCGCATCGTCGGCCACGTGCGGCTGCCGCCAGTCGCGATCCAGGTAGCCGGCCGGAATGGCGTGGCCGAAGCGGGCCAGATAGCGCAGGAATTCCTCGTACAGGCTGGGCGCGTCCAGCACCTGCTGCAGCTGCGCCTGGCCTTCCGGGTCGTGCGAGAACACCTGCAGCATCTGCGCGTTCTTGTTTCCCAGAAGGAACTCGATGTAGCGGTACTGCAGCGACTGGAACCCCGACGAAGGCCCCAGCACATCGCGGAAGCCCATGTATTCCGACGGGGTCAGCGTTTCCAGCACCGACCACTGTTCGGTCAGCTGGCGCAGCACCAGCTTGCTGCGCGCCAGCACCTTCTGGCACTGCCAGACCTGGTCGCGCTGCAGGAAGCCGATCGCCGCACGCAGCTCATGCCCCAGCAGCTTCAGCCACAGCTCCGAGGTCTGGTGCTGGATGATGAAGAGCATCTCGTCGTGGTGGGGCGGATTGGACAGCGGCTGCTGCGCCG
Organism: Stenotrophomonas sp. CFBP8994; assembly: GCF_034044835.1. NCBI lineage: Bacteria > Pseudomonadati > Pseudomonadota > Gammaproteobacteria > Lysobacterales > Lysobacteraceae > Stenotrophomonas > Stenotrophomonas sp. CFBP8994. The sequence continues at coordinate 281,620 of NZ_JAXCWT010000002.1, read as the reverse complement.
AGAGCAGCTGGTCCAGCCGCAGGTAGCCGCCGTAGGTCAGGCGCCCCTCCAGGTCGGTGTGGATACCGGCTTCAAGGTCGCGTTGGTTCTTGTCGACAGACATGGCGGGGGCCGCTGGAGGGGGCCAAAAGGGTAGCGCACCGCCTGCACCTGCGGGGGGTGTCCGCCATGCGCAGGCGTGTGGTGGGCGGGCGGGGACCCGATTCTGCGCGGCGGGCCGGTGAGGCCCTGCCCCCGACCACCCTCCGGCACGGTCCGCTCATGCCCCGTTGATACAACTGAATACGTTGAAGCCATTGGCCTTCCGGGCCCCTGATGGGGTATACCGGGCTGATGTCCCCCGGGACAGTTGCTGCGCCGCAGGACGGCTTTTTCGTACGCCTTCCTTAACATGGCAATTCATATCATTTGTAACTTCCTGTCGAAGGTGCAGTACGCAATGACGGTTGCCGCTGAGTTCAAGATCGAATACCTGCAGTACCTGGACACGGACGGCACGCTCGTCCGCGATGACCTGCCCGAAGCCCTGCGCGACCCGCGCGCGCTGCTGCCGATGTTCAAGCAGATGCTGTTCGTGCGCGTGTTCGACGGCAAGTCGATCGCGTTGCAGCGCACCGGCAAGCTGGGTACCTACGCCGCCTGCCTGGGCCACGAAGCCGCGCATGTCGGCATCGGCGCTTCCATGCAGAAGGACGACGTGTTTGCCCCGTCCTACCGCGAGTACGGCGCGATGTTCATGCGCGGCGTGCGCCCGCGCGACGTTCTGATGTACTGGGGCGGCGACGAGCGTGGCAACGACTACGGCGGCAACGCGGCCAAGGACTTCCCGTTCTGCGTGCCGATTTCCACCCAGTGCCTGCACGCCGCCGGCGCGGCGCTGAAGTTCAAGCTCAACCAGGAAAAGCAGATCGCCGTGGCGGTCTGCGGTGATGGTGGCAGCTCCAAGACCGACTTCTATGCCGCACTGAACTCGGCCGGTGCCTACAAGCTCCCGCTGATCCTGTGCATCGTCAACAACGGCTGGGCCATCTCGGTTCCGCGTTCGGCCCAGACCGGTGCCGAAACGCTGGCGCAGAAGGGCCTGGCCGGTGGCCTGCACTGCCTGCAGGTGGACGGCAACGACCTGATCGCGGTGATGGCCGCCATGCTGCAGGCGCGCGAGCGCGCGCTGGCCGGCGACGGCGGCACGGTGCTGGAACTGATGACCTACCGCCTGTCCGACCACACCACCGCCGATGACGCGCGCCGCTACCGCGACGATGCCGAGGTCAAGGATGCCTGGCAGCGCGAGCCGATGCTGCGCCTGCGCAAGTACCTGATCGGTGCCGGCGTGTGGAGCGAGGAAGAGGAACAGGCCTGGACCGTGGAGTGCGGCAAGCGCGTGGATGAAGAGGTGAACCTGTACCTCAACACCCCGGTGCAGCCGGTCGAGGCGATGTTCGACTTCCTGTATGCCGATCCGCCGCAGGACCTGCTGGCCCAGCGCGCACAGGCGATTGCTTTGGAGCAGCGCCATGGATGAGATCAAGAACGGCGCGCCCGGCGCGCAGACCAACGCCGCCGACAGCGCTGCCATCGCGCGCGGAGAAGAGAGCATGACCACCACGCCCATCACCCTCATCGAAGCCATCACCCAGGCGCTGGCGTGGGAGCTGGAACACGACAAATCGGTGCTGGTGCTGGGTGAGGATGTCGGCGTCAACGGCGGCGTGTTCCGCGCCACCGCCGGCCTGCAGCAGCGCTTCGGCGCCGACCGCATCCTGGACACCCCGCTGGACGAAACCACCATCGCCGGCCTGACCATCGGCCTGGCCGCGCAGGGCATGAAGCCGGTGGCCGAAGCCCAGTTCGATGGCTTCATGTACCCGATGGTGGACCACATCATCTGCCACGCCGCGCGCCTGCGTTACCGCACCCGTGGCCGCCTGCACTGCCCGATGGTGCTGCGCGTGCCGTGGGGCGGCGGCATCCGTGCGCCGGAACACCACAGCGAAGCCAACGAGGCGATCTTCACCAACGTGCCGGGCCTGCGCGTGGTGCTGCCGTCCTCGCCGCAGCGCGCCTATGGCCTGCTGCTGGCCGCGATCCGCGAACCGGATCCGGTGATCTACATGGAACCCAAGCGCATCTACCGCCAGTACAAGGAAGTGGTGGTCAACGATGGCGAAGCGCTGCCGCTGGACGTCTGCTTCGTGCTGCGCGACGGCACCGACGTGACCCTGGTGACCTGGGGCGCGCAGGTGAAGGAAGCGCTGGAAGCGGCCGACAAGCTGGCCGGCGAAGGCATCAGTGCCGAAGTGATCGACGTGGCCACGCTGCGCCCGCTCGACTTCGCCACCATCGCCGAATCGGTGGCCAAGACCGGCCGCTGCGTGATCGTGCAGGAGGCCCCCAAGACCGCGGGCTTCGGCGCTGAGATCGCCGCGCGCCTGGCCGAGGAATCGCTGTACGACCTGCTGGCACCGGTCGAACGTGTCACCGGCTACGACACCCACATTCCGCTGTTCCGCCTGGAAATGAAGTACCTGCCCAGCGTGGACCGGATCGTGAGCGCGGCCAAACGCGCGGTGGCGGCGGGCTGACATGCGGGCCAGACTTCTGGGCCCGTACCGCAGCCAGTACCCCAACCCGCTCCGGTTCCGCACCGGCCAGATCGTCGAACTGGGTGTTCGTGACGAGGAATGGCCGGCGTTTGCCTGGGTACGCACCGATGACGGGCGTGCCGGCTGGGCACCGGTGGCGTGGTTGCAGCTGCTGGACGATGGCCGCGCAGAGGCCCTGCGCGACTACGACGCCCGCGAACTGGACGTGGACAGCGGTGAAATGGTCAAGCTGCATCATGAACACGGCGGCTGGTGGTGGTCCGAACGCGCGAACGGCGCGACGGGCTGGCTGCCGGCCCGCGATCTCGAACTGCTGGAAGAGAACTGCACATGAGTGAGAACAAGAATTTCCACCTGCCCGACCTCGGCGAAGGCCTGCCCGACGCCACCATCGTCGAGTGGTTCGTCAAGGAAGGCGACGTGATCACGCTGGACGAGCCACTGGTTTCGATGGAGACCGCCAAGGCCGTGGTTGAAGTGCCCTCGCCGTTCTCCGGCAAGGTGCTGAAGCTGGCCGGCGGCGCCGGCGACATCATTCCCACCGGCAGCGTGCTGGCCCAGTTCGAACTGGACCCGAACCTGCCGCAGCGCGCCGATGGCCAGGACACCGGCCACAGCCATGGCCATGCTGCCCCGGCGGCCACGCCGAGCACCGGCCAGCCCGCCCCGGTCCAGCCGGACAAAGTGGTGGCGTCCGATGACGGTGGCGAGATCGCCAAGCCGGGCGCCGAGCGCGATGACGCCGGTACCGTGGTCGGCGCGATGCAGAGCTCCAATGCCGTGCACGCCGAACAGGCGGTGGCGGTCGGCGGGGTCAAGGCCGTGCCGGCCGTGCGTGCCACCGCGCGCAAGCTGGGCGTGGACCTGGGCCGCGTGCGCGCCACCGGTGCCGATGGAGCGGTGACCATGGCCGACGTCAAGCAGGCCGCCGCCGATGGCAGCGCCAAGGTCGGCGCCGCGCCGGCGGCACCGGCGGCTGCACCTGCCGCAGCCGCTGCCCCGGTGGCCGCTGCCGCACCGGTCTCCCGCGCTGCCGATGTCCGCGCCCCGTTGTCGGCTGCGGGCAAGCCGATGCGCACCCAGCCGCCGGGCGTGGTGGCCAAGGGCCAGCCGGAACCGCTGAAGGGCGTGCGCCGCAACATGGCGCGGGTGATGGCCGACGCGCACAGCAAGGTCGTGCCGACCACGCTGAACGACGATGCCGACATCCACGCCTGGGTGCCGGGTAACGACGTCACCGCCCGCCTGGTGCGCGCCATCGTGGTGGGCTGCCAGAAGGTGCCGGCGCTCAATGCCTGGTTCGATGGCGATGCGCTGACCCGCACCCTGCACGCGCACGTGGACGTGGGCATCGCGGTGGACACCGACGATGGCCTGTTCGTGCCCGCCCTGCGCAATGCCGACGTGCTGGATGCGCGCGGCATCCGCGAAGGCGTGAACCGCCTGCGCGAGCAGGTGGAAGCGCGTTCGATCGCGGCCTCCGAGCTGAGCGGTTACACCATCTCGCTGTCCAACTTCGGCATGTTCGCCGGCCGCTACGCGACCCCGGTCGTGGTGCCGCCGTGCGTGGCCATCGTCGGTGCCGGGCGCGCCCGCCACCAGATGACCCCGGTGATGGGCGGCGTGGAAGCGCACAAGGTAATCCCGCTGTCGGTCACGTTCGACCACCGCGCTGCCACCGGCGGCGAAGCGGCGCGCTTCCTGCGCGCGATGCTGGACGACCTGGCCCTGGCGAACTGATCCATCCGCCCGGATGTGTCTGATGCGATGACGGCCACCCCAGGGTGGCCGTCATCGTTTTCGCGCATGGCGGATCACGCCAATGGCGGATCACGCCAGTTGGGCGGATCCGATCACATGGACGCCAGGCCGTGGTTGCAGTGCCGCTTCGACCATCGCAGCGGCGATGCGCTCGGCGGGATTGATCCGCCATGCGCGGGGCAGCACCGGCCCCAGCGCGCCCAGTACCAGGCTGGCCAGGTGCTCGCCGCTGCGGCGTTCGCTGCGCTCGCCGCCGATCAGCCCCGGTCGCACCAGGGTCAGCGACGGGTAGCCGAGACCGCGCAGGTCCTGCTCCAGCCTTCCCTTCACCTGGTTGTAGAAGATCCGCGACCCAGCGTCGGCACCTTTCGCCGAGTTCAGCACGAACGCGTGCGCGCCACGTGCCCGCGCCTGCGTCGCCACCTGGAGCGGGTAGTCATGGTCGATCCGGGCAAACACCTCGCGGCTGCCGGCCTGCCGGATCGTGCTGCCCAGGGCGCAGATCACCGCGTCCACCGTCCACCAGTCCGCCTCCAGCGGCAGCTGCTCGAAGTCCACCACCGGGTTGAGCAGCGCGGGGTTGGACGTTCCCAGCGCACGCCGTGTCGGCGCCACCACCGCGTCGCAACGCGCGTCGTCCAGGAGGTGTTGCAGCACCTGCCCGCCGACCAGCCCGGTCGCGCCCACCAGCATCACCTTCATCGCATACTCCTGCCGTCCGATTCCCTACCATCGTGGCACAGCGCCGGGTTCAAGCCCGCGACACCGCCGCCGATACTGTTCCAACGTCTCCCCCCGTCCGGCGCCCGCAGCCGGTGACCCACCAGGACCCGTCGCATGAAGGACCCGCAGGACGCTCTTCCCAGCCCCAGCCCCGGCACCGCCGTGGGTCGGCTGCTGTTGCGCCGGCAGGCGAAAGACAGCGCGGCCGGCGCGGCAGCGGACGCCCCCGCGCTCAAGGGCGGCAGCAGCGCGATGCTGCAGCGCCTGTTCGCCGGGGCCGACCAGCCCGAACCGCTGCTGGCCGCGTTCGCCCACGGCATGTCCACTCTGCCCGGCGAGCTGGGCGACATGGGCCTGCGCCTGCAGTCGGCGCAGCGCAGTGCCGACTGGGTCAGCTATGGCCGCGCCATGCGCCAGCTGATCGACAAGTACATCCGCACCATCGAACAGGACAGCCCCGACGGCCAGCCCGACAGCCTGCGCCTGCGCGAGCTGCTGCGCCTGACCCTGGGCGTGACCGTAGCCAGCCTGCTGCAGAACATGCCCGAGCTGAAGGATGAGCCGGTGCAGCTGGCCGCCGACCTGCGCCAATGGCATCCCGGCCAGCCACTGCAGCCGCTGGAGCTGCGGCTGCGCGAACTGACCCACCAGATCGGCGTGCGCAGTGATGGCTGGCAGGAACAGCAGGAACTGCTGCTGAGCCTGTTCGACCTGCTGCTGGACAACATCGGCGAGCTGCTCGACGACAGCAGCTGGCTGCACGGCCAGGTGCATGCGGTGCGCGCGCTGATCAGCGGGCCACTGGACCGCGACTCGGTCGAACAGGCGCGCGCCAACCTGCGCGAGGTGATCTACAAGCAGGGCCTGCTCAAGCAGGGCATCGTCGAATCCAAGGCGGCCATGAAGAGCTTGATGGGCGGCTTCATCGAACGCCTGGACGGCATGGCGGTCAGCACCGGCGAGTACCACGACCGGATCAGCAGCTATGCGCTCGCGCTGAAGGAGGCGCGCAGCATCGCCGATCTCAACCAGCTGCTGCAGGACGTGCTGCAGGACACCGGGCGTGTGCAGGAGCAGGCCTTGCAGGCGCGCGACCATCTGGGCAACGCGCGCCGCGAGGTCGAGCAGGCCGAGGCACGCATTGCCGAACTCGAACAGGAACTGCGCGATGTGTCCGGGCTGGTGCGCACCGATCCGCTGACCGGCGCGCTCAACCGGCGCGGCTTTGACGAGCTGCTGGAACGTGAGCTGGCCCGCGCGGAGCGGCACTCACATCCGCTGGCGCTGGCGCTGCTGGACCTGGACGATTTCCACCATACCAACAGCAGCTACGGGCATCCCGGTGGCGACGCGATCCTGCGCCACCTGGTCTCGGTCTGCCAGCTGCTGCTGCGCAGTACCGACACCATTGCGCGTATCGGTGGTGACGAATTCGTGCTGCTGATGCCGGAAACCCCGGGCGCCGACAGCATGTCCACCGTGCTGCGCCTGCAGCGCTCGCTGGCGCAGCGGCCGGTGGAGCTGGACGGGCACCGGGTGCTGGTGCACTTCAGCGCGGGCCTGAGCCAGTGGCAGCCCGGCGAAACCGGCGAGGCCCTGTTCAAGCGCGCGGATGCGGCGCTGTATGCGGCCAAACGCGTAGGCAAGAACCGCGTCCAGGCTGGGTGAATACCACCACGCAACTCGATGGTGACCGGTGACCGTGGACCGATGGTACCGTTGGGTTGTCATTGTGTTGCGTGGTCAATGCGCCGGCGTCTTCCCACGCATCTTCTGGAACGCGGTCACCGCCGCCAGCACGATCGCACCGGCCACCACACCCACCACCAGGTTCGCGCCCGCTTCCACCAGCCAGCCCCACGGCGCGACCTTGCCGGCGATGCCCAGTACGAAGTGATGCACCGCCGGCACGTTGTGCACCAGGATGCCACCGCCGACCAGGAACATGGCCAGGGTGCCGGCCACCGACAGGAACTTCATCAGCCAGGGCGCCGACGCCACCAGGCCACGGCCGAATGCCGCCATCGCCCCACCCTTCTTCGACAGGTACAGGCCCGCGTCGTCCAGCTTCACGATGCCCGCCACCAGCCCGTAGACGAACACCGTCATGCCCAGCGCGATCACCACCAGCGCGGTGACCTGGTTGAGGAACGGAGCGGCCGATACCACGCCCAGCGACAACACGATGATTTCGGCCGACAGGATGAAGTCGGTGCGGATCGCGCCCTTCACCTTGTCCTTCTCCCACGCCACCATGTCGACCTTCTCGTCGGCCAGCGCCTTGAGCCGCGCCGCCTTCTGCTGCTCGTCTTCCTCCGGCGAATGCAGGAAACGGTGCGCCAGCTTTTCCACGCCTTCGTAGCAGAGGAACGCGCCGCCGATCATCATCAGCGGCACCACGATCGGGATCGGGAAGCCCTTGCCCTTGAGCCAGGCTTCCAGTGCGCTGATCGCCAGCGCCGCCGGCACCAGGATCGCCTTGTTCACCAGCGAGCCCTTGGCCACCGCCCACACCACCGGCAGTTCCCGGTTGGCATGGACCCCGGTCACCTGCTGCGCGTTCAGCGCCAGGTCGTCGCCCAGCACGCCGGCGGTCTTCTTGGCCGCCACCTTGGTCAATATCGAAACGTCGTCCAGCAGAGCGGCAATATCGTCGAGCAACGCAAACAGGCTGGCACCGGCCATGGCAATCCAGAAATCAGAGGGTGGCGCCGATTCTGACCGATCCGGGCACGTTCGTGGAATATCGGCCGGATTCACCGCCCCACCACCGCCCTGCGGCGACACTGCCAATCTGTCCTGCCCCGGAGCCCTGCTTGAATACCACGCCCGTTGTTCCCGGCTCGCCGTCGCTGGTCAAAGGCATGAACCGCCGCAGCCAGATCCTGCGCCTGCTGCTGCGCTACCGCCATTCCGGGGTGTTTTCCGGGATGAACCTGGATTCGCGCGCGGTCCACGACCTGCCGCCGGAGGGCAACCCCGAGCAGTTCGTCACCGACCTGGAATCGCTCGGCCCGACCTTCGTCAAGCTCGGCCAGATGCTCTCCACCCGCCCGGACATGGTGCCGGTGGAATTCGCCACCGCGCTGGAGCGGATGCAGGAGAAGGTCGCGCCGATCCCGGTCGAGCGCATCTACACCATCATTGAACAGGAGCTGGGCGCGCCGGTGTCCAAGCTGTTTTCCAGCTTCGATCCGGTGCCGCTGGGCTGCGCGTCCATCGCGCAGGTGCACCGCGCGCAGCTGCATGATGGCCGCGAAGTGGCGGTAAAGGTACAGAAGCCGGAAGTGGCAGCGCAGCTGCGCTCGGACCTGGAGGTACTGCGCAGCTTCGCATTGGCCGCCGATCACCTCACCCAGGTGGGACGCCGGGTACGCCTGCGCGACTGGCTGAACGAGTTCGCCAAGACGCTCATGCAGGAACTGGACTACCAGGCCGAAGCCGAGAACCTGCAGCGCTTCGGCCAGCACCTGCGCCCGTTCAAGCCGCTGTGGGTGCCGCAGCCGATCTGGGACTACTGCAGCCACCGCGTGCTGACCATGGAGCTGGCGCAGGGCGTGCGCGTGGACATGATTCCCGACGTGCGCCGCACCGAAGAGCCGATGGCACCGCTGGCGGCGGCGCTGATCCGTGGCTACATCGACCAGATCTTCGTGCATGGTGAGATCCATGCCGATCCCCATCCGGGCAACCTGCGGGTCACACCCGAAGGCCGGTTGGCAATCTTCGACCTGGGCATGGTGGCGCACATGCCGCCGCGCCTGCGCGAGCGGCTGTTGAAACTGCTGTTTGCCGCCGTGGACGGGCGCGGCGAAGAAGTGGCCGACGAGATCATCGGCATCAGCACGCGACTGGAAGCCTTCGACGAAGAGCGCTACCTGCGCGAAACCGGCCAGGTCATCGCGCGCTATGCCGCCAGCGGCACCTTCTCGGAAGGCCGCGTGGTGCTGGACCTGGTACGCATCGCCACTGCCAGCGGGCTGCGCACGCCGCCGGAGCTGAGCCTGCTGGGCAAGGCGCTGCTGAATCTGGAGACGGTGTGCCGGCTGCTGTCGCCGGACCTGGATACGCGCCGCATCGTCGAGCGTCAACTGCAGCACGTCATGCGTGCGCGCCTGAAGAAGTCGCTGTCGGCGGCCAACCTGGCCAGTGAAGCGATGGAAGTGCAGCAGCTGCTGCGCGAGGGTCCGCGCAAGATGTCGGACATCCTGGCATTGCTGGCCGAGAACCGCCTGCAGATGAAAGTCACCGGGCTGGAAGAATCCCGGCTGATGGAAAACCTGCAGAAGATCGCCAACCGCGTGTCGGCGGGCATTGTCACTGCAGCCTTGATTCTTGCTGCAGCGATGATGATGAAGGTCGATACCGGGTGGCACCTGTTCGGGTATCCGGCCATCGCATTCACGTTGATGCTGATCGGTGTATTCCTTGGCCTGGGCATCATCCTCAGTGCATTGCTGTTTGATCGGCGCGCACGTTCAAGGGAAGAACGCGGGCATCGGTAGACGCCAGCGCCCATGCCAGGTGATGAGGACGGCACGCGAAAGCGTGCCGTCTTCACGTGCGTTTTACCCTTTCCACTGCAATGCGGTGTAAGCGCTAACAGCGTGTTTCCAACAAACATTTCAGTCAGGTTCGTGCAGGCATGATCGGGTCATCGGCCTGTCATGTGGGTGTGTTGAGGCAGCCGATCGCACCTGTCTCCGCTGCCGATGATGCCCATGCTCTGGATCCTGCTGCTGTCGCTGTTGCTGCTCACCTGGTTGCTGCTCGCTTCAGGTCGCTGGGCATGGTGGAAGGCAAGCCTGATGTCGCTGCTGCTGTTGACGCTCAGTGCGGGGTGGTTGATCAACAAACTCTCCGGCGATGGCCTGAATGCGGCAACGCTGTACCACCTGGGCGCCGACATGGAAGGCGCCGGCGTCGCGGACTTCAAGGGCTACATCGCTGGCTTCATCGTCCTGGCCCTGCTCTCGCTGCTGCCGCTGCTGACCCCGCGCATCAAACGCTGGCACCGAAGCGCGCATGGTCGCGGCGTGTTCGCCGGCTTCCTCGCGGTGTGGGTGCTGGCGATCGGCGTGAGCCCGCTGTACCGCGACGGCCAGCGCCTGTACCAGCAGATGCGGCCGGTCGACTACAGCATGGTGGCGCCCGAATACCGCGTGCCGCAGCAGGCGCTGCGCAAGCCACGCAACATCGTGTGGATCTACGGCGAAAGCCTGGAACGCACCTATCTGGATGAAGCCACCTTCCCCGGCCTGATGCCGAACCTCAACCGCCTTGCCGGCCAGGCGCTGGATGTGCGCGGACTGGTCTCGGCCGAAGGCGGTGGCTGGACCATCGCCGGGCTGGTGTCGTCGATGTGCGGCGTACCGCTGACCACCGCGCAGGGCGATGAGAACAGCATGGACCGCATGGGCACCTTCCTCCCGGAAGCGGTGTGCCTGGGTGATTACCTCAAGCAGCAGGGCTACACCAACCACTACCTGGGCGGTGCCAATGGCCTGTTCGCCGGCAAGGGCCAGTTCCTGGCCACGCACGGTTTCGACGCAGTGGACGACCTGGCCTGGTTCAAGCAGCAGAAGATCGCCCGGTCGCACTTTTCCACCTGGGGCGTGCATGACGATGTGCTGCTGGACAAGGCATATGACCGCTTCATGCAGCTGTCCAAGGCTGGGCAGCCGTTCATGCTGACCACGCTGACGATGGATACCCACCACCCTGCCGGGCATCTGCCGGTGGCGTGCAAGCGGACCCGCTACACCAGCGACTACGGGGATATCGGCCTGCTCAATGCGCTCAAGTGCACCGATGGGCTGATTTCCAAGCTGGTCGACCGCATCCAGGCCAGCCCGTATGGCGACGACACCTTGATCGTGATCGCGTCCGACCACCTGGCCATGCCCAACGACCTGAGCCACATCCTGGCCAAGCAGAAACGCGAAAACATGCTGCTGTTCCTGGGCAAGGATATCGCCCCGCGCCAGCTGGACGCGCAGCACGGCTCCACGCTGGATTCGGGCGCCACGCTGCTCAGCCTGATCGAGCCGGAGATCGGCGAAATCGGGTTTGGCCGCTCGCTGCTGCAGCCCGAGCGTGCCGCCAGCGCCAGCGCGGCGGTGTTCCGCGATGACGGCAGGGACTTCCCGCGCTACCTGGCCTTCTCGCGCTCGCTGTGGCTGGGCGACAAGACCCGCCAGCTGCGTATCGACGAAGAGAACCAGGTGGTGATCGGCCTGCAGCATGTGCAGCCGCCGGTGCTGCTCGAATACGACAAGCAGTGGGACCTGAAATCGGTTTACCTGGAAAACACCTCCAAGCAGTTCGACCTGGCCGATCCGGACAATACGCTGGCCTATGTGGACCGCTGTACTGCGTTCGAAGACGGTTCGGCCGACGGTGACTGGTGCGCGATGCTGGTCAACCGCGACAAAGGCATCAAGCTCTACCGCGACGACCAGCTGCGCGAGGGCTTCGCCGTCGATGCGCCGCTGGACCCGTTCAACGGCCCGCGCCCGAGCATCCGCCAGGCACACATGATCACGCAGAAGGGCCGTCGTACCCGTGCCGGCCAGTACATGCTGCAGTTCGTCGCCAAACAGTCGCCTGATCGCGGCTTCTGGATCGAAGCGGTGTCGTCCAAGCGCAAGGTGGTGGTCGCCCAGCAGTGGGTGCAGCCCGATGCGGAAGGGCGTATCAGCGTTCCGTTCGGCCTGGACCATGAAGTGGATGATCTGGAGATCCGCGCGTGGTTGAACCACGCGGAGAAGCTGGCCGTGGACAACTTCGCGCTGATCCCGTCACGTCGCGGCAACCGCGGCTGATCGCGGCAGCGCGGACCTCGCGGCTGCCTGATTCTGCGATGCCACGCACACCCCGGGTCCAGTCAGGTCGGCACAATCGTGCGCCGGCCGATGTCGATCCGGGGAGGCTCTCATTCTGCTGCCATTGCAGGCCGCAGGTCGCCTGGCGACCGCGTCCTTCGCTGCCGCCGGCGCACCGGACGCAACGCAGCACCGCTGCGTTCCCGTCCAGCTGTACAACACGACATCGCACCCTGCGACGGATCGCTGCCGACCGGATGCCCCGCTGCCGCACACGTTGACGCGGCTCCTGCGCCGATGCCCACTGCTGCCGTCGGAGCTCGCCCTGCTGGAAGCCCGTCTGCTGGCCCTGCTGGTCGACGCAACACCGGATGAGCTTGCTGCGCACCTTGCGCAGGCCGTACGGGACACACCCGTGGCAGCGCGCCGGTCTGCGCTGTTGCAGGCCATGGCCGGTTGGCAAGCGGCACCCTCGCCTGCGCAGGATACGTGGCACCGGGAGTGCACGCAGGTGGTCGCTGCCATCGTCAGCGGCCTGGGCCGCCTGCAGTGCCGGCGTGCTGCGGGCATCGCCCTGCACGGCATCGCCAACCTGGCACTCGGGCCGCAGGGCGCCCAGCTGCTGGCCTGGACCCAGCAGGCCAGTGCGCTGCCCCGCCTCCTCCAGGAGGGCACCGCGCTGCCCTGGCTGTGCTGGCTCAGCCAGCTTCCGCTGCCGACGTTGCGCGGCGGTGCCTGGGTGGAGGCATTGATCGCGGCGTTTCCCACCTGGCTGGAGGCACTGCTGCAGCAGGCTGGTGCCGCGCACGCGTCCCTCCACGCTCGGCTGCAGTTGCCCGCCTCGCCCCTGCGCCTGGCGCTGCTCGCTACCGCGTGGGCACTGTGGTTCCAGCAGCGCCCGGGCGACCGGCCCGGCACGCGCACCGGGCAACGGATTGCCACGCTGCCAGCCGTGCTGGAACAGCTCGACCTGCTCGGCACCGGCGCACGTCGTCTCTGTACGCCCGTGGCGGACGCCACGGCGCTGGCGCCAGCGGCGGCGGCGATACAGCCCGAGCGCGCTGCCGCGTCGCGGGCGGACACCACGCGCCTGCTGGCACCGACCCTGCCGGTTGCGGTCGCTGCGGCGGCGGTGCTTCCTGCCCTCGCCGCTGCGCACCCGCAGCGACGCACGGTGGCCGTCTTCGGTACGCTGGCGGCGGCGGCCCTGGGGGGTGGCCTGGTGGCATGGTCGCGGAACCCGTCGCCTGCCGTAGCGACGGCGGACACGACGCCACGCGCGGTTGCGCACTCCCGCCCCGCGTCGAGCGGCTCGGACAACGGGCCACACGACGACGCAGGCCTGCAGGACCAGGCAATGCTGCTGGAGGCGTTATGGACGCTGCGCGATGCCGCCTCGGCGGCCGGGACCGCGAGCCTCCCGGAGCACGCGTTCGCACCCGTCGAGGGCTCGCCGTTTGCGTTGGCCGTGCGCGCGGTCCGCCAGCAGTTGATGTGGCTTTACCGGCAGGACGATTTCCTGCAGACCCTGTATGACGAACGCACGCCTCCTTCTTCGCTCGTGGTCGCCAATGGCAGCCTGAGCGGAACGCGTGCCACCTCCGGCATGCGGGTCGTGCTGCATGGGCAGCCGGATGCGCCAGAGCGCATCCTCTGGTCCCCTCCCACCAATACGATGTTGAACGACCTGCAGCGCACCGTGCGCGAGGCGGGCGGCTGCTTCGACAACGCCGTCAGCGCGCGCCTGGCCTGTGCACTGGGCTTCTATCTCGACCAGGACATGCACGAAGCCGAGTACGCGCCCGCCCTGCTCGACCCGCTCATCCAGCGCCTTGAGCACCGCCTGCAGCAGCAGCCGGACGGACACATCCGCGCGACCAACGAAACCAGCACGCTGTTGCGGTTGAAGCAGCAGGTCCACGCGCTGAAGGCGATCCCGATCCGCGGCATGGAACCCACATGGTCCAGCTGGCGACCGGATCCCCGCTCACACCTGGGCCACAACGCCGCGCTGGCACGCAGCGTGCTGCTGCAGCTGTCGCAGCGCCCGGAGGTGATCGCGTTGTGCTGGCATCACCATGTCGATCCCACCCAGCTGGAGTATCCCGCGCACGGCCCGGTGCGCGCCCGTGCCCTCCAGGGCACGCGCATGGCAACGTTGTTCGAGGCCGGCCAGCCACCGGCAGTGCTGGCCCCGCTCGACACGATGCTGCGCGGCATCGCTACGCTGCTGCACGCGCCGGTGCGCTCGGACGGTCGGCTTCGGGTGCCGGAAATGCTGGCCTACTACGCCGCGCCGCTGCCTGCGGTGCCGATGGACGATGCGCAGTTCGACGAGTGCCTGGCCGCGCTCGACCGGCAGCTCGCACCCATGCGTCCAGGCATCCCCGCAACCGCGCGGCTGGAGGTCGAATGGGACGACCGCAGCGACTCCCCGCCACAGCAGGATCACCAGCGCCTGCTGGATCGGTTGTGGGAGCGCTTTGACAGCGCACCGGCCACGTGGGACGACGCGCTCGCGCACCAGGGCCTGGTACCGGCCGACGGGTCGCCACTGCATGCCGCATGGCATGCCGGGCAGCAGCGGCTGCAGCAGGTGTTCGAGCAACCCGGGGTGTGGCTGGCGATGCGACAGGCCAATGCGACCTTCCATTCCCTGCGCGTTGGCGCCGACGGCATCACCGCACGCGTGCGCGGCTCGGGGCGCAGCGTGGTGATCGCCGACGGCCTGACCGACCCGCTACCCGGGCTGCTGCTGGACCAGCTCGACGCCTTGTACCGGATCACGGATCGCCTGGGGCGCTTCTCTCCCGGCACTGCCGTGCCCCTGATCAACGCGCTGCAGTTCCATGGCGCGCTTCCTGCCCCTGCCCAGCGGCCATGCCCAGCCCCGATAGCGTGCACCCAGGCGCAGCTGCTGGAGGCCATCGCCCGTGTCCACGCGAGCTGGCAGCGCCGCGCCGGCCCGCTGCCGCCGTGGCGGCAGGCCAGCAACGAACTCCAGGACCTGGGCCGCTTGCTTGCGCGGCGCGCCGATGCGGCCACGGTCGTCCATCGCCCCGCGCTGGGCACCGCCACGGCAACCACGCTGCAGGCGGCGCTGCCGGCATTCGCGCGCCTCATCGCGGACCCGGCGATGCTCGAACTGCTCCAGCGCGAGCACCTCCCTCCACGGTGGATGTCGGTGGATGCGGACGGATCGCTGCGGGTGCAGGACGCGGCAGGTACGCTGCACCTGTTCAACCAGACCCGGTTACTGGACGCGCTGCCCCTCGCACCCTGGGGCGCACTGCGCGAGGTGGCCGGCCAGCTGGGCGGCGTGGTCCGTTCCGATGGCCGGGCCAACGCCTCTGACATACTTGCCGTACATGGTGGCTGTGGGCCGCGCGAGGCCGGCCACCTTGATGGCCCTGCGCGATGCGTGGAACGCCTGCTCGGCGAACTGAGGCTGGGCATGCGCGCCGACCTGCTGCACGCGGCGGACACGTTGGACGCAGCCGACCTGGACCAGGTAAGGCAGACCACCACCGGGTTCCTCGCCCAGCGCGCGCCTGGCGAACAGACGCTGCTGGAGTACCTGGCCCGGCCCCTGCTGCAGCAGGGCGAGATGGCCCTGGACCAGGTGCACCGCGCCAGCCACTACGTGGCCGCCATGGCCCGCACCCCGCGTGCGCTCGCCCTCCAGGCGGCGTTGCTGCGGGACCTGGGCTGGTACACGGGAAGCGATGGGGCACCGACCTCGCCGACGCTGCTGGCCAGCCTGACGCGGGTGGCGATCGTGCTCGACCTGGGCCCGCCGTCGGATCGCGATGCGCGCGTGCTGCTGGGCTACCGCCTGCACAAGTATCCCAACTGGGGGCGCACCTTTGCCCAGATACGGCTCGATTTCCACGACTACCTGCGGAGCATGGGCCGCATTCCTGCCTCGCTTCTGGACATGGCATGCACGCTGGCCCTGCAGGACCACGCGCCGGAGCTGCTGGCCGACGACGTGCCCGCCAACCTGGTGTATGGAAACACCATCGCCTCGATCAACTTCGTCAGTGGCGTGCACCTGGCCGAGCGCCTGCGGCGCGGCCTCTCGCAGCAGATGCGGTTCAGTGAGCTGCTCACCCTCTCGGCCGAGCTTGCCGGGGACGGCGCGACACCCGACCTGGTCAGGCAGCTGACCCTCGACGCACGCCGCCTGCCCACGCTGGACTGGTATGTGTACCGGCAACTGGAAGAGAACGCCGCGCTTGCCTCGCCGCTGTCGCCGAGCGCACGCATCGAGGCCGCGCTGCGTGCGTTCGACCAGCGGGTGAGCGACATCGAACAGGCCATAGGTGATGTACTGGCGCCGCTGCCCTACCGCATGCCGCTGGTGGAAGCCGAAATCCGCCGGGTATTTCCACGCTTCCCTGGGGTGCTCGCCGACCAGCCGTGGAACTCCACGGAATTCCGCCTGTGCAATGACGACAACCATTTCGGACGCAGCTTCCCGTTCCATGAAATCGTCGCGGCCGGTGTACTGCGCGGCGGGGCCGCGGCGTGGCGGCCCTGTCGCACCTTCGTTCCCGACTCCCCGCTCAACCAGGCCCAGGGCAACCCCCGCTACGAAGCGGCGCTGCAGACCGCTTACGCGCGGATGAAACCGGGCCTGGCCCGGCTGGCTGATATCAACGCGCGTTACCAGAAGCGCTTCGATGCTTACTTCCGCAAGGCCCGACGCGGCTACGGGGTGCTGATCGAGGAGGCGTTGTACCAGCGCCCCGAGGAAGAACGCGCGGCCCTCCTGCGCGGAGATGTGCAGGTGTTCACCCTGCGCACGCACGAACCGGAGCTGGAGGCGGGGCAGGAAACCCGCAACGACACCGATCCCTACCGGGGCCGTTTCGGCGTGGTGTACACGCTGACGCTGGCGGGGCAGCCGCGCCACTACCAGCTGTTCCCGCTGCAGAGCCGGATCCTTCCCCTGCAGCTGGAAGGCGCGCTGCCGCTCGGCGGTGCGCTGCAGAACCGCAAGGTGCGGCTGCGCAGCGGCAACGTCGCCACGGTGCAGGTGCGCCGTGGCACGCCGTTGCCGGTGGACTGGGAGGCCTACGCCTCGGACAGGGCACCGGCAGCGGGGCGCTCCTCGGACGTGATCGTCGAGCCGCTGCTGGCGCCGCCGCTGGGCGGCGGCAGCGCGCCGCGCTCGCCGTTCCATGCCCTGGTCCACCCGGTGCAGGAGGGGTTTTTCTGGCTGGACGCTGCTGCCTTCCGTCGCGAAGGCTGGGCACCCACCAGTTTCGAGGACCACCTGGAAGACGCGCCGCTGTGGCTGAAGACAGTGGACTTCGTCGTGCCGTTCGTCGAAAACGTGCGCCGCATCTCCTCGAAGAACCGCAACGAATTCGCGATGGCCGCCTTCGGGTTGTACCTGGAATCGATCATCGTGGTCGGACCGGTGATCGGCGGCGTGGCCAAGGTACTGATGCGGCCCGGCCTGAAGATGACGATGCCGCGCTTCGCCGAGCTGTCGCGGGTGCTGGGCCGGGGCACGCTGGATGCGCTCAATCCTGCCGCAGGCAGCGTGGCACTGGTGCGGGTAGGCGTCAGCGTCGTGCAACGCACTGCGCGCGGCAACCTGCGCTTCCTGTGGTCGTTCCTGGACCCCAACCGCCCCGCGGCGCGCGCCGCGGGCGTGCGCTGGGCCATGCGCGAGGGCATGGCCATTGCCAAGGAAGGCAGCTCGCTGGCATCGCCGCTGTACGAGATCAAGGTACGCACGGTGGACGGCATTCCCGGCGCCATGGTGTCTCCGCCGCCGGTGGCCAGCGGCAGCCGCACCCTGCACCTGGTCGACCCGGCCACGCTCACCCTGTATGGCCCGGCGCTGCAGGAGCGGCTGGGCGAAGGCGGCGGTGCCGCCGGCATGCTGATCAAGGTCGGCGGCAGTCCGCGTACGCCGCATGTCTCACCCGGCAAGGCGCTCAAACCGATCAAACAGGGACCCAAAGCGTCCGACGAAGACAACGGGGACGAGCTGGCACCGCTGCAGCCTCCCGTGGTCCTGCTGCCCGATCAGGGCCCCCTGGGCGTGCCCGCGGCCCGTCCATGAGGCGGGCCGCGGCGTGGCATCACGGCGCCTGGGGCGGGGCCGGATCGCGCACCAGGTGGATGTCGGTCGGCGACGACAGCGCGATACCGGCGGCGGCAAACTTCTGCAGCATCGTGAAGTACAGGTCGCTGCGTACGCCATACACCGCGCGCGGGCCGGAGGTATAGGCGAAGCTGTTGATCGCCACCTGGCCGTTGGCGATGGAATCGATGAACACCGACGGCGCCGGGTCGGCCAGTACGCCCACATGGTCGGTGTATGCATCCAGCAGGGTCTGCCGCACCATCGCCACATCGGTACTGAGCGGCACGGTGAACTGGATCTGGATGCGCCCCTGCGCATTGCCCATCGTCATGTTGCGGATGGTCTTGGTGATCAGTTCGGAATTGGGCACGATCAGCGTGGATTTGTCGCCCACCTGGATCTCGGTGGAACGAACGTTGATGCGCTTGATGTCGCCTTCCTGGTCACCGAGCTTCACCCAGTCACCAATCTTCACCGGTCGCTCGGCCAGCAGGATCAGCCCGGAGACGAAGTTCTGGGTGATCGCCTGCAGGCCGAAACCAATGCCCACCGACAGGGCGCTCACGACCAGCGCCAGTTTTTCGAAGCCGATGCCGAGTGCGGTCAGGCTCCACAGCACCGCTGCGATGATGCCCAGGTAGCGGGTCACGGTGCTGATCGAATTGCGCGCGCCCGCATCCAGCTCGGTCTTGGGCAGGTAGGTGTCGGTGAGCCAGCGCTGGAACGCCTGCATCACCGCCCACACCAGCAGGAAGGCCAGCACTGCGTACAGCACGCTGCTGGGCTTGAGCACCAGGTTGTCGCCCAGGTTGATGCCCTTGGACACTGCGTCCAGGCCGCCATACAACGCGCTGAGATTGCCCAGCGGCGCCGTCAGTGCCATCACCGCAAGCAGGATCACGCAGATGCGCAGCCCGGCCGAGAGCAGCACACCGGCCTGCACCACCCGCGATTCGCTCAGCCCGGTGGTCAGCAGCACGGTGCGGCCGACGCTGCTGGTCGGGCACAGCAGCCACGTGGCCAGATCGTCGGCGAATTTCATCAGCAGCGACGCCGCCAGCAGCACGACCGCGCCCCAGACCAGCTGCTGGGCCACGAACAGCGCCAGGTTGAGGTAGCCCAGCAGCGTGGCGATCACCGCAGCGGCCACCACGATGTGCCCGGCCAGCCGTGCGACCACGATCCAGCCGCTGCGACGCGGCGGGCCCTTGGCCTTGCCGTCCGATTGCGCCTGTGCTTCGAGTTTTGCCTCCGCCTCGTCGGTCTGGCGCCGGTGCAGGCGCGCCAGCGAGACCAGGATGGCGATGATGAGCGCCATGTAGGTGATGGCGATCAGCCCGTCCACCGCCACCGTGGTGATTGCACTGGTGCGCGCGGCGCGGTTGAGCGCCATCAGCACGATGCTGATCCAGGTCAGCGCGGCGGCGCCCCACGCATACTTGCGCAGGCGCCACGCGGCGGCGTCATCCAGGTTGAGCAGGCGCCACGACGGGCGCTTGGGCACCAGCAGCGCCGCACTCAGCGCGGTGATGAAGGCCGCGATATAGGTGGCCACCTGGATGCTGAACACCACTTTTTCCAGCCGCGGTGGAATCGCTCCGATGGCATCCAGCGCGCCGAAGAACACCACGCAGGCCAGGCCGGGCAGCATCGTGCCCACCACCAGCAGCCACACCGCCAGGCCGGAGCGGCGCAGGCGACCGTCCGGGGCCCGTTCGGACTGCGCATAGCGGCGCCCGGCCGCACGCAGCCACAGGCGCAGCGGGAAGAACAGCAGCAGCGCCACTGCCAGGCCGGTCAGCGGCGCGGTCCAGCCATGCTGCGCGATCGCCTTGCGGGCCGTGGTTTCGGCCTGCCGGTAAATCTGCCCCAGCTCCTGCAGGTCGGCCGGCACGTCACGGGCGAATTTGCGCCACAGCGAGGGCGACAGCGGTGAGTTGACCTTGCGGGCCAGGTCCTCGCTGAGCTGGGTGACGCGCATTTTCTCGATATCCGCGCCCAGCTGCTTGGCATCCACCGCGAGCAGCTTGGCCCGCGCAACGGCAGCGGCAATATCGGCACGCTGCTGGGTCAGCGACCTGCGCTGCTGGGCCACTTCGCGCGCTTCCACGGTGCCTTCCGGCACCGTGCCCAACTGGGTCAGGCGGGTATCGAGCTGGTCCAGCTCCGGCTGCAGGGCGGCCTGCGCATCGTCGGCATCGCGCTGCACGGCCATGGCCCGTTCGAACAACGGCGTGAGCGTCTCGCGGGTCTCCGCATCCGGCAATGCGGTACGGATCGCCTTGAGTTCTTTGTCGGCCTGGTTGAGCTGGGTCTTGGCCTCGGCTGCCGGATCGTCAGGCGCCTGCGCCCAGGCCCCGGGGGCCATGCACAGCCAGGTGAACAACAACAGACCGGCCAGCGGCCGCAGCAGGGGGAAACGATGACGGAAGGACAAAACCAGCACCCAGGGTTCACGCGGACATGCCGGGGACTATAAACCGGGCCTCGTTCACACCGGGTATGCAACTCAGTACTTCAGGCGCAGCTCCTCGACCTGCGGCTGCAGGGCCGCGTACCAGTCCTGGAATTCCTCCTCGCTGATCTCCTCCGGCGCATACACCGCGATCTCGTCCCACGCATGATCGGTCGGCAGCGGTTGGCGCGGGCCGGCCCGCAGCGAGTACGTCACGCCCTCGTGGTCCACCACATCGTCCACCGTTTCCCACTGCGCGCGGGCGAAGCCGCTGTCGCTCTTGAGCAGGATCACCTGGTACATCCGCACCTCCATTGAACGGGTCCGGGCCAGCATAGCGCCGCGTCATCGCGCCCGGCATGACGCCGCCACAACGTACCGTTCCAGCGCGCGTCGCGGCTTCACTCCGCCATGGCGGCGGCCCGGGCATGTTGGCCACCACCTCTTCGACGATGCCCACATGACCAGCCACCCCGACCTGAAGACCGTTGCCGACCTCAAGCTGCCGCGCTACCTGGGCACCTGGTACGAAATCGCCCGCCTGCCCATGAGCCACGAGCCGGTCGACTGTACCGATGTAACGGCGAACTACACCCTCATCGACGATGGCCACGTCGCCGTGGTCAACAAATGCCGCGTGGACGGTGAGATCGAAGAAGCCCACGGCGAGGCCTGCCCGGTAGACAAGGATCCTGCCCGGCTGCAGGTCACCTTCCTGCCCAAGGGGCTGCGCTGGCTTCCGTTCACCAAGGGCGACTACTGGATCATCCAGGTCGCCCCGGACTACAGCGTGGCGCTGGTCGGCAGCCCGGACCGCAAGTACCTGTGGCTGCTGGCGCGCGAGCCGCACCTGGATGCCACCACCCAGGAGCACTACCTGGCGCAGGCGCGCCAGCAGGGCTTCGACCTGACCCCGCTGATCCACACCCCGCAGACCGGCCACCCGACTGCCTGATCCCCAATGGACCTCAAAAGCGGGTATCCCTTCTGGGCGGTCAGCAACGGGCTGATGCACGCCTTCCCACCGCTGCGCGAGGACCGGAGCTGCGACGTGCTGGTGGTGGGCGGCGGCATCAGCGGCGCGCTGATCGCCAACGAGCTGTGCGCGCACGGCCATGACGTGGTGCTGGTCGAGCAGCGCGACATCGGCTGGGGCAGTACCTCCGCCAGTACCGCACTGCTGCAGTACGAAATCGATACGCACATGGTCGACCTGGCCAGGCAGTACGGAGAGCGCGATGCGGTGCTGGCCTACCGCGCCTGCGCCGAGGCGATCCCGGCGCTGCGCGAGGTGGCCGCCGGTTTCCGCGGCGTGGATTGCCAGCCCATGCAGAGCCTGTACTACGCCAGCAAGCGCCGCCACCGTTCGCCCCTGCAGGACGAGTACGCGCTGCGGCACAAACATGGTTTCGACGTGCGCTGGCTGGATGCCGACGCCGTCCGTGCCGAATATGGCATCGCCGCGCCGGGAGCGATCCTCAGCGCGCTGGCGGCGCGCGTGGACCCGTACCAGCTCACCTACCGGCTGCTCATGCGGCTGGCCAAGGCCGGCTGCGCGGTGCACGACCGCACCGTATTGCACACGCTGCAGCCCACCGCGCGCGGGGTGACCGCCACCACACCCGAGGGCCTGCGCATCCGTGCGCGCCACGTGGTGCTGGCCACCGGCTACGCCGGCCAGCGCTGGCTGAAGCAGAAGGTGGCCCGCAACCGCAGCAGCTACGCCTTCATCACCGACCCGATCGATGCGGCGGCACTCGGCCCACTGGTGGACACCATGGTGTGGGAGTCCGCGCGGCCCTACCTGTACATGCGCAGCACCGGCGACCACCGGCTGCTGGTCGGCGGTGAGGACGACGCAGTGGATATCCCGGCGCGGCGCGACAGCCGGGTGGCCGGCAAGACCGGCACCCTGCTCAAGCAGGTGGCCAGGCTATTCCCGCACCTGCCGCTGCAGCCGGCGTTCTCCTGGGGCGGCACCTTTGCCGAAACCGAAGACGGACTTCCGTTCTTCGGCCCGCACCCGCAATGGGGGCCCCGGGTGCTGTTCGCGATGGCCTACGGCGGCAACGGCATCACCTACTCGATGATCGGCGCGGGCCTGCTGCGGGCCCGGATCGAGCGCCGAAAGCACCCGCTGGCGGGCCTGTTCGGGTTTGAACGGCTGGGTTGAGTGTGGCGACCCATCGTTCCCACGATGGTTCCCCTTGCATGCAGGGCCACGACAGGCATCATTCAAGCAACGGCTGCTAGCGTCAGCGCTGTCGGCCGCCTTGCCTGCCCCGGAGCTTCCCATGATCCGCCCGCTTTCCCTGCTGCTGTGCCTGTTGGCCCCTGGTGTCGCGCTGGCGCAGTCCGCTGCCGGTGCCACCGGCCCGCAGTCGGCGACCGATCTGGACCTGTCGGTGCCGCAGAAGCCAATGCAGTACCTCAACGATCCCACCCTGCGCGGTGACCCGCCCGGCACCTTCTATGGCGACAAGAGCGGCCGCCGCGCGCTCCCGCGCGATGGCGCGGGCAACGGCATCGCCGAGATCGCCGACGACAAGCTGCGGGTCAACGGCAGCATCACCACCGGCATCGGCTACGCCAAGGGCTTTGGCAACACGCACTACAACGCGGCCGAGTTGAACCTCAACAAGAATTACACCAACGACGACGGCAAGACCCGCAACATGAACCTCAACATCCAGATCAGCGAGGGCAAGGGCCCTGGCTTCTATGGACCGTATGGGGGCGGTTACGGGTACGGCCGCGGCTACTGGGACGCCGCCGGTCCCGGTCCGGTGGGCTGGTAACCGGCTGCATATTGCGTCCTGCAGGCGAGGCTCAGTCGAACCAGCCGTCGCGGCGGCTGCTCAGCACCCGGCCATCGTGACCGCTCATGCGCACGTCCACGCGCTGGTTGCGGGCGTTGCGTGCTTCCAGCGTCCAGGTGGCGCCGTCACGCTCCACCGATTCGATGTGGGTCAGCCCGGCCTTGCCGGCCAGGGTGAGGATCTTCCCGGCATCGAGCAGGGCACGGCCATCGCGCGGGTCGAAGATCTCGCCCGTAGCCGGGTCGATGATCACATCGTCGACACTGCCGTCGGCACGGGTGACATCGGCTTCCCACACGCCGTCGTCGCGCTCCAGTTCGTGCACCTGGGTGTAACCGGCAGTGCGCAGCTTGGCCTGCACGTCGGCAGCGGACAGATCGGCAGCGAAGGCCGGGGCGGTGGTGAAGGCGGTCGCCAGGGCGGCGGCAAGGATCAGCTTGTTCATGGGGGAGTTCCTGAAAGAGGCACCGGACCATCCCGGCGCCGCCAGTCTGGCAAGCGCGCTTAAGCGAAGCATGAGCCCACCTGTCAGGAAACGTTTAAGCGCCCCGCGTATACCGTAGGCAGCCTTTTTCCTGACCGGCTTGCCATGACCGCCCTGTCGTTGCTGCTTCCCCTGCTGTTGACCGCCACCACGCAGGACCCCATGCGGGTCCTCGATGGCGGCGCGCGCCAGCAGCAGGCCGTGCGCCAGGCGGTCGAGCAGGGTCGCTACGTGCCCCTGAAGTCCGTGGTCCAGGACGCCCTGCGCCGCTATCCCGGCCAGCTGCTGGAGGTGGAGCTGGATGACGGCAGGTACGAGATCGAGATCCTCGGTGCCAATGGCGTGGTGATGGAGCTGGACTATGATGCGACCAGCGGCCGCCTGATCAAGATGGAAGAGGACTGATGCGACTCCTGCTTGCCGAGGACGATGCCCTGCTCGCCAGCCAGCTGCAACTGCTGCTCGAGGATGCCGGCTACGTGGTGGTCCACAGCAGCGAGGGCATCGATGCGGAGTACCAGGGCCAGGTGGAGGACATCGCCGCGGCGATCGTCGACCTTGGCCTGCCCGGCCTGGACGGCCTGAGCGTGATCGAGCGCTGGCGCGAGGCTGGGCGCGATTTCCCGGTGCTGGTGTTGACCGCACGCACGCGCTGGCACGACAAGCTGGCCGGCTTCGACGCGGGCGCCGATGACTTCCTGACCAAACCGTTCCAGCCCGAAGAACTGCTGCTGCGGCTGCGCGCGTTGATCCGCCGCAGCGCCGGCCACGCCAGCCCGCGCCTGCAATGCGGACCGCTGCGCCTGGACGTCAACGCCGGCCGCTTCGAACTGGACGGCGTGCTGCTGCCGTTGAGCCCGCAGGAACATCGCATCCTGAGCTACTTCATGCACCACCCGGACGTGGTGATCAGCCGCTCGCGCCTGGGTGAGCACGTGTACGAGGCGGGGTTCGACCCGGATTCCAACACGCTGGATGTGTTGATCGGGCGCATCCGCCGCAAACTCGGCAGTACCCTCATCCATACCCATCGCGGCCAGGGCTTCCGGCTGTCGGCGCAGCCATGAACACCCGCTCGCTGCGCAGCCGCCTGCTGCTGGCCGGTGGCCTGGGCATGGTGCTGGTTTCGGCATTGGCCACGTGGTGGCTGGGCGCCATGTACGAGCGTTCAGCGCGTACTGCGATGGACCAGCAGCTGGGCAACGACCTGATCGCGGTGCTTGCGCTGGTGGAAACCGATGCGCACGGTGGCGTGCAGGTGCGCGGCGAGCTGGGCGACGAACACTATCGGCGGGTGTTCTCCGGCGCGTACTGGCAGTTGCAGGACGCGCAGGGCCACCCGCTTGGGCAATCGCGCTCGCTGTGGGATGAGACGCTCGCGGTGCCGGCCACGCTGCGCACCGGGCCGGCCCAGGCGTTCGACATCACCGGCCCGCTGCAGCAGCCGCTGCGTGCGCTGGCCCAGCAGGTCACCCTGCCCCGCGCAGGCACCCCGTTGCAGGTGGTGGTGGCCACCGACCGCAGCCAGCTCGACGCGCAGGTGACGGCGTTCCGCCAACGCACCGCGCTGGCGTTGATCGTGCTGATCGCGCTGTGGTTCGCGGTGCTGGTCACCCAGGTGCATTACGGGCTGCGTCCTCTCGCGGAACTGGGGCGCATCGCCGAGCAGGTGCGTAATGGCGAGAACGTGCGGTTTCCGCAGCAGGGACTGGTGAAGGAAGTCGCGCCGTTGGCCGGCGAGCTCAACGCGCTGCTGGACCACCATGGCCGCATGGTGCTGCGTGCACGGCGCAGTGCTGAAGACCTGGCGCATGCGTTGAAGACCCCCCTCACGGTGCTGACCACCGAGGCGGCGGGCGACGGCGCAGACTGGCGCAGCACGCTGCGCAGCGAAACCGCACGGATGCAGACCAGCATCGACCGCTATCTTGCCGTGGGTGTCGCCGCCGATCACCAGCAGCGCACCCTGGTGGCACCGGTCATCTCGGCACTGTGTTCGCTGATGCAGCGTGTGCATGCCGAGCGCGAAGTGGTGTTCGCCTGCGACGCGGAAGCGGTCGGCGTGTTCGCCGGTGCACGCGAGGATCTGGAAGAGATGCTGGGCAACCTGCTCGACAACGCAGGCAAGTGGGCCGCGAAGCGGGTGGAGGTTACGGTGGCCCACGCTGGAAACCGCCTGCGCATCGAGGTCAGCGACGATGGCAGTGGCCTGCCGGACGCCGATCTGGAGCGCGTGCTCGGCCGTGGCGTACGACTGGACCAGCGCGCGCCCGGCAGCGGCCTGGGCCTGGCGATCGTGGCGGACATTGCCGAGAGTTACGGCGGCAGCCTGGTGCTGCTAAATGGCGCGCCGGGGTTGCAGGCGATGTTGACGTTGCCAGCGGGTTGACGACCCGACGGGCGATGTTGATGTCGCAAGCGGGTTGGCGGCCCGACGGGTGATGTTGACGTCGCAAGCGGGTTGGCGGCCCGACGGGTAGTGCCGACTGTTAGTCGGCTGCCTTTGGCGACAGACAACCAACGCCCGGATCCCGCGCTTCGCGCGGCGGCCGACTAACAGTCGGCACTACCGGGCTGAGCGTTACCGGGCTGAGCGCTACCGGGCTGAGTGCATCCACCAGCAGTCGATGGCATCCAGCACGATGTGGATGATCAACCCGATTCCAAACAACCGCGTCTTCTTCGGTACACACAGTCCCGCATACACCGCGATGGCCGGGGCGGTATGCAACGGATGGAAACCGATGCTGCAGCGGTTCGGCGCATAGATCGGATCTGCCAGCAGATGGTCCAGGTCGATGATCCAGCCCAGCAGCAGCAGCGCCCAGGCCGACAGGAACCGCTTGCGCCAGAACATCCACGCCAGCAGGGCCGGCACGGCCGCGTGCAGGAACAGATGGAAAAGAGCGCGGCTGCTCATCGAACAGCCGCGCCATGCGCCTTGAAGCGGCGCTCGCCGATCAGAGCAGCGGCTCGTCGGACAGGTAGGTGTAACCGGTCAGGCCCGCTTCCAGCGCCTCGGACAGCTCCTGCGCGCGTTCCGGCGAAAGTCTGGCCGCCGCCACCCGCTCCGCATAGCTGGCGCGGAGGTCGGCCAGGCTGTAGCCCACGTAGTCCAGCATCACATCGGTGGTGTCGCCGCGCCGCTGCTGGGTGATCGCGTACCCATCGGCGTCGGCCCGCACTTCCACCGCGTCGGTATCGCCGAACAGGTTGTGGATGTCGCCCAGGATTTCCTGGTAGGCACCGACCATGAAGAAGCCGATACGGTAGCTTTCGCCCGGCCGTACCGCATGCAGCGGCAGCGAGGTATCCAGGCTCTCGTTCTCGACATAGGTCTTGACCATGCCGTCCGAATCGCAGGTCATGTCGGCGATGATGCCGCGGCGCTGCGGCTGCTCGTCCAGGCGCTCGATCGGTACGATCGGGAACACCTGGTCGATCGCCCACGCATCGGGAATCGACTCGAACACGCTGAAGTTGACGAAGTACTTGTCCACCAGCCGCTCGTTCAACTCATCCAGTGCCGGGCGGTGGCTCTTCTCGTCATAGCTCAGGCGTGCACGCACGGCATGGGCGATGGCGTAGAACAGGTCATCGATGCGTGCCCGCTGCGGCAGGTCGATCTGGCCCAGCGCATAGCTGGACAGGCCTTCGGCATGGAAGTGCTGCGCTTCCTGGAACAGTTCCACCGCCGGGCGCTGGTCCAGGTCGTCATGGATTTCGCGCAGGTGGCGGATCGCGGCCGGCTCGTCGTCGTGCTGGTCGGGCACGCGGCCTTCCTGCGCTTCTTCGACTTCGGACACGTTGGCGATCAGCACCGCGTGGTGCGCGGTCATCGCGCGGCCGCACTCGGTGACGATCCGCGGCGGGGTCAGGCCGTGCTCTTCGCAGGCATTGGCCAGCGGCTGCACGATGTTGCCGGCATACGAATCCAGCCCGTAGTTGATCGAGCAGAAGCTGCGCGAACGGGTGCCTTCGTAATCCACGCCCAGCCCGCCGCCCACGTCCACGTGGGTGATCTTCGCGCCCAGGCGCGACAGCTCCACGAAGTAGCGGGTGGCTTCGCGCATGCCGTTGGCGATGTCGCGCACGTTGGAGATCTGCGAGCCCATGTGGAAGTGCAGCAGGCTCAGGCAGTCGGCGTACTCGGTGTCGCGCAGCGACTTCCACAGGTCCAGCAGCTGGCGCGGGGAAAGGCCGAACTTGGCCTTGTCGCCGCCGCTGTTCTGCCACTTGCCCGCGCCCAGCGAGGCCAGGCGCATGCGCACGCCCAGGCCCGGCTTCACGTCCAGGGCCTTGGCCTCCTCCAGCACCAGCTTCAGCTCGGAGGGCTTTTCGATGACGATGAAGGTCTGCAGGCCCAGCTTGCGGCCGATCAGGGCCAGGCGGATGTACTCGCGGTCCTTGTAGCCGTTGCAGACGATCAGCCCGCCCGGACGCGACAGCGCCAGCACCGCCATCAGCTCCGGCTTGCTGCCCGCTTCCAGGCCAAAGCCTTCACCGTGGTGGCTGGCCAGGGTGCCGGCCACGCCACGGTGCTGGTTGACCTTGATCGGGTACACCGCCGTATAGCCGCCGGCGTAGTCCCAGTCGGCCTGGGCCTGCCCGAAGGCCGCCTGCAGCTTGCCCAGGCGCTGGCCCAGGATGTCGGGGAAGCGCACCAGCAGCGGCAGCTTGGCCCCGGCCGCGCGCGCGGCGTCCACCACCTTGGGCAGGGACACCACCGGGCCGTCCTGGCCAGTCGGTCTCACCACCATGTGTCCTGCCTGATCCACGTCGAAGTAGCCATCCGCCCAATGCGGAATCGAGTAGGTCTTGCGGGCTTGGTCGAGGGACCAATCGGTCATTGCAGTCGGCCTGGTTGGTAAAAAAGGGGGTGCATGATAACGCCTATATGGCGACAGCTCCGTTATCATGCGCGCCCGCGCCCGTGCCCAGGTTGAAACCTGAACGGGCCTGCCCGGCTCCATCCCCCTCCGAACAGGACCGTTATCCCATGACTGACAACAACAACTGGTACATCGAGCATTTCGAGCGCACCGGCTCGGCCATCGGCTACCGCCTGAAGGGCAAGCTGGATGAAGTGCAGTCGCCGTTCCAGAAGATCGAGATCTTCGCCACCACCGACTGGGGCAACCTGATGACCATCGATGGCGCCATCATGTTGACCAGCAAGGACAACTTCTTCTATCACGAGATGATCAGCCACCCGGTGCTGTTCACCCACGCCGCCCCCAAGCGCGTGGTGATCATCGGCGGCGGCGACTGCGGCACCCTGCGCGAGGTGCTCAAGCACCCGGGCGTGGAGAGCGTGACCCAGTGCGACATCGACGAGCAGGTCACCCGCATGGCCGAGAAGCACTTCCCGGAACTGTGCGATTCCAACGACGACCCGCGCGCCGAACTGATGTTCGACGACGGCGTGGCCTACATGGCCAACTGCCCGGCCGGCAGCGTGGACGTGGTGATCGTGGACTCGACCGACCCGGTCGGCCCGGGCGAAGGCCTGTTCAACAAGGCCTTCTACGAGAGCTGCTTCAAGGCGCTGAAGGAAGACGGCATCCTGGTGCAGCAGTCCGAATCGCCGCTGATGCAGCTGGACCTGATCAACGAAATGCGCACCGAGATGGGCAAGGCCGGCTTCCAGTCGTTCAAGACCCTGCCGTTCCCGCAGCCGTGCTACCCCACCGGCTGGTGGAGCGTGACCCTGGCGCGCAAGGGCCAGAGCAGCTTCGACTTCCGCCAGTCCGATTCGGCCTCGAAGAGCTTCGACACCCTGTACTACACCGCCGCGCTGCACACCGGCGTGCTGGTGACCCCGCCGTTCGTGCAGGCTGCTCTGAAGGGCTGATCGAACCGCAGGAAAAGAAAAAACCCGCGCTGTCGCCAGCGCGGGTTTTTCATTCCGGTAGGTATCGACCGTTGGTCGATACAGGCCTCAAAGCGCCCAGATTCCCGCAATCACCAGCAGCACCAACCCCCACTTGATCGCGTGGTAGGCGAACGCGCTCTTTGCGCGCAGCGCCTTGGCCTTCAGCCGCACCTTGTACAGGCCACCGAAGGCCTTGTTGACTCCGCCGGTCGGGTCGCCGGGGAAGTTCGGCGAGGCGCCGCCGGCCAGCAGCGTCGACGCCACCGCGCGGTTGAACAGGCCCGGCAGGCCGAAGCGCAGCGGGCGGGCGATGTCGCAGAACAGGATCACCCGGTCCGCATCGGTCTCGTTGTGCGCGTGGTGGATGTAGGTTTCGTCGAACATCATCCACTCGCCATCGCGCCAGCTCTTGCGGATGCCGTCCACCTCGATGTAGCAGCGGTCATCGTTCGGCGTGGCCAGGCCCAGGTGCAGGCGCAGCGAACCGGCGAACGGGTCGCGGTGCGGGCGCAGCTCGCTGCCCGGCGGCAGTTGGGCGAACATCGCCGCGCGCACGTCCGGGATCGACTCCAGCAACGCCGTGGTCTTCGGGCACAGCTGCTTCGCCGACGGGTGCGACGGGCCGTACCACTTCAGGTAGAAGCGCTTCCAGCCGCGGCGGAAGAACGAATTGAACCCCGCATCGTTGTAACTGCTCGACGCGGCGATCTTTTCCGCATCGCGCAGCGCCAGCGCCTCGTCGCGGATCATCTGCCAGTTGTCGCGCAGCGGCTGCAGCTGCGGGAACGACTGGCCCGGATCCAGGAACGGCGTGGTCGGCACCTTCGAGAAAAAGTACATGACCACGTTGATCGGGGCCATGAAGCTGGAATGGTCGAGCAGCTGGCGCGACCAGCGCGCGCGCACCTTGCCGCGGTAGTGCACGTACAGCACGCATGCCACGAACAGGGCCACCACAATAATCTTGATCATCAAGCATCCACCGGCCGCTGCCGGACGCCCATACGGGCCAAAAGAGGGGGAGAGCCGGGCGCGACGGAGACGTGCCGTCAGGTGCGGTGCTGCCGCGCAGGCCGTGTTCAACACCGCTATGGTCCGCACCCTTCCTGTCCCGGTCAAGCCGGTCGGACGGGACGTTCATGCCCACCCATCGAAGCGCCTCAGGACGGCCGTGGGAACGAGGCATCGTCTCAGGCAGCGGGCATCCATATGCAAGTCATTGATTTTGAATGTTTATCCATGGAACCAGGCGCTGCGCGCCGCGTGAACGCGACAAACTGTTCCACCCCCGGTTATGACATTTTTCCGACAAAGGGTGGTTTGGTGTACTCGCGAGTACTAAAATTAACGAAATCATCACCCACCGCCATTCAGCAGCACCGGTACGCCTGACGCTTTGCGCCGACCGCCGGGTCGCCCCAGAACGTCATGAATACAATCGTTGCTTCGTGTGTCGACGACACCGCCCCCGCCGAGCTGCTCAAGCGCGGCGAACGCCTGCTTGAACCCGATGTCTACCGCACCTGCCTCAACGGGCAGCCGGCCGTGGTCAAGGACTACACCCGCTATCGCGGCACCCCGCTGTCGCCCATTGCGCGCCTGCTGGTCCGTCGCGAAGCGCGCATCCTGCAGCGCCTGGCCGGCTGGAAACACGCCCCGGCCCTGCTCGGCACCATCGGTGGCCTCGCACTGGGCATGGAGTTCATTCCCGGGCAGACCCTGAGCGCGGCCCAGTCGGTGGGCATCGAAGTGTTCGAGCAGCTGCAGTTCGCGCTCGAGCGCCTGCACGCGGCCGGCATCACCCATAACGACCTGCACGGCACCAACGTGATGGTGAACGGCAACGTGCCGGTGCTGGTGGATTTCACCTCGGCCTGGCGCAGCCCGCGCTGGCTGCCGGTGCACCCGGTATCGCGGCAGCTGCGTCGCAGCGACCGCAAGAACCTGCTGAAGATGCGCCAGCGCCTGACCGGCACCCGCCCCAGCGCCGCCGAAGCGGCCCAGGTGGCCGACCCGCGCTGGGTGGCCAGCGTGCGGGTGGCCTGGAAGCGTTTCTACCGGTGGTTCAAGGGTTAAAGCGCGTCGGCGTCCAGTTCGCCGGTGCGGATCCGCACCACGCTGCCCAGGTCGTAGACGAACACCTTGCCGTCGCCGATCTTGCCGGTGCCGGCGGCCTTGACGATGGCTTCCACCACCTCGTCGACCTGGCCGTCGGTGACTGCCACCTCGATCTTCACCTTCGGCAGGAAATCCACCACGTACTCGGCGCCCCGGTACAGCTCGGTGTGCCCCTTCTGCCGCCCGAAACCCTTGACCTCGGTCACCGTGATCCCGGTGACACCCCGTTCGGCCAGCGCTTCGCGCACGTCATCCAGTTTGAACGGCTTGAGCACCGCCATGACCATCTTCATCTGTTGGCTCCTGTCTTCGCGGCAGAGGATAACGCCTGTCCCCCGGTGAACGCGATGCACCCGCTTCGCACCGCTCCCTGCAGTGCGGATTATCCTTACCCGTGAAGCCTGGCCCGCCTGATGGTGGTTGCGGCCTGCCACGCCGAGAATTTCCCCACACGCGGAGACCCCATGATTGACCTCAACCAACTCGATGATCTGGCGCGCCGCCTGAGCGACATGGTCCCACCGGGGCTGCGCCAGTCGCGCGAAGAACTGCAGGCCACCTTCAAGAGCGCGCTCCAGGCCGGCCTGGGCAAGCTGGACCTGGTGACCCGCGAAGAATTCGACGTACAGCGCGCCGTGCTGCTGCGCACCCGCGAGAAGCTGGAAGCGCTGGAGAAGACCGTGGCCGCGCTGGAAGCCGCCGCCCAACCGCCGGCCGAGCGCCCGGCCCCGTAAAAGGAAACCCGATGAGCCTGGCGCTGGTGCACAGCCGTGCCCGCGCCGGCGTCCACGCGCCCGCGGTCCGGATCGAAGTCCTCCTCTCCGGCGGTTTGCCGCATACCCAGATCGTCGGCCTGCCCGAAGCGGCGGTACGCGAGTCGCGCGACCGGGTGCGCGCCGCGCTGGTCTGTGCCCAGTTCGAATACCCGCAGCGGCGCATCCTGATCAACCTGGCCCCGGCCGACCTGCCCAAGGAAGGCGGCCGCTTCGACCTCGCCATCGCGCTGGGCATTCTTGCGGCCAGCGACCAGATCGACCGACAGCTGCTGGCCAACTACGAATTCCTGGGCGAGCTCGCCCTGACCGGCGAGCTGCGTGGCGTGGACGGTGCATTGCCCGCGGCCATCGCGGCAGCGGAGCTGGGCCGGACGCTGATTGTCGCCAGCGCCAACGGCGCCGAGGCGGCGCTCGCCCAGCATGCGGATGTCCGGGTAGCCCGGACCTTGTTGGAGGTGTGCGCCTCGCTGGAAAGCCGCTCGCTGCCACGGGCCGTGCCGGCGCCGGTGGTGCCGCTGGCGGTGCCCGACCTGCGCGACGTACGTGGGCAGCAGCAGGCGCGCCGCGCACTGGAGGTGGCCGCTGCTGGCGGGCACCACCTGTTGTTGCTCGGTACACCAGGCTGCGGAAAGACCCTGCTGGCCTCGCGCCTGCCCGGCATCCTGCCCGATGCCAGCGAAGCCGAAGCGCTGGAAACGGCCACCATCGCCTCGTGCAGTGGGGCTGGCATCGACACCGCCCGCTGGCGTCACCGCCCGTACCGCGCGCCCCACCACACCGCCAGCGCCGTGTCGCTGGTCGGCGGTGGCTCGTATCCCCGGCCCGGTGAAATCTCGCTGGCGCACAACGGCGTGCTGTTTCTGGATGAGCTTCCCGAGTGGAGCCGGCACACCCTCGAAGTACTACGCGAACCGCTGGAATCGGGAACGGTAATGGTCGCCCGCGCCGCACGCACCCACGCCTTCCCCTCACGCTTCCAACTGGTGGCGGCGATGAACCCCTGCCCGTGCGGCTGGGCCGGCGACCGCAGCGGTCGCTGCCGCTGCAGCGGCGATGCCATCCAGCGCTACCGCGGGCGAATCTCCGGGCCGTTGCTGGACCGCATCGACCTGCATGTGGTGGTGCCAAGGCTGGAGCCGGGTGAGCTGCGCAGCGATGCACCGTGCGGCGAAGACAGCGCCACGGTACGCAATCGCGTGGTCATGGCGCGCAACGTCCAGCTCGAGCGCAGCGGCAAGGCCAACGCACAACTCCTGCCTTCCGAGCTGGATGCGCACTGCCGCCTGGAGGACAACGACCAGCACCTGCTGGAAACAGCCGTGGAACAGCTGCAGCTCTCGGCCCGCTCGATGCACCGCATCCTGCGCGTGGCGCGCACGGTGGCGGACCTGGCCAGTTGCGACAAGATCACCACCGCCCATCTGGCCGAGGCCATCGGGTACCGCCAGGTCGACCGGGGCGGAGCGGGCTGATTCGCCATCAGCAGCATGACGGGGCCCACCGCGCGAACGCCGGGCTGTCCCGACCTCAATCCTTGATGACGAACCCTTCATTGAGACCCGGCACCTTGCGGAAGCGCCTGCGGAGCCGACGGTACAGTGCTGCCACGCACCACCTTGGCTGCCATGGCTGCTTCGCAGCCTTCGCGGTGCGTGCCTGCGCGGTCATCGCCCGTCTTTCCCGTTCCACTCCCGGTCCCATGCCTGGAACATCAGCACCGGCCAGAGGTGGGTGTGGTACTTCCGGTTGCCGCCTAGGAACGATTTCCAGAGTGCCGACACAACCCGCTCATCGAGGATGCCGCGGTTGCGCATGGCAACCGGGTCCAGCAGTTCCTCGGCCCAGTCCCGCAGTGGCCCGTTGAGCCACCGTGCCACCGGGGCACCAAAGCCTTTCTTCGGGCGCCGGGTGTGGTGCTCGGGAAGGAAGCGCTCAAGCGCGCGCTTCAGCACGGCCTTGGTCTCGCCACGGTGCAGCTTGTGCTCGAACGGAGTGCCCCATGCCGCGCACAGCACCCCATGGTCGAGGAAGGGGCTTCTCGCCTGTACACCGAATGCGCCGAACGCACGGTCCGACTTGGTCATCAGCCCCTCGCTCAGCTCGTTGGTCTGATCCAGGTAGAGCAGCAGCTCACCCGGGTGGCCGGCGGGATGCAGGGTAGTGTCCAGGAACGGATGCGGCGGTTCAGTCGCCGCCTTCAGCGCACGCGACGGATCGCGCCAGCGCGAGACACGCGCCAGATAGGTTTCGGCAAGCGATCCCGACGTGGCTTCCGCGATAAGCGCCGCAATGCCGCCCAGCCGTGCTCGTTCCGGCGCACGCGAGGCATAGGCCCTGCACACGCTGCGTAGTGGCCCCGGGAGATGCCGGACCAGCCCATGGTTGCGCATCGCCTTCACGTACGACCCGTGGCCAAAGAAGAGCTCATCGCCGCCATCGCCAGTGAGGATCGTGCTGCACGATGCGCCGGCCGCCTCCGCCGCAAGCAGTGTTGGAATGGCGGACGAGTCGGCATACGGCTCGCAGAAGACGCGGGGCATCGTCTCGACCAGACGGATCGCGTTCGCGTTGTCCATGAGCAGGCGTGTGTGTCGGGTGCCGAGCAACCTGGCGACGTCGGCGGCCCACTCCGATTCGTCATGGCCCGACACATCGAAGCCGACGGAAATCGTCTCCACGGCGTGTGCACTGCGCCGCTGCAGCAACGCTGCAATCAGGCTCGAATCGACGCCACCGGACAGCAAGGTTGCCGTAGCGCCGGCACGTGACGCGCAGACGGCACGTTCCAGGCTGGCGACCACCCTGTCCACCGAACCGCTCAGCGTTGGCCGCCCGCGCGAGGCGATCTGCGCTTCTGCTTCCTGACGGAGGGCCCAGTAAGGTTCGAATGAGCCTGCCGCATCGCAGGCTGCATCGTGTTCGGGCACGTCGGGGAGGTGGAACACCCGGAGGGCGCCGGCGGGCAGTTTGTAGATGCCACGATAGGCTGTCAGCGGTGCCGGGATGTATCCATGGCGGAACAGCTGGGAGATCGCGCACGGAGCAACCTCCAAGCACCCGTTGCTTTCCTGCCGGAGCGTCTTCAGCTCGGAGGAGAAGGCCAGGCCGGAGCGGCTGCGCATGAAGTACAGATCGGATTGGCCCATGCGATCCCGGGCCAGGGTCAGCGTTCGCGCGCGCTCGTCCCAGATGGCTACGCTCACCGGCTCCTGCATGCGGCGCAGGGCATCAACGATGCCCAGCGACGGGAGCAGGTTGGCAATGGACTGCGACGCAGAGGTGGGACCTGCTGCCACGCCGGATCCGCCGGTGGCCACGAGGTATCGGCCATCCGGGCTGGAGGCCAGGCAGCGTGCTTCATCGAGCGCCGATACGGCGGCCAGTGCAAGCCCCGCCCCGGGTCGCTCCACCACCTCCGAATGCCGGCCACGGTGCGCGAGTGAATGGGCCAGGCGCCGTGCCTTGGTACTCAAC
The DNA here is from genome assembly GCF_034044835.1 of Stenotrophomonas sp. CFBP8994. Taxonomy (NCBI): domain Bacteria; kingdom Pseudomonadati; phylum Pseudomonadota; class Gammaproteobacteria; order Lysobacterales; family Lysobacteraceae; genus Stenotrophomonas; species Stenotrophomonas sp. CFBP8994. The sequence goes on along the minus strand of NZ_JAXCWT010000002.1, from coordinate 245,602 downwards.
GCGTTGCCGCACACCTCTCTGTGGGCTGTCCAACTTCCTGCAATTGCCGACACGTACTGCTCCACCCGATCAACGCTGCTACTGCCGCATCAGAGCAGGGTGTAGGGCGCGTCCCGCCCGGGCCATGCAAGTACTTTCAAAGCAGCCTTTGGAATGGTGGTGGCGTTCAGGTGGTGGAGGCTTCTGCTCCGTTGCTGGTCATGCGTTACCGGGGGTTGCGCCGTTGTCGGCGGTTGTTTGGGAACCAACCCTACCGTCAGTAGCGCGCGGGGCGTGTGCCGTCGCGATGCCTTGGCGGCAGGGTTGGATCCGGTCCTGCTTACTGGAAGTCCAGCGACAGCTCGACGAACATCGAACGGCCGAAGGCGTTGTAGACGCCCTGGTCGTAATACGGCCAGTTGCCGTTGGTGCTGTCCACCGGCGGACGCTCGTTGGTGAGGTTGTTGGCGGTCAGCAGCACGCTGGCCAGCTTGTTGATGCGGTAGTTGAGCGTGGCGTTCCAGGTCGTCCACGGGCCGATGTTGCGTTCCTCGCCGGTGGCATTCCAGGTCCGGGCATTGCGCACGCCGTACACGTTGGTGCTGAAGGCACCGATGTTCCAGTTCACCCCCAGCGTTGCGCGGTACTGCAGCTCGTTGGAATAGCCACAGCAGAGCATGTCGTAGACCGGGTCGCCTTCCTGCTGCTGCAGTTCGTGCTTCAGCGGCCGGTAGTAGCCTGCGGTCACCCCGAAATCACCTGTCCGCCCGGCGCTCCAGCGGTAGTCGCCCGATGCCTGGATGCCGGTCTGGCGCTGCTTGGCCAGGTTGATCGGATAGGAGAAGACCTTGGATACGCCGTTGGGATTGAGCGGGTCGGTGGCCGGCAGGCGCTGCACCTGGGCCAGGACCTGGCGACAGGTTGGCGAGTTGATGTCGAATGCCACATCGCCATTCTCGGACGTCCCCAGGCGGCAGTTGGCCTCGGTGGCGAGGATGCTGTCGGTGCCCAGGATGGACACTTCGTTCTCGATCTTCACCGAGTTGTAGTCCAGCGACAGGTTCAGGGCATTGTCCAGCGCCGACCAGACCACGCCATAGGTGAAGGTTTCCGCCGTGATGTCCTTGAGGTCGCGGTTGCCGGTGCTGGAGGACAGCACCGACAGCGATGCCTGCGGGCACTCGTCGAAGTTTTCGGAGGTGTAGCCTGCGCTGCGGCACAGGAAGGTGTCCACGTTGGTGGTGTAGCCGCTGCTCTCGCGCGAATACAGGTAGAACATGTCCGGCGAGCGGAAGGCGGTGGCATAGCTGCCGCGCAGCAGCAGGGAATCGATCGGGCGATATTCCAGGCCGAGCTTCCAGGTCGCCTTGCCGTTGCCACCGCCGCCCTGCAGGGAGTACTTGTCGTAGCGTCCCGACAGGTTGGCGCTGAACGTGTCGAAGATCGGCACCTGCAGTTCGGCGCCCACCGCATACAGGTCACGCTGGCCTTCGGCCGAGGTTCCTGCAGTCTGGCCACGGAACAGCACGGCGGCATTGGGGTCGGCCGACTGGTTGAAGAACTTTTCGCGGGTGCCCTGCAGGATCATCGCGAAGCCGACATCGCCGGCCGGCAGGCCGAACAACGACGTATTGGTCACCAGCGCGGTCACGCCGGTCCGCGACGCCGAAGACGCGGCGCGGTTGGTGCCGCTGAACTGGTCGTACTGCGCGCGGGTGAGGGGCTGGTACAGCACGTCCAGGATCGGCGCGTAGGCTTCGTAGCCGTTGACCGTGCCCAGCTGCGGGCCAAGGTAGTAATCGTCAATACCGCCCCTGGCCAGGAAGTCGGTGGACTTGCGGGTGACGTCGGTGCTGGAGCGGTTCACGTATACGTCGTAGTCGAAGCCGGTGTCGCCCAGCCCGCCGCGTGCACCGGCGGTGATGTTCCACGAGCGGGTATAGACGCGCTGGTCCTTCGCGTCCATGCCGACTTCTTCGGGCGCGTAGATGCGCTGCCACTGCTCGTAGTTGCCGGTGGTCTGGTTGTAGAAGGTCTTGTTCCAGAACGGGCTGCCCCCGGAATAGGTGGGCCGGCCGAAGCTGAAGAGGATGTCCGAGTACAGCTCGGTGGTTTCGCTGAGGTGGTAGCGCAGGAAGGTGGTGGCGTTGACGTCCTCGCTCTTGTTGTAGAGCGTGGCGGTGCCGACGTTGTCGGGGCTGCCGCAGTAGTAGCCGGTGCCGGCCGCGTTGCGATGCGCGTAGGTGGTGCTGCCACCGAACAGGTAGGACAGGGGGGCGCAGGTGGCCTGGCCGGGGTCGATGTAGCCGTTGGGGGACATCTGCATGCGCAGGAAGGTGCGCGAGGGGTCCTGCGGCCCGGTCGGGCTGTCGTTGACGCTGTCGATGTAGCTGCGGTCGGAGGCGAAGATGGGCTTCTGCTTGGTGTATTCCAGCCCGTAGCTGAGGTCCAGGTTGCCGAAGGAATGGCCGCTGCTGAAGATGAAGCGCTGGCTGGAGCCGCCGCCATCGCTGTAGCCGCCAGCGCGGTAGCGGAAGTGGGTGCCCTCCACCTTGTCCTTCAGCACGATGTTGATCACGCCCGCCACGGCCGACGAGCCGTACACCGACGACTGCCCACCGGTGAGCACGTCGATGCGTTCCACCATGCCCAGCGGAATGTTGGCGATGTCCACGATGCTGGTGTTGCCGTTGTAGGCAAGCGGATAGCTGTTGAGCGGCCGCCCGTTGAGCAGGGTGAGCGTGTAGCTCGGGTCCAGTCCGAACAGGCTGACGGTCTTTGCGCCCGGGGTGTAGAAGCCGGTGCCCTGCGAGTCCTGCACCGAGCCGTTGGCCATCGGCAGCGAGCGCAGCGCATCGAACACCGTGGTGAAGCCCTGTGCCTCGATTTCCTCGGCCGTGATGGTGGTCACCGGCGAAGGCCCTTCGATCTGCGCGCGGGGAATCAGCGAGCCGGTCACGTTCACCGTATCCAGCTGACGGGTGGCCGGCGTGGCGCCTTCTTCGTCGGAGGGGGACGCCTGGGCCTGTGCGGCCAGGGGGTGGAGCAGTACGGATGACACCAGCAACGACAGCAACGTGCGCTTCATCTTGCAGATCTCCAGTACAAGGTCTCCCGGCACCGCATCGGCGCAGGAGAGTTGGGGGTGCAGGGCTTCCGTGGGGCGTGGGGTGCAGCTTTTCTAGATCGATCTAAATGAATTGTCAACAATTTGAAATGAAACCATTTCCAAGCGCTTAGATCGAACGAAATGGCACTTGCGGGCAGCCGTGGCCGTGTTGCAGGATCAGCGCGGTTGCCCATCACGTCCTGGAGTGCCGCGTATGCGTCTGCGCCGTTGCCTGATCGTCCCTGTCGTTGCTGCAACCCTCGCGTTTCCCGCCGCACACGCCGCGGAAATCCAACAGACGCGCGATGGCGTCACCCTGACCTACCAGGACCAGAGCGGATCAACGGTTGCTGCCGTGCGCGACCGCATCATCGCCACCTTCTTCGCCACGTATCCGCGCGAACGCCGCGATTACCATCCCGCTGCGCCGTCCAGCGTGCGTATCGTCATGGACCCGTCGTACGACGGGGTTGCGTATGTAGGGGAGAAGGAGAAGTCGGCCACCATCACCATCAACCCGCGCTGGTTGGAGAAACATCCCAACGACACCGACCTGGTCACCCATGAGGCCATGCACATCGTGCAGGGCTACCCGGGCTACGCCAGCGAGCAGGCGCCGTCATGGCTGGTAGAAGGCATTGCCGACTATGCCCGCGACCATTACGGCGTGGACAACGCTGCTGGCGGCTGGGCGCTGCCTTCGCAGGTCAAGCCGGAGCACAAGGTGGACACCGGCTACCGCGTTACCGGTGCGTTCCTGAAGTGGAGCGAAGCCGGGCACCCGGGGCTGGTGAAGGCGCTGGATGCGGCGCTGCGCAAGGGCACTTATACGCCGGCGTTGTGGAAGGCGCACACCGGCGAAGACCTGGCTGCGCTGTGGGAGGCTTATGTTGCGCAGCAGGGTAAGGGCGCGCGCGGCGCTTGATCCGGTAGCACGAAACGCTCGATGGCCAGGGCCACGCCGTCTTTGGAATCCAGCTCCGGGGCTGGCCTTGCGCGGTCAGCTCAGTGATGCCTCACAACATCGGGGGGAGTATGGCTTGCCATGTCAAGGACCAGCGCCCACCGCCATTGCGACTACTTTCTCTTCTCGAATATCGAAGCAGATGCTAGTGCCATCGAGGTAGCCGCAGATGCGCTCGACATCAAACCGGCCGAGTCTCTCTTTGGATCTGTGTGTCTGGCCGTAGCGACGAGCAGCGCTCTCTGCGGACGATGCAGGATCGCCTATTCCAACCCCTTTCAGCTTCAGTCCCTTCAAGCTCTCGGTAGTGCTGGGTGCCTGCTTTCCTGTAAGGACCGGTGACACCCGAATCTCATCAATAGTTCGGTATTTCGGCCCAATGTCAGGGTTGGATACGATCACTATCTCCCACTCGGTGGATGGATCCCAGTATCTGCGGCGCAGCAAGCCCGCATTGTCCGTGGTCAAGTCTCCTTCGCCGTAACGGCGAAGAATGTCAGATTCAAGATAGACATGGGGGGTGTACTCGCCATCACGGAACACCTTTGACACGAGGTCAACCTTGGCGTCCTTGGCCTCTACCTGTGCCGTTGCGGAAAGTAATGCGATCGCCACGATGACTGATCTCAATGTTCCTACATGCACAATTGATCCTCAGAATGAAGGGAATGATGTCGGCGGCCGTTAGGGCGCCCTGCGTACTTCGACCAATTCACCCAGAGCACGAGCCGACGGCAAGCTCGTGCCGACTTCGATCTTCATCGATTCGCGGTTTGATTCATCATTGACATTGAAGGACCGCCACTGTTCTAGTCACCCAGCACGAAACGCTCGATGGCCAAGGCCACACCGTCTTCGGAATTGGTGGTGGTCTGATGCAGCGCGGTCGACTTGACGATGTCCACCGCGTTGCCCATCGCCACGCTGGTGCCGGCGTACTGAAGCATGGTCAGGTCGTTTTCCTGGTCGCCGATGGCCATCACCTGCATGCGGTCGATGCCCAGGTGCTCGGCCAGCTTCTGCAGGCTTGGGCCCTTGCCAGCGCGGTGGTCGAACACTTCGAGGAAGAACGCCGCGCTCTTGAGCACGGCGAAGCGTTCGGTCAGCGCCGATGGCAGGCGCGGGATGACAGCGTCCAGGATCTGCGGTTCGTCGACCATCATCAGTTTGATGAAGGACATCGCCGGGTCCATTTCTTCCACGCTGCGATAGGACAACGGCACGCGTGACAGGTGCGAATCGGCCACGGTGTAGATGCTGATGTCGCGGTTGGGCGTGTACAGCCGTTCGCCATCCAGTGCCTGGAAGTGCACACCCAGCTCGCGCGCCACCTGCTCGCAGAACAGGAAATCATCGAAGCTGAGCGGGTATTCCACCACCACCTCGCCACTGGCAACGCGGGTGACCAGCCCGCCATTGCAGGCGATGCAGTAGTCGTCCGCGCCATCGATGTCCAGTTCCTCCAGGAACGGGGCAAGGCCGGACACCGGGCGCCCGCTGGTCAATACGATCCGCACGCCCTGCGCCCGTGCGCGGGCGATGGCCTGCTTCACGCGCGGGGTGAGCTTGTGCGCCGGGTCCAGCAGCGTGCCATCCATATCGATGGCCACCAGTTCAATGGCCGGCTGGCGGCGTCCCATCTCCATCTCGATCAACCTCGTTCACTGCCAGAAACGCTGCGATGCAGCCGCGGGGTAGTTTAAGCCAGGGGCGCACCGGCAAAGAAAAGGCCAGCCGGGTTGCCCCGGCTGGCCTCCATACCACACACGCTGTTGCGCAGATCGACGGCGGGCTCAGCGGCCCATCGCCACCTTCTGCTGCTCTTCCTGCACCTGTTGCTGCTGGCTGGCGTTGTTGCTCTGCAGCTGGGCGTTGGTGTGCTCCAGCGACGGCGCCTCGCTCAGGTCCACCGCGGTGCGGTAGCCCGGGGTGGTGCCCATCACGAACGCCTTGCCATCCTGCACGGTCACGCTCTGCAGCTTCTCCGGCGAATCAATGCCGGCCTGCTTGGCCTGCAGGGTGACGTTGGCCGCCGCTTCGTTGGAGATGGCGGCCGGCAGCTGGCAACGGATCGCGTTGTGCAGCGGCGTGTCCGCGTGGCCCTTCTCGCCCAGCTGCGGACCAGTGGCGGTGCGGGTTTCCGCGCCCTGCGCCTGGGTGGCGGCCAGCTTGCCGAAGGTCTCCCGGCCCACGATGCCGTCGTCCTTCAGGCCCTGCTGCTTCTGGAAGGCCTGCACCGCTTCGCGGGTGTTGTCGCCGAACTTGCCGTCTTCGGAAAGGCGGTTGCCGTTGGCATCGCGCACGCCCAGGCGGTTCAGCTCTTCCTGCAGCTTCGTCACCTCGTCGCTGCGGTCGCCCTTGCGCAGGGTGCCGGCCGGCGCGTGGTCATGGTCGTGCGCATGCCCGTGCTTGCCCGCTTCCTGCTGGATGCCCTTGTTCCAGTAGGTCTCCGGGTTGATCAGCTTCCCGGCCGGATCCTTCATCTGGTAGTGCACGTGCTGGGCGTACTGGTTGGCGCCCTGCGGGCCGCGGCCGCCCATGGTGCCGATCGGGTCGCCCGGCTCCACGTGCTGCCCGACCTTCACCTTGGTGTCCTGCATGTGCAGGATCTGGTGCGAGTTGCCCTGCGCGTCCTGGATCATCACCGTGCCGTACTTGCCGCCCACCGAGGTCACGGTGCCGGCGATCGGCGCGTGGATGGTCGGGTGCTGCAGGTTGCGGCCGGTCTGGCCACCGACGTAGTTGAAGTCGCTGCCGCCATGGCTCTTCTCGCCACGGTGCTCACCGAAGTGGCCGGTGATGTGCGGCTTGACGCCGTTCTGCGGCGGCAGCATCACCTGCATGGTGTGCTCGTAGGAGCGCGCCTGGGTGGCGGCGGCGCCAACAGCGGCAGCGCCGGCCACGGCAGCGGCGGCGCCCGCAACGGCATGCTGCTGGGCCGGTGCCTGCGCCTGGGTCTGGCTCAGGCGCTGGTTGACGAACTGTTCGTACTCATCCAGGTGCGGCGCGACCTTGCGCTGCGACAGGCCGAGGCCGCCGTAGTCCTTGGTCGGGCCATCGTGGTGGTACTTGTAGATGTAGTCTTCGCCCTGGCCACGGTCGCGTGCCAGGTTGCGGTTGTCGACGAAGTGCGCCACCAGCGCGTCGGACTGCGCGTCGACGTCGAAGCGGTTGGCATTGTTCAGGCCGTAGTGCTTGCCGGTGCGGTCGATGAACTGGCCCAGGCCGGAGGCCGAGGTGGTGCCAGCAGCGGCATCCGGGTTGAAGCCGGATTCGACGCGGGCGATCGCCAGCACATACGCGGTTTCGCGCGGGGTCAGGCCGGCTTCGCGCGAGGACTCGATCAGCGAGTCGATCACACGCGACTGTACTTCGGGGGAGGCATCGCCCCAGCGGCGCGATTGGCCGTGCAGCGCGCGGCTTTCGTCGATCGGTTCGCGGTAGTGGCTCCACGATTCGATCTGGTTGCTGCGGTATGCCGCGCCAGGCGGCTGCACCATGTTGGTGTAGATGTCATCAGGCATGTCTGTGCTATCCATTCTATGAGAAAGGGGCTTTCCTTAAAGGGGTGTATCGACCAACGGTCGATACCTACCGGACATCGTGTCCGGGCAACGCGCATCGACGTCTTGTCGATGTACTGCTCAGTCTTCGATGTAGTCCACCTCCGGGTGAGTGATGCCGAGCTTGGCGATCAGCTGCGAATACTCGTCGTTGTTGGGCGACTGCGCATCGGCTTCGCCGCGCAGGGGCGGGGTGTTGTGGGTCAGCTGCCTGCCATCGGCGTCGTACAGCGTGAACCATTCGCAGAACGCGCAGCCGAACGGCAGTTCGCCGTACTGCACCACGAAATACGAAGCGCCCTGCTTGTCTTCAGCGCAGGCCAGGCCAACAGCGGTGTAATCACCCAGCTCTGCCGGGGTCTCGATGGTACGGCGCTGGCCGTCCTTCTCGATCTCCAGGCGGGTGCGGGTGGTGTCGCCGTCCTTGGTCGGCAACGCGGTCAGGTGCAGCGTGGCACCTGGGCATTCCTTGTGCATGCCTTTCTCTTCCTGCGGTGTGGGTGAAGGGGTAGTCGCCGCTGCGACCGCAGGCGCGGCGGCGGTTTCCGGAGTGGCGGCGGTGCCGCCCTCCCCGGTGGGTGCATTGCACGCGGCCATCAACAGCACCAGTGCGGCAGTCGGAACGAAACGCAGTGTGGACATCACCCGCTCCCTGGATCAGATCGACTCATCGGCCATGCGCACCAGCTGCCAGCACGGGCGCTGGGCGAAGTAGTACGACTGCTGGTTGCTGGTATCGGGCGTGCGGATCAGCACCTTCATGCTGCCATCGGCCTCTTTGGTTACCTGCATCTCGCGGCCCACGGCCTTCAGGCCCGAGGGATTGGGCATGACCGGCCAGGTGACCTCGCTGAGCGGGACCTTCTCGGTGATCAGGGTGGGCTCGCCCTGCCCTTCGGTGTCGTAGCGTTCGCTCAACAGCGGGTCGGCTACCGACTTCTCCTGCAGGGCGATCTTCCTGCCGAACTCCGGCAGGAACGCATCGAAGTCGGCCAGTTCGCAGGTGGCGGAGGCATCGGCGGCAGTGGCCGCTGCGGTGGGCTCGGCAGTGGCGGGTGCTGCGGCCGGGGCGGCAGCAGGTGCTGCGGCGACGGGTGCCGCGGCATCCGCCGGAGCGGTCGGGGCGGCGTCGGGCTTGCACGCGGCCAGCAGGATGCTCAGCGACAGGGCGAGCAGCGTCATGGGACGATGATGGGACAACGGATCCTCCTGATTCGTGTCGTGGCGCGCATCACACTACGCCGGGGGGCGTAGGATAGCTGCGCGCCAATGCCATGGCGTTCACATCCCGCCCACGGACCCGGGCGGTGACGACATGCGTGATGAAACGCACGTAGTTAACGTGAAGCTCATCACATTGTAAGGGCCAAGGATCCATTCTCCCAACCGGCGATGTCAGCCTTTTGACATCACCTCCTCCTTTCGGTGCCTGGTTCCATGCGCATCCATACGCTCCAGCTTCCCGTTTCCGACGTTGCACAGGTGGGCGCCTACTTCGCAGAAGTGCTGCAGCTGCCGGTGCAGGACGACGTAGTGCGGATCGGCTGGACCGGGGTGCAACTGCGCCCGGCAGGCAGCGACCCGATCGGCGGCGTGCACCTGGCCTTCAACGTGCCGGCCGATCGTTTCGAGGCCGCCACCGCCTGGCTGCTGGCGCGCACGCCGCTGCAGCGCAATGCCAAGGGCGAGGCGCACTTCACCTTCGGCGGTCGCTGGGAGTCGGAATCCATCTACTTCGATGGCCCCGATGGGCTGATCCTGGAACTGATCGGGCGGCGCCGGCTGCCTGCGTCCGGGCGGGTCGGGGCGTTCCACGGCAGCGAGCTGACCTGCGTGAGCGAGGTCGGGCTGCCGACGGCCGACGTGGCCGCGCTAGGTGCACGCGCCGAAGCGGCATTCGGGCTGGGCTACCTCAGCCCACCCGTGCCGCACTTCGCTGCGCTGGGCGATGACGAGGGCCTGCTGATCGTGGTGGATGCCACCCGCCGCTGGTTTCCGGAGGAGAAGGTGCTGCCCAACGCACGGGGCATCGTGGTGACGCTGGGCGATGTGGCGGCGGGCGCGCTGGACGACCCCGCGCAGGGCTGGCGCCTGCGCGCGCATGCGCCAGCCTGATCGCCCCATTCACCTGCGCCCAGTACATTTGCTGCCTTCCGGCAGGTAGAAGCGCGGTTGCCGGGGCAGCCCACGGCCAACACAGTGGGAGCGTGCTCAAGCCAGGGTACCGCCGTGGAAAAGGTCACGTCCCCCTCCTGCCCCGACCCAACCCAGGCGGACCCTGCGCTTGCGCCTTTACTGGAAGTGGATGCGCGGCTGGCCAAGCTTGGCAACAGGATCCGCGTGCTGTCCGGGCTTGCGTGGCCGATCGAGATGGAGACCCGCTTCCTGGCCTCCTGGCGCGCCGGAGCGCCGGAGATGCCGGCCCCGCCGACCCAGCCGGTTGACCACACCGACACCATTGCGGCGCTGGACGACATCCTGCAGCACCTGGACCGGGGCCATCCCGTGGGCGACTGGCTGTACCGCACCGCGTGGAGCTACCGCGTGGCCGCCAGCATGCTGGCCAACATCGGCAACCCGCGCTTCACCACGTGCTCCACGCTGCTGTACGGCCAGCCCAGCACCCGGTACCGCTCGCAGACCACCACCACCGCGCAGTCGGCCGCGCAGATGCTGGCCATCACCGACCAGCTGATCGGCTCGCAGTACGTGCCGCGCATCCAGTACGACATTCCAGCGCCGGACTTCTCCGTGCTGCTGCGCCAGCGCATCGAGCCGTTCTTCACTGACGACGAAGTGAAAGTGGTGCTGGATACCGAGCTGGCCTCCAAGGCGGCCGCCGGCAGCAAGGTGATCCGCCTGCGCGCCGATGCGTTGTTCTCGCAGCTGGATCTGGACCAGCTGGTCGAGCATGAGGCCTTCATCCACTCGGCCACCCTGCTCAACGGCAAGCACCAGCCGTGGCTGCGCTGCCTCGGCGCGGGTGCGCCCCGCACCACGCGCACGCAGGAGGGGCTGGCCACGTTCTCGGAGATCATTACCGGGGCGATGGACATCAACCGCCTGCGCCGGCTGGCATTGCGGGTGGTGCGGTTGCAGGAAGCCCTGGAGGGCGCGGACTTCATCGAGGTGTTCCGCGCGTTCCTCGCTGCCGGGCAATCGGAGGTGGACAGCTACCGCAGTGCGGCCCGCATCTTCCGGGGCGGCGATCTACGCGGGCGGGTGTGCTTCACCAAGGATGGCGCCTACCTGGAAGGGCTGCTGCTGGTGACCGCCTTCATCAAGCGCGCCCTGCATGAAAACCGGGGCGATACGCTGCGGCTGCTGTTCTGCGGGCGGGTGGACCTGGGCGACCTGGTGACCTTGGCGCCCTACCGCGAGAGTGGGCTGATTGCAGCGCCACGTTATGTACCGCCGTGGGCACAGCACCCCGAGCGCGTGCTGGCGACGCTGGCGTTCTCCACGGCCGCGCAGGCGATGCGGCTGGATACGTTCGATCTGCAGCGGTTCTCAGCGGCGGAGGATGAGCTGATGGCCGGCGCTGCACTCGCTGACGCGCAATAGAAAGGCCCCGCCGAAGCGGGGCCCTCATGGTTCGGCAGTACAGCCAGCCGTCACTCTTCCTCGTCCTTCCAGCCCTGCTGCTGATTCTGGTTGCGCTGCTGCTGCTCCTGCTGCTGTTGCTGCTGCTGGTCGCGTCCGCGCTCCTGCTGCTCACCACGCTGGTTCTGGGAACTCTGATTGCGCTGCTGGGCCATGACGGGTCTCCGGATGCCGCGAGCGGTATGCCGCGGTCGAGGCAATCGTGTGCAGCGGCTCGTTAAAACCATGTGGCAATTTGCAGACAGAATTGTCAATCCGTGGGCGTCGACTTCGGCAATCCGCTTGTATTTCAGTGCTTTCTCCGGGCACGACATCGCTTATGCCAAGACGGAATCCTGATATTCCGGACGTGGATCAGAGCGCAGTCAGCACGATGAATGTGGGCCGTTGCGACGACCCCAGACGCGATGATTTGCGCAACCTGTTTTTCGCGATTGATCCGGCCTACCCATATGCGTGGAATCAAACGCTGTGCCTCTCGAAGTTTGCGGTGCAGGTATCACTTTCCGGGGGTCCCGCTGCACCATTCCGAATGGTGCAAAACGCACATTTGACGTGCGAATTCCTGCCGCGCATGGTTCGCCACATGAACAATCATCGTCGCAGTGCGAAGCTCTCGGACATCGCCAGCATCCGCCAGGGACATCCGTTCCGGGGTGCAATCACCGCCTTCCCGGATGGGCCGGTCCGCGTGATCCAGTTGAAGAACCTGAGCGCATCGGGCGTGCACGATCCGTGCGATCTGCTGCGTACGCGGCTGCACCCGCGCAAGGCGCCGGACTGGGTCCAGGAGGGCGACGTCCTGCTAGCCGCACGCGGCGCCCATCCACTCGCGGTGCTGCTGTGCAACCCACCCGTCGACACGGTCTGCAGCCCTCACCTGTATGTCATCCGGGTGGGCGACCACGAACGGATCATGCCCGCCTTCCTCGCGTGGCAGCTCAACCAGGAAGGCGCACAGGAGTACCTGCGCCGGCAATCCGCGGGATCACGTCAGCAGAGCCTCCGCAAGGCAGCCATCGAGGAGTTGCGCGTGCAGCTGCCGCCCCTGCTCCTCCAGCAACGCATCGTTTCCATCGCGCGGGCAGCGCAGCTCGAGAAGCTTCACTGCGAGCAGATGATCGCCGCAAGGCATCAGGAGGTTGCCCGCTATGCGGCGCACATTCTGGACGAGCGGCCACGATGACCGCGTGCGTAAGGGCTTCCGCTGATTATCTGAATTTTGGATATCCGAACCGTGGACATACTGTTGGTGTCCGCTCTCAATCTGTACGCGGCCATGACCCACACGATCCACAGTTCTGACCTTCCTGCTCCTCGAACCAATGTCACGGTCCGGCTGCGGCCAGATGTTCCCGCCACGCTCGCCGCCCTCGTCCACGCCCGCGACGCGCTCGATGGGGGAAAACGTCCCGACGCCGATACCTTCCTGGTCCTCTCGTTGCTGTTGCTGAAAGTGGCGAGCGACGCCACGTACTACGGCAACCCGGACATTCCGTACTCGCCGGGCGAGCCGCCGCGCTGCGTGCCTTACAGCGTTCCGCTCCAGGCCCGCTTCGACACGCTGTTCCGGCAGCGTCATGCGGAGGGCAATGGCCTGAGGGTGATGAACGCGCTGCGGGTGTTCACCCTGGCCAATCCGCGCAAGCTGGGTGGCCTGTTCCCGACGTTGAAGCTGGAAGATGCGCTGCCCGACGACCCGGTCGTGCGCGATGCCGTGCTGCTGCAGGTGCTGGAGAGGCTTGCACTGCCGGCATTGGACTTCCGCCAGCAGCGCGGGGTACCCCGTCCGGACGTTGGCGACGCGGTGGACGCCCTGCTTCCCGCGCAGGTGCCCGCAGGGGTGAGTTGGCTGATGGCTGCGCTCACCCACCCCTGCGCGGATGAGGCGGTCTACGATCCCAGCTGCCGGCAGGGGGCCGTCCTGCGGGCAGCGGCCAGCTGGATGCGCGATGCGGAAAGTGCGATTGGCCCGGCAGGCCCGGCCCGCTACCCACTGTATGGCCAGGAGCCGGATGCCATGCAGTGCGCGGTCGCTCGGCTGCGCCTGCTGCTGCAGGGCACGGACACCCCGCGCCTCTTTGTCCGCGACCCGCTGGAGGAACCGCTGCTGCAGGACGGCGAGCTGCAGCGCTTCCATGTGGCACTGGCGTGCCCGCCACTTTCGCTGAAGTGGGCGCCAGCGCAGGCCAGCCACGATCCCTACTTCCGCTTCCTGCAGGGCGTTCCGTCCCGGCAGTGGGCGCATACCGCGCTGATCCAGCACATGCTGGCTACCTTGGAGCCGGTGCGTGGGCGCATGGCGATCGTGGTGCCGCATGGCGTGCTGTTCCGCGATGGCGAGGAAGCGCGCATCCGGCAGTGCTGGTTGGACGCGAACCTGGTGGACATGGTGATCGGCCTGCCTGACCGGCTTTTCGCCGGTGCGTCGGTTGCGACCGCGTTGCTGGTGTTGCGCAAGGTGCGCCGGCATGACGCCGTGTTGTTTGTCGATGCGCGCGGCCTTGCGACGCGTGGGAAGCGCGGTCCGCGCCTCGGTGATCAGGCGGCGCGCACCCTGCACCGCCTCTGCAGCGAGCGCAGAACCGTACCCGGCGTGGCGTATCTGGCCAGTTCCGAGGAGCTGGCCCGCAATGGCGGCAACCTGAGTGTTGCTCGCTATGTGCAGCCGGTGGCCCGCTGCCCCGCTGCGGATCTTGCGACATTGCGCGCGCAGCGTGCGGAGCTGTCCGCGCGGTTCGTGGCCCTCCAGGCGGCGTTGAATGCCGAGCTGGATGCGCTGGAGCGGGAACTGTCGGATCTGACCTGAAGCCGCCGCTTTAACCTCTCATCAATTGACCGAAGCTATCTCGATTGGAATATGCATCGAGAATGCGTTACGCGCTGCGCTCGCCGAACGCATGAAACGGAATGATGCACACAGCAACGGCAGCATTCGTTCGTCCAGACTGGTGCCATGAACATCATTCGCCAGAAATTCGACGCTCTCTGCGTGCTTGTCTTCGGGTCACAACATGGAGGGCGCGCATGAACACCCCCCACAGCAGGTTCGGTGTGCGCGATTCCGTACTGGGTTGGCTGCGGCGGCTGGGCTGGAACCCTCTGGATGAGGGTGCGGTGGCGGCGTTACGCGGCGAACATCACAGCGCATTGCTGGAGAAGCGGCTGCTGCCGTGGCTGCGTCGCTATCGGTACGAGTGGGAAGGCGAGCGCGTGGCGCTTTCGCCCACTTCATTCGACCGGATCATTGCCGAGGCCGAAACGTGCTGCCACAGCCTGGATTGGGTAGCGTCGAGCAGCGCTGTGCACCGGCTGCTGGTCCACGGCGTTCATACCGAACTGGAATTGCCCAACGGGCGCCGGATCTCGGTCCCGGTTCCGTTGATCGATTGGGAGCATGTGCAGCGCAACCATTGGGATGTGGCTGACGCGATGCGTACCGACCTGCGCTTGGCAGCTCCCGGAGATCCGTCCGACGGCCACGTTCGCGAGCTGGTCGGTTACGTCAACGGCATTCCCCTGGTGGTGCTGGCCTGCGTGGAGCGCGATGCGTACAAGCGTTGGGGAACCGTGGAGGATGGCATCCGGCATCTGTTGCGCGGCCTGGGCAGCATGCCGGTCAACCCGCCGGTGCAGCACGCGCAGCTGCTGCTGAGCCTGGACCGTCGTGGCGGCCGCCATGCCGCTGTCGGCACCCCTTCACATGCGTGGGTGAAATGGCGGGAGCATGGCTGGAGCCCGGCCGCGCAGACGCAGCTGCGCGATACCGCGTTGCCCTTCTCCGATGTCCCGCTCGACCCACCATGGGCCACGCATGCCGAACTGCTGCATGGCGTGCTGTCGCCGCCCCGGTTCCTGCAGCTGATACGGCATTTCCTGCGAGAGGGCCGCAGCGGCCGACGCTGCCTGGTCCGGTCCCACCAGTTCTTTGCGGTGCAGTGTGCGCTGCAGGCACTGGGCACCCGCGACGCCAGCGGCCGTCGTACCGGAGGCCAGCTGTGCCTGGCAACCGGCAGCGGGCTGCAGCGGACGCGGCAGTGGCTGTTGCAGGCCATGCGGGCCGATGCGGCGTTCAGGCCGATTCGCGTGCTGCAGCCACTGACCCGGCTCACACCGCCCCCCGAGGACCGGCGCCAGCGGCCTGGTCCACTGCCTGCTGACCAGCTCACCGAGTTCCTGGCCGGCAGGGGTCCCTCGCTGCATGAGGTGCCGCTGCGCATCCTGCGTGGTTGGGCGCGCAGGACCAGGCTGCCCGGCGCCGATGATGAAATGGCCGCCACCGACGACGACATCGTGCTGCTGGTGGATGCCGATTTCTGGGACAGCGATCCCGTCCTTCTGCGTCGTCTGCGCCGTTGCCTGCCGCAGGCGACCTGGCTGACGCTGGTGGCCGCACCGGTTACCGCACCGGTGCCCGGTCTGGATCCTGGCCCGAGGCTGTACGAGTATCCGCCCGAGCATGCCGTCGCCGATGGCGTGGTGGTGCAGGCATGGCGCGACGTCGGCCCGAAGCCCGAGGGGGATTCGCCCTCCCGACGCGTGGCCCAGGTCGCCACCGCCATCAGCCAGCATTTCCACGATCTGGTCCGGCTGGCGGAACGCGGCCTGCGCGGCGCGCTTCTGGTGAGAACGGTCCACCAGGCGTTGGACTACCAGCGCGCGCTCGCGGTGGATGGGCGGTTGAAGACCCATGTGGCGGGCTTCGACAACCGCGGCCTGCCCATGGACCGCGGCTCGGAGCGCATCCCGCCGGAGGTGGAACTGGTGATCGTGCATGGCGAGCTGCCGGCAACCCAGGATGCGCGATGGGCCGTGCTGTATGTGGATCGCGCCCTCACTGCACCGGAGCGGCTGCGCGCGGTGGGCATGATCAACGCGCCGCATCCCGACAAGCGCACCGCCATGCTGGTGGATTTCCACACCGACGACCGCCCGGCGGCAGCGCCACCCGAGTGGCTGCCGTTGCCGGTGCAGGACAATCATCCGGCACTGGGCATACAGCGCCAACGCCTGCACAGCCTGCTGCCGGCCGATGCCGCCGAGGACTTCCACGCCTGTCGTGATTACCTCGTGCCGGACTGGGACATCGGCCCGCATGGTGATGACATCGACCTGCACCGGCACCGGCGCGACCTGCTGCATGGCCGGGTCACTGAGTTCGGGCAGCGGCTGCAGGTGGCCATCTCGGCCGAGACCGCGCTGACCGGCAAGCCATCGCTGCTGGGCGGACAGTACCGCGCCTTGCTGCACCGGTTCTCACTTCTGCGCGATGCGGTGAGCCGGCTGGCACTGGAGGACGACCGCTTCAACGCCGAAGACCGAAGGGTGCGCCACTGGGCGCGCGAGCAGGCGGCGCAGGTGTGTGAGCAGCCGATCGATTACCAGCTGCTGGGTCCGCTCGAGCCGGTCGAACCAACGGCGGCGCAGAGCGCCAACCAGCTGTACACCCGCCTGCGCCAGCGCTTGGAGGCAGGCGGGCTGGACGCTGATGCCGTGGAACGTGGCCGCACCACGTTGCGCCAGGTGCTGGTGGATTTCGACACCGCACAGGCGCGGTTTGCCGCGTTGCAGGCGCTGGAGCCTGCGCTGGAGGACCCACCGCAGGCCAGTGACACGAAGGCGCCGTCCTCGCGCGGCCTGTTGGTGCTGCGCAGCCTGTTCGACACCACGCTGAACACAGAAATGTACGAGCAGCTGGGTCGCCGCATCGACGCGTTGGTCGCCATCGGGCAGCAACAACCGCTGCACCAGTTCGATGCGTACGTTCGGGACCGGCTTGAGCAGATGCTGCGCGGCCACCTGCGGGACCCGCAGCTGGCGGCCGTGGTGCACGCGGTGGTGCTGTGCGGACCGCATTGGCCGTGTCACGGCATGACAGGGGGCACGTAGGTCAGGGTCATGCCAAGCAGCCACAGCAGGCCCAGCACCAGCGGGATGTGGACCAGTAACTGGATGAAGGTGAAGCCGACAATATCCCGCGCCTTCAGTCCCAGCACGCCCAACAGCGGCAGCATCCAGAACGGGTTGATCAGGTTGGGCAGGGCCTCGGCGGCGTTGTAGACCTGCACCGCCCATCCCAGGTGCGCATGCAGTTCATTGGCCGCCTGCATCACGTAGGGCGCTTCGATGATCCACTTGCCGCCACCGGAGGGCACGAAGAAGCCCAGCACCGCCGAATAGATGCCCATCACCAGCGCGAAGGTGTCGGTGGTGGCGATGTGCACGAACACGGTGGAGAGCCGATGCGCCAGCGTTTCTCCGCCACTGCCAACGGCATGGGTGAGGATCATCGCGATGCCGCCGTACAGCGGGAACTGGATCAGCACACCGGTGGTGCTGGGCACGGCCTTGGCTACCGCGTTGAGGAAGCTGCGCGGCCGCCAGTGCAGCAGCAGGCCCAGCGAAATGAACAGGAAGTTGTAGGTGTTGAGGTTGGCGATGGCGGTCACCACCGGCTTGCTGGCGAATTCACTGAGCAACCAGCCGAAGGCCAGCAGCGACAGCAGCACGGTCAACAGCGGGCTGTACTCCAGCCATTCGCCGGCGCGCGTGCGCGGCTGCAGCGGTTCCGGTTCGGCCTGCGCGGCCCCGGCGAAATCGCTGGCGGTGCGTGCGGTTGCTGGACCGGGGGCGGTCAGCCACGCGATCAGCAGCGAGACCAGGATCAACGCGGCGGTAAGCGCGATGGACTGCCACAGGAAGATGGTTTCGGTGAAAGGCAGCACGCCGGTGATTTCCACCAGGCCGGGCGGCATGCTGGCCGGGTTGGCCTGCAGCTGGGCGGCCGAGGAGCTCAGGCCCATCGCCCACACCGCGCCCAGGCCCAGGTAGGC
Source organism: Stenotrophomonas sp. CFBP8994 (assembly GCF_034044835.1). Lineage (NCBI taxonomy): Bacteria > Pseudomonadati > Pseudomonadota > Gammaproteobacteria > Lysobacterales > Lysobacteraceae > Stenotrophomonas > Stenotrophomonas sp. CFBP8994. The sequence goes on along the minus strand of NZ_JAXCWT010000002.1, from coordinate 227,551 downwards.
CGAGGCGCCGGCGGCGCGGTAATCCATCTGCAGTTCCTGGCGGCGCGCCAGTGCACGTACCAGCAGCCCGCCGAACACCAGCGAAAAGCCCCAGCTCAGCAGCGAGGCCAGCATGCTGATCAAGCCGACGTACACCACCGCGCCCCGGCCGGTGCGCGGCACCCGCGCCAGCAGTTCGATGAAGCGCGCCACCACCGGGGCCGTGGCCACGGCATATCCGCCGATGACCACGAAGGCCATCTGCATGGTGAAGGGAATCAGGCTCCAGAAGCCGTCGCCGAACGCTTTGGCGGTGGCCTGCGGGGTGGCGCCGAAGCCCATGGCGGCCACTGCCACGATCACCACGCCGAGCACCGCGAACACATATGCGTCGGGAAACCATTTTTCCGCCCAGGCCGCCGACCGCAGCGCTGCGCGTGCCATCCAGCCGTCCCGTGCCGGCGCTGATGTGGTGCTGGCCATGCCCTACCCTCCCAGGTTCATTGGGGGGCAGTGTGCAGGAGGGGGACAAGGCTGTCAGTCACCTATTGGTAGCAACCCGATGTCACGAACGCGGCCGGACCGCGGCGTCACGACCAACGGTCGTGACCTACCGGCCAGGCGCCAGCGCGCACGGATCGGGTGGCGCCCGACCGTTGGTCGGGCGACCCGGCAGCTCAACCCAGCGCCAGTGCCGCCGCAATACCCGCAAACAACGCCGCGCCCACCCAGTTGTTGTGCAGGAACGCCTTGAAGCAGGGGTCGCGCTCACGCTTTCGCGCGATCCAGAATTCGTAAGCAATCAGCCCGGCAGCAACCGCCACGCCCAACCAGTAGTAAAGACCCAGCCCGCCGCGCACGCCCACCAGCGCCATCGTGCCGAGGAACAGCGTGTACAGGATTCCCTGGATCACCAGGTCCAGATCCCCGAACAGGATGGCGGTGGAATGCGAGCCCATCTTCAGGTCGTCGTCGCGATCGACCATGGCGTACCAGGTGTCGTACGCGGTGGACCAGAGGATGTTGGCGCCATACAGCAGCCAGCCGATCACCGGCACTTCGCCCTGGATGGCGGCGAACGCCATCGGAATGCCCCAGCCGAAGGCCATGCCCAGGTACACCTGCGGCAGGTGGGTGTAGCGCTTGAGGTAGGGGTAGCTGGCGGCCAGGAAGATGCCGATGAAGCTCATGCCGATGGTCAGCGCGTTCAGGGTCAGCACCAGCGCGAAGGCGACCAGCATCAGCCCGGCGAACAGCACCAGCGCCTCGCGGCCGGACACCCGGCCACTCGCCAGCGGGCGGTCCTTGGTGCGCTTCACGTGCGGGTCCAGCCAGCGGTCGGCGTAGTCGTTGATCACACAGCCGGCCGAACGCGTCAGCCATACCCCGGCGGTGAACACGAACAGGATCCACAGCGGCGGCAGCCCGCCGGCGGCCAGCCACAGCGCCCACCAGGTAGGCCACAGCAGCAGCAGGGTGCCGATCGGGCGATCAGCGCGCATCAGTTTCCAGTACTGGCCCCAGCGCGAGGGCGGTGCGCCCGCGGGGGCGTCAAAACGTTCGTAAGCCATGCGCAAAGGATACCGCCAAGGCCCCTTCCCCGGCGCCGGAGGCGCTGTTTCGCCCAAGGGGGCAGACCTGCGCCGCGTTTACGGATAGAATGCCCGTCCCGCACCGCCTCATGGCGCTGCGATGCCCGCCCCGGCCCGCCGGTGGTGCGGCGGTTCTAAAAGATGCGCCCGTAGCTCAGCCGGATAGAGTAGTGGCTTCCGAAGCCATTGGTCGGGGGTTCGAATCCCTCCGGGCGCACCATCTTCTTTGCTTTCCCGTCAGTAGGTCCCGTCGAACGCGAAGATCGGCTTGCGCTGCTTCCACAGGCCGGCGGTGAAGTCCGGGAACTCCAGGGTCTGGAAGCTGTTGGCGATGGACTGCTCCGACAGCGGGGTGATCGCGCTCCAGGTGATGGCGTCGTAGATGTCGATCGGCATCGGCGCCTTGGCCTTCAGGGCTTCGACGAAGGCGTGGATCACGAACCAGTCCATGCCGCCGTGGCCCGCGCTGGCGGCGGTGTCGGCGTGCTGCTTCCACAGCGGGTGTTCGTACTGGTCCTGGTAGGCCTTGAACGGTTCCCACTTGTGCGGCGGGCTGCGGCCTTCGATGTGGATGGACTGGTTCACGTCCATCCACAAGCCCTTGGTGCCCTGCACGCGGAAGCCCATCGAGTACGGGCGCGGCAGCGAGGTGTCGTGCTGCAGCAGGATGGTTTCGCCGTTCTCGCAGGCCAGCGTGGTGGTGACGATGTCGCCGAGCTTGAAGTTCACCTTGGTGCTGGGGTGGGTGGTGCCGCCACTCTTGGCCACGGTGTACTCATGCAGGCCGCGCGCCTTGCTGGCGAACGCGTTGATATGGGTGAAACGGTTGCCGCGGTTGATGCCGGTGTACATGGCGCACGGGCCGATGCCATGGCTGGGGTACAGCTCGCCGTTGCGGTCCACCGAATGCTGGGTGCGCCAGCGCGCTTCGGACCACGCATGCGGGCCGAATTCCACGCCGCTGTCGTACGGCTGGGCGGGATCGCCGGAGTTGAACTTCACCCCGCGCAGGTCGTGCTGGTAGCCGGCCTGCAGGTGCACCAGTTCACCGAACAGGCCGTTGCGCACCATCTGCAGGGTCGCCATCACGTCGCGGCGGTAGCAGACGTTCTCCAGCAGCATGTACGGGGTGCCCGTGGAAAGCTGGGTCTTGAGTACGTCCCAGTGGTCCTGCAGGGTGATGCCGGCGACCACTTCACAACCCACCGCGATTTTGGCCTGCATGGCGGCAATCGCCATCGGGGCGTGATACTCCCACGGCGTGGCGATGATCACGCCATCCAGGCCGCGCTGTTCGAGCAGGCGCTTCCACGCATTGCGGTCGCCGTCCTGGCCGTAGGCGGTAGGCGCCTTCCTGCCGGCCTTGGCCACCATGTCCATGCCGCGCTTGAGCATGATCGGTTCAATGTCGCACAGCGCGACCACTTCAACGTCGTCGCGGCGGACCAGCTCCTTCAGCAGCACCTGCCCGCGCATGCCGGTGCCGATCAGGCCCAGGCGCAGCGTGCGCCCGCGTGCCCAGGCCGGCGTTTCCGGCAGCAGGCTGGTGGCGGCCAGGGCCGCACCGGCGGCAATGAATTCCCTACGCTTCATGGAACGTTACTCCCTTTGGAAGCGCGCCGGCCGGGACCGGCGCGCTGGAACAATCAGAACTTGTAGCCGACCTGCAGACTGTAGCTGCGGCCGAAGATGCTGGCATAGTCACTGGAGTCACCCAGGAAACTGTTCGGGTCGTAGAACGGCAGGCGGTTGAACAGGTTCTTGACCGTGAAGCCCAGGCTCCAGTGGTCATCCGGGCGCCAGCCCACGCTCAGGTTGGCGGTCCACCACGACGGCACGCCATCGCACTGGGCCGGGTTCACCGGCAGCGAGCCGGCGGTGCAGGTGTCCGGGTTGTTTTCTTCGGCATCGACGCGGTCCCACGCCCACTTGGTGCCGCCCACATAGTTGACGAAGAAGCTGGTGGTGACCTGCTTGTAGGACCAGTCCGCGTTGAACGTGGCACGCATGCGCGGGTTGCCGTAGTAGCCGATGGTGTTGCCGTAGTACCAGCGATCGGTGTCGTCGATGTAGGCCTCCTTGCGGCGCGCGATGGTGGCGGCCACGCCGATGTTCAGCGCGCCCCACTCACCGAGCATGAAGCGACCGCGCGCGTCGATGTCGAAACCGTCCACCAGGGTGCGGCCTTGGTTCTTGTACTGGCCCACCACGGCGGCCACGTTGCCCACGCTGTAGCCGGGCAACGCGCCCGGGCAGCTCACGCCGCTTGCCGGGTCGGCGCACATCTGCGCAAGCGCAGCCTCGGCCGCCCGATCGGAGTCGCTGATCGGGTTGCGGGTCATCGACAGGATGTCCTGTTCCTTGCTGTAGTCCGGCGCGGCGATCTCGTTGCGGCGGTAGATGAACCAGTAGTCGGCCGAGATCGACATCCAGCTCGCCGGCTCATACACAAAACCGAGCGTGGATATCTTGGCCTTCTCCGGCTTCAGGTCCGGATTGGGCTGGGTCATGCGCGCCACGGTACGGCTGCAGTCGGCGTTGAGCAGCGAGTTGCCCAGGTCCACGTCGCCCGGCCGGTTGGACTGGCGCAGCAGGTTGGCGATGGCATTGGTCTCATCGCAGCGGATGTCGTCCTCGAAGCCACCGAGCTGGGCGAACACGCCGCCGGTGCCCGCTTCGGCCAGGCTCGGCGCACGGAAGCCTTCGGAATAGGTGCCGCGCAGCAACAGCTGCGGCAGCACCTGGTACTTCAGGCCGATCTTCGGGGCCAGGTTGGCGCTGAAGTTCGGGTACTTGTCCACGCGCAGCGCGGCATCCAGTTCCAGCTTGTCGGTGAGCGGGGCCACGGCTTCGGCGAACAGCGCGTAGGTGTTGCGCTTGCCATCGAACCACGAGCCGCCCTGCTGGGTGATCAGGCCATTGGCGGCGTCTTCGTTGCCCGGGGTGTAGAACGTTTCGCGGGTGGCATTGAAGCCGAACGCGGCGCGCACGTCGCCGGCCGGCATGCTGAAGAGCGGGCCTTCGATCTTGCCGTCCAACGTATGCAGGCGCGTCCACGACTGGATGTCGAAGGTGGGGTATGCCTCGCGGATCAGCTTGGCGTTGACGTCACTGATGACGCCGAACTGGTAGGCCGGATTGTCGGAGATGATCACCCGCCCGGTGCCCGGGTCGATGGTGTAGGGTCCAAACGCGCGCTCGAAGCCTTCCAGGTTCACGTTGACGGTCTGGTAGGTGACCGAATGGCTTCCGGCGGTGGCGAACGCGGTTTCCCAGTTCCAGTCGTCGCCCAGGGCACCGCGCAGGCCGGCCAGCACCCGGTAGCTCTGGTCGGTGTTGCGCTGGCCGAAGTGGCCATCGCCTACATCCTGCATCAGGTAGTTCAGGCCCACCACGCCGCCCATGAGCGCCTTCAGTTCCGGGCTGGCCAGGTTGTAGACGTTGTTCGGTCCCAGATACGGCGTGAGGAACTGATTGACCGTGTTGCCGGTGTTGCGCGAGTACCAGCTCGAGGGATTGCCGGTCGTGGTGTTGTAGGCGGAAGGGGTGCCGCCGTTCGCGGTCAGGTCGATGTCGGTGTAGGTGACTTCAGCGAAGGCTTCGGTGGTGTCGCCGATCAAGAAGTGCGAGCTGATGTAAGCGGTCGCGCGCTCGGTCTTGGCACCGGCGTCGATCTCGCGGTTCATCCACGTTTCCCAGATGCAGCGCGTGCCTGCAGCTTCGACCAGCACGTTGTTGCAACCCGGTGCGGCTTCACGTACCAGCGCGTTGGTGGTGGGATCGAACGCGAAGAAGCTGCCCGGATTGAACTCGCCCGGCTTGCTGCCGGTGCCCAGGCGCAGGCCAGGGATGTAGTTGGGGTTGTTGACGTAGTACTGGGGCGGCCGTTTGTCGTAGAAATCACTGAGCGGAATCGCATTGCGGCGATACAGGTTCACCGAGGCATAAACGTTGTAGCGGTCTTCGTCGAGGTCGCCGAAGCCGGCAGTGATGCTGCCCTGCTGCTCGCCGTAGGAATCGATGCGCGAGGACTTGTCGGCGGTGATGTTGATCTCCGCGCCCTGGTAGGAGCGTTTGGTGATCACGTTGATCACGCCGGCCACCGCGTCGGTGCCGTACACGGCCGAGGCGCCGTCGGTCAGCACTTCCATGCGTTCGATGGCAGCGGCCGGAATGGCGTCGATGTTGACGAACTGGGTCTGGAACCCGGCCGGCGCACCGTAGTACGACAGCCGCCGGCCGTTGAGCAGCACCAGCGTGCCCTGCGCGCCGAGGCCGCGCAGGTTCGCCTGCGAAGCGCCGTCGGAACCGGTGAACAGCGAGCGCGAATCCTGCTGGCCCGGGCGTGCGGCGGGCAGGTTGTCGAGCACCTGCAGCAGCGTGCGCGCGCCCATGTTCTCGATGTCCTGCTTGCTGATCACCTGCACCGGCGAGGAGGTTTCCACATCGCTGCGGCGGATGTTGGACCCGGTGACCTGCACGCGCGCCAGTTCGGTGGCGTTGGCTTTTGCCTTTGCATCAACGGCCGTGTCGTCGTCCTGGGCAAACGCCGGACCGGTTACGGCCAGGGCAAGCCCCAGCGCGACGGACAAGGGTGTAGCGGGGATGCGGCGATGGCGATGGCGTTCGTTCAACATCTTTGGCTCCTTGTGCATTCCGCAGCGTGGGGCTGCCTGGGTGGGTTTTTTCGGGCAACAGTCACCCGCACCACGGCCGGCGGGCCGTAGTCGGGAAACGGTGGGGAATTCTGTTTTTCGGTACGTCCCTGGGTTACGGCGACACGATGGTGGCGGTATCGCCCTCCTGTCCGATCAGTGCGGCGTTGGCCCAGTTGCCACACACCTGTGCGGGCTGCGTGCCTTGTGTGCCCAGCGTGCGCAGGCTCAGGCGCTGCAGGCCGCGGATATCCAGTTCGGGCTTGACCACGCCCGGTGCCTTCACCAGGCCGCTGTCGTAGAGCAGGCGGTCATCGCCCCAGACCTGGAACTGCATGCCGCCGGCGCTGCGGCACGCATCGTCGATGCCCAGGTCCGCGCGCAGCAGGCGCCACTGGCCCTGCAGCTGCAGGTCGATGCGGCTGGCTGGGCCCACGCCCAGGCCACGGCGGAACAGCAGGCCGTTCATGCGCATGGGTTGCCCGCCCTGGAAGGCGAGGTCGGCGCGCACCTGTGCGTTGGCCGCGGCCGGCAAGGTCAGTTCGGACAGGTGGCGCTGCTGCGCCGGGCGCTCTGCAACCTGGTGTTCCAGGATCTGGAACGTGGACAGGGTGATCGGGCCGACATCACGCGGTTGCAGTGCATCCACCGCACGGGCCACGTTGCCCTGCGCCGCAGTGACCATCGGGTCGCTGCCAGCGGCCCCATCACCGTCCGGGTTCTGCACGCTGAGCACGCGGAAGCGCAGCAGGCGGCCGGCGCGGGCGGGGAAGTCGATCTGCTGCAGGTCCTGCTTCAGCGCCAGGCGGCCGCGCTTGATCGGCTCGCCCCATTCGCCATTGGTGTCGGCCAGGTAGATCTCGTAGTCGCGGATCTGCCCGCTCTTCCAGTGCTGGTCATTGCGGGGTGCCAGTGCGATGCCGTCGATCAGGCGGCGCTCGCCAAAGCCGATCACCCATTCGTGGGCGCCGGTGCGCACGGCCTGGTTGCGCACGGTGCGGAACCAGGTGGCCGGGTCGTCATCGAATGCCTTTTCCAGTTCGTAGCCGCGCTCTTCGGCCGGGCGGTTGACCACCAGCAGGCTGTCGGCCGGCAATGCGCGGCCCAACACCGGTGCGGCGGGGAACACATCATCGGCAGCTGCCGGTGCCTGCGCGATATCGAGCTGGAAGGCGAGCGGCCGGCGGATATCGGTGGGTACGGTACGCACATGCACGGTGCCACGGCGTTCGCCTGCATCGAAGTACCAGCCTTCCGGCGCGGCCTGCCACGCGGCGGCATCTGTGAGCATCGGCAGCGCGCGGCCATCAAGACTGACCGCTGCCGGCTTCTGCCGGCTGAGTACGCGCAGCGCGTAGCGGCGCTGTGCCAGCTGCCCCTGGTACTGACCGCGCACGCCATCGATGTTCACCTGCACCCGGCCACTGCCCTGCGCCGGGGCCTGCATGGTGACCTGCTGCTGGCTGGATTCGCCCTTCTCGTAGCGGCGCGTGTTGCCGTCGTCTTCGTACAGCGTGTACTGCGAGCTGCCCTGCGGGTAGAGGTCGAAGGTGACCTCATCCAGCGGTTTCTGGCCGTCGTACAGCATCTCCGGATACATCGGCACGATGGCACCGGCCCGCACGAACACGGGGATTGTTGCCAGATCGACCGGGCGGTCCAGCTGACGGCCTTCCGCACCAGCCTGCAGCGCGCGGCCATCCCAGTAATCGATCCAGCGGCCCTGCGGCAGGTGGATGTCGCGGCGCCAGCCACGGCTGGCGGCCTGGCTGCGGTACACCGGCGCCACGAGCAGGTCGCGCCCGAGCAGGAACTGGTACTTCCAGGTTTCGTTCCAGGCGTTGGGGTCCTGCGGGTAATCCCACATCAGCGCGCGCAGGATCGGCGCGCCGGTCGTCGCCGCGTCGTGTGCCAGCCCGTACATGTACGGGGTCATGCGCATTTTCAGCTTGAGGTAATCGCGGTTGACGCTGCGGTAGGGCTCGTCGAACCACCACGGGTGCTTGCGCGCACTGCCCGACCAGCCCGACATGCCCATCAGCACCGGGGTGAAGCTCTTCCACTGCAGGTCGCGGGTGAACGTTTCGGCGCTGCCGCCGAAGATCGCATCCACATCGCCACTGGCGTAGGCCATGCCCGAAAGGCCCGATCCGACCAGGGTGGGAATGTGCCAGCGGATGTAATCCCAACTGCTGCTCTGGTCGCCGGTCCAGGCGACCGCATAGCGCTGGATGCCGGCCCAGCCCATCACCGTCCACAGGAACGGGCGCGAATCGGAGTTGTGCAGGATGCCGTTGAACGCGGACTGGTTGGCATCCATCGCGAACTGGTAGCCCTTGCCGGTCCAGGCCACGTCCAGCTTCTGCACGCGGCTGCCGGCGGTGCCCACTTCCCAGGCGATCTTGTCCACGCCGTTCTCGGTCCACAGCCCGGTCTTGAAGCCGTAGCCAGCCAGGCCCTTCACCGTTTCCGGCAAGGCCTTGTAGCCGCAGCCGTAGCCGTCGTTGGGCAGGATCCAGCCGCCGGGCATGTCGTGCGCGCGGTACTGTTTTGCCACGCTGTCGACCACGTCCGGGGTGGTGCCGGTGGGGCCATCGCTCCAGCCTTCGGGCACGCTGCCGGGCTTCTTGATGTTGTCGCCATCGTTGTAGCAGTCGGCGTCGCCGTACGAGAACGCCCAGCGCGGCAGCAATGCGGCGCGCCCGGTCAGTGCGGTGTAGCGGTCCAGCAGCGCAGGCAGGCCGGCGCCGACGAAGTAGTAGGCGTCGAAGCGGTCTTCGCGGTGCAGCAGCGTGGCCTGGTCGGCCTGGCGCAGATCGTAGCTGCCATCGCTCCAGGTGTTGCGCAGCATGCCCCAGCCGCGTGAGCTGAGCAGCATCGGCGCCGGGTTGGGGCGGTCGCCCTCTTCCCAGCCACCGGAGTAGGAAACTTCCAGCTCACGCCCCTTGAAAGCGAAGCGTCCGTTCTGCTGGCCACCGCCGACGAACTGTTCGTCGGCCTGGCTGCTCAGCACCTGCACGCTCTGTGCGGTATCCAGGTCCAGCGGCTGCAGTTCGCGCCACAGCGGCACGTCCTTGCCGGCCTCGCGCCGGTCCAGTGCCAGGCGCAGCGGCTGGCGCTGGATGTGCAGCACCAGCGCGTCGGTGCGGATGCGCACTTCGTTGCCGTCTTCCTCCAGCTGGAATGGCACGGCCGATGTGGCCTGCGGCAGCACGATGGGGGCGGCCTTGTCGCCGGCCGGCAGCAGTTTGCCGGTGCGGCTGGCCTGCACGCGCAGCAGGTCGGGGCGCAGCAGGTCCACGCGCACGGTCATGCCGTTATCGGTGGTCAGCGTCCAGGCAGTGGCCGACGCGGCCGGCTCGGCACGTAGTGCGCTCAGGTTGCCCAACGGCGCGGCCAGCGCCGGCATGGCGGCCAACAGCGACAGAAGAGAGATGGCCAGTACGGTGCGTCGACAACGGGTAACCACTTCGCCCCCAAAGCCCGCGTTCGGCGGGTGTCCGAAACCAGTGCGGCCGACTATGGGGCAGGCTATCGAAAGATGTCAAGAAATTGAAAAGAAAAAAGATTAGGAATTCTATCAAAACGAAAGATGATGCAAAGCACCACTTTCTTTCTGCCGGCTGAATGCGATGATTTTTCCGTTGCAGGACGCGCAGATAGACACGGGCAATCGCGCAAGAACCGACAGCAATAGTGAAGAATGTGATCCAGATATCTTATTTTAATCTTTCGATATTTGACATTTCGAAAGAAAACGCTGATCGTGCGGTCGCCCAACAGGAATAGCGAATGGACGTCACTCTGCTCCCCGATATGCCCGCCTGGCAGCGCCTGGGTGGCGCGCACACCGCAGAAGAGATCGCGCAGCAACCCGCCCTCTGGTCAGCGTTGGCCGACGCGCTGGAGGCCGCCCGCGAGCGCATCGACGCGTTCCTGGGTGACGCGCTGCGCCAGCCGGTCCAGCGGGTCATCTTCACCGGCGCCGGCAGTTCGGGCTTCATCGCCGAGATGGTCGCCGGCCAGATCAATGCGCAGTGGCCGGCAGAGGTCCGCGCCATCCACACCACCAGCCTGCTCACCCACCCGGCGCTGTACCTGCAGCGCGACCGCCCGACCCTGCTGGTGTCGTTCGGGCGCAGCGGCTCCAGCCCGGAAAGCGTGGCGGCGGTGGACCTGGTGCGGGCGCAGGTGGACGACGCGCGCTTCCTGGACATCACCTGCAATGCCGATGGCGCGCTGGCACAGCGCGGCCAGGGCCGCAGCGACACGCTGTCACTGCTGATGCCGCCCGCCAGCTGCGACCGCGCCTTTGCCATGACCAGCAGCCTGAGCTGCATGCTGCTGGCCGCGTTGAGCGTGTTCGATGTCGCTCCCTGGGCCGAGCGCATCGCTCGCCTGCGCAGCTTGGCCGAGCGCGGTACGCAGGCTGTGAGCGACTGGGACGCGCCGGTCGCAGCGCTCGCGCGTACCGATATCTCGCGGGTGATCTACCTGGGCAGTGGCCCGCTGGAAGCGACCGCGCGCGAAGCGGCGCTGAAAGTGCTGGAACTGACTGCCGGCCGGGTGCTGGCGCTGGCCAACACCCCGCTCGGGTTCCGCCACGGGCCGAAATCCACGCTCAACGGCACCACGCTGGTGGTGGTGCTGCGCAGCGCGCAGCCGCTGGCGCGACGCTACGAGCAGGACCTGCTGGAAGAGCTGCGCCGCGACGGCATCGCCGCCCGCGTGATCTCGGTCGGCCCGGCCGGCAGCGACAGTGCCGACGGCGATTTCCTGCTGCAGGTACCTGCCCTGCCCGATCCGTGGCTGGCCCCGCTGTGGCTGGTGATGGCGCAGTGCTTCGCGCTGCAGCGTTCGGCCGCGCTCGGCCTGACCCCCGACAACCCGTTCCCGGATGGCACGGTCAACCGCGTGGTGCAGGGCGTGACGATCCACGACCATGGCTGAGCAGCGCATGCAGACCTGGTACGGCATCGATATCGGCGGCACCAAGATCGAGCTGGTGGCCTGTGACGCGGCGCTGACGGTGCATTACCGCCAGCGCGTGGCGACGCCCACGAGTGACTACGCGGCCTTTGTGGCTGCCGTCGGCCAGTTGGTCGACGATGCGGATGCCGCGCTGGGCACGCGTTCCGTTGCGGTAGGCCTGGGCCTGCCCGGCGTGCGCGATCGCGACAGCGGCCGCCAGTTGAGCGCCAACGTGCCCGCGCTGAGCGGCCACACGGTGGGGCATGACCTGGAAGCACGGCTCCAGCGCCCACTGGCACTGGGTAACGACCTGCAGTGTTTCGCCCTGTCCGAAGCGCACGACGGCGCCGCCGCCGGATACCCCAGCATGTTCGGGGTGATCCTGGGTACCGGCGCGGGCGGTGGCTATTGCCTGGACGGAAAGCTGGTCGCGGGCAACAACGGCATTGCCGGTGAGTGGGGCCATTGGAGCCTGCCGGCCACGCTGCAGCTGCGCCATGACCTGCCGCTGCTGGACTGCGGCTGTGGCCTGCGCGGCTGCCTGGAGCGCTATGTCTCCGGCAGCGGCCTGGCGTTGATCCATGAACGCCACGGCGGCCTGGCCTGCGACGCCACCGCCGTGGTGGAGCAGGCGCAGGCCGGCGATCCGATCGCGCTGCAGGCGCTGGCCATCCACCGCGACCTTCTCGGCTACAGCTTCGCCAGCCTGATCCTGGCGCTGGACCCGCACGTGATCGTGCTGGGGGGCGGGCTGTCGAAACTGGAGCAGCTGTACCGCGACCTGCCTGCCGCCATTGCGCCCTACCTGTTCAACGGGGTGCGCGTACCGCCGATCCTGCCGCCAGCCTTCGGCGATGCCGGCGGTGCACGCGGCGCGGCGCTGCTGGCGCGCCAGCACCATCCCGCGCCCTGAACCCCTTCTTTCCGTTCCGCTGCACCTGGAGTGTTGCCATGTCTGCCGTCCAATCGTTGATCGCCGCCCATCGCCAGGGCCAGCCCGTTGGCCTGTACAGCGTGTGCTGCAGCAACGAGCAGGTGCTGCTGGCCGCCATGCAGGTCGCGCGCGAACACGACACCGTGCTGCTGATCGAAGCTACCTCCAACCAGGTGGACCAGTTCGGCGGCTACACCGGCATGACCCCGCCGCAGTACCGCGATTACGTGCTGCAGCTGGCGCGCAGCCAGGGCTTCCCGGCGGAGCGGCTGATCCTGGGCGGCGACCATCTCGGCCCGAACGCCTGGCAGAAGGGGCCGGCCGACGTCGCGATGGCCAACGCGCGCACCCTGGTTGCCGCCTACGTGGCCGCCGGCTTCCACAAGATCCACCTGGACTGCAGCATGTCCTGCGCCGATGACCCGACCCCGCTGCCGGATGCGGTCGTAGCCGCGCGCTCGGCCGAACTGGCGCGTATTGCCGAACGCACGGCCGCGGAGAACGGGCTGCCGCCACCGGTCTACGTGATCGGTACCGAAGTGCCTGTTCCCGGTGGCGAAGCCTCCCTGGAAGGTGGCTTGGCCGTGACCACGCCCACCGCTGCCGCCGTCACGCTGGCGATTCACCGCGAGGCATTTTCCGCACCGGACCTGTTGCCGGCCTGGGAGCGCGTGATCGCCATGGTGGTGCAGCCCGGCGTGGATTTCGACCACAGCAGCGTGCACCACTACGACCCGGCCGCCGCCCGCGAGCTCTCGGCGTTCGTGGAAACCCAGCCGCGCATCGTGTTCGAAGCCCATTCCACCGATTACCAGACCGAAGCCGGCCTGCATGCGCTGGTGCGCGACCACTTCGCCATCCTCAAGGTGGGCCCGGCGGCGACCTACGCGTTCCGCGAGGCGGTGTTCGCGCTGGCGATGATCGAACGCGAGCTCCTTCCCGGTGCGGAAGCGTCACGGATCATCGAGGTGCTGGACCGCTGCATGCTCGACAAGCCGGCCAGCTGGGCCAGCTACTACCAGGGCGATGCGCACGAACAGCGCCTGCTGCGCGCCTATTCCCTGAGCGACCGCAGCCGCTACTACTGGGGCGAACCGGCCGTGCAGGCCGCACTGGACACCCTGGTCGACAACCTCACCCGCCAGGCACCCCCGCTCATGCTGCTCAGCCAGTACCTGCCCGAGCAGCTGCGCGCGGTGCAGGCCGGTGAGCTGGCGGCCGAACCGCTGGCGCTGATCCGGCACAAGGTGGGGCTGCGCTTGGCGGAATACGCCCGGGCTTGCGCTCGCAACGCGTTCGGCGCGAATAACGAAGCTTTTCCTGCCACGGAGCTTTCGGAACGGTAAGCTTCGGCTTTCCTTCCGAACGGAATCGCCCCATGCGCAACACACGGCAGCGCCGCCAACAGATCCTGCAGTTGCTGGTCGAACACGGCAACGTGCAGGTCAGCGAACTGGTGGAGCGCTTCGGCGTCTCGGCAGTGACCATTCGCGCCGACCTGACCCATATCGAAGCGCAGGGCCTTGCCACGCGTACCCACGGCGGCGCCACCCTGGTGCGCAAGCCGCCGCTGGAGCAGGACATCCACGAAAAGGACACGCTGAACCTGCCGCTGAAAGACAGCATCGGCGCGCATGCCGCGCGGCTGGTGCGCGCCGGCGACAACATCATCATCGATTCGGGTTCCACCACCATGACGCTGGCGCGCCACCTGCGCGAACACCGCGACGTGACGGTGATGACCAACGGGCTGAACATCGCCTGGGAGCTGGCCAATGCACCGGGGGTGGAACTGCTGCTCACCGGGGGCCTGCTGCGCAAGCAGTCACTGTCGCTGCAGGGCAGCCAGGCCGAGGCCAGCCTCAATACCTACAGCTTCGACACCCTGTTCCTGGGCGTGGACGGGCTGGACCTGCAGTTCGGGCTCACCACCCACCATGAAGCCGAGGCCCGCCTCAACCACCGCATGGTGGAGCGCGCACGCCGCGTGGTGGTGCTTACCGACGCCTCCAAGTTCGGCCACGTCAGCCTGCACCGCATCGCCCGCCTGGACCAGGTCCACACCATCATCACCGATGCCAGCATCGATGCGGAGTACCTGGAAGGGCTGCAGAAGCTGGGCATCGAAGTGATCATTGCCGAGTCGCCGCCTTGAACCCCGATTCCACCCTGCATGGCCGCATCCTGACCCCGTTCGGGTTGGTGCGCGGCAACATCGCCTTTGGCCAGCGCATCGTGTCGATCAACAGTGACCACGCTGACCCGCGTGGCGATGACGAGGTGCCGCTGATCCTGCCCGGCTTCATCGACCTGCATGTGCATGGCGGTGCCGGGGTGGACATCATGCAGGGCGGAAATACCGCGCAGACGGTGGCACGCGCGCACGCGCGGCATGGCACCACCGCGCTGCTGGGCACCACCATGACTGCCGAGGCAGGCGACATCGTGCGTGCGCTGCAGGGCCTGTCCACCGCGATTGCGCAGCGTGATCCCGGCATGGCGCGCGTGCTGGGCGTGCATCTGGAAGGTCCGTTCATCAGCGCCGAGCGCCTGGGTGCGCAGCCGCCGCTGGTGGTGGAAGCCACGCTGGAGGATGTGCGCCGCCTGCACGCCATCGCACCGATCAAGGTGCTGACCCTGGCACCGGAAATCGGCCAGCACCTTGCATTGATCCCCGCATTGAACGCGCTCGGCATCCGCGTGCAGCTGGGACACAGCGCAGGCAGTTACGAGCAGGGCGTGGCCGCGCTGGAGGCAGGCGCCGCCGGCTTCACCCATCTGTTCAACGGCATGACCGGCGTGGACCACTACCACCCCGGCATCGCCACGGCGGCGCTGGCGCATGCCGAGTACGCCGAACTCATTCCCGACCTCCAGCACGTGCACCCCGGCGCAATCCGCACCGCGCTGCGCGCGATTCCGCGCCTGTACTGCGTGACCGACGCCACCGCTGCCACCGGCATGCCCGATGGCGAATACGCGCTGGGCGTGCAGCGCGTGCACAAGTGCCTGGGCTGCGTGCGCCTTGAAAGCGGCTCGCTGGCCGGCAGCGCGCTGACCATGGACCAGGCACTGCGCAACCTGGTTGCGCTGGGTCTGGCGTTGGATGACGCATCCAACCGCGTTTCACGCTACCCCGCCGACTATCTGGGCCTGGATGACCGCGGCCGCCTGCAACCGGGCGCGTGGGCGGACCTGGTCGTGCTCGACCATGACCTGCGCGTGCAGCAGGTAGTGGTGGAAGGCGAACGCATCACGCTTGACTGAGTGATTCCGCGCCCCGTGCGGCGCGTTCCAACGTAGACAGGACCGCACCATGAACGACGCTTCCGCCGTGATGCCCGTGCCCGCTTCCGCCAATGCGCCGCGTTGGCCGGTGCGCTATCTGCTCTTCATCGGCGGCATGGGCGGCCTGCTCTATGGCATCGACATCGGCATCATCGCCGGCGCCCTGCCCTACCTCGAGGCCACGGCCACCGCCAGCTGGCACCTGACCACCCAGCAGCTTGGCTTCGTGGTGGCTGCGGTGCTGCTGGGCAGCGTGCTGTCCTCGCTGTTTGCCGGCGCCGTGGCCGACCTGATCGGCCGGCGCGGCGCGATGGTGCTGGCCGGCGTGCTGTTCACCGCCAGCATTCCGGTGATGGCGCTGTCCGAAGGCTATGGACCGCTGTTGATGGGGCGCCTGCTGCAGGGCATCAGCGGTGGCCTGATCGGCGTGGTGGTGCCGCTGTACCTCGCCGAAGTGTTGAGCCCCGAACGGCGCGGGCGTGGCGCAGCGATGTTCCAGCTGCTGCTTACCATCGGACTGGTACTGGCGGCGGTGATCGGGCTGTATCACGCCCACAGCGTGGACGCCGCCACTGCCGCCGTGAGCCACCTGCCGGGCGAGGAGCAGCAGCGCATGCTGTTCGCGGTGAAGGATCACGCCTGGCGCACCATCTTCTGGAGTTGCCTGATGCCCGGGTTGGTGTTCACCGGCGGCGCGTTGCTGATCAGCGAATCGCCCCGTTGGCTGGTGCGGCGCGGCCGCATTGAGAAAGCACGCAACGCCCTGCAGCGCACGGTGGCGCCGGCGGAGGTGGAAGCCACGCTGGCGCGCATGCAGGCGCCCGATGCCCCAGCCAGCGGTGGCAGCCCGGCCAGGCGCGATCCGCTGCTGAGCCGCCGCTATGTGTGGCCCTTCGTGCTGGCCTGCCTGGTGCTGGCCTTCACCCAGGCGACCGGCATCAATTCGGTACTGGCCTATGCGGTGAACATCCTCCACCAGGCCGGGCTGCCCGGCGCGGTGGCCAACTGGGCCGATGTCTCCATCAAGCTGCTCAATGCGCTGATGACCATCGTCGCGCTGGTGCTGGTGGATCGCAAGGGCCGCAGGTTCCTGTTGATGCTGGGCACCGGCGGCATCACCATCGCGCTGCTGGGCGCCGCGCTGCTGTTCGTGCGCAGCGAACACGGGCGGTTGGATGTACAGCCCGCGCTGCAGCAGCAGGTGTACGGGCAGTCGCTGTCGCTGCCAATGGATGCCGCGCAGTGGCGGCGGCTGGATGGCAACGCCGACGGTCAACCGCTGCAGCTCACGGTGTCCTACGCCTACGGCGGCTTCAGCAACGTGCGTTCGCTGCGCAGCGACAACCCCATCGACGCCACGCTGCAGATCCGCCGCGAAGACGCGGTGTCGGCTGACAGCGTGATCGGCGCGTTCTTCCGCCGCCTCGACCTCAACCCGTTCCCGGATCCGGCCGCCGCCGTGCAGGCACCGCTGGTGATCGAGCGCGCGGTCATCGGCCCGGTGCCCTCGCCCACGCACGGCTGGCTGGTGGCCGGCTGCATCCTGCTGTTCGTGGCGTTCTTCGCGGTGGGCCCGGGCGTATGCGTGTGGCTGGCGCTGTCGGAGCTGATGCCTACCCGCATCCGCTCCAACGGCATGAGCATCGCGCTGCTGATCAACCAGTTCGTATCCACGGTGATCGCCGCGATCTTCCTGCCGACCGTGGGCCACCACGGCTACGCCAGCATGTTCTTCTTCTGGACCGGCTGCACGCTGCTGTACTTCCTGGTGGCCGCGTTCCTGCTGCCGGAAACCAAGGGCAAGACGCTGGAGGAGATCGAAGCGCGGTTCCGCTAGACAGCGCTACGGTCGCCCGGTGATCCGGGTAACCAGCGCGGTGGCTTCGTCCGCCTCAAGGCCCGAGGTCATCATGCTCTCGCCGAAGGGGCCGCTGAGGTTCGCCCGGGAGATCGGTTCGCCATCGACGGTGAGCACCATCGTCCGTCCGACCAGGCGCTCGGTGGCGCTGTGGATGCGGGGCGCGGCGGCCTCGGTGAACGCGTAGTACACGTTGGCCTTTCCGTCCTCGTTGACCACCTGGCGCACGCTGGCAATCGCGCCGGTCGTGAACACGGGCGGGTTGGCCAGCTTGACGGTCTCCCCGTGTGCGAAGCGGACCTCGACGCCCGGCTCGCCGACTTCCGCGACCGGGCGCATTTCGATGCGTACATCGGCGAGCGGCGGATTGCCCTGCGCTGCAGGGTTCAACGCCGCGTCGTTATGCTGGTTGCATGCCGTGACCAGCAGCAGGCTGGCTGCCGCCAAGCTCCATCGCCATCCGTTGCGCATTACAGTACTCCCGTTGTTTCGAGCATTGTGGCCCGAACCGGGGCGTTCAGCGCAACCTGCGCAGCCGGAATGCCACCACGACCTGCAGCACGCCGTAGATCAGGCTGCCGATGCCGATCCACAGCGTGGTCACCGCCACCCCGCCGAGCGGGTTGCCGAACATCATGACGCCCAGCACGATGGCCAGTACGCCGCTGACGATCAGCAGCCATTCGCCTTCGATCTGCCTGCGTACGCGGATGGCGAACACGATGCGGTAAACGCCCGCCAGGATCAGCCAGATCGCCAGCAGCAGCACCAGCACCTTGGCCGTCACCAGGGGGTTGATCACTGCCAGCGCGCCAAAACCGATCGAGGCCAGCGCGTAGACCAGTGCCCAGCCGCGCGGCGCACCGCTGTTGCCGCTGAAGACCGCGAACAGGCTGACCAGGCCTTCCACCAGCGCCATCACGCCGATGGCCCAGGCCAGCCCGGCGGCGGCGGACAGCGGCCGGACGATGGCGATCAGGCCGAAGCCGATGGCGATCAGCCCATACAGAAGCACCACCCACCAGCTGCGGCCCACCAGCGACAACAGCGACGTAGTGCGCAGTTCCGGAGCCTGGCTCATGACGGTGTTCCTGGGAGGAGGGTCAACCGCGATGCTAGGCCCACGCCCTGTGCAGGCCATGGCAAGGTGTCACGGTGCCCGGGCGCAGACCCACAGCGTGGCCTCCTGCAGGCCGGACCGGCGCAGCGCCCTCACGGCCGCGTCCAGGGTGGCGCCGGTGGTCATCACATCGTCCACGAGGGTCAGGCGGGCCGGCGGGGTGGCCCGCACGGCGAAGGCGCCTTTGAGGTTCTGGCGACGTGCGTCCGCGTCCAGCGTGGACTGGGCCAGGGTCGCCCGGCTGCGGCACAGCCCGGTCCAGAGCGGCAACTGGAGCTCCCGCGCCAACGGACGGGCCAGTTCCCGGGCCTGGTCGTAGCCCCGCTCGCGAAGCCGGCGCCCATGCAGCGGCATCGGCAGCAGCGGGTGCTGCGCGAAATCCGGCACGGCGTGCAGCATCAACTGGGAGAGCAGCCGCCCAGCGGCCAGGTCCTGGTGGAACTTGAAGCGCAGTACCAGCCGGTCGATCGGCGGCGCATACAGGAAGGTCGCCGCCGCCCCGGCCTGCCGCGGCGGCTCGGCCAGGCAGGCACCGCACACCTTGGCCGGTTCATCGGGCGGCAGCGGCAGCGCGCACAACGGGCAGGCATGGTCGTTCCACGGAAGCTCGGCGTAGCAGGCGGCACACAGATCCAGCCCGTCATTTCCCGGATTGGCGCAGACCAGGCAGCGTAGGGGAAGACATTGATGACTGAGCCATAGCAATACGTTGCAGAAGTTAGCCACCGCTAAGCCAACTGGATGAATCTTGCATGAGACCAGATTGCTACGCCCATGCTTCAACATCTATCAGGAGACGACTGGCGATTCTGTAATCACTGGGTGCGCCGTGGCCTTACGAAGTAGCTTATTTCTTTTTTGTTTGCAGTTTGCGTCCATCTACCTGGAGCGGCACGATGGGATCCGGCCTGCGAGTTGCGCGTAGCGCATATCGGTCGGGGGTCTGCTCGATGCTCCCGGTGCCGCCTTGATCCATTGGATTCCCTTCTTCGTTCGGCTGTCGATGAGTGGCCAAAGTTCTTTGCGACGGCCGCCGCAATCGCCTAACGGCGAGTTGCGCCCCAACGGTATCGGTAGCGGCAAGGCTATCTATATCTCCGCCCATTCCCAATGCGGACAAGACACGCAGAACCGTGGAAAGGCTGGTGCCGGGTTCACCGAACTCCAGCTTTCCAATCGTGGTGCGGTCCACCCCCACCCTTTCAGCCAGGTTCGCTTGTGTCATACCTCGAGCGACTCGAGCCACACGGAGGCGCTGACCCAGCGCTTCAATTTGCCGCGCATGATGCAGGTGAACGGGGGGAATTCTCTTCGCCATGTAGGTTTAAAACATCACTTGGCCGGCTACTGATGATTTTAAGTGACATCCAGCATTGATTTGTGGCGTGAGCGCACACTCCACACCGTAAACTTTGCCAACTCCAACATGGTTGACAGTCACTCGCAACCTCACCAGACTGCCGCTCCTTCGCTCCCAAATCTGTCAGGACACTCCCATGGCTTCTGTCATCCGCCACGACTGGCACCCCGAGGAGCTGCTGGCGCTGTTCGAGCTGCCCTTCCCGGAGCTGCTGCACCGGGCGGCGGGCGTGCACCGGGAGCACTTTGATCCTACCGAGGTGCAGGTCTCGACCCTGCTCTCGGTCAAGACCGGCGGCTGCCCGGAGGACTGCGCGTACTGCCCGCAGGCCCAGCGCTACGACACCGGGGTGAGCGCACAGAAGCTGATGGCCACCGACGACGTGGTCGCCAAGGCCCGCCAGGCCAAGGCGGCCGGGGCGTCGCGGTTCTGCATGGGCGCGGCGTGGCGGTCGCCCAAGGACCGCGACATCCCCAAGGTGGCGGCGATGATCCGCGAGGTGAAGGCACTGGGGCTGGAAACCTGCGCCACGCTGGGCATGCTCGACGGCGCTCAGGCCGTGGCCCTGCGCGAGGCCGGGCTGGACTACTACAACCACAACCTGGATACCGCGCCGGATTACTACGACTCGATCATCCACACCCGCCAGTACCAGGACCGGCTGGATACGCTGGAACACGTGCGCGAGGCCGGGCTGAAGACCTGCTGCGGCGGCATCGTCGGCATGGGCGAAACCCGCGCGCACCGCGCCGGGCTGCTGCTGGCGCTGGCCAACCTGCCGGCGCACCCCGATTCGGTGCCGATCAACCGGCTGGTGCAGGTGGCCGGCACGCCGCTGCATGGCAGTGCCGAACTGGACCCGTTCGAGTTCGTGCGGATGATCGCGGTTGCCCGCATCGTGATGCCCAGGGCAATGGTGCGGCTGTCGGCCGGGCGCGAAGCAATGAGCGATGAGCTGCAGGCGCTGTGCTTCCTGGCCGGGGCCAACTCGATCTTCTACGGCGAGAAACTGCTGACCACCGGCAACCCGGATACCGAGCGCGACCTGGCCCTGTTCAGCCGGCTGGGCCTGCGCCCGATGGCGGTGCAGGTGGAGGCGGCCGGGCATGACCACCCCGGCACCGTGCATGCCGACATCACCTGTGGAGGTGGTTGCGGACAAGCGGCCTGAGCCCTGCCCCGGGCGGTGCAGCGCAGCGCCCGGCAACCGGGTACGCTAGCTGCCCTGCCAGCCCATGACATTGACGACCATGGCCCGTACCGACCTGCACGACCGCATCCAGTCCCAGCGCAAGCTTCGCGAAGCGCAGGGTCGTATCCGCGTGCGCCGCACGGTAACCCGGCGCGATGGCGTGCGCCTGGAGGTCAATGGCCAGTGGCTCACCGGCTTCTGCAGCAATGACTATCTGGGCCTGTCCCAGCAGTTTGGCGTGGTCAGCGCGCTGCAGGATGCCGCCGCGCGCGAAGGTGCCGGGGCGGGCGCCTCACACCTGATCTGCGGCCACCATGCGCTGCATGAAGCGCTGGAACAGGAAGTGGCCGACTGGTTGGGCTACCCGCGTGCGCTGCTGTTTGGCAGCGGCTTTGCCGCCAACCTGGCGGTGCAGCAGGCACTGCTCAGCGAAGAAGACGATGTGTGCGTGCAGGACCGGCTCAACCACGCCAGCCTGCTCGATGCCACGCGCCTGGCCGGCTGCCGCCTGCGCCGCTACCCGCACCTGGATACCGAAGGTGCGCTGCGCCAGCTCAAGCACGCGCCCGACGGCGCGGCGATGCTGGTCACCGATGGTGTCTTCAGCATGGATGGCGACATCGCCCCGCTGCGCTCGCTCTCGCTGGTGGCGCGCATGCAGGAAGCGGTGTTGTACGTGGACGACGCACACGGCATTGGCGTGATCGGCGAGCACGGCCGCGGCTGCGTGGCCGACGCCGGGCTGGGCCTGGCCGACGTGCCGCTGCAGCTGGTCACGCTGGGCAAGGCCTTGGGTGGCAGTGGCGCGCTGGTGGTGGGCGACGAGGCGATGATCCAGCACCTGGCCGAAACCGCACGCCCCTACATCTACACCACGGCGGTGCCGCCGGCGCAGGCGGCTGCGGCATTGGCCGCCGTGAAGCTGGCACGCCGCGACGACTGGCGCCGCGAGAAGCTGGCCGAGCTGGTCGGCGTGTTCCGTGCCGGCGCGCGCCAGCATGGGCTGGAACTGATGCCCTCCGATACGCCGATCCAGCCGCTGCTGTGCGGGGCCGAATCGACGGTGATGGGCTTGTCGGCCGCGCTGGAAGCGGCTGGTTTCCTGGTCAGCGCGATCCGTCCGCCGACCGTGCCCGAGGGCAAGGCACGCCTGCGCGTGACCCTGTCGGCGCTGCACACGGTGCCGGAAATACGTGCGCTCACCGATGCCATCGCCCACGCACGCGACCAGGTGCTGCGCCAGCAGGCACTGGATGCGCTGAGCGCGTGATGCACGGCGGTTGGGTGTGAGCATGCATATCGAGGTGGTCGGCAGCGGGCCGGCGCTGGTACTGATCCACGGGTGGGCCCTGCATGGCGGTGTGTTCGCGCCGCTGGTCGAGCGGCTCTCAGCGCGGTTCGAGCTGCACCTGGTCGACCTGCCCGGGCACGGCAACAGCCGCGACGATGCCACCCCGCTGCGCCTGCCGTTCGTGGTCGGTGCGATTGCCGCCGCGACCCCGCCGGCCGTGTGGTGTGGCTGGTCGCTGGGTGGGCTGTTCGCGCTGCATGCGGCGGCCACGCTGCCCAAGGTGCGTGGGCTCGCGATGATCGCGGCCACACCGCGCTTCGTGCGTGGCGAGGACTGGCCATACGCCGTGGAAACCGCCGTCTTCGAACAGTTCGGCCAGGACCTGGCGCAGGACTATCGCGGCACGCTGGAGCGCTTCCTGGCCCTGGATGCGATGGGCTCCGAACACGCCCGGCAGGAACTGCGCAGCTTGCGCGCGGCGCTGGTAGCGCGCGGTGAGCCTGCCCCGCGTGCCCTGCAGGAAGGCCTTCGCCTGCTGGAAAGCGCTGACCTGCGTGGCGCCCTGCCCAGCCTGCCCGTGCCCAGCCTGTGGTTGGCCGGTCAGCGCGACCGGCTGGTGTCGGCGCGGGCCATGCAGGCCGCTGCCGCGCTCGCACCGCGTTCCAGCGTGCATGTAGTGGCCCATGGCGGACACGCGCCGTTCCTGGGCCACACCGACGAGGTGGCGGCGCAGCTGCAACACTTCGTCGCCTCGCTTTCCTGACCCACCCGCGCGCGCATCGCCGATCATGTACGCCTGTCCCCCACTACGGAACTGATGCATGGACCTTGGAATCGCCGGCCGCTGGGCCCTCGTCTGCGCTGCCAGCAAAGGCCTGGGACTGGGCTGCGCCCGCGCGCTGGCGCGCGAGGGCGTGAACGTGGTGATCGCCGCCCGGGGTGAGGAAGCCCTCGCCCACGCCGGTGACGAACTCCGGGCGCTGCCGGGCGCCGGCAAAGTAATCACGGTGGTCGCCGATGTCACCACCGAGGCCGGCCGCGCGGCGGCGCTGGCCGCCTGCCCGCAGGTGGACATCCTGGTCAACAACGCCGGTGGGCCGCCGGCGGGCGACTTCCGCCAGTTCGAGCGCGAGGACTGGATCGCTGCGCTGGACGCGAACATGCTGGCGCCGATCGCGCTGATCCGTGCCACCGTGGATGGCATGATCGAACGTGGCTTCGGGCGCGTGGTCAACATCACCTCCTCGTCGGTGAAGGCACCCATCGACATCCTGGGCCTGTCCAATGGCGCGCGCTCGGGCCTGACCGGCTTCGTCGCCGGGCTGGCGCGCCGCACCGTGGCCCACAACGTCACGCTCAACAACCTGCTGCCCGGCCAGTTCGACACCGACCGGCTGCGCGGCAACTTCGCCTACATGGCGCAGCAACAGGGCGTGGATGCGGGGCAGATCGCCGAGCGCAAGCGCACCCACATTCCTGCCGGGCGCTTCGGCACCGCCGATGAATTCGGCGCGGCGTGCGCGTTCCTGTGCAGTGCGCAGTCGGGTTACATCACCGGGCAGAACCTGTTGATTGATGGCGGGGCTTACCCCGGTACGTTCTGAGTTTCCGGCGCACGACCCACGGTCGTGCGCTACCGCATAGTGAGCCTTACATGACCGCCAGCTTTGATCCCCAGCACGTCCGCCGCGCGTTTTCGCGCGCCGCCAGCAGTTACGACGCCGCCGCTGCCCTGCAGCGCGAGGTGGAGAAGCGGCTGCTCGAATCGCTGGACTATCTCGAAAGCCGGCAGCCGGAGGTGGTGCTGGACGTGGGCAGCGGTACCGGCCACGCCAGTGCGGCGATGAAGAAGCGCTGGCCGAAGGCGCAGGTGATCGCGCTGGACATGGCCGAGCCGATGCTGCGCGAAGCGAAGAAGCAGGCCGGCTGGTGGAAGCCCTTCACCCGGGTGTGCGGTGATGCGCAGGCGTTGCCGCTGCGCGACCAGAGCGTGGATGTGATCTACAGCAACCTGTGCCTGCAGTGGGTGGAGGACCTGCCCGCGGTGTTCGCCGGGTTCCGTCGCGTGCTCAAGCCGGGCGGGCTGCTGGTGTGTTCCACGTTCGGCCCGGAAACGCTGATCGAGCTGCGCGACGCGTTCGCCAGCGCCGATGACACCTCGCACGTGAGCCGGTTCCCGCCGATTGCGCAGTTCGGCGACGCGCTGATGATGTCCGGCTTCCGCGACCCGGTGCTGGACCGCGACCTGTTCACGCTCACCTATTCCGACATGGATGCACTGATGCGCGAGCTGCGCGCCATTGGCGCAACCAATGCACGCCAGGATCGCCGGCATACGTTGACCGGGCGCGGCAGGTTCGCTGCAGCGCGCGCCGCCTATGAACCGCTGCGTCGCGAGGACGGCACGCTGCCGAGCAGCTGGGAAGTGATTTACGCGCACGCGTGGGCGCCGGATGCGGGCGCGCCGATCCGCGAGCGCGGGCAGGATGTGGCCAGCGTGCCGGTGTCGGCGATTCCGATCCGGCGCAAGACCACCTGACCAACCAGAAATATCGGTCAGGAACCGTTCGCGGACGGGAACATGTCCCGATGGAAGAAATAGATTTCCTGCGCCAGGAACTTCCAGCTGGTGTGGAAGCTGCGGAACCGCGTGCTCGGCGTTGACGAGGCAAGTGCATCGATGCCCAGCTCGCGGGCCAGGCGCAGCGCGCGCGCCATGTGCAGCGGGTCGCTGACGATGATCACCCGGTGCAGCTTGTGCTGGTCCATCAACAACCGCGCTTCGGCCAGGTTCTGGCGGGTGGTGCGCGAGGCGGTTTCAATCAGGATCGCGTCGTCCGGCACGCCCTGTTTCAAGGCGTAACGGCGCGCGACCTGCGATTCGGAAAAGCGCGCGCCGGTGCCGCCGTAGCCGCCGGTGAAGATCAGCAATGGCGCGTAGCCCTGGCGGTACAGATCCAGCCCATGCCGGATGCGCTCTTCGAACACCGGCGACGGCTTGGCGTCGTAGGCCGCCGCGCCCAGCACGATGATCGCATCGGCCTTGGCCGCCTGGTCGCGCTCACCGACCCAGACGATCCATGCGGTGACACAGAGCAGCCAAGCCGCCAACAGCATGCACAGCCGCCACAGCCAGCCCCCCAGCCCGACCCGTGCGCGCCGGGTCATGCCGCAGCCCAGGGCAGGGCGTCCAGGTCGACGTTGCCGCCGGACAGCACCACGCCCACCCGCTGCCCGGCAAACCGTGCGGGCTGGGACAGGATCGCGGCCAGCGCAATCGCAGAGGACGGTTCCACCACCTGCTTGAGCACCTGCCAGAGCAGGCGCATGGCCGCGACGGTGGCCGCATCGTCCACGGTGATCACCTCGGCCGCGCCCTGCAGCAGCGCGAAGTTCGGCGCGCCGAGCATGCCGCGCAGGCCATCGCAGATCGTGTCGGGGGTGAAGTCCAGCCGGCGCTCGCCGGCGGCCAGCGAACGGGCCGTATCGGCGGCGCCCTCCGGTTCGGCCAGTACCAGCCGCGTGACCGGACTCGCCGCCTGCAGCGCCAGCCGGGTTCCGGCCGCCAGGCCACCGCCGCCCACCGGGACCACCAGGGTATCGAACGGACCGTGGCTGCCCAGCAGCTCCAGCGCCGCCGTGCCCTGCCCGGCAATGACGTGGGAATCGGCATAGGGATGGACCAGGGTGGCGCCGGTCTCGGCCTCGACCTGGGCGCACATGGCCTCGCGCGCGGCGATGGTCGGGTCGCAGCGCCACAGGGTGGCGCCATGACGCACGATGTTGGCCAGCTTGGCCGCTACCGCGCCTTCCGGTACCACCACATGGCAGGCAATGCCCCGGGTGCGCGCGGCGAGCGCCAGCGCCGCACCGTGGTTGCCCGACGAATGGGTCACCACCCCGCGTGCGGCGACGGCCTCGGGCAGCGCCCAGACCGCGTTGCAGGCACCACGGAACTTGAAGGCACCGCCGCGCTGCAGATGCTCGGCCTTGAACGCCAGCCGCGCCCCGCTCAACGCGTCCAGCACCTGCGACTGCAGCACCGGGGTGACGCTGGCGTGCGGCGCGATGCGCGCGGCGGCGGCCAACAGGTCATCGACGCAGGGCAAGGATGAATCGGTCATGACACAAGATTAACGTGCCACGATGGCAACCGTTCATCCGGCCCGGGCAAAGTTAAGGGCCGATTCAATGCGGCGGCCTGAAGCTGGGCCATACCCCAGGGGGACCCTTCCATGAAAATGCGCCTCATGCTTGCCGGCAGCCTGTTGCTGACGCTGTCTGGCTGCGCGACTTACGACTACGTGGGCGGCGGTGGTGGTGGCAACGGCTACTACCATGGCGCCCCGTCGGTGGAGTACCGCTATCCGGCCGGCTATCCATACGGCTACGGCAGCGGCTACTACGGTGGTGGCGGCTATTACGGTTATGGCGGCTACGGTGGTTACAGCAACTACCCGATCTATCGGCCGTACCCGAACTACCGCCCGCCGCACAACCACCGCCCGCCGCCCCGCCCGGGCAACGGCAATGGTGGCCAGGTGCGCCCGCCGGACCGTCCGCGCCCGCCCTACAACGGCGGTTCGCCGTGGCGGAACATGGATTCGGTGGGGCGCCCACCGCGTCCGGACCGCCCGCCGCAGCAGCGCCCGCAGCCTCAGCAGCAGCAGCGCCCGGTGAGCGCGCCGCAGTCCCGGCCCAGCCCGCCGGCCCAGCGCAGCAATGGCTCTCCCTGGCGAAATATGAATAAGTTGAACCAGCGCACAAATGAGAATTGAGAACGCTTGATTTTCACCCGCCTGGCAGTTCAATCTAGCCGGGCAGTGACGGCCTCGGTCGAAAAGTGACAAAAACGACATACGGCGTCACATTGAGCTCTATGTCGATATCCGACAGGAACATCTGGATCCCCCCTGTTCCGGCCCTGTCGGATGTCGGCACCTACAACGCAGAAGGCCCCGCCAATGGCGGGGCCTTTTGTCTTCCGGGGGATAAAAACAGGGCCGACAGTCCCCCGACTGCCGGCCCTTCTGCTTCCCCGGGATGCGCATGGATCGGCCCCTGTTCCAATTCCGATCCGTAGCGCCTTTCGGCGCCTGCCATCCTGGGTGCTATTGGGTTATCTGCAGAGAACGTGCCAACTTTAGGGTTGATTGCGAATTTTTTTTGCAGGCCCCCGTTCACGGACCCGGCGCGAACGGCGCTAAAATGACCACCGCGCCCTGTCCCAGGGCGGTTCCGGGCCGTACCGGCCCTGCCCCAGAGCACCCCATGACCGATTCTTTCTACGGCTACGACGTCATCGTGATCGGCGGCGGCCATGCCGGCACCGAAGCCGCGCTGGCAGCTGCCCGCAGCGGCGTACGCACCCTGCTGCTGACCCACAACGTGGAAACCATCGGCGCGATGAGCTGCAACCCGGCCATCGGCGGGATCGGCAAGGGCCATCTGGTCAAGGAAATCGATGCCCTGGGCGGCGCCATGGCGCATGCCGCCGACCGCGCCGGCATCCAGTGGCGCACGCTCAATGCCTCCAAGGGCCCGGCCGTGCGCGCGACCCGCTGCCAGGCCGACCGCAACCTGTACCGGATGGCCATCCGGGCGATGGTCGAGGCGCAGCCCAACCTGACCGTGTTCCAGGCCGCCGTGGATGACCTGGTCATCGACGGTGACGTCGTGCGTGGCGTGATCACCCAGACCGGGCTGCAGTTCAACGCCCCGGCCGTGGTGCTTACCGCCGGCACCTTCCTGGCCGGCAAGATCCACGTCGGCCAGACCCAGTACGCCGCCGGCCGCATGGGCGACCCGCCGGCCACCACCCTGGCCGCGCGCCTGCGCGAGCGCCCGTTCGCGATCGACCGGCTCAAGACCGGCACCCCGCCGCGCATCGATGGCCGCTCGCTGGACTACAGCGTGATGGACGAGCAGCCCGGCGACGACCCGCGCCCGGTGATGTCCTTCCTGGGCAGCGTGGCCGAGCACCCGGCCCAGGTGAGCTGCTGGATCACCCACACCAGCGAGCACACCCACGAGATCATCCGCAGCGCGCTGCACCGCTCGCCGCTGTACAGCGGCCAGATCGAAGGCATCGGCCCGCGCTACTGCCCGTCCATCGAAGACAAGGTGGTGCGCTTTGCCGAGAAGGCCAGCCACCAGATCTTCGTCGAGCCCGAAGGGCTGGACGTGGTGGAGATCTACCCCAACGGCATTTCCACCTCGCTGCCGTTCGATGTGCAGCTGGCGCTGGTGCGCAGCATCCGTGGCTTCGAGAACGCCCACATCACGCGGCCGGGCTACGCCATCGAGTACGACTTCTTCGACCCGCGCGGGTTGAACAACACGCTGGAAACCAAGGCGGTGTCCGGGCTGTTCTTCGCCGGGCAGATCAACGGCACCACCGGCTATGAAGAGGCGGCCGCGCAGGGCCTGCTGGCCGGCCTCAACGCCGCCCGCCGCGTGCGCGACGAGGCGGGCTGGTGCCCGCGCCGCGACGAGGCCTACCTGGGCGTGCTGGTGGATGACCTGATCACCCATGGCACCACCGAGCCGTACCGCATGTTCACCAGCCGCGCCGAGTACCGGCTGCAGCTGCGCGAAGACAACGCCGACGTGCGCCTGACCGGCATCGGCCGTGAGCTGGGCGTGGTCGACGACCGGCGCTGGGCCGCCTTCCAGGCCAAGCAGGAGGCGGTGGCGCAGGAATCGGCGCGCCTGCGTGCACTGTGGGCGACCCCGGCCAACGCGCTGGGCCGCGAAGTGGACGCCACGCTGGGCGTGGCGGTCAGCCGCGAAACCAACGTGCTGGACCTGATCAAGCGCCCGGAACTGGATTACGCCAAGCTGATGCAGGTGCCCTCGCTGGGCCCGGGCGTGGCGGATGCGAAGGTGGCCGAGCAGGTCGAGATCGGGGTGAAGTACGCCGGCTACCTGGACCGCCAGCGCGAGGAGATCGAACGCCAGCAGCGCCATGAGAACACCGCCATCGATGCGGCGTTCGATTACGCCAGCGTGCGCGGGTTGTCGGCCGAAGTGCAGCAGAAGCTGGAGCGGGTACGCCCGCAGACCATCGGCCAGGCCCAGCGCATCCCGGGCATGACCCCGGCAGCGATCTCGCTGCTGCTGGTGCACCTGGAACGCGCCCGGCGCAGCCGGGTGGCGTAACCACGGCGGTATCATGGTGGCCTGCCTCGTGGAGCGTCACCATGTCCCCCCTTCGTCCCTTCCTCGATACCTTCCCCGTCGTTGGCGAGCGCGCCTGGATCGACCCGGCCTGCACGATCATCGGTGACGTCGTGCTCGGGGACGATGTGTCGGTGTGGCCGGGCACGGTGATCCGTGGCGACGTCAACCATGTGCGGATCGGCGCGCGCAGCAACATCCAGGATGGCACCATCATCCATGTCAGCCACCACAGCCCCTACAACAAGGGCGGCTACCCGACCCTGATCGGTGAGGGCGTCACCGTCGGCCACGGCACCATCATCCATGCCTGCACGATCGGCGAGTACAGCCTGATCGGGATGGGGGCGTGCATCCTCGATGGCGCCACCGTGAGCCGGCACAGCTTCGTCGGCGCCGGTGCGGTGATCGGGCCGGGCAAGGTGGTGGGCGAAGGGGAGTTGTGGGTGGGCAACCCGGCCCGACCGGTGCGCACGCTCAGCGATCAGGAGATCGAGTCGCTGCATTACTCGGCCGACCACTACGTGCGGTTGAAGGACAAGTACTTGGGGATGTGACCCCGCACACGGTAAAGTCGGTCTCCGACCCAGGAAGCAGTCGAGAACCGCATGCCGTTGGCAGCCGTCCGGAGGGACGCGTGCGCATGAGCGCACCCATGCTGGACACCTACCGTGAAGTGATCACGCCCGAAGGCGTGCCGCTGCACCTGCCGGCAGCCGGCCCGGTGCCGCGTGCGCTGGCCTGGGCCATCGACTTCATGATCCGCGTGGCGGCGCTGATGCTGCTGAGCATTCCGCTCGCCCTGCTGGGCGAATTCGGCCAGGGCCTCTACCTGGGCCTGATGTTCCTGCTGATGTGGGCGTACACCATCGTGCAGGAGGCCTGCTGGGGCCGCACCCTGGGCAAGCGGGTGATGAGCCTGCGCGTGGTGGCCCAGGACGGCGCGCCGATCGGCTGGATGGCCTCCATCACCCGCAACCTGCTGCGCACCGTGGACATGCTGCCGTTCGGCTATGCGCTGGGGCTGCTGTCGAGCCTGTTCGACCGCAATGGCCGGCGCTTGGGCGACCTGGTGGCCGGCACCGTCGTGGTGCATGACAGCGGCCGGCCGTGGTCGGCCAGCGTGGCCATCGATACCGTGCTGGCCCCGCCGCAGCCGCTTCAGCCGGCCGAACAGGCGGCGATCATTGCCTTCGCCGAACGTGCGCCGCGCCTGTCCGGCCCGCGCCAGCAGGAGCTGGCCGCAGTGGCCGCGCCGATCAGCGGTGGCCAGGGCCAGGTGGGCGTGCTGCGCCTGTATGCCATGGCCAATTGGCTGCTGGGGCGCCGATGAGGCAGGAACAGTTCGTTGCCCGCTACCAGGCCGAATGGCAGGCGCTGGAACGTTGGCTGGCGCTGCGCGGTGACCGGCCACGGCATGCGGGCCGTTCGCCCGATGCGTCCGCGCTCAACGATGAAGACATTCCGCAGCACTACCGCCGGCTGTGCCAGCAGCTCGCGCTTGCGCGCAAGCGCGGCTACAGCCCGCAGCTGGTGGCACGCCTGCAGCTGCTGATGCAGCAGGGCCATGGCCTGCTGTACCGCACGCCGCCGCCGCGCTGGCGCCGCGCGCTGGAGTTCCTGCTGGCCGATTTCCCGCAGCTGGTGCGCAGCCAGGCGCGCAGCATGTGGGTGGCCACCGCGCTGTTCGTGCTGC
This sequence comes from Stenotrophomonas sp. CFBP8994, assembly GCF_034044835.1. NCBI lineage: Bacteria > Pseudomonadati > Pseudomonadota > Gammaproteobacteria > Lysobacterales > Lysobacteraceae > Stenotrophomonas > Stenotrophomonas sp. CFBP8994. The sequence goes on along the minus strand of NZ_JAXCWT010000002.1, from coordinate 196,436 downwards.
CGCTGGTAGGCAGCTTCGCGTTGATCCAGTGGCACCCGGACGTGATCCACATGCTGATGGACAACGGCGCGATCGCCTCGCTGGAGCGCATGTACAACCCGGCCTCGCCGAACCTGGGCCGCGACAGCGGCACGGACTGGATGATGTTCGGCTACTACATCATGAACAACATCAGCATCGGCCTGCGTACGTTCGCCAGCGGGCTGCTGGCCGGCCTGGGCACGGTGCTGGTGCTGCTGTTCAACGGGCTCACCATCGGTGCGGCGGCCGGCCACCTGCAGCACATCGGCCATGGCGACCCGTTCTGGCGTTTCGTCTGCGGCCATGGCGCGTTCGAGCTCACCGCCATCGTCATCGCCGGCGGTGCCGGCCTGCAGCTGGGCATGAAGCTGCTCGCGCCCGGCCGCCGCCGGCGCATCGATGCACTCGTCGAGGGCGGGGTGATTGGCGCAAAACTCTGCCTGGGCATCGCCGCGATGCTGCTGATCGCCGCCTTCATCGAAGCGTTCTGGTCGTCCATCGCCGCGATCCCGGCCTGGGGCAAGTACAGCGTGGCTGCGGTGCTGTGGACGCTGGTGTTCGTGTGGCTGTGGCGCGGTGGTCGGGGGGGCGGTCATGCGGATTGACCAGCTCAACGTCGCCCTGCGCGCGCGCTCCGAATGGGAAGCGATGGAGCTGGGCACCGCCCTGGTGCGCCGGCACGCGCGGGCGATATGGCTGCCGCTGATCGCGGTGTCGCTGCCGTTGTTCGCCGTGATCAATGCCGCTGCATGGTGGGCCGATGCGTTCGGCTGGGCCTGGCTGCTGATGTGGTGGCTCAAGCCGGTATCGGACCGGATCGCGCTGTATGTGATCTCACGCGGCGTGTTCGGCGACGAACCACGTCCGCTGCAGACCCTGCGCGCGCAGCGGCACTGGGGCTGGAGCGGGTTCTGGGGCTACCTGGGCTGGCGCCGCTTCAGCCCGTTCCGCTCGCTGCTGCTGCCGGTGAACCTGCTGGAAGGCAGCGATGCCTCGCAGCGCAGCGTGCGCCGCCGCGCCGTGCTCAGCGGCACGTTCGGGCATGCCGTGCTGCTCACCCTGATGTGCATGGTGTTCGAGCTGGTGATTGTCAGCGGCTGCATCGCGGCGGTCTTCCTGTTCGTGCCGCTGGAACTGCTGTCCGATTCCTGGCGCGCGGCGTGGGAAATGGTCAGCGAAACCATGCCGGCGTGGGCACAACTGGGGGTCAATGCCCTGTTCTGGCTCGCCGCCACGTTGATCGGGCCGTTTTACGCCGGCGCCGGCTTCGCGCTGTATCTCAACCGCCGCACGGAAATGGAAGCCTGGGACGTAGAAATCGCGTTCCGGCGCATGCGTGATCGGCTGCAGCAGGCCGCGCCGCTGCTGGTACTGGCGCTGGTGCTGTGCTGGCCGATGGGTGGGCTGCATGCGGAAGAACCTGCGCAGGCGCCGAGCTGCGCTGCACCCACCGGCACGGATGACGATGCTGGTGATGAGGAAGAAGAAGCGGCTGATGCAGTGCCCGCCGACGATCCGTCGAACACCCCGTCCGTGATCTTCGGTGGCACGCCCGACACCGCCGGCTTCCGCCAGGCCGTGCAGCGCGCGTACGAAGATCCCCTGGTGGCGCCTACCCGCGAAGTGAAACGCTGGGAGCGCACCCTGAGCGAGGCCGAGAAGAACAAGAAGAAGGACGATGCGGACAACAACCGCAATCCGCTCGGGCGCGGCCCGCGCCTGCCCGCGCAGATTGCCGAATGGATCCTGTGGGGCCTGGTCGGCCTGCTGGTGCTGGGGCTGATCGCCACCGCGCCGTGGTGGCTGCGCTGGCTGCGCGGCACCGGGGTGAGGCGGCGCAAGGCCACCGATCCGGTGGTCGAGGAAGCGGTGGAACTGCCCGAAGTGATTCCGCCGGATCCCGCCGCGCGCGCGCGCGAGCTGTGGCAGCAGGGCCGGCCGCGCCAGGCGCTGGCGCTGCTGTACCGGGCCAGCGTGGAATCGATGAGCGAACGCGCCGAGGTGGTGCTGCCACCGGGCGCGACCGAAGCACAGTGCCTGCGCGCCTCGCGGCGCATGCCGGTGGAGGCTGACCGCACCCTGTTCGCCCGCATCGTGCGGGTCTGGCAGTACGCCGCGTACGCCGGCCGCCTGCCCGAGCCGGACGCGTTCGACGATCTGGCCACCACCCTGCAGACCCAGTTCCGGTGGCGCGCATGAGTGCCCGTCTGCGCTGGTTGGTGGTGCTGGCCGTGCTGCTGGTGGTGGGCGTGCCATTGGCGATCCTGTTCCTGCGCAGCCATGAACGCGTGGTCCATACCGAGCACCTGCCGCCGCAGGGCGAGGCCAGCTACAACCCGCTGTACGTGCTGGGCCAGGCGCTGCGTGCCGACGGCATCACCGTGCATTCCAGCCCGCGCCTCGACCTGCCGCGCATGCAGCTCAAGCCGGCCGATACCGTGCTGTTGCTGCAGGACACCGCCGATGTGCCCGCCCCCACCGCGCAGGCGCTGCTGGCGTGGGTGGAACGCGGCGGCCACCTGCTGCTGCGCACGCCGCCGCCGTTCAAGGACGAAGACGCCGCGCAGGGGCCGCTGCTGGACGCGCTGGGCGTGGATACCGGGTACTACGAGAGCAACTGCAAGGCCTTCCACATTGCCGACGACCCGGGCCATTCCGAGTTCTGCAGTGGCCGCCGTTTCGGCGTGGACGTGCCCGACGGCGTGCGTGTCGAACGCGAATGGGGCGATGACGAGGGCCTGGTGTTCGCGCGGCTGCGCAAGGGCGAAGGAAGCGTGGACGTGCTGTCGGACATGGAGTTCCTCAAGGGCACGCCGAGGATCTTCAACGCCGAGGATCCCAAGGGCAGCCTGGCCGACGGCCTGCACGACCTCGCGCACCGCGACCTGACCCGCCATGTGCTCGACCCGAACTACGCCGAAGGCACGGTGTGGCTGATCTACGGCTCGCGCCCGCCCACGCTGTGGTCACGCATCTTCTACCAGGGCTGGCCGGTGTGGGTGCCCCTGCTGCTGGCCCTGCTGGCATGGCTGTGGCAGCGCGCGCAGCGGCTGGGCAGCCTGCTGCCGGCGCCGGCCACCGAACGCCGTTCGCTGCTGGAACATGTTCGTGCCAGCGGCGAGCACCTGCTGCGCTATGGCAAGGCACCGCTGTTGTACGACGCCACCCGCCGCGCCTTCCTGGCCCGGCTGCGGCGGCGCGCACCCACCGCTGCCGCGCTCAGCGGCGAGGCGCAGGTGCACGCCATCGCCAGCCTGCTGCAGTGGCCGCATTCCCGTGTCCAGACCGCTTTGCAGGTGCCGCCATCGAAGGATGTGGTGGCCCTGCGTGAGCGCATCCGCCTGCTGATCCAGATGAGAAACCTGCTATGACCGACCACTCCGCTCCGCCGCCGTTGTCCCCGCCCGCGCTGACCGGGCAGAGCCTGGTTGAACGCGTCGATGCCGTGCGCGACGCCGTCGGCCGCGCCTTCATCGGCCAGCCCGAGGTGCTCGACCAGATCCTGATCGCGCTGCTGGCCGGTGGCCATGTGCTGATCGAAGGCGTGCCCGGGCTGGGCAAGACCCTGCTGGTGCGCGCCCTGGCGCAGGCACTGGAGCTGGACTACGGCCGCGTGCAGTTCACCCCGGACCTGATGCCCAGCGACGTCAGCGGCCACGCGGTGTACGACCCGAAATCGGAGAGCTTCAAGATCCGCCGCGGCCCGGTGTTCACCAACCTGCTGCTGGCCGATGAAATCAACCGCGCCCCGGCCAAGACCCAGTCGGCCCTGCTGGAAGTGATGCAGGAAGGCCAGGTCACCATCGAAGGCAAGGCATTCGCACTGACCCCGCCGTTCCTGGCGCTGGCCACGCAGAACCCGGTCGAACAGGAAGGCACCTACCCGCTGCCCGAAGCCCAGCTGGACCGCTTCCTGCTCAAGGTCATCATCGATTACCCGGCGCTGGAGGACGAGAAGCGGATGGTGGATGCAATCACCACCGGGCGCAGCGCGGCCGACTTTGACCTGTCGCAGGTACCGCGCGTGCTCAACGCCGCCGAGGTGATCGCGTTGCAGCAGGCGACCGCGGCGATCACGGTGGATCCGGAAGTGGTGGACTACGCGGTGCGCATCGTGGCGGCCACCCGCCAGTTCCCTGGCATCGCGCTCGGCGCCGGCCCGCGCGGCAGCATCGCGCTGGTGCGTGCGGCGCGTGCGCAGGCGGTGCTGGCCGGCCGCGACTTCGTCACTCCCGATGACGTGCGCGAGATCGCCCGCCCGGCACTGCGCCACCGTATTGCGCTGGCCCCGGAGCTGCAGATCGAAGGCCAGTCGGCCGACGATGCGTTGACCGCGTTGCTGGCCAAGGTGGAAGCCCCGCGCAAATGAGGCCAGGCCCGCTGCTGCTGATACTGCTGGTCGGCTGGGCGCTGCTCGGGCTGCCGGTGGCGTTCGGGCTGCTGCCGGTGTCGGCGTGGTGGGCGTCCGCAGCGGCGATCGCGGTGCTGGCACTGGTGGATCTGCTGCGGCTGCGCGCACAGCCCTCGCCCACGGTGCAGCGCGAACTGCCGGAGGCGCTGGCGTTGAACGTCGAGCGGCGCACCACGCTGCGCTTCGAGTCCAGCCGCCGCCAACGCGTGGAGGTGTTCGACCTGGTGCCGGGAGCGTGGTCGCTGCAGGGCCTGCCGCGTGCATTGACGCTCAAGCCGTTGGTGGCCAGCAGCGTGGAGTACACGTTGACCCCGACCGCGCGCGGCCGCTTCGTGTTCGACGGCGTGCACCTTCGCCTGCACGCACCGTGGCGGTTGTGGCGCCAGCGCCGCCTGCTGCCGCCGGCGCTGACCGTGCGCGTGTACCCCAACTTCGCCCCGCTCACCCGCTTCGCGCTGTTCAGTGCCGAACAGGCCTCGCGCCTGGTCGGTGCGCACCTCAAGCGCCGCCGTGGCGAAGGCACCGATTTCCACCAGATGCGCGAGTACCGCATCGGCGACAGCCTGCGCCAGATCGACTGGAAAGCCACCTCGCGCGCACGCAAGCTGATCTCGCGTGAGTACCAGGATGAAAAGAACCAGCAGCTGGTGCTGATGATCGACACCGGCCGCCGCATGATGGCCAGCGAAGGCGGGCTGTCGCACTTCGACCATGTGCTCAACGCGGCGCTGGTGGTGTCCTACCTGGCGCTGCGCCAGGGCGATGGCGTGGGCCTGTTCGCCACCGGTGGCGAGAGCCGCTGGGTGGCACCCCAGCGCGGCATGGGCGCGATCGACGCGCTGCTGCGCGCCAGCTACGACCTGCAGGCGCAGCCGGTGGCAACTGATTACCTGGCTGCCGCCACCGAGCTGAGCCTGCGCCAGCGACGGCGCTCGCTGGTGATGCTGGTCACCAACGTGCGCGATGAGGACATCGAAGACCTGCTGGTGGCGGTGCGGCTGCTGCAGCGACAGCACCTGGTGTGCGTGGCCAGCCTGCGCGAGCGCGAGCTGGACGTGGCGCTGGAGCAGGAAGTGGAGACGCTGCAGGACGCGACCCAGGCCGGCGCCATCGCGCGCTACCTGCAGCAGCGCAACGACGCGCATGAAGCACTGCGCAGCCACCGGGTGATGGTGCTGGACGTGACGGCCGATGCGCTGCCCGGGGCGCTGGTGGAGCGCTACCTCGCCGTCAAACGCGACGGGTTGCTGTAGGCACGTATCGACCAACGGTCGATACCTACCGGCCACGTTACGCGACCGGGTTGAACGGTTGGTGTGCGCCGGTAGGTCACGACCGTTGGTCGTGACGCCGGTAACCCGTCAGACGTAAATGCGCGTCGGGGCTTCGTCAATGATCGCGTGCGGGACGAACCGGGCGCTGTCGCGGGTGATCCGGCTGTCATCTTCGCGGATGCCCATGCCGCAGGCCTGGTCGCCCACGATCCAGCTGCCGATCAACGGGTAACCGCCGTCGAACGACGTGAGCGGATGCGCGGCCTGGCGGATCGCCGGGCCGTTGTAGGGGCCTTCGCTCTCCTGCCAGCTGCCGTCGGCCAGATGCATGGCCACGTTGGCACCTTCGCGCGAGAACAGCGGCTTGCGCACCCAGCCGGCCGGCAGCGCGCTGCCGTCATCGAACTCGGCCGCCAGCAGGTTCGGGTGGCCACGGTGGCGCTGCCACAGCAGCGGCAGCACGCCCTTGTTGCTCAGGATCGCCTTCCACGCCGGTTCCAGCAGCTGCACGCCCGAGGTGGGCAGCGCCTGCCCGAACGATTCGGTCATCAGGTCTTCCAGCGGGTACAGCTTGAACAGGCTGCCAATCACCGTGTCATCGAGCGCGGTGAAGCGCCCGTCTTCGGACAGGCCGATGTCTTCGATCGCGATCGCTTCGCCACGCAGCCCGGCCTGGGCCGCGCAGTCGCGCAGGTAGGCCACGGTGCCCTGGTCTTCTTCGGAACTGCCCACGGCACTGAAGTACAGCGGCGGCGGCAACTGCGCCGACAGCTGCCCGAAGCGCTCCACCAGCGCCTCATGGATGGCGTTGAACTGGTCGGCCTGCGGCGGCAGGCGGTTCTGGTTGCGCTGGTCTTCCAGCCACTGCCATTGGAAGAACGAGGCCTCGAACAGCGAAGTCGGCGTGTCGTAATTGAGCTCGTAGAGCTTGGCCGGACCGGTGCCGTCATAGGCGAAGTCCAGCCGTCCGTACAGGTGCGGCTCGCCGCGGCGCCAGCTGTCGGCGATCCAGTCGCGGAACGCGGGCGGAATCGCCAGCTGGTCCATCAGCTGTTCGCTGCGCACCACCTCGTCCACCAGTTCCATCGCCATTGCATGCAGCTCGGCGCTGGGGTCTTCGATGTCCTGCTCGATCTGGCGCAGGGTGAAGGCGTAGTACGCGGTTTCATCCCAGTACGGCAGGCCGTCGATGGTGTGGAAGCGGAAACCGGACTCGGCGGCACGAGCGCGCCACTGGCTGCGCTCTTCGATTCGCACACGCTTCATTGCATCAACCGCCGTAGCTGCTGCGGCTGCTGCTGGTGTTGCCGAAGCCGCCACGGCTGGCGGTGACGGCGCGGTTCGGGGTACTGGTGACCGGTGCCAGGCCGGCCTTGCCGGCGCCGATGCCGCTGGCGGTGTTCAGCCCGCCGCTGCCGCCCGGGGCCGGGCGTGCCCAGCCCTTCGCTTTGTCCTGGTAGGCCGGGCTCGCGGCCGGGGCCTGCGCCAGGCCGGCGCCACGGTTGCTGAGCATCTGCGACATGAAGAAGCCCATCATCATCGGGCCGATGAACGAATGGCCGGTGGAGGTCTTCTGTTCCACGCACTGCTCGGCGTTGTACTCGGCTTCGCATTCGGCACGCGAGGCGTACTTGGGGGCGGCGTCGGCGGACTGCTTCTGCGCCTCGGCAAATGCCGTGCGGCAGGCGGACGGGTCACCGGTGGCGTCGGTACAGGCCTGCACCGAGGTGTACAGCCCCTCCTGCACCTGCACGGCCTGATCCTTCTGGCAGGCGGTGAACAGCAGCGGCGCAGCGCTCATCAGCAGCAGTGCGGTGGTCCTGGAACGTTTCATGGCGGTGTGCCCCCCTTTCGGTATCCCCTCAATCATGCCTGATCGCCGCCAACAACCAAAACCGGCAAAGTCGAAAAGATGAACGGCGTTTCAGGATCGGCCGCGCCGACGGTTGCAACAGCAACCGGAATTTTTGGGCAGAATCGAGTGGCAACGCGCCCCCACGGCCCGCCAGATCCTGCCAGCCCCCATGCCTGAATACCGCTCCCGTACCTCCACCGCCGGCCGCAACATGGCCGGCGCCCGCGCCCTGTGGCGCGCCACCGGCATGACCGATGCGGACTTCCACAAGCCGATCATCGCCATCGCCAATTCATTTACCCAGTTCGTGCCCGGCCACGTGCACCTCAAGGACCTGGGCCAATTGGTGGCGCGCGAGATCGAACAGGTCGGCGGCGTAGCCAAGGAGTTCAACACCATCGCGGTGGACGACGGCATCGCCATGGGCCACGACGGCATGCTGTATTCGCTGCCCAGCCGCGAGATCATCGCCGACTCGGTGGAGTACATGGTCAACGCGCACTGCGCCGATGCGCTGGTGTGCATTTCCAACTGCGACAAGATCACCCCCGGCATGCTGATGGCCGCGCTGCGGTTGAACATCCCGGTGGTGTTCGTTTCCGGTGGGCCGATGGAAGCGGGCAAGACCCGGCTGGCCGAGCACAAGCTGGACCTGGTGGATGCAATGGTGATCGCCGCCGATGCCAGCGCCTCCGATGAAGAGGTGGCCGAGTACGAACGCAGCGCCTGTCCTACCTGCGGGTCGTGTTCGGGCATGTTCACCGCGAACTCGATGAACTGCCTGACCGAAGCGCTGGGCCTGTCGCTGCCAGGCAACGGGTCGACCCTGGCCACCCACGCCGACCGCGAGCAGCTGTTCCGCCGTGCCGGTCGGCTGGTGGTGGAGCTGTGCCACCGCTGGTATGGCGGCGAAGACGCCAGCGCGCTGCCGCGCGGGATCGCCACGCGTGCGGCATTCGAGAATGCGATGACACTGGATATCGCCATGGGCGGTTCCACCAACACCATCCTGCATCTGCTGGCGGCCGCGCAGGAAGCGGAGGTGGACTTCGACCTGCATGCCATCGACGCGCTGTCGCGACGGGTGCCGCAGTTGTGCAAGGTGGCGCCGAATACGCCGAAGTACCACATGGAGGATGTGCACCGCGCCGGTGGCGTGTTCGCGATCCTCGGGTCACTGGCACGCGGCGGGCTGCTGCATGTCGATGTCCCCACCGTGCACAGCCGCACCCTGGCCGACGCCATTGCGCGCTGGGATGTGGCGGTGACAGACGATGCGGGCGTGCATGAATTCTTCAGTGCCGGCCCGGCCGGCATTCCCACCCAGGTGGCTTTCAGCCAGGCCACACGCTGGCCTTCGTTGGACCTGGACCGCGCCGAGGGGTGTATCCGCGATGTAGCGAACGCGTACTCGACCGAAGGGGGGCTGGCGGTGCTGCGCGGCAACCTGGCCGAGGATGGCTGCGTGGTGAAGACCGCCGGCGTGGATGAGTCCATCCACGTGTTCGAGGGCAATGCGAAGGTGTTCGAAAGCCAGGACGCGGCCGTGCAGGGCATCCTGGCCGACGAGGTGCAGGCCGGCGACGTGGTGGTGATCCGCTATGAGGGCCCGCGCGGCGGGCCGGGCATGCAGGAGATGCTGTACCCGACCAGCTACCTGAAATCGAAGGGACTGGGCAAACAGTGTGCGCTGCTGACCGATGGGCGGTTCTCGGGCGGTACGTCCGGGCTGTCGATCGGACACGCGTCACCGGAAGCGGCAGCGGGCGGCACGATCGGGCTGGTGCGCGATGGCGACCGGATCCGGATCGATATTCCGGCGCGACGGATTGATGTGCTGGTGGATGCCGCTACCTTGGCGACGCGGCGTGCGGAGCAGGATGCGTTGGGGTGGAAGCCACGGGAGGCGCGGCCGCGCAAGGTGACCGGGGCGCTCAAGGCCTACGCATTGTTGGCGACCAGCGCGGACAAGGGCGCGGTGCGGGATCTGGGCAAGCTGTAGCTGGACAGCCGGGCTGGGCCCGGCTCTACTGGGGGCCTGTTGATACGCAGCCACGCATGGCGTGGCTCTACGCCATGGGGCCACCCCGCCAATCGTTGATCGATGTGCCGCTGCGACCCCCGCGCCAACCGCTGATCGATGCGCTGCGCGGCTTCGCGCTGCTGGGCGTGTTCCTGGTCAACCTGCGGTTCTATTCGCTGGATGCCTTGCTGGATGAGGCCGCGCAGCAGGCGCTGCCGAGTGCCGCGCTGGATCATGCGGTGCGCACCGGGATGGGGTGGCTGGTGGATATGAAGGCGGTGACGATCTTCTCGCTGCTGTTCGGCATGGGCTTTGCCATGCAGATGGAAATGCGCCCTGGGCTGGTTCCGCATCTGCGCCGGATGGGCGCGTTGGCCCTGATCGGGCTGCTGCATGCCACGGTGCTGTGGTGGGGCGACATCCTGCTGACCTATGCCGTGGTGGGCTTGCTGCTGCCGCTGTTCCGTCACCTGGGCAACCGTGGGTTGCTGGTGGCCGGCCTGGTGGCGGCGCTGTTCCTGCCACCGCTGCTGTCGCCGTGGATGCGCGAGTGGGTGCTGACGCTGACGCCGCGCACGCAGATGTATGGGAATGCGCTGGATGCGCTGTCCAGCGGCACGCTCTGGCAGGCGTGGTGGCAGAACCTGGTGCTGGGCGGCTGGGTGCGGCTGACCAACTGGGCCCTGCTGCTGTTCGTGCTGGGCCGCTTCCTGCTGGGCTACTGGGCGGGGCGCCGGGGGCTGTTGCAGCGGCCCGAACAGCACCTGCCGCTGCTGTGGGGCCTGTGCGTTGGCGGCGCGATGGTTGGCGTGGTGTTCCTGTGCATCGAGGCCGCTGCGCCCGCGCTGAAGGCGCAATGGCCGCTGCTGCGCGATGGGGTACCGGGCTATCTGCTGCGGGTGGGCTACCGGGTGGCGCCGCTGGCGCTGGGCATCGCCATCGCCTGCGGGTTCGCGCTGCTGTACCTGCGGCCGTGGGCCGAGCGCGGGTTGCGCGTGCTGGTGCCGGCCGGGCGCATGACCTTGAGCAACTACCTGGTGCAGAGCCTGGTGTGCGTACCGCTGTTTGCCGGGTTCGGGCTCGGTATTGGGCCATCGCACGGCCTGTGGCCGGTGCTGCTGGTAGCGGCCATCGTGTTTCCGCTGCAGCTGTGGCTGAGTGCGTGGTGGCTGCGACGGTACTACTTCGGCCCGGCGGAGTGGCTGTGGCGCAGCCTGAGCGATGGGCAGCGCCTGCCGATGCGTCGCGCATAGCTGACACTGCGCTGGACACGCATGGCGTGTCCCTACGCGCCGTCGCGATCAGCATCCCCCACGCCCGGCGAAGGCGCCGTTGCGATCAACATCCCCCACGCCCGGCGAAGGTGCGCCGTTGCGATCAACATCCCTCACGCCCGGCGAAGATGCGTAGCGACACGCCATGCGTGTCCCACGGGGTACTCGTCAGCCGATGACGCGCTTGAAGGGCGGCAACGCATCGATGATGCGCTTGCCGTAACGGCGGCTGATCAGGCGCGAGTCGAGGATGATCACGCGGCCGGTGTCGGTGGAGGTACGGATCAGGCGGCCGGCGAACTGGGTCAGCGTGCGCAGCGCGTGCGGGATGGCGATCAGGTTGAAGGCGTTCAACCCGCGGCTCTCGAACCATTCGCTCAACGTGGAGGTCTGCGGATCGGTCGGCACCGCGAACGGTACCTGGGTGATCACCACCGTGGTGCAGGCTGCGCCGGGCAGGTCCAGGCCTTCGCCGAACGAGTTCAGCCCGAACAGCACCGAGCCCTCGCCCGCCGAGGTGCGGCGCAGGTGCTCGTCGATCATCTTCTGCTTGGCCGTTTCGCCCTGCACCAGCACCTGCTTGCGCTGCGCGGCCGGCATCAGCTCGGCCACCTTTTCCATCTTCCAGCGCGAGGTGAACAGCACGATGCTGCCCTTGCTCCAGTCCAGTTCCTTGACCAGGTACTTGGCTACTTCCTTCGGGTGCCGGTCGCGGTCGTCGGGTGTGACGGGGAAGTTGGGCACGATCAGCTCGGCCTGGTTGGGCAGGTCGAAGGGGGACGCCAGCGAGACCATCTCGGCTTCGTTGGGAATACCGTTGTCGATCGCCAGCGCCTGGAAATCGCCACCGCCGGTGAGCGTGGCCGAGGTCATCACCACCGAATCCACTTCGTCCCACAGCAGCTTGCGCAGCACGCTGGCGGCCGACACCGGCGAGCCGTGCAGGACCAGGTCGCCATCGCGCGACAGCGTCACCCAGCGCGCGAACGGCGGCTGGCCTTCCTTGTCTTCGCGGCGCCAGGCGGTCCACAGGTTGTGCTGCTGTTCGATCATTTCCAGCGCCATGCCCAGCGTGCGCTGCAGGCGCTCGCGCGCGGCATCTTCGGGCTTGCCCTTGGCCACCTGCGACTGCGCGGCGTGGGCCCAGTTGAACAGCGCGCGGGTGTCATCGGCCAGCGCCTCGATATCGGCCATCCAGATGTCCGGCAGCCGCCCGTTCGGCGCGCGCCACATCGGCTCCTGCGCGGTCGGGTCCGGTTGCCAGCTGCGGTCGATCACATCGCGGAACGCGCGCAGCTGCTTGCTGACCCGCGCGGCCACGTCGATGGCTTCGTTGGGCAGCAGGTTGCCCAGCTTGTCCTTGTCCACCGCGCGGTAGGCGGCGGCGATGAGGATCTGCAGGCGGCCGGTGCGCTTGGCCATCTCATCCAGGGCCAGGCTGGCCGCGCCCTGGTCGATGGCCACGTTGCCGATGTGGTGGCCTTCGTCGAGGACCAGCAGCATGTCCGACGGGGGGGCGATCAGTGGCTGGCCGTTGTCGCTTTCGCCAATGGACAAGGCCGACAGCAGCAACGCGTGATTGGTGACCACGATCTGGGCGTCGCGCACGGTGTTGCGCGCGCGCAGCACGGCGCACTGGGCGGAGTAGGCGCACTTGCGCCCGGCACAGCCGGAGGCCGGGGTGGTGATGCGCGAACGCAGCGAGGGGCTGATGGTGTCGGGAGCGTTGTCCAGGTCGCCGTTCCAGCGCCCTTCCACGAAATCCTTGCTCAGCTTCTGCGCCAGGTCCATTTCAATCGGCGCCAGCGGGCGGTCGAACAGCGGCTGTTCGTCCTCGAACATGCCTTCCTGTGCGCCATCGCCATGCGCTTCAGCGGCATTGCGCGTGCACAGGTAGCGGGTGCGGCCCTTGGCCAGCGCCACGGTGGCCTCCAGGCCGGTGGCCTTGAGGAAGTTCGGGATGTCGCGCTCGACCAGCTGCGACTGCAGCGCCACCGTGCCGGTGCTGATCACCAGCTTTTTCTTGGTGGCCAGCGCAATCGGCACGCCGGCGGTGAGGTAGCCCAGGCTCTTACCCACGCCGGTGGGCGCCTCGACCACCCCTACCCCGCCGCTCTGCGACAGCGCACGCGAGACCACGCCGATCATCTGGCTCTGCGAACGCCGCGTGCTGAAGCCGGGGGTATTGGCCTGCAGCTTGGCGTAGGCATCGCGGATGACGGTCTTGAGCTCGTCGTTCAGCGCACGCGGGGCTTCAACTTTTTCGGTCACGCCGGGGAGGTCCTGCCTGGATCAGGCGGGTATTTTCTCATGCTCCGGGGCCGGGACCGGCGCGGATTTTTCCGCGCCGGTTCAGATCCGTGACCGGGGTCGCCCGGTCAGGCCGCCGGGGCGGCGCGGTTGCGCAGCGCACGGGTCATCGCCCACACCAGCAGCACCGTGGCCAGGGCATCCACCAGGCCCAACGCGAAGTGGCCGCCGCGCAGCCAGTACGACAGCATCTGTACGTTGCCGTAGTCGCCGGTCTGGACCAGCCAGGTCGGGACGATGTTCAGCGCCAGCCCACCCAGGGTGCCGGCCAGCAGCAGGCCCAGCGCCCACAGGGCGACACTGCGGATGGCACCGCGCGGGGTATCCACCACCCACACCAGCGACACCGCCAGCGCGATCAGCACCGGCAGGCGCATCGCGACCATGCCCAGCAGGCTGAGCAGCAGATCCATGCTGCTGCTCACTCTTCACCCGCCAGGGCGTTGCGGGCGCGCAGTTCGGCGTAGACCGGATCGGTTTCCGGGCGCACTTCGTGCCATTGCTGGAAGCTGGTGGCGGCTTGTTCGACCAGCATGCCGAGGCCGTCGACGATGTTGCGGCACTGTGCCGCGCGGGCCCAGGCCAGGAACGCAAAGGAGGCCTCGCCATAGTTCAGGTCCACGGCGGTGGTCATGCTGTTGACCAGTGACAGCGGCAGCTTGAACTCTTCATTGCGGTCACGGCCCGCGGACGTGGCATTGACGATCAGCTCGAAGTCGCCGAGTTCGTCCATGCGGTCCCAGTACTGTGTCAGCACGCGGCCGGGCTCGCCGATTGCATCGCTCAGCTCGTCGGCACGCTCGGGCGTACGGTTGACCACCACCAGTTCGCGGATGCCGGCATCCAGCAGCGCCGGGGCTACGCTGCGCGCCGAACCACCGGCACCCAGCAGCAGCACGCGGCGGCCGCGCAGGTCCAGGCTGTGGCGGTCGGTGAGGTCGCGCACCAGGCCCACGCCATCGGTGGTGTCGCCGTGCCAGCCGTCACCCTTGCGCAGCAGCGTGTTGACCGACTGGGCCAGCATGGCGCGGGAGGTAAAGGTCTTGCACAGCCCGAAGGCGATTTCCTTCAGTGGCGCGGTGACATTGGCACCGACGCCACCGTCGGCGGCGAACGCCTCCAGCGCCGCCGGGAAATCGGCCGGTGCCGCTTCAATGGCGCGGTAATCCAGCGCGATGCCCTCCTGGCGGGCGAACGCGGCATGGATGTGCGGCGACTGCGAGTGGGCGATGGGCTGGCCGAATACGGCGTAACGGGCGGTCATGGGTGTCTTAAACTCCGGGCCTGGATTGAAACGCAAACCCCAATGGAAGCGACTATGCGCACTCCCTTGTCTCTGCTCGCGCTGAGCCTGAGTTTACTCTCCGCACCGGGCGCGATGGCGCTTTCCGAGTTCGGCATCGAAGGCATGGGGGTGGTGTCGACCAAGGCCAACGAGGCCCAGGCGACCATCGCGCCGGATGGCAAGCGCATCATCTGGGCCAGCGACCGGCCCGGCGGCGCCGGCGGCTGGGACCTGTGGCAGGCCACGCTGCGCGACGGGCGCTGGCAGGACCCGGCGCCGCTGGCGCTCAACACTGCCGGGGATGAGGTGGATCCGTTCTTCAGCCACGACGGGGCCTGGCTGTACTTCGCCTCCAACGGCGGCAGCGGGCGCGGTGGGTTCGACCTGTATGGGGTGATGATCCGCGAGGACGGCAGCTTCGGCACCGTGCTGGCGATGCCGGTGACGGTCAACACGGCAGCCGACGAGCGCCGCCCGGCGCTGCGGCCGGATTGGCAGGTGCTGCTGTTTGCCCGCAATGGCAAGGGCACCCAGGGTGGGTTCGACCTGTTCGTGGCGACCGCGCAGGGCCGCGGGTTCAACGCGGCGACGCCGTTGCCGGCGCCGCTCAACAGCGCGGATGATGAGCTGGGCGGAGACTGGCTGGGCAACGGCGGGGCGCTTGTGTTCACCCGCATGGCGGGTGGGCATTCGCAGGTGTGGCAGGTGGGTTGCGACTACGGCGCGGCGGCGGTGCCGCTGGGGTTGTCGTTCAATACCGCCGACGGGCAGACCGGCGCGCCGGCGGTGGATGCATCCAAGCCCAGCGAGATGGTGGTGGCCGGGCAGGCAAAGTCGCCGAAGGCCGGCGGGTTGGATCTCTACAGGTTGCGCACACCAGCGGTGGCTGGCTGCGGGTAAGGGTTCAATACGCGCGCAGCAAGGCGGCGCGCTGCTGCTCGTACTCGGTTTCGCTGATCTCGCCGTTGTCCTTGCGCTGGTTCAGCGCGGCCAGCTGGGCCTGCACGGCCGGCGGCAGGTTGGCTTCGCGGGCCAGGCGGGCGGCGGCCGAGGGTTGCTCGGGCGCGCGGCGGGCGGCACGCAGCACGCCACGGATGACCAGGCCGATCACCACCGCGAACACCAGCACGCCGGTGCCCCAGGTCAGCCACTGCACCCATCCCATCGTCTGCATCATCCTGCTCCTGTCTGCGTGTTGACGCGTATTGTCAGCGTTCGCGCAGCCAACGCGCCACCTGCGGTGCGAAATAGGTCAGCACGCCATCGGCACCGGCCCGCTTGAAGCCGATCAGCGACTCCAGCACGCAGGCGCGTTCGTCCAGCCAACCGTTGGCGAAGGCCGCTTTCATCATCGCGTACTCGCCGCTGACCTGGTACGCAAAGGTGGGCACGCCGAACTGCTGCTTCACCCGGCGCACCAGGTCCAGGTAGGGCATGCCCGGCTTGACCATCACCATGTCCGCGCCCTCTTCCAGGTCCAGCGCGATTTCGCGCATGGCCTCGTCGCCGTTGGCCGGGTCCATCTGGTAGGTCTTCTTGTCGGCCTTGCCCAGGCTGGCCGAGCTGCCCACCGCGTCGCGGAACGGGCCGTAGAACGCCGAGGCATACTTGGCCGAGTACGCCATGATGCGCACGTTGACGTGGTTCTGGGCGTCCAGCGCGCGGCGGATCGCGCCGATGCGGCCGTCCATCATGTCCGACGGCGAAATGATGTCCACGCCGGCTTCGGCGTGCGACAGCGACTGCTTGACCAGCGCGGCCACGGTGATGTCGTTGAGCACGTAGCCCTTGTCGTCGATGATCCCGTCCTGGCCGTGGGTGGTGTACGGGTCCAGCGCTACGTCGGTCATCACCCCCAGCTCGGGGAAGCGCGATTTCAGCGCGCGGATCGCCCGCTGCGCCAGGCCGTTCTCGTCCCACGCGGCGGCCGCATCCAGGCTCTTGCCGGCCGGGTCGATCACCGGGAACAGGTCGATCACCGGGATGCCCAGTTCCAGCGCTTCCTCGGCCACTTTCAGCAGCTCATCAATCGACAGCCGTTCCACGCCCGGCATTGACGCCACCGGCGCGCGCCCGGCCAGCTCGTGGACGAAGACGGGGTAGATCAGGTCGTCGGTGGTCAGCGTGTTTTCGCGCATCAGCCGGCGCGAGAACTCGTCGTGGCGCATGCGGCGGGGGCGATAGTCGGGGTGGGCCATGGGATGCTCCAGACGGTATTCGGTTACTGCAGCAGGTAGCGCTGCGGTTGCAGGGGTTCCGGCAGCGGGCGCACGCCCAGGCTGTCGAGCAGGTCGATTTCGATGGTGCGGACCATCGCATCCAGCGGCAGGTCGTTGGGTTCCAGCCCGAACGGTTCCTCCATTTCCTCGCCCAGCTGGTCCAGCCCGAAGAAGGCATAGGCCAGCACCGCCGACACCACCGGGGTCGCCCAGCCCAGCGAGCTGGCCAGGCCGAACGGCAGCAGCACGCAGAACATCCACGCGCAGCGGTGCAGCAGCAGGGTGTAGGCAAACGGCAGCGGGGTCAGCAGAATGCGTTCGCAGCCGGCCTGGATGCTGGACAGCGCATGCAGGCGGGTTTCGAACTGGGCATACAGGATGCTGTCGATCTCGCCGGCGCGCAGCGCGGCGGTGGTTTCCACCGCGATCATCGCCAGCAGCTGGTCCGGCACGTTCTGGCGCTGCGCGTAGCGCTCGCGGTCGGCCTCGGGCACCCAGGGCAGCCCGGCCAGCGCGGCATCCTGCCCGCGCAGGCGCGCGGCCAGTGCATGCGCGAAGGCGATGGCCAGGCGGCAGATGCGGTCGGCGCGCGCCGGCTGTCCGGCCAGCAGCGTGCTGCACAGCCGCGCCAGGCTGCGCGATTCATAGATGAGCTGGCCCCACAGCTTGCGCCCTTCCCACCAGCGGTCGAAGCAGGCGTTGTTGCGGAAGCTCAGGAAGATGGACAGCACCAGGCCCAGCAGCGTGAACGGCGCCACCGACACGCGCTCGATGCCCGGCGGGTGGGCCAGTTCGGCGAAGGTGGCGACCGCGACGGCCAGCACGAAGATGGCGGCCACCTTCGGCGCGATGGCAGGCACGATGGAGCCGCGCAGGATGTACAGCAGCTGCCAGCCGTGAGGGCGGGGACGAATGATCATGGGGCGGTCATTCTACGCCCTCGGGTGCGGCAACCCGGCAGGTGCGACGGGGTGTCGCAGTCAGAGGATCCCGCCGCCGATGGACAGGCGCACGATGCCCACCACCACCACGACCGCGTTGAGCAGCAGGCCGGTCCACGCGCGGCCGCGTTTGGTCGGGTGGGTGAACAGGATGCCGAGCGCGCCGATGACCGCACCGACTGCGGCGAACGGGATCAGGAACCAGTTGCCCCAGCCCAGCAGCGGGATCAGGGCCAGGATCATCCACAACAGGGCCACGACGCCCCACAACAAACTGATCAATCCCATGCCCCGCTCCCCTTACCTGAAAATGCTGGCGGCAGCGTAGCGACCCCCGTGCCAGTGGCGCGTGATGGCGGCGGCAAGACCGGGATGCGGCAGGCTCACCCCGGCGGTGTTAACGTTCGCCAGAACGGGGTTGGCGCCGATTCAGTGGCCGGCCCGGATGATCCAGGCGCAGGCCGACCAGGCCGAACAAGGGTGAACCCATGAACATTCGACTCCTTCCGCTGCTCGGCGTGCTGCTGGCCGTGACCGGCTGCGCCAGCACCTCCAAGGTGATGCTGGGCCAGACCCGTGCACCCACCGATCCGGCGCTGGTGCAGATCTATTCCACGCCACCGCCGGGTTCGATTGAGATCGCCCAGCTGGAGTCCACCAGTGCGGCAGGCTTCGGCACCCAGGGCCAGACCGATGCGGCGGTGATGCGGCTGAAGAAGGAAGCGGCCGCGCTCGGCGCCAACGGGGTGATCCTGATGGGCGTGGAGTCCAGCAGCTCGGGCGGCGGGCTGTCCGTAGGCGGCGGCAGCTACGGTTCGCACAGTGGCGGCGGCGTGGGCATCGGCATTCCGACCACGCAGAAGCGCGCGGCCGGGGTGGCCATCTGGGTTCCCAATCCGCCACCGGCGGAGCGGTTGCCGGTGCAGACGATCACGCCGACCCGGTGAAAGCGGGTCACGACCAACGGTCGTGACCTACCCGATAGCCGATCGAATGGTCGGTTCGAATGGTCGGTTCGAATGGTCGGTTCGAATGGTCGGTTCGAATGGTCGGTTCGAATGGTCGGTTCGAATGGTCGGTTCGAATGGTCGGTAGGCCACGACCGTTGGTCGTGGCCCACGCGGAGGTGATTACTTTGCCTTGTACCGCGGGATGAAGACCTCGTTGACCGCCTTGGCCAGCTGGTCCGGCGGCAGCAGGCCCTGGTCGAGCAGGAAGTTGTTGAACGCCAGGCGGTCGAACTTCGCGCCCAGTGCCAGTTCGGTCTGCATGCGCAGTTCCAGGATCCGGGTGTAGCCGTAGAAGTAGCTGCCCGCCTGGCCCGGCGACCGCACCATGTAACGGTCCAGTTCCTGGGTGGCCATCGCCTGCGACAGGCCCACTTCGTCGATCAGCACGCGCTCGGCCTTGGCACGGTCGATCAGGCCCAGGTTGAGCATCGGGTCCAGCATCGCGCGCGCGGCGCGCAGCAGGCGGAACTGCAGGGCGATCAACTGCCCGTCCAGCGGCTCGTACGGCACCATTTCGGCTTCGGCATACAGCGCCCAGCCTTCCACGTTGACCGAATTGAACGCGAACATGGTGCGCGCCAGCGACACGCCGCGCTCCACCATCGCGGTGAACTGCAGCTCATGGCCCGGGCGCCCTTCGTGCGCGCTCAGCGTCCACGCGGCCGAGCCGAAGTTGAAGTCGTCGTACTGCGCGGCCTTGTCGCCGGCGGCCGGGTTGCCCAGCGGCAGCACGAAGGTGCCCTGCTGGCCGGTGTTGCCCACCAGCGGCGCCGGCAGGAAGTGCGGGGCCGGCGAGGCAGCGCTTTCGGCGGCCGAGCCCAGCCGCATCTGCATCGGGCGCTGCGGCACGTCCACGATCTTCTGGGCGCGGATGATCGGGTCGATCGCATCGATCACGCCGCGGTAGTGGTGCTCCAGCTGGTCGTTGGCGATCTTGTCACCCTTCAGCGCGCGGATCACTGCCACCGGGTCGGTCGGGTCGGCCACCTTCAGGCCCTTGGCCTTCACCACCAGCGGCGCCAGCTGGCGCATCGCCGAACGGGTTTCCATGAATTCCAGCTGCGCCCGCTGCATCAGCAGCTTGGGGTCGATGTCGATGCCCACGCGCTTGAGCTGGAAGGCGTACAGCGGCTCGGGCAGGCGCGCATCGGCACGTGCCTTGGGCAGCACCTCCGCCTTGGTCCAGTCGCGGTACTCGCGCAGCTGGGTGGCGATGGTCTTCAGCGCTTCGTCGGCGCCGGCGACCTTGTACTTGTCGAACAGCTTTTCGATGCCGGTGATGTAGGTATCGACGTTGGCCAGCGACTGCTCGACCTCGATCTTCGTCGGCTGCAGCAGGGTCTTGTCGGCCAGGCGCTCTTCATAGCGCTGGCGCGACAGCGTGGTGATGGCGGTGGTGCCCGGCGCCAGGCCGGCATACGCCTTCAGGCGGTCCAGCGCCTTGGCGCGGCGCTCGGCCGGCACCTGGTCGGACAGCAGCAGGTTGATGCCGCTGAACACCGTCTGCGGGGTGTCGCTCCACGGCAGCAGGTACTTTTCGTTGAGTTCGCTGCCTTCGATGTTCTCGTCGGCGGCGGCGATCATGATCGCCAGGTCCTGGCGCACGTTCGGGTCGCGCTCGGTGGCCAGCTTGGCCTTGAGCTGGTCGCGCGCCTTGGCCATCGCGGCGCGGTAGCGCTTGGCGTTGTCCGGCCCGAAATCGGCCACCTTGTCGTCGTAGCCGGGCACGCCGAAGAAGCCGGTCTCTTCCGGCTGGAACGGGCCCTGCGCGTCGAGCAGGATCTGCGCCAGTTCGTTGCTGCGGGTCACCCAGGCCGCACTGGCCGGGGCCTTGGTGGCGGCAGGAGTGGCAGCGAAGGCCGGCGGCGCACTGAGCGCGGCGGGGACGGAAAGGGCCAACGCGACGGCAAGGGCAAGCGGCTTCATGCAGGACTCCAGTGAGCGGGTGCCTGCGACCCTACGCACT
The DNA here is from genome assembly GCF_034044835.1 of Stenotrophomonas sp. CFBP8994. NCBI lineage: Bacteria > Pseudomonadati > Pseudomonadota > Gammaproteobacteria > Lysobacterales > Lysobacteraceae > Stenotrophomonas > Stenotrophomonas sp. CFBP8994. The sequence goes on along the minus strand of NZ_JAXCWT010000002.1, from coordinate 175,847 downwards.
CGGGGAGGCAGCGGCAATCGGCCGGAGGTCATGGCCGCCGCCCGGCGGCCCCCGCCCGCGCCCCACCGGCACGGACGGCGCCAGGTGGGGCTCCCGGAAGCGTGCGTTACGGCTTGAGGCAGCGGGCCAGGAAATCCTCGGCCAGGCGGTAGCGGTGCAGTGCGTTGCTGCCCGACAGGCCATGCTTGGCGCCCGGGTAGGTCATCAGCTCGAACTGCTGGCCGCGCTTCTGCAGCGCGCTCATCAATTCGGTGGAGTTGGTGAACAGCACGTTGTCGTCGGCCATGCCGTGGATCAGCAGCAGGCGCGAGCGCAGGCCGTCGATGTGGGCCAGCACCCGCGCTTCTTCATAGCCCTTGGCGTTGCGCGCCGGCAGGTCCATGTAGCGTTCGGTGTAATGGGTGTCGTACAGGCCCCAGTCGGTAACCGGCGCGCCGGCCACGCCGCAGGCGTACTGGTCCGACGCCTTGGCCAGCAGCATCAGGGTCATGTAGCCGCCGTTGGACCAGCCCTGCACGCCGATGCGCGCCGGGTCCACCCACGGCTGCTGCTTGAGCCAGTCCACGCCCTTGAGCTGGTCGGCCACTTCCACCGTGCCCTGCACGCCGTACAGTGCACCGCCGAAATCGCGGCCACGGCGCGGGGTGCCGCGGTTGTCCAGCGAGAACACCACATAGCCCTGCTGGGCCAGGTATTGGTTGAACAGGTGGTCGCCACGGCCGGGCCAGCTGTCGGTGACGGTCTGGCTGGCCGGGCCGCCATATACGTACACCACCACCGGGTAACGCTTGGCCGGGTCGAAGCCAGCGGGCTTGATCAGGCTGTAGTTCAGCGCGGTGCGGCCGTCGGCCGCGGTGAGGGTGCCGAACTCCACCGGGCGCTGCGCATCCAGGTAGCGTGCGTACGGGTGGCTGGGATCTTCCAGGTTGTTCTCCACCAGCGTGGCGATCTTTTCGCCATTGGCACGGTGCAGCGCGATCTGCGGCGGCGTGGTGGTATTGGACCAGCTGTCCACGTACACGCTGGCGTTCTTCGCGAAGCTGGCGCTGTGCATGCCCGTTTCATTGGACAGGCGCTGCAGCGCCCCGCCCTGCAGCGGCACGGCGTACAGCTGGCTTTCGCGCGAGGAATCCACCCCGGCGCGGAAGTAGACCTTGCCGGCGTCTTCGTCCACGGCCAGCAGTTCGTCCACCGGCCAGTTGCCGCTGGTCAGTGCGGTCACGCTCTTGCCGTCATCGGACACGCGGTACAGGTGCTGGAAACCGCTGCGCTCGGACGACCACAGGAAGCCGCCCTGCTTGAGGAAATGCAGGCTGTTGTGCAGCGGCACCCACGTCGGCGACGTTTCAGTGACCAGGGTGCGCTGCTTGCCGCTTTCCAGGTCGGCCTGGATCAGTTCCAGGGTCTTCTGGTCGCGCGACTGGCGCTGGAAGGTGAGGTGCTGCGGGTCGCGCCAATCGACGCGGGCCAGGTAGATGTCCGCGTTGCGGCCCAGATCGACCCAGCGCGCGGCGGCATCGGCGCGCGGGGCGATCACACCCAGCTTGACGGTGACGTTGTGGTCGCCGGCGGCCGGGTAGCGCTGTTCGATCATTTCGGTGCGGTCGGCGTACATCTCATAGCGCTTCTGCACCGGCACCGGCGATTCGTCGATGCGCGCAAAGGCGATGGCCGAGTCGTCCGGCGCCCACCAGTAACCGGTGTGGCGGTCCATTTCCTCGTCGGCGACGAATTCGGCCACGCCATTGCCGATGGTCTCGCTGCCATCGCGGGTGAGCTGGATCTGGCGACCGCTGGCCAGGTCGATCACCCACAGGTTGCGGTCGCGCACGAAGCTGACGAAGCCGCCCTTGGGCGACAGCTTGGCATCGGTGGCGAAGCCCTCACCGTGGGTGAGCTGGCGCACGGCGGCCTTGCCCTGCTTGTCCAGGTCGTACAGATACAGTTCGCCGCCCAGCGGGAACAGCAGGGTGCGCGCGTCGGGCGACCACTGGTAATCCACGATGCCGGTCATGGCGGCAATGCGCTGGCGCTCGCGGCGGGCCTTTTCGGCATCGCTCAGGGTTTCATCGCCGGGCAGCACCACCTTGGAATCGACCAGCAGGCGGGTCTGGCCACTGGCGATGTCATACGCCCACAGGTCCAGCTGGTTGCGGTCGGCCTCTTTGCCGCGCAGGAAGCTCACGCGCGAGCCATCCGGCGCCACCTTGGGCTTCATCAGGGTCGGGCCGGACAGCGGCAGCGGCCCGGTGATGGCATCCAGGGTGAGCTTTTCGGCGTGGGCGATGGTGGTCGAGGCGAGAATGAGGGCGAGCGAGGCAACAAAGTGGCGCATGGAAGGGTCCGGCGACGGCAGGCGGACATCCTAACGCAGGCGGCTGGGGGCGGCCTCGGAATCGGTCTCGCTGTCTGACGGGTCCCTTGGTTGGGGGAAAACGTCGGGACGGCGGCAGCGAGCCGCGTTGGATCGGTTTCGGATGACTTCGTCCGGCCAACGGCCGGGGCTACGAATTTTTACGGACGAATTGGGATTGGGATCAATCGACCATGGGCCCATCAGAATCGGGGACCATCCGCCGTGACCATTGGGATCAGGGCGCATGCGCCGGTCGCGCCGGCCGTTGGCCGGCCCAGGTGGTGCCGGCCATTGCGATGTCACCCGACCCGCCTCAGCGCTGGCCGAACAGGTGCTTGCGCTCTTCGTCGGACAGCGGCTTGCCGGCATCCGGGTTGACCTGATGCTTCAGCGCGTAGGCCCGCTGGGTCGCCGGGCGCGCGGCAATGGCGTCGTGCCAGCGCTTCAGGTTCGGGAACGCGGCGAAATCGGCCGGCAGCTTGTCGTACGCACCGATCCAGGGGTAGCTGGCCATGTCGGCGATGCTGTAGTCGTCGCCGCCCAGGTAGGCGCTGCTGGCCAGGCGCTTGTCCATCACCCCGTGCAGGCGGCGCACTTCATTGCCGTAGCGCTCGATGGCATACGGAATCTGCTCCGGCGCATACACGTTGAAATGGCCCATCTGGCCGCTCATCGGGCCCAGCCCGGCCATCTGCCAGAACAGCCATTCCAGCACCGCCACCCGGCCGCGGGTGTCGGCCGGCAGGAATTTCCCTGTCTTCTCGGCCAGGTACAGCAGGATCGCCCCGGACTCGAACACGCTCTGCGGCGCGCCCCCGTCGGTGGGCTGGTGGTCGACCAGCGCCGGCATCTTGTTGTTGGGGGAAATGGCGAGAAATTCGGGCTTGAACTGGTCGCCGCTGCCGATGTTCACCGGCTTGATGGTGTACGGCAGGCCCAGCTCTTCCAGCAGCAGGGTGACTTTGTGGCCGTTCGGGGTAGGCCAGTAATACAGATCGATCATGACAGGACCCAGCGGTTCAGGAATCCCGAGTCTAGTGCGTCAGCTGGCTTGGCAGGGTCATGCCGGCCCGCTACTCTGCGGCGTCCCCCGCAACGCAGCATCCCAGCATGAGCTCGACCGAAAAGCCCATCAGCCCCCTGTCGTCCCTGATCTTCGCCTCGCGCTGGCTGCAGCTGCCGCTGTACCTGGGCCTGATCCTGGCGCAGTGCGTCTACGTGTTCCTGTTCGGCAAGGAGCTGTGGCACCTGGTCCACAAGGCCAACACCATGGGCGAGCAGGAAATCATGCTGCTGGTGCTGGGCCTGATCGACGTGGTGATGATCTCCAACCTGCTGGTGATGGTGATCGTGGGCGGCTACGAGACCTTCGTTTCGCGCCTGCGCCTGGAAAACCACCCTGACCAGCCGGAGTGGCTGAGCCACGTCAATGCCAGCGTGCTGAAGGTGAAGCTGGCGCTGTCGATCATCGGCATCTCCTCGATCCACCTGCTCAAGACCTTCATCGGCGCCGGCAACCTGGACGGCCTGCCGGCGTGCAACAGCCCGGAGTACGTCACCGCGGTGCTGGATGCCGTGGCCAAGTACGGCCCGGCCGTGGAAGCCTCGTTCAAGTGCTCCACCATGACCGGCAGCGGGGTGATGTGGCAGACCATCATCCACGCCGCATTCATCCTGTCGGCGATCGGCATTGCCTACACCGACAAGCTGATGGCCCACACCCCGAGCAAGTCGCTGGCGCACTAAGCGCCCGCCCTGCCCGCCCCGGCCCTGCAAAGCAGGGCGCGGGGATGCTAGATTGGGCACCTGCTGCACCGCGCCGGACGCTGGGAAACGTACCGGGGCTTCGGTCGGCCTGACCGCATCAGGCCTTACGTATCGTCGTTCTTCAAAGGGGAGTTGGATGTCGCACGTCAACACGAACGCCAAGGCGCGCCTGCTGGTGCCGCTGACCCTGGTGGTGGCTCTGGCCGCCTGCTCGGGCAAGGACGAAACGGCTCCGGCCGCGCCGACCGCACCGGCTGCCACGGCCGCCGCACCTGCCGCCGCGCCGCCGGCACCGGCGGTTTCGGCCAAGGTCCAGTCAATGGGGACCGAGGAACTGCGTGACCTCGCCAGCAAGGCCCTGCGCGAAAACCGCATGTACGGCCCGGCCGGCGACAACGCCATGGAGTACTACCTGGCGCTGCGCGAGAAGACCCCGGACGATGCCTCGATCAAGAGCGCGTTGTCGGACCTGCTGCCGTACACGCTGATTGCCGCCGAGCAGAGCCTGACCCGCGAGGACTTCACCGAAGGCCAGCGCCTGGTGGCGCTGATCGAGAAGGTGGACCCCACCGCACCGGCGCTGCCGCGCCTGAAGTCGGGCATCACCAACGGCATGCAGACCGCCCTCAAGCGCACCCAGGAAGAGACCGACAAGGTCAAGAAGGACGCTGAGAACAAGGTCAAGCTGCTGGCCGACCAGCAGCGCCAGCAGCAGGCCACCGAAGCGGAAGCGGCCAAGCAGATCGCTGCGCAGCAGGATGCCGCCCGCCGCGAAAGCGAGCGCCAGGACACCGAGCGCCAGGCAGCGGCCCGCCGCGAAGCCGAACAGCGCCAGCAGGCTGCCGCTGCCGCCCAGGCCGCTGCCGCCCGCCAGCCCACCGCCGCACCGGCCGCGGCCGCCGCCCTGCGTCCGATCAGCACCCCGGCGCCGCGCTACCCGACCGACGCACTGCGCGCCGGTACCTCGGGCGAAGTGCTGGTGGAGATCACCGTGGGCACCGACGGTTCGGTCACCAGCTCGCGCGTGCTGCGCGCCACCCCGGCCCGCGTCTTCGACCGCGAGGCGCTCAACGCGGTCAAGCGCTGGAAGTTCGAACCGGTCAGCGCCCCGGTCACCACCCGCCGCACGCTGTCGTTCGCGCCGGGCGGTTGATCCACTGCTGATGGATACAACAAAAAACCCCGGAGCGATCCGGGGTTTTTTGTTGCCGCCGTATCGACCAACGGTCGATACCTACCGGCTGCCGTGGCGGTAGGTACCGACCGTTGGTCGGTACACAGCCGCCCGGAAATCAACCGGAGATCGCGAGGCGCTCCTGGTGGTAACGGCGTACGGCCGCGAACCACAGCAGACCGGCCAGGCCGAAGCCTGCCACCAGGTACACCGCCCACATCTGCGGGCTGATCGGTTCGTGGCGGATGATCTTCAGCAGCATCTGGTTCTGCGCCAGGAACGGCACCGCCAGCTGCCACAGCTCGGACTTCACCGGGTACACCATCAGCGCGTAACCGGGCAGCATCGGCAGCAGCATCAGCCAGGTCATGTGGCTCTGCGCCTCCTTCATGCTCTTGGCCGCTGCCGAGAGGAAGGTCAGCAGCGAGGTGCCGATGAACAGGATCGGCATCATCACGAACAGCATCTGCAGCATCGACAGCAGGCCCATGTTGAGCTGCCGCGCCGCCGCACCGGTGGACAGCTGCGCGCTGAGCTTGAACGCCGCCAGCGTGAGCAGCAGCGACACCACGCCCACCACGCAGGCCGCGGCGATCTTGCCGCTGACGATGGCGCTGCGCCGGGCCGGGGTGGCCAGCAACGGTTCCAGCGACTGCCGCTCACGTTCGCCCGCGGTGGTGTCCATCACCAGGTAGGCACCGCCCAGGAACGAGGTGATGGTGAGCAGGATCGGCAACAGCAGCGACAGCATCACACCGCGCTTGGCCTCGGCCGTGGCCAGGTCCTGGGTGGCCACGTCCAGCGGGCGTGCCACCTGCGCGTCGATACCGCGCGCCAGCAAGCGCAGCGCGCCCACCTGCTGGCTGTAACCGCTGAGGGCCGCCTTCAGGCGTGCGGTGGGAATGTCGGCATCGCGGCGGGTGCTGTCCTGCACGATCTCCACCAGTGCCGGGCGACCCTCGGCCCAGTCCTTGCCGAACTCCGGGCTGATGCGAAGGGCGATGTCGATCTTCTGGTCACGGATCTCCGCGGTCAGGTCCTTCGGCGGGTCCACCGCGTTCAGTCCCTGCGAGGCCAGGAAGCGCACCAGGTTGGGGGCGTGCTCGCGGCCGATGGTCGGAATGTCCAGCGGGGTGTCGATCTGGGTCTTGAACCGGGTCTCGGCCAGCTTGCCCATGCCCAGGATCAGCACCGGGTAGAGCAACGGCCCGAGCAGCAGGGTGAGCGCCAGGGTACGGCGGTCACGCGAGAGGTCGCGCAGTTCCTTGCGCATGACGGTCAACAACGTGGCAAACGCGCTCATGCGTGCAGTCCTTCTTCATTGCCGATCGCCTTCACGAAGGCATCTTCCAGGTTCGCTTCGCCGGTCAGCGCGCGCAGCTCATCGGCCGTGCCGGCAGCCATCACCGTGCCCTTGGCAATGATCACGATCGTGTCGCACAGCGCGGCCACCTCCTGCATGATGTGGCTGGAGAAGATCACGCAGCGGCCTTCGTCGCGCAGCTCGCGCAGGAATCCCCGCAGCGCGCGGGTGGTCATCACGTCCAGGCCGTTGGTGGGTTCGTCCAGGATCACGTTGCGTGGGTCGTGCACCAGCGCGCGCGCAATGGCGGTCTTGGTGCGCTGCCCCTGGGAGAAGCCGTCGGTCTGGCGGTCCAGGATGTCTTCCATGTCCAGCGCCTTGGAGAGCACCTTGGTGCGCTCGCGGATGTGCGCCGCGCTCATGCCGTGCAACTCGCCGAAGTAGGCGATGTTCTCGCGCGCGGTCAGCCGCTTGTACACGCCGCGTGCGTCGGGCAGCACGCCCAGGCGGCGACGGACCTCCACCGGGTGGGTGGCCACGTCCAGACCATCCACCAGCACCCGACCCTGGTCGGGTGACATCAGGGTGTAGAGCATGCGCATGGTGGTGGTCTTGCCGGCGCCGTTGGGGCCGAGCAGGCCGGTGATGCGACCGTCCTCGGCCTGGAAGCCGACGTTGTCCACCGCCTTGATCAGGCCGGTCTTGGTCTTGAACGCTTTATGCAGGTTCTCGGCGACGATCATGGTTCCCATCCGTTGAACGAGGTGAAGGCCGGCACCGCGGTGAGGGTATCCAGGCAGGAGGCGTCGAGTGCCTTGGCGTCGGCCTTGTCCATGAACTGCGCGAGCAGGCGCGGCATGCAGCCGGCGCCAAGGGTGCCATGGCCCTGGCCCTTGGCCACGATGTGGCGGCCGTTGGGCAGGTGCTTGAGCACTTGTTCGGCGTAGCGCGGCGGGGTGACCGGGTCGAATTCGCCCGACAGCAGCAGCACCGGTACGTCGGTGCTCAATGGCGCGATGAAGTTCTTCGGGCGCGTGCCCACGTTCCACGCCGGGCAGGCGGCGAAGAACATGCGCGCCACTTCCGGGCCAAGCAGGCGGTCGCCGGCCGGCGCTTCCTGGTAGCGGTCGGCGTCTTCGGCACAGATCACCGACCACTGCATGCCCTGGTTCATCTGCCCGGCCATGTTGCGGGTGGCCAGGCTGTTGAGCGACATCAGCGGCGCGTAACGGCCCTGCGCGGCTTCGTCCAGCACCACCGGCAGCAGCGAGGACAGTTCCGGCATGTACGAGAACATGAAAGCCAGGCTGGTCACGGTGTTGGCGCTGATCGGGTCGCGGCGTACCGCGGCGGTGCCCGGGTCACGGTACTCCACCTCCACCGGGGCCTTGGCCAGCGTGGTCATCACGTTGCGCAGCTGGGTGCGGGTATCGACCGGGAAGCGCTTGGCGCAGGCGGCGTCCTTGCGGCACTGGGCGGATTGCAGCTCGATCGCCGATTCGAAGGTGTTGGCGAAATCGCCGCCCACCGCCAGGTCGTTCGGCGCCACCCCGTCGATCACCACCGCACGGGTGTGCTGCGGGAAGCGCGCGGCGTACTGCTGGGCCACGCGGGTACCGTAGGAACCGCCGACCAGGTTGATCTTGTCCACGCCCAGCGCAGCACGCACCGCGTCCAGGTCACCGATGGCCTGGGTGGTGGTGTAGAAACGGGTGTCGGCACGCTCGGCCACCGCGGCAGCGCAGCGGGTGGCGAACTCGGCGATCACTTCGGGCGTGGCCGCCGCGTTCTCGTCGAACGAAAGCTCCTTGCCGTCGGCATCCACGCAGCTGAGCGGGTTGGATTTGCCGGTGCCGCGCTGGTCGACCAGGATGATGTCGCGCTTCTTGCGGACGTCGCGCAGCGACTGGTTGATGATGGCCGCCACCTGCGTGGCCGACTGGCCCGGCCCGCCGGCCAGGAAGAACACCGGGTCCTGCTTGCCCTCGCCTTCGTTGGCGGTATCCAGCAGGGCGATGTTGAGCCCGATCTTGCGGCCATCGGGCGCCTCGGGGTTCTCGGGCACCTGCAGGGTGGCGCACTCGGCTTCGACGTTGTTGCTGGCCTGGGCGCTGGTAAGGGTGCAGGGCTTGAACGTCAGTGTTCCGTACTGGCGCTCGGCTCCTTCCGGCGGTGCCTCCGGAGTGGCCTGGCAGGCCGCCAGCAGCAGCAACGCCGCACTGGTGGCCAGGGGACGGCAGGAAAGTCGCATTTCGATCGCATCCTGGATTGAAGGGTCTCAGCATGCCATGACGGATGGGCGGGCTGGATGTGACCGAAGGGGGGATGGGTTAGCCGGGCCGCGATGGAAGCGCCGATGGCGTCAGAAAGCGGCGCAGGTCCTGAAGGGCTGCATGGTGGAGCTGGGACACCCGGCCCTTGCTGACGCCCAGCTGCCCGGCCAGTGTCTTGAACGCCAGATGCTCGAAGTAGTGCGCATGGATGAGCAGGCGCGAGCGCTCCGGCAGGCGCTGCAGCGCCAGACGCAGCCGGGAATTCATCAGGCTGCGCTCGGTGTATTCCTGCGCCGTGCACAGCTGTGCGTCGACCTCTGCTGCTTCGCTGTCGAGCAGAAAGGCCAGGCCCAGCCCGACGATGTCGTTGACCAGCTGATCAAGCGGGAAGGTACGCTCTCACCCACTTGGCCTTAGACAAGCGCAGTCGCAGACGCCTCCACGCCGATGCTTAGGCAGCATCCCGCCCCCACGCATGAACATCACGCACCGTGGCTTCGGGCGCCTGCTCGACGATTCAACATTGACTTCCGTTTTGGTGGCGCGCACTGCCATCGGCCAGCCGCATTAATCTACGTAATAAGGTGCACGAGTAGCTCATCGACCTCAGCGTCACTGAATCCCTCGTCAGAATCAGCATATCTCCACTTCCAGATCACTTGCCTATCTTGTCCACTGATCTTCTCTGGGAATAGGTCAGCCGCAATTGAGGACAGCTGGAAACGATCGAGACCCCGCACCTCACCAAGCCTTCGAAGCGTCGATGCTACCGACTTGGACTGACGCACTGCAGTAATCCAATACTGGATTTCATCCAATTCTGAAGCCTTTTCTACCATCATATTCACTCCGCGGATGTCTTTCGAACCAAGCGTGGATCGTGCGTCCATTGTCTACCAGTGCGGGGACAGTTGGGCCAAGCTTCGGAGCAGCTCGATCGCCGATTCGAAGGTGTTGGCGAAATCGCCGCCCACCGCCAGGTCGTTCGGCACCACACCGTCGATCACCACCGCGAGGCCGGCTCAGGCCGAAGTGGGGCCGCCGTCGCGGCGCCCAGAGCATCAGCTGCGCAGGAACACTCGACCTTCCAGAGGTGCCAAGTCTTCGACCGACTGAGCGTGGACACAGCGGGTATACGCTCTAGCTACTTCGGTGAACTGAGCAAGCAGCTCTCCAAGCGAGAGCTCGCAGAGCTCCTCATCGTCGTCAGAAGGAGGTCGATCTACGTACCACGTCAGATACAGCGCGGAGCGATTTCCATCCCAAAACACCGTCGCAGCCAGCACGTGATGATCGACGTTCCTTGCCACGATCACCTTGGATGCCGACATCAGCTCATCGATATCCATTTCATGCACCTTTGAGTTGGATTTTCGGAAACGCTTCCTTGCTGCCCAGCACCAACCATCCATAGTTCGTCGGACCGCCGTATGAGTATTGACCAGCGCGCGGCCATGTGGAAGCGCCACGCCGCCACACGAGTTTCCTGCGTCCGGAGCTATAGCTGGAGATCGCCAATCAAAGTTATGTTCCCACCGGATCGCAGGTACCCCTCCACGGCAGACTGAGATGCCTCGCAGCTCTCGCCGTGCGTGCAGCATGCGCACGAATAAGTGACTTGGGGGAGCACAAATTGCTTTCGGAACTCTTGAAAGGTGACGCTGACAGGTGAACTTTGGGAATGGTGGACTCGCAGCAATTGCACAGCCCTGAGGTCCGAACGACCTAGCCGGTTAGAGATCCTCTCCTGAAACTCCTGGGCACCTGAGCTCTCGAAGTTGTTCCACTCAGAAGCACTCATCTCGGCAATCACTACTCCATTCTTAATACAACTGGACAAGGACCCGAGCCCCGCAGTGTCGGCATCGCCCTCCCCTTCAAATCGGAAGTGAGGGAATGTTCTATGGCACGACTGGCAACAGAGCCTTACCACGGTGCCCGATACCCTTCGCAATGGCCTCATTAGTGATTCTCCCTGCAGCGATGGTCAAGTAGATTCCGCCGTTGGCGTGATTACGGTGAGACGGAACCTCGCAAGCATGCATTGGGATTATGGCTACCCACAGCGCCGTCCCTCCTCAGTCTTCTGGAAGCGCTTCTACCTTCCATTGAGCATTGATGGACTCACGGACAGCGCAATGCCCGGCCGACAACTGGGCGATCGCCACCAGCGTGTCGTCGACGCGAAGGATGGAGTCCAGTCGGACCAGCTGCATGCGCTCCATGGCGAAATCCCCATTGCCACAATGGAACTGCCACGTCTCCTCCTCCTCGTCCACTTCGCGGGACACGTACAGCACCGGCAGCCGCCCCCCGGTGATGTACTCGGAGGTCACCACCATGGTGTCGAGCGTGATTGGGAAAGGATTGTTCTGGGCAGACATTTGGGTATCCAGCTCGCCAGTGGGTGAAGGCCTTGGCATTGCTCGGAGGGAAAGATTCGCCGCCCTCGAGACGTGCAACACCAGCCAGGATGTTTGGGTCGAAAGTCAGCAAGAATGTCCACTATACGGGACTTCATAGGCCACATGCTGGAGATCCTTCAGCACCGTTTTGGCAAAACAACTGCGCTTGATGCCTCGCTGCCGCTGGCAATGACAGGCGGTGAAGCTGGCATTGGCGGTATCTCGCTTGACAGCTCCCGGTTCACCGCCGGTGCGGCGGTAGGCGTAGAACTTTCGCAGGTGCTTGCAAACCAGGGAACCAGGGATCTGTTCCAGAAATTGGCCGACGAATACCTGTTGCGGTCGGGCGTCTCCGGCGTGCAGACGAAGCTTCTGGTCCCAGAGCAGTCCGGCGCAGTATTCGGCAAGGCACTTGTCCCGACACGCGAACTCGTCGCCAAGACCGAAGGCGACCATTTCCCCGGCCTTGCGTTCAACGAGTACCTCTGCATGTCCATCGCCCAGGAAGCGGGCATTCCAGTACCTGAATTCCATCTTTCAGAAGACGGTAAGCGTTTCGTCATGCAGCGGTTTGATCGCACGCAGGCAGGCGCGCCAATCGGGGTTGTGCGACATACCGGAGACGGGCCCGTGACCGGATTTTCAGTGGTGCGGGGTGCGAACACTTACATGGCAGAGCGCTCCGGGTAGCGGTGGCGTTGCCACCTCTTCACCGGGAACGCTGCCGGATCGGCTTCCTCGTCGCTTCATCTTCCAGCGGGAAGGAATCGCCCCAGACCTCAATATCAAGGCCATTGAGGTTCCGATCCAGGGACACGCAGTTCTGGATCAACGACCGGAGCACGTAGCTGGGTGATCGTTCGCTGCGCCACGCGGAGAGCTGGAAGGCACGGCGTAGGACGGGATCCACCTTCACCCGCAAGTAGACCTGCTTCTTCATGGAATGACGTCCTCGGGCAGGAACTGCCCCAGGTCGGCGTTGACCTCGCCGTGGAAGATGGTGCGTTCCACGAACCTGGGCACCCGCGGATCTTCGACTGCCGGCGTGCCCAGCAGCTTGACGGTGATGACGCCAGCGCAGGCTTCAATCTGCAGCTTGCGGCCCACGTTGAAGCCCATCTGCCGCAGCCACTGGCCGCGGATCTTGAGGTAGGGAACCTTCAGCTCTTCGTGGAAGTGTGCGGGTGGCGTGCACGGCGGGGATTGCGTACGGCGTTCGCGTGCGCGCCGGGCAATCGCGGATTGGGAAGGGTAGTCGTTGTAGCTGTCGTCGGGTAGTTGCCTTTTCATGGTCTGCCTCCAGCAGGAAGGTCCCTCGCCGGGATGGCGAGGGAGTCGGGAGGTTAGAAACCGTAGACATGGAAAGCCGGCGGGCGTATTCCCCAGAGGGTGTTGTATTAGCCACCCTCCCGACACAACGCATACATTTTCCACGTCTTGGAGTTTCTACGCTCCGGAACACACCATGCGCGCCGCTGCCAACGATGGGAAATTGTTTGTGTCTCTTGATTTCGGGACTTCGGTAGACCAAACCTTCTCAATGACGCGAATGGCGCTGAAGGCGCAGCTACCAAGAGTCTGCGCATATGATGAAGATGAGTTCGGTAGGAACAATCGATCCAACTAGCTCTACGTAGGACTGAGAGCTACTGAGCGCTGCGGCGTAGCAGCCCGGCTCCCGTCCGGCGTCCATCAGACCACCTTCGGCGGACTTGATCGCCGTGCACGTCCGCTCGAACTACACAGGAGATCGCAAATAGCAGAGGGGATTCGTTAGTCGTCGCCGGTACGCACTCACGTATTCCCTGCGAACCGGCCCGCCAGGTGCATCACATCCAAGGGTTGAAGTCCTTATGACGTCATCAAGTTGCTAGTTCGGCGCAAGCCTGATTGACAGGAGGAAAACCCAGAATTGTCCGGCAAATACTCCAAGTGACAGTGATACTTGCCTGCTGCGAACAGATCCCAATCTCGTACTGCCTCCCCTGTCAGGGGATTGAGGTCCCCGCCTCCAATTCGAATGGGGTCGCCAAGCTTGGATCGCGCGACCGAGCGCGAATCGGACATCAGCAGCTCCGATGGAAGCAGAAGTGCACTGGGGCCATAGGCCGAGCTTTCGCCATGCATCTGAACAGTGTCGATTGATTCCCCGTCATCGGACACCAAGGAAAAGCCAAGGTCACCGGCAGTTACGTAAGTGCGACCTGCAATCCTGGTGGTTACTACGTCGACAGCCTCGTACCTGGTGAGGACACGATCCAGGAATGGAGCAAGCAGGGAGCCAACCAAAGTTTCAGCGGGCAGCATATTAACCTCCATCAGCCATGAATTCTTTACGCCAATCAATGAATGCATCTCGACGTGGACTTCCTTTCAGCACCAAGTAGTACTGAACTCTGAGCGCCATCCCGAGAACTCCCTCGTGGAAGAAAAAGTCGTGATCCTGCACGCGCATCCCTATTGATGAGCAGAAGATCGGATCAGTGAACTTGCGGTAATACTCCCTTACCAAGTCTTCCGATTGCGACAAGCAGTAGCCAAAGCTTAAGCTCAAGCTTCCGACTATCATGTCGAAATAATCGTTGACATCCTCATCCATGGAAACACCAGGATCCATCTCACTGCCTCATGTTGAGAAATCACGCGGGGAAGGCTAACGCGACCCGGTCAGTGTCATCAGAGAACCCCACTTCCGCCTTGTTATGTGGTGTCGGCTCCGTCGTCCAGTGTCTCAGCGTCAAGAGCGATATCCGGTTTCTAAGAGCGTCAGTCAGCGGCCGCTTCATATGTACGACCTGCCGCACTTCTGCCCACCCCTCCGACACGCTCAAGATCTCGTTCCCTTCCGCGCTGGCAAGTTCGACGGCCTTGGCGATCTCGGAGGACATGATTCTTGGATGGTGCATGTAATCACCTCTTGGCCGCACGCCCCGATGAGCCGACGCTTCGGGAGAAATACCGCTGGAAAAATCGGAAGGGTCACTTGCCGTATTTCCAGTGTTCACCATGTTCACCACGTCCAGGTTTCCGTAGGGAAACATTCTGTCGCCGCATTCTCGTTCGCCCAAAGGATGCATGTCCAGCACGCATTCGCCGGCCTGATGCCCGAACGCAATCGATGGTCGCGGCACCGCCGATGATCCAGTGCAAGCGACCGCCCGTCGCCAGCTGGTCGATCGGCTGCGCGAGCTCGGCTATAAGGAGCGAAATGACAACGACAACGATTCCGGCGCGGCAGATCCGCGCCCAGTACGACGCTTCCACTCTCCGCGTTTACCAGGCCTACTCGGACGCCATCGCCGACAGCGCCCTCAAACACCAGACCTTCGTCGCCCCGTCCTTCAAGATGGAGCGGATGACGTGGATCAAGCCCTCCTTCCTATGGATGATGTATCGCGCCGGATGGGGCTACAAGGATGCGGGTCAGTCCCGCATCCTGGCCATCGACATCACCCATGAGGGCTTCGCATGGGCGCTGGCTCACGGCTGTACCAGCCACCCCGAACCGGGCATGGACGCACAGGAATGGGAGGCGCTCAAGAGCCGCTCACCGGTCCGCATCCAATGGGACCCGGAGCGCGACCTGCACCACCGGCCGCTGGAACATCGTGCCATCCAGATAGGACTGAGTGGCGAGGCAGTGCGCCTGTACACCGGGGAGTGGATCCAGCGTGTCACCGATGTCACGACGCTGGCCCATCGGATCTGCGCGTTGGTACGGGAAGACAGGCTGGATGAGGCCAGGGCGGCGCTGCCAAGTGAATCGGCGTACACGCCGGCGTGAAGAAGTAGCCATATGACAAAGCAACTCATAGAGACCAGCAAGTTCCTGAGCTACGTGCTGCGTCATCAGCCCGAGGCAATCGGGCTGACGCTGGACGCCGAAGGGTGGGCTGACGTTGATGCACTGATCGCCGGCGCAACGTCCGCTGGCCGAGAGCTGGATCTGGCACTTGTTCAGCAGATCGTGAGCACTAACGACAAGAAGCGCTTCACGCTCTCCGCTGACAACAGCCGCATTCGTGCAGTGCAGGGCCACTCCACCGATAGCGTTGCCATACAGCACCTTGCCAAGGTTCCCCCTGCACTGCTCTACCACGGAACGGCGACGCGGAACCTTGACTCGATCCTGGCCGAAGGCCTACGCCCTGGCCAGCGACACCATGTGCACCTTTCCGAAGACACCACCACCGCCACGACCGTTGGCCAGCGTTACGGCAGTCCTATCGTGCTGACAGTTGATGCGCTTCGCATGCATCATCAGGGCTATACGTTCTTCCAGGCTGACAATGGCGTTTGGCTCACTGACCGCGTGCCGAGGGAGTTCGTAGAGCAGAGTGCGATGAAGGGCTAGGCCTTGGATGAATGGTAGGCCCTGATTTCCACCCAGCGGAACGTATCCGCAAACATCTGTCGGCATCACGGCATGGGACGGAGCCCCAAACAAAGCCAAATCTCACGGAGTGTTGCGACGTGGTGCGATGGAGTCTGAAGCTTTGCGCACCGGATACGGGTGAAGCTTGAAGGGGCTTCGCCCGGCAGCTATAGTTAACTTGACTGCGCAGACAGCAGAAAATTTGTCGGCGGAGCTGCGAAGCCTCTCAAGGGGCACATGAAGGGAAATTGCTGGCGGATGGGTTGTTCACTTGAGTGTGGAAACCTGCCAGTGAGGCCGTCCTTCCTACGTAGTCACTTCAGTATTCTGCGTTTCTTGGCCTCGGTCGCGTGATAGCACGTCACCGGGGCCAAGTACCTTCTGCACCCTTCGATTCGGATCTCCAGGATCGCGGTGGCGTAGTACGGCGTGCCTCGCAGCAGCACTTTTTGATGGGTGTTGAGGATTACCGACTGACGGTCGCTTCTCCTGTCGTTGCTCGTCTCGCCGCTTGGGGGATTGATCCGCAAGAGGCTCCGCGGGCTATAGGCCTTTGCAACGACGGCTGCGATTTCAGCGACTGAAAGGCCGTCTTTGTCTTTTCGAGCTGCGAGTACGTGCCGGATGTAGCCAGGCTTGATCATGATCGCGTAGCAGTTCACCCGTTCCCACCTGTTTTCGTCGCAGACCCTGTCGATCTCATCGGCCTGCTTGGGGGTCAACAAGTAGGCAAAGGCGAAAGAATCCGCGTCGCTCTTCCTCCGAGAGTGAGCCACGGATTCAACCAGCTCCCGAAAGCGAGCAGCCAGCTCGTACTCTCCCTGTACTGACATGCTCGCGAACCTCCGTCTGTGCAACGGGCCATGCGCGGTCCGGGCATTGAGCATTGTCTCAACGCAGCGCTGCTGTCCGACGGTGTTTGCTTGCGTTATCGCCTTGGCTGAAGCGGCGATTGTCGGCCAAGGACCGGTTATCAGGCATCTGGACGACCCAACCGATACGGCGTCAATCGCATCGCTGGAATTCTTTGATAATTTCGATCAAGCGAACTGACGTTTTTGCCCGCGTCGCTTGTCGCAATGGATGCGGCCGATGCAGGGCTGACGTTGCATCGCTGAGGAATGGCCAGAATTATAGTCCTTTATGATGAAAACCATAATTATGACTTCTGTCATAAAGACCCATAATTTTGGCCTCACCTGATTCTCAACTTTCCCAGCGCCTTTCATCGAACCATCTTCCAAGTCGCCTTCGGCACTCGTCGGTCGTGTAGAGGCTCGGAGGACCTTTTCCAGCACGTGGTCGTGGAATTGCGTTTCGCGCATCGCGGTGCTCTCCGACGGTTGCGGCCGAAGGTGATCTATATCCCTGGTGGTTTCAGTGCGCATGTGCAAGGACTTCTGGCCAGATCTGGAGGGCGGGGCTGTTCAAAGCCGGGAAAACCAGCATTCTGTACATCCTGATGAACGCCTGAGAAGCAAAATGCCCGCGTAAGGCGGGCATCTGCTGAAGCTTGTAGCGGGCCGGACTCTCTTGACCACTCTTGGTGGGACCACTTTCGTGGCGGCCATTGCCCCTTTAACCGGTTCGGGACATCCGTGACCTCAATGCTAAACCGGCCTTCAATGGCTGCTACGACGCCCTTCACATTTCCGGAAACGCGGTGATTACTTGCTACTGACGTACTTCTCCCGCCGCACCTGCGGCGTCGGCAACCCAGCCTCCTTCAATGCCTCGAACGTCGCATCCACCATGTCCGGGTTGCCGCACAGGTAGGCGATGTCGGTGGCGGGGTTGGGCGCAAACTCGGCCAGGTGCTGCTGCACGTAGCCATGGCGGACGTCCGGGTGCGGGCTGTCGGGCAGCTCGCGGGACAGGCACGGCACGTAGCGGAAGCCCGGGTGGGCGGCGGCGAAGGCGTAGAAGTCTTCGCTGTAGAGCAGCTCTTCGGGGGTGCGGGCGCCTTGGAGCAGCACCACTTCCACCCCGCGCTCGGCCATGGCGGTGGCCAGCAGCGGCAGCATGGAGCGGTACGGGGTGACCCCGGTGCCGGTGGCGATGAGCAGGTAGCGGGCGTTGTGGTCGCCCGGCATCAGGCAGAACCGGCCGAACGGGCCGCTGGCGGTCACGTGGCCGCCCAGTTCCAGGCCCTCGAACAGGGCCGTGGCGGCGCCGCCGGGCACAAAGCTGACTGCAATATCAACGGCTTCGCCGGGGGCCATGGCGTGGTCGTGGATCGTGGCCAGGGAGTAGCTGCGCTTGGTGGCGGTGCCGTCGGCGTACTCGAAATGGACCTGGATGAACTGTCCGGGCTGGAAATCCAGCGGTTGGCCGTCATCACGCAGGAACTGGTAGTGGCCGACGGTGGGGGCCAGCATGCGCCGGTCGATCAGCTTGAGGGGGAATTGAACAGGCACGAATTTGGGAAACAGTGTGTAGCCGGGGCAGACCCTCGGGGCCTTCTATAATAGCCGCTCCCCCGCCCCTATCCAGCGCCGTCCCATGGGCGCGAAGGCAAGAGCTTGGCATCCCAGAACACTCCCGCGACCAGTACCGCCCCCGCCCTGCGGGTGCGCGACCTCCGCAAGACCTATGACAACGGCACCCAAGCCCTGAAAGGGGTTTCGCTGGACGTTGCCCCGGGCGACTTCTTCGCGCTGCTGGGCCCGAACGGGGCCGGCAAGTCCACCCTGATCGGGATCATCAGCTCGCTGGTGAACCTCAGCGAGGGCCAGGTGGAGGTATTCGGCAGCGACCTGGTGCGCAACCGCAGCGCCACCATGCGCCTGATCGGCCTGGTGCCCCAGGAAATCAACTTCAACCTGTTCGAGAAGCCCTTCGACATCCTGGTCAACTACGCCGGTTTCTATGGCGTGGCCCGCGCCGAGGCCGAGAAGATGGCCGAGGAGGAGCTCAAGCGCGCCCATCTGTGGGAGAAGGCGCAGGTGATGAGCCGGACGCTGTCGGGCGGCATGAAGCGCCGGCTGATGATCGCCCGGGCGATGATGACCCGCCCGCGCCTGCTGATCCTGGATGAGCCCACCGCGGGCGTGGATATCGAGATCCGCCGCGACATGTGGCGGGTGCTGAAGGAGATCAACGCGGCCGGCACCACGATCATCCTCACCACCCATTACCTGGAAGAGGCCGAGCACCTGTGCCGCAACCTGGCGATCATCAACCACGGCCAGATCGTGACCCAGGGGCCGATGCGCGAGCTGCTGGCCAAGCTGGACGTGGAAGGCTTCCTGTTCGATATCGACGGTGAGCTGCCGGCGCAGCTGCCGGTGATCGAGGGCACCACGATGGTGGCCATCGATGGGCACACGCTGGACGTGGACATGCCGCGCGCGATGGATCTGAACCGGGTATTCGCGGCGCTGAACGCGTCGGGCATCCGGGTGCGGTCGATGCGGACCAAGAGCAACCGCCTGGAGGAGCTGTTCGTGCGCCTCACCGGCAACCAGGAGAACGCGGCATGAGCAGCACCCCGACCCCGGTCCTGACCGACGGCCAGCGCAACCGGATTGCGCTGATGACGATCGTGCGCCGCGAAGTGGCGCGCATCCTGCGCATATGGGGCCAGACGCTGGTGCCGCCGGCGATCACGATGACGCTGTACTTCCTGATCTTCGGCGGGCTGATCGGCTCGCGCGTGGGCGAGATGGGCGGCTACAGCTACATGCAGTTCATCGTGCCTGGCCTGGTGATGATGAGCGTGATCCAGAACAGCTACGGCAACATCAGTTCGTCGTTCTTCGGGGCGAAGTTCGGCCGCCACGTGGAAGAGCTGCTGGTGAGCCCGATGCCGAACTGGGTGATCCTGTGGGGTTACGTGGCCGGTGCGGTGCTGCGCGGGTTGATGGTGGGCGTGATCGTGCTGCTGATCGCGATGTTCTTCACGCCGGTGCGCATTCCGCACCCGCTGGTGACGCTGACCACGGTGCTGCTGGGCGCGACAATCTTCTCGCTGGCCGGTTTCATCAATGCGGTGTACGCCAAGAAGTTCGATGACGTGGCGATCGTGCCCACCTTCATCCTGACCCCGCTGACCTACCTGGGCGGCGTGTTCTATTCGGTGAAGCTGCTGCCCACGTGGGCGGAAGCGGCCACGCACGCCAACCCGATCTTCTACATGGTGAACGCGTTCCGTTACGGCCTGCTGGGTACGAGCGACGTGCCGCTGTGGGTAGCGTACGCGCTGATGATCGGTTTCGTGGTGGTGCTGACCGCGCTGGCGCTGTGGCTGCTCAAGCGTGGCGTAGGCATGCGGAGCTGACCTGCCCCGGTAGCGCCGGCCGTTGGCCGGCCCTCGAAGTAGTTGGAGAAACGCATGCGCATACTTGTATTGGGTGCCGGTGGTACCGGCGGTTACTTCGGCGGTCGCCTGGCCCAGGCGGGGGTCGACGTGACCTTCCTGGTCCGCCCTGCCCGCGCGGCTCAGCTGGACAGCGAGGGGCTGGTGATTCGTAGCCCGCTGGGTGATGCGAGCTTCCCGGTAACCCACGTCACTGCCGATGCGCTGCCTGCGCTCGCCGCAGAGCAGCCCTTCGATCTGGTGATCCTGAGCTGCAAGGCGTACGACCTGGACAGTGCCATCGAGGCGATTGCACCTGCGGTGTCTCCGCGTACGACGGTACTGCCGATCCTCAACGGGCTGCGCCACTACGCGGCACTGGATGCACGCTTTGGCCGCGATGCGGTGCTGGGCGGCCTGTGCTTCATCAGTGCGACCAAGGCCGCCGACGGGGCGGTGCTGCACCTGGCGCCAGCGGCGAAGCTGACGTTTGGCGAGCGTGATACGCCCGGCAACAGTGCGCGGGTACTGGCCCTGGCGGCGGCGTGCGTGCAGGCCGGGGTGGACCATGTGGCCAGCGATGCCATCGGGCAGGAACAGTGGATCAAGTACACGTTCCTGACCACCTTGGCGGCGGCAACCTGCCTGATGCGGGCGGATGTGGGCACGATCGTGGCTACGGACGATGGTGCGGAGATCGTACGCGGGCTGTATGCCGAATGCCTGGCGGTAGCCGAGGAAGCGGGTGAACCGATTCCGGAGAAGGCGCAGGCGGTTGCACTTGCGGCGACCACGCAGGAAGGGTCGGCGCTGAAGGCATCGATGCTGCGCGATCTGGAGGCCGGCCAGCAGGTGGAGGCCGAGCAGATCGTGGGCGATATGCTGGTGCGGGCACGCGCGACCGGCCAGGCGGCGCCGCTGCTGGCGGTGGCGTATGCGCATCTGCAGGCTTACCAGCGCCAGCGCGCGGGCTGAGCATGGCTGCCGGCGCTGCACCGACGCGGGTTCTGGTGCTGGGGCTTGGCTACAGCGGGCGGCACGTGGCGGCGCTGTTACGGGCCCAGGGTGTGGCCTGCAGTGGCACGGTGCGGGAGCCGGACGCGGCGGCCGACGATGGTGTTGTCCGCCACCGGTTGGTGGCTGGGCAGCTTGTTGATGATGCGCTGCGTGAGGCCATCCGCAGCGCGGAGGCGGTGATCTGTACGGTGCCTCCGGATGATGCCGGTGACCCCGCGTTGCGGTTGGTGGCCGAAGCGCTACGTGCCAGCACGGCACTTCGCTGGGTGGGCTATCTCTCTTCGACGGCGGTGTACGCCGACCGCGAGGGAGGCTGGATCGAAGAGTCGTCGGTGGCCGATGCGGTGGATGACACGGCGCGGCGGCGGTTGCTGGCCGAGGCGCAGTGGCGCGGGTTCGCGCGTGACAAGGGCGTGGCGTCTGCCGTGTTCCGGCTGCCCGGGATCTATGGGCCCGGGCGCAATGCGCTGGTTCAACTGGAAGAAGGCCGGGCGCGGCATGTGCTGCGGCCGGGGTTGGTGTTCAACCGCCTGCATGTGAAGGATCTGGCGGCAGTCGTTGTCGCCGCGATGGGTCGCCCCGGTGAGGCGCTGTATCTACCTGCCGATGACGAGCCGGCCCCGCCGCAGGAAGTGCTGGCGTTCGCGGCGGAGCTGGGCGGGTTTGCAATGCCACCTGCGGTGGCGTGGGATGACCCGTCGGTAAGCCCGGCGTTGCGGCGGTTCTACGCCAGCAACAAGCGCATCGACAGCCGGGGCACGCGCGAAGCGTTGGGGTGGAAGCCGAACTTCGCCACATACCGCGAAGGCCTTCAGGACGCCATCCGGTAGGGTTGGTTCCCAAACAACCGCCGATAGGAGTGATCGGTGCTTTGATGCATTGACCTCTCCGGCGACGTGCCTTCGCCATCGGTCATGCCTTCTACGGCCTGCCCATTGGTATCGGCGGTCGATCGGGATGCGACCCTACCAAGGCAGCGACACGGCAGGCCCGGGTCAGCGCGCGTCTGGCAGGCGGAAGAACGTGCGCGTCGCTGCGGTGGCATTCGCTGCGGTCAGCTCCACATCCTCGCCGCGATCCCGCGCCAGCTCTTCCACGATATGCGCCAGGAACATCGGCTCATTGCGCCGATCCTTCGGCATCGGCTTCAAGCTGCGCGGCAGCAGGTACGGCGCGTCGGTTTCAATCATCAGCCGCTCGGCCGGAATGTGCTTCACCAGCTCGCGCAGGTGCGCGCCACGGCGTTCGTCGCACAGCCAGCCGGTGATGCCGATGTACCAATCCTGGTCCAGGTAATCGAACAGCTCCTGGCGCTCGCCGGTGAAGCAATGCACCACCGCGGCGCCGATGCGGCCGTCGAAGTTCTTCATCTGCGCCATGAAATCGGCATGCGCGTCGCGCTGGTGCAGGAACAGCGGCTTGCGTTGTCCATCGGTGGCGCGCACCTCGCTGGCCAGCTGCAGCTGGCGCTCGAAGGCACGGTGCTGGGCCGGGCGCGGAGCGAAATCGCGGAAATAGTCCAGGCCGCACTCGCCCACCGCCACCACTTCGGCGTGGGCGTGCAGCGCGCGCATTTCGGCATCGCATTCGTCGGTGTATTCCACCGCGTGGTGCGGGTGCACGCCGGCGGTGGCGTACAGGAAGCCCGGGTGCTGGCGCGCCAGGTCGAGGGCCATCGGCGAATGCTCGCGGCTGGCGCCGGTCAGCACCATCTGCACCACGCCCGCCTCGCGGGCGCGGGCCAGCACGGCATCGCGGTCGCGGTCGAAGGAATCGTGGGTGAGGTTGGCGCCGATATCGATCAGTTGCATGGGGCAGCTACAGGGCAATGAATCGCGCCATTGTAGCCCGGCCGGCTCGCCGGCCCTGCCGCCGGCCCGTATCCTTGCGCCATGAGTACGTCGAGTTTTCCGATTTCCGAGCTGCTGCCGCAGATCGCCACGCAGCTGGCCACGCACCCGCGCCTGGTGCTGGAAGCGCCCCCTGGCGCGGGCAAGACCACCCAGGTGCCGCTGGCGCTGCTGGACGCGCCGTGGCTGGAAGGCCGGAAGATCATCATGCTGGAACCCCGCCGGGTAGCCGCGCGCAGCGCCGCGCAGTTCATGGCGCGGCAGCTGGGGGAAGAGGTCGGCGGCACGGTGGGCTACCGCATCCGCTTCGAGAACAAGGTCTCGGCACGCACCCGGGTGGAGGTGGTCACCGAGGGCATCCTCACCCGGATGCTGCAGGACGACCCGATGCTAGACGGCGTGGGCGCGCTGCTGTTCGATGAATTCCATGAGCGCCATCTGGCCGCCGATCTCGGGCTGGCGCTGGCGCTGGATGTGCAGGCGCAATTGCGCGAGGACCTGCGCATCGTGGTGATGTCGGCGACGCTGGATGGCGAGCGGCTGGCGCAGTTTCTGGACGCCCCGCGCCTGAGCAGCGCCGGCCGCAGCTTCCCGGTGGCGGTGAGCCATTTCCCGGCCCGCCGCGATGAATCCCTTGAGGCGCAGGCACGGCGCGCGGTGGAGCAGGCCTTGGTCGAGCACCCCGGGGATGTGCTGGTGTTCCTGCCGGGCCAACGCGAGATCGCGCGCACCCAGGCGGCGCTGGAACAGGCGTTGCCGGCCGATATCCAGGTGTTGCCGCTGCACGGCGAGCTGCCGGTGGAGCAGCAGTCGCGCGTGCTGCAGCCCGATCCGCAGGGCCAGCGCCGGGTGGTGCTGGCCACCAACGTGGCCGAATCCTCGGTGACCCTGCCCGGGGTGCGCGTGGTGGTGGATGCGGGGCTGGCGCGCGAGCCGCGCTATGACCCCAACAGCGGTTTTTCGCGGCTGGACGTGGTGAACATCGCGCAGGCCTCGGCCGACCAGCGCGCCGGCCGCGCCGGGCGCGTGGCCGAAGGCTGGGCCTGGCGGCTGTGGCCGCAGTCGCAGCGGCTGGAAGCGCAGCGCCGGCCGGAGATCGCACAGGTGGAGCTGGCCGCGCTGGCGCTGGAGCTGGCTGCATGGGGCAGCGAGGACCTGCGTTTCGTGGATGCGCCGCCGGTGGGCGCGATGGCCGCCGCGCGCGAGCTGCTGCAGCGGTTGGGTGCGCTGGGCGATAGCGGCGCGCTCACCGCGCTGGGCCGGCGCATGCTCACCCTGGGCACGCACCCACGGCTGTCGGCGATGTTGCTGGCGGCCAGCAACGGCACCGAGCAGGCGCTGGCCTGCGACCTGGCCGCGCTGGTGGAAGCGCGGGATCCGCTGCGCCACGGCGGAGATGCATTGGCCGCGCGGTGGCGGGCGCTGGCCGCATTCCGGCAGGGACGCGTGCCGCAGGACGCCAATCGCGGCGCGCTGGCGGCCATCGATGCGGCCAGCAAGCAGTGGCGGCGCCGCCTGCGCTGCGACACCGCGCCACCGTCGACGGTGGAAGCCCACCAGCTGGGCGACCTGCTGGCGCACGCCTTCCCGGACCGGATCGCGGCGCGGCATCCCACCGATCCACTGCGCTACCTGTTGGCCAATGGGCGCAGCGCGCGCCTGTTCGACCCCAGCGACCTGCGCGGTGAGCCGTGGCTGGTGGCGGTGGAACTGCGATACGAAGCCCGCGATGCGCTGCTGCAGCGCGCCGCGCCGGTGGATGAGAACCGCCTGCGCCGGGATTTCCCGCAGCGCTTCCAGCAGCAGGACGTGGTGCGCTGGGACGCGGACAAGCGGGCGCTGGTGGCGCGCCGCGAAAGCCGCTTCGACCGCATCGTGCTGGACAGCCGCTCGGCCGGGCGGGTGGATCCGGCGCAGGCCGCGCAGGCGCTGACCGAGGCGGTGCGTGAGCTGGGACTGGAGGCATTGCCGTGGACCGACGGCCTGCGCCAGTGGCAGGCGCGAGCGCTCTCGCTGCGTGCGTGGATGCCGGAGCTGGACCTGCCGGAGGTGTCCGATGCGGCGCTGATGGAGACGCTCACGACATGGCTGACGCCGGCGTTCAATGGCAAGACGCGCCTGGATGCGCTGGATGAGTCCACGCTGGGCGAGGCACTGAAATCGCCGATGCCGTGGGCGCAGCGCCAGCTGATCGACAAGCATGCGCCGGTGCGTATCGCGGTGCCCTCGGGGATGGAGCGGCCGATCACGTATGCGCTGGAGGCCGATGGCAGCACGCCGCAGCCACCGGTGCTGGCGGTGAAGCTGCAGGAGCTGTTCGGGCTGGCCGATACGCCGCGCATCGCCGATGGCCGCGTGCCGCTCATGCTGCACCTGCTGTCGCCCGGTGGCCGCCCGCTGCAGGTCACCCAGGACCTGCGCAACTTCTGGGCCAACACCTATGCCGAGGTCAAAAAGGAAATGAAGGGGCGCTACCCACGGCACCCGTGGCCGGATGATCCGTGGACCGCCAGCGCCACCCATCGCGCCAAGCCGCGCGGGACATAACGCCGGCTGACCGTGCGCCGCGGGTCCACCTGAATGGATCGCGCGGATTGGTTATCGTCGTGACCATGCCGTGCCTGGTGGATAACACGCCCTACACGGCCCCCGCGCGACACTGGATTTCGAACCGAGGCAAAGGACCCCCCAATGAGCAGACTGACCGTGATTACCGACCGCGCCCTGGAGCGTGCACTGGATCTGGCAAGCAGCGCAGGCGATGGCCTGAAGCACGCCGGCAGCAACCTGCGCCACCTCGGCCCGCAGGCGACGGACTGGATCAAGACCGGTGCGGCGCTGGGTGCGGTGAAGACCGGCAGCAAGGTGGCCGCCAAGGCGGTGCGCCGTAATCCTGCGGCAACCATCGCCGTGGCCGCGGTAGGTGTAGGCCTGCTGGGCTACGCGCTGTACCGCAAGCAGCAGAAGAAGAAGCTGGCCAACGGCAGCGTGGTGACTGGGCAGGCCGAGCGCATCAGCGCGCGCAACCGCCGCAACACCACGGTGGTGGATGAGCACAGCGATATCGGCAGCGACGCCTGATCCATCAGGCACGTTGCAGTAGACGAAAACCGCCGGCATGTCCGGCGGTTTTTGTTTGGATCAATCGATCCGCCGCCACTGGCCGGGCTGCAGGTCCGCCAACCGGTGCGGGCCCATCGCCACGCGCACCAGCCGCAGCGTGGGCAGGCCGACCGCCGCCGTCATCCGCCGCACCTGGCGGTTGCGCCCTTCGCGCAGGGTAATGGCCAGCCAGGCATCGGGCACCGTCTTGCGGAACCGTACCGGCGGCGTGCGCTCCCACAACGTTGGGGTTTCCAGGTACTCCACGCGTGCGGGCAGGGTCGGGCCGTCGTTCAGCTGCACGCCCCTGCGCAACGCCTGTACCTGCTCGTCGGTCGGCGCGCCTTCCACCTGCACCCAGTAGGTCTTGTCTTCCTTGTGGCGCGGGTCCGTCAGCCGATGTGCCAGCCTGCCGTCGTCGGTGAGCAGCAGCAGGCCCTCACTGTCGTAGTCCAGGCGACCTGCCGCGTATACGTCAGGCGGCAGGCCGAAGCCGGCCAGGGTCGCGCGTGGCGGCTGGCTGCTGTCGGTGAACTGGCACAGGACGTTGAAGGGCTTGTTGAGAGCGATCAGCATGGGGCGGGACAGAAGTGACGAGGTGTCATTGTCCCATTACACGGCTTCGGACGCCGTGGTACCGACCAACGGTCGGTACCTACCGCTATCTCAACCGGTACGCGGCACTACTTCACGAAACGAAGGGTCATGCGGTCGCTTTCACCGATCGCCTTGTACTTGGCATCATCGGCGGCGTCGTGGTTGTTCACCGGCGGCAGGGTCCACACGCCGTTCGGGTGGTCCTTGGTATCGCGCGGGTTGGCGTTGATCTCGCTGCTGCCGGCCAGTTTGAAGCCGGCCGCTTCGGCCATGGCGATGACCTGGGCCTGGCCCACGTAGCCGCTCTTGTCGTCGGCCGGCACGTCGGCCTTGGCACGGTGTTCGACCACGCCGAGCACGCCACCGGGCTTGAGCACGCTGTAGAAGCCCTTGAACATGCCTTCGGCCTGGTTGGCGCTGCGCCAGTTGTGCACGTTGCGGAAGGTCAGCACGACATCGGCGGAGTTGTCAGGGCCGAACTTGGGGGCTTTGGGGTCGTAGCCCACGATCTTGGCCTTGTCGTAGAGCGCCCGGGTGCCGGCGAACTTCTTTTCCAGCCCGTCGCGGCCGCGCTGCTGGTAATCGCGGGCCTTGCCTTCAGCAACCGCCATCGGGTCGACCACCGCCGCGACGTAGGTGCCCTTGTCACGCAGCAGCGGGGCGAGGATTTCCGAGTACCAGCCGCCACCGGGGGTGATTTCCACCACGGTCTTGCCCGGTTCCACCCCGAAGAACGACAACGTCTGCGCCGGGTGCCGGTAGGCATCGCGCTTCACGTTGTCCGGCGTGCGGCCCTTGCCGTCGACGGCAGCCTGGACGGCGGCGGTGATGGCGGGCTGGGCGTTGGGGCCGGCCGGCTTGATGGC
Source organism: Stenotrophomonas sp. CFBP8994 (assembly GCF_034044835.1). Taxonomy (NCBI): domain Bacteria; kingdom Pseudomonadati; phylum Pseudomonadota; class Gammaproteobacteria; order Lysobacterales; family Lysobacteraceae; genus Stenotrophomonas; species Stenotrophomonas sp. CFBP8994. Next base: position 148,465 of record NZ_JAXCWT010000002.1, on the reverse strand, counting down.
CATGGCGGGGGCGGCAAGCAGCAGCGTGGACACGGTGAACAGGCAGGCACAGCTGAGCGAACGGGCTTTCATCGGATCACCTACGGTGGCGGGATGCGGCGAGCCTATCAGCCGCGATGTCAAAGGTGTTCACAAAACGTTAGTGCAGTGCAGCGAAGCGGAACACTGTTTTGTGGCCCGCGCCGCAGCGGTGTCATGGACAGGCACTTATGCTGTGACATTGGATTTGACTGGAGGATTGCCCATGACTGCACCGCGCGAACTCGGCCGTTCCGGCCTGAAAGTGCTTCCCATCGCGTTCGGCGGCAACGTCTTCGGCTGGGGCGCGGACGAGAAGACCTCGTTCGCCCTGCTCGATGCGTTCGTCGATGCCGGCTACAGCCTGGTCGATACCGCCGATGTGTATTCGGCCTGGGTGCCCGGGAACAAGGGCGGTGAATCGGAAACGATCCTGGGCCGCTGGTTCCAGCGCAGCGGCAAGCGCGACAAGGTGGTGCTGGCCACCAAGGTGGCCAAGTGGGCCGAACACCCGGGGCTGTCCGCCGACAACATCAGTGCGGCCGTGGAAGATTCGCTGCGCCGCCTGCAGACCGACGTCATCGATCTCTACCAGGCGCACGAGGATGACGAGTCCACGCCGCTGGAAACCACGCTGGCCGCGTTTGGCCGGTTGATCGAACAGGGCAAGGTACGTGCGATTGGCGCCTCCAACTACAGCGCCGAGCGGCTGCAGGCCGCGCTGAAGGTATCGGCGGACTACAGGCTGCCCCGCTACGAGACGCTGCAGCCGGAGTACAACCTGTATGACCGTGCCGGTTACGAAAGTGGGCTGGAAGCGGTGGCGCGCGAGCACGGGCTGGGCGTGATCAGCTACTACTCGCTGGCCAGCGGCTTCCTCAGCGGCAAGTACCGCAGTGCCGACGATGCGGCCAAGAGCAGCTCGCGCGGCAGCAGCGTGGTGGCCAAGTACGTCAATCCGCGTGGCCTGCGCATCCTGCAGGCGCTGGATGACGTGGCCGGCACCTACAACGCGACCCCGGCCCAGGTCGCCATTGCCTGGTTGATCGCCCGCCCGGGCATCACCGCGCCGATCGTCAGCGCGACCCGCGTGGAACAGCTGCACGACGTCCTCGCCGCTGCCCAGGTAGACCTGACCGCCGAAGACATCGCACAGCTGGAAAGCGCCAGCGCCGCCTGACCGCCCCTCCGGAATAGACCGCACCAGCAACGGCCACCCCAGGGTGGCCGTTTCCACATCACCCCACCACTGCCCCATCTTCGGCCACCAGCGCGTGATGCATGCTGACCCCGGCGCGCACCCCCTCCGCACTGGCCAGCGTGATGTTGCCCATCAGCGTTGCATCACCCGCCGCGTAGACACCGGGCACCGTGGTCTGCTTCTGCGCATCCACCCGAACCAGCACACCGACCGGGCTCTCTTCCAGTTCACAGCCGAGCTGCTCCACCAGCTGCGAACCCATTTCCTGGCGCGCACTGACGAACAGCGCGCGCAGGTCGATGTGGCGTCCATCGGCCAGCAAGGCCCCACTCAACTGCGGCGGGTCGCCTTCCAGTGCCACCACCGTTTCCGTTTCGATCTGCACCCCGCGCCGCTGCAGCGTGCCCAGCTGCTCGTCGTCCAGTGCCATGCCCTGCGTGAAAAAGGTGACCTGGCCCCAGTCGGCGATCAGCCCGGCCATGATTGGCGACATCGGATGTCCCCCCAGCAGCCCGATCGCGCCACCGCCCACTTCATAGCCATGGCAGTACGGGCAGTGCAGCACGCTGTGGCCCCAGCGTTCGGCGAGGCCGGGCAGTCCGGGCAACACATCGCGGATGCCGGTGGCCAGCAGCAGCTTGCGCGCCGCCCATGTATCCCCGGCCGCCGTGCTTACCGCGAAACCATCCACGGTCGGCTGCGCGTCGGTGGCGGTGTCGTTGGCCCAGCGCACGCTGGGGTAATCCAGCAGCTGTGCCTTGGCCTGGCGCAGCAGGTCGCCGCCGGAGATGCCATCCAGACCCAGCACGCCATGCGAGTGGCTGGAGAAGCGGTTGCGCGGCAGCCCGCTGTCGATCACCAGCACGCTGCGGCGCGCACGCGCCAGCATCATGGCGGCGGAGAGCCCGGCGAAACTGCCGCCGACGATCACGGCATCAAAGGTCATGCGGAACTCCCTTGCTGTGCTGGGCCAGGTGCTGGGCAAAGGCGTCGCCCAGGGTCGCCAGCGTGGTGGCATGCAGGCGCTGTTCGAGCAGTGCCTGCGCCTGTTGGTAGCTCTCATCCAGCGCGGCATTCACCACCTGCTGCACCGGGCAGCCGCGCCCGGTTTCGCGCGCGCCGGTATGCAGCAGCGCCGGCGAGCCGATGGCGAGATAGACGTCGTGCAGGGTGATGGTGGCCGGGTCGCGCGCCAGCTGGCTGCCACCACCATGGCCGCGGGCGGTGCGGACCAACCCACCCTTGTGCAACGCGGCGAGCAGGCGGCGGATCACCACCGGGTGGGTCGGCAGGCAGGCAGCGAGCTGTTCGGAGGTGCGCGGTCCGCCCTGGCCGACCAGGTGGGCCATGATGTGGAGCGCGTCGGAGAATTGATTGCTGGATTTCATGTAACGCCAATAGTTACATATTTTGCCAGCAACGAGTAGCGCCGGCCGTTGGCCGGCCCATGCACCGGTTTCAGAGGAGGAACGCCCGCCCGGTCATGGATTCGGCGAGATGGTCCAGGAAGCTGCTGATCCGCGCCGAAACGGCGGTGTTGCGGTAGTACACGGCGTGGATGGGCTGGCGCACTTCCACGGTGAGCGCCGGCAGCACCTGCACCAGCGTGCCCGCATCGCGGTCGCGGTGGGTCATGAAGTCGGACAGGCAGACCACGCCCGCGCCCTCCAGCGCCAGCCGGCGCAGGGTTTCGCCGCTGGACACGGCCACCGCCGGGCGGATGTGCAGCAGCGCGTCGGTGCGCCCGGGCAGCGGCCAGTGGTTGAGCGAATCCGGTTCGTTGAAGCCGAGCAGCGCGTGGCCGTCCAGTTCTTCAACCGTCTTCGGCGTGCCGTACTGGGCGAGGTAGGCCGGGCTGGCCAATACGCGAAGGCGGCTGTGCGCGAGCGGGCGCGCGTGCAGGGTGGAATCGGCCAGCGGGCCAATGCGGATGGCGACGTCGGTGCGGCGTTCGAGCAGATCGATGTAGCGCTCGCTGCTGTTGAGCTCCAGCTGCACGTCCGGGTACAGCGCCCGGTACCCTGCGACCATCGGCGTGATGACGTGCAGCACGAAGGGGGTGGCCGCATCCACGCGCAGGCGGCCGGCCGGGCGCTGCCGCCGCGCCGTCATGTGCTCTTCGGCCGCTTCCACCGAGGCCACGATGGCGCGGGCCTGGGCCAGGAACGCGTCACCCTCTTCGGTGAGCTGAAGCCGCCGGGTGGTGCGGGTCAGCAGGGTGGTGCCCAGCTTTTCCTCCAGGCGGCCCAAGGCCCGGCTGACCCCGGAGGTGGTCTGGCCCAGTTCCTCGGCGGCGGCGGTGATCGAGCCGCTGTCGATGACGGCGATGAACGCCTGCATTTCGTCCAGGGTGGTCTTCATGGCCCCATTATTGACCATGAAGCAAGAGTCATTGGCGTAAAGATCGGTTTTTCAGCAAGAGTCGTGCGCGCAGACTGCGCACCTTCTTCTTCCACCGGTAACCCTCATGTCCCGTGGCATCCCCTTGGCCCTGTTGGCGCTTACGCTGGGTGCGTACGCCATCGGCACCACAGAATTCGTCATCGTCGGGCTGATCCCGACCATTGCCGCCGACCTCGGCGTGTCCCTGCCCTCCGCAGGCCTGCTGGTCTCGCTGTACGCGCTGGGCGTGGCGGTCGGCGCGCCGGTATTGACCGCACTGACCGGCCGGGTGCCACGCAAGACCCTGCTGGTGGCCCTGATGGTGCTGTTTACCCTGGGCAACGTGATCGCCTGGATGGCGCCCAGCTATGGCTCGCTGATCGTGGCGCGGGTGTTGACCGGGCTGGCGCACGGCGTGTTCTTCTCGATCGGCTCGATCATTGCCACCTCGGTGGTGCCGAAGGAAAAGGCGGCCAGTGCGATTGCGATCATGTTCACCGGCCTGACCGTGGCACTGGTCACCGGGGTGCCGCTGGGCACGTTCATCGGCCAGCACCTGGGCTGGCGGGCGACCTTCCTGGCCGTGGCGGCGCTGGGCGTGGTCGCGCTGATCGGCAGCCTGCTGTTCGTGCCGCGCAACCTGCAGCGCAGCGAGCCGGCGACGTTCGGCCAGCAGCTTTCGGTACTGGCGCAGCCGCGCCTGCTGCTGGTGTATGCGATCACCGCGCTGGGCTATGGCGGTACGTTCCTGTCCTTTACTTATCTTGCGTCGATCCTGCAGGACGTCACCGGTTTCTCGCCGAACGCGGTGAGCGGCGTGCTGCTGGTGTACGGCGTGTCGGTGGCGATCGGCAACCTGTGGGGTGGCCGCCTGGCCGACCGCCGTGGGCCGATTCCGGCGCTGAAGCTGATCTTCGGGCTGCTGGCGCTGGTGCTGTTCGCGTTGACCTTCACCGCGCACAACACCTGGCTGGTGCTGCTGACGGTGCTGGCACTGGGCGCGGTGGCGTTCGGCAACGTGCCGGGGCTGCAGGTGTACGTGGTGAAGCAGGCGCAGCGCTTTGCGCCGCAGGCCGCTGATGTGGCCTCTGGCCTGAACATCGCCGCGTTCAACGTGGGCATCGCAATGGGTGCTTCACTGGGCGGGCTGGTGGTGGATCATCTGGGCCTGATGCATACGCCTTGGCTGGGCGCGCTGGTGGTGTTGGGTGCGCTGGGGCTGACCGTGCTGAGCGGGCGGCTGGACCGGCGCGACGGGATCGGGGATCGCGCCGAGGGCGTGGTTGTCGCCTCCCATTGAGCCTTCTCATTTGATTCGTTTAACGGTGCACGGCGTAGCCTGCACTCCCCCACTGAAGGAGTTTTCCATGAGCATTCCCGCATTCGGCCTTGGCACGTTCCGCCTGAAGGACCAGACCGTCATCGATTCGGTCCGCAACGCACTGGACGTGGGCTACCGCGCCATCGATACGGCGCAGATCTACGGCAACGAAGCCGAGGTCGGGCAGGCCATCGCCGAGTCTGGCGTGGCGCGTGAGGACCTGTTCCTGACCACCAAGATCTGGATCGCCAGCTTCCAGCACGATGCGCTGCTGGAGAGCCTGCGCGAAAGCCTGCGCAAGCTGCGTACCGACCATGTCGACCTGACCCTGATTCATTGGCCGTCGCCGAACGACGCGGTGCCGATGGCCGAATACCTCGGCGCGCTGGCGCAGGCCAAGGCCGAAGGCCTGACCCGGCAGATCGGCATTTCCAATTTCACCATCGACCTTACCCGCCAGGCGATCGCGATCCTCGGTGCCGATGCGATCGCGACCAACCAGATCGAGGTGCATCCGTACCTGCAGAACCGGGCGCTGATTGCGTTCCTGCGTGAGCAGGGCATCCATGTGACGGCCTACATGAGCCTGGCCTATGGCGAGGTGCTGAAGGATCCGGTGATCCAGGCCATTGCCGAACGCCACGACGCCACCCCGGCGCAGGTCGCACTGGCCTGGGCGCTGCAGCAGGGCTTTGCGGTGATTCCGTCCTCGACCAAGCGCGAGAACCTGGCCAGCAACCTGCTCGCGGCGGACCTGCGGTTGAGCGACGAGGACATGGCGCAGATTGCCACGCTGGATCGTGGACAGCGGCTGGCGAACCCGGAGGGCATTGCGCCGGCGTGGGATTGAGGGTTATTTGTTCAGGATTCGATACGTAATCCTACATACCGTATCGGATCCTGAACATTCTCCCTGCTCTGCGCCCGAAGTGACCGACGCGGGCTGAAAAGTTCACTATTCGACACAGAAGATGCGATAAGGTGTCGAATACTGAACTTATCCGGTGAGTACGTGCAGACCCACTCCCAGTCTCCCGCCGCCTTGGCTGCAACGCTCCAGCTGGGCAGATCCGTCCAGGCAATGCGCAAGCGGCAGCGACTGACCCAGGAGCAGCTTGCCGAGCGTGCTGGCGTCGGCCGCACCACCCTGCACAAACTGGAAAGCGGCCACCCCGGCCTTGCAGTCGCCAGCGTGCTGGAAGTGCTTCAAGTGCTCGACGCCGGGATGGTGGATCGCATTCTGGATGTCGTGGACGCCGACCCGCTGGGACGCGCATTGGAACGCCAGCGCCTGCCTACGCGTGTGTCGCGCGACGATGACTTCTGAACGCTACGTTTTCGCGCCCGGCATCGTCGACGGTCGCCTCGACGGCGAACACCAGCTGTGCGGCCGGGTACGCTGGAGCAACGGCGTCGGGCAATTCACCTACGCCAGCAACTGGCGCCGCGGGAACGGCTTCGCGCTGGATCCCTTGAACCTCCCGCTGCGCGATGGCGAGCAGACGACGGCGGTCAATCAGGGCGTTCCAGGCGTGCTGGCCGACGCAGGGCCGGACAGTTGGGGCCGCCGCCTGCTGGAGCTGGAACGGGGCCCCCCGAATACGCCGCTCGATCTGCTGCGACTGAGCAACGGCAGCGGAACCGGCTGCCTGCTGTTTTCGCAGTCGCGGACGCGCCCTGCTCCTCCACGTGCGTTGCTGCCGCTCACCGACCTTGCCGAACTCGAACAGGCGGCACGGCACGTCATCCTGGGTGAGCCGATACCGCCCGAGGCAATGCAACACATCCTCGATGCGGGCAGCACTCTGGGTGGCGCGCGGCCCAAGGCAAATGTCATTGAACGCAGTAGTGTCAGAGAGAAGGCGAAGGTGCGCGATGAAGGGCGGGAGTGGATCGCCAAGTTCCAGAAGCCAGACGACGACATCGATATTCCACGGGTGGAGTGTGCCTGCCTGAGCTTGGCCCGGCGGGCTGGCCTGGATGTCCCTGACCACCGCGTGCTGGACATCAATGGCCGTTCACTGCTGCTGGTGGCGCGCTTCGACCGTCCTGAGCAGCGCAGGTTGCACTATCTGAGCCTGCATGCGCTGTTGTCTTCGGCCAGGATGGGCCCGAACGACGTGCGGGCGCCGCTGGGCCGGGTCACCTACGGCAACCTGGCTGCATTGTGTCGGCAGATCGGCGTGCCCGATGCCGGCTCCATTCTTTACCGCCGCATGCTGCTGAATGTCCTGATCGGCAATAGCGACGACCATCTGCGTAACCACGGACTGCTGTTCGACGGTCGCTGGCGTCACGCGCCCAGTTTCGACATCGTGGCCATGGGCGGCGACCTGCAGGCAATCGGCGTTGGCACTGAAGGACGTGTGGCCACCCTGCGAAACGCCCGCAGTGATCTGGCGCGATTCGGCCTGGACGATCAGGACGGGGAACGGATTGAAACCGAGGTGGTGGAGGCACTGGGCCATGCACGCGCCGAACTGGAGGCAACAGGGTTGCGCGCCGCGGATGTGGGCCGGGCGTTGCAGCGCATGCGCTTGCCTGGCTAGATCAGCGCTGAAGCCATTCCCGCATGGCGGCGTTGACAGCGTCGGGCTGTTCCATCGGTGCCAGGTGGCCGCAGTCGGGGATCACCACCAGCGTTGAGCCCGGCACCAGCGCGTGCATCTCCTCACTGATCGGCAGCGGGGTGATGCGGTCGTTGGCACCGCAGATGATGAGAAGCGGGTCACGGTAGCCGGCCAGTACGTCGTGGCCGTCAACGCGATCGAGCGCGCTCTGGCGCAGGAACACTTCGGCACCCAGGCGTGCGGTCATGTCACGCACGCGCTGTACCAGCACGTAGTCGTCCAGCCGCGAGGCATCGATGTAGCTGCGCATCAGCTTGTCGCCGAAGCCATGGAAGGTGCCGGGCAGGCGCACGCTGGAACGCTGCGACTGGCGCTGGGCGGCGCGCTCGGGCGAGTCGGCGTGGATGGAGGTGTCGATCAACGCCAGCCGCAGTACCCGCTCCGGGGCCACGCGCAGGATCTGCTGGGCGACGAAGCCACCGAGCGAGAAGCCGGCCAGGGCGAAGCGTTCCGGGGCCTGGGCCAGCACGTCGTTGACCACGGCCTGCATCGTCTCGCCGCGGGTCTGGTCGCCGACCGTGCAGTCGGCGATGTCGGAAAGGGCGGCCACCTGCGCGCGCCAGAGTTCGGCGTCGTTGAGCAGGCCGGGCAACAGCAGCAGCGGAATGCGATCGGTCATGACGTCATTGTCGGCGATCATGACGTCGAGGGGGCGTCGGTGCCGCCCGCGGGTTCAGTGCGTGACACCTTCCGGCGGCAGCGCGACCTGCGCTTCCTGCACCGGCAGGGTCACCACCATGACCGTGGAGTCGTCGGGATCGAGCTTCGTCTTGAAGCCCAGGCTCTGGCACATCGCCAGCATGGTGCTGTTCTCGCGCAGCACCTGGCCCTCAACGATGTTCAGGCCCAGCCACTGCGCGTATTCAATCATGATGGTCATCAGGCGCCAGCCGATGCCATGGCCCTTGAGGTCGGAGCGGATCAGGATGCCGTACTCGCCGCGATCGTAATCCGCATCCGCATGCAGGCGCACCGCGCCGAGCATGTCGCCACTGCGCGGGTCGATCGCCACCAGCGCGATGGAGCGGGCGTAGTCGAGCTGGGTCAGGCGCGCGATGAATTCGTGGCTGAAATGCTTCACCGACTGGAAGAAGCGCAGGCGCAGGTCGTCGTCGGTGACGCGGGCGAAGAAGGCACGGAACAGCGCGTCATCTTCCGGCCGCACCGGGCGTACGAACGCGGGCGCGCCGTCGGACAAGGTGATGGTGCGCTCCCACTCCTTCGGGTATGGGAACACCGCGAACCGCGGATGGCCACGGCCCTTGTGCAGCTTGCGCGAGGGCGCGATGGCCACGCGCGCGTCCAGTGCGATGACACCGTCGCGGTCGGCCAGCAGCGGGTTGATGTCCAGCGTGCGCACTTCGGGAATGTCGGCGGCCAGCTGCGCCAGCTTGACCAGGATCAGCGCGACGGCGCGCTCGTCTGCCGCCGGGACATCGCGGTAGGCTTTGAGGATGCGCGACACGCGGGTGCGGCCGATCAGCTCATGGGCCAGGCGCAGGTCCAGCGGCGGCAGCGCCAGCGCCTTGTCGTCGATCACTTCCACGGCGGTGCCGCCACGGCCGAACACCACCACCGGGCCGAAGGTCGGGTCATCGGCGATGCCGGCAATCAATTCGCGCGCCTTTGGCCGCACGATGGTGGGCTGCACCAGCACGCCGTCGATGCGCGCGTTGGGGCGCATCTCATGGGCGCGGGCGAGGATGGAGCTGGCGGCGGCCTGCACGGACTGCAGGGTGCCCAGGTTGAGGCGCACGCCATCGACATCGGATTTGTGCGGGATGTCGGCCGAGAACACCTTTACCGCCACGGTGGCGCCCTGCTCCAGCAGCGGCTGGGCCAGGTCCATGGCTTCGTGCGGGTCGCGCGCCTGCATCACCGGCGCGGAGGGAATGCCGTAGGCCGAGAGCAGCTGGTGGGTGGCGATGGGGTCCAGCCACTGCTGGCCGGCGGCGAGCGCGGCCTCGACGATGGCGCGCGCGGCGGCGGCATCCACCACGAAATCCTGCGGCAGGCTGGGCGGGGTCTCCATCAGCGCCGCCTGCGCGTCGCGGTAGCGCACCAGGTGCTGGAAGCCGCGCACGGCTTCGGCCTCGGTCGGGTAGGTCGGTACGCGTGCGGCGTTGAGGGTGGCGGTGGCACGGTCGTCGTTGCCCAGCCACACCGCGAACACCGGTTTGTCGCGATGGTGGCGCGGGCGCAGGCCGAGGGTGCGGGTGAGTGCCTGCGCGGCGTCTGCCGATGAGGTGAACGCGGTGGGCACGTTGACCACCAGCACGGCATCGTTGCCGGTGTCGGACATCAGCGCGTCGATGGCGGCGGCGTAGCGGTCACCGTCTGCGTCGACCACGATGTCGACCGGATTGCTGCGCGACCAGCCTTCGGGCAACACGGCATCCAGCTCGGCGATGGTGCCGGGCGAGAGTTCGGCCAGGCTGCCGCGCAGGGCCAGCAGCTGGTCCACGGCCAGCCGCCCTACCCCGCCGCCGTTGCTGAGGATCGCCAGCCGGCGACCCGGGAAGGTGCCGAGGCGGCCGAGCGTTTCGGCAGCGGTGAACAGCTCGTCCAGCGCGCTCACCCGCAGCAGGCCGGCGCGGTTGAACGCGGCGCCGTACACTGCGTCGGAGCTGGCCAGCGCCTGCACGTGGGTGTCGCCATCGGGATCGATGCGGATATGACGGCCGGATTTGACCACCACCACCGGCTTGGCACGCGCGGCGGCGCGCGCGGCGGACATGAACTTGCGCGCGTCGCGGATGTGTTCGACGTAGAGCAGGATGGCGCGGGTGCGGTAATCGGTGGCGAAATAGTCGAGCAGGTCGCCGAAGTCGACATCCAGCGCGTCGCCCAGCGAGACCACGGCGGAAAAGCCGACCGAGCGCGCCACGCCCCATTCGACCAGCGCTGCGGCAATGGCGCTGGATTCGGAGATCAGCGCGAGGTCGCCCGCCTGCGGGAAGTGCGCGGCGATGCTGGCATTGAGCCGTGCATGCGGGGCGATCACGCCCAGGCAATGCGGGCCGAGGATGCGCAGGCCCTTGGGCCGTGCCGCCGCTTCAACCTGCTCGCTGAGCGAACCCGGGCCGTGGCCGAGGTTCGCGGTGAGGATGATGGCCGCCGCCACGCCGCGTTCGGCGGCGGTGGCCACCACCTGCGGCACGATACTGGCCGGGGCGGTGATGACGACGAGTTCGGGCACCCAGTCGAGGTCCTTCAGCCGCTTGACCGTGCTGATGCCGTCGATTTCGCCGTAGCGCGGATTGATCCAGGCGACCTTGCCGGGAAAGCCGGTGGCGCGCAGGTTGCGCATGACCGCGCGGCCGGCGGAACGCTCGCGCGGGCTGCCGCCGACGACGGCCACCGACTGCGGGCGGAATACGGATTGCAGGTGGTAGGTGCTCATGGGGTCGAACAGTCACCGGGACACGTGGTGACACGGTACACGGCTGGCGGTCGCGTTGGGATGATCTGGCGCAAGGATCGGCTGCCGCCGCATCGCCACGCCGCACGCGGCATGGCGACATGGTGCGGTTACAGCAGCGTGCCGCGCAGGATCATCGCAGCGATGCTGAAGTAGATCACCAGGCCGGTGACGTCGACCAGGGTGGCCACGAACGGTGCCGAGGCGCTGGCCGGGTCGAAGCCCAGGCGCTTGAGGATGAACGGCAGCATCGAACCGGACAGCGAACCGAACGTTACGATGCCGACCAGCGCCGCACCGATGGTGAGCGCCAGCAGCTGCCAGTGCTCGCCGTAGTCGTGCAGGCCGAGCAACTGCCAGGACACGATGCGGATGATCGCCAGCACGCCGAGGATGGCGCCCAGGGTGATGCCGGTAGGCACTTCGCGCAGCGCCACCTTCCACCAGTCGCGCAGGCGCAGTTCGCGCAGCGCCAGGCTGCGGATCAGCAGCGAGGTGGCCTGCGAACCGGAATTGCCGCCGGAGCTCATGATCAGCGGAATGAACAGCGTGAGCACCACGGCGCGGGCCAGCTCGTCCTCGTAATGCTGCATGGCGCTGGCGGTGAGCATTTCGCCGAGAAACAGCACGCTGAGCCAGCCGGCGCGCTTGCGCAGCATCTCGAAGAAGCCGATCTGCATGTACGGTTTTTCCAGCGCTTCCATGCCGCCGAACTTGTGCGCGTCCTCGGTGGATTCTTCGATCAGCGCATCCAGGATGTCATCCACGGTGACGATGCCCAGCACCTGCTGGCGCGCATCGACCACCGGGATGGCGAGCAGGTCGTGGCGACGGATCAGCTGAGCCACTTCTTCCTGGTCGAGCATGGCATCGACGGTCACCGGCGGATTGACCTGGGCCACCTCCAGGATCGGCTCGTCCGGCAGGCCGGTGATCAGCCGGCGCATGGTGACCACCTGCTGCAGGGCCTGGGTGACCGGGTCCAGCCCATAGATGGCGTATACGGTCTCGCGGGTGCGCTCGACTTCGCGGATGTGCTGCAGGGTGCGGCCCACGGTCCAGTCGGCGGGCACGCTGACGAATTCGGTGGTCATCAGCGCGCCGGCGGTGTGCGCCGGGTAGCTGAGCAGCTGCTGGATGGCCCGGCGCGAATCGGCGCTGAGCAATGGGATCAGGCGCGCGCGTTCGTCGTCGTCCAGCTCATGGACGATGTCGGTGGCACGGTCGTCGGCCATCAGGCCCAGCAGCGCGGCGGCCTTGGCCACCGGCAGCGCGGCCACGAGGTCACCGCTGCGGGTGAGCTCGGGCTGTTCGAGCATTTTCACCGCACGCGGCAACGGCAACGCGGCCAGGGTGTCGGCGGCGCGCGGCAGCGCCAGGGTGTTGAGGTATTCCACCGCGTCGGCGGTGTTGAAGTCCTGCAGGGGTGCGCTCAGGGCGGCGGCATCCGCCACCGGGCGCAGGAGGTCTTTCTGGTTCATGGGGTTCGCCTTGTGGATCGCGATCGCGCGACGCCAACGCTGGCGAACCGTCCCGTGTCAGGCGGTGGCCATCGCTGGCGTCGAGCAAGGTCGACTTCTACTGTCGCTGGACATGGGTGTGGACTCCGGAAGGGTTTCGCTGGGCGCGCCGTGCTGGCGCGGTCAGCGGGCGGCAGTCTGGACCCGCACGCAGACCGGGTCAACCCCTTGCGGGCCCTCGTTCGGGCCCGGTTGAAGGTCATTGACGCGCGGGGCCGCATAATAGGCCGCCGGCGACAGGCCGATGATGCGATGCGCAGGTTTCCCCATGCATAGCGGTGCGCTGGTCCTGGCCCTGGTGCTGCTGCTGGCCGCGGTGATCGCGGTGCCGGTATTCAAGAAGCTCGGGCTGGGTGCCGTGCTGGGCTACCTGGCGGCGGGCGTGGTGCTCGGACCTGACGGGCTGGGCTTCGTGCAGGATGCCGACCGGATCCTCGGCGCGGCCGAGATCGGCGTGGTGATGCTGCTGTTCGTGATCGGGCTGGAGCTGTCGCCCACGCGGCTGAAGGTGATGCGGCGCTCGGTGTTCGGCGCCGGCACCGCGCAGGTGGCACTGAGCGCGGTGGTGCTGGGCAGCCTGCTGATGCTGGACCACTTCCACTGGAAGGGAGCGCTGATCGTGGGCATCGCGCTGGCGCTGTCGTCCACTGCCGTGGGCCTGCAGCTGCTATCCGAACACAAGGGGCTCAACACGGATTACGGCCGGCTGGGCTTTGCCATCCTGCTGTTCCAGGACCTGATCGCGATTCCGCTGCTGGCGGCGATTCCGCTGCTGGGCGGGGCACGCAATGAAACCCTGCAGTGGAACGACGTGGCGGTGGCGCTGGGCGCGCTGGCCGTGGTGATCCTGTGCGGGCGACCGGTGCTGCGCTGGCTGTTCAACACCGTGGCGCGTACGCGCAGCCCGGAGGTGTTCACCGCGATGGCGCTGCTGGTGGTGCTGGGCACGGCGTGGTTCATGCAGACGGTGGGCCTCAGCCCCAGCCTGGGCGCGTTCCTGGCCGGCGTGCTGCTCTCGGATTCGGAATTCCGGCATGAACTGGAATCGCAGATCGAGCCGTTCAAGGGATTGCTGCTGGGCCTGTTCTTCATCGCCGTGGGCATGGGCATCGACCTGGACCGGGTGGTGGCCGAGCCGTGGGCGATCGCAATCGGGGTGGCGGTGCTGCTGGTGGTGAAGTTCAGCCTGCTGTTCGGCATCGGCAAGCTGGCCAGGCTGAGCACGCGGCACGCGCTGCTGCTCGGCAGCGTGCTGTGGCTGGGCGGTGAATTCGCGTTCGTGGTGTTCAACGAAGCGCAGCGCGCGAACCTGCTGGGCAATGCCAACCACGACCGGCTGGTGGCGATCGTAGGCCTGTCGATGGCGCTCACGCCGCTGCTGTTGATCGCGTTGCTGCGCCTGCTGGGGCGCGAACACGAGGTTGCGCGCGACAGGCCCGCGGCCGACACCATCGACAACGGCGGCACCGAACCCAGCGTGATGATCGCTGGCATGGGCCGCTTCGGCCAGGTGGTGGCACGCCTGCTGACCGCGCAGAAAATCCCGTTCGTGGCGCTGGAAGCGAACCCGGATACGGTGTCGGACCTGCGCCGCTTCGGCAACAAGCTGTACTACGGCGACCCGACCCGGCCGGAGATCCTGCGCGCGGCCGGCGGCGAGCATGTGCGGGTCTACGTGATCACGCTGGACGACCCGGAAGCGAACATGCGCGCCACGCGGCTGATCCGGCGCCTGTACCCGGACGCGGTGGTGCTGGCCCGCGCACGCAACCGCCAGCACGCATGGCGGTTGATGGACATGTCGGCCGAACCGTTCCGCGAGGTGTTCGGCAGCAGCCTGGACATGAGCGAGCGGGTGCTTACGGCGTTGGGCCTTCCGACAGAAACGGCACGCGACCATGTGCAGCGTTTCCGCGAGCACGATGAAAAACTGCTGCGCGACCAGTACCTGGTCTACGACGACGATGCCGCGGTCATGCAGACCTCGCGCGATGCGAGAGCGGACCTGATGCGCCTGTTCGAAGCCGATGCGGAACGCGATGAAAAGCCAGACAACCAACGCGACAATTGAACGGAACCGATCGAACGTATCCAACTCCCCCATCGTTCGCCAGCAACTCGTAGCGCCGACTGTCAGTCGGCGACCGCGCGCAGCGCGGCCCGAAGATCCGCAGACACGCACCTAACGGCTGCGGCGCACCTATCGCGGTTGATGACCGTCCGAAGCCGCGTGTCAGGGGTTCATGACGTCGGAATGGAGAGCAGCCGACTAACAGTCGGCTCTACCGGTCGGCTCTACCGGTTGGATACACGGGTCGGATGTACCGGTCGGATATACGGGTCGGATATACGGGTCGGATTTACCGGTCGGATTTACCGGTCGGATACACCGGTCGAGACAAGCGCCGCCGTTACCCGTTATCGCGCAGGAATCTTGCCATCGACGAAACGCCCGGCACGCGCGGTTCGAACTCGCCGGCCACGTCGATGAAACCGCGCATCACCGCGATCTCGCGCGGGCTGCGGTTCAACGCGTCGCGTACGTCCGGATCCGCGCCTGCGCGCAGCAGGCGCTGCACCAGCAGCGGCAGGCCGTGCAATGCCGCCAGGTGCAGCGGACCGAACCCACGCGGATCGCGCGCATCCAATGACACGTCTTCATCGAGCAGCCGCTCCACGGCGGCCAGCACGATCTGCTCATCGCAGGCGGTACCCGGCTCGGCGCGCGCGCCCAGCAGCAACAGCAGCGGGGTCACCGAACCGGCTGCGGCCTGGTCCGGTTCGGCACCGGCCAGCAACAGGGTGTCCAGCAGCGCCAGCAGGCGCGAACGATCCCGCGCACCAAAGCCGTACAGGGCCGCACAATGCAGCGGCCCCAGTTGCTGCGCATCGCCCGCATGCACGTTGGCACCGGCGGTCAGCAGGCGCGCGGCGATGTCCGGCAGGCCCAGCGCCGATGCCAGCATCAGCACGGTCACGCCACCGGGCAGCTTGTATTCCAGTTCCGCACCGGCATCCAGCAGCGCCGACACGATGTCGATCTGGCGCATGCTCACCGCCGCCGACAACGGCGTGGCACCACTGGCTGCAGCGTGCTGCGGGTTGGCGCCACGCGCCAGCAGCAGGTCGACCACGGCCAGGTGGCCGCCACCGGCGGCACGCAGCAGCGCGGTGCAGCCCTGCGCATCCACCACGTCCACCGCGAAGCCCAGGTCGTTCAACCGGCGCACGGCGTCGGCATCGCCGGCCATCGCGGCGGCGGGGAGATCGGCGGCACGCAGCGCGCGGCGCGGCAGCTGCCAGACCCGCCAATCCAGCCAATCGGCCAGGTCGCGGCGGCCGATCGACAGCGCCACGCCCAGCGGGGTCTGGCCATCGGCAGCGCGGGCTTCAGGCGAGGCGCCCTGCTGCACCAGCAGCTTCAACGAGCCTTCGCGGGCCAGCGCGGTGGCCAGGTGCAGCGCGGTCATGCCGTGGCTGTCGCGGGCTTCACGGTCCACGCCGAGGGTGAGCAGGGCCTGCTGCAGGCGCAGCCAGCCCAGGCGAACGGCGAGCGACAGCGGCGGATCGCCGGCCGGCGAGGCCGCAAACGGATCGGCGCCGCGTTCGAGCAGTTCCAATGCAAGCTGTTCCAGGCCGCGCGCGGCCTGGTCGTGCTGGGCGCAGGCGCTGAGCAGGCGTGCCAGGCCACCGGCACCGGTCGGCGATACGCCCCGGCGCAGCAGCACCTGCAGCGCGGGCACCGCATCGATGCCACGCGCCAGCAGCGCGAACATCGGGGTATCGCCGCAGGCATCCAGGACCTCCGGCGCGGCACCGTGCGCCAGCAGCCACTCCACCGCGTGCGGGTCCAGCGCCAGTTCGCCGTCGTGGAGCAGGCCGCCCAGTTCGTCCGGGCTGCACAGGCGGGCCAGCGAGGCCATGCCATCCACGTTGCCGAATCCCAGCGCTTCGCGCAGCAGGTCCAGCGGCGGGCGGTCCGGCAGTGCCGGGCTCCCCTGCCCGCTGTCATCCTCGCCCGCGCTGGCCAGGCCATCGCTCACTGCGGTGGGCAGCGGGTAGCTGCGGTCCAGCAGCGAGACGATCGCCCAGCGCCCGGCGGCGGCGGCGATATCCACGGCGCGGCGTCCCTGCGGATCGGAGACGTCGGCGGCAATGCCCAGGTCCAACAGGCGGCGGACCAGCAGCGGCGAGACATTGTCGGCCATGCAGGCCAGCAGCACCGCGTTGCGGCCTTCCACGTCGACCGCATGCAGGTCGGGCTTGTGCGGCAGCAGGTGTTCGACCACGCCGGCCCGGCCACCGCGCGCGGCTTCCAGCCACGGCGTACGAGACAGCGCATCGCGCGATTCAAGGTTGGCGCCGGCCGCCAGCAGCACATCGATGATGTCCACGTGGCCGGCCAATGCCGCTTCATGCAGGGCGCTGCGGCGCTGGCGGTCGCGCGCGTCGGCGCGCGCCTTGTGCTTGAGCAGCAGCTGCACGCCGGCCGGATCGTCTTCTTCGGTGCCGGCCGCGGCCAGCAGCACGGGGGTGCCCTCGGCCGGTTCGGTGCGCGCACCGCGCTCCAGCAGGAACCGCGCCAGCCGCCAGTTGCCGACCTGGCAGGCCACTGCCAGTGGCGACCAGCCGTCATTGTTCAGTGCATCCACTTCGGCCGCGGCATCGCGCAGCAATGCCGCCACGCCGGGATCGGAACTGCGCGCGGCGTGGTGCAGCGGGGTGTTGCCGTCGCTGTCTACCGCGCGCGAATCGGCGCCGTTGGCAAGCAGGGTCATGACCGCTTCGGGGCGGCCGTGCCAGCTGTCGCGGGTGGCGGCCAGCAGCGGGGTCATGCCCTTGTGCGGGGTGTTGACGCCCACGCCACGGGCGATCAGCTCGCGCAGCAGGCGCAGGTCGGGCAGCACGGCGGCCAGCACCACCAGGCTGCGCTGGTCGCGCCAGGTGGGATCGGGCAGACCCTGCGGGTCGGCACCTGCCGCCAGCAGCTGCAGGGCGCGGTCGACCCGGCCGCTGCGCGCGGCTTCGTACAGCGCCGGCAGGCGTTCGTGCTGGGCCAGCGGCTCCAGCGGTTGGCCCGGGTCGTCGTGCTGGGCGGCGGCGGCGAACGGGTCGCTGCCCAGGTCGAGCACGCTGCGGCTGCCCAGCGGGTCGGCCGGCGCGATGCGCTGCAGGGCCAGGTGGGCCAGCGGCGAACCGATCAGCACCGCCAGCGTGAACGGCCAGCGCAGGCCATCGGGCACCAGCCCCGGCCACGCAGGAACCACCACCAGCGCGCAGACCGCCACCACCAGCGCGGCCACGACCAGCCCGCGCCAGGCGCTGAGATCGCGGCCGGCCAGGGTGCGCCAGTGGCGCGCCAGGCTGCCGTCACTGCGTTCGATTTCATTCCACAGCGGCCAGGTGCGCCAGACGCCGAGCAGCGCGGCACTGACCGCCACGCTCAGGCCGAGCACAGCGGCCAGGCTGCCGCTGTCGTGCAGCGCGGCCAGCGGCCAGGCCACCAGCAACGCCAGCAGGGCCGGGCCCACCGACCACAGCGCGAGCAGCGCCGGCAGGTCCTGGCGGCCCAGCTGGGGCAGCGCCGGCACGGCGCGGCTGCGCCGCCACCAGGATACGCCCAGCGCGAACGCCGGCTGCGCCAGTGCGGCACCCAGCGCAGCCGGCACCCCGCCCAGCACCGCGGCCAGCGACAGCAGGCCGCCCGTGGCGAAGGCGATGGCGGCAGCGCGGGTGCGCGGAATATCAGTCATCGCGGCGCGGCACCTTCACGGGCGCGACCGGCGGCGGTGGCATCTGCAGGTGGAAGCCGCGCTCTTTGAGGTTGGCGCGCACTTGATCGGCGTCGGCCAGGGCGAGGCGACGGTCCGGAGTCAGGGCAACTTCCAGCACGAATGCGAACGGCGCCAGCGTGGCCTTCAGCGCATCGGGGATGGCATCGAAGGCGTCGCGGGCGGCGAGGTAGACGTAAGTGTCCTGCTTGCGTTGGCTTTTGTAGACGTAGGCTTGCATTGCCCGCGGGGCTTGGCCCTGGGAATAGATACGCCGATTGTGGAGTAAAGCAGGCAACTACGAAAGCCGGGCAGGCGCCAAGGTGTCGGTTTGCTGGCGCGCGGCAGATTCAGGTTCATCAATGTCGCGACGGTGTTCAGGTAGGGCGGCCGCCGCCGTTCCGGGGGAACGGCGGTGGCGATGCCAGCCGACTAACAGTCGGCTGCTACCGGTGGAGTGCCGCGAAGCGTCACTTCACCTTTGCGTAGGTGCCCTTCAGGGCGACGCCGGCCAGGATGGCGCCTGCGTAGCATTCGAAGTTGGTGGTGCTCTTGAACTCGTTCTTCTTGTAGTAGCTGACCACGTCGACCACGGCGTTGGCGCCGCGCGACTTGGCGCCGTCCTGCAGCGCCTTCAGCGCCGACAGGGCCACCCAGTTGCAGGCCTCGGCATCGCTCTTGTTGGCGGCATTGGTCTTCTTGTTGGTCACGTCTTCGCCGAGGCGCTGCTGGACGTTGACCTTTTCGCCGGCCAGGAAGAAGCGGACGCTGCCGTCGATGCCGGCGGCCTTCGCCTCCGGGGAGTTGATCAGGTCATGCAGCGGCAGCTCGACCCGGGTTTCACGGGCGTTGGCGGTGCTGGCAACAGCAAGCAGGGCGGTGGCGGCAATCAGGGCAAAACGACGCATTCAAACATCTCCTTGTTGGTAAGGCGGGGTGTTGCTCGGGGGAAAGTCAGTCCTGCCAGCGGCGGAAGATCAACGAAGTGTTGATGCCGCCGAAGGCGAAGTTGTTGCTCATCACGTACTCGGGCTGCATCTGCCGGCCTTCGCCGCGGATGAAATCGAGCGCGCCGCAACGCGGGTCGACCTCGTGCAGGTTCAGGGTCGGGGCGAACCAGCCTTCGCGCATCATTTCGATGGTCACCCAGGCCTCGAACGCGCCGCACGCGCCGAGCATGTGGCCGACGTAGCTCTTCAGCGAGCTGATCGGCATGCCTGCGCCGAACACCTGGGCGGTGGCCTGGGTTTCGGCGATGTCGCCGTGCTCGGTGGCGGTGCCATGTGCGTTGACGTAGCCGATCTGCTGCGGTTCCAGCCCGGCGTCTTCCAGCGCCAGGCGCATGGCCTGGGCCATGGTGTCGGCGGTGGGCTGGGTGACATGCTGGCCGTCGCTGTTGGTGCCGTAGCCGACCACTTCGGCCAGGATGGTGGCGCCGCGCGCCTGCGCGTGTTCCAGCTCTTCCAGGATCAGGGTGCCGGCGCCCTCGCCCAGCACCAGGCCGTCGCGGTGGGCATCAAAGGGACTTGGCGTGGTCTTCGGCGCATCGTTGCGCACGCTGGTGGCGAACAGGGTGTCGAACACCGCCGCGGCGGTGGCGTCGAGCTGTTCGGCGCCGCCGGTGACCATCACCGTCTGCTTGCCGCTGCGGATCGCCTCGTAGCCGGACCCCACACCCTGGCTGCCGGAGGTGCAGGCGCTGGAGGTGGTATACACGCGACCGGACAAGCCGAAGAACACGCCGATGTTCACCGGCGAGGTGTGGCTCATCATCTTCAGGTAGGTGGTGGCGCTGATGCCTTCGGTGGTGTGCTCGTGGAGCATGCGGCCGAATTCGGCGGTGGCTTCGTGGCTGCCCGACGACGACCCGTAGGCCACGCCGGCCAGGCCGCTGCGCAGCACCGGATGGCCGAGCAGGCCGGCCGCTTCCAGCGCCAGTTCGGTGGCGCGCACCGACATCACCGCCACCTTGCCCATGCTGCGGGTGGTCTTGCGGTTGTAGTTCGAGGGCAGCTCGTAGTCTTCAGCCGGTGCAGCCAGGCGCGTGTTGAGGCCGTCGAACACTTCCCAGCCGGGGATGTAGCGCACCGCGTTTTCCTGCGCATGCAGGCGCGCGCGGATGCTCGGCCAGTCGTGCCCCAGCGGGCTGATGGCGGCGGCACCGGTCACCACGACGCGACGATCGGGTCGGCTCATCAGACCATCCCTCCGTTGACCGAGATCACCTGGCGGGTGATGTACCCGGCCGATTCGGAGAGCAGGAACGAGACCGCGTGCGCGACTTCGTCCGGCTGGCCCATGCGCCCGGCGGGAATGAGTTTCAGGGCGTGCTCAAGCACTTCTTCGTTGACCATCTCGGTCTCGATCAGGCCCGGTGCCACGCAGTTGACGGTGATCGCGCGGCTGGCCAGTTCCAGCGCCAGCGCCTTGGTGGCGCCGATGATGCCGGCCTTGGCCGCGCTGTAGTTGGTCTGGCCGCGGTTGCCGACCAGCCCCGACACCGAAGACAGGGTGACGATGCGGCCGGGCTTGCGCCGCCGCACCATCGGCATCACCAGCGGGTGCAGCACGTTGTAGAAGCTGTCCAGGTTGGTGTGCACCACCGCATCCCAGTCCTCTGCCGGCATGGCCGGGAAGGCGCCGTCACGGGCGATGCCGGCGTTGCAGACCACGCCGTAGTAGGCGCCGTGCGCCTCGACATCGGCCTCCAGCGCGGTGCGCGCGGCATCGCGGTCGGACACGTCGAACATCAGCACGCGGGCCTGGCGGCCCAGTGCCTGGATCTCCGCGACCACCTGCTGCGCTTCGTCGATCCTGCTGCGGCAATGCACCACCACATCGAAGCCATCGCGCGCGATCCGCAGCGCCACGGCGCGGCCGATGCCCCGGCTGGCGCCGGTCACCAGCACGGTCAGATTCCCTGTCATGCCTCTCCACTCTCCAGATAAGCCATCGCATCGCGTGGTTCGAACACCGATACGTTGGCGACCGCCAATTCAACATCCCCTGCCAGGATCCGGCAGGCGAACATGCCCAGTCCATTTTCGCCCATCAGCTCGCAGTGTGCCTCTACCCGCAGGCAGCTGCCCGGCGTGAAGGCCGGCTGGTGGGCGGTATAGCGGCGGGTGCCGAGCAGGAATCCGATCGACGGCTCGCGCCCTTCGGCGCGCGCGCGGCAGCCGGCCCAGGCCGCAATCGCCTGTGCCATGTACTCGACGCCCACCCAGGCGGGCACCCCGTCAGGCGTGGAGAACAGGCCGTGCGTGGGCACGTCCACTTCCACCACGATGGATTCCGGCTGCCATTCGATGACCCGGTCGATCAGCCGCAGGCTCTCGCGATGCGGCAGCACGCTTTCGATATCGGTCGGCAACTGCATGCTCATCCCCGCGCCAGCGCCAGCACGGCATTGCTGCCGCCGAAGGCGAACGAATGGCTGAGCACATGCTGCAGCGGCTGCGCCGCGCGCGTGCCACGCGCCACCAGGGCCAGCGCCGGCAGCGCCTCGTCGCCCTGCCCGTCCCACCAGTGCGTGGGCAGGCGCTGGTCCGGGTTGTCGGCCAGGGTCATCCAGCACAGCGCCGCTTCGATCGCGCCCGAGGCGCCCAGGGTGTGCCCGGTCAGCGGCTTGGTCGAGCTGGCAGGCACCTGCGCGCCCAGCACGCTGGCCACGGCCAGGCTTTCCATGGCGTCGTTGTGGCCGGTGGCGGTGCCGTGCAGGTTGACGTAATCAATCTGGTCGGGGGCCAGGCCGGCGCGGTCCAGCGCCTGCTGGATGGCCTCGATGGCGCCGCGCGCCTGCGGGTCCGGCGCGGACATGTGGTGCGCGTCGGAGGATTCGCCCCAGCCGGACAGGCGCACCGGGCCCGGCTCGCGGGTCATCAGGAACAGCGCGGCGCCCTCGCCGATGTTGATGCCGTTGCGGTGGCGCGAGAACGGGTTGCAGCGCGCGGCCGACACCGATTCGAGCGCGCAGAAGCCGGCCACGGTGAAGCGGCACAGCGAATCGGCGCCACCGGCCACTACGGCATCGACCACTCCCGAACGCAGCAGGCGCGCGGCGGACATCAGCGCCTTGGCGCTGGACGAGCAGGCGGTGGAAATGGTCCAGGCCGGGCCATCGCTGCCGATCCGCTCGCGCACGAAACGCGCCGAGGTGCCCATTTCCTGCTGCGCGTAGTCGAAACCGTCCGGCCAGCGGCCTTCGTCGGCCTGCAGGCGCAGCGCGCCTTCGGATTCACCGATGCCCGAGGTGCTGGTGCCGATGATCACCGCGACGCGCCCGGCGCCGAAGCGCGCGATCGCCGCTTCCACCGCCGGGCGGATCTGCAGCAGTGCGGTTTCCAGCAGCGCGTTGTTGCGTCCGCGCAGCGCCACCGGCAACGCCGACAGGTCCGGCAGCGGCCCGCTCACTTCGCCCAGCGCCAGGGTGCGGCCGGCGATCAGGGTGTCGTTGTCGCGCAGGCCGCCGGGCTGGTCGGCAAACAGCCCGTCGCGCACCTGCGCGCGCCCGCTGCCCAGTGCGCAGACCACACCCAGCTCGTTCAGATATACCGCGCTACTGCTCACTGTCGTGCCTGTCCCATGTCCAACGATTCAATCACCAGTTCATAGCCTTCGGCCAGGTTGCGCAGGCGCAGGCGGCCGCCGTCGAGCGGTTCCAGTACCAGCCACGCCTTGCCACCCTGCTCCAGGCGGCGGCCACCGTCGGCCTCGACCAGGCTCCATCCAGCGGGAAGCTTCGCCCGGATGGCATCGGCCGGCCACAGCGCGAACTGAAGGTCATCCAGCACGCGTTCGCCACGCACCTGCGGCGGCAGCCACGGGGCGCGGGTCTGTTCCAGGGTGTGCCCGTCCCAGACCATGCGCACGCCGGTCTGTCCCATTGCCTGCACCGCCAGCCGCACCTGCTCGCCATCGGCCTCGAGCAGCGCATCCAGCTCGCGCTCGTGGCTGCCGAAGCGGAACTGCAGGCGCTGCTGCAGCTGCAGCGGTTCGGCCAGCGCCGAGGGTGCCAGCTGCAGGGTCGGCAGCTGCACCAGGGGAGCGGGCATGCGGGTGCTGGCGCAGGCCGCCAGCAACACGCTCAACAGCAACGTCAGGATCAGCCGGTGCACAGTTCCTCCAGCACCCGCAGGCGGCGGCCGCTGTCATCGGCCACGTACGGGTTGGTGGTGTCCCACGCGTAGCCGGCCAGGATCGAGGAGATCATGCGGCGCACATCCGGCTGCGGGTCGGGGTGGTAGATGATCTTCTGGAAGCCACCGGCGTACCAGGCCTCGACGAAACGGCGGAAGGTCTTCACCCCGGCGCGCAGCGGAAGGGCGAATTCGCGCTCCCAGTCCACCTGCTCACCGGCATGCCGGCGCGCCAGGCAGTCGCTTGCCAGCTGCGCGGACTTGAAGGCGATGGTCACGCCGGAGGAGAACACCGGGTCCAGGAACTCGCCGGCGTTGCCCAGCAGCGCGTAGCCCTCGCCCCACAGCGAGCTGACGTTGGCCGAATAGCCGGTGATGGTGCGCACCGGCAGCACCGCCCATTCGGCGTTCTTCAGCAGGCGGGTCAGGTTCGGGTCTTCGCCGACGATGGCCTGCAGTTTCTCCAGGTCGGTGCCGTCGTACTTCTCGAAGAAGCTCGGCTCGGCCACCACGCCCAGCGAACAGCAGCCGTTGGAGAACGGGATGGTCCAGTACCACACGTCCACGTGTTCGGGATGGGTGGTGATCAGGATCTTGTTGCGGTCGAAACCGGCATCGGCCGGAATGTGGTCGCGCACGTGGCAGAAGATCGCGCCGCGCACCGGGAAGTTCGACGGCGATTCCAGGTTGAGCAGGCGCGGCAGCAGGCGCGCGAAGCCGCTGGCATCGAGGATGAAGCCGGCTTCGATGGTGTACTCGCTGCCATCCGGGCGGCGCACCTGCACGCGCGCCGGGCTGCCGGGCTCGACCGACAGCACTTCGTCGCCGAAGCGCAGGGTGGTGCCCATGCGCTCGGCACCGCGCGCCAGCACGTCGTCGAAATTGGCGCGCTGCACCTGGTAGGTGGTGCCCCAGCCCGGCGAGAACTTGTCGCGGAAGTCGAATTCGGTGGTGCGCTCGCCGCGCACGAAGGCCGCGCCGTTCTTGTACTGGAAGCCGGCTTCGACCACGTCCTGCAGCAGGCCGGCCGCTTCGATGTACTCCATGCTCTGCGGCAGCAGGCTCTCACCGATGGAGAAGCGCGGGAACTGCTGGCGCTCCAGCATCAGCACCTGGCGGCCCTGCTGGCGCAGCATGGCGGCGGCCACGGAACCGGCAGGACCTGCTCCGATCACCAGGATTTCAGTTGTTTCCAATGCTGCGGTCATCGATGCATCCTTGATCAAGAAGTAGGGGGGAGTCCGGCGCGGTCGCTCAGTGCGGTGCGTCGTGCGGTGGCGGGCGGAACAGCGGCGAGATCAACCAGACCAGGCCGATGCCGAACAGCAGGGTGAGACCGAACGCGCGCAGCGCCGGCGTGGCCGACAGGCCCAACAGGCCGAACGACAGCCAGGTGCTGGCCGCGCCGACGCAGACCGCCAGCCAGGCGCTGGCATCGCCGCGGTGTTCGATCAGGAAGATGCCGTAATCGATGCCCATGCCGAGCAGCAGCATCAACGCCAATACATTGAACAGCTGCAGCGGCTGCCCGAACAGGCCGAGCAGGCCCAAGGTGAGCGCGCCGGCCGCCAGCGTGGGAGCGAACACGCGCCATGCCTGCGCGCGGTAGCGCCAATACAGCACCGCGAACACCAGCACGATGCCCACCAGCAGCAGCGCGCTCATCAGCTTGCGGTAGTGCTTGAGCAGCGCGGAGAAATCGGCGGTGCGGTCGACCCAGCGCACGCCGTCGATGCCCTTGGCCTGCGCTTCCAGCAGCGTCAGCGCATCGGCGCGGGAGAGGTCATCGACCATCACCACCGAGGCCATGCCCTTGCCCACTTCGCCCAGCCACAGGTGGCGGAACGGCATGGCGGCGGGCGACGCCAGGAACGCCTCGGCCTGCAGGTCCTGCGCCGCGTAGTCCGGGCGCTGCAGGCTTTCACCGACCGTTTCGCCGACGGCAGCCAGTACCTGCGGCTCGACCCGCGCGGTCAGCGCGGCATCGGCGTGCTGGCGCTGTACCGACGGCAGCCACTCGCTGATCGCGCGGTAGCCGCCGATCTGCTTGTTCGCCGAGAGCACGCGCAGGCGCTCGATCAGCGCTTCTTCGCGTTCCAGCACCTGTTCGGCGTTGTCGCCCTGCACCAGGTAGAACTGTGCCGGGCTGGGCATGCCCAGCATCTGGCTGATGCGGATCTGCTGGTTGATCAGCGACATCGGCGAGGACTGCAGACTGCGCAGGTTGTCGTCCGCGGTCAGGCGCAGCATGCCAAGGCCCGACAGCACCACCACCGCACCCAGGAACAACCCGACCGGGCGGCGCCCGTGCAGGCGCGGCCAGCGCTCCAGCGTGGCGCCCAGCCAGCGCGCGAAGCGGGTACTGCGGATTTCGCCGCCATCCAGCCACGGGAACCAGAAGATCACGGTCAGGAACGCACCGGCCAGGCCCACAACGGAGAACAGCGCCATCTGGCGCAGACCGGGGAACGGCGCCAGGCCCAGCGCGAGGTAGGCCAGCGCGCTGGTCACCAGGGCCAGCCACAGGCCGGGCAGCAGGTGCCGCAGCAGTTTCCAGCGGCGGTCGGCCGGCTCGGCCTGGCGCGAGGCGAACCAGTGGATGCCGTAATCCTCGGCGACGCCGACCAGCGAGGCGCCGAACACCAGGGTCAGCACGTGCACCTTGCCGAACACCAGCACGGTCACCGCCAGCGCCACGCCGCAGCCGATCAGCAGCGAGGCGGCCACCAGCAGGATCGGGCGCAGCGAACGGAATGCAAGCCACACCAGCAGCAGCACCGCCGCCAGCGAACCCCAGCCGATGGTGTTGATTTCCCAGTTGGCCTGCACCGCGGCGGCCTCGGCGTGCAGCGGCACGCCTGCGCGCAGTACTTCCAGGCCGGGCGCGTGCTTTGCCGCAGCGGCGGTGGCGGCATCGAGCAGCAGGTCGATATGGCGTTCACCATCGAGTTGGAACGCGGAACCGAGCGTTTCGTACTGGATGACCGACCAGTGCTTGCCGTCGGCGTCGAGCAGGCCGTCGTCGCCCATGCGCAGGCCAGAGGCGGCAGCCCGCTCCTGCCACCACTGCGGCCACAGCGACAGGGGGTCCTGCCGCCATTCGGTCAGGCGCGGCGCGCCCATCGGGCCGTACAACGCGGCCAGCGCGGATTCGGACAGGCTTTCGGCGGACTCATCCTGCAGGCGCTGGCGCTGCTGCCCGGTCAGCAGGCGGTCGCGGTACGGCGCGTAGAACGCGCGCGCCTGGTCGAACCAGCCTTCAATCGAGCCACTTTCCTGCAACAACGCCTTGCCCTGCGGATCGTCGCGCAGGCGCTGGCGGAAGGCCTGTTCGGCGGCCTTGGTGGCCGCGCCGTCGGCGCTGCCGAGCAGCACCACGATCTGCCGCGCATTCGCATCGGCGATGCGCCGGGTTACATCGGACAGCAGGCGGTCGTGCGCATCCTGCGGCAGCAGCGCCAGGATGTCGGTGTCGATCCGCGATTCCTTCGACCACAGCTGCCACTGCTGCACGCCCAGCCCGACCAGCACCAGCAGCCACGCCACCGCCAGCCAGCGCCATGCACGCTGCAGCCGGCCGTTCTCGCGCCAGGCCGAATTCAACGACTCATTCAAACCGGCGGTCCTCGTCGGCGCTGAGCTGCGCCGGGGTTTCGCCCAGGGCGGTGAAGTGGATGCGGGTGACATCCTGGTTCGCTTCGGTGATCTGCACTTCCCGCACGTAACGGTCGCCGCTCAGTTCGAGCGCGCTGAACACCTTGGCCAGCATCGGCGAGCGCGGGGTAAGGTGCATGCGCCAGCCGTTGTCGGGCAGCGCGTCGACCTTCACCGTGAACTGCGCGGACAGCGCCTGCGCATCGCCGCTCATGAGCGCGAACATGATCGCGTTGACCGAGCGCATCGCCGGCTGCTGGCGGCCATCCAGTTCGACCCGGCTGCTGCCATCGCGCTGGCGGCTGAGGATGCGGTCGCGGGTGACCACCACTTCGGAGGGAAACGGCTTGAGCGTGGTCCAGATCACGCCACGGTCCTGGGCCAGCACGAAGCGGCCCTGGGAGCGCAGCGGATTCTTGAAGCCGGAAACCTGCTTGTCCTGGCTGAATTCGCCGCGCAGCACGTTGACCTTGGCCACGCGCTGCTTGACCAGGTTCACGCTGGCGGCCGGCGCCGCGAGCACGGGGCTGGCCACGGCCAGCAACACCAGCACGCCCAGCGTGCGCAGGAAACGGATCATGGCACCTGTACTCCCAGCCGTTCCCAGAGCACCGACGGGCACAGGTACAGCATTTCGTTGGTGGCCGCGTCGACCGCGACCTGGATGGTGTGGGCACGGGTGAGCACCTGCCCGCTGTCGGCGTCGAAGATCTCGTAGGCGATCTTCAGGCGGTTTTCCCACTCGGTGATGGTGGCGCGCACGCGCAGCGCCTGGCCGTACAGCAGCGGACGGATGTACTTCACCCGCGCGTCGACCACCGGCCAGATGTAGCCGGAATCGCGCATCTGCGGGTAGTCGTAGTCATGGCGCTGCAGCAGCGCGCAGCGCGCCACTTCGAAGTACTTGAAGTAGTTTCCGTGCCACACCACGTGCATCGGATCGCAGTCGTGGAAGGTCGGCGACAGCGCGACCTCGAAGCTCAGGTCAGGGACGGTCATACAGGCTCCAGCGCTGGCTGCGGATATCGTCGAGCAGGCTGCGCAGCTCGCCGTCCAGGGCGCGGTCTTCTTCCACCAGCGCGATGCGTCCGCACAGGTCCTGGTACATGGCGGCCAGGTCGCCGTGCAGGGTGGCGTTCATGCCGACCCGCTCGCGCAGGGCCACGCCCTGGCGTGCGGCGATCAGCATGCCGGCCACCACCTGTTCGGTCAGCTCGATCACGCGCAGGCAGTCGCGCGCGGCGATGGTGCCCATGCTGACCTTGTCCTGGTTGTGGCATTCGGTGGAACGCGAGAACACCGAGGCCGGCATGGTCTGCTTGAGCGCTTCGGCGGTCCACGCCGAGACGCTGATCTGCAGCGCCTTCAGGCCGTGGTTGATCGCCGCACGCTCACCGGTGGAAGCCGACAGGTTGGCCGGCAGGCCGTGGTTGAAGCGCGCGTCCACCACCAGTGCCAACTGGCGGTCGAGCAGATCGGCCAGGTTGGCGATGGTGTTCTTCAGCGCATCCATCGCGAAGGCGATGTGGCCACCGTAGAAGTGGCCGCCGTGCAGGATGCGCTCGCCATCGGCGTCGATCAGCGGGTTGTCGTTGGCGCTGTTGAGTTCGGTTTCGATGAACTGGCGCAGGAACGGCAGCGCATCCTGCACCACGCCGATCACGTGCGGGGCGCAGCGCAGCGAGTAGCGGTCCTGCAGGCGCTGTTCGTTGCGGGGCGGGCGGTCGCTGTGCAGGTCGTCGCGCAGGCGCGCGGCGATCTGCATCTGGCCCGGATGTGGCTTGGCGGCGAACAGCATTTCATCGAAATGGTGCGCGTTGCCGTCGCTGGCCAGCACATTGAAGGCGGTCAAGCGGGTGGCCAGCTTGGTGAGATAGTCAGCTCTGTCGTAGGCCAGGCAGGCCAGCGCGGTCATCACCGCGGTGCCGTTCATGATCGCCAGGCCTTCCTTCGGCCGCAGCCGCAGCGGGGCCATGCCGATCTCGGCCAGTACCTCGGCGGCCGGGCGGCGTGCGCCCTGGTACATCACCTCGCGTTCGCCGCAGAGCACGGCGGCCACGTAGGACAGCGGAGTGAGGTCACCACTGGCGCCGACCGATCCTTCGGCCGGAATCAGCGGCAGCACGTCGTGGCGCAGGAGCGTGGCCAGACCCTGCAGCAGCGGATGGCTCACGCCCGACATGCCACGCACCAGCGAGGCCAGGCGCGCGGCGATGACCGCACGGGTCTCCTGTTCGTCCAGGAAGCGGCCCAGGCCACAGCCGTGGTAGGTGAACAGATGGTGCGGCAGTTCGGCCACCAGTGCCGGTGGAATGTTGACCGTGCACGAATCGCCGTAGCCGGTGGTCACGCCGTAGATCACCCCGTCCTCGCGCAGCAGGCGATCGAGGAAATCGGCGCCGCGCTGGATGCGCGCGGTGAATGCCGGGTCGTCGCTGACCACGGCGTCGGCCTGGCGCTGCGAGAGCGCGACCACGTCTTCAATGGTCAGCGGCGCATCGCCGAAGCGGAGCGTCCGGGTCGGGGTGGAGCCTGCATTACGTGCCATGAGATGCCTGATCCCAGAAGGGGAAGAAGTTGAACCAGTCCAAGGGGGCTTCGGTGACCTGGCGTTCCAGCCACCGGGCGAAATGTTCGGCCTGCGCGGTCAGCGCGGCATCGCGCGAGCCGCGCGGCAGGGTGATGCGGTCGCTGAAGTGCTCGAAGCGCACGCGGTAGCCCGTGCCTTCGTGCAGGCAGGCCATGGTGTACACCGGGCAGGCCAGCGCCGAGGCGAGTACATAGGCGCCGATCGGGAACTGGGCGGTATGGCCCAGGAACGGTGCCGGCACGGTGCGCCCGCCGCGCAGCGGCACGCGGTCGCCGACGATGGCCACGAATCCGCCGGCCTGCACGCGGCGCTGCAGCTCCACGGCGGTGGCCGGGCCCATGTCGGTGACCTGCATCAGTTCGACCGAGGCCAGCGGATCCAGCCGCTGCATGAGCCGGTTGAAGCGCTGCGCATGCGCGGTGTGCACCAGCACGGTGATGTGGAAGCCGGGCACCTGCTCGGCCAGCACCTGGCACAGCTCCAGGCAGCCGATGTGCGCGGTGAGGATCAGCCCGCCTTCGCGGCGTGCGATCTTTTCCAGCATCAGGTCGCGCTGCAGCTGGATGCGCTCGGGCGGGTAGCGCCCGCCCAGGCCCAGCAGCTTGTCCAGCAGCGTATCGGCGAACAGCGCGAAGTGTTTCAGGCTGGTCCAGCGCCCCGGCGTACCGCCGAGCACCCCGGTATGCGCCTGCAGCCGCTGCAGGTACTGCAGCGAGGCGCGGCGCGCCACGCCGTTGCTCAACCAATGGCACAGCACCACCGGGTATACGCACAGGCGGAACGGCCAGCGTCCAAACCAGCGGTGCACCCAGCACAGGAACAGCACCCCGGCGGCCGAGGTGGTCTCGCCCAGGTCGGCCCAGTGCGGGGCGTTGGCCGGTGCCGGTGCGTTCATGCCGCCGCGGTTCCTGCGACGCGGCGCCACAGCAGGCGCGGGGCGCGCCAGAGCATGCCGAAGAAAAGGCGGGTGTGCATGCGGCTGATGCGCACGTTGTCGCGCCACACATCGAAGTGCGAGACGCCATCGCTGGGATAGGTCACCCGGGTGGGCAGGCTGATCACCTGCACGCCACGCCAGAACAGCCGCACCAGGATCTCGCTGTCGAAATCCATGCGCCGGCCGATGGTTTCCTCGCCCACCAGGCGGGTGACCGGCGCCAGCGGATACAGCCGGAAACCGCACATTGAATCGCGGATCTGCAGCGACAGCGTATTGATCCAGACCCAGATATGGGTGGCATAGCGCCCGTACAGGCGTGCCTTGGGCACGCTGTCGTCGTAGACCGGAATGCCGCAGATCACCGCCTGCGGGTGCTGCGTGGCCAGGGCCACGAAGCGCGGAATGTCGGCCGGGTCGTGCTGGCCGTCGGCATCGATCTGCAGCACGTGGGTATGCCCACGCCGCGCCGCTTCAGCGAAGCCGGCCAGCATCGCGCCGCCCTTGCCCTGGTTCACCGCCAGGCGCAGCAGGCTGACCTGCTCCGGGTGTGCCTGCGCCAACGCCTGCAGCACCTGCGCGCAGGCCGGGTGCGAGCCATCATCCACCAGCAGGCACGGCAGGCCACTGGCACGCACGCCCTGCACCACCGCGCCGATGGCGTGTTCGTGGTCGTAGACGGGAATCACCACCAGCGGCTCAAGCATCGCCGAACACCACCCGCCCGCTGGCATGCACGCCGTGGTCGGAGACATAGCGGAAGCTCAGCACCGATTTCAGCGCATCCCAGCCCAACGTCAGCTGCAGTCGGTCGCCCGGCCGCGCCACGTGCTGGAACTTCAGGGCGTCCATCCGCTCGAAACGCGGCGGCATGGCGAAGGCTTCGCGCGCGTAATGGATCGCCCAGTCCAGCTGGACCACCCCGGGCAGGATCTTCGCCTGCGGGAAGTGGCCATCGAAGGCGACCAGGTCCGGTTCGAGCGGGAGCACCAGCACGGCGGCATCCGCGGCGCGCTGCTGCCACTGTGCCACCGGCAGCAGCGGCCGGAACAACGCTTCCAGCGCGGCGGCGGTGATCTTGCCCTGCGCGTTGTACGGCAGTTCGTCGATGAAGCGCCAGCGCCGCGGGCGGGTCACCGCATCATGGCTGTGGGCCAGGTGCGCACCCAGCGCCTGCGACAGCTGGCGGCGCTGTGCATCGGTCCACTGCGCCACGCCACCGTTGTGCGGCACCACCACGGCGGCAAGCTGTTCGCGTGCGCCCTGCAGCACCAGCACGCGCACGTCCTGTACCTGCGGGTGCGCGCGCAGCTGCTGTTCCAGCGCGTCGAGCGAGACCCGGCGTTCTTCGATCTTGACGATGCGGTCGGCGCGCCCGAGCAGGCGGAAGCTGCGCCCGGCATCGGCCTCCACGCGGTCCTGGGTCTGCCACCAGGCGTCGTCGACCAGGTGCGGCGAGGACACGGCCAGGCAGCCTTCCTCGATCCGCCAGGACACGCCCGGCAGCGGGTGCCACTGCGGCTGTTCGGCGCTCCATTGGCGCC
Organism: Stenotrophomonas sp. CFBP8994; assembly: GCF_034044835.1. NCBI lineage: Bacteria > Pseudomonadati > Pseudomonadota > Gammaproteobacteria > Lysobacterales > Lysobacteraceae > Stenotrophomonas > Stenotrophomonas sp. CFBP8994. The sequence continues at coordinate 116,338 of NZ_JAXCWT010000002.1, read as the reverse complement.
AGGCGATGCCGCCGGTTTCGCTGCTGCCGAACACTTCGGTGGGTGCCACGCCAAGCAGCGCGCGGGCCTGCAGCGCGGCCTCGCTGGGCAGCGGGCCGCCAGAGGAAAACACCGCGCGCAGCTGGCCGCTCAGCGATGACCAGTCCAGCTGTTCGGGCAGGCGCTTGAGATGGGCCGGGGTGGCGACCAGCACCGAGGGCTGGTGCGCCAGCGCGCTGACCAGGTCTTCATGGAAGAAGCGGCGCGGCTGGATCGCGCGGCCGGCCGCCAATGGCCACAGCACGCGGAACAGCAGGCCGTAGATGTGCTGGTGCGAGACCGTGCCGTGTACCTGCGCGCCATCGAGCTGCGCACCGAACGCGGCCTGCAGCGCATCCACCTCGCGGGTCAGCTGGCGCATGCGCTTGCTGATCGCGCTGGGCGCGCCGGTGCTGCCGGAGGTGAACACCACCAGTTCCAGCGCGTCTTCGTCCAGCACGGCCAGCTCGGCCTGAGGGTCGGCGGCGTCGCGCGGCTGCAGCGGCGCGAAATGCGCCGGCACGTCACCGGCGAAGCCGGCCACGCGCGGGGCCAGCCCGTCCAGGGTGGCCGGCAGGTTGTCGCCGCCCAGGTACACCCGTTTGCCCGCGTGCCAGGCGCCGAACAGCGCGGCGGCGAAGTCCAGGGTGTCGTCGAAATAGAGCGCCCAGTCGCGGCCGGGCGCGGCGGCGAAGGCCTGCTGCCAGCCGATGACCCGGGTGCGGAACAGCGGGTGCGCCACGGCACTGCCCGTCGCATCGATGCCGACGATGCGTTCGGCCCGGGGCAGCTGCGCCAACCGGTCCAGCGCGATCCACTCAGCCATGCGCGTGTGCCGCCTTCACCCGCCGCCGCACCAGCCATTCACCACCAAACAGGACACCCATCATCACGTACGCCAACAATCCGTTGTAGAGCGCCCAGACCTGGTTGGAGGCCCAGAACGCCGTGAGCAGGGCCAGGCCCCCGTTGAGAACAAAAAAGCCGCACCACACCTGGGTGACACGGCGGGTATAGACCACGGCGAACGGCGGCAGTTCCGGCTCGGTCAAGCGCGCCAGCCGCTCCACCGCGCTGGGCGGGAAACGCAGGCTGGTGGCAAAGATCACCAGCATCACCGCATTGACCAGCGCCGGGTACAGCTTCAACGGCAGCGCCTGGTTGAACGCGGTGGCCAGCAGGGCCAGCACGCCGGCGCCGATCGCGGCGGCCCACCACACCGGCTGGCGGGTGGTCAGTGCGCGCAGCGCGGCCAGGGCGAACAGCAGCAGGGCCATCCAGCGCGGCTCGAAGCGTCCCAGCGAGAGATACACCACCAGCGGGTACGCCAGCGACAGCACTGCAAACGCCGCGACGCGTACCCGGACCATGGTCGATCTTCAGCGGCGGCCGTCAGGCGGCCGCTTGCCCGGGCAGCAGCCCATGCACCACATCGACGATGTCCTGCACGGTGCGGACCGCCTTGAAGGCTTCCGGCTGCAGGTTGCGGCCGAGCAGCGGCTTGAGCTGCACGATCAGGTCCACGGCATCGATGCTGTCGATGTCCAGGTCGTCGTACAGGCGGGCCTGTGGCGTGATGCGCACCGGTTCGATCTCAAAGCTGTCCTTGAGGATCTTGACGATGCGATCGAAAAGTTCGTTCTTGGTCATGGCAAATCCTGAGACGCCGTTAAGACTGCTGGCGTGCGGCGACAAACTCGCCAAGGGCACGCACGCTGGAAAAATGGCGACGGGTCTCTTCCGAGTCGGCGGACAGGCTGACACCGTACTTTTTCTGCAGGGCCAAACCAAGTTCAAGCGCGTCGATCGAATCCAGGCCCAGCCCCTCCACGAACAGGGGTGCGGCGGCGTCGATGTCGTCCGGAGTGATGTCTTCCAATGAAAGCGATGAAATGATCAATTCCTTGATCTCGTGCTCAAGTGCCTGCACGGCTTGGTTCTCCAGCGAAGTCAAAGTAGTGGGCAAGGTGATCGGTCACGCGCCGGGCCGCCAAGGCATCCCCCCTGGGCGTATCGTCGGCCCCGGTCAGGAACGGGGCGATCGGGAGATCTTCCCCGACTTCCAGCTGAACGTGAAAACGCCGTGATGGCACACGATACCATTTCTGGCCCTTGGTCAGGGTAGGCGGGGTGCAGGTGATCCTGACCGGGGTAATGTCCAGCCGGCCCCGGACGGCAATGTTGGCGGCGCCGCGCTGCAGCCGCAGCGGCTGTCCCGGGACAGTGCGGGTGCCCTCCGGGAAGATCACCAGGTTGCCCCCGGCCTTGACGGCGGCGATGCAGTCATCGATCAGCCCCGCCCCGTCGCTATTGGCCACGTAGCCGGCCGCGCGGACCGGGCCGCGCATGAAGGGGCTGCAGGCGACAGCCTGCTTCACGACGCAATCGGCGTTGGGCAGCTGGGCGATCAGCAGCACCACGTCGATCAGGGTGGGATGGTTGGCCAGGATCAGCAGACCGTTGCGCTGCAGGCGTTCCGCGCCCCGGATCTCGTACGTCATCACCCCCAGCCAGCGCATCAGCGCGACATGGCTGGCGAAACTGAATTGGACCAGCCGGCGCGCCAGGGTGCGCCGCCGGGCCGTGTGACGGACCAGCAGCAGCAGCGGAAACAGCAGCCCACCCAGCAGCAGCCCGCCGATCCCGAAGGCGGCGAAACTGACGCCGGTGCCGACCACGCGCCAGGCGTGGTCGAGGCGGGCGCGCCAGCGCTCAGCCATGGCGCTGCCAGGACCACTGCTGGCCATCGACCTGGAACTGCAGCGCCGGCTCGCCAGACAGCAGGAAGCGCAGCGCGTCCAGGCTGTGCGGCAGCGCGCCGGGCGGGCTGTCCTGCCCGCCCCGGCCCCAGCCCAGCGACAGCCGGGTGCCCGGCGCATCGGCGCGGGCCAGCCGCCAGCACCAGGCGAAGAAGGGGTCAGGCTCATCGGCGAACCCGGCGTACACCGCCGGCAGCGGCGATTCGTAGGCGATCACGCGCACTTCCGGGGCGCCATCGGCGAGCAGCCCGAAGGCCTCCACGCAGGCGGCCTCCACCGTGCCCCGGCCGCCGGCCAGGGCCAGGTAGTTGCCGCGCTGGCCGCGCGCGATCGAATACAGCGCGGCCACCGCGTTGTGCACCGACAGGCCAAAGCCGGTGGGCGACATCGGGGCATCCTGGCGCAGGGTATCGAGCAGTTCCATCGAACGGGCCACGTCGCCATGCCGGGACGCGAACACCAGCGGCACCTGGCCGGCATCGTCGGGCTGTTCGCACCAGCACGCGGCCTGGATGGCCATGCGGCCCAAGCGCTCGATGCGGCGGCGTTGCATGGCCGGCACTTCCGGCAACGCGGGCGTGTCGTCGCCTTCGGGCAACGTCGGTGCGTGGGCCCACGCCTGCCAATCCGATTTCGTGGTCAGTCCCGGTGCCCAGGCCGACCAATCCACAACAGAGAACTCGATCATTCACGCCAACATGGTTATGGGCACCTGGACAGCACGAGCCTTGGCGGCAACGCGGATCGGCTCCCCCATTCCAGCCGGCCCACGCCTGTCTTCGACATCGTCCGGCGTGTTCGGCACGCCGCGAAAGGAGCGCACGCTATCATGACACCCTCGGCACTGGCAGTTTTCACAATCTGAAATGAGTAGCACGATCCACAGCGTAGCGGCCGCGCAGGTCCTTTCTCCCTCGGCAGACCCCGCGCTGTTCCGTGCGTTTTATGCCCCCGCTGCTGAACGCGATGCCGCCTTGGCCGACCCGCGCACGCTGGCCGTGTTCGGCTTTTCAACCGCTGCCGCGCCCTGCGACGACCCGCGCTGGCTGCAGGTGCCGCTGGCCGAACAGGGCCCGGCGCAGGTCGAGATCTGGCAGGGCGCCAGCCCGGTGCAGCACGGCGTGCGCGGGGGCGTGCGCTGGTCGGCCAACGACACGTTGCTGTTCGGCGCGATCGAAATTGACGAGGTCGCCGGTGATATCGAGTCGGCCGCGGCAGACGCCTACGCTCGGATGAGTGGCTTTCTGGCCAACTGCGGTTTCCCGCACCTGCTGCGCACCTGGAACTACCTGGACGCGGTGACCGAAGGCGACGGCGACCAGGAACGCTACCGGCGCTTCTGCGTGGGCCGGGTGCGTGGGCTGCGCGAGCTGGACGAGGCCGCCCTGCCGGCGGCCACCTGCATTGGCCGTTTCGATGGCGTACGCCGCCTGCAGGTGTACTGGCTGGCGGCCCGCGAGGCCGGCCTGCCGCTGGAGAACCCCCGCCAGGTCAGCGCGTTCCGCTACCCGCGCCAGTACGGCCCGCAGTCGCCCAGCTTCTCGCGGGCCCTTTTGCCGCCGCCTGCCACCGGCCTGCCGCTGTTGCAGTCAGGCACGGCGGCCATCGTCGGGCATGTCTCGCAGCACACCGGGTCGGTGGCCGAGCAGCTGGAAGAGACCCTGACCAACCTGCAGAGCCTGGTGGATGCCGCGCGCCTGCAAAGGCCGGGGTTGCCGGCTGCGCTGGGCGCGGAATCCGTGTTGAAGGTGTATGTGCGCCGGGCCGAGGACATGCCGGCGATTGCAGCGCGGATGGCCGGACTGCCGGGCTCGCCGGCCTTCGTGGTGCTGCACGCCGAGGTGTGCCGCGCCGAATTGCTGGTCGAGATCGAAGGCCTGCACGGGTGACGCGCGTGACGACCAACGGTCGTCACCTACCGCGTATCGCCTGGCCAGGGATGTGCCGCGTTTCGGCCGGGCCGGGGATGTGCCCCGAATCGTCCGTTCCGGGATGTACCGCATGCCGGTAGGTGACGACCGTTGGTCGTCACCCGGACCCGGTCAATGGTATCCGGCGTCCGCGCGTACCTTGCCGCGGAATACGCGGTACGACCACGCCGTGTAGCCCAGGATCACCGGCAGCAGCACCACCAGCCCGACCAGGCTGAAGCCCATCGACGAGGCCGGCGCCGCCGCCTGCCACAGGGTCATGCTGGGCGGCAGCAGGTAGGGCCACATGCCCAGCACCAGCCCGATGAAGCCGAGCACGAACAGCGCCAGCGTCAGCAGGAACGGCGGCAGGTCGCGGCGCGGGTGCATGGCGCTGCGCCACAGCGCCACCGCCACGCCCAGGGTCAGCAGCGGCACCGGCGACAGCCACCAGAAGTTGCCGTCGCTGAACCAGCGCGCCATCAGGCGCGAATCCAGGAACGGCAGCCACGCACTGACCAGCCCCATGAACACGATCACCGCCACCACCAGCGGCCGGGTCAGGGTGCGCGCGAAGGTCTGCTCGCGGCCTTCGGTCTTCAGGATCAGCCAGGTACTGCCCAGCAACGCATAGCCGAACACCACCGCCGCGCCGGTCAGCATCGAGAATGGGCTGAACCAGCCGAACGGCCCACCCACGTACTGCCCGTCCACCACCTGCAGGCCCTGCACCAGCGCACCCAGGATCACGCCCTGGGCGAACGCGGCCAGCACCGAGCCCAGCCCGAAGGCCACGCTCCACAGCCGCCGCGAACGGTGCGCCTTGAAGCGGAATTCAAACGCCACCCCGCGGAACACCAGCGCCACCACCAGCAGCAGCACCGGCAGGTACAGGGCCGACAGCAGCGCGGCATAGGCCTTGGGGAAGGCGGCCATCAGCCCCGCCCCGCCCAGCACCAGCCAGGTTTCGTTGCCGTCCCAGATCGGGGCGGCGGTGTTCATCATCACGTCGAGCTGTTCTTCATCCTCGGCCATCGGCGCGAGGATGCCGATGCCCAGCACGAAGCCATCCAGCACCACGTACATCAGCACGCCAAAGCCGATCACCGCGAACCATGCCACCGGCAGCCAGGTCGTCATCTCCATGTCAGCGCTCCTCCAGCGGCTCGTCGGCACCGGACAGCGGCCGCGCCGGGGTGTGGCTGCCGTCTTCGATCGGCGGTTGCTGGTCGTGCGGCTTGGGCCCGGTACGGATGATCTTGACCAGGTACCAGATACCCCAGCCGAACACGAACGCGTAGCCGACGACGTACACGCCCAGCGACAGCGCGGTCATCCACGCGCTCTGCGGGCCCACCGCATCGGCGGTGCGCAGCACACCGTACACCACCCACGGCTGGCGGCCCATTTCGGTGACGAACCAGCCCGACACCAGCGCGATGAAGCCGCTGGGCAGCATCCAGTTCCAGCCGCGCACCAGCCAGCGCGATTCCAGCAGGCGGCCGCGCCACCACTGGAAGGCCGAAGCCCAGGCCAGCAGCAGCATCAGCGTGCCCAGCCCGACCATGATGCGGAAGGCGAAGAACACCGGCACCACCGGCGGCCGCTCGCTGGCCGGCACGGAAGTTAGCGGATCGAAGGTCCCGTCCAGTGAATGGGTCAGGATGAGGCTGCCCAGGCGCGGGATGGCGATCTCGAAGTCGTTGCGCTCGGCCTTCTCGTTGGGCACCGCGAACACCACCAGCGGCACGCCTTCGCCCTCGCCTTCGGCATGCCAGTGCGCTTCCACCGCCGCGATCTTCATCGGCTGGTGCTTGAGGGTGTTCAGGCCGTGCATGTCACCCACGAAAATCTGCACCGGTACCGTGAGCGCGGCGAACGCCACCGCGGCCAGCAGCATGGTGCGCCCGGCTTCAACGTGCTTGCCCTTGCGCAGGTACCACGCGCCCACCCCGCCGATCACGAAGCAGGTGGTGATGAACGAGCCCAGCGCCATGTGCGCCAGCCGGTACGGGAAGGAGGGGTTGAACACCACCTGCCACCAGTCCTGCGGCACCACGATGCCATCGATGATGGCGTGCCCGGCCGGGGTCTGCAGCCAGCTGTTGGACGAGAGGATCCAGAAGGTAGACACCAGCGTGCCCAGCGCCACCATGCAGGTGGACAGGAAATGCAGGCGCGGCGAGACCTTGCCCCAGCCGAACATCATCACGCCCAGGAAGCTGGCCTCCAGGAAGAACGCGGTGAGCACTTCATAGGTGAGCAGCGGCCCGATCACGCTGCCGGCCACCTGGCTCAGCCGCGGCCAGTTGGTGCCGAACTGGAAGGCCATGACGATGCCACTGACCACGCCCATGCCGAAGGACACCGCGAAGATCTTCTGCCAGAAGAAGTACAGCTCGCGCCAGATCGGCTTCTTCGTGCGCAGCCACTGGCCCTCGACGAAGGCCAGCCAGCTGGCCGTGCCGATGGTGAAGGCCGGAAACAGCACATGGAAACTGATGACGAACCCGAACTGGATCCGCGACAACAACAACGCGTCCACGCGACGCCTCCGCAGCATTCTCTGGAATCCGCACCAGTCTGGGCCGATTTCCGTGAAGAGGGCATGCGACCCGGTGACGCGCTGCTTCACTTTGTCGCAGGCACGGTAGGTATCGACCGTTGGTCGATACGGTGGGGCCGGCGCCAGGAGCCCGGCGCGGTGCGCCGACGCACGACCAACGATCATGGCGCGCATGGCCCATGACCTGTGGCCCCCTCGCCGAAGGCCCGGCGCTGCTACGCTTGGCGGGTTTTCCTTTACGGTGCTGCCCGCAATGCCCAGAACGCTGCCCTTGTCCCTGCTGCTGCTCGCCGCCCTCGGCGGCGCGGCCCACGCGGCACCGACGCCGATCACCATCGAACAGGCCATGGCCGACCCGGACTGGATCGGTCCGCCGGTCGAGAGCGCTTGGTGGTCGTGGAACAGCCAGCAGGTGGAGTACCAGCTCAAGCGCACCGGCAGCCCGGTCCGCGATACCTTCCGCCAGCCGGTCAACGGCGGTACCGCCACCCAGGTCGCCGATGACCAGCGCGGCAGCCTGGACGTGGACGCACCGGTGTACGACAGCGCCCGCCAGCGCAGCGTGTTCGTGCGCAACGGCGACGTGTTCCTGCGCGACCTGCGCAGCGGCGCGCTGACCCAGCTCACCCGCAGCACCGAGAAGGCCAGCGCGGTCAATTTCGCCCGCGACGGCGGGGTGATCTGGCGCACCGGCCAGAACTGGTTCCACTGGACCGCCGCCGGCGGCGTGCAGCAGGTGGCCAGCCTGAAGGCCGAAAAGAACCCCGACGACGCCCCGAAGGCCGACGTGCTGCGCGACCAGCAGCTGCGCACCCTGGCCACGCTGCGCAACGACCGCGCCCAGCGCGACGCACTGAAGGAGCAGGAAGCCAGCTGGCGCCGCGCCGACAGCACCCGCGCGCCGGGCCCGGTGTACCTGGGCGCCGATGTGGAGATCGTCGACAGCGCGCTGTCGCCCGATACCCGCAGCCTGATCGTGGTGACCAAGCCGAAGAGCTTTGACGAAGGCCGCGGCGGCAAGATGCCCAAGTACGTGACCGAATCGGGCTACGAGGAGTTCGAGGACACCCGTACCCGCGTGGGCCGCAACGACCCGGAACCGAACGCGCTGTGGCTGGTCGACGCCGTCACTGGCACGGTCAAGCCGCTGTCGCTGGACAGCCTGCCGGGCATCGGCACCGACCCGCTGGCCGCGCTGCGCAAGGCCGCCGGCAAGGACGCGCTGAAGGGCAGCCGCCCGGTGCAGGTGCTGGGTGGACCCGGCGCGCCGGGCATCCGCTGGAGCAATGACGGCCAGCAGGCCGCGATCCTGCTGCGCGCCAACGACAACAAGGACCGCTGGATCGCCAGCGTCAGCCCGGCCGAGGCCAGGCTGCAGACCCGCCACCGCCTCACCGACGCGGCGTGGATCAACTGGAGCTTCAACGATTTCGGCTGGTCCAACGACAACCGCACGCTGTGGCTGCTGTCCGAAGAGTCCGGCTACTCGCACCTGTACACCCAGCAGGGCACGGCCAAGCCGCAGGCGCTGACCGGTGGCAAGTGGGAAACCTCGATGCCGGTGCCCAGCGCCGATGGCCGTGGCTTCTACGTGCTGTGCAACCAGCAGGCCCCCGGCGACTACGAGGTGTGCGCGGTGGATACCGCTTCGCGCCAGGTGCGTGAGCTGACCTCGCTCAACGGCGTGGAAGACTTCTCGCTGTCCCCGGACGGCCAGCAGCTGCTGGTGCGCTACTCCGGCGCCTACCTGCCGGCGCAGTTGGCGGTGGTGCCCACCGCGGGCGGCCAGGCCAAGGTGCTGACCGACACCCGCACTGCCGCCTTCAAGGCCCGCCAGTGGATCCAGCCCAAGCTGGTGCAGGTGCCTTCGAAGCACGGCGCGGGCGTGGTCTGGGCCAAGTACTACGGCCCGGAGAACCTGGAGCCGGGCAGGAAGTACCCGATCGCCATGTTCGTGCACGGCGCCGGTTACCTGCAGAACGTGCACCAGCGCTACCCGGCCTACTTCCGCGAGCAGATGTTCCACAACCTGCTGGTGCAGCAGGGCTACGTGGTGCTGGACATGGATTACCGCGGCAGCGAGGGCTACGGCCGCGACTGGCGCACGGCGATCTACCGCAACATGGGCCACCCGGAACTGGAAGACTACAAGGACGGCCTGGACTGGCTGGTGGCCACCCAGCAGGGTGACCGCGACCATGCCGGCATCTACGGCGGCTCCTACGGCGGCTTCATGACCTTCATGGCGCTGTTCCGTTCGCCGGGCACCTTCAAGGCCGGCGCCGCGCTGCGCCCGGTGGTGGATTGGCACCAGTACAACCACGGCTACACCGCCAACATCCTCAACACCCCGGACATCGACCCGGAGGCCTACCGCGTCTCCTCGCCGATCGAATATGCCGAGGGCCTGCAGGACCACCTGCTGATCGCGCACGGGATGATGGACGACAACGTGTTCTTCCAGGACTCGGTCAACCTCACCCAGAAGCTGATCGAGCTGCACAAGGACAACTGGAGCATCGCGCCCTACCCGCTGGAACGCCACGGCTACGTGCGTGCCGATTCCTGGCTGGACCAGTACAAGCGCATCCTCAAGCTGTTCGAAGAGAACCTGAAGTGAGCCACGACGCGGCGACGATACGGATCGTCGCCGCGGTCATCACCGATGCCGCCCGGCGCGTGCTGGTGGTGCGCAAGCACGGCTCGGCGGTGTTCATCCAGCCGGGCGGCAAGCCCGAGCCGGGCGAGGCACCGCTGGCCGCGCTGGCGCGCGAGCTGGACGAGGAACTGGGCGTGCAGCTGGACCCCGCCACGGCGGTGCCGCTCGGCGTCTACAGCGACTGGGCGGTGCATGAAACCGGCTGCCGGGTGCACGCCGAGGCCTGGTGGGTACAGGTGCTGGGCACCCCACAGGCGCGGGCGGAGATCGCCGAACTGGCCTGGGTGCCGTTGCAGCCACCGCACGGGCGCCGCTTGGCACCGTTGAGCGAAGACCATATCCTGCCGGCGGCCGCGCGCGTGATCGCGCCGGGCTGACCCTACCGCACACTGCCAGGACACCGGATGTCTTCGATTACGCCCCCGCTGCTGCCCGTTGCCCATCCGCGCCCGAAGGGGGATGGCACCCCGACCTTTCTTGCCCCGCTGGCCAAGTCGGTGTTGGTGGTGTGCATCGTGTCGGCCGTGTGCTGGGCCGGTGGCGCGGTGCTCGCCGCGCTGCTCGCCCAGTCGGCCTGGTTGAAGGACCTGCTGGACGGCGCCGACCTGTCCTGGATGCCGTCGTCGCTGCGCTGGTTCGGCCGGCATGCGGTGGCGGTGAACGTGGGCATGCTGGTCCTTTCCCTGGTGGGGGCTGCGGCATGTTGGGGCCTGCTGCGGCGCAACCGCTGGGCGCTGTGGACCTTCATCGTGCTGCTGGTGGTCACCGCGCTGCTGAACTTCGTCGGTGCGTGGGTGATCGACGAGGTATTCCGCCAGCTGATCGTGCACCTGCCGCCGCACGCAGACGCCGATGCCGGCCAGCTGCGCCGCGACCTGCAGATGCAGCGCGTGATCTACACCGGCCTGACCGTGCTCACCGCGCTGGCGTTCGCCGCACTGCACGCCTGGCTGGTGGCACGCGTGCTGCGCCCGGACGTGCGGCGATGGTTCGCCGCAAAGGCCCCGTAGATCGAGGCGCTGCCTCGCTGCCCTGCGGTAAAGTACCGCCATGAACGAATTCGAGCGCGTACGCAGCTACCTGACCGACCTGCAGGACCGCATCTGCGGCGCGGTCGAGACCGCCGACGGCCAGGCCCGCTTCACCGAAGATCTCTGGCAGCGCGCCGAGGGCGGCGGTGGCCGTACCCGCATCCTGCGCGATGGCGCGGTGTTCGAGCAGGCCGGTATCGGCTTCTCCGACGTCTCCGGCACGCGTCTGCCGCCGTCGGCCTCGGCAAACCGGCCGGAGCTGGCCGGCGCCTCGTGGCGCGCCACCGGCGTGTCGCTGGTGTTCCACCCGCTCAATCCGTACCTGCCCACCACCCACGCCAACGTGCGCTACTTCAGCGCCGAGCGTGATGGGCAGCAGGTGGCGTCCTGGTTCGGCGGCGGCTTCGACCTGACCCCGTTCTACCCGTTCGACGAGGACGTGCAGCAGTGGCACCAGGCCGCCCACGACCTGTGCGCCCCGTTCGGCGAAGAACGCTATGCGGCACACAAGCGCTGGTGCGACGAGTATTTCTTCCTGCGCCACCGCAATGAAACGCGCGGCGTGGGCGGGCTGTTCTTCGACGACCTGCACGGCGACTTCGAGCGCGACTTCGCCTACCTGCGCGCGGTGGGTGATGGCTTCCTGCAGGCATACCTGCCGATCGTGGAACGCCGCAAGCACACCCCGTACGGCGAACGCGAGCGCGAGTTCCAGCTGTACCGGCGGGGCCGGTACGTGGAGTTCAACCTGGTCTACGACCGCGGCACGCTGTTCGGGCTGCAGAGCGGCGGCCGCAGCGAAAGCATCCTGATGAGCCTGCCGCCCCGGGTGCGCTGGGAGTATGGTTTCACGCCCGAACCCGGCAGCGCCGAAGCGCGGCTGGGCGATTACCTGGTGCCGCGCGACTGGCTCAGCCCGGGCTGAGCTGCGCCGCGGTGCGGCGGAGCATGGCGGCATGCGCGGCCTGCAGCTCGCGCTTTTTCTCCAGGTAATGCGCGACCTCACCCCGCGCATTGCTGATCGCACTGCATTCGTCCTCATCGAAGAGACCGCCGCCACAGTAGACGCGGCCCGATGCCGAAAGGGTGTCGTGCTGGCGAAGCACCGATTCAAGGTGCCTGCAGGCGGCGTCAAGCTTGCGCTCGGTCCGCTCGCGGCGCTCCAGTTGTTTCTGCAGCTTCCGGTGCTGCGCCTCGGGATGCAGCGGCCTGGAGAAGCGCAGCCGCCACGCGGACGGCTCGTTGGTTACCGCCATGGGCACCGCCCGGGACGGCGGCAGCTGCCGTGGCACCGGCGCGCTGGTGAGCATGGCGTCGTCGTAGGACGGCGGAGGCTCGTACGCGGGCGACGGCTGGACATCCCGACGGGGGAAGGCGCCCCAGGCGGCGTGGACGGCGACCCAGGCACGGTCGGAAGAAACAGGATCGAGAGGCATGGCAGGCATCTCCGTTGCGTGGGCCACTCCAGCAGCGGCCCCTGATGCGGCCGATTTCAGCAGTGCGCGTGGCGAGGCGCTTTCATTTTCCGCTCAGGTGCCGCCGCCGTCCTTGGGTTGCCTGGGAACGATGGTGATGTGGCCGTTGATTTCCAGCAGCGCCATCGAGACCTCGCTGATATGGGTGCAGCCCTGCTGGCGCATGGCCGCTTCCAGATCGGCGCGGGTGACCAGTTCGCGCTTGAGCACCGAGGCGAGCACTTCGCCGTCGCGCGCGATCAGCACCGGTTCGCCTTCCACCAGCGCTTCCACCTTCCTGCTGCGGGTGCTCAGCCAGCCCACGCCATAGTTGATGCCAATCAGCGTGGCGGCCAGCAGCAGGCCGCCGCCGAGCGAGGTGTCCTTGCCCAGCAGCGCGTTCTGCACGGCGTTGCCCAGCAGCACGATCAGCAGCACGTCGAACGGGGTGATCTGGCCCAGGGCGCGCTTGCCCGACAGGCGGACCATGCCGAGCACGACCACATACACCACCACGGCGCGCAGGATGAATTCCCACCAGGGCATGGCCAGGTCGAACAGGTCACTCATGCGAGCCCCGCAGAAGAGAGAGTGCCTGAAGCATACGGGTAGCGCCGGCCGTTGGCCGGGCTCCTGAAAATAAAAAGCCCCGCCGACCAGGGGGAGGTCAGCGGGGCCGGGGAACGGGCGCTTGGGGAGGAGCCCCCGTTCCGAGATCTGCTCCAGGGGATGGGAGAGATCCACAACAGGCATTGCGCCTGTCGAGGTCTATAAAAGCACCTCGAACATTGATAGTTCGTGAAGGGCGCCAATTAATACTGAGGTGAAACCTAAAACATTCATCGAAGAGTCAGTTTATCGGCCCGCAATGAACCAATTCAGCTTATTCAACGTGATTCACGTCTCAATGCGCCTCATCCCAGTTATCCCCGACCCCGGCATCCACCACCAGCGGGACGCGTAATTGAGCTGAAGACGACATCAGCTCGACCACCTGCGCGCGCAAGGTTTCCAGAAACTCGCTTTCGGTTTCGAATACCAGTTCATCGTGCACCTGCAGAATCATCCGGGCGCGGCCACCCTGGCCCTGCAGCCAGTCGTCCACCTTCACCATGGCCCGTTTGATGATGTCCGCGGCGGTGCCCTGCATGGGCGCATTGATCGCCGCGCGCTCGGCGCCGGCGCGCAGGCCCTGGTTGCGCGCGTGAATATCATTCAGATACAGCCGGCGGCCTTCGATGGTTTCCACATACCCCTGGTCGCGGGCCTGCTGGCGCATGCGCTCCATGAAGTCGCGCACGCCCGGGTAGCGGCTGAAGTACAGCGCCACGTAATCCTGCGCCTGGCCCCGGTCGATGCCCAGGTTACGGGCCAGCCCGAACGCGCTCATGCCGTACATCAGGCCGAAGTTGATGGCCTTGGCGGCGCGGCGCTCGTTCGGGGTGACCTCGTCCAGCGCGCGGCTGAATACCTCGGCCGCCGTGGCACGGTGCACATCGACGCCCTGTTCGAACGCGCGCACCAGGCCCGGGTCCTCGGACAGGTGGGCCATGATCCGCAGCTCGATCTGCGAGTAATCGCAGGCCAGCAGCTTGTGCCCCGGCGGGGCCACGAAGGCGCGGCGGATGCGGCGGCCGTCCTCGGTGCGGATCGGGATGTTCTGCAGGTTCGGGTCCGACGAGGACAGCCGGCCGGTGGCCGCGCCGGACTGGTGGTAGCTGGTGTGGACCCGGCCGGTGTCGGGGTTGACCATCTCTGGCAGCTTGTCGGTGTAGGTGCTGCGCAGCTTGGCCAGCCCGCGGTACTCCAGGATCACCCGCGGCAGCTCGTGCTGTTCGGCGATCGCCTCCAGCGCCTCTTCGTTGGTGCTGGGCTGGCCTTTGGGGGTCTTCACCAGCGCGGGCAGCTTCAGCTCGTCGAACAGCACTGCCTGCAGCTGTTTGGGCGAGTCCAGGCTGAAGGTGCGCCCGGCCAGTTCGGTGGCCTTCTGCTGGGCGGCCAGCATGCGCGCGCCCAGGTCCTGGCTCTGCCGGCGCAGCTCGGCGCTGTCGATGTACACGCCGTTGGCTTCGATCCGGGCCAGCACCGGCACCAGCGGCATCTCGATGCTGCGGTACACGTTGTCCAGCGCGGCCGATTCCAGCAGCTGCGGGTGCAGCACGCGGTGCAGGCGCAGGGTGATGTCGGCATCTTCGGCCGCGTAGCGGCTGGCTTCGTCCAGCCCCACCTGGGAGAACGGAATCTGCTTGGCCCCCTTGCCGGCGACGTCCTCGAACTTGATCGTGGTGTAGCCGAGGTAGCGCATCGCCAGCGAATCCATGTCGTGGCGGGTGGCGGTGGAATTGAGCACGAAGCTCTCGAGCATGGTGTCGTCGTGGTAGCCCTGCACGTCCACGCCGTGGCGGCGCAGCACGTGCAGGTCGTACTTGCCGTGCTGGCCAAGCTTCTTCTTGTCGGGGTTCTCCAGCACCGGGCGCAGCGCGTCCAGCACCTGCTGGCGCGGCAGCTGGGCAGGAGCGCCGGGGTAGTCATGGCCGACCGGAATATAGGCCGCACGGCCCGGCTCGACCGCCAGGCTGATGCCGACCAGGTTGGCGCGCATGGCATCGAGCGCGTCGGTCTCGGTGTCGAAGGCGATCAGCTCGGCCGCCTCGGCGCGGGCCACCCAGGCCTGCAGCTGTTCGGGGGTGAGCACGGTTTCGTATTCGCCCGGGGCCGACAGGGCCGCATCCAGGGCCGGCGCCGGCTCGCTGGCCGCGCCGCGCGCGTAGCCGGCGGCGGTGCCGCGCAGGCTCACCGGCGCGTCGCTGGCTGCCGCCGGGGCCGGGACCGGGCCACCCAGCTCCTTCAGCGCCTGGGTGAAGCCGTAGCGCAGGTACAGCTCGCCCAGGGCGGGCACGTCCGGGTCGCGCAGCGCCAGGGTCTGCGGGGTGGCGTCCAGCGCCACGTCGGTGCGGATGGTGACCAGTTCGCGGTTCAGCGGCAGGCGCTCCAGCGCGGCACGCAGGTTTTCGCCGATCTTGCCCTTCATGCCAGGCGCTGCGGCCATCACCCCGTCCAGGGTCTGGTACTCGGCCAGCCACTTGGCGGCCGTCTTGGGGCCGCACTTCTCCACGCCGGGCACGTTGTCCACGGCGTCGCCCATCAGCGCCAGCAGGTCGACGATCTGGTCGGCGCGCACGCCGAACTTGTCCATCACGGTAGCGTCCGAATCCATGCGGCTGCCGGTCATGGTGTTGACCAGCTCGATGCCCGGGCGGACCAGCTGGGCGAAGTCCTTGTCGCCGGTGGAGATGGTGACGGTCATCCCGTCGCGGTGGCCCTGCAGCGCCAGCGTGCCGATCACATCGTCGGCTTCCACGCCCGGAATGCGCAGGATGGTCAGGCCCAGCGCCTCGACGATCTGGCACATCGGCTCGATCTGCGGGCGCAGGTCGTCGGGCATCGGCGGCCGGTTGGCCTTGTAGTCGGCGTACAGGTCGTCACGGAAGGTCTTGCCCGGCGCGTCGACCACGAAGGCCACGTACTCGGGGCGCTCCTTCAGGGTGGCGCGCAGCATGTTGACCACACCGAACAGCGCGCCGGTGGGTTCACCGGCAGCGTTGGTCAGCGGCGGAAGCGCGTGGAACGCGCGATACAGGTAACTGGACCCGTCAATCAGGACTAATCGGCTCATGCGACGATTCTACGCGCCCCGCTGGGGCCATTCCCGGCACCGGCATCACGGGGCATCGGGCATAATCCAGACTCCCCCGACCCAGGAACCGTGGCCCATGAAAACTCTGCTGCTGGCTGGACTGCTTGTGCTGGCGGGTTGTGCCACCACCGGCGGCGGCGCTGGCGTGCCCCCGGTCGATGTGCGGGGCGCCGATATCGCCAAGCGCGTGATGGACAACGGCGATGTGATCGAGGAGTACCGGGTCAGTGGCCAGTTGCGCATGGTCAAGGTCACACCCTCGCGTGGTGCGCCGTACTACATGTACGAAGGCAGCCAGCACGGCGGCGTGGACCGGAGCAAGGATGGCACCTCGCCGGTGTACTGGAAGCTCTACAGCTGGTGAGTTGGCCCTGCCGTACCCGATGACGACTCCTGAACGACGCAAACCCATCGACCCCGCCGCCCTGCGTGCGGGGCTGAATGACGAGCAGCGCCAAGCCGTGGACACCCTGGAGCATTTCGGCTGGTCGCTGCGCTTCGTGCGCCGGCCGCTGTTCCGCGACCCGATCCCGGTGCTGTTTGACCGGGCCGGGGAACGCTACGTGGTGGTGCAGCCCAACGGCAGCCTGGACGAGTCGATGGCGTTGAAGCTGCGCCCTTAGATCACCGGATGACCAGCACCGGCACGGTGCTGCGTGCGAGCACTTCGGCGGTCTGGCTGCCGAGCAGGACCCGGGTCACGCCGCGGCGGCCGTGCGAGGTCATCACGATCAGGTCGCTGTTGCGTTCCATGGCCGTGTCGATGATGCCGTCGGCGGCATAGCGGTCCAGCACGTGCACGGTGGTGGCGCGCAGGCCCTGCGCTTCGCAGGCGGCCTTGGCCGGCGCCAGCACTTTCTCTGCGGTCTCTTCGCGGTCGGCCTTGTACTCAGGGCTGTTCATGTAGCCCACGCTCCAGCCCATGGCGTCATACATGCCGACGGCCCAAGGCTCGGAGACAGTGACGATATCGATTTCGGCGTTGAGGTCGCGGGCCAGTTCCAGCCCCTTGAGCAGGCCCTTTTCGGACAGCTCGGAGCCATCGGTGGCAATCAGGATCCGCTTGTACATGGCACGCTCCTTGGCTAAGGCAGTGGGGACACCATTGCACACCCGGCGTGGAGAGCGTGCCTTGAGGCGGATCAATCCGGGCGGTCAGCCGGGGCGCGGAGCATGGCCTGCGCGGCGTTGGTGAGTTCCTGCCGGACCCTCGCCGCGCGGTCGGGATCGGCCTGCACCCAGTCGGCGATCTGCGCCGGATCGAACCGTGCCAGCAGGGCGTCGCGGCGGCGGAGCAGGTGTGCGGCCAGCTCGTCTGCCGTGGGCCACGCCGGCGCCGCCCCGCCAGGGCCTTCCGGCCAGTGGCGCTCGATGACGGCGGCGAGCGCAGGCAACGGCAGCCGTTCCAAGCGGTAACCCATTTCCAGCAGCGTGTCGGACACGTCGGGATCAAGCACGACAGGTGGCCGGAACAAGGCAGCGATGCTGTCGGACTGGAACCCGTAGGGCCACGCAGTGAGGTCGTGCAGGGGTCCGGAATCGCCGCACATCGCGTCGAAATGGCCGACGTTGACTACATATGCCAAGGGAATGGGGAACAATGACGGGGGTCGTTGGGCGATGGCCACCGCTTGGCTGGCCGCTTTGGGCAGCATCGCGCCCGTCTGGAGGTCGCGGAACCCGAGCGGCCCGCAGGCGCCGAAATCCAGCGACATGCCCACCCGCACCCCGTTCCGGAGGGTGTAGCCGAAGTTCTCCAGCCGGTAGTTGAGCTGGTCCCAGTTGCACAACCAGCGCGAGGCGATGAAATGACGCAGCTGTTCGCAGCGCAGCGGTCGCGGCAGCAGGCGGTTCATCGCGTCCAGCGCGTTGAACCGGCGCTGGTCGTTGGCGGCATGCTGTTGGGCGTCCTCGCCGCGCAGTGCCCACCACTCGATCCCGGCGTCGTTCAGCAGCCTGGTGTTGTCGGATACGGCCTGCGCATGGTCGGCCCGTAGCGCCTCGTAGGTGCTGCGCGCTGAAGGGTCCGCTGCCGCGACCAGCGCTGCGGCCGCGTCACTCATCAGGAAATCGCCCAGGTCCTGGAAGTCCGCCTCGAAGCGTGAGCCGACATGCCGGGACCCGGTCGGCAGGCCCTCGACGGCCGCCACCAGCCCGGTGTCGGGAGCGACCAGCCCGGTGAGCTGGAACAGTTTGCCCAGCGTGACTTCCATGGCGCTGCAGGTGGCGTCGGCCGTTGCCTTCACCCGCCAGCACTCGTCGCCCCGGGTGACGATCATGGCCGGCTGGCTGCCCGCTCCCCGCCAGGGCCGCGCTGGACAGTCGGCCAGATCGAGCATCTGCGGCACCCGGGCCGGTGCGTTGTGCAGATGTAACACCACCAACGCCGGCAGCGACCGGCGCGGCGTGCGGGCCGGCTCTGGAATGCCGGCAAGGGAAGGAAGCGAAGAGGTCCGCTGGATCGCGCTGGTGATCAAGGCCCGTGCCACGGCTGGAGTGGGCACGGACACTATCAGTGTTCGGCCCGCCCGCCGCTCGGACTGGTTGCAAAGCTCACTGCGGAAGGGGCGAACGCCGGCGCGGCGGACGTGTGCGGGTCAGCACCAGCGCTACCGCCGCGACCGCCGCGGCAGTCACCCAGAAGCCCCACCCCTGCAGCAGCAGATCACGCGCGGCACTGGGCGGGGTGCAGCGCATCCGCAGCAGGTCCAGGCTGCCGCCGCTGTCCAGGCAGGCGGCAGCATGTTCGAACAGGGCCAGCACCGGTGCCGCCCAGCCCGCCGACAGCGTCAGCGCGACCAGTGCAGCCATCAGGTACGGGATTCCCTTGTTCATGTGTGTGCTCCCAGCAGACAGCGCCAGACTCTGGGCGCCTGCCCGGGAGGCCACAAGGAGCACGCGACGAACCATGTGAAATCCGGGATGAGTCGCGTTTCACCGGGAACGAAGCGGACGCGCCGGGGCGGGAATGACCGCTTCCGGCGCGCGCTGAGGTCCGGGTCAGCGGCTGACTTGGACCCGCCAGCCCTGCCCGGCCTGCGTCCAGTCGAACTCCACGGGCAGGAATTTTTCGATCAGCCGCGCATTGCTGGCCAGGTGCTCGCTGATCACATGGGTGGTGAAACTGCCGGCACCGGCCAGCGCCATCGGCAGCAGGAGCTGGTCGGACAGGTGTTCGCCTACGCAGCCTTCGCCCTGCAGGTAGCGCTCCACCGCATCGGCCAGTCGCGCACCGACCTGCTCGGCCGACAGCCCACGTTCGCCGTGCCCGCTGAACACTTCCACGTGGGTGTCGTGGCGCACCTGCACCAGCGCCACGTTGCCGGGCCCCAGCGCCGGACGCACGACATGGACGTGGCGCGGATGCGCTTCCACGCCGAGGCGGTCGGCCAGTACCTGCAGCTCGCGCTGGCCGATGCTGGCCGGCAGTCCCGACATCAACACTTTTGCCTCCACCGACGCCAGCGCGCCGCGCGCGTCGAAGGCGATGTGCTTCAGCGTCGTGCACGGCGACACCTGTACCTCCAGCATGCCGCCACCGGCAGGGTGGAACCCGTGCTGGCCCAGGGCGAAATCCACCGCCACGCCCATCTTCGCCAGCGCGGGGAGGTAGGCAGCGGAAATGAAGTCCGCGCTGGGCGCCAGTGGGTTGTGCGTGCCACCTTCCAGACGCAGCCGCGATGGCGACGCCGCCTGCCAGAGCGCGGGCAGCACCGTCTGCAGCACCAGCGTGGCCGAGCCTGCGCTGCCGGTGGCGAAATGGTAGTCGCCACCCTGCACCGTGCCCGGCTCGAACCGCAGCGCGGTCGCTCCCAGTTCCGCGCCGTGCACCGCGGCATTGCCCACTGCGGCCGCCGCGTTCACGGCGGTGAGATGCTGGCGCATCAATCCGGGGCGGCGACGGCGCCCGCGGATATTCTGCATGCTGAAGCCGGTGCCGGTGCACAGGGCCAGCGTAAGTGCCGACCTAAGCAGCTGGCCTCCGCCTTCGGTTCCGTCCAGTTCGATCATGTCCACGTCCGTTTCCTTTTCCTTGCGGTAACTCAACCCTTTACGCAGACCACCTGGCGCAGGGTATGCACGATCTCCACCAGGTCACGCTGCGCCTCCATCACCGCCTCGATCGACTTGTAGGCTGCGGGCGACTCATCCACCACCTCCGCATCCTTGCGGCACTCCACGTGCGCCGTTGCCTTGGCGTGGTCGTCCACGCTGATCAGCTTGCGCGCCTGGGTGCGGCTCATCACGCGACCGGCTCCGTGGCTGCAGCTGTGGAAGCTTTCCTCGTTGCCCAGGCCGCGCACGATGAAGCTCTTGGCGCCCATGCTGCCCGGGATGATGCCCAGCTCCCCCTTGCGTGCGCTCACCGCGCCCTTGCGGGTCACGAACACGTCCTTGCCGTAGTGGTGCTCGCGACTGACATAGTTGTGGTGGCAGTTGACCGCCTCGGCCGCCGCTTCAAACGGCTTGGTGATCACCGTACGCGCCGCCGCCACCACGTTGCGCATCATGATCTCGCGGTTCATGCGTGCGAAGCGCTGCGCCCAGTCCACCGCGAACACATAGTCGCCGTAGTGCTGGCTTCCTTCCGGCAGGTACGCAAGGTCCTGGTCCGGCAGGTTGATCATCCAGCGACGCATCTCCTGCTTGGCAAGTTCGATGAAGTAGGTACCAATGGCATTGCCCACCCCACGCGAACCAGAGTGCAACATGAACCACACCCGCTGGTCCTGGTCCAGGCAGACTTCGACGAAGTGGTTGCCGGTACCGAGCGTGCCCAGGTGCTTGAGGTTATTGGTGTTCTTCAGCTTCGGGTGGCGCTCGCAGATCAGGGCGAAGTCCTGCACCAGCTGCGACCAGCCCTCGACCGCCAGTTCCGGCGGCGTATCCCAGCTGCCTTTGTCGCGCCCACGACCCACGCTGCGGCCGTGCGGCACCGCGCGCTCGATGGCAGTACGCAGCCCCGCCAGGTTGTCGGGCAGGTCGCTGGCAGTGAGGGTGGTACGGGTAGCGATCATGCCGCAACCGATGTCCACGCCAACGGCGGCCGGCACGATCGCGCCGATGGTCGGCACCACCGAACCCACCGTCGCGCCCTTGCCAAGGTGCACGTCGGGCATCACCGCGATCCAGCGGTGGATGAAGGGCAGGCGCGCGATGTTCTGCAGCTGCTCGCGCGCTGCATCTTCCAGCGGTACGCCGCGCGTCCACAGGCGGATCGGCACCGCGCCCGGCTCCTGGATGACATCGTGATTGTGAGTGGTGTGGTTCATGCGTTCGTCCTTTGCATCAAGAATAAGGTGCAGTGACAAGAAGGGCGGGAACCTTCGCCTTCCACCCTGCGGTGGACGACGCCGGGGGTCGAACCCGGGCCCGAAGGCAATCCATGTAGTTCCAGCAGCATTCACTGCGTGAAGCGGGTGCCGGCGCTGCGACAAAAGTGGGGGAACGTCCTGCTCTACCCCTGAGCTACCGTCGTGTTGCCACGACGAGCGGGATTCGAACCCGCGACCTGGAGCGTGAAAGGCTGTAGTTCCCCCGGCATTCGCAATGCCGGCATTGAAGCGATGGTTCCTGGGCCCTGCCCGGCTGGCCCCATTGCCAGCCGGGCAATCCCTGGCGACGTCCTGTCGCCTTACAAGGCCGTGTCCTGGATGCGCTGCACCCAGCCAAGGCCTGCGTCCTTGGCGGCGGCGACCTGCCCCAGTAGGTCGAACACCGCATCACTGAATCCACCGATGTGCAGCACGTCCTCGCGCTGCACGGTCTGGCTGCTGGCCACCGGCTGCAGGTCGATACAGACCAGCTGCGCCTGCGGGCAACGCTGCTTCAGCGTGGCCCACTCGCGCATGGTTTCCGTCGCCCCGTCGCGGCGGGTGTCGCGCCAGCTTTCGTTGTCCGACACGAGCACCAGCAGATCCACCTGCGCGCGCTGGGCATTGAGGTAACGCAGCGGCGCACTGACCGAGGTGCCACCGCCATTGATGGCCAGCTGGCGGGCCAGGGTCATCACGCTGTCGCGCGGGTTCAGCCGGATCGGCCGCACCTCGGTATCGAACGGCAACACCTGTGCCCGTGGCTGTCCGCGCAACACGCATGCGGCGATCAATGCCGCCACGTCCACGCAGGTGACCGCGGTGGAGGCGCCCTTGCGGTAGCCGGTCACCGGCACCTGCATCGAGCCGGACACGTCCACCGCCACCACCACCCGGCCCGGCAGCACCGGTACAGATGCCGTGGCGATCTCCATGGCGTCCTGCAACGCGTCCAGGATCGGCAGCGGCAGCCCGCCTGCGGCGCGGTAGGCCATCATCAGCTGGTAAGGCAACACCCGGGCGCGGCGGACCTGTGCGGGGTCGCGGAGGCGTGCGGCCACCTCCTGCACCATCGCCTCGTCCTGGAACACCCCGTGCCGCGCGAACGTGTTGAGGTTCATGCGCAACGACTGCCAGGAGGCATTGCGGGCCAGCATCGACCATTGGGCAACATCCAGCTCCAGCGTGCTGTAGTACTGGAACGGCAGGTCCGGCGGCATGCCAAGCGGCGCGCGCTTGAAGGCCTCATAGGCCTGCAGAAGCGGCGGCAGCCGCGACGGCTCGTACGGACGCCCCACCACCCAGGCATACAACGCCTCACGCTGGGCATTCGCCGGCTTCGGGTGGACCATGCGGATGATGTCAGCCAGCGACGGCTGGTTGCCGATCGCGGCGCGCACCACGGTCTCCGCCGATGCCTGCCGCAACCACTGGCGCACCAGGCGCTTGGGCAGCGAGCCGAGCGACCGACGGCCCACCTGGCCGCTGCGCATGATCTGCACGAACGTGCGCAGCTGGCGGCCGTTGTCCACCACCTTCGGGAACGCCAGCGCGAAGGCCTCCGGGTCACGCAGGCTGAGCATGGCCAGCAGCAGCACCGGCATGTCCTTCATGTGCGCGACCTGGCGGGCGTACACCGCGGTGCGGGCCACGAAACGCGGTTCGACCTGTGCACTCAGCGCCAGCACCTGCTGCAGCTGCGCCTGGGCATCGCTGTAGAAGGTGCTGTTGAGGCAGCCGGTGCCCGCGTACAACGCCAGCGCCGCACGCGGGTCGCGGCGGTAGGCAGTGCCGCCGGCGTCGTTGAGCGCGTCTGCCGGCGGCAGCACGGCGCTGCGCATCCGGGAGAACAGGGAGAAGTTGGCCATGAGGTGAGGGTCCTGGGCGGGAACGGCCCGCGTCGTGTCTTGCAGGGAATAGAGCAATGGCCGTGCCAACTTTCACCGCGCGTACTCACGCCTTTGATTTATGGAGCTTTTCGTGATTTTTTCTAATCTTGAGCACGACCCCTTGCCGCCACATTGATATAGTTGTCGCGCGCAATGTATATGGATGTATCAATGAAAAAGCGGCAGGTGGTTTTTGGCATGCTCGGCACCCAGCTCGACGCCGGCACCGGCCCGGTGCGCTGGCAGAAATGGCGCCCCACGGTGGCCCTGGGGATGCACGAGGACTTCGTGCCGGATCGGATCGAGCTGCTGCTGGACGAGCGCCGCTTCGCCAAGCTGGCCGAACAGGTCTGCGAAGACCTGCAGCGCGTGGCCCCGTCCACCGAGGTACGCCGGCATGACATCTACATGGCCGACCCGTGGGAGTTCGAGGGCGTGTATGCCTGCCTGCATGACCTGCTGGCCGGATATCGGTTCGCGCCGGAGGAGGAGGACTACTTCATCCACATCACCACCGGCACCCATGTCAGCCAGATCTGCTGGTTCCTGCTGACCGAAAGCCGGCACTTTCCCGGCCGGCTGCTGCAGACCTCGCCGCCGCGAAAACAGGCGGTGGGCGACCCCGGAACGTACGCGCTGATCGACCTGGACCTGTCGCGCTATGACCGCATCGCGCAGCGTTTCGCCCAGCAGCAGCTGCACGACCGCGACTTGCTGAAGGGTGGTATCGCCACCCGCAACAGCGCGTTCAACCGGATGATCGAACAGATCGAAACGGTGGCTTCGCGCTCACGCGCACCGATGCTGCTGATGGGCCCCACGGGCGCCGGCAAGAGCCAGCTGGCCAAGCGCGTGTTCGAGCTGAAGAAGCACAAGCACCACCTGCCGGGCCGGTTCATCGAGGTGAACTGCGCCACCCTGCGCGGCGACGGCGCGATGAGCACGCTGTTCGGGCACACCAAGGGCGCCTATACCGGCGCGTCCAGTGATCGCGCCGGCCTGCTGCGCTCAGCGCACCAGGGTCTGCTGTTCCTGGATGAGATCGGCGAACTCGGCCAGGACGAACAGGCGATGCTGCTGCGTGCGCTGGAAGAGAAGCGGTTCCTGCCGGTCGGCAGCGACCGCGAAGTGGAGAGCGACTTCCAGCTGATTGCCGGTACCAACCGCGACCTGCAGCAGGCAGTACTCGCAGGCCGCTTCCGCGAGGACCTGCTGGCGCGCCTGAACCTGTGGACGTACCGGCTGCCGGGCCTTGCCCAGCGGCGCGAGGACATCGAACCCAATCTGGAGTTCGAGCTGGAGCGCTGGTCGCGTGAACAGCACGAGCGGGTGCGCTTCAATGTCGAAGCGCGCACGCGCTACCTGGCGTTCGCCACCAGCCCGGAGGCCGAATGGCGTGGCAACTTCCGTGACCTCGGCGCATCGCTGATGCGGCTGGCCACGCTGGCTAGCGCCGGCCGCATCCAGACCGAAGGCGTGGACGAGGAAATCGCACGGCTGCGCGCGCAGTGGACCGACGGCACCGGGCTCTCGCCGCTGCATGCGCTGCTGGGCGAAGCGGTCAACGAACTGGACCGCTTCGACCGGGTCCAGCTCGAAGACGTAGTACGGGTCTGCGCCCGGGCCAGATCATTGTCGGCCGCCGGGCGCGAGCTGTTCGCGGTGTCACGCACGCAGCGGGCCAGCACCAATGATGCCGACCGACTGCGCAAATATCTGGCGAAATTCGGGCTGGATTGGGAAACCGTGAGCGGAGGTTCGCCTCAGGCGATCTGAACCACACGCGCGCCCTGGCACAGCGGGTAGGTGGCCACCAGCTCGGCGATGCGCTCGGCCATGGTGTCGAACGAAGCGCCATACAGGTACAGCGCGGTTTCGCTCGGGCCCTGCCACCAGCTGCAGACTTCGCCGTGGCCGTCGATGCGTTCCACAATCTGGTCGAACACATAGTTCGAATCGCACTGCTCGTAGACCTCGTCGGGCAGGTCGGTGCCGTTGAGGTACAGGCCCAGGCCTTCGGTGATGCCGAACGAAAGGTCGGGCTCGCCTTCGCGCTGGATCAGCGAACCCTTGGGGGCGCCGAGCTGTTCGAGCAGTTCGATGACGGTCGGCAATGCGGCCGCGTCATGCAGCTGGATTTCCAGGTCGCCGTATTCCACCTCGCCCTCTTCGGTCATCGCGGTGCCACCCCCCATGATTTCGCCGATGCCGGCTGCTTCAAGCATCGCCTCGAGCGGGTCTTCGAACAGCTGCAGGCGGTGCTCGGGCTGGAGCCGGGCATTGAGTTTGACGTTGATGGCGACGGGGGTGGTGGACATGGGGATACCTGGAATCTGGTGGGAAATTGTAGCGCCACGCCCTGCGTGGCCCTACAGGTGCGGAACTACCTTCTTTTTCAGCAGCTCCACCAGCTCCGACTGCATGAAGTCGTAGTCATCGGGAATGTCGAGGCAGATCACCCGTTTCCCGTTCAACCACTGCCGGTGCCGGCTGGCCAGCCGCGTGCGGTGCGCCGGCTCCATCACGAAGATGACATCCGCCCACTGCAGCAGCTCGGGGCTGACCGGCACATCCGCATCGGCGAGCACGCCGGCCGAGGCGGTTTCCACGCCCGGCCAGTCGGCGAACACCTGCTCGGCCGTGGGGCTGCGCAGGCGATTCTGGCTGCAGAGGAAGAGCACATGGCGGGTCATCCGTGACACGCCCGCTTAGATCACGGTGAGGTTGGCGTAGGCCATCACCAGCCACTTGCTGCCGGCCTCGGCGAACTCTACCTGCACGCGCGCGTGCGCGCCGCTGCCTTCGTAGTCGGTGACCATGCCTTCGCCGAACTTTGCATGGGTGACCATCGCGCCCAGCTTGAGCGGCGGCGCTTCCATCGCGGCGTGGCCGGCCGGGCGGCTGGCGCCGAGCGAGGCGCCCCGCGAGACCTGCACCTTGGGGCGCACTTCGTTCAGCAGCTCACGCGGGATCTCGCGCAGGAAGCGCGAAGGCACGTTGTAGTTTTCCTGGCCGTGGATGCGGCGCGATTCGGCGTAGCTGAGCACCAGCTTCTGGCGCGCGCGGGTGATGCCCACGTACGCCAGGCGGCGCTCCTCTTCCAACCGGCCGCTTTCTTCCAGCGAACGCGCGCTGGGGAACAGGCCGTCTTCCATGCCGGCCAGGAACACCAGCGGGAATTCCAGGCCCTTGGCCGAATGCAGGGTCATCAGCTGCACCCCCTCTTCGCCCGCCTGGGCCTGGCCTTCGCCGGCTTCCAGCGAGGCGTAGGACAGGAAGGCGACCAGCTCACTCATGTTTTCCGCGCCTTCCTCGACGTCGTCCTCGCGCCGGGTGAAGCGCGAGGCCACCGAGACCAGTTCGTCCAGGTTGTCCGCGCGCGATTCCGAATCCAGCGCGTTGCGGCTTTCCTTCGACCAGTGTTCGCGCAGGCCGGAACGGATCAGCACATGGTCGATGCGTTCGGCCAGCGTCATCTCGCCGGCTTCATGGTGCAGCTGGTTCACCAGGCTGAGGAAACCAGCCAGCGCGTTGCGCGCGCGGGCGGCCAGCTCGTTGCCCTGGGTAGTCAGCATGGTGGCTTCCCACAGCGAGATCGCCTGGTGGCGCGCCAACCGGCGCACTTCATCCAGGGTGCGGTCGCCGATGCCACGCGTGGGCGTGTTGACCGCGCGCTCGAAGGCGGCGTCGTCGTTGCGGTTGGTCATCAGCCGCAGGTACGCCAGCGCATCCTTGATTTCGGCACGCTCGAAGAAGCGCATGCCGCCGTACACACGGTACGGCACCTGCTCGGAGAGCAGCGCTTCTTCAAAGGCCCGCGACTGCGCGTTGCTGCGGTAGAGCACGGCGGCGTCACCGTAACTGCCACCGTCGCGAACCCACTGCCGTGCGCGCTCGACCACGTAACGCGCCTCGTCCATTTCGTTGTAGGCCGCGTACAGGTCGATGGGGTCGCCATCGCCGCTGTCGGTCCACAGCTCCTTGCCGATCCGGTCCGGGTTGTGCGCGATCACCGCATTGGCCGCGCCCAGGATGTTGGCGCTGGAGCGGTAGTTCTGCTCCAGGCGTACGGTCTGCGCGCCCGGGAAATCCTTCAGGAAGCGCTGTACGTTCTCGACCTTGGCGCCGCGCCAGCCGTAGATGGCCTGGTCGTCGTCGCCGACCACGAACACGTGGCCGCTGTCGCCGGCCAACACGCGCACGAAGGCATACTGGATGGCGTTGGTGTCCTGGAACTCGTCCACCAGGATCTCGCGGAAACGCGAGCGGTAGTGGGCCAGCAGCGCCGGGTTGTCTCGCAGCAGTTCGTGCGCGCGCAGCAGCAGCTCGGCAAAGTCGACCAGGCCGGCGCGGTCGCAGCGTTCCTGGTAGGCCGCGTAGGCCTGGCGCATGGTTTCCAGCCAGGCATCGTTCGGCTCGGGCTGGATGTGCTGCGGGCGGCGGCCTTCGTCCTTCTGCTCGTTGATCCACCAGGCGATCTGCTTGGGCGGATGCTTGCTGTCGTCGATTTCCAGCTGCTGCACCACGCGCTTGACCAGCCGCAGCTGGTCGTCCGAATCCAGCACCTGGAAACTGTCGGGCAGCTTGGCTTCCTGGTAGTGCAGGCGCAGCAGGCGATGGGCCAGGCCGTGGAAGGTGCCGATCCACGCGCCGCGGCTGCCCTGCGGCAGCTGCACGTCGATGCGGTGGCGCATTTCGCCGGCGGCCTTGTTGGTGAAGGTCACCGCAAAAATGCCGTGCATGGGCACGCCGCAGACTTCGTTGAGCCAGGCGATGCGGTGGATCAGTACGCGGGTCTTGCCGGAACCGGCACCGGCAAGCACCAGATGGTGGCCGGGCGGGGCGGACACAGCTTCGCGCTGAGCGGGGTTGAGCCCGTCGAGCAGGTGGGAGACATCCATGCGCCCATTTTACCCCGCCCGCCGCCGCACGGGGGCGGCGCGCGCAACCCGTTCACGGTAGGTCACGACCGTTGGTCTTGACGCATCAACGCAGCCATCGCGG
The DNA here is from genome assembly GCF_034044835.1 of Stenotrophomonas sp. CFBP8994. Taxonomy (NCBI): domain Bacteria; kingdom Pseudomonadati; phylum Pseudomonadota; class Gammaproteobacteria; order Lysobacterales; family Lysobacteraceae; genus Stenotrophomonas; species Stenotrophomonas sp. CFBP8994. The sequence continues at coordinate 88,036 of NZ_JAXCWT010000002.1, read as the reverse complement.
CCTGTTGCGCCTGGGTCCGAAGCTCCGGAATGGCCAGGCTTTCCCACAAGGTGCCGATACGCAGGCTGCCGACTACCTGCACGCCCGGCTGCGGCCTGCCCTGCCCGTCCTGCAGGAAACCCGCACTGTCACTGTCCAACCCCAGCCCATGCGGGCCGGGGCGCGCATGGCCATCGGCCAGCAACTGCTGCAACAGCGGGTTGCGCATGGCCAGCGCGCGGGTTTCCACGCCGGTAGCGTTGATTACGGCGCCCACATTCAACGGCGGCAGGCCACCCGCGGCGCCGTGTGCATGCAGCTGCAGGGTGCTGTCCAGCACCAGCAGCGCATCCAGCCGCGCGCGGTGGCGCTGCAGTTGGCCCGATTCCTCCAGTTCGGCCAGCTGCGCATGTACCGTTTCGGCAATGCGGTGGCGGTGCACGTCCCAGTAGCGCACCACGTGGCGCAGGAAACGGCGCTGGTCAGCTGCATCAAGTCCCTGCCACAGCGCCTGGCCCAGTGGACGGATGCGGTCCATCACGCCCTGCCACGGAATACCCTTCGCCGCTGCGTCGCGCACATGGCCGCGCAGCGCGCGCATGCGGGCGCGCAATGGCATCGCCAGCAGCGGCTGGGGATCGAACTTGGCGATGCCGCCGTGCGCATGTGGCAGTGGCAGCAGTGCGTGCCGCGACAGCACGTGGATGCGGCCGCGATGACCCGCCGTGGCTAATGCCACCACGCTGTCGGCCATGCTCAGGCCCGAGCCGATGATGGCCACGTCGCCATCGCCGGCCAGCAGGCGCACGCCGTCGTAATCCCACGCATCCACCACGCGGCCGGGCGGCAGGGCCTCGGCACCGGGCGCGGGCAACGGGCGCATGCTGTTGCCGCAGGCCAGCACCACCTGGCGTGACTGCCATTGCTGGCCATCGGCCAGTCGCAACACGTTCCGTGGCGTGCCCGGCTGCAGCGCGATGACCGGCACGTGCACCACGTGCAGCGTCGCCGGGCTCTGCGCCTGCGCTTCTGCAAGGCGATGCTGCAGGTACGCCGCGTAATGGCGGCGCGGAACGAACGTCTCGGTCAGTACGTCGCGCGGGACGCCTGGCAGTGCATCGGCCTGCAGCAGGTAATCGACGAAATCACCCGGCTGTTCGGGCAGGCCGCTCATCTTGCCGGCCGGCACGTTGAGCAGATGCTCCGGCCACGGCGTGGCGTAGGCGATGCCTTGGGCCAGCGTGGAAGCGGGCTCGAACAGGACCACCTGCACGGGCGCGGTGGCGCTGCGCAGCGCGTTGTGCGCGACCAGCACACCGGCCGCACCGCCGCCGATGATGGCCAGGTCGGCCTGGAGCATGGGTTCGGAGTCGGTCATGGCCGCATTGTAGGACATGCGCCCGCAACGCCCCGTGCCCTACATCAGCGCATCGGCCAGCCGCGCGATACCTTCGCGGCTGCGTCGCCACGCAGGCCGCAGCCGCCACGCCTTCAGGTCGAGCTGGCGCGACTGCCGCAGGTAGTCGTCTTCGATCTCGATCAACTGTCGTACCAGCCCCCGGTCGTAGCAGAGCATGCCGATCTCGGCGTTGAGCGCGAACGAGCGGATGTCCAGGTTGATCGAGCCGACCAGCGCGATGTCCTCGTCCACGGTGAGGTGCTTGGCATGCAGGAAATGCGGTTCGTACAGCGCAACGCGCACGCCGGCGCGCAGCAGTTCGTCGTAGTACGCCTCCTGCGCCCAGGCGGTGAGGTGCTGGTTGTTGCTGGCCGACAGGATCAGCTGCACCTGCACCCCCGACAGCGCGGCGATGCGCAGCGCACTCAACGTGGCCTCGTCGGGGACGAAGTACGGCGTGACCAGCACGATGCGGCGGCGTGCCAGGTGGATCAGCGCATTCACCGCATCGCGGGCGTTGCTGAAGGGGTAGGCCGGGCCGCTGGGCAGCAGCTGGGTGGGCACGTCATCGGCGCAGACCGGCTCGACCATCATCACCTCCAGCCGCTGGCCGGTTTCCATGTACCAGTCGCTGGCGAACACCGCCTCCAGGTGGGCGACTGCGGGCCCGCGCACCCGCGCCACCAGTTCGCGGTTGGGGTAGCCGGGCACGAAGCCGGGATGGGCCAGGTTCTGCGAGCCGATGTAGCCGACCCGGTTGTCGATCACCGCGATCTTGCGGTGGTTGCGCAGGTCCATCCGCCCGCTGCGGCGCCAGCGCAGCCCGCCGGGCAGCATGGCGCGCACGTCCACGCCCAGCGCCTGCAGGCGGTGGCGGTAGCGGCGCAGGCCACGCTTGGCGCCCACCGCATCCAGCAGCAGGCGGCAGTGCACGCCGCGTGCGGCGGCGCGCTGCAGCGCCTGCACCACCGCTTCGCCCACCGCGTCGTCGAACATCAGGTAGTACAGCAGGTGCACGCGGTCGCGGGCCTGGTCGATATCGTCGATCAGCGCCTGCAGCGAGGCGTCGTAGTCGGTCAGCAGCTCCACCGCGTTGCCGTGCACGGGCATGAAGTCGCCCTGGCGCTCGATCAGCGGCACCATTTCGGCGGTGGCGGTATCGGGCACCGGGTTCCAGCGCAGCGGCGGCTGCAGCGCCTGCTCCTCGCGGATCACCTGGGAGGCCTCGGCCTGGCGCTGCACGCGCTGGCGCGACAGCCAGGGGTGGCCGAACAGCAGGTACAGCGGCAGGCCCAGCAGGGGCACGAAGCCGACCAGCAGCAGCCAGCTGCGCGCGGCGCCGGGCGTGGTGCGGCTGGGAATCCAGAACAGCGCGGCCAGCCGGATCAGCCAGTCCAGCATCAACAACCATGAACCCAGCAGCCATTCGAACAGCATCGGTTCGCCCGTTTGGGGGTGTGCCGGCATTCTGCCATGGCCGGCGTGCACGCCCCCGGAAACGAAAAAACCCGCCGTGAGGCGGGTTCTTCGTTGGCCATCGAGCAACCCCGTGAGGGATTACTTGATCTTGCCTTCCTTGTACGGGACGTGCTTGCGCACGACCGGATCGTACTTCGAGAATTCCATCTTCCCGGGGGTGTTCTTCTTGTTCTTGTCGGTCGTGTAGAAGTGACCGGTACCGGCGGTCGAAATCATACGGACCTTATCGCGCTTGCCTGCCATGATCGTCTACTCCTCAGACCTTTTCGCCGCGCGCACGCAGCTCAGCCAGAACGGAATCGATGCCGTTCTTGTCGATGGTGCGCAGTGCATGCGCGGAAACACGAAGCTTGACCCAGCGGTTTTCGCTGGCGACCCAGAAGCGGCGCTCGTGCAGGTTGGGCAGGAAACGACGACGGGTCTTGTTGTTGGCGTGCGAGACGTTGTTACCCGTCTGCACTCGCTTGCCGGAAACTTGGCATACGCGGGACATTGCGCACCTCGATGAAAGTATGTGTCAGCCCATAGCCCGGGCGACGGCGGCCTCGACGGTTTCCCGCCACACGTCATGAGAATCAAAGGGTTACGCTGACGAGGGCAGGCCGGATGACGTGTTCCCGGCCACCAATCCGGACAAATCCGGACACAGCGAGCCGCGCATTATGCACGCGCAGCCCCTGCAAGGCAAGGCTTATCCACAGCAAAACCCTGAACGGTGGCGCTCTTGCCCCTGTACCGGGGCGCGCCCGCGTGACATGATTTCACCAAGTGCTGCTGATCGGGACCCGGCGACGGGATAGTAGCGCTGCGAAGGCGGACTTGGTCCGTTCTTTCCTCAGCCATGGGCGGGATAGGCGAAAGCCAACGCGTTTCACTTTCACCGAGACCGTAATTCCAAGGCACCCCAGCGATGGGGTGCCTTTTTTATTCAGGGTCGCGGGATGCCCAGCTTGCTTGCCAACACTTTCTGGACCCGGAACAACCCCTGACCGCGCGGGAGCACCATGCCCTGCCAGTCGCGGTTGTAGGCGCTCACCACCCAGACGCGCACGCGGTTCTGCCGCTCACGTCTCGATATCCGGGTCCAGATGATGTCGCCATGGCCCAGGTCGGTGCAGAAGTACTGTTCCTGAGGCTCGCCATCCACGCTACGGACATGCCGCCGCACCGAAGCGTCGAAGAAGGGCCCACGCATGAAGGCTGCGACAGTGTGACTGAGCTGGTATCGCTTCACGCAGAAATAGCGCTCCTCGGCATGATGCGGGAAGCACGGTCCCCTGCCCTTCTGGTCGGTGAAGACATGGAAGCTGAAGCTCACGTCCACATCGACAAGGACGCCGTGCACCCTCACCTTCACCGAGAACGGATCCAGATGGCGCAGGTCATATCGGAGATTACCCGCAACGAAAGTACCGTAGGACAACGTCTGCTGCCTTGAGCGCAATTCCAGCCAGTGCTCGAGACTAGCTGCGGGTCATCGCCGCCAGGTTTGACGTACTTATCAGATTCAGGGATTGCAGCGGCGGGATAGACCCGTTCTGCACACCGCATGGAGATACTTCAATTTTCGATCATCGGATGCGTCCATGCGACTTCTCGCTGTGACCTATGGAACCGAAGGCGACACCCGGCCGCTGGTGATGTTGTGCCATGGGCTGCAAGCGGCTGGACATGAGGTAATGGTGCTGGCCGAGAGTGGCACGCTGGGCAGCGCGCAGGCGCTGGGCGTGCCGCATGCTGCGCTCGAAGGCGACATCCACGACGAGGTGGTGGCCCTGGTGTCGCGGGGCAACGACATGGCAGCGGCATCGCGCGGGCTGGCGCGGATGGCGCAGCGGCATGTGCCGGCATGGATGCGACAGGCCGACGCGGCTGCGGCCGGGTTCGACGCGGTATTGACGGGCGGGCTTGCCGCCTTCGTGGGCATGACGGTGGCCGAGCACCACGGCATACCGGTGATCGGAACCGGCATGATTCCACTCACGCCCACGCGCGCATTCGCCTCGCCCTTCCTGCCACGGCTGCGCCTCCCCGGTGTGCTCAACAAACTCAGCTACGGGCTGGTCAACGATGCCGTGTGGCGCACCTTCCGTCGCCCCATCAACCAAGCGCGGCGGGCGATGGGCATGCCGGCTCGGCGCACCCTGTGGCGTGACGTTCCAATGCTGTACGGGATTTCGCCGAGCCTGATGCCGCCGCCTGCCGACTGGCCGGCCGATCACCATGTGTGCGGGCAATGGCGTGCACCCGATGCGCCTTGGCAGCCGACGCCGGAACTGCAGGCCTTTCTCGATGAAGGCCCGCCGCCCGTATACGTCGGCTTTGGAAGCATGACGGGATTTGATCGCAACACGGTGTTGCCGGCACTGCTGCAGGCGCTGGCACCGCGGCGCGTGCTGCTGTTCCCGGGCTGGGCAGGCCTTCCAGACGGTCCGCTGCCAGCGAACGTGTTTGTCATCGGCCCTGCACCGCACGAAGCGCTGTTCCCGCGCTGTTCGCTGGTGATCCACCACGGCGGCAGCGGCACCACCCATTCGGCCTGCCGTGCGGGGGTGCCTTCATTGGTGATGCCGTTTGCGGCAGATCAGTTTTTCTGGGCGGCGCGATTGCGGGAGATCGGCGTAGCCGCCGAACCGCTGTCGCCGAAACGCCTGGACACCGGGATGTTGGGGCGTGCTATTGCCGTTGCCGAGCATGTGGACACGCGGGCACGTGCAGCTGCATTGGGACGGGCCATGGCGACGGAGGATGGTGTAGCGAAGGCCGTTCGGCTTATCGAGCAGGGGCAACGCCCGACCAACGGTCGGGCGCTACCCGGATAGCGCTACTGCCTGCGGTGCAGCCAGCGGTACAGCACCGGCAGCACCAGCAGGGTGAGCAGCGTTGATGACACGATGCCGCCGATCACCACCGTGGCCAGCGGGCGCTGGACTTCGGCACCGGCGCCGACGTTGAAGGCCATCGGCACGAAGCCGAGCGAGGCCACCAGCGCGGTCATCAGTACCGGACGCAGCCGCCCCAGCGCGCCTTCGCGTACCGCATCGGCCAGGGGCATGCCGCCCTCGCGCAGGCTGCGCACGAAGCTGATCATCACCAGGCCGTTGAGCACGGCCACGCCCGAGAGCGCGATGAAGCCGACGCCTGCGGAGATGGAGAGCGGAATGCCGCGGGCGGCCAATGCCAGCACGCCACCGGTGAGCGCCAGCGGTACACCGCTGAACACGATGGCCGCATCCTTGACCGAGCCGAACGCCCAGAACAACAGCGCGAAGATCAGGATCAGGGTGACCGGCACCACGATCGCCAGGCGCTGGCTGGCCGAGATCAGCTGCTCGAAGCTGCCGCCGTACTCGATCCAGTAGCCATCGGGCACCTGTACATCACGGTTGACCGCCTGCTGCAGGTCACTGACGAAGCTGCCCAGGTCACGATCGCGCACGTTGGCGGTGACTACGATGCGGCGCTTGCCGTTCTCGCGGTTGATCTGGTTCGGCCCCTCGCTGTTGGCCAGCGTGGCCAGCTCGCGCAGCGGCACGGTACGCGCGGTGCCGCTGGTCCAGCCGCCGCCCTGGCTGGATTCGTCGGCATCGCCTTCCAGTGCCGGGGCCAGCGATACCGGCAGGTCGGCCAGTGCGGCCGGGTCCTGGCGCAGCGCCTCGGGCAGGCGCACCACGATGTCGAAGCGGCGGTCGCCTTCGAACAGCTGCCCGGCCACCTGTCCACCCACGGCGGTGGCCACGGTGGACTGCACCTGGCCCGGGTTGAGCCCGTAGCCGGCCAGCGCGCTGCGGTTGGGAGTGACGGTGAGCAGCGGCAGGCCGCTGGTTTCCTCCACGCGCACATCCGCCGCGCCCGGCACGCTGCCGGCCACGCTGGCGATGCGCCTGCCCACCTTCAGCAACATCTCCAGGTCATCGCCGAACAGCATCACCGCCACGTCGGCGCGCACGCCGGAGATGAGCTCGTTGGTGCGCATCTGGATCGGCTGGGTGAACTCGTAGTTGTTGCCGGGCAGCTGCTCCACCGCTGCTTCCAGCTCAGCCAGCAGCGTGGCGTGCGGTTTGCGCGGGTCCGGCCAGTCCTTGCGCGGTTTCATCATGATGAAGGTGTCGGCCACCGAGGGCGGCATCGGATCGGAGGCCACTTCCGGAGTGCCGATCTTGGAAAATACTTTGCTCACCTCCGGGAACCGCACCAGCCGGTTTTCGATCAGCTTCTGCATCTCGACCGACTGGGTCAGGCTGGTGCCGGGAATGCGCATGGCATGCATGGCCACGTCGCCTTCGTCCAGGTTGGGCACGAACTCGCTGCCCAGCCGGGTGGCAAGCAGGCCGCAGCCCACCACCAGCACCAGCGCGCCACCCACCATCCAGCGCCCGCGCCGCAGCGAGAATGCCAGCAGGGGCCGGTAACGCCGGCGCACCCAGGCCATCACCCGGTTCTCCTTCTCCTGCACGTGGCCGCCCATGAACAGGGCGATGGCTGCCGGCACGAAGGTCAGCGCCAGCACCATCGCGCCGCTCAACGCGAGCACCACGGTAATGGCCATGGGGTGGAACATTTTTCCTTCCACGCCCGACAACGCGAAGATCGGCAGGTATACGGCAGTGATGATGCCCAGCCCGAACAGGCTGGGGCGGATCACTTCGGCGGTGGCGCTGGCGGTTTCGGCGAAGCGCTCTTCGCGGGTCATGTCGCGGCCGAGGGCATGCTGGCGCTCGCCGAAGCGGCGCAGGCAGTTCTCGATGATGATCACCGCGCCATCGACGATCAGGCCGAAGTCCAGCGCGCCCAGGCTCATCAGGTTCGCTGATACGCCCCCGCGCGCCATGCCGGTGAGGGTGAACAGCATCGCCAGCGGAATCACCGCCGCGGTGATCAATGCGGCGCGGAAATTTCCGAGCAGCAGGAACAGCACCACGATCACCAGCAGTGCGCCTTCCACCAGGTTCCTGGCCACGGTCTGGATGGTGCGGTCCACCAGGGTGGTGCGGTCGTAGCTGGCGGTGACGGTGACGCCGGCAGGCAGGCTGCGTTGCGCCTGTTCCAGACGCGCGGCGGCGGCCTGGGCCACATCGCGGCTGTTGGCACCGATCAGCATCACCACCGTGCCCATCACCACTTCATGGCCGTTCTGGGTGGCGGCGCCGCTGCGCAGCTCGGGGCCTTCGGCGACCTCGGCGACGTCGTGCACGTGGATCGGCACGCCTTCGCGACGTGCCAGCACGATGTTGCCGATTTCCTCCAGGTTGGCCACCTGGCCGGGAATGCGCACCAGGAACTGCTGCCCGTTGCGTTCGATGTAGCCGGCGCCGACGTTCTGGTTGTTGCTTTCCACGGCCTGGACCACGTCTTCCAGGGTGAAACCCAGCGCACGCAGGCGGGCCGGATCGGGCGTGATGTGCACCTGGCGCTGGAAGCCACCGATGGTATTGACCTCGGTCACGCCCGGCACGTTGCGCAGCTGTGGGCGGATCACCCAGTCCTGCAGCGTGCGCAGGTCGGTGGCGGTGTAGGCGCTGCCATCGGGTTTACGCGCCGCCGGATCGGCGTCGATGGTGTACATGAAGATCTCGCCCAGACCGGTGGAGATCGGCCCCAGCTGCGGGTCCAGCCCGGCCGGGATCTGCGACTTCACCTGCTGCAGGCGTTCGGCCACCTGTTGCCGCGCGAAGTAGATGTCGGTGCCGTCTTCGAACACCACCGTGACCTGCGACAGCCCATAGCGCGACAGCGAGCGTGCCTGTTCCATCCGCGGCAACCCGGCCATCACCGTTTCCACCGGGTAGGTGATGCGCTGCTCGGCCTCCAGTGGCGAGTAGCCGGGCGCGGCCGTGTTGATCTGCACCTGGACATTGGTGATGTCCGGGGTGGCGTCGATGGGCAGCTTGGTGAAGCTCCATGCACCCACGGCGATCAACGCCAGGGTCAGGCTCATCATCAGCCAGCGGTGGGCGATGGAGGCGGCAATGATGCGCTCAAGCATGGCGATGCCCTCCACGCCCGGGGATGGTTGCGTGCTCAATGCTCATGCGACGCTCCCGCCTTGCCGATGTCGGCCTTCACCACGTAGCTCTGCCCGGTGACGACTTCATCGCCGAGGGTGAGGCCCTCCAGCACTTCCACCTGGTTGGCGTCGCGCGCGCCGAGGCGCACTGGACGGGTGGTGTAGGTCTCGCCGGTGCGTACGAACACCACGTCCTTGCCTTCCATCGTCTGCAGCGCGCTGAGCGGCACCACCTGCGAAGCGGGCCGGGTGGCGACCACGATGCGCGCCTTCACCGCCGCGCCCGGCCGCCACAGGCCGTCGTCGTTGCGCAGCGTGGCGCGGGCCACGGTGCTCTGGCTGGCGGTGGCGGTGCCGGGCAGCACGCGTTCCAGCGTGGTGGCCTGGGTGACCCCGTCGGTCATCCGCGACACGGTGACCGGTACGCCGGCAGTGATGTGCTGGGTGTCGTTGCCGAAGATGTGCAGGTCCACCCACAGCGTGGACAGGTCACCGATCTCGAACAGCGGCGTGCCCTCGCCCGCCACCCCGCCGACCTGCGCCTGGCGGGCCAGCACCACGCCGCTGATGGGAGCGCTGACCGTGTAGGTGGTCAGGCTGAGGTTGCTTTCGATGCTGGCCAGTACCTGGCCGGCCGCGATGCGATCGCCGACATTGGCGCGCAGCGAGCGGATCGGGCCGGGGAAGCGGGCCATCACCTGGGCCACGCGGCCGTCGACCGGGGTCAGCAGGCCCTGCACGTCGTGTTCGTCGGCGATGGTGCCGGCGGCGACCGGGGTGACCTTGATACCGGACTGCTCGGCCATCGCCGCAGGGATGGTGGTGCTGTCCGATGCGTCGTCGTGGTCCTCACCCGCTTCGGTGTGGCCGGGTTCGCCGTGGCCGGCGTCCGGGCTGGCCGGTGCCGTGGGCGCTTCCTTGGCACAGCCGGCCAGTGCGAGCAGGCACAACAGGAGGGCGGCGATGCGCGCCGCGCGGGGGATCGAAAGGTTCATCGGCGGTCCTCCGTGGACGCGGTCGCGGTAGCGGGGGTGGCACTGGCGTGGGCAAGCAGGCCTTGGCCGGTCAGCCGTTGCAGTTCGATGAGTGCGGTCTGCGCGGCGATGGCGGCATCGAGCTGGCGCTGCCGCGCCTCGATGCGCATGGCCTGCAGCTGCGCCCACTCCATGTAGCTGATGGCACCGGCACGCCAGGCCTTTTCGGCGGCGTTCTCGGCGCGCTGCAGCTTCGGCAGTACATCGCTCGCCATGCGGGTGACTTCCAGCCGCGACGTTTCATAGCGTCCGTGCGCTTCGGCCAGGGTGGTGTACAGCTGCAGCGCGCGCGCATCGCGTTCCACCCCGTTGAGGGCGAGCTCGGCTTCGGCTGCGCGGATCTCCGGACCGGCGCGGCGCATGCTCCCCAGTGGCACGCTGAAGCCGCCGACCAGCGCGGTATCGCCGCTGTCGCGGCTGTTGCGCACGCCGACCTGCCAGCTGATGTCCGGCCGTGCCTGGGTGCGTGCCAGCTGCACCTGGGCTTCGCGCACGCGGCGTTCGCCGGCCAGCACGGCCAGTTCCGGGGTGCGCTGCAGTTCGTCGGCAAGGATATCGAAGGGTTGCAGGGCGGGCAGCTGCAGCGGGTCGCCGCTGACCACGTCGAAGCCGGGCTCGCGCTCACGCCACAGCGCCGACAGCGCGAGACGCGCGGCGCGGTCGGCCTGCATGGCGCGATCACGGTCCACTTCGGCCTGCGCCAACATCGCCTGCGCGGTCATCAGCACCGATTCGGGCGACGCGCCGGCCTGCAGGCGCATCCGGGCGGCGGCGACCGCGCGGCGACGCTGGTCGATATCGGTGTCGGCAATGGCAAGCTGCGCGCGGGCTTCTGCAATGGCGAGATAACGCTGGGCCACGGCGGCCATCAGGTCCAGCCGCGCGGTTTCGCGCTGCGGTGCCAACGCGTCGAGATTGGCCTGGGCCAGTACCCGGCGGGCATCCAGCTTGCCGCCGCGCTCCAGCACGCCGGCCAATGTGACGGTCAGTTCGGCGGCGTCGAAGCCACGGCTGCCACCGGTGCCCAGCGCATTCTCCAGCTCAACGCCGACGGTCAGTGGCGGCCCGTACGCGGCCGCCTCACGGCGCGCTTCCCAGACCGGGCGCTGGGCATCGGCCAGGCGAAGGTCGGGGTGGTAGCGGGCGACGCGGGCGATGGCCTCGTCCAGGGTCAACGCGGGGGCCGCCGCCGCTGCAACGGGCAATGCTGCTTGGGCGGAACGGGTAACAGGCGCGGTGCCCTGCGCATACGCGCACGGCACGAGCGCAATGGCAGCAACGGCTGCCAGACGCATCCACATGGGAATCTCCAGAAAGCGGTTCAGAGGTGAAGCCGCGGCAAGGCGCCGCGTGGCATCACACCGCTATCGGGGGGCGCAGCAGGCTCTCGGGTGGCTGGGCAAGCAGCTGCGCGGTCAGGCCGACCGGCACGGCGTGCGCCGGTGCGGCCGGTAGCGACCAGGCCGATGCCGCCAGCGGCAGCACGCCGCCATGACCATGGCAGTGTCCGCAATGGACCAGCGCGTGCAGCAGGCGCGCGCCGTCATCCTCGTCCGCATGGTCAGCCTCGGCAGTGGCCGCGGCCACGTCGACCGGTTCGGCATGCGACACCGCATGCGACAGACCGGCGACCCCGGCGTGCGACAGCGCATGCAGGTCGCCCAATGCCGACGCGAGCGCTCCACCGGCCGTGCCGAACAGCACCACCGCCAGCATCAGCAGGCGGACAGGCAGCGACAGGCGGTGGCGCAGGCGGGACATCATGGCCGCAGGGTAACGACGGCCGCCCCCGTTACACAATCGCAGCGGCGGCGCGCGTTCATGCCGTACGGGCCGGCGGTGGCGCGTGGTGCGCCTGGCGCAGTGCGCGCAGCCGCAGCGCATCGGCCGCACTGCAGGGTGCGGGCGTGTCCGGCCGCGCGCGACCGTCAGCCGCTGGCACCTTGAGCAGGTAGTCGCACTGCAGTTCGCCGCCGCTGCTGCGCACGGCGGGCGGCACGGTCCGGCCAGGATCGCAGCCTGCCTGCAGCCGCTGGCTCCAACCGGGGCTGGTCTCTTCCACGCGAAGGCTGGGCACGCCCAGGCGCTCGGCGATGCCGACAATGTCGTTGAAGGTACCGGCGTGGGCGTTGCCTACCAGCGCCACCCAGCGCTGCGGTCCCGGCTTGCCGGCCTGCCTGCGCTGGTCGTGCGCGATCCGCGCAGCCGCGACGTGGTTCAAGAGCTTGACCCGGATGTCCGGAAGGGCGGCCGCGCTGATTCCGGCGTGGTCGTGGACACCCCGCAGGTGGTAGCTGGCCATCAGGTCGAGCGCGACGACGCGCATGCCGACCTTGAAGGCGGCGTCGACCAGATCGCGGAAGGTCGCGCCGCAGGGCGCGTGGGTCAGGTGGCCGCTCTCCTGCCCTGCCAGGAAGCGCGCCAAGTCGGGGGAAAGCGTGCCACTGCGGTGCAGGCGGTCGAGGTCGGCCTGGTGGAGGTCGCCCTGGAGGTGCTCCAGGTACAGGGTGTCGACCCCAAGGTGGCGCAGCAACGCCATGTGATCGATCAGCAGGCGCCTGCTGGACGGGCTGCAGGGCACCTCGCCCAGTACCAGTCCTTTCGCGCTGCCGAGCAGCTGCCGCAGCAGGTCCGCTTGCGTGCGCGCCGGTGCGAGATCGGGCGGATCATGTCGACCGGTACACACCGGAGGCGGGCTGCCGAGGGCGGCCTCCACCAGCTGCGCGCGTTTGGCGAAGAAGCTGTCGAGCGCCGCGCGCTCGGGGGCTGCAAACGGCATGGTGTAGTCGGGGTCGAGCAGCCTGCGGTGCCGCTGCAGCAACGCGGCCAGGGCCTGGCCATGCTCGGGGGCGAGCGTGAAACGCTGCAGGGGATCGGGGCCGGCTGCACCCATGGACGTCGAGGCGCGGGTGGTCGGTGGACGCTGGCCGTCCGGCAGGTTGCGCAGGCTCAGCAGGGTCGGTTCCGCGTGGCGATGGGCTGCCTTGTTGGCGGTGGTGTGGCAGAACAGGCGGTGGTGCAGTGCGGACAGGGCATCCAGCATGGTCAGGCTCCTTGGGGGGAAACGCGCGCCCGGGGGCGCGCCCTGACCAGCCTAGTCATCTGCTACTGCAGCGCTGCGACGCGCTATGCAGTTTCGTCATCGCGGCGCAGGCCGTGTGCCGATGCGTGCGCGAGCGCACATCGGCACCGACCAGTTGCGACATCAGGGCGCGCGGCGCGCGTCGATGTACGCGCGGATCTGCGCATCCAGCACCGGCAACGGCACCGAGCCCTGGCTGAGTACCGCGTCGTGGAACGACTTGACGTCGAAGCGGTCGCCCAGCGCCTTTTCGGCCTCGCCGCGCAGGCGCACGATCGCGATCTCACCCAGCTTGTAGCTGAGTGCCTGGCCCGGCCACGAGATGTAGCGGTCCACTTCGGTGGTCACTTCGTGCTCGCTCAGCGCGGTGTGGTCGCGCAGGTAGGCCAGCGCCTTCTCGCGGGTCCAGCCCTTGTGGTGCACGCCGGTATCGATCACCAGGCGCGCGGCACGCCACATTTCATAGGTCAGGCGGCCGAAATCCTCGTACGGGGTTTCGTAGATGCCCATTTCCACGCCAAGCTTCTCGCTGTACAGGCCCCACCCTTCGCCATAGGCGGAGATGTAGGCGTTGCGGCGGAACTCGGGCTGTTCGCCCTGCTCTGCCGCCAGCGCACCCTGCAGGGCGTGGCCCGGGTCGGACTCATGCAGGGTCAGCGCCGGCAGGTTGTACAGCGGGCGCGCCGGCAGGTTGTAGGTGTTGACCCAGTAAGTACCCATGCCGCCACGGCCCGCGGTCCAGAACGGGGCGATATCCGGCGGTACCGGCACGATGGTGAAGCGTGCGCGCGGCAGGGTCATGTACTTGCCGATCACGCCGTCCACGCGCTTGGAGATCCAGGCGGCGCGGTGCAGCAGTTCGTCTGGGGTCTTGGCGTAGAACTGCGGGTCGGTGCGCAGGAAGGCCAGGAAGTCGGCGAAGCTGCCCTTGAACTTGACCTCCTTGATGACGTCGTTCATTTCCTTCTGGATGCGCGCCACTTCCTTCAGGCCGATCTCGTGGATCTGCTGCGGGGTGAGGTCCAGCGTGGTGTATTCGTGGATCTGCTGCTGGTAGTACGCCTTGCCATCGGGCAGCGCTTCGGCGGCCAGGGTGGTGCGCGCCTGCGGCACGTACTCACCGACGAAGAAGGTGCGCAGCTTGACGAAGGCCGGCACCACGCTGGCGCTGATGGCCTGGCGGGCCTGCGCCTGCAGCTGGGCCTGTTCGGCGGCGGGAATGCTGGCCGGCAGTTTCTTGAACGGCGCGTACAGCGGCGACTGGGTCGGGTCCTTCAGCTCGGCCACGGTGGCGATCGAGACTTCACGGCCATCGAGCACCGCGCGCGGCACGCTGAAGCCGCGCTTCAGGCCGGCGCGCATGTTGTCGGTCTGCTGGTCGAAGTAGCGGGGTACGTCGTTGAGCCGGGCGATGTAGTTGCGGTAGTCGGCGGCGGTCTTCAGCTCGCGACGCGCCATGAACGAAAGGTTGGACCAGAACGAAGAGTCCGAGTTGAACGGCATCTCGTAGCCGCGCAGGCGCACTTCTTCGGCCAGGTTGAACACCTGGTCGCGGTAGATCGCGTAGTTGACCTGGTTGGTGGGCGAGAGCGCCTTGGTATCGACCTTGCCGAGCTGGGCCAGCACGTCGTCCCACACCGCAAGGCGTGCCTGCTGCGCGGCCGCGCCCACGTCCGGCATGCGGGTGGCCGTGGCCGGGCCATCACCGTCTTCACTGGCTTCGCCGCCACCGGCCTGGCGCCAGGCCCATTCCTTCTCGTAGATGGCGCGGAACGCCGCGTCGGCCGGCGATTCGGTGGCCAGGCTGGCCGGCGCGACCGTCGGTGCCGCAGGGGGTGCGGCCAGTGCCGCATGGGCAGGAAGGGCCAGGGCGAGCAGCAACGCAGCAACGAGCGGTGATTTCACGAGCAGGGGTTCCCGGGGGACGGCAAACCCCGATCATGGCACCCCGATCCAGCGCGCGCATGGATCAAAGGTCCTGCCCGCAAAGCGGGCAGGACCGGGGATCGGCCGCAGGCCGAGACCCGAGCGCCGAAGGCGCGGGTAGCGCCGACTGTTAGTCGGATGCTCTTGATCTTGATGTTGTTCTTGATTCCGGCGAAGAGCAGCCGACTAACAGTCGGCGCTACCGGGCGGGCGCCGAAGAGCAGCCGACTAACAGTCGGCGCTACCGGGGGGGCACCGGGTATCCGCCGGGTACAGGCCGTACCGGGGCGCACCGGGTATCCGCCGGGTACAGGCCGTACCGGGGGGCACCGGGGTATCCGCCGGGTACGGGCCGTACCGGGCGGGCGCCGGGTATCCGCCGGGTACGGGCCGATACCCGCGAGGTTCGCAGCCCTCAGTGTTCGGCTTTATCCCGCTTCCACCCACGGTGCTGGATATCCAGCTTCAAGCTGTAAAGCGCGGTAAACGCCGGAAACAGGTTCTGCAGCACCCCCACCGAATCCTGCTTGGCCGAAAACAGGAAGTAGCTCAGCGTCATCAGGCTGCCCACCACGCTCATGTACCAGAACAGGCGCGGGATCACCGGCTTGCCGGCCCGGCGCGAGGCGACGAACTGCACCAGCCAGCGGCCGCCGAACATCAGTGCGCCGGTATAGCCGATCAGCTTCCAGCCGGTCACGTGCAGCCCGGTCCAGAACAGCCAGCTCAGCGGTTGGTCGAGCCAGTGCAGTTCCATCAGCGTTCTTCCACGGCCGTGCGCTTGCTGCGCGTGATCAGCCAGGCCACCCCGCGCAGGTCGCGGATCCCGACCAGCGCGCGGCCGAGGTTGTTGTACTTGGACACCCCGGCGGTGCGGTGGCGGTGGTTGACCGGCACGCTCACCGTCTTCCAGCCCGCCCGCTGCATCAGCGCGGGCAGGTAGCGGTGCATGTGGTCGAAGTACGGCAGCTCCAGGAACGCGGCACGCTCGAACAGCTTGATGCCGCAGCCGGTATCGGGGGTGTCGTCACGCAGCATGCGGGCGCGGATCGCGTTGGCCCACCTGCTGGCCCAGCGCTTGCTGCCGCTGTCCTGGCGGTTGACGCGCCAGCCAGCGAACAGCTTCACCTGCGGCTCGGCGGACGCACGCGCGGCCAGCAGCTTCGGAATGTCTGCCGGGTCGTTCTGGCCGTCGCCATCCAGCGTGGCGATCCACGGTGCGCGGGCGTGCTTGACCCCGTTCTTCACCGCGGTGCTCTGCCCGCTCTGGCTGACATGGTGCAGGACCCGCAATTCGGGGTTGGCCGGCTTCAACGACTCCAGCACGGCCAGGGTGTCGTCGCGCGAGTGATCGTCGACGTAGACGATCTCGAAGTCCACCTGGCCGCGCAGCGCCGCGGTGATCTCTTCGATCAGGGGCTGTACGTTGTCGCGTTCATTGAATACCGGGACGACGACCGACAACTGGGGTTGGCTCATGATCGGGCTCTGCGAAAGGCCAGGAATGAAAAAGACCGCGCATTTTCCGAGATCAAGGTTATCCGAAGATGAACCCGGCGATGTGAGTCAGGCGCGATCACCGAAATAGTCGCGGCACCAGGCCACCACCGGCGGCAGGCCGCGCTCGATCGGGGTGACCGGTTCATAGCCGAAAGCGTCATGGGCACGACGGGTGTCGGCCATGGTGCGGACCATGTCGCCGGGCTGCATCGGCTTGTAGACCTTCTGTGCCGGGCGTCCAGCGGCGGCCTCGATGACCCCGATGAAATGTTCCAGCTCGATCGGGGTGTGGTTGCCCAGGTTGAAGACACGGTGCGGTACGTCCTCGCTGGACGGATGCGCCAGCGCGCCGAGGATACCGGCCACGATGTCGGAAACATGTGTGAAGTCGCGCTGCATCCTGCCGTCGTTGAACACGTCGATGGGGCGCCCGGCCAGCACCGCGCGCGAGAACAGC
The DNA here is from genome assembly GCF_034044835.1 of Stenotrophomonas sp. CFBP8994. Lineage (NCBI taxonomy): Bacteria > Pseudomonadati > Pseudomonadota > Gammaproteobacteria > Lysobacterales > Lysobacteraceae > Stenotrophomonas > Stenotrophomonas sp. CFBP8994. Next base: position 71,173 of record NZ_JAXCWT010000002.1, on the reverse strand, counting down.
AGCGGCGCCATGTCGGGGCGGCCCCACGGGCCGTACACGGTGAAGAAGCGCAGGCCGGTGGCGTGCAGGCCATACAACTGCGCGTAGGTGTAGGCCATCAACTCGTTGGCCGCCTTGGTCGCTGCGTACAGCGAGCGCGGCTTGTCGATGCGCTGGTCTTCGGAGAACGGCGGGGTGGCCGAATCACCGTAGACCGAGCTGCTGGAGGCGTACACCAGGTGCGCCACGCCGCGATGGCGGCACAGTTCCAGGATGTTGACGAACCCGGTCAGGTTGCTGTCCACGTAGGCGTGCGGGTTTTCCAGCGAATAGCGCACACCGGCCTGCGCGGCCAGGTGGATCACCCGGGTCGGCTTGACCTCGTCGAACAGCGCGGCCAGGCCATCACGGTCGATCAGGTCCAGCGCGCGGATATCGGCGTCCGGGCACAGTGCCGCCACGCGATCGCGCTTGATCTGCGGGTCGTAGTAGTCGTTGTAGTTGTCCAGGCCGACCACCGTGTGCCCGGCATCGAGCAGGGCACGCACGGTATTGGCGCCGATGAAGCCTGCAGCGCCGGTCACAAGAAGGGTCATGGCAGTCGTCCCGGAAAATCCAGGCAACAGAATAACGCCGTTACCGGTACGTCACTACAGGCTCAGCGGTGCTTCGCGCGCCAGCGTGGCCTTGCGTTCCTTGCTGAAATCCCACCAGGGACGCGGGGCTTCGCCCTGCATGAAGCGCACGATGGACAGGAACACATCGATCACGCACGGGTCGTGCAGCACCCCGGTGCGCATGCACAGCTGCGCGTACATGTCGTAGGCATCGCGGCCGCGCACGTGCGCGGGGACACGGATCCCGATCAGACGAAGATCCTTCTCACAGGCCGGCCCGACATTTGGCAGGTCGGTCAGGCGCAACAGATGGTTGCGATCGACCTTGGTGGGGTTCATCAGGTAAGTGGGTTCCTCTTGCGTGGCGGGGGACTCAACCCTTGCGTACGCGGAGCTTCTCGAGCACGCCGTCCAGCGTGTCCAGGTCGGTGTAATGGATGATCAGCTTGCCCTTGCCGCCACGGCCGTGGTTGATCGCCACGCGGGCGCCCAGCGATTCGGACAGCTCGGTTTCCAGCGACGCGATGTCGGCCTGCGGGGCGGCCGCGCCCGGCTTGCGGCGCAGCGAAGCAGGCACCTTGCCGGCAGCGAACTGCTGCGCACGGTGTTCGACCTCACGCACCGACCAGCCCTGATCGGCTGCTTCCTGGGCCAGCTTGCTGGCCAGTTCCGGCGCCAGGGTCAGCAGCGCGCGGGCATGGCCCATTTCCAGCCGGCGGGTTTCCAGCAGCAGGCGGATCGCCACCGGCAGCTCGAGCAGGCGCAGCAGGTTGGACACCGCCGCGCGCGAGCGGCCGACGGCCTGGGCGGCTTCGGCGTGGGTCAGGGCGAACTCGCTGATGAGCCGCTGCAGCGCTTCGGCTTCTTCGAGCGGGTTGAGGTCTTCGCGCTGGATGTTCTCGATCAGCGCCATCGCAATGACGGTGCGGTCTTCCAGCTCGCGCACCACCACCGGCACTTCGTCCAGGCCGGCCAGCTGCGACGCGCGCCAGCGGCGTTCGCCGGCCACGATCTCGAAGCTGTCCGGGCCCAGCTGGCGCACCAGGATCGGCTGGATCACGCCCTGCGCCTTGATGGAATCGGCCAGCTCGGCGAGCTTGGTTTCGTCCATGTCGCGGCGCGGCTGGTACTTGCCCGGCTGCAGGTGCTTGACCGGCAGCTTGCGCAGCACTTCACCCGGCAGCGGCTCGATCACGGCCGCGGCCTGCACCTGTGTCACCGCGCCCTTGGGCCCCAACAGCGCATCGAGGCCACGGCCGAGGCCGCGTTTCTTGCCGGGGGCGGGCTTGGTGCTCATCAGGCGGTCTCCATGGCCTTGCCGGCCGTGTTGCGTTGGTGGTGGCGGCGGATGATCTCGCCGGCCAGGCCGAGGTAGGCGACGCCGCCGCGCGAGGCGCGGTCGTAGCCGACGATGCTCTGGCCGTGGCTGGGCGCCTCGGCCAGGCGCACGTTGCGCGGCACGATGGTGCGGAACACGCGGTCGCCGAAGTGGTCGGTCAATTCGGCCGACACGGCATTGGCGAGGTTGTTGCGCACATCGAACATGGTGCGCAGCACGCCCTCGATCTCCAGGCTGGGATTGAGGTTGGCGCGCAGCGCATCGATGGTTTCCACCAGCGCGCTCAGGCCTTCCAGCGCGTAATACTCGCACTGCATCGGCACGATCACCGAATCGGCGGCGGCCAACGCGTTGAGGGTCAGCAGCGACAGCGCCGGCGGGCAGTCGATCAGGATGAAGTCGTACTCGTCCTGGATCGGGGCCAGCGCGCGCTTGAGCCGCTGTTCGCGTTCGCCCTGGTCCATCAGCTGGATCTCGGCGGCGGTCAGGTCGATGTTGCCCGGCAGCAGGTCGAAGCCTTCCGGGGTGGTCACCCGGACGTCGGCCGCGGTGCTTTCGCCCAGCAGCAGGTCGCAGGTGGAGGCGGCAACTTCGCGCTTGTCCACGCCGCTGCCCATGGTCGCATTGCCCTGGGAATCGAGGTCGACCAGCAGCACGCGCTTGGGCGCAGCAGCCAGGGCGGCGGCCAGATTGACGGCAGTCGTGGTCTTGCCGACGCCACCTTTCTGGTTGGCGATGGCGATGATGCGGGCCATGCGGGTGAGCCTCATCGGCAGGGGGTGGGACTGGGCATTATGCGGGCATGGGGCATGTCGTGTCTCACGGACCGGCCACCACCACCAGATGGCGCTCGCCGGTCAGGCCCGGAACATGCAGTGGCAGGACCTGCTCAACCCGCCAGCCGGCCGGCAGCTGGGCGATCTCGTCATGCGGGTGGACGCCCTTCATGGCCAGCAGGCGTCCGCCGGGGCGCAGCAGGTGGCCGCCGACGGCGATGATGCCGGCCAGGGTGTCCATGGCGCGGGCGGTGAGGTTGTCATAGGCGCCCGGCTCTGCCAGCGCTTCGGCACGGGATTCGGCCACGCGGGCGTTGGCCAGGCCCAGCTGGCGCACCGCTTCGCGCATGAAGCGGGCCTTCTTGCCGTTGCTTTCCACCAGGGTCACCTGCAGCTGCGGGCGGGCGATGGCCAGCGGAATGCCGGGCAGCCCGGGGCCGGTGCCCAGGTCGGCCAGGGTGCCCTGCTCCAGGTACGGCTGCATCGCCAGCGAATCGAGCAGGTGGCGGGTGACCATCTCCATCGGGTCGCGGATGGCGGTGAGGTTGTAGGTGCGGTTCCAGCGGTCCAGCAGGGCGAGGTAGGTCAACAGGGGCGGCGCCAGGGTGGCATCCAGGCCCATGGCAGCCAGGCCGCGCTCAAGCGCATCGGCCACGCCGGCCGGGAGTGTGTGTTCGGTCATGCGCCCATTATCGCAGGCTGCGGACCTGCTGACTGCGCGGATTCGGTGCGCTCAGAGCGCGTGCCAGGCCAGTGCGGCGCGGAAATCGTCCGCGGCCTGCCATTCGTGCAGGTGCCAGCGCTGGGCGGGGCCGAGTTCCGGGTCGCACCAGGCCAGGTGCAGGGCGCCGTCGGCGGCGGGCGCCAGCTGCAGGCGGTGCAGGCCGAACGAGATGCCCTGCCCCTGCGCCTTGAGGATGGCCTCCTTGGCGCACCAGACCCGGAAGAACCAATGGGTGCGGGCGTCTTCGTCCAGCCCGAGCAGCCATGCCACTTCGGTCGGGTGGAAGAAGCGCTCGATGATTTCGGCCATGCGCGGCCGTGGGCGCAGCGGCTCCAGGTCCACGCCCAGCCGCACGCCCTCGCCCAGCCCCACCAGCAGCAGGCCATGGCTGTGACTCCAGCCGGTGCCGATATGCGCCAGCGGGCCGTGCAGCTCCGGGCGGCCGCGCGGATCGCGCTGCAGCGGCAGGTCTTCGGGGCTTCCCCCCAACTGGTCAGCCAGCAACACCCGCGCCTGCGGCTCGCCACGGGTACCGGGCACATGCGGCAGGCGCCAGACGGTGACCGGGCCGAACCGCCAGGGCCCGTCCAGGGTCGCCGGCAGCAGGCTCATGCGAACACCCCGCCAATGCGGCTGCACGACGACTTCACGGGGGCTGCCGTCAACTGGCTCCGTCTCATCGGCACACAAACTCTGGAGTGGACAACATGGGCATCATCATCTGGTTGATCGTCGGTGGCATCGTGGGCTGGCTTGCCAGCATCATCATGCGCCGCGACGCGCAGCAGGGCATCATCCTCTACATCGTGGTCGGCATCGTCGGCGCGCTGATCGCCGGCTTCCTGTTCGGCGGCGGCATCAATGAAGCGATCACGATCCGCACGTTCCTGTTCTCGCTGATCGGGGCCGTGATCCTGCTGGCGATCGTGAACCTCTTCACCCGCCGCAGCGTTCGATAACCCCACAGGTAGGTAACGACCGTTGGTCGTTACGCCTTTCCAGCAAGGCCCGGCACCCACCGGGCCTTGTGCGTTTCAGCCCAGCTGCACCCACGCCGGGGCGTGGTCGCTCGGCCGGTCCCAGGTGCGCGGCTCGCGGTCGATGCCCGAAGCCAGCGCACGCGCCTTGAGGGCATCCGACACCAGGGTCAGGTCGATGCGCAGGCCGAGGTTGCGGCGGAACCCGGCGGCGCGGTAATCCCACCAGCTGAACACGCCTTCCTCTTCGCTGTGCAGCCGGAAGGCATCGTGCAGCCCCAACTGCAGCAGCTTGTTGAGCGCGCCGCGTTCGGCGGTGGAGGTCAGGATGTGGTTCTCGTTCCAGACCAGCGGGTCGTGCACATCGCGCGCGTCCGGGGCGATGTTGAAGTCGCCCATCACCACCAGCTCCGGGTATTTCTGCAGTTCCGAGGCCACCCAGGCCTGCACCGCGTCCAGCCAGCGCAGCTTGTAGGCGTACTTGTCGGTGTCCACGTCCTGGCCATTGACCACGTACAGGTTGATGATGCGCACGCCGTTGACGGTGCCGGCGATCACCCGCTTCTGCTCGTCCTCGAAGCCTGGAATGCCGATCTGCACGTCCTGCGCCGGCTCGCGCGACAGCAGCGCCACGCCGTTGTAGGTCTTCTGCCCGGCGAACACGCTGCGGTAGCCCAGCCCGGCCAGCACCGCGTCGGGGAACTTGTGGTCCTCCATCTTGGTTTCCTGGATGCCGACCACGTCCGGCGCGAACGCGGTGAGCCACTGTTCCAGGTGCGGCAGGCGCACGTTGAGCGAATTGACGTTCCAGGAGGCGATTTTCATGGGCGCATTGTAGCGGGTCGGCGGTTCCGTACCGACCAACGGTCGGTACCTACCGGTCGACCGCGAGCCTCGGCCGCGACGCATGCGGAGCGGTGCTGCCCCTCGGGTAGGTACCGACCGTTGGTCGGTACCTCCATCAGCGCAGAATCACCTTGAGCAGGCCGGCAATGCGTGAATACGGCGGTTTGAGCATATCGCTCGCCGCCCACCGCGACTGCCACAGGATCGGCAGCTGCTTGCTCATGGCATCGAACCCGGCACGCCCGTGGTAGGCGCCCATCCCGCTGGGGCCGACGCCGCCGAACGGCAGGCCGTTGATGGCGAAATGCAGCAGGGTGTCGTTGACGGTGACGCCGCCGGCCACGATCTGGCCGAGCACGCGCTCCACCACGGGCCGCTGTTCGCTGAAAACGTACAGCGCAAGCGGCCGGTCGCGGCCCTGCACTGATTCCAGGGCGGCATCCAGGTCGGGATAGGCGCACACCGGCAGGATCGGGCCGAAGATTTCCTCCTGCATCAGGTCCAGGTCGGCCGGCGGGTCGAGCACGATGGTGGGCACGATCAGCCGCTCGCGGCGCGCGCGCTCGGGATCGATGCTGGCCAGTTCGATCACCGGCACGCCGCGTTCGCGCGCCTGGGCCAGGTAGCCGAGCAAGCGCTGGTACTGGCCTTCATTGATGATGCGGGTGTAATCGTCAGTATTGCTGAAGTCACCGTAGCGCGCGCGCACCTGGGTCTGCAGCTGCTGCACCAGCTCGCGCTGGCGGCGGCTGTCGACCAGCACATAGTCCGGCGCGATGCAGGTCTGGCCGGCATTGAACCACTTGCCGGTAGCCAGCCGCGCGGCGGCCTTGCCCAGCGGATAGTCGCTGCACACGATGGCCGGTGACTTGCCGCCCAGCTCCAGGGTGAGCGGGGTCAGATGCTGCGCGGCGGCCGCCATGACCTTGCGGCCCACCGCCGTGGAGCCGGTGAACACCAGGTGGTCCAGCGGCGCGCCGGCCAGCGCCGAGGCCAGCGCGGCGTCGCCCTGCACTACCGCTACGCGCTCGGCCGGGAACACGTCGGCCAGCAGGTCGTGCAGGAAGGCGCTGGTGCGCGGGGTGTGCTCGGAGGGTTTCAGGACGACGTGGTTGCCTGCCGCGATGGCAGTGGCCAGCGGAATCAGCGCCAGGTTCACCGGGTAGTTCCACGGCGAGATCACCCCGACCACGCCGAGTGGCACCGGCCGCACCTGCGCCCGCGCCGGCCAGAACCGCCAGCCCACCCCGACCCGGCGCGGGCGCATCCACCCGCGCAGGTGCGCCAGCAGGTGGTCGATCTCATTGAGCACGGTCATGCCGTCGGCGATCAGCGACTCATGGGTGGAGCGGTGGCCGAAATCGGCTGCGATGGCCTCGGCCATCTGCGGCAGGCGTGTCTTCAACGCAGCGCGCAGGCGCTGCAGGTCGCTGCGGCGCTGTTCCAGCGACGGGCGGTTGGCCTGCCAGGCGTGGCGCAGGGTATGCAGAATGGCCTGGAGAGCGGCAGTGTCGGTGTTGGGGTAGTCCATGGCCGGAATATAGCAATGGTTGTGGCCGGCACCGCGAGGACACGCATGGCGTGTCGCTACACATCGGACGCACTGTAGCGACACGCCATGCGTGTCCTCGCAGACCCAAACGAAGAAGGGCCGTGGCAATGCCACGGCCCTTCTGGTTCACGCCATCACCGGTTACTTGGTGATGTCCACACCCTTGGTTTCATGCAGGAACAGGCCGCCGACCACGACCGTCATCAGCGCGATGATGATCGGGTACCACAGGCCGTAGTACAGGTTGCCGGTGCCGGCCACCAGCGCGAACGAGATCGCCGGCAGGAAGCCACCGAACCAGCCGTTGCCGATGTGGTACGGCAGCGACATCGAGGTGTAGCGGATGCGGGTCGGGAACAGCTCGACCAGGTAGGCAGCGATCGGGCCGTAGACCATGGTCACGTACAGCACCAGGATCCACAGCATGAGCACGGTGCCGGCGATGTTGATGCGCGCGTTGTCGGCCTTGGCCGGGTAACCGGCTGCGGTCAGCGCCGCCTTGAGTTCGCCACCGAAGGCATCGCCCTTCGCCTTGAGCTCATCCTTGGTCAGGCCAGCGGCCTCGAACGACGTCACCTGGCTGTTACCCACGCTCACCAGCGCCAGCGAACCGGCGGCGGCAGGCTGCACGTCGTACGGCACACCGGCCTTGGTCAGCGCGGCGGTGGCCACGTCGCAGGAGCTGGTGAACTTGCGCAGGCCGACCGGATCGAACTGGAACGAGCAGGTGTTCGGATCGGCGATGACCAGGGCCGGCGAGCTGCTGCGGGCTTCTTCGATGGCCGGGTTGGCGAAGTGGGTCAGGCCCTTGAACACCGGGATGTAGGTCACTGCGGCCAACAGGCAGCCGGCCAGGATGATCTTCTTGCGGCCGATGCGATCGGACAGCCAGCCGAAGAAGATGAAGAACGGCGTACCCAGGGCCAGCGCGCCGGCGATCAGCAGGTAGGAGGTGGTGGCATCGACCTTGAGCATGCTGCTCAGGAAGAACAGCGCGTAGAACTGGCCGCCATACCACACCACGGCCTGGCCGGCTGCGGCGCCGAGAAGGACCAGCAGCATCAGCTTGAGGTTGCCATCCTTGAGGCTGTCACGGAACGGGGTCTTGGAGCCCTTGCCTTCGGCCTTCATCTGCTGGAACAGCGGCGACTCGCTCAGCTGCAGGCGGATCCACACCGAAATGCCCAGCAGGATGATCGAGACCAGGAACGGAATGCGCCAGCCCCAGGCTTCAAATGCCTCGTTGCCCAGGAAGTAGCGGCAGGCCAGGATGATCAGCAGCGACATGAACAGGCCAAGCGTGGCCGTGCACTGGATGAAGCTGGTGTACAGGCCACGCTTGTCGGCCGGTGCATGCTCGGCCACGTAGGTCGCCGCGCCACCGTACTCGCCACCCATCGCCAGGCCCTGGGCCAGGCGCAGGACGATCAGGATCACCGGCGCCGCGAAGCCGATCGACGCGTAGTTGGGCAGCACGCCGACCAGGAAGGTCGAGATGCCCATGATCAGGATCGTGACCAGGAAGGTGTACTTGCGGCCGATGCGGTCGCCGAGGCTGCCGAAGAAGGCCGCGCCGAACGGACGCACGAAGAAGCCGGCCGCGAAGGCCAGCAGCGCGAAGATCATGCCCGTGGTTTCATTGACCCCGCTGAAGAACTGCTTGGCGATGATCGCCGCCAGCGAGCCATACAGGAAGAAGTCATACCATTCGAACACGGTGCCAAGGCTGGACGCGAAGATGACCTTCTTGTGGCCCTTGGTAAGTTCTGCTTTTGCAGGTACGGGTGTGGTGGACATAAGACGCTTCCCCTCCGAAGCAATCATTGGTGGCAGGTGCCGACAATGCGTCGGCACCCATGCTTAAAAACTGTACTTCGTGGTGAACTGCACGCGGTTGATGTCGCCCTTGCGGCCATCTTCGATCTCGCGCACGCCGTACATGTACTCCGCGCCGATATCGACCTTGGGCATCGGCGTGTAGAAGATGTTGCCGCGGATGCTCTGCACGCTCTTGGTGACCAGCGGGCCCAGCACGCTGTCGTTGTCGTAGTCGCTGCGGGCGTAGATCAGGTTGGTGCGCAGCTTCGGGGTGAAGGCGTGGCGCCAGCCGACATAGCCGGCCAGCACGCCAGTGGGGTTGAGTTCGTCCTGGGCCACGTCGTAGGCCGTATCGGCGGTGACGCCCAGGCCAACGTAACGGGCGATGCCTTCGCCACCGCTGATCTGGTAGTGCAGCTGGTCGCTGCCGCCCATCACCCACTTGCCGCCCAGGGTCAGGCCGCCGCCGATCTTGTCGGCGTCGGCACCGGTGGCCTGGTTGTCGACCTTGAGCTGACGCACGATACCGCCCACCCCGAAGGTGCCCCAGTCGCCCTTCCAGCCATAGCGCAGGGTCAGGTCCGGCAGGGAGCCACGGTCGCTGTTGCTGGCCACGTTGGTCCACGCCCCGGTGACGGGATTGCGGGTGCCGGTGAGCACGGTGGTTTCCGGGTTTTCCAGCGCGACGCTGAAGCCGCCCTGGGTGTAGCGGATCTGCGCCTGGCGCACGAACAGCACGCCGTCGGTCGGACCGACGAAGTCGGCCGCTTCCGGCAGCGAGGCGGCGTCCATGAAGTTCGACCAGGTCTGGCCGGCCATCCAGTTGTTCCAATACATGTACGCGTGGCGCAGGGTCACGCCGTAGGTATTGGTGGCGGTCTGGTTGCCCAGCGAGTTGCCGAAGAAGTCCATCTCGAAGAACGCGCCGGACTTGTTGCCCTTGTCCGAGACGTTGTCGATGCCCAGGTTGAAGCGCGAGAACTTGGCGTGGGCATTGAAGTCCACGTCGGAACGCTCGCCGCTGCCGCCGGCACCGGCCACCGGGGTCTGGCCCGGCAGGTACAGCGCGCGGCCGGTGGCATCGTCGGCCAGCTGGCCATCGCCGGTCTGGGTGGCCAGGAAGTCGGCCTTGATGAAGCCGCCGATCTTGACCGTGGTGCCCGGCGCGGCGCCCGGGGTGATGGTGGTGACCTGGATCGGCTGCTTGCCGGCGGGCACGTTGGCGCCGGCAGGCTGTTGCGCCTGCACGGTCTTCACCGCGGTCACATCGGTCTGGGCCTGGCTGATCTGGGTCTGTTGCTGCTGGGTGGTGGACAGCAGCAGCTGCACCTGGCGCTCCAGCTCGGCAACGCGCGCTTCCAGCTGCTTCTCTTTGGCGGTTTCGGCAAACGCCATGCCAGGCGCCACCAACGCGACCAACAGGCAGGTCGCCAACGGCTTGCGCATGGTCTTCAACATACGGGTACTCATGTTGCCCTCTCTCCCGGGTGGCAAAGTGATCGCCGCGTGTGGGGTCACGGTCGAGCCGAGCGTGCGGCCGGTTGACGCACCCCGGCTATTGGCAATTGGTCGAACCCGGGGTCACGACCAACGGCCGTGACCTGCCGGCAATCGCTCGTTACGACCAAGGTCTAACCATTCCCTTACCTCGTGGCGCAGTGGATGCGGCAAACTGAGCGGGATGAATCGCGGGTTATGCTGCGATCGCACAACCCAGTCCTAGTGCAAGTGAGGGTGCCATGGCCGATCTTTACCCCGTCAAGGCGGACGTTGCCGCCAAGGCGCGCATTGACAACAACACTTACCAGCAGCTCTACCGCGAATCGGTGGACAACCCCGACGCGTTCTGGGGCAAGGCCGCCGAGCGGCTGGACTGGTACAGGAAGCCGTCCACGATCCGCAACGTCAGCTACCAGCTCGACGATTTCCGCATCAAGTGGTTCGAAGACGGCGAACTCAACGCCAGCGTGAACTGCCTGGACCGCCAGCTGGACAAGCGCGGCGACAAGGTTGCGCTGCTGTTCGAACCGGACAGCCCGGATGCGCCGGCGCAGGGCGTGACCTACCGCGAGCTGTACGAGCGCACCTGCCGCCTCGGCAACGCGCTGCGCAACCTGGGCGTCAAGAAGGGCGACCGGGTCACCATCTACCTGCCGATGATCGTTGACGCGGCCGTGGCCATGCTGGCCTGCGCGCGCATCGGTGCGATCCACTCGGTGGTGTTCGGCGGCTTCGCGCCCAATTCGATCGCCGACCGCGTGATCGACTGTGGCAGCAAGTTGATCATCACCGCCGACGAAGGCCTGCGCGGTGGCCGCAGGATTCCGCTGAAGGCCAACGTGGATGCCGCGCTGAAGCTGCCCGGCACCACCACGGTGGAAACCGTGCTGGTGGTGCGCCACACCGGCGGCGCGGTGGACATGCAGGCCCCGCGCGACCGCTGGTTCCACGACGTGGTGGACCCGCAGCCGGCACAGTGCGAACCGGAGCGGATGAACGCCGAAGATCCGCTGTTCATCCTCTACACCTCCGGTTCCACCGGCAAGCCCAAGGGCGTGCTGCACACCACCGGCGGCTACCTGCTGTACGCGGCCTACACCCATGAAGCGGTGTTCGACCTGCGCGAGGACGACATCTACTGGTGCACCGCCGACGTGGGCTGGGTCACCGGGCACAGCTACATCGTGTACGGCCCGCTGGCCAACGGCGCCACCTCGCTGATGTTCGAAGGCGTGCCGAACTACCCCGACACCTCGCGCTTCTGGCAGGTGATCGACAAGCACCAGGTCAGCATCTTCTATACCGCACCCACCGCCATCCGTGCGTTGATGCGCGAAGGCGATGCACCGGTCAAGCGCACCTCGCGCGCCTCGCTGCGCCTGCTGGGCAGCGTCGGCGAGCCGATCAACCCGGAAGCCTGGCGCTGGTACTACGACGTGGTCGGCGATGGCCGCTGCCCGATCGTGGATACCTGGTGGCAGACCGAAACCGGCGGCATCCTGATTTCGCCGCTGCCCGGCGCGATCGATCTCAAGCCCGGGTCGGCCACCCTGCCCTTCTTCGGCGTGCAGCCGGCGCTGGTCAACGCCGATGGCGAGATCAAGGACGGCGCCACCGAAGGCAACCTGATCATCCGCGATTCGTGGCCGGGCCAGATGCGCACCGTCTACGGCGACCACCAGCGCTTCATCGACACCTACTTCCGCACCTACCCGGGCAGCTACTTCACCGGTGACGGCTGCCGTCGCGACGAGGACGGCTACTACTGGATCACCGGCCGCGTCGACGATGTCATCAACGTGTCCGGCCACCGCATCGGCACCGCCGAGGTGGAAAGCGCACTGGTCTCCCACCCGAAGGTGGCCGAAGCGGCCGTGGTCGGCTTCCCGCACGACATCAAGGGCCAGGGCATCTATGCCTACGTGACCCTGGTGGCCGACGAAACGCCGAGCGACGAACTGCACAAGGAGCTGGTGGCGTGGGTGCGCAAGGAGATCGGCCCGATCGCCTCGCCCGACCACCTGCAGTGGGCCCCGGGGCTGCCGAAGACGCGCTCGGGCAAGATCATGCGCCGCATCCTGCGCAAGATCGCCGAGAACGCACCCGACCAGCTGGGTGACACCTCGACCCTGGCCGACCCGTCGGTGGTGGCATCGCTGGTGGAAGAGCGTAAGGTCAAGTAATTGGTTCCCACCTCCCCCATGACAACCCTGCTGATCGCCGATGACCACCCCCTGTTCCGTGAAGCCCTGCGCGGCGCGGTGCAGCGGGTGATGCCGGGCGTGCTGCTGTACGAGGCCGACAGCGTGGAAGCGCTGTACCAGCTGGCCGACCAGCATGCCGATGCCGACCTGGTCCTGATGGACCTCAACATGCCCGGTGCGCAGGGCTTCAACGCGCTGGTGCACATGCGGGCGCTGCACCCGCAGTTGCCGGTGGTGGTGGTGTCCGCGCGCGAAGAGCCTACCGTGATGCGGCGGGCGCTGGACCACGGCGCGTTCGGGTTCATTCCCAAGTCGGCCGACTCGGACACGATCGGGCATGCGCTGGGCACGATCCTGGACGGCGAAACCTGGGCCCCGCCGGAGGCGCACAACGTGCCGCCGACCGGGCGCGAGGAACGCGAGGTCGGCCAGCGCCTGCGCGAGCTCACCCCACAGCAGTTCCGGGTGCTGCAGATGCTCGGCGCCGGGCGGCTCAACAAGCAGATTGCGTATGACCTCAATGTGTCCGAGGCCACCATCAAAGCGCATGTGACCGCGATCCTGCGCAAGCTGGGCGTGACCAACCGTACCCAGGCGGTGTTGATGGCCGGCAAGCTGACGCTGGATGACGAGCCGTTGGTGTTGCCGCCGGAAGAGGATTGATCGGGGGTTGCGGGGCCGCCTGGCTGCGTCGTTGCGTCGCTGCGTCGTTGCGTCGTTACGTCGTTACGTCGTTACGGTAGAGCCGACTGTTAGTCGGCTGCGGAGACATGCAGCGGACTAACAGTCCGCTCTACCTTCGGCTGCGGAGACATGCAGCGGACTAACAGTCCGCTCTACCCCCCGGCTGCGGAGACATGCAGCGGACTAACAGTCCGCTCTACCTCCGGCTGCGGAGACATGCAGCGGACTAACAGTCCGCTCTACCTGCTTCGGCTTATAGCCGAAGCTATACATCCCAGCACGCCCTGCGCAATTCGGCGATTTGGGCGGTAAACCGCGTTCGCGGTGCTAAGCTTCGCGTCCCCTTGGGGAGTAGCCTGTTTCCTGCTGAAGGAAACGCCCGTATCAACATGCTCGGCCAGTGCGCCGTGGTGCGGGCAGCCAGTGATGGTTGGCGAGACCAGCGGTCCGCGTGCGCAACGACAGGTTGGGCGCGAACGTGGGCCGTTGTCCGTCATCGCCCAACCTGCACTGTCGTGTGATGTCCCCCATTTCGATGCTGTTGATCGGCTTTGCCATGTCCACCGATGCCTTCGCCGCGGCGATCGGCAAAGGCGCTGCCATGCGCAAGCCGCGTTTTCCCGATGCCCTGCGCGCCGGCCTCATCTTCGGTGTGATCGAAGGCCTTACGCCGGTGATCGGCTGGTTGCTCGGCCGCGCCGCGTCGTCCTACGTGCAGGCCTTCGACCACTGGATCGCCTTCGTGCTGCTCGGTGCACTGGGCGTGCACATGATCATCAACGGCGTGCGGCACGACCCGGACGATGACAGCGACGATCCCGACAAGCACCACGGTTTCTGGCACCTGGCCGTCACCGGCTTTGCCACCAGCATCGATGCCCTGGCCGTTGGCGTGGGCCTGGCCTTCCTGGACGTGCACATTGGCGTGATGGCGGCGGTGATCGGCCTGTGCACGCTGGTGATGGTCACCACCGGCATCATGCTGGGGCGGGTGCTGGGCGACATGATCGGCAAGCGCGCGGAGATCGTCGGCGGCGTGATCCTGATCCTGGTTGGCAGTGCCATCCTGTATGAGCACCTCAGCGGCGCCGCCGGCTGAGCAGCGCCGGGCGGCCGGGCCTCAGCTGCGTGGATCGTGGTAGTCGACGATGTCGACCAGTTCATGCCCGGCTGGGCCTTTGCGGTGCAGAAGCCGCCACACGTTGCGGCCGGGACTCTGCCGGCCCGCAAAGTGGATGTCGATGGCGAGGTAGTTCCTGCCGTGGTAACGCACCGGATGGCCGCACGGACGGTTCGCTGCGAGATCCTGCTCGATCCGTCTCAGTTCCCGGCAGGTACGACTGTCCGCGGGCAGTCCGGCCAGCTTTGCGCGCAGCAACGGCCCGCGGATGACCCGTTCGTGGTCAGCGTCTGCTGGCGCGGCGATGTGCGTCACGGGCGCGGCGCTGTCGTGGCTCACGTGCCGGCGCCGCGGCAGTCGGCGATGGGTTACATCCACCAGTGGACTGGTCGCCAGCGTTTCCACTGTTTCCCGGGCTCGGTCATGCAACGAATGCACGCGCATCTCGCCCTGGCATTCGTCGGTGGTGAACGCATGCGCATCACGCAGCGCGGTATTGGCAAGGTCCACGCGCAGGTACGGGCAGTGCAGCTGGCGCAGCACGGTGCCGGCGCGCGTGCCTGCCTGGTTCAGCGCGGTAGCGATGGCCGTGCCCTGCCCTTCGCGCGCGGCCACCAGGTAACACGCGTTGGCGTTGCGCTTGGCGAGCAGCATCACCGCACGATCGCGGCAATGGGTCAGGTAGAAATGACGGATGACGCCTGCAATGAGCGGATTCGGTGGCACCCTGCGGGTCTGGCAGTATGCATTGAATTCACGGGCGACCCGGCTGAAATCCCGCTCCAGCTGCGCGGCGAGAGACTTCAACGCGTCCAGGTCATCAACGCTGGTGCCGGCCTCATGCAGCAGCTCGCGGACGGCCGGGTAGTCGACCAGCGCCTTCTCATGCGGCTGCAGTTGCCGCGCAGGCTTGTCGGGGTCCAGCCATCGCATCGCGTTGGTGCAGCCGATCCCCATCCAGCCGGAGATCAGCGCGGGCTTCACGATCTCGGCAACGCTCCATGCGGGACCGGCGGCATTGGTGCAACCGCGGAATACCAGCTCGAATCCTGCGCCCACCACGACACCCAACGTGCCTGCGAGGGGAATCGCCGCGCCGGAATGCAGCGGGGTGGCAAGAAGGGAACGCAGCGAGGGAACGGGCACGGAAACTCCGCAGCAGGTGGTCGGCTGCGCAGCATAGACAGCGCGACGGCACGAGCGTGCCGCAGCTGTCGCCTTCAACCTTGGAGGGTCGAGTGCGCCGCCAGGTACGCGCGCAGCGAGGCTGGCTTGATTGGCTTAGTCAGCAGGCGGTAACCCCGCTCGCGCGCCATGCGCTTGAGTTCGTCGCGCCCATCGGCAGTGAGCAGCGCGCCGGGAATGTCGCGCCCGGCGCGTTCGCGCAGCGCCACCAGCGTATCCAGTCCATCCAGGCGGTCATGCAGGTGGTAATCCACCAGCATCACGTCCGGCTGCGCCTGCACTTCCTCCAGCGCCTGGTCTACGGTGCTGGCAGTGATCACCTGCACCTGCCAGCGGCCGAGCAGCGCGCGCATGCCGTCGAGGATTTCCTGGTCGTTGTCCACGCACAGCACGCGCATGCCGGCCAGCGAATCGGTGCGGGTGCTGTGCTCGGGCACGCTGGCCTGCGCGTCGCTGGCCGGTAGATCCGGCACCTGCGCACGGGGCAGCAGGATCGAGAACATGCTGCCGCTGCCCACCTGGCTGCGCGCGTTGAGGCGGTGGTCGAGCAGGCGCGAGATGCGCTGGCAGATAGACAGGCCCAGCCCCAGCCCCTGCTCGCCCCAGTCGAACGGCTGCTGGTAGCGGTGGAACTCGTTGAAGATCTGCTGCATGTGGTGCTCGGGGATGCCCGGCCCGGTATCCCACACCTGCAGTTCGATCTCGTCGCGGCGGTGGCGCACGGCCAGCACGATGCGGCCCTGGCGGGTGTAGCGCAGCGCATTGGCCAGGAAGTTCTGCAGCACCCGGCGCAGCAGCCGGCGGTCACTGCGCACCCAGGCCGGGCGCGCGAACAGGTCCAGGCGCAGGCCGCGCCCGGCCGCCACCGGCGAGTACTGCGCGGCCAGCTCGCGCATCAGCAGGCTCACGTCGAAATCGCCGATCACCGGGTGCAGGCCGCCGGCATCCAGCCGCGACACGTCCAGCAGCCCGTCCAGCAGTTCTTCGGCGGCACGCAGGGAGGCGTCCACGCGCTCTGCCAGGTGCCGCTGTTCATCGTTGTTGTGGTGGCTGTCGCGCAATGCCGAGGCGAACAGGCGCGCTGCGTTCAGCGGCTGCAGCACGTCATGGCTGATTGCGGCCAGGAAACGGGTCTTGGACTGCTGCGCCACTTCGGCTTCATGCGAACGTTCGGCCACGCGCTGTTCCAGCGTCTCGTTGGCTTCCAGCAGCGCGGTCTCGGCGTGCTTGTAGTCGGTGATGTCATTGTAGCTGGTGACATAGCCGCCGCCGGGCAGCGCCTGGCCGCGCATCTCGATCACCCGGCCATCGCTGCGGGTGCGCTCGAAGATGTGCGGCGAACCGGCGCGCATGTAGCCGATGCGGCGGTTGATCTGCACGTCGATATCGCCCTCGCCCAGCTCGCCGCGCTCGGCGTTGTAGCGGATCAGGTCGGCCACCGGGCGGCCTACGTACAACATGCCATCGGGGTAGCCGAACATCTGCTGGTAGCGGCGGTTCCACGCGGTCAGGCGCATGTCCGGATCAACCACGCTGACCCCGGCACTGATGTTTTCCAGCGTGGTGGACAGGATTTCGCGGTTGAAGCGCAGTTCCTGCCCGGCCTCATCGAGTACCGCTACCACCTCGCCCAGGTCCATGCCCGAGCCGCGCAGCAGGCTGGTCAGCAGCAGCCGCGCGGAGGCCGCGCCGATCGAGGCGGCCAGCAGGCGTTCGGTGAACTGCACCCAGGCCCGGTCCGCCGGGGCCGAGGCCTGCAGCTCGCGGCCCAGCGACTGCGCCTGCTCGAAGAACGACCGGCGCGCATGGCGATCGCCGACCACGCGCGAGGCCAGCGCCAGCAGGTCGCCCACATGCACATGGCCCGGCCAGGCACCGGCCACGGAGGGGCGCTCGGCATACGGGTCCAGGAACGGCGCGGCGCGCAGGCGCTCGTCCACGCCGGGGCGCCAGCGCACCGACACCAGCAGCATGGCCGCGGCGTTGATCAGCAGCGACCAGAACGTGCCATGGGTGAGCGGGTCCCAGCTGGTCATGCCGAACAGCCCCTGCGGCCGCAGCCAGGCAATGCCGAACGGTCCGTCGCTCAACCAGGCCGCATCCATCCAGCCGGCGTGGGTCAGCGCCGGCAGCAGCAGGGTGTAGATCCAGGTGCCGAAGCCGAGCAGGATGCCGGTCTCCACGCCCCGGCGGCTGGCACCGCGCCAGTACAGGCCACCGATCAGGCCGGGCGCGAACTGGGCCACCGCGGCGAATGCCATCAGCCCGTACGAGGCCAGCGTGCTGTCGTTGCTGCTGCCGCGGTAGTAGCTGTACGCGGCCAGGGCCAACAGCAGGATCGCCATGCGGCGGATCCACAACACCCGCGAAGCGACGTCCGCCGCTTCCTGGTGGTCGCCACTGCGGCGCAGCAGCACCGGCATCACCAGGTCGTTGCTGACCATGGTGGCCAGCGCGATGGACGACACGATGACCATGCCGGTGGCAGCCGAGAAGCCGCCCACGTAGGCCACCAGCGCCAGGAATTTACGGCCTTCGGCCAACGGCAGGGCCAGCACCATGCTGTCGTCGGCGATGCTGCCGCCGGTGCCGAACAGGGTCACACCGGCCGTGGCGATCGGAATCACCATCGCCGAAATGATGATCAGGTAGCCGCCGAACATCCACCGCGCGCGGCGCACATCGCGCACGTCGCCGCATTCCACCACCGCCACGTGGAACTGGCGCGGCAGGCACACGATGGCCAGGAAGCTGAGCAGGGTCTGCGAGATGAAGCCCACCGGCGGCAGCCCGGTGAACAGCGTATGTGCGCTGCGCACCACGGTTTCGCCACGGTCGGCCAGCCACAGGTAGGCGAACAGGCCCAGCGCCACCATCGCGATCAGCTTGATCATCGATTCCAGCGCGATGGCCAGCATCATGCCGTGGTGGTGTTCGGTGGCATCCACCTGGCGGGTGCCGAACAGGGTGGCAAACAGCGCCATCAGCAGCGCCACGTACAACGCCGGGTCGCTGAACCAGCCGGTGGGCCCGACGCTGCCGGTCAGCACCTGCAGGCTCATGGCCACGGCTTTGTACTGCAGGGCGAGGTAGGGAACGATGCCGATCAGCGCGATCACCGCCACCAGCGCGGCCAGGCGGCGCGAGCGGCCGAACCGTGAGGAGATGAAATCGGCGATGGACACCACGTTCTGGCTGCGCGCGATCAGCGCCAGGCGTTCGATGATGCGCCAGCCAAACAGCAGCAGCAGCAGCGGGCCCAGGTAGATCGGCAGGTAGCCGATGCCGTTGCGCACCGCCGTGCCCACCGCCCCGTAGAAGGTCCACGACGAGCAGTACACCGCCAGCGCCAGGCTGTAGACCACCGGGCGCAGCCACGGGCGGTCGGGGTACATGGGACGGCGGTCGCCCCACCAGGCCACGCCGAACAACAGGGCGGCATAGGCCACCGACACCAGCAGCAGGATCCAGCTAGAAACCACGGGCATGTTTCCGCAAGCGCAGGCCGCAGTGTAGCCGCTGCACGCCCCTGCTCACGCCGCCAGCGGACGCGACGGCAGCTGCAGGTCGATCCGGGTGCCCTCGCCCGGGCGGCTGTGCACCTGCACCGCACCGCCGGCCGCCTCCACCAGGCCGGCGGTCACCGCCAGGCCCAGGCCGGTACCCTGTCCCACCGGCTTGGTGGTGAAGAACGGTTCCAGGCAGCGCGCGCGGACCGTTTCGCTCATGCCCTGGCCGGTGTCCTGCAGCTGCAGGACCACGCGTCCGTCGGTATCGGGCGGCTGCAGGCGCAGCGTGAACCGGCCACCGTCGGGCATGGCCTGGCTGGCATTGACCGCCAGGCTGAGCAGGATCGATTCGAGCTGGGCCGGGTCGAAGTGGATCAGCCGCTGCACGTCGCCGGTTTCCACTTCGCAGTGCACGCGGTCATCGAACACCTGCTGCAGCGTGGGCGCCATCGCCGCCAGCGTGGCGGCCGCGTCCAGCAGCTGCGGTCGGCCCGGCTCAAGCCGGCTGAAATCCAGCAGGCGCCGGCTCACCGCGCTGGCCCGCCGGGTCGCCGAATCCGCGCCCTGCAGGGCCGCCTGCAGGGTCTCGCCCTCGCTGCGCCGCGCCTTGGCCACGTAGCCCTGGATGAGCGCCAGCAGGTGGTTGAAATCGTGCGCGATGCCGCTGGCCAGGCGACCTACGTTGTCCATCTTCATGGCATGCACGAGCTGGTCGCGCGAACGCTCGCGGGCCTGCATCTCCACCTGCAGCTCGTCGCGCTTGCGGGCCAGTTCCTGGCTGCGCTGGTGGGCTTCCTGCAGGCTTTCACGCAGGCCGGTCACGCTGTGGTGGAGCAGCCAGGCAGTCATGACGGTGCCGAATGCCGACACTGCCAGGTCACTGGTCGCGTGCAGCACCCGGTCGGTCCGGAACAGGCCCGACGCCGCGTCGACCCAGCCGCCCAAGGCCATCAGCCCGCACAGCCATGCCGCGGTCCAGGCCAGCGGACGGCGGCCAAGCACCGCCGCCACCAACAGCACCGGCACCAGCTGCACCAGCTGCACCCGCAGCTGGGCGGCCAGTCCCCAGTACCCGTAGGCCAGCACCAGCAGCAGCAGTTCACCGGCAAGGAACACCACGGCGGCATGCAGGCTGCGGCCGGCCCGGTGCTCGATCAGGCACAGCAGGCACAACAGCAGGTGGGCCGCAGCCATGGCCGGGACCATCATGTCCAGGCCCGCCCCGAGCCGAAACGCCGTCCACGCCGCCAGCAACGGGTGGTACAGCCCCACCAGCAGCAGCAGGCTGCCCAGCATGGCATCGGTACGCCGACCCAGCCCGGCAGGGCGTTCAGCGGCGGCGGCGCGGGTGGAAGGCGACGACTCGGGCATGCGGCAGGGAATGGCGGGCGGCGCCGGCGCGCGGCGGCAACATCGGTATATTAGCAGTGCGCTGTAGATCGTCTGCACTCGACCGGGGAAGTCGTTGTCGCCATGCCTATGTTGTCGCTAGTCCGGCGCGGACTGCCTGCGCTTGCCGTTGTGCTGTCCCTGGCCGCGCCGCCCGCCCAGGCACAGCGCCCGCTCGACGCAGCGCCGCAGATGGCGCAGGTGGAACAGTGCCACGCCCTGCTCACCAGCGAACCGCAGGCCTCGCTGCAGCTCGCGCGCAGCCTGTTGGCCGCGCCCTCGCTGTCCACCTCGATGGAAATCGGCGCGGTCGGCTGCCTGGGGGTGGCGCTGCGGGCGCTGGGGCAGCTGGACCAGACCACCGACCTGCCCGACCGCCTGCTGGCGGCCGCGGCGCGCGCCGACGCCAGCCCCGACGATATCCAGCGCGCCCGGACCATGGCCGCGCACCTGCTGCTGTGGCGCGGCGACCACGCGCGCGCGCTCGGCTTGACCGGCACCCTGCTGGACGATGCGGTTCGGCAACGCGACGTGCAGGGCCAGATCGGCGCGTTGATGCAGATCGCGATGATCCGTGGCGACGCGATGGGCGATGCCGAAGGCGCCCTCACCTACCTGCACAAAGCCACGCAGCTCAGCGACCACCTGCACCGGCCGCCGAACCCGGGCGACCTGATCCTGTACTACAACTATGGGTATGCGCTGCTGATGCTGCAGCGGTACGAGGAAGCCACCGCAGCCTTCAAGCGCGCCGAAGCGATCGGAACGCGGCTGAGCGGCCAGGACGTGTTCCTGCATCGCATCGCCAGCCATCGCGCCGAAATCCTGCGCGTGTCGGGGCAGCGGGAGGCCGCCGAGGCAGCGCTGCGCGGCGTGTTGGCCTGGCAGGGAAAGCAGGATCCGCAGGGCCAGGTGGTGACCCTGCAGCGCCTGGCACGGCTGGCGATGGACCGGGGCAACGCCGCGATGGCGCTGCCGCTGGCCACCCAGGCACAGGGCCTGGCAGAGCACGGGCGGTTCGTGGAAGAAGTCCGCAACGGCCTGGACCTGCTCGGTGACATCCACACCCTGCTGGGTCACCGCGAGCAGGCGCTGCAATACGTACGCCAAGGCCGCGCGATGGACCAGGCGCGCAGCAAGGGCGAGACCCTCACCCAGCTGGCCAGGCTGCAGGCCTCGGCCGAACGCAGCATCCATCCCGCCCAGGTCAATGCCGAACAGGACCTGGGCCGGGTGCGAGTGCTGCGCAACAGCGCGGTGATCGCTTTCCTCACCGTCGCGGTGATTGCGACGGTGCTCGTGCTGCGGCTACGCCAGCAGCGCGGCCAGCTCACCGCACTCAGCCGGACCGACAGCGTCACCGGGCTGCCCAACCGCCGCGAGGCCGAGCGCAGGCTCGACGAACGCGCCGCAGGCCACGAAGGCGCAGCGCGCAGCGCGCTGCTGCTGATCGAACTGGACGACTTCAAATCGCTGAACGAGCGCCATGGACAGGCAGCCGGCGACAGCGTGCTGCGTGCCGTGGGCGAATGCCTGCGTGCGGCCTGCGACCGGCACGACCTGCTGGCACGCTGGGGCGGCGCGGCCTTCCTGGTGGCGCGCCACGACACCGGCGCGGAAGCGGCACAGGCCCTGGCCGGGCACCTGCGGCTGGCCATCGAGCGGCTGGTGGTGGATCTCGCCCCCGGTCAGCACCTGACCCTGACCGCCAGCGTGGGCATGGCACCCCTGCCGTTGTTCGGCGATGCAACGGCGGAGCGGGATGACAGCCTGCGCGCTGCCGATCGTGCACTGCAGGGCGCCCGCCAGGGCGGGCGCAATGCATGGGCAGGGATATGGGGCGAGGACGGGACCCAGGCACCGCATCTGTATGCAGTGCTGGGAAATCCGGAAGAGGCCGCGGCGGCCGGGTGGGTGCGTCTCAGTGGCAGCCGGCCCATTCGCTGGGATGTGTGATGGATCCGACGTCAGCGGATGACGTCGAACCGCACTTCCACCCGCCGGTTGGGCAGCAGGCATTCCAGCAACGCCACGCGCGGGCGCACGCCGTCGCACTGCTGCACCTGCTGCGTGTCACCCCGGTATTCGTAACGGATCGTCGCCGGGTCCAGCCCGCGTCCGATCAGCAGCTCGCGCACCGTGCGCGCGCGCCGCTCTGAGAGCGCCTGGTTGGCGTCGAAGCCGCGCCCCTGCAGGCGGTCGGCATGCCCGACCAGCGTGACGCCCTGCAGCTTCAGCTTCTCCGCGGCGATGCTGGCCAGCGCGCGGTCGATGCTCTCCAGCGAGTAGGTGCGGATGTCGCCGTAGCCGTCGCGGTCGAACTCGAACAGCACGTTGGCCACCAGCGGGCCCGGTGCGGCGATGGCCGCCGGGGCCACGTCGCACTGGCGGGCCAGCGCTTCGGCGTCGTTGACCAGCTCCTCGGCGATCTGGATGTACGGCTTGGAATGCCGCCACTGCTGCTGGTTGAATTCGTTGCCGGCGTGCACGAGCTCGACCTCGCCGCAGGCCACCTGCTGCGCCGCGCAGGCAAAGCCCGGCGTGCCATGCAGCACGCGGAGGCGCTGCCACAGGTCGTCGCGCAGGTACTTCGCGTTGTTGACCAGCGGCGTGTCGGTGGGCAGCGGGCTGGCGCCCTGTTCCATGCCGATGATCAGCCGCTCGGATTCACCCAATGCAGCCTGCGGGAAATCGCTGCGGTCGTTGCGGCTGTATTCGTGGAAGGACACGTCCAGCCAGCACTGTGCCTTGGACAGGTGGTAATCGCGGATCGGGCGGCCGCCGTCGTTGAGCGCCTGGATGCGGCCCTGGGTGGCCTCATACGTGGCATGGTCGGCATGAATCGCCTCGTCGGTGATGCGCTGCTGCTGCGGCAGCAGTTGCGCCGTCTGGGCGTGTGCGGCACCGGCAAGGGCGGCAAGGAGCGCCGCGCCCAGCAGCGGGCGCGCAGAACGGAAGATCGGGTTGGCGTTGTTCATCAGGGCATCCTCAGCGTGCCGGGTCGCGGTAGCGGACGGGGTCCGGCCGGAAAAGGTCTTCGTCGAACTTGAAGCGCAGGCGCACGAACACGCCCTGCTGGGTGTACTCATAGCCGTTCAGGTCGCGGTCGCCGGCAAAGCCGGTCCAGTTGTAGCCGGCCGACAACCACAGGTTCTGGCGCAGCAGGCGGCCGACTTCCATGCCGTAGGCGTACTGGTTGGCGCCGCTCTGGCCGCGGAACGTGGAGCCGAGCACGCCGATGTCCCAGTTCTCGGTGATGTCATAGACCACCCGCCCGGACAGCAGCGTGGCGCGGAAGTCACTGTCGACCCGACCCCCGTCGGCGTAGGCGAACTGATCCTGCTGCCACTTGCCGGCCACGCGCCCGGTGAACCACCACGGCCGCGACGGATGCCAATCGGCATGGGCAGAGACAATGTGTGCGCGGGTGCGCACGTCCTGGCTGCTGCCATCCACGGTGCTGCCATCGACCAGGGTCAGCCCGCTCTCGTCGCGCTCGAGCTTGTACTCGTAACGGGCCAGCGCGTTGATCCGGTTGCGGTCGGTATCGCGGTAGGCCACGCCCAGCTGGAAGCGATCCTGCAGCACGTCGCCGCGTGCGTCATAACGCGTGCTCAGCAGGTAGTTGCGGGCCAGCAGGGTCCAGTCGCGGCTGAGCTTGCGGGCCAGCATGAACTGCAGCAGCGTCGTGTTGAACGCCTCATTGGTGTCGGTGTCCGGCACGTCTTCGGAGATGCGGTGCTCGGCCCGTATCGCACCGCGCCACAACGGGTTGGCGCCGTAGTCCAAGGCCAGCGCCAGGCCGGTGCTGTCACCGGTGCTGCCATCGATCACCTTCACGTGCTCGGCCGAACTGGACAGGCGCAGGCCCTCGGCGATGTCCCAGTTGTTGCGGATACCCGAGGCGGCCTGTACGTCGCGGCCACTGATCGCATCGCGCAGGCGGTACTCGCTGAAGGTCTGGGTATCGCGCAGGTAGCTGCTGTCGATACCGAACACCAGCGCGTCGGCCTCTCGGTCGGTGGTGGTGATGCCGTAGGCGCTGGTCAGGCCGGTCTGCTTTTCGTAGCGGCCGTAGAGGCGGCTGCGTTCGAACACCTGGTAGTCCAACCCGGCGGCCAGGCGCCGACGTTCTTCGCCGCTCACGCTGTGCTCGATCTCGGCACCACTGCTGAGCTTGTCGCTCAGGCGATAGCCCAGGCCGAAGCGGGCGCTGTCCGATTCCAGCTCGGTGCCCACCGGCAGGTCGCTGGTGATCGGACTGCCGGTGCTGCTGCCGTTTATCACCATCAGCCCGGTAGCCGGGTCCAGCGCCTGCTGGCCGTAGCCGAGCGCGCCGCCACCGGCACCGGTGGCGAAGCCGCCGGTCAGCCCGCCGGCATTGCCGAACGGTACCCCGGACGACCACGGCGAGGTCACGCCGATGGTTTCGCGGATGCTGCGCACGCCCAGGTCCACGGTCAGCCGTTCAGTAGCGCCAATGCGCACGCCGGCGCCGCCGGCATCGCGCTTGCCACCGTCCGGGTTGCGGTCTTCGCTGCGCAGCCCTTCCACGTACAGCTCCAGCCGCGGCCCAAGCTGGTAGGCCACGCGCGCGTTGTACTCACCGCGACCGCCGTACAGCGGCGCGGCCGGGTTGTTGAACGCCGGGTCGGTACGGGCGGCAAACAGGCGCGCTTCCAGCTTCTCGGTCCGGTGCGCGAATTCCACGCGCCAGGCATCGCCTTCCACCTCGCCGGTGACGTCCTTCAGGCCCTGCGAGGTGATCTGGTTGATGCTGTTGGTGTTGACCTCGCTCTGGGTGCGCGCGAACTCGGCCACCAGCAGGGTGTTGTCACCGAACCGGTAGCTTGCGTTGGCGCTGCCCATGCGGAATTCCGCATACGGGTTGCGGTCATCCACCGCCGCCGCGCCGACTTCCAGCTGGTCGGTGAGCTTCACCTGCGCGTCGGCTCCCACCACCCAGAACTTCTCGGTGTCCTGGTCCAGTTCATAGGTGATGCGCAGCGAGACCGGGTTGAGGTCGCTGTCGAAGGCCGGCAGGAACTGGTTGAGCAGGATGCGGCCGGAGAACGGCTCGAAGCTGTAGTCCACCAGCCGCGCCAACGGCCGCACCGACACGATGCGGGTGGGCTGGTTGCGGTCGCGCGAGATGACTTCGACACGCTCACTGCCTTCCAGCACCGCGTTGTTGCGCAGCGCGTAGGGACCACTGCCCTGGCTGCGGAACTCTTCGATCACCTGGCGCAGGGAATCTTCGATGGCGAACACATTGCTGCGCACGCGTTCGCTTTCGAAATGCCAGCCCAGCCCGGTGGCGGTGCGGTTGTAGGTCCCCAGGCTGCGCTGCGGAATCGGACCGCTGCCGCCGATGCCGGTGGCCGTGGCCAGCCCGTCGCCGGTCTGGAAATCACCGTACAGCAGGTAGCTGCGCTGGTTGTCGATGCGCACGTACAGGCGCTCGGCCGAGCGCGCGTCGAAGCCGCGCAGCGACGCGTCGCCGTAGACCGGGTAGAACTCCTCGGGCTGGATGTCACGCAGCAGGCGGCCGCGGGTGTCCTTGTCCGAATCGTAGGCGGCAGTGAGCAGCGCATCGCCCTTGATCCGGCCCTTGACGAAGAACGCGGTGCGCGCGGCGGCGTTGGCCTTGCCGTTGTTGAACTGGCGCTCCCAGCGACGGATGTCGCGGTCGAACGCGTCGTTGTGCTCCACCGGCGAAACCAGGCTGCCATTGCCGTGGCGACGGAAGTTGACCACGCCTTCGATGAGGCCGGTGGCGATCATCTCGCGCATCTCCGGCACGAAGCCGATGCTGCCCTGCGCGGTTTCGGCCCCTGCGGTGATCCGCAGCAGCACATCCTGCGGCTCGTGCGGCGCGACCAGGTCGAACTCGGCCACGCCGTCGACCACCTGCAGCTGCACGCCCGGGGTGACCTTGTCGGCATCCAGCGCACCCGGACCGAGCTCATCGGTGCGCGAGCCGGGCAGACGGATCCGGCCGCCACTGTTTTCAATCGTCGCGTAGCTGGTGCCGGCCAGCGGCAGACCGTTGGAGTCCAGCAGCTGCACGCGCACGTGCACCGGGCTCTGGCCATCGGCCGGCACGCCGTCGCGGTCCAGCTCGACCACGATGCGGTCCAGCGTGCCCGCTGCGGCGCGCACCGCAACCGGCGCGGCGTCCACGCTGGCGGGGCTGCGCGGGTACAGCGTGCTGGCATCGCCCAGTACCGGGGTGAAGCGGCCCGGCGTACCCACGCTCTGGGCCATCGCCGGCAGGGTTGCCAGCGCACAGGCCAGCAGGCTCAGGCGCGGCAGCTGGCGCACTACGGAAGCACGGCTCATGGCTGGCCCTCCGTGGCGGCGGCGGGCGGTGTGGCTCTGGGATGCACGATCGGTCTCTGGTTGGCCGTGTCGGTCGCCTGCTGCGGCGCCCGTGCGGGTTTGCTCTCGAAGCGCAGCGGCGCTTGGCCCGGTTCGGTTTCCGGCGCCTGCACCTCTCCCTGGGTGCGGCGTGCCTTGACCTGCTCCAGCACCGGGTTGGCGCAGCTGCCTTCGATGAAGTCGGCGCGGTGCAGCTCGCCGTTCTTCAGGTCGAGCAACAGGCTGTCGGCGTCGCCCAGGTTGCGGTTGCTGCTGGTGGTCAGGCGCGCGCCGACCGGCAGCGTGCTGCCGTCGACCTTGAGCGTGTGGCTCTGCGGCGGCAGGCCGCAGAAGCTGTACTTGCCTTCCGAATCGCTGATCACCCAGGTGCCGTCGGAGAAGTACAGGCGCACGCCCGGGATGCCCAGCTCCTCGCGGTCCTGCAGGTGGTTGTTGTTGCAGTCCATGAACACCTTGCCGAGCACACAGGCCTGTTCGGTGAACACGCCACCGGTGACGCGCACGCGGTATTCGGCACGGTTGGAGGCCAGCGAACCGGGCAGCGGGGTGACCGCCACCGGGTCGATGCAGCCGCCGCTGATCGAACAGCCATGGGCCTGCGCACGGTTGATGCCGTCGCCCTGCTGCGCGCCCACGCCCACGCGGACCCGGTAGGTCAGCACGATCTGGCCACCGACAGTGATCGGCCCCAGCGCGAAGCCCAGCAGCGGGCCAGGCTTGCCGGCCGGGTCGGCCACCGCACGGCCGTCGGCACGCGCGGTGCCGTCGATGTAGGTGAAGCCACGCGGCAGGCGGTCGATCACGTTCAACGCGGCCAGCGCACTGCCGGCGGTCTGGCGCACGGTGATGGTGTACTGCACGGTGTCGCCGATTTCGGCGGTCTGGCGGTCGCCGGTCTTCGTGATCGCCAGACCCGTGGCCACCGCCGTATCCAGCGGCAGATGGTTGTGCACGATCGCTGCGGTGGCCGAACCCGCGAACAGGGTCAGGTAGTACTCGGTCGCCGTACCCACCGCGCCGGTCGGCGCCTGGGTGTTGGTCTGCACGACATGGTTGGCACCGGCACCGCCGGCCGGCGACAACGCGCCCGCCTGCGGCGGAATCATCGTCGACACGAAGGTGTAACCCCCCGGCGGCGTGACGGTCAGCTGGAACTCGCAGCGGGCCGGCGCGGCCGGCGCGAAGGCGAACTGGTAGAAGCCTTCGCTGCCGACGGTCATCGCAATCGTGTTGCCGTCAATGCGATAGCCACCACCGGCTGCATTGAGCACGCTGGTTCGCGGGTCATACCCGCTGCACAGGCCAACCGGCGCCAGGGTCACCACCGAACCGGGAACCGGGTCGCGGGTGGTGGCGTCGTACACCACGCCTGACGGGTCCACCGGCAGGCTCTGCTGCGCGAGGTGGTCGCCGGCGCGCAGCACCACTTCCAGCTGGCTGGTGCCGTTGTCGGTGGTGCGGCAGGCGCTGACGCCGCCGCGCGCGATCGCCGCGTCGGCGTCGCAGGCTTCCTGCACGCCGCCGGCACTTTCGCGGGTGACCGGGAACGGCCACAGCACGGTGGAGCGCGGGTCGCGGAAGCGGATGTTCCACTTCACGCCTGGCACCACATCGCCGAAGCGGTAGCTGCCGTCAGCCGCACTCACGGTGGTCTTCACCACCTGGCCGTTGGCGGGGTCCACCAGCTCCACGATCCAGGCCGACAGACGACGGTCGCCGCCATCCAGCAGCTGGTCATCGCTGCCCACGTCGAACCACACGGTTCCACCGACCGACGCGGCCAGCTGCACGCTGTTGGGCACGCGGCAGGCGTTGTGGATGATGGTGTCCACGCACGCCGGCAGGTTGCCCACTTCGCCCTCGAACGCAGCGCGTTCGGTTGCGGTCGGGGCGCGGAACGGGTTCTCGCCGCCGCCTTCCACCAGCGCGGCGTTGTTGACTGTGCCGGCCTCGGCCGCTGCGGCGGCCACGCGCACCACCACGGCGATGCTGTCCGGCGATACCGCACCGGCAGCCAGCACGCGCTGGCTGGTGCAGCTGAAGCGGGTTGCGCCGGGTTCGCCGGTGCAGGTCCAGCCGGTCCCCACCGGCAGGCTGTCCAGGCTCAGGCCCGTCGGCAGGCGGTCGTGCACCGTGTACTCGCCACGGCTCGGCTGTTGGCCGGCGTTGCGCACCTGGATGGTGTAACCGGCCAGGTTGTTGACCGTGAAGCGCGTGCTGGTGGACGCCTTGCTGACCATCAGGTCGGGCGAATCGCCGATCTCACCGAAGTTGTACTCCAGCGCGTCCATGCCCAGCGGCAGCACGATCTGGCTGATCGCCGACGGCACGCTGGCGCGGTCACTGGCCACACCGACCAGGGCGGCGTTGACGGTGCCGGCGCTGGTAATGCCGTTGAGCGTCTGCGGCGGCTGGGTCGGCTCGGTCACGGTGTAGGTGCCCGGGCGCAGGCCCTCGAAGCGGTAGCAGCCTTCGGCATCGGTGTTCAACGTGAGCGATACCGGCTGGCCAAGGTCATCGGTGCCGGTCAGCACCACGCTGACCCCGGCAATGCCGCCTTCGCCGCTGTCGACGCTGCCGTTGTCGTTACTGTCGTTGTAGACGCGGCCGGCAATGCTGGCGGTCGGAATCTCACCAAAGTTGTTGTTCACCGACTGCTGGTTCACGCCCAGCACCAGCGCAGTGATCTGCGAAGGCGCCGTGCCCGGCGCGGTCACGCTGCCACCGGTGCTGCCGGCCACGGTGCGGCCATCGCGGGTGCCGGTGGGCTGCTCCGGTTCGGTCACCACGTAGGTGCCCGGCGGCAGCTCGGCGAAGCTGTAGCTGCCGTCGGCGTCGGTCACGGTCTCGCGGCTGATCGGATTGCCGGCCAGGTCGGTGCCGGTCAGGGTGACCCGCACATTGGCCAGGCCGGTTTCGCCCGGGTCGACCACGCCGTCATTGTTGCGGTCGGTCCAGACCTTGCCGCTGATGCCGCTGTTGAGCGGAATCTCGCCGAACAGGTTGTCCACCGAGGCGCTGCCCGGGGTGCTCAGATCGATGGTGCTGATCGCGCTGGGCACGGTGGTGATCGGGGTGGCAGTGCCACGCGGCGTGCCGCCCACGGTGCCGGCGGTGGTGATGCCGTTGCTGGTGCCGGCCGGCTGCTGCGGTTCAACAAGCGTGTAGGTGCCCGGGCGCAGCCCTTCGAACACGAAGCGGCCATCGGCACCGGTCTGCACGCTGACCGAGACGCTGGCGCCGGTGTCGTCGGTACCGGTGACCTGCACGGTCACCGCTTCGATGCCGGTTTCAGCGGCACCGTTGCGCACGCCATCGTTGTCGACGTCGAAGAACACCGCGCCGGCGATGGACACCGGCAGGATCTCGCCGAAGTCATAGGCGGTCCCTGCCTTGCCGGCCGGCAGCGTGATCGCGTTGATCGCGCTCGGCACGCTGGCCACGGCCGTGGACACGCCCACGATGGCGCCGTCGATGCTGCCGGCACGGGTGAGGCCGTTGAGGGTCGGGCCGCCATTGAACGACGGCTGCGTGGCCTGCTCGGTCACGCTGTAGGTGCCGGCCAGCAGGTGGTCGAAGCGGTAGCGGCCGTCGGCATCGGTCGCCACGGTGACCACGGCGTTGCCCAGCGCATCGACCGTGCCGGCCGGCAGCTGCAGCTGCACGCCCGGCAGGCCCGGCTCGCCGGCGTCCTGCACGCCGTTGTTGTTGCGGTCCAGGAACACGGTGCCGGACAGCGACGCGGCCAGCTCGCCGAAGTCGTTGCCGCTGGCGCCGGCGGCGGGCAGGTTGGCGATCAGGATGACGTTGCCCGGCTGCTCGCGGCCTTCGCCCAGCCCGGTCGGCTGGATTTCGGTGATGCGGTAGGCCTGGCCGGCGATCGCGCCAGGGTAGCTGTACTGGCCATCGGCATTGGTGACCAGGGTGACAGTGGTGTCGTCGGGCGTCCCGAACACGCCGTCGGCGCCATTGCCGACGATGGTCACCTGCACGCCGGGCACGCCGATGTCGCCGGCGGTGTTGTCGCCATCGTCGTTGCGGTCCAGGTACACCGTGCCGCTGATCGGCGCATTGGCCAGTTCGCCAAACAGGTAGCCGCTGGCGTCCTGCCCGGCGTTGATGGCGATCGCGGAAATGACGTTGGCCACGGCCGTGCTGCCGGGGGTGGCCGCATTGCCGGCCGCATGCTTGCCGTCCAGGTAACCGGCCGGCTGCGTTTCGGTCAGGGTGTAGCCGGTGCCGGCCTGCGGCGGCAACAGGTCGCTGAAGCGGTAGCCACCGTTGGCATCGGTGCTGGTGGTCAGCACGACCGGATTGCCAAGCACGTCCGTGCCCGACAGGGTCACGGTGACGTTGGCGATGGCGTTTTCACCGGCGTCGCGGCGGCCGTTGTTGTTGTTGGCCGCCACGTTGGAGAAGTCTTCGTAGACCTCGCCGCTGAGCGAACCGAGCGCCTCGCCGAAATCGTTGCCACTGGAACCGGTCAACGGCAGCGCGTTGAGGGTGATGCTGTTGGTCGCGTTTTCGGCGGCGTTCGCATACCCCTGCGGCTGGGTTTCAGTGATGCGGTAGTTCTGCCCGACCACCAGGCCGTCGAAATCGTAGCGGCCCTGCGCGTCGGTCTGCACCACCACCGGTGGCAGGTCATCGCCCGTACCGAACACGCCGTCGGGGCCCGCGCCGATGAGGGTGACGGTGACGCCCTGCAGGCCGCCATTGGCCTGCGAATTGCGCGTACCGGCATCGCCGGCGTCGAAGTCGCCGTTGCCGTTGCGGTCCAGGTACACATGGCCGGAGATGGCGGTGACCGCGTCTTCGCCGAAGTTGAACGCAGTGGCGTCTTCGCCGCGCGACAGGTCGATGTTGCCGATCCGGTCGGTGGTGGCGGCATCGCCGGCCGCGCCGGTGGCCACGGTGCAGCCTGCGCACGCCGCCGTACCCACCAGGCCCGGATTGATCGCGCTCGGGCGGTTGCGGTAGCTGCCGGTGGGCAGCACTTCGCGCAGCGTGTACACCTGCAGCGGGTTCAGCCCGGGGAAGCTGTAGCTGCCGTCGGCGGCGGTGGTGGCACTGGCCACCACGCTGCCGGCCGCGTCGAGCAGTTCGACGGTGGCATTGGCAATCGGGGCGTCGCCGGTGTTGCGGGTGTTGCTGTAGTTGCTGTCGACGTAGACGAAGCCGGACAACGCCGGGCGGCGCACTTCCGGGAAGTTGTAGCGCACGGCGTCCACGCCCGCGCCCAGCGCGATGGCGGAGTAGAGCGAGTTGGCGCTGATCGCCGGATCGACCACGGCATAGGTACCACCGGCCGACGGCGCCAGGCCGCCCGCAACGGGCGGTGCCACCGGCCCATTGACGTACGCGGCCGGCTGCACCTGGGTCAGCGTGTAGCCGTCGGTACCGGCCGGCGCAAGGTTGTCGAAGCGGTAGGCGCCGTTGCCGTCGGTGGTGGTGGTGAGCGCCACCGCGTTGCCGTAGGCATCGGTGCCGGTGAGGCGGACTTCGACGCCGGAAATGGTCGGTTCGCCGGCCTGCGGCGTGCCGCCGTCGGTGCCGCTGCGCTCGCGGTCCTGGAACACCACGCCGGTCAGCGAGGACCGCACCACGGTGTGGGTGCTGGTGCCTTCGTCATTGCCGGGGGTCGGGTCGAGCTGGTCGCTGGTGGCGCGTGCGGTGTTGAGGCCGGCGCCATTGGCCGGCAGCGTGGTCCAGCGCGCGGGCACCAGCACGCGGACGCGGCCGTCCAGCGCCAGGTCGCCCATGCGGCAGGTAAGGTTGCGACCGTTCACCACGCAGCTGCCGGTGCCGTTGCTGACCACGCCGGCATCGGCGGTGTTGCCGGCCTTCTGCCAGCTGGTGCCTTCGCCGCCGCCGATCACCTCCAGGCCTGCCGGCAGCGTATCGGTCACCACCACGCCATCGCCGCGCAGCGGGTTGTCGCCGCTGCGGTCGCGCGACAGGCTGTGGCCCGGGCCGTTGTTGACCACGTCCAGCACGTACCAGAACGGCTGGCGCAGGCTGATCGTGGTGGCAGCGGCGGGCAGCGGCTGGGTCGGGTTGGCATTGGGCGCCAGCACCACGCTGGTCTTGGTCATTGCCAGATCCGAGCGCGTGCGGATGCTGGTCTCCTGCACCGCGCTGTTGTTGCTGGTATCGCGCTCGGTTTCGGCCGAGCGTGCGGTGACCTCGTTCAGCAGCGTCGCGCCGGTGGCCGGCGGCGCGCTGAGGTACTGGTACACCAGGTACAGGTAGCTGGTCTGGTTGGCGGCGATCGCCCCCTGTTCGGTGGTGGACACACCCACGCTGGGCATGCTGCACGACAGGGTCTGCGGCGCCGTGGTGGGATTGCTGCTGCCTGGGGCAACGGTACAGCGCACGCCCGGTGCTTCCATCGCGCCCTGCGGGGTGGTGGCGGTGCCGGTGCGGCTGCCGACGAAGGCGACATTGGCGCCACTGGCCGGGGTGATGGTGTCTTCGATCACCGTGCGGGTGGCCAGCGACGGGCCGTCGTTGCGCACGCTGACCTGGTACAGGATGTAGTTGTTGGCTTCCTGGCCCACGCGCGAATCAAAGCCCAGCGGATCTACCGCGCCGGCGAAGTTCTGGTCGATCTTGTTGACGATCAGGTCCACTTCACCCGCGGTGAAATCCAGCGCGGCGGCGCGCAGGTCATCGTCGGTGCGGCTGTTGTAGTTGTAGCTGCGCCCGCTGCCGTCGACACCGCTGGCCGGTACCGGACTGCCGGTGTTGTCCGGATCGAAATGGAACGAGCCATCGTTGGTGAAACGGCGGCCGGTGTTACCGCTGTTGACGTTCGGGCGGATCACCACCGTCATGGTCTGGGTGGAGTTGTTGGCCATGTCCTGCGGCGCACAGGTCAGCCGCAGCGTGGCGGGCGCGCCGCCGGTGTTGAACCACGAGGTGCCGCCCGGGGCGGGCGCCGAGCTGATCGCCGCATCGTTGGAGGTCACGCTGCACGCGGTGCTGCCGCTGCCGGTGCGCACCGCCGAAATCAATACGAAACCGGCGTCATTGGCCGGCAGGGTGAAGGTATCGCTGAACACCACACCACGGGCCGTGGACGGACCCCGGTTCTGGTAGGTGATGCGGTAGGTGGTGTTGACGCCGGCGCGGCCCGGGCTGCCGGAGGTGATGTCCTTGGCGGTGGTGGCCACGTTGGCCACCGGGTCGATCTGCACCCAGTCCGAGGCGCTGTTGTTGCCCGGGTTGGCTTCGCCGATCGAACCGCTCACGGTCGGATCGATGCTGACGCCAGCGGTGTTGCAGAAACGGCCGGCCGGCATCGCCACGCCACCGCAGGTACCGGCGGCCTGGCTCTGGCTGTCGAACAGACCACGGTTGACGGTGAACACGATCGTGGCGGTGGCGCCGGCCGCGAGCGCGGTGCCGGCGGAGCGGCAGATGTAGCCGCTGCCGACCACATCGCAGGTCCAGCCGGCCGGCACGATGTTCTTGGTGACGGTGGTGCTGCCGGTGACA
Source organism: Stenotrophomonas sp. CFBP8994 (assembly GCF_034044835.1). Classification (NCBI taxonomy): domain Bacteria; kingdom Pseudomonadati; phylum Pseudomonadota; class Gammaproteobacteria; order Lysobacterales; family Lysobacteraceae; genus Stenotrophomonas; species Stenotrophomonas sp. CFBP8994. The sequence continues at coordinate 37,073 of NZ_JAXCWT010000002.1, read as the reverse complement.
AAGCCCGGGATGGGGTCGTTGACCACCACGCCGGTGGTGGTTGCGCCGTTGTTGGTGACCTGCAGCGTGTAGCTGACCCCACCATCCGCTTCCCGGATCACGTTGTCCGCGTCGCCAGCGCCATTGGTGCGCTTGGTGATGGACAGGTCGGCCCGGGCGTCGGTGGCGCGGCTCTGCCCGCCGGTGCAGTCATTGCCGGTGTTCGGATCCAGGTTGATGCCACCGGCGGTGGTCGGTTCGGCCGAACCGCCGCTGCCGCCGGTACAGGCGGTATTGGCCAGCGTGCCCTGCAGGCGCGCAAGCGTGTACAGGGTCAGCGCGGCGGAGTTGCCGTTGACCGCAACCGGGTAGCCACCAGTCTGGGTGCAGGTGACGACCTGCGCCGGGGCCCCGCTCCAGGCGCGGTCCACGCTGCAGCTGAAACCGCCCACGGTCACGGGCACGCCCGCCGCGTAGGGCTGCCCACTGGCATCGACCCACTCTTCGCCCGCGGCAAGCGTATCGACCAGCTGCAGGTTGCCGGTGACCGTGCGCGGGCCCAGGTTCTGCGCGCGCAGGGTGCTGGTCATCACGCTGTCGGTGCGCAGGCCGGTGTTGTTCCACACCGGTACCAGCGCCGGGGTCTTGGTCTTGGTCATGCGCAGATCGGCGCCGTCGGGGATGACGGTCAGGCCGACGCTGCCTTCGTTGTTGGTCAGCACCGGGTCCGGCGTGGCCGCGCTGATCTGGGCGGTGTTGGTGACCATGCCGCTGCTGTTGGTGCCGGTGGATGGCACCTGCGCCTGGATCGCGATCTGCGCCTGCGCGCCCGGTGCGAAGCTTGCGACGTTGCAGGTGACCACGGTGCGCTCGGCGTTGTTGCTGCACGACCAGCCGCCGGGTCCGGATACCCCGTTGACGATGAAACCTTCCGGCAGCGCATCGCGCAGAACCACCGTGGTGGCGGCGCTGGGACCATCGTTGCGCGCGGTCAGCGTATAGGTGACCACCGAACCGGCGGCTGCCGGCGCGGGCGATACCGACTTGGACACCAGCAGGTCCGCACCGGCGGTCACCTGCGTGGTCACCTGGGCAGCGTTGTTGTCCGGCACCGGGTCGGGCACGTTGCCGGCGTTGACCACCGCCGAATTGACGATGTTGCCGGTGCCGACATTGACCTTGCCGCGGAACGAATAGCTGGTGCTCGCGCCTACCGCCAGGGTGCCGTTGTAGGTGCCGTTCTGCTGGGTGAAGGCCCAGTCCGCACCGGTCGGCGCGCCGACCAGGGTGACGTTCGGCGGCAGCGTATCGGCGACCCGGAAGCCGGTGGTGACGCTGGGGCCGGCGTTGCGCACGGTCAGGGTGTAGGTGACTTCACCGCCGCCAATCACCGGATCGGGCGTGGCGCTCTTGCTGAGTTCCAGGTCGGCCGCCGCCTGGATGGTGGTGTTCTGGCTGGTGCGGTTGTTGGCAACGTTGGTATCGCTGCCGAAGAACGGGTCGGTGTTCTGCAGCGAGTTGATCGGCGTGGTCGCCGGCGGCAGCGCGTTGGCGAAACCGATCGCGGCACGCACGGTGATGGTGGCCGGCTGCGAGGCGATGGTGGTGACCGGCAGCTTGAATTCGTAGGGCGCCGTGGAGGCATTCAATGCCGGGTTCGTGCACACCACGCGGGTAGTGCCGGCAGCGCCGGCCGAGGCGCTGCAGCCCGCCGGGGCGGTGCCGCCCAGCGCGGTGCCGGCGGGCAGGTCGAACAGGGTCACGCTGCCGCTGGCGGTGTCGTTGGCGCCGTTTTCGACCTTGACGTTGTAGATCACCGTGGTGCCGGCCGGCACCGGGTCGTAACCGGTGTCGGAGAAGTCGGTGATCTGCAGGTCGATGGCGAGTGCGGGTAGTGGCAGCGCCATCAGCAGGGCCAGCAGGGCGCGGCGCAGCGACAACCGCCAGGACTGCGCCTGCGTGCGCTCAAACGGCGTTGCCGCCGCGCAGATACCTGCGCGATCGCTCTGGATGGACATGCGTTTTCCCCTGTTCCGGTCGTTGCAGCGTTCACAGGGAACGCCGCACGATGCGTACCCAACGCAACCGGTCCAGACGTCCCCTGTCAGATGAATCCCAGGCCTGCAGGCGACAGACGTCGCCGACGGTGCCGGGCGGGGCGGATTGTGATGTTGCCGTGAAGGCAAGTCAGTGCCGGCGGCTCACGCACGCTCACACCGGCTCACACAGACCCGCGCGGGTCAGGCGGTAAGCAGGTAGCCCTGGCCGCGCAGCGCGCGGATCGGCAGCTCGACATCGGTGGCGCTGCGCACGCGCGTGCGCAGGCGATGGACCAGCACATCCAGGCGGTGCGGATCGAAATCCCACGGGGTGTCGGTGATGTTGGCGATCAGCTGCTCGCGGGTGACGGCGCCGCCGTTGGCCGCGAACAGCAACTGCAGCACGCCGCGCTCCATCATCGTCAGCGCCAGTGTGGCGGCGGTCGGTGCGTGCAGGGTCCAGCCGTCATCGGCCAATCGCCAGCGTGGCGGCGCCGTGGCGGGGGCCGGCGCGGTGGAAGGAGGCGACAGGCGGCGGCGCAGGCTGTGCAGGCCGGCTGCCAGCACATCCAGGTCCGGTGGCTTGACCAGATACAGGTCGGCGCCCTGGGTCAGGCCCAGCGCCATGTCACGGGGATCGCCACGGCCGGTCAACATCACGATGCCGATCGAGGCCGAGGCGCGAAGGTGGCTCGCCACCGTGTAGCCGTCTTCGCCAGGCAGGCCCACGTCCAGCACCACGATGTCGCAGCGGTCGCTCAGCAGCGCGCGGTACAGGGCTTCGGCGCTGTCCAGGCCACGCACGGTCGCGCCGCGCCAGGCCAGGTCGTCCAGCAGCAGTGCAAGCAGCTCCGGGTCGTCTTCAACCACCCAGACCTTCAGCCCTTCAAGTTCCCGTACTGCAGTCACGTGGTGCGTCGCTTCCTCCGGATCCAGCCTGCAGTCTAGCCGCCGCCCGGGAACCCGCCAAATGCTACAAAAGCCGCAGTGCCGGGGCGTGTGGGTGCAAGCGACAGTGGGGCGTCGTGGTTGCCGCTTGTTCGTGTGGATCGGGGCAGGCAGCGTTGACCGCCCCTCGTTCCCACGGAGTTCCAGCATGCCCGTAGCCACCTCGCCGCCCGCCATACTCACCCCGCTCTTGCGCCACCGCCTGGAAACCTCGCTGCCCGCGGACCAACGCGAGGTCACCTGCAACGCGCTCAGCAACCTGCTGTATTCGGTCTGGAACGCCCGAGCCGTCACTGAAACCCCTCCGCCGGCTGACCGTACCAGCCGTTGGCCGATGGCGCAGATCTACCAGCGGCTGGCGGTTCCGGTAGCCGGTTCCCCTTTCGGTCCGCTCAGTGCGGATGAACACCGCACGCTGCAGCTGGTGCACTACCTGCACGAAGTGGAAGCGGCACTGCCGCTTGATCCCGGAGGCGATCCCGCCGTGCGGCGGCCGCAGAGCCAGATCCATGCCCACGTGCTGCATGAACTACGCCGCGAGTTCTCGTTGCTGCCGGTGCCGGTAACGTTGACCTGGCGCGAGCTGGCAGTCAGCGATATTGCCGTCAAGCTGCTGGCCAAGGCCGAGCGGCTGGGCTTTCAGCCCACAGAAGTACGGGCACTGGGTGCGCAGCAGTTGGACGCGGTGGCAGGCGTTCACCGCGGCGGCATGAAGCTGACCCTGGTGGCGTGGAACGGCGCCGCGCCGCCAGAGCGCTCGCACGCTGCAGCCAACCCCAACGTCTGGGACCCCGGCAACCCGCTGGGCAACGAACTGGATCTGCTGCTCGCGCCCTTGCAGATGGACTGGACCGGGCTGACGCCGCTGGCCCGTTGAAGGGCGCCGGCCTACTCGGCCGGCACGCCCATTTCGGTCAGCAGTGCCGGCGCCGGGTAGACCTTGGCCAGCAGCCAGCGCAGGTAGCGCATGTCCACGTGCACGGCGCGCTTGAAGCGCGGGTCGAACCACCAGCTGGCGCTGACCGATTCCCAGTTGCTGTCGAAGTTCAGCCCGATCAGCTCGCCGCGTGCATTGAGCACCGGTGAGCCGGAGTTGCCGCCGGTGGTATCCAGGTTGGTCAGGAAGTTGACCGTCTGGGTCTTCAGTACCGGGTCGGCGGTGCTGCCGAAATCGCCCTTGGCGATGGCCGCCAGCAACGGCTTGGGCGCATCGAACGGGAATGCATTGGTGTTCTTCTCGACGATGCCGGCCACGGTGGTCACCGGATCGAAATGCACCGCATCGCGCGGGGACAGCGCTTCCACCTTGCCGTAGCTGATGCGCAGGGTACGGTTGGCGTCCGGGTAAACCGCCCTGCCCTGCTTTGCCCGCCACGCAAACAGCGCCTGCATGTAGGCCGGGCGCAGGCGCAGCTGCTCGCCTTCGCGTTCCTTGCGCTCACCCTCCATGCGCAGCTGCGCGGCCACCAGCGGGCCGGCCAGGTCGATCAGCGGGTCGCGCGCCAATGCCTTGCCTTCCTTCGCAGCGGCGAAGCGACTCAGGCGTTCGGCTTCATCACCCAGCCGGGTACCGCTGTACAGCGCGTCCAACGCCTTGGCCAGCGCGGCCGGGGTACGGCCGAACGCGGCGTCGAACTCGGGCACGCGCTGTGCATCGGGCAACTGCTGGTAGCGGGTCAGCAGATTCGTCAGCAGCGCCTTCTCGACCTCCGGCGCGTAGCGGCGCTGGACCTGCTTGAGGGTGCCTTCGATCAGCGCCTGATCGCGCTGCTGGTAGCCGCTTTCGCGCTCGGTATCGGGCTTGGCCGATTCGATGCGCAGGCGCTCCAGCAGCAGCGCCGAACGCAGCAGCTGGCTCTGCGCGGCGGCCTGTTCCAGCACGAAATCGCGCTCGCCCATCGACGCGCCCTGCGACAGCGAGCCCAGCAGCGCCTGGATGTCCGGCTGCCAGGTCGCATCGGTAGCCTTCAGCATCGCCGCCTCATCGGTGGCGCGCTGGGTCTTGGCATCGCTGCGCAGCAGGCCTTCCAGCTCACCGGCGGCACGCTTGCGGTTGTTTTTCAGCGACTGCAGCTGCGCGGCATAGCGGGTGCGCGCCTGCGCATCCTTGGCCGTGGTCGCTTCGATGGTGTCGATCATCTGCTGGAACACCGCGACCCTGCGCGGCAGCACCGCGTCGATCTGGCCGGCGAACTCGGCCGCCGTGCGGTGGCGGTAGGTGATGCCCGGGTAACCGGCCAGCATGGCGAAATCACCTGTCTTCGGCCCGTCGACCGACATCTTCAGGTGCGCCGGCGGGTGATAAGGCACGTTGTCCGGGCTGTAGGCAGCCGGCTTGCCGTCCTTGCCCACGTAGGCGCGCAGCAGGGTGAAATCGCCGGTGTGGCGCGGCCACATGAAGTTGTCGATCTCATCGCCGTAGTTGCCGATCGCGCGCGGCGGCGCGTACACCAACCGCACATCGCTCAGTTCCAGCTGGCGGATGCGGTAGAAATCGGTGCCGTAGTACATGTCGGCCACGCTGCAGCGCACGTTGCCTTCCTGCTCGCACTCGGCCACCAGCCGCTTGCTGGCGCGGTCCACTGCGTCGAAGTAGGCGCGGCCGGTCTTGCCGCGCGCGTCGCGCAGCACCTCATCGGTGACCTTGTCGAAGCCGGTGGTGACCAGCACGCGGAAATCCGGGTTGGACGGGCGCTCATCGCTGCGGCCCTGGGCGATGAAGCCGCCGTCGATCAGGTTGTGCTCGGCGGTGCTGTTGTACTGGATCACCCCCATGGCCACATGGTGGTTGGTCAGCAGCAGGCCATCGTCGGAGACGAACGAACCGGTGCCGCCACCGGCACGCACCACGGCGCTCAGCGGCGCGGCGGTCACGTTGGCCAGGTCGGCCGGGTTGCCCTTGAACCCGGCGGCCTTCAGCGGCTTGGCCAGGTCCGGCAGCTGGGTCGGCATCCACATGCCTTCGTCGGCGTGGGCGCCGGCGGCGAGGGTGAGGCCAAGGGCCAGGGCGGCGCTGAGGGGCTTGCGTGCGGGCATGGGTGCATCCAGTACGGCGGAACGAGCGGGCACCTTAGCCACTGGGCGCGCGCGGGGCAACGCCCGATGGTCAGGGGTGGGCGGCAGCGCCCATTCAGCGGAGGTGCGCTTCCGACGATCGCAGTGCCATCACCGGCTCAATCGTTGATGGGTACAACGATTCCCGGCAAGTTCGGATCCGTTGAGAAGATGAAACGACTCTCATGGAGGTTGCCGACTTGTTCCATTGCACTCATGTGACCAAAAACGCGCGTCGAATCGGCCTCCAGGAACCGTAGGGTCCATTGCTCGTTGTCTACCTCCTTTCGAGTCTGCACCGTCCCCATGCACATACTTAATCCACAGGAAAAGCTGGCCACCGCGCCATCGGCGCCGACTGCCTGCGTCAACGCACTGCGATAGTGAGCTGCCTGATCCTGCGCCTCCATGCTCTTGGCGGCGTCGGAACTCATTTCATCCAGAGCACGGAAGAATTGTTCGCGTGATTCAAGAACCTCGTCGGCGCGGACGCGGGATAGACCACCATGCTCGATGAACCTGGTCTCTGTCGCCAGGTAGACGGAGTTGGGAGGTTCCAAGGACTGCTGGCCGACAGCACGCGTCTCCGCGTTGATGTCAGGCCGCTCGTCTCCAGCACGAGCATCCTTGATCTCCAGTTGATTGGCGTACCCTGCACTCGACTTGGGCTCCAGATTAACGGCGTTTGGATTGGCAGCCTCCTCGTGCGAGCAGCCAGCACACTGGCTCAGGACGAGGAGTAGCGTGGCGCGTATCGCGCGGGGCATCGCAACGCCCCGCTCCATGCGGCTCGGAATCAAGTTTTCCATCTCACCTCCACGGACAACCGTACGCTTCACAGGTCCCAGGCGGGTAAGTAGGAATCGGGCGTCGCGAAGGTCCCTGAACCCAGCCGCCCGCCGCATCCACTACCCATGCATTTCCGCCCGACACTGCGACCTGACAACTTGTTTGGCAATAGTATCGATCCCCTTTGAATACGATCGTAGATGCTGCCTCCACTTCCCCTGCGCTGAGGGCCAAACCCGTCCCGACCAGTAATCCGCTGACGACACTGGATTTCATTGTCTTCTCCATCTTCGTGGACGAATTGCCACGGGAGAAGTGTTCGGGCAGCCCGTCGCTTGCTCACTCGTACTACTCCTAAATTCGGCGTGTTACGTTCAAGTTGTGGCCTCGATCTCATCTCACCAACGCGCGCTGGATGGATCATGGTCCAATGACCAACATTCGTCGCATCTTTGTTCAGATTCCCAGCTACCGAGACCCACAGCTTGTTCCGACGCTCATTGACATTGCCCAACAGGCACGCGCTCCGAGACAGCTTCGTATTGTGATTTGCTGGCAACATGACGCTGAGGAATCAATCGACACCTTTACCTGCCAGGGCTTTCAGTTCCTGTCCTCGCAATCAAATGGCCCCTATGACGTGCACTTTCTGGAGTTCATTGGAGTCCAGATCGAGCTTATCGACGTTCCCTTCCTGGAGGCGAAGGGCGCTGGCTGGGCGAGGAGCATTGCTCAGCAGAGATTTGAAGGTGAGAAGTACAACTTGCAGATCGATGCCCACCACCGGTTCGTCTCCAATTGGGATGGCCAGATGGTCGCAATGCTTGAGGACTTGAGAAGCCGCTCCGCCAAACCGCTACTGACGGGCTATCCACCTGCTTTCTCGCCTGCATCCTACCCAAGTGGCCGACAGGAGCAGTCGGCCGTAATGCTGGCTGACGAGTTCACACCTATGGGCATAGTCAGATTCAAGTCGGTGATGCTTCCAGGTGATGGAAGGTTCTCAGCTCCACTGAGGGCTCGATTCATGAGCGGCGGATTTGTCTTCTCGGACGGGATGTTTGTTGACGAAGTCGGACAAGATCCGAACCACTTCTTCTTCACAGAAGAGATAGTCATGGCGGTACGAGCTCATAGCCATGGCTATGACTTCTTTCATCCCCACGTGCCGCTTCTCTGGCACGACTACGAGTCGTCCGCACCAGAGGTATGGGAAGATCTCACAGAGGACCTGAAGGTTGGTGGCTCCATCGCCAAGAGCGCTGACGATATGGCGCATGTCTCGGTCCAGCATGCGAGATTCCTGCTCGCGATCGATTCTCCGAACTCAGTGACAAGATCGCCGTATGGGCTGGGTAGCCGTCGGTCACTTCACCACTACGAGCGATTTGCGGGACTCAGCTTCTCGCATCGCGGCGTTCATCGAGACTCCTTGCTACCCGGCGAGCCGGACGAAGCGCACGTTCTCCTGGGCACCAAAGACTGGGAGTCCGGCTTGATATGCAGGCGGATGTTGCGAATCTCAGTTTGCCTCACACTGATCGACGACATTGAGGTTCATGAGGTTGAAATCATGATGCAGAATCATTCGGGTGCTGAATCCCTCGTCAGACGACTAACTTCGACTGATATCCTGGCCTTGGTCGAGCAACGTGCCCTTACGTTTGTTCGTAACTTCTCGACGAGCCCGGATCAGTTGCCGACCAAGCTTCTGCTCAACTGCCGTACTAACCATGCAGGTGCGGAGCGCTTCTTCTCCATCACAGCAGACGAAGTGAGTTCTTGACGGACGCGGGCCGTGACTTGTCCGGTCCACGCGTTGATTGTCTGCCGGTGCGTTCCTTCTGGGGTCGATTCCCAAACGACCGCCGACTCTGGTCGCGATCTCTTTGGCGCATGGACCGGCGCCATCGCACGGCTGGCGGAGGCGCGATGCCGATCATCGCAATGCCATCACCGAATGCGGATGCAGAGCCGACGGTCGATTGGGATGCGACCCTACCAGCGCGCGCGGGTGGAATCCTGCGCGGCCTGGTACCAGCCCGGGCGGCAGGCGACGCGTACTACCGGGTTGACCATGCGCAGCAGCAGGCAGCCGGGTGCGATGTGCAGGCTCACGCGCGAGCCGGTTTCCATGCCGGCGGTGGTCATCCACATGCCGCGCAGGTGCAGTGAGGGGATCAGCACTTCGCCGGGCCTGGGTTCGTCGTCGTCTTGACGGTCTGCGCCGATGAGGACGGTGCGGGGCATGCGCCAGTGGTAGGTGACGCGGGATCGGGCGTCGGCGCGGGAATCATCGTTGTTGTCGTGCATGGTAGGCCTCTCCTGGATGTCTCCCTCGCCGGGATGGCGAGGGAGTCGGGAGGCTAAAAGCCGTTAGCAAGAAACGGTGCGACGTATTTCCACGAGGGTGTTGTATTCCGCCACCCTCCCGACGCAGTACATCAAGCTTGCTGAATTGCTGAGCTTTTAGACTCAGGACCTACCATGCGTACGCGATGACGATATCGGAATTCGGTTTTATCTGTTGATTTGGTCGAACCGGTAGGCGGTGCCTAACACTGCGTCGGAAATGGACCGCGAGTGCCCTGCATCCATTGCGGTGCAAGCACATCGCGAAGTGTGATGCGGTAGGCGAACTTTCTTTCTGTGCGCTCTGCGCAGCATGAAACGCCAGGATTTTCCATGCCGCATTCGGCATGTACCGCGCGGTAGGGTCGGTTCCCAAACGACTGCCGACAATGTGGGCGATCGCTTTGACGCATGGACCTGTGCAATTGCATGGCTGACGGAGGCGTGATGCCGATCATTGCAATGCCATCAACGGTCGCGGATGCCGCGTCGGTGGTCGATTGGGATGCGACCCTACCGGTGTCGGACCCGCAATCACACGGGCTGACGGAGGCGCGATGCCGATTACTGCAATGCCTTCACCGGGCGCGGGCGCCGCGTCGGCGTTCGATTGGGATGCGACCCTACCGATGCCAGGTCCCCACACGTCCGGTGGGCCGTGGCGCCGATCATTGTCAGCAGCCAGGCAGGGCCTGGCTCTACTTTTCCTTTCGCCAGTTGAGCGAGCCGCGGTTTTCCACCGTGCTGGATTCGATTTCGATGTCGAAGCCGCGGCGCAGCAGGTACTTCAGTGTGAGTACCGAGCCGCTGCCTACCAGCGAGACGCCGTAGCCGACGTACAGCTTGGGCGAGATGTACTTGCCCACGCCGATCACCGAGCCGCCCAGCGCGCGCGACTGGCTCACGCCGGCGTCGTCCAGGCCGAGCTTGGCGCCCAGCTGCGAGGCCAGCAGGCCGCTGCCGGCCGACAGCGCCGCCGAGGCCGCGTTCACCTGCTGGGTCTGGTCGCTGCTGGCGCCGGTAAGGCTGCGCCCCAGCACCAGGAACGCCAGTGCTTCGGACTGCGACATCGACGGGTCCGACCACACGTCCACCCGGGGCGACTGCGCGCGGCCGGTCACGTCGATGCCGGCGGTGACATCACCCACCCGGCGCTCTGCACGGATGTTGATGCGCGGGTCGGACACCGCGTTAAAGTTCCAGTTGAGGTTGCCGCGGGTGATGGTCAGGTCCTGGCCATAGGCCTTGTAGCGGCCACTCACTTCCAGCGCACCGTTGGCGGTCATCTCGCGACCGGGCCGCGCCCACACCTGCATCTTGCCGCCCAGCCCGCCCTTGAGGCCGAAGCCGGCCATGCGGACCTTGTCGCCCAGGCTCACGGTCAGGTCCATGTCCAGCGGCAGGCTCGGGCCTTCTTCCGGATCGGCCGGGTCCAGCACCACCACGTCTTCGGACACCGAGGTGCCGCGATCCAGCCGCTCCAGGTCCAGGTCGGCTTCGGGCACGTGCACGGTGCCGCGCAGCTGCATGGCCGCCTTGGCCAGGGTGAAGTCGAGGTTCGGGTTGGCCACGATGCGCAGTTCCGGCGTGTTGGACAGCAGCACGTTTTCGCCGTGGATATGCAGCTGCAGCGGCTGTGCATCGCCGAACCACGACAGCCCGCCGTCGACGTACAGCGTGCCCTTGCCCGAGTTCGCCTGTGCGGTGATCTTCGCCGAACCATCCGGCTGCGCGGTGAAGCTGCCGCTGCCCTGGTCGAAGGTCAGCCCCAGCGCCGGGAATTCAGCCTTGAAGTTGCTCAGCTTGGCGTCGCCGCCCAACGACGGCGTGCCGCGCGTACCGCGCAGGCTGACGTGGCCTTCGATCAGGCCGGTGGGGCGCACGATGTCCGGCGAGAACAGCTCGATCCAGTACAGCCGCGACATGTTGAGGTACAGCTCGCCGTTGAGTGGCGCGTTGGCATCCCAGCCGGTCTGCACCTTGGCATCGACGAAGCCGTTGCCCTGGAAGCCGACACCGAGCTTGGCGTTGATCTGCGCCGGGGTCATTTCCAGCGTGGCCGAGAACTGGTCGTAGCGCACCAGCTCGCCGCGCGCGTTGTCGCCCAGGCGGATGCCGCCTTCCAGCGAGGCGATCCTGGCGCTGCCTTCCCACGCGTTGCCGCGCGGGCGGATCTGCCCATCCAGGGTGATTTCGCCACGCAGGTGCAGGCGGCGCCCGGATTGCGGCGGCAGCCACGGCTGCACCAGCGCCAGCGGCAGTGCATCGCCGCGCACCTTCAACCCATCACGCGGCCAGTTGGCGCTGGCGCACAGCGCGCCGCCGGTGGCCGCGCCCAGGCAGGTGTCGGTCAGGGTGAAGGTGCTGCCCTGGATACCGAAGGTGGCCGGTGCGCGCAACGCCCATGCATCGCCCTTGATCGGTGCGATCCGCAGCGCGGCGATATCACCCCGCCATGCATTGCCCTGCTGGCGTACCCCGCCCTCCAGCGCCACCGCACCCAGTTCGTTCTTCGCCTGCGCATCCAGCCGCAGGTTGGACACACTGCCGCGCGCGTCCACGTTGATCGTGTCCAGCAGCATGCCGGCCTGCACCTTGCTGCCCTGCAGCGCCAGGGTGCCGTTGCTGCCCTGCCACGGCAGGCGGCCACGGATGCTGAGCGCTTCAGCGCTGTAATCGGCATAGCGCAGCCCGCTGCCGACCAGGTCGGCGGTGATGTCCGGTGCGGTGCGCGGTCCGCGCACCTGCACCTGGCCACGCAGCGTGCCGGTGCTGCCGGGCATCAGGTCATCCAGTTGCACCGGTTCCAGCTGCGCCTGCACATCGAGGCGGTCGCCGACGCTGCCGCGCGCGGTCAGGCGGCTGTTGCCCACCGCCAGGCGCACGTTGCCTTCGCCCTGCTGCCCGCGCAGCGCGAAGCGGCCCTGCGCATCCACGCGCCGGTTGCGCAGCATGCCGTTGATGCCGGGCACGTCCACGGTGGCTTCATAGATCCCGGCGGTACCGGCCGGGCTGCCCGCCGGCGGCGGCAGCTGGCGGCCCTTGGAGGCCACGTTGCCGGACAGGCGGCCATCCCACCCGGGCACGAAATAGCCGGGATCGAATGCAGCCAGCTTGGCGGCCACGTCCCAATCCAGCTGCGGCGCCCACGCCACCTGGCCGGTCACATCGAGCGCGCCGCCGGGAGTCTTGGCCTGCAGCTGCTTGATCCGGGCGGCGGTGTCGCTGCCGCGCACATCGAACGTCAGGTCGGCCGATTGCTGTTCGCGCTCCACCGAGGCCGTGCCGACCGCCGCCCAGTTCTTGAGCGTGCCGGCCAGGCCCATGCGCGCTTCGTTGAGCGTCACCGGCACCGGCTTGGCGGCGCCCGGCGTGGTGGGATCGGCCTCGGGCACGAAGGTCAGGTCGTTGGCGACGATCGCAAAGCGCAGGCTGGCATTTTCGCGGTCACGGAAATCGGCGGTGCCCTGCAGCCGGGCCTGGCCACCGAAGCCCTTCACCACCAGCGGTGAGACGGTCAGTACCTGGTCGGCCAGGCCGACATTGGACGGCGCCAGCTCCACCGCCAGGTCGCCCTGCTGGATGCGGCCCTGCAGGTTGGCCTGCCCGCCCTTTCCGGTGGCCTGGAAATCCAGCGACAGCGGCGTGCTGGTACTGGCATCCATGCCCGGCACCAGCAGGGCCAGATCCAGTTCCTTGCTGCGCGCACTGGCCTTCCACACCGGTGCGTCGCGGCCGTCGAAGACCAGGTTGGCCTGCAGCGGCGCGGGGGCATGCCCGGCCAGCGCGATTTCCATGCGGTCCAGGTTGCCACGGGCCACCAGCCCGAGCCGCGCCGGGGTGCGCCCGCGCGGTGCCGGCAGCACCGCGCCGATGGTGATGTCGGTGGAATAGTCGTTGCGCGGCACATAGCGGCCGTCCACGCGGAAGTCGCCCAGGTCGCTGTCCACCTTGAGCTGGCGCGCGCGGAATTCGCCGTTGGCAATTTCCAGCCCACCGCGCAGCCTGGTGATGTCGATCAACGGCTCCTGCGCCTGGGTGATGCGGAAGCCATCGATGATGATGGTGTCGGCCTGGATCGCCAGCGGCATTTCGATCTGCGGCAGCGAATCGGGCCACGAGGGCATTTCGAACGGTTCATCGCTCTTGGCCAGGTTCAACGTGGCGTTCTTGATCTGCAGCGCATCCAGCTGCAGCTTGCGGCCCAGCAGCGGGCGGATATCCGGATCCAGGTACGCGCGCTCGGCGGTGAAGTGGATGTCGTCGTAGCGGAAATCCAGGTTGTGCAGCACCAGCGGCCCGGCCACCGGGCCATCCACCTTGCTCCAGGTCAGCGTGGCGCCCACCGGCAGCCGCGCCACCACCTGGGCCAGCAGCACATCGCGCCCGGCCACGGTCTGCAGCAGCCAGTACACCAGCAGCAGCGCCAGCAGCACCAGCCCCAGCACGGTGAAGCCGGACCATGCCCAGAACCGGCGCTTGCGGTAGAAGCGCACGCGCGGCGGCGGCGGGGTTGGCGTGGTCGGGGTCGGCGTGCTCACAGGTCCGCTCCCACGCTCAGGTACAGCTGGAACTTCGAATCCGGATTGTTCAGACCGTGCGCGATGTCCACGCGCACCGGACCCACCGGTGATTTCCAGCGCACGCCGAAGCCCACGCCGGTATGCAGGTCGATGGTGTTGTCGAACGCGCTGCCGGTATCGACGAACACCGCGCCGCCCCACGGCCCGCCCTTGAAGTAGTGCTCGTACTCGGCCGAGGCGGTCACCAGGTTCTTGGCACCCAGTGCGAATTTATCCGGCGGAGGCGTGCGCGGGCCTACTTCACGGAACGCGTAACCGCGGATGCTGCGGTCGCCACCGGCGAAGAAGCGCAGGCTGGGGGGCATCGCCACCAGGTCGCTGGTCCAGGTGGTACCCCCTTCGCCGCGCAGGATCAGGCGGTCGGCATCGCCGACCGGAATGAACCAGCGCAGCATCACACTGGCCTGCACGAAGCTGGTATCCGAACCTGCGCCTTCGATGCCGCCACGCATGGTCGCGCTGCCACTGATGCCCTTGCGCGGGGCCAGGCGGTCGTCGACATTCACGTAGTCGGCCACCAGCTGCGGATACACCAGCGTGGAGGTGTTGTAGATCGCGTTGGTGAATTCGGTGCCCGAGGCATAGCGCCAGCGCTCGCGCAGGGCATTGATCGAGGCGATGGCCGTCCAGTTCTCGTTGATCTCGCCGCTGCGGCTGCCGATCAGCTTGAAGTTGCGAAGGTCGATGTAGTCGGTCTGCTCGTCATACGCGCTGGCGGTGAGCCCGTACCACCCGTCCAGCCACTTGAACGCCGGGATCCGGTAGGTGGTGACAAGACTCTTGCGCTTCTGCGCGTAGTCCAGCTGGGTGTTCATCTTGTGGCCGCGGCTGTTGAGGAAGCGCCGCTCCAGGCCGCCGCGCACACCGGCGCCGCTTTCGCTGCCGTAGCTGATACCGGCCGTGTAGATGCTGCGCTTGGCCCGGGTCAGGGTGACATCCACCGGCACGTTGCCGTTCTCGTCGGCCTGGTCCGGCTGCGGCTGGATGTCGATGACGCTGAAGTAATCCAGCTTGGTCAGCGATTCGCGCAGGCGGTCCAGCTTGCCTTCGTGGAAGTAGCTGCCCTTTTCCCAGTACACCAGCGGGTCGAACAGGCGCTCCACGAAGTAATCCTGGTGGAAGCGGATATCGCCCATGTTGTAGCGGCGGCCGCTGTCCCAGGTGAGATCGATGTCGGCGGCATTCTCGGCGCGGGTGATCTCGACCCGGCGCTGGGTGAAATCGGCATCGAAGTAGCCACGTTCGGCCAGGCGCCGGGTGATGGTCACGCGGCTGGCGTCGTACAGCGTGTGCTCGAAGCGCTGGCCCTTGCGCGGCCGGAAGTTCTCCAGGTCTTCCTGCAGGTACTGGTCCAGCTGCGCCGGACCGGTGATGTCGATGTTCTCGCGGCGTACCAGGGTGGGCGGACCACGATCGACATGGATCACCACGCGCAGGTTCTCACCTTCGCGCGGGCTTTCCACCGTGATCACCGGGTTGTAGTAGCCGAACGGTTCCAGCGCGCGCCGGGTCTGGCGCTCGGCCTGCGACAGCAGGTATTCCAGCCGGGACTCGCCCTGTTCCTTGCCAATGGTGTCGTACAACGACAGCGAGACTTCGATGTTCTCGATCATCTCGGCATCGTCGTCCCTGTCCAGGCCGGTGATGTCCACCTTCTCGATGGTGCCGCGCGCATGCGCGGTCGAGGCGATCGCCAGCGACAGGAACAACAGCGGCAGGAAATATTTCAAAGGCGGCATGGGCACAGGATAGCGGGATCGTGCCAAAAACGAAGCCCGTCGCTGCGGTGCATGCGGCCTCGAGCATCACGCCATATTCACGCAGGCGGAAGGTGAGCCAGAAATTGTGACCAGTCCATCGAGGGGGACACGGAGATTTCGTAGGCCTCACCGCTGTCCACGCCGGACTCGATGCAGATGCTGAAGAACGCAGGCGCCCCCCTGCCCGGCACGCAGGCGTAATAGCAGTCGCCGTTACCGTGGTTGTTGTAGCGGCCGAAGATCAGCACCCCGTCGCGCAGGGTCAGATTCCCGCCGCAGGCATCGAGCCCGTCGTCGCCGTCCCCGGGCGCCACCTTCCGTTGTACCGGCCCGCTGGCATCAGCGTCGTGCAGGAATCCCTGTTCGAGATAGGCGCGCAGGTCGTCGGCGATCCCACTGCGGAACAGGTCGCGGGCGAACGCGGTGGCCTGGCTGCCGAACAGCAGGAAATCGTGCTCGCGCGTGGCCAGGGCCTGCTCGCGGTCGGCCCCGAGAACGGAGGCGTCCGCCGCGGTGAGGCCCGGTGTGCTGGAAAGTGCGGCAGGACGGCCGGCGCCGTTGATGATCATTGCAAGTGCTCCCGGAATCGGTGGTCCAGCGGCGGCCGGGGCTCGCACCCCGGCCGTCGCACATCGACATGGTGCCGCATCCGCATGCGGCGCGCCTCAGAATCCCTCGGCTTCATACTCCGTCCGTGTCCAGAGCCGCGGCACCGGCCGCGGCGGCGGCGATGCCAGCAGCTGTTCCTCGGCCCATTGGCGCACATCGGGCTTCTTCAACTCGGCGGCGGCCATCTGCCGAATGTCGTTTTCGGAATGGCCTGCACCCTCCCATGCGACGCGGTGTTTCTCCATCACCCGCAGCATGGCCTGCTCCGACCGCCACTCCAGGGCCTCGGTTGGCGTGTCGAAGTGATAGAACACGGTAAGTTCGACATCGGGCAGCATCTCCTCCAACTCGGCCAGGCGGCGATCACAGCTGTAGGAACAGGGGTTGCTGTCGGACAGGATGCCGACCTTCCCCGTGACCTTCGGTATCGGGCCCCTTCCATCGAGAAGGTCCGCGATCGCAGGCACCGCCTTCTTCAATGCGTCAAACCAGCCCTTCAGGATCTTGCTCTCGCTGCATGAGCGGATCTGGTACAGGTAGTAGTCGCCGGGGGTCAGGGATTTTGCATTGCTTGCCAGCAGATTTCCCTCGCCAACGTACTGCCGCATTGCCTCCGAGAGCGACTTGCCATCCAGTGCGTCGAACTCCGCGTCGGTCAGCTCGGCGAACGACCGGGCCTGCTTCCCGCCCGGCACCGTCACCTGCAGGTCGCGCTCGGTCAGGGTGATCTTCTTCGACGCCTGCCCCGGTTCGGCCAGCTTGCCCACCGAGGGCATCAGGTCTGCACCCAGCGGATAGTCCGCACGGAACAGGTCGCTCTGCATCGGCTTGCCCTCGGCCTGTGCAGCGGGCAGGAACACGCGGCGCACCGGCACCGGCTTGACGAAGTTTTCCGGGTGCATCCATGCCCGCGGCACGGTACTCAAGGCGAAACCACTGTCCGGGAAATCCGGTGATGGACCCAGCGGCACCCCACCGTACGCGATGCCGTCCAGACGGTAGTAGGCCGCGTTCATCAGGTCGTAGCCGTTCAAGGTGCGGAAGTTCTTCTTCTGCAGCTCCTTCATGCGTGCGGCGTCGGCCGGCGGCAGGGATTGCTTCTCCAGCTTGAGCTGCATCATGCGGCTGGTCAGCGCCTTCAGTTCGCGTTCTTCCGCGCGCAGGCCGGTGTAGGTCCGGTCCAGCTCGTGCCGCATCGCGCCCAGGCTGCGCTGCATGTCGTCACGCAGTGCAATCATGTCCGGACCCAGCGAGATGCTGTCCGGGGGATCGCAGTCCGCCGAACGGCGGGTGCGTTCGTGCGGCCGTGCCTCACTGTTGGGGCTGCTGTCGGGCACCGGCTTGAGCGGTCCCCTCAGGCTGCAGCGCTGCGCGATCGGCATCTGCTTCATCTGCTCGACCACTTCGCGCCGCAGCGTGGTTGCGTCGCCCAACCGGCGTTTTTCGGGTGCGGCAAGCTGTTCGAACAACGCGTCCTGCCAGTGCGTATGTACCTTGTGCTACGCATCCGACACGATCAGTGCGCTACCCGTGCCAGGGCTGAAGGCCAGCCGTGCTTCGGCAACCCCGGGCGTTGCCGAGCCGACCAGCAGCACGGAACCGCCCTGGCCATCGTCACGCACCTTGATGGTGCGGCCAGGCAGTGCCGACTGCAGGTGGGTGCCCAGTTGCTGCACATCGGCAAGCGTGCCGAAGGCGTCGTTCACCACCGCCTGGCGTTGCTGGCGCTGCGTCCGGCTGGTGAGTGTGTCGGCCACGATCGCGCGGATGTCCGTGGAGAATATCCACGATTCCACCTCGCGCTTCTGCAGGCCGTTGGAGCGGGTGATGATCTCTTCCGCCTCGGCCTTGGTGAGATCGGGGAAGTGCTTGACCAGGTTGTCCGCTGCCGTTGGCAGGCGGTGCTGGGCGGCGATCCAGCGTTGCCAGGTGAGGCGGCTCTGCGCCGGGTCGGCCTTGATCACCCGGCCCAGCTCGCTGCGCACTGCCTGCAGCAGCGCGTCGCGGCCGGTGTCCGCCGGTAGTTTCAGCCGCGTGGCCAGGGCGGTTGCGTCAGCAGCGTCAACCAGGGCCTCGACGCCGGGCAAGGTGCGCGTGTCGGCCACTTCCACCATCAGCCCGACGGGACCGCGGCCGAAACGTGCGCCTCGGGTCCACTCGCCGATGGTGTCGACATAGGTTTCCACACCCTTGCCGTTGCCCAGTGCAGGGCTGTCGGCCCAGGCGCGCATGATGATCGCCTCGTCGCCGGGCATGCCCAGCGAATCGGGGTCGCCGAGAATGCGCTGCACACGCTGGTCGATGGTGAGCTCCTGCACCACGTGGCGCAGGTCGGCACTGGGTGAGGAATCACGCGAACGCACGCCGAACACCGCCTCCAGCTCGTCCAGCTTCTCCGGCGGCAGGTTTTCCGCCTCCGGCAGGCGGCTCACCCACCCGCGCCCGCCCACCGGCGACAGCGTGGTGGTGCCGCGGTGCGCCGGCGGGCGCTCCTGCCGGTACCAGGCGTTGTTCCTGAATTCCACCGGTGGACCTGGCGCCTCGGATGCATCGGGCATGCGCAGGCGCACATCGCGGCCATCGGTCACCGCTTCGACGAAATGACCTTCCTGCCGGATATATGTACGGTCCCGCTGCCGGTACAGCAGGCCGCCACCGGCGAGCGGTTGTTCCAGCATGGGCA
Organism: Stenotrophomonas sp. CFBP8994; assembly: GCF_034044835.1. Taxonomy (NCBI): domain Bacteria; kingdom Pseudomonadati; phylum Pseudomonadota; class Gammaproteobacteria; order Lysobacterales; family Lysobacteraceae; genus Stenotrophomonas; species Stenotrophomonas sp. CFBP8994. Next base: position 18,277 of record NZ_JAXCWT010000002.1, on the reverse strand, counting down.
GCGCTGCGGTCGCCAATGCGCTGTCCGACACCGCGAAGCCCTGGTTGACCTGCCCGTCGGCGCTGAATCCCCGCCGCTGCAGGCGCAGCTGGCGCACTGCAGCGGTCGCCTCGGCGATGCTGCCCAGGCTGCGCTTGCCGAGCTGGTACAGCAGCCCGGGGATCGCGGTGATCTGGGCCGGGTCGAGCAGGTCGACCACCCCCCCGCCGATCTCGAGGATGCCGTCATCGACCAGGCCGCGCTCCAGGTAAACCAGGCCCCGGTGGAAACTGTCGACCACCACCCCCAGCGTGCCGGCCAGGCACAGCAGCGTGCCGGTGCCGCCACTGGCGAGGGAACACAACGCGCCCACCCCGATCGTGCCGATCATCCTGAGCGTCTCGACCAGCTGCTCGTGCGGGCTCACCGTCAGCTCGTCCACATCGTCGATGCGCGCGGCGATCAGCGTGGCCGCCGCCGCCTGCGGCCCACGCGTGGCCGCGAAGCCGAACGGGATGCCGCGCGAGCTGGCGGTATGCTCGAACGCCCCGGCCAGGTCCGGGTGGTAGCGATACTGCGCGCGGGCGCGAACGTAGGCTTCGGCCTCGGGTCGGCGCAGCCAGAGGGCAAAGGCGCGCTCGTCCAGCACCTGGTCTCCGTAGGGGGTATCGGGCAGGAACACATGGCGACCGGCAGGCGTCTGGATCGCCCACAGCCCCACCAGCGGGTGGCCTTTGAGCGTCACTACCTGCAGGGTCGAGGTCTGCTTGCCGACCGGGTCGAGCTGCGTGTGCGCCGTTTGCAGCGCGGCGTGGGTGGCTGCGTCCAGCAGGCCGTCCTGTCGGGCCACCTCGATCATCCACGCGGTGCGCGCGCGGATCTGGTTGCCCAGCGCAGCGGCGAAGGCCCTGCCCTCCCCGGTGCGCGGCAGCGCGCGCAGGTGCTCAATGTAGGCCGCGGCCAGCCGGTTGCTGGTGGCGAAGCTCTCCAGCTCGCCACAGATCGCCCGGCGCAGCGCCGGGTCGGCCAGCCGCGCGGTGAGCTCGGTGTCCACCCCGCCCTGCGCGTCGCCGCGCCACGCCACCAGCTGCATCGCGTCCAGCGTCGCATCGTCCAGCCAGGTGGCTGGCGGCAGCCGGGCATTGGGCATGCCGGCCGCGTCGGGCGCCCAGTCCGGGGCGTTCAGCGGTACCGGCGGCCGGGGCAGCCCGTGCTGCTGCCAGCCGCGGGTCGCCCAACGGGTCAGGTCCATGTGCTGCTCGCCCAGCTGCAGGTGGACCCGGCTCGGATCGAAGCCCGCCAGCGAGCCTTCGAAACCGGCCATCCGCAGCGCGCCCACCATGGCATCGGTGACGCTGGTCTGCGCGTGCGTGTCCAGGGTCTGCAGGGCGCTGTCGCGGCGCTGCTGGTAGGCGGCGTCCGCGGCCACGTTGGCAATGCCCAGCGGGCTCCAGCGCAGCAGGTTGCGGCCCAGCTGTTGCTGCGCCAGCGCCTGCCCGTGATTGACCAGCGTGTCGGCCCACTGCTGGCGCGCCCCGTCGGCGTGGTCGACCGGAGTGAACGCAAAGGTGAAGCTCGTGGCCGGGCTCCATGCCTGTGGTCCGCGCTGGCCGCGCTGGTGAAGCACGAGACGCGCTTCCCAGTCATCGACCAGTCTCTGCACGTCCCTGCGGTGTTCTGGCGGCGCGGCCTGCACGATGTCGTCGCCCAGGCTGCGTTGCACCCCGCCGTCGGCGGCGAAGGCCCCGCTGCGGGCGCGCTGGGTATCCAGGAACTCGCGGAACGCGTCTTCGTCGCCGAACGCCTGGAAACGCGACAGGTCCGCGCGGTACAGCACCACCTGGCCGCGCAGCCCCTCCTCCTTGGCGGCGCTGCGCAGCACCAGGTAGTTCGGCACCGGCACCGTGATCGCGCTGCCGTCGGGCAGCCGGTCCACATAGGTCAACGTGGCGCGTTCGACCGCGCCGGTGCCCTGCAGGAAGCCCAGCACCACCTCCGCACCACGCCGATGCGCGTCGCCGCTGCCCAGCCGGCCCAGCGCCTTGGCCTTGAGCGCGTCCAGCACCAGCTGCGCCTGCACGGCTGCACTGAGCGCCGGCCGCGCCTGTTCGACGCGGGCGGCGATGTCCACGCGCAGGCGGCTGGCGTCGGCACTGGCCAGCGCCTGCCTGAGCTGGGCCCACTCACGCGGGGTGACCGGCAGGTCATCGCGCAGGAACGACGCCTCACCGGCGCGCGGCCGTGACAGGCAGTACGCGAGCAGCGGCAGGCGATCGTCCACCTGCATCCCGGCCACGTCCTTGTGCGGCAGACGCACTTCGATGTCCATCCAGTTCCCCTGCCACCCCGCTTTCTGCAGCAGTTCTTCCATCACCGCATCGGCCGCGTTGTCCACCGCCGCCAGGGTGGGGGCGATCCTGCGCAGCGCCTGCCAGTGGCCGACCAGCAGTTCCTGTTCCGAGGCCGACAATCGCGCCACCCATTCCCAGCCGGGCTGCGTGGCGATGTCGCGCGCTACCGCTACCGACCACAGACGCATCGACTGCAGCTGCTGTATCAGGGCAGGGTCGGCGCGCAGTACATCCAGCTGCGCGGTCGACACACCGTGCCGCTGCAGGTCGGCTTCCTGTTCGCCTGCGCGGTGGGCGGTGGTGGCGGGTGCCGCGCGCCGCGTGCGACCGCTACGCGGAGTGGGCTCCAGTTCGCCCAGCACCAGATCCAGCGCGGTGCCCCAGTGGCCGTCCGGCAACCCAACCACCTCGCCGGCCAGCTGTTCGGCCAGCGAGATCGGCGTGGCCGCGGCGGTATCGGGCCAGAAATAGCGCTTCAAGCCAATCACTGCCGCACCCGCACCGGTTACCGTCGCTGCCGCTGCCAGCGCCAGCGGCGTCCGTCGCAGATTGGGGAACATGCGCGCGGTGGCAGCAGCTCCCGTCGCCACTTCAACCGCTTCGGGCGACATCAGCGGCTCGGTCACTACCTCGCGCAGCGCCGAGCCACCCATCAAGGTCATTTCCACTGCGGGTGCGGCTTGTGGCACCGACTGGAAGCCACCCCGTGCCGCATGGCCCAAGGTGGCAATGCCGGCGCCCAGCCACGCAAGCCAACCGCTCTGCGGGCGACTGCCCGGTGACGCTGCCGCATCGGCCGGCCGCGCCGGGCTAGGTGCCGGGGCAGGTTCGCGGGTCGGCCCCCCTGCCTGCGGGGCCCCGGGCGCGCGCGACGCTTCAAACGTCACCGGCTCAAGGCTGTCGATGGTGGGACGGATCCGCGGCGGGCCCGGCCGCATGCCCCGGTCCGCCCAGCGCTGGAACTCGATCCGTTGCGCCTTTTCTTCCGGGCCTGGACGCAGTGCGCGTTGGTCGCGTTCGACCGGCACGTCCGCTTCCCCATCGGCAGCCACCGCGCCCGGTGCAAGCAGCGCCCCGCCCACGCCATTGAGCACGGCGATGCGCTGCCAGTGCAACGGCAGTTCGGCGATGAAGCGACCGATCCCCTGCAGCTGCCCCGCCGGCTTGGGCAGCGCGCGTTGCACCTGCCAGAGCAGTGCGGCCACCGCCAGCGCCGACATCAGGTGACCGCCGCCGAGGTTGGGGCGCAACTGCGCGTCGGCCTGTGCGATCTGCTCATGCAGGGTCCACAGGCTGGCCCGGAGTGTTTCGGGCAACGACTGCACCAGCGCGTCGAACTGCGCATGAGTGCGCAGCGACGGAAGCGCCGCCGCCAATGACGGCAACACGGCGGCCACGCTCCCCCACGTGCCGGTGAATACGCTGCGGGCGAGCTGGCCTGCGGTCATCGCGCTGCTGGCCCAGCCGGGCAGTTCGGCCATCAGTGTGGTCCACGCTGCCCGCGTCAACGCGCTGTCCAGCGTGTTGATGCCCAGCTGGCGCAGCATCGCCACATCGCGACCTCTCGCGGCAAGCGCCTGCTCCATCCGCTGGGTGATGGCCTCGCGTTCTTCCGGCGTGGTGGCAGCGGCGATGTACTTTTTCATCGTCCACGCCAGCGCCGCGCGTTCCGGCGCTTCTGTTTCCAGGATCGCATCATGCACCGCCCTTTCACGCGGGCTCAGCACGACGTCCAGTGCCGTGGCTTCCTGCGGGTACGGCGATGTCGCATTGCTTACATGGGTGGGGATATTTGTGCCTGTCCCAGCCGCATCCTGCGCCACAGACTCGTTGGCCGGTGCGTTGAACGGGTTGAAGGTAGACAAGGCGCCAGCGGCGCGATCGAAGATGGGCATGCGGCAGAACTTCCATGCGAAGCGGGGGCGAGCCGCGCAGGACGCACGCGACGTGTCGGTGCCGCGTGGAAGTGCGGCGCCGGATGATCACGCGGCGCTGGGAAATACCGATTGCACGAATTTATCGTTTTCTGATTTTTCCTAAGAAACGCTCAATCAATATTCAGATTGATTGCAGTTTTCGTCGCATTCGAGCAAATGCGCATAAAAAGAAAGCGCCCGAACCAGTCGGGCGCTTTCAAGGGTGAGACGCGATCAGGCTGTTGCCGTCAGCTGGACAAATGCTCGATCGCCGCCACGCTGCCCAAGCGGTCGCCCAGGCGCTTGAGCAGCGCCAGACGGTTGCCGCGCAGTGCGGGATCTTCCGCGTTGACCATCACCGCATCGAAGAACGCATCCACCTGCGGGCGCAGGCGGGCCAGGCGCGCAAGCACGCTGACGTAGTCCTTCTGGTGCAGGCTGGCATTGCTGTCGTCGATGGCCGCTTCGACGGCTTCAGCCAGTTCGCTCTCGGCCGGTTCGGCCAGCAGGGCCGGATCGACCATGCCGGGAATCGCCCCCTCGGCCTTGCGCAGGATGTTGCGGATGCGCTTGTTGGCGGCGGCCAGCGCTTCGGCTTCGGGCAGCGCAGCGAAGATGCCGATGGCGTCGATGCGGCGGTCGAAGTCGTACAGCGAGGCCGGCTTCAGTTCGGCCACGGCGTTGAAGTGCGTGGCCGGCACACCCTTGTCGGCGTAGTAGCCGCGCAGGCGGTCGATGATGAAGTCGTACAGCTCCTGCGGCATGGCCTCGGTCTTGCGCTCGGCACTGGGCTGCACCGCCGCCGGCAGGCCGGCAAAGGCCGTTTCCAGCAGCGCGCGCAGGTCCAGCTCGAAGCCAGATTCAATGATCGTGCGCGCCAGGCCCAGCGCGTTGCGGCGCAGTGCGAACGGGTCCTTGTTGCCGGTTGGCTTCAAGCTTGCGGCAAAACCACCGGCCAGGGTGTCGGCACGCTCGGCGATGGCCAGCACCTTGCCCAGGTCCGACAGCGCGATGTCATCGCCACCGAAGCGTGGCTGGTAGGCCTCATCGATCGCCAGCGCGACGTCGGGCGATTCGCCACCGGTCACCGCGTAATGGCGGCCGGCAATGCCCTGCAGCTCGGGGAACTCGTTGACCATGCGCGACTGCAGGTCGTTCTTGGCGAGCACCGCGGCGCGCCTGGCCAGCACCGGATCGGCGCCCACCTGCGGTGCGATAAGCCCGGCCAGCGCGACAACGCGCTGCACCTTGTCGGCCACCGAGCCCAGCTTGGCCTGGTAGGTGACGGTCTTGAGACCCTCGCCCATGGATTCCAGGCCCTGCTTGAGGTCCTCGTCGAAGAAGAACTTGGCGTCGGCGAAGCGCGGGCGGATGACCCGCTCGTAGCCCTTGGCCACTTCGGCCACGTTCTTCGATTCGATGTTGGCGATGCCGATGAACTTCTCGGTCAGCTTGCCGCTGTTGTCCAGTACCGGGAAGAACTTCTGGTTGATTTCCATCGTCTCGATCAGCGCTTCCTGCGGTACCGCCAGGAAATCGCGTTCGAAGCTGCACAGCACCGGCGCCGGCCATTCAACCAGGTTGACCACCTGTTCCAGGTTGTCATCGGTGATGCGCGCCTGGCCACCGGCGGCGGCGGCTTCGGCATTTACGGCCTCCACGATGCGGCTGCGGCGCGCGTCGGCGTCCACCAGCACATAAGCGGCCTGCAGCGAACTGACGTAGTCGTCCGGCGAGGACAGCCACACGGTCTTGTCGTGCATGAAACGATGGCCGCGGCTCATGCGGTCGGACTTCAGGCCCAGCACGTCGGCCTCGATCACGTCCTTGCCGTGCAGCAGCACCAGCCAATGCACCGGGCGAGCGAAACCGTAGGCGTGGCTGCCCCAGCGCATCGGCTTGGGAATGGGCATGGCGGCAATCGCTTCGGCCAGGATCTCCGGCAGCAGCGCCGCGGTGCGCGCACCCGGGGTCACCGAACGGTGCACGAAACGCTCGCCCTTGGCATCGCTGGTGCGCTCCAGCGCGGTCCAGTCGATCCCGGCCTTGGCCGCGAAACCCTGCAGCGCCTTGGTCGGCTGGCCATCGGCGTCCAGCGCGATGTTCAGGTACGGGCCCAGCACTTCACCGCGCTGTTCCGGCTGCTCCACGGCCACGCCGGGCAGCAGCACCGCCAGCCGGCGCGGGGTGGACAGCGGCTTGGCGTCGCCGCGTTCCACTTCCACGCCACGCTTGGCCAGGCCGTCCACCACGCCATCGAAGAATGCCTGGGCCAGGCCCGGCAGCGCCTTCACAGGCAGTTCTTCGGTACCCAGTTCAATCAGCAGCGGCAGCATCGTGCTCATGCCTGCACCTCCTTGGCCGCCACCGCTTCGAGGCGCTTGGCTTCATACAGTTTCGCCACCGCCTGGGCCAGCGCGCGCACGCGCAGGATGTAGCGCTGGCGCTCGGTCACGCTGATCGCGCGGCGCGCATCCAGCAGGTTGAACGAATGGCTGGCCTTGCACACCTGCTCGTAGGCCGGCAGCGGCAGGCCCACCTCCACCAGCTTCTGCGCTTCCTTCTCGCACGCGTCGAAGCGGTGGAACAGTTCTTCCACGTCGGCGTACTCGAAGTTGTAGGTGCTCTGCTCCACTTCGTTCTGCAGGTACACATCGCCGTAGGTCACCGGCGTGCCGTCGGGCCCGTAGGTCCAGACCAGGTCATACACGTTGTCGCAGTTCTGCAGGTACATGCACAGGCGTTCAAGACCGTAGGTGATCTCGCCCAGCACCGGCTTGCACTCCAGGCCACCGGCCTGCTGGAAGTAGGTGAACTGGGTCACCTCCATGCCGTTGAGCCAGACTTCCCAGCCCAGGCCCCAGGCGCCCAGGGTCGGCGATTCCCAGTTGTCCTCGACGAAACGCAGGTCGTGCACCAGCGGGTCGATGCCCAGTGCCTTCAGCGAATCCAGGTACAGCTGCTGGATGTTGTCCGGGCTGGGCTTCATCGCCACCTGGTACTGGTAGTAGCGCTGCAGGCGGTTGGGGTTTTCGCCGTAGCGGCCATCGGTCGGGCGGCGCGAGGGCTGCACGTACGCGGCATTCCAGCTTTCCGGGCCGATCGAGCGCAGGAAGGTGGCCGGGTGGAAGGTGCCGGCACCGACCTCCAGGTCCAGCGGCTGGATCAGCACGCAGCCCTGCTGCGCCCAATACTGGTTGAGGGTCTGGATCAGGCCCTGGAAAGTGATCGGAACGTTCTGGGTCGCGGACATGCGGCGGAGTCTTGCCTGCTCAGGGGGTGCGCTAGTATAGCGACGGACCGCCCGCCGGCATTCCAGGCAAGCTGCCATCACGCCGTGCAGGCCCCCGCTCCGAGGATTCTGGCGCCATGGAACACCGCTCACCGGCAACGCTCGCCCCCGTTCCTGCTCCGGGGCCCCTGCCGCCGGGTCGGCTGGATTTCGATCAGGTGGCGGCTGCCATGGTGGCCGACGGGCTGGTCGCGGCCAGTGACGTGGAGCGCATCCGCTTTTCCGGTCAAGGCGCCCGCAATGCCAGCGAGGTGCACCCGCTGGTGCTGCTGGCCAACCTGAAGCTGGCGGCCGCCTCCGGCGGAGAGCTGGGCCTGGAACGGCTGACCGAATGGCTGGCCACCCGAACCGGCACCCGCTACCTGCGCATCGATCCCACCCGGGTGGACGTGGCGGCGGTGACCGCGCTGGTCTCGCATGCCTATGCCCGCCGCCATCGGTTCCTGCCGCTGGCAGTGGACAGCGAGCGGCTGCTGGTGGCTACCAGCGAGCCGCTGGCCCAGGAGTGGCTGCTCGACCTGCAGCACCTGGCCCGGCGCCGGATCGAGCTGGCCATGGTCAACCCGCTGGACCTGCACCGCTACACGATGGAGTTCTACGGGGTGACCCGGTCGGTGCGCGGGGCGCGCGGCGACGTGCGCGGCGAAGCCAGCGGCGTCCTGCCCAGCTTCGAGCAGCTCGTGGAGCTGGGCCGCTCCGGCGATGTGAACGCCGATGACCAGCACGTGGTGCACATCGTGGACTGGCTGCTGCAGTACGCCTTCGAGCAGCGCGCCTCGGACATCCACCTGGAACCGCGCCGTGACATGGGGCGCATGCGTTTCCGCATCGACGGCGTGCTGCACAAGGTGTTCGAGGTGCCGCCGGCGGTGATGACCGCCATGGTCAGCCGGATCAAAGTGCTGGGCCGCATGGACCTGGCCGAGCGTCGACGGCCGCAGGATGGCCGCATCAAGACCCGCTCGCCGGGTGGGCGCGAGGTGGAAATGCGCCTGTCGACCATGCCCACCGCCTTTGGCGAGAAGTGCGTGATGCGCATCTTCGACCCGGATGCGGCCTTCAAGAGCATCGACCAGCTCGGTTTCAGCCCACAGGAAGCGGCGGGCTGGACCGCGTTGGTGGAGCGCCCGCACGGCATCGTGCTGGTCACCGGCCCGACCGGTTCGGGCAAGACCACCACCCTGTATTCCACCCTGAAGCGGCTGGCCACCCCGGACGTGAACGTGTGCACGGTGGAGGACCCGATCGAGATGATCGCGCCGGAATTCAACCAGATGCAGGTGCAGACCAACATCGACCTGGACTTCGCCGCCGGCGTACGCACCCTGCTGCGGCAGGATCCGGACATCATCATGATCGGCGAAATCCGCGACCTGGAAACGGCCCAGATGGCCGTGCAGGCGTCGCTGACCGGCCATCTGGTGCTGTCCACGCTGCACACCAACGATGCGCCTTCGGCGATCACCCGCCTGCTCGACCTGGGCGTGCCGCATTACCTGTTGGCCAGCACCATCAACGGGGTCCTGGCCCAGCGCCTGGTCCGCACGTTGTGCCCGCACTGCAAGGTGCCCAAGCCGCTCAGCGCGGCCCAATGGGCGGTGCTGGCTGATGCCGATGAGGCATTACCAGAGTCTCCCACGCCATATGCGCCGGCCGGTTGTCTCGACTGCCGGCGCACCGGGTACATGGGCCGGGTAGGCCTGTATGAGTTGCTGCCATTGAGTTCGCGGCTGCGCGGGCTGATCCGGGCGGACATGGATCTGGCCGGTTTCAACCGGGCCGCGCGTGCTGAAGGAGTACGAACCCTTCGCCGCGCGGGGCTTGAAAAGGTGGCGGCAGGGCTGACTACAATCGAGGAAGTCCTCAGCGTGCTGCCTCCCCCCGATGAACCGCTCGCCTTTCCTGATTCTTGAAACCGGCCAACCGGTCGCTTCGCTGCGCCGGTACGGCCGCTTTCCGCACTGGATCCGGGTCGCGGCGGGGCTGGATGCGGACGAGACGGTGGTGGTGGACGTGGAGCACGGCGGCGAGCTGCCCGACCACCGCGATTTCGCCGGGGTGATCATCAGCGGCTCGGCCGCCTACGTGACCGACCGTGCCGACTGGAGCGAGCGCAGCGCGCAGTGGCTGCGCACCGCCGCGCATGACAACCGCCCGGTGTTCGGCATCTGCTACGGCCACCAGCTGCTTGCACATGCGCTGGGCGGGGAGGTGGCCTACAACCCGGCCGGGCGCGAATCGGGCACGATCGAGCTGGCGCTGGAGCCCTCGGCGGTGGACGACCCGCTGTTCGCGGGCCTGCCGGCTCGCTTTCCGGCCCATGCCACCCACCTGCAGACGGTGCTGCGCGCGCCGGAGGGCGCGGCCATCCTGGCGCGCTCGGCGCAGGACAACTGCCACGCCTTCCGCTGGGGCCAGCAGGCCTGGGGCGTGCAGTTCCACCCGGAGTTCGCCACCCACCACATGCGCGGCTACGTGCGGGCGCGTGCCGAGTGCATCGGTCGCCACGGCGGCTGCGCGCGCAGCGTGGCGCGCGGGGTCAGTGCGGCCCCGCTGGCCCGCCAGCTGCTGCGCCGGTTCGTCCGCCAGGCGCGCAACAACTGAAAGACCGCCGGGAGCGATCTTTCCTTCAGGTGATGGGCACGGAAAACAGGGATAATCGTTGGTATTCGGGGCGTACGCGCCCTTCCCCCTGTTCCGGAATGGTATGAGCGAAATTCGCAAGCTGCCCGCCTCGGCGGGCGCCCAATGGCTGCTGGACGCGTTCACCCTGTATCGCCGCGCACCGCTGCAGCTGGCGGTCCTTGGCGTGATCGGCATGCTGGTCAGTTCGCTGATCCTGGTGCTGGCGCAGGCATTGCCGAGCTGGCTCGGCGTGTTGCTGCAGCTGGTGTCGGTGGCGGTAGGCCCGCTGGTGTTCGGCGGCATGCTGGTGGCGGTGAGCGAAGTGGCCCAGGGCCACCGCGCCATGCCGACCCACCTGCTGCAGCCGATCCGCGACCGCCGCGTGAGCCACCTGCTGGTGCCGCTGGCGATCCAGCTGATCGCGGTGATTGCGCTGGGTACGCTGTTGTACGTGATGATGGGCCCCGACGGCCTGACTGCCACGGCCGAGATGTTCCGCAAAATGCAGGAGCTGCAGCAGTCCGGCGCCACGCCGAGCAATGAGCAGACCATGGCGTTGATGGCGGGCGTGCCGGTGGTGCGCATCCTGCTGTGGCTGCTGATTGCATTCGGCACGTTCGTGGCGCTGAGCATGGCGATGTTCACCCAGCCGGCTCTGGTGGTGTTCGACCACCAGAGCGGCATGCACGCGCTGCGCATGAGCCTGCAGGGCTGCATCCGCAATTTCGGCGCGATGGCAGTGTTCATGCTGCTGGGCCTGATCGCGGCGATGTGCATCTACTTCGTGATGATCATCGTGATGCAGCTGGCGCTGATGGCCGGCGGCGCCGGTGCAGCCGCGTTCGTGATGCAGCTGACCAACACCGCGGTGATCATGCCGCTGTACGTGGGTGCGGTATACGCCGCCTGGAACCAGATGTTCGCCCACCGCGGCCGCGCCGCCCCACCGCCGGTACCGCCGTCGAACGGGCCTGGGAATATTTTCGCGGCTTGATTGACGGCGACAGCAACAGCAACAGCAGCGTTTCAGTTGCTGCGGGCTGGGGCCGGGCGACGGGCAGCCCCCTCCGGGACACGCCGTGAATCCATCCCTGGAGGCTTGGCAAAAACATCCATGTTTTTGACAGTCCCTCCGGGGGCTACCCGCCGCCCGACCCCGTCATGGATCGCGCTGTGCGGATGGAAGAGCAGCGACGCATGGCGTCGCTCTACCGTGCGCGTGCGATGTATTCGGTAATGCATTGAAAGAATCAAAAACGTAGAGCGACGCCATGCGTCGCTGCTTTGCTTTGCTTTGCTTTCGTATCCGCACCTGCGATGCACGAGAGGGGAGGCCGGCGGGCAGCCCCTGTAGGGACTGTCAAAAACATGGATGTTTTTGCCAAGCCTACAAGGATGTATTTACGGCGTGTCCCGTAAGGGGCTGCCCGTCGGCCTCCCCAGCACGTAGCAACCGAAACGCTGCTGTTGAAGCTTAAGAAGCCTGAGGCTCATCGCTCTTCGCGGGCACCAACCACCGCGAAGCATGTATCCCAAGCTCATAAAGCAGGCACATGGGAATCGCCAGCATCAACTGGGAAACCACATCCGGCGGCGTCAACACCGCAGCCAGCACGAAGATGCCCACGATCGCGTACCCACGGCCGTCCTTGAACTGCTGCGGCGTAATCCACCCCAGCAGGGTCAGGATCACCATCGCCACCGGCAGTTCGAAACTGCTGCCGAACGCGAAGAAGATCGCCAGCACGAAATCCAGGTACGCATTCGCATCCGGGGTGATCGCAATCACTTCCGGGCGGAACGTGGTCAGGAAGTGGAAGACCGCCGGCAGTACCAGGAAGTATGCGAACGCGCAGCCGATGTAGAACAGCAGCACCGAGGTTGCCAGCAAGGGCACCGCCAGTCGCTTTTCGCGCGCATACAGGCCCGGCGCCACGAATGCCCACAGCTGGTACAGCAGCCACGGCACCGCGATGAACACGGCCACGAAGAAGGTCAGCTTGAGCGGCGCGAAGAATGCACCGGCCGGGTTGGTCGCGATCATCGACTGCCCGTTCGGCAGCTGCGAGATCAACGGCTGCGCCAACCACGTGTAGATCTGCCGCGAGAACGGCATCAGCCCCAGCAGCACCACGCCCAGCCCGATCAGCGCCCGCATCAGGCGCGCGCGCAGTTCGATCAGGTGTTCGATCAACCCGCTTTCCGGCGACTCGTTAGCGCTCATCGCGGGGCCTCCGTCGTCGCAGGCGGCGGATCGCGGGGCGCCTGCCCGTCGATGCCCGGCGGTGCCATCGCATCACGCGGTTCTTCAGGCACGGCCTCGGGCTCGGGTGCCACCACGTGCTGGGCCACGCTCGCCGGCGAACCCGGCGCGGGCCCGGTCATGACCGGCTCGTCGGTGCTGGCTGGCGTATCACCATCGCGTTGCACCTGGTTGCGCACCTGCTCGGCTTCGCGGCGTACCGCCTCACCACTGGCACGCAGCTGCGCCTCGGTATCGCGCACCGAATCCTGCGCGTCGCGGAACTGGCGCTTGATCTCGTCCGCGTGCAGCTCGCGTTCCAGCTCCTGCTTCACCGAATCCCACTGGTTGCGCGCGCGCCGCACCCACAGCCCCGCGAAGCGGGCTGCCTTGGGCAGACGCTCGGGACCCAGCACGACCAACGCTACTACCGCGATGACCAGCAGTTCACTGAAACCGATGTCGAACACGCCATGCCGCCCCGATCAGCGCCGGTCGCGGTCGTGCTCGTTCTGCGATGTCGTCGTCGAATCCTGCGGACGCGACTCATCGCTCAGGTTCGCGGTCGGCTTGTCCTCGTCGCGCATGCCCTTCTTGAATTCCTTCACGGCACTGCCAAGGTCCTTGGCGCCACTGGTCAGCTTCTTGGTGCCGAACACCAGCAGAACGATGACCAGTACCACCACCCAATGCCACAAGCTCATACTGCCCATGATGTTCTGCTCGCATTACCCGGTTACAAGGACCTGAGCATAGCGCACCGCCGGTAGGGCGGCGCGCGTGACGAAAGTCAGTTGCCGTCCAGCGATTCGGTACGCACTTCGCCTTCGCCCACCGGCTGGAAGCCCTGCTGCGGCGCCGGCTGCGCCGGAACGGCCTGCAACGGCGCGGTGGTGGCACCGGCATTGGCCTGTTCAGTTACGACCGGCGCCGCCTGGGGCTGCGGGGCCGCCGCACGCGGGGCCGGTGCACTGCCGGCGGTGCCGCGCTTTTCTCGTGCCGAATACGTCGCCTCTTCCAGACGGTCGCGGAAGGCCACCACGTCCATCGACGGCGCTTCGCCCATGCGGCCCTCGAACACCATGCGCGGCGTGGTGTTGCTGCCGTAGGCGTCCAGGTTCGCCTCATCGTCGATCTGCAGCACCGCGCCATCCAGCGCCACGCCGGCAAACAGACCGCGCGCACGCGACCACGACCAGATCTCGGCCTTCAGCTGTCCATCGGTGGCCGCGGCGGCATTGCGGCCGACGGGACCGGCCGCCACGCCGGCATCGGCGCCCAGGGTGAATTTGCCGTTGACGAGATTGTCCAGGCTGCGGTCGTTGCGGAACACCAGCACCACGTCCGAGGACTGCACACCGGCCTGGAAGCCGATGCTGCCGCCGGTGAGCTTCATGAACACCGGGTTGGACCAGCTGCCATCGGCGTTCTTGACCGACATCAGACCGTGGCCACGCCGGCCGCCGATCACCAGGCCTGCCTTGATTGTGTCGGGAATGACCACGATCGCGCGGCCTTCGTCCAGCAATTTGTCCGGAATGCCCTGCTCGGGAATATTCTGGATGTCATTCAACACGCGCACCGCGTTGCGGGCGCGCTGGTCCTCCTCCGGCCCGGCCATTGCCTGGGTCGACAGCAGGCTGGCGGAGATCAGCAGTACAAGGCTCAAGCGGCGCATGGGTGCTCCAGAAAGGGGAAATACGGACAGCGTCGATACGCTTTCCCCGAAATTAGTGGGGTTCTGATGAATCCGCAATGAGTATGTTCGGTTCAATCGAGCCACTCAATGACAGTGATGGCGTGATTCGATCCCGCCCGTCGCGCAGACCTGCGAGAATGGTCCCATGCTCGACGCACCCGATACCGCCGTGCTGGCGGTCAATCTAGGCACACCCGAGACGCCCACCGCCCCGGCGGTGCGGCGTTACCTGGCTGAGTTCCTCAGCGATCGGCGCGTGGTCGCGATTCCGCCGCTGCTGTGGAAGCCCCTGCTGTTCGGGCTGATCCTGCCGCTGCGCAGTGGCCGCTCGGCAGCCAAGTACGCCCAGGTCTGGCTGCCCGACGGCTCTCCCTTGATGGTCTACACGCGCCGCCTGGCCGAAGCCATGCAGCAGCTGATGCCCAATGTGCGCGTACGCCACGCCATGCGTTACGGCGCGCCCGCGCTCACCGCCGAGCTGGACCGGCTGGCTGCCGAAGGCATGCGCCGGATCGTGGTGCTGCCGTTGTACCCGCAGTATTCGACCACCACCACCGCCTCCATCGAAGACCAGGTGCGTGACTGGCAGCCCCGCCATCCGGGCGTCACCGTCACCCTGGTACGCGATTACGCGGTGGACCCGGACTGGGTAGCGGCAGTGGCCGGCAGCATCCGGCAATGGTGGGAGCAGCACGGCCGCGGCGAGCAGCTGGTGTTTTCCTTCCACGGCATTCCGCAGCGCCTCGCCGATGCCGGCGACCCCTATCCGCAGCGCTGCGAAGCCAGTGCGCAGGCGATCGCGCAGGCACTCGGCCTGGCGGATGGCGAGTGGAAGCTCACCTACCAGTCGCGCTTCGGTCGCGAGAAGTGGCTGCAGCCCTATGCCGAACCCACGCTGTGGGCGATGGCCGAGCGCGGCGTCAAACAGATCGACGTGGTCTGCCCGGGCTTCGCCACCGATTGCCTGGAAACGCTGGAAGAAGTGGCGATGGGCTTCACCGAAACCGTCGCCGCGCGCGGTGCGCAGATGCGTTACATCCCTTGCCTCAACGCCGATCCCGCGCACGCGCTGGCGTTGTCGCGGCTGAGCATCACGGCGTTGGCATGACGCTCGAACCGTTTGTACTGCCGGTGGCGGGCACCCGCGTGGCCGGCCTGCGTTCGACGCCGACGGCAGGCACGCGTGTGCTGGCGCTGCACGGCTGGCTCGACAACGCCGCCAGCTTCGTGCCGTTGGCCGCAGCACTGCCCGGGCTGGACCTGGTGGCCATCGACCTGCCCGGGCACGGCCACAGCTCGCATATGCCGCCGGGCACGCAGTACAACACCCCGGGCGCGATCTGCCATGTGCTCGACGTAGCCGATGCATTGGGCTGGGAGCGCTTCACGCTGCTCGGCCATTCAATGGGCGCCGGCATTGCCAGCCTCACCGCTGCCGCCGCGCCCGAGCGCGTGGAGCGGTTGATCGCCATTGAAGCGCTCGGTGGCCTGCGTGGGCCGGAAGATGAAACCGCGCAGCGCCTTCGCGAGCATGTGCGCGCCGTGCGCGCGTTGCCATCGAAGAAGCTGCGCGTGTTTTCCGATCTGGCCGCACCGGTGCGCGCGCGCATGATGGCCAACCAGCTCAGCGAGCCCTGCGCGCGCCTGCTGGTTGAACGCGGCGTCATGCCGGTGGAAGGCGGCTACAGCTGGTGCAGCGACCAGCGCCTGATGCTGCCCACCGCGATGCGGTTGAGCGAAGCGCAGATCGACGACCTGCTGGCGGCGATCGAATGCCCCACCCAGGTGATCTACGCGACGCCGGCACAGTCGTACTACCCCGAGCCGCTGCGCAGTGAACGCATCAAGCTGCTTCGCGACGGCCGCCTGGATGTATTCCCCGGCACCCATCACCTGCACATGGAGCACCCGGCGCTGGTGGCCGACGTGATCACGCGCTTCCTCGCCGGCTGACCACTGCGACACCCTGTCGCACTCAACTTCCAGCGGCGCCAACCGATACCGATGCAGCAGGCACGCGCAGCGTGCCTGTGTCGTCGCTTGCTCCGCCGTCTGCGAAGCCGCGTGTCATCCGGCTTCCAAGGAAGGAGTGCTCTCCCCCAATCCCGTCTGTGCAAGGTCTTTCGTCGCTGGGTCGCCGGGCCTCGCATCCGTTTGTCCGCGTTTCAGCGGATGACGTTCCGTTCCGAATTGCTTCTGGAGTTGTCATGTCTGCCAGTCCCCACCCCTCCTCACGTCCACCCGACGCCATGCTGCTGTCACCTGCGTTGCACCCGCACCCGCGCGGGCAGCGCATCCTCGCGGGGTTGCTCTCCACCGGGCTGGTTTGCGGCCTTGCCGGCGCCCTCTGGCAACAACAGTCCGTCACCGTGCTTGGCATCGCGATGGCGACCGGCGCGCTGGTGGTGCTGGCGCCGCGGGTGCGGCGCAGCAGGGACGCGCTGCGCGCCGAGCTGGCGCGCGTATCAGCAGGTCATGCGCAGCTGCAGGCGCATTGCACCCGCCAGCATGCCGGCGCTGCGGCCGACGCCACCCTGCGCCTGGCATTGGAGGTCTCGCACACGGCGGTGATGATTGCCGATGCGTCCCACGTGATCCGGTATGTAAACCCCGCCGTGGTGCGTCTGCTGCGCAACCAGCAGGCCACGCTGCGCGAGGCATTTCCGGATTTCGACGCGGACACCCTCGTGGGGACCAGCATCCATCGCTTCCACGCCGACCCGGATCGCATCCGCGCCATCCTGGACACCCTGCAGGCCACCCACCGTGGGCGCGTGCGGATCGGTCCCGTGCACTTTGCCCAGGTGGTGAGCCCGATGTTCGACGCGGCCGGGACGCGCGTCGGCTTCGCCGTGGAATGGCACGACCGTACCCAGGAGCTGGTGCTGGAGACGGCCGTGGCCGAGATCGTGGATGCCGCGGCGCGCGGCGACCTGGACCGGCGCCTGCCGCGCGCCGACAGCGGTGCCGCTTTCATGGATGGCCTCACCACCGGCATCAACCAACTGCTCGAGCGGGTGGGCAGCACCGTCGGCGATCTTCGCCGCGTGTTGTCGGCCTTGGCCGAGGGTGATCTGGGCCAGCGCATGGAGGGCGACTACGAGGGATCGTTCGCCGCCATGCAGCGCGATGCGAATGCGACGGCGATCCAGCTGGGCAGCATGGTCGAACGCATCCGGCGCAGTGCCGGCGCCATCGCGCTGGGCGCTGAGGAAATCGCCAGTGGCAACCATGACCTCTCCACCCGTACGGAGCGGCAGGCAGCACATCTCGAGGAAACGGCCTCTTCGATGGAAGAGCTTACGGCCACGGTTCGACAGAACGCCGAGCATGCACACAAGGCCAGCACGCTCGCGCGTGGGGCGCAGGACGTGGCCGACCGTGGCAGCGCGGTGGTGGGGCGCGTGGTCAGCACCATGGACAGCATCCACGGCGCATCCAAGCGGATTGGCGAGATCACCGGCGTCATCGATGGGATCGCCTTCCAGACCAACATCCTTGCCCTCAATGCGGCGGTGGAAGCGGCGCGCGCCGGTGACCAGGGCCGTGGCTTCGCGGTGGTGGCCAGCGAGGTACGCAGCCTGGCACAACGTTCGGCCGAGGCCGCGCGTGAGATCCGGCAGTTGATCGATGCATCGGTCAGCGAGGTGGCCGATGGTGCCCGGTTGGCGCAGGACGCCGGCCACACCATGCAGGAAATCGTGGGCAGCGTGGCGGGGGTCAGCGAGATCATGGCGAGCATTGCGTCGGCGTCGCAGGAGCAGGCCGCCGGCATCGACCAGATCAACCAGACGGTGGTGCAGATGGACGAGGCCACCCAGCAGAACGCCGCGCTGGTCGAAGAAGCCAGCGCCGCCGCGCGCGAGCTCGAGCAGCAGGCAGCAGGCCTGACCGAGGCGGTTGCAGCGTTCCGTTGAGGGGTTGTGCGTATCGACTGACAGTCGATACCGACCTGGTAGATCACGACCGTTGGTCGTGATGCGCGAAAGGCGCCCCGCGGGGCGCCTTTTTCATGCACTCGGTAGGTGCCGACCGTTGGTCGGCACGCATTGACGAAAAGAAAAAACCCCGCTGCGCAAGCAGCGGGGTTTTTGGGTGTAAACCCTGGCGATGACCTACTCTCGCATGGCTTGAGCCACACTACCATCGGCGCAGCTGCGTTTCACTTCCGAG
>NZ_JAXCWT010000014.1:0-1103 GCF_034044835.1 Stenotrophomonas sp. CFBP8994 | reverse complement strand
TGGTCGTGGTGGAGGGGCAGACGGTAAGAGAGGTCTGCCAGCTGATGGAGGTCGGCCCAACCGCGCTGAGGCGCTGGATAGATCAATGGCAGCGGAAGCACAACCCCGACGCCGAGGGGCCGCCGATTGACCCTCAGGCCCGGATTGCAGAGCTGGAATCCCAGAATCGAAGGCTCAAGGAGGAGCGCGATCTACTAAAAAAATCCATAGCCTTCTTCGTTCGGGACAACGATCGCCGGAACAAGTGATCGAAGAACTGGGGAAGGCTGCTCCGATCCGATTGGTCTGCCAGCTGATGGACTACCCACGCAGCAGCTACTACGCCTGGCGGGGTCGACAGGAACAGATCGACCACGAGCTACTGAGCCAGGTCGACCTGGTGAGGCGCATTCACAAATCGCATCGGGGCAGCTGTGGGTCGCGCCGTATGGCCAAGGAATTGGCCAACATTGGGCTGCAGGTTGGCCGGTACCGGGCCCGCACGCTGATGCGCCGGGCCGGGGTGAGGGCCCGGCAACACAAGCGTCATAAGTATCAAAGCCTTGGGCCACAGGCCCTGACCGTTCCCAATGTGCTGGATCGTCAGTTCAATCCGGAGGCACCGAACCAAGTATGGGCAGGCGACATCACCTATATCCCGACCCAGCAGGGCTGGCTGTATCTGGCGATTGTTGTGGACCTATATGCCCGACGGATCGTGGGATGGGCTCATTCCCATGAAGCAAATGCCTGGCTGGCCGTCAGGGCGTTGCGAGGAGCATTGAAACAGCGCCGTCCCAAAGCGGGCCTGCTTTTTCACTCCGATCAAGGCCGGCAGTACACCAGCCACGCCATGGCCGAAATCCTGCGCGACAACGGAGTTACGCAGAGCATGAGCCGCAAGGGAAATTGCTGGGACAACGCCGTCGTAGAGCGGGTTTTTGCCACCCTCAAGGGAGAATGGCTGTACGCCAAGTACCCCACACGGTACGAGGCAGCGGCAGATATCGAAAAGTTCGTGGACTGGTACAACCAGCGCCGGCTGCATAACGCCAACGGCCTGGTACCGCCTGCGCTCCACGAAGCGCAGGTGGCCTGAACGCCCCTTGAGAGTGTCCAGAAAA
>NZ_JAXCWT010000013.1:0-1221 GCF_034044835.1 Stenotrophomonas sp. CFBP8994 | reverse complement strand
TCATGGTGCCCAGGAGAGGACTCGAACCTCCACGAAGTTGCCCCCGCTAGCACCTGAAGCTAGTGCGTCTACCAATTCCGCCACCTGGGCGACTCAGGAGGAGAATTTTGCGGGAGAACCACGAATGTGTCAACAGGATGTCGAAGAAAATTTCCTGCGCGATCCCTGCCGCAGAAACGAAAAAACCCGCTTGCGCGGGTTTGATCATTTACCGAGTCGTGGTGCCCAGAAGAGGACTCGAACCTCCACGAAGTTGCCCCCGCTAGCACCTGAAGCTAGTGCGTCTACCAATTCCGCCATCTGGGCGACTCAGGGGGCGAATTATGCGGAAGCAGCCGGAGGCTGTCAATGCATGCGCGGACGCCGATTGGCATACTCGGCCCACACCGACTCCCTGGAGTTTCCATGGCACTGCCGATCCTGCACGCCCACCCGCTGTCGTCCTGTTGCCAGAAGGTACTGATTGCCGCCCGCGTGCTCGGCTTGGCCCTGGACGAGCGCATGGTGAACCTGGGCGACCCGGCCGATCGGGCGATGCTCCACGCCATCTCCCCGGCCGCGAAGATGCCCGCGCTGGTCGACCGGGGCCGGGCCGTCGCCGAGACCAGCATCATCATCGAATACCTGCAGCAGCACCTGGCCACCGGCGCACGCCTGATTCCTGCCGATGCCGATGCTGCCCTGGCCGTGCGCTTCTGGGACCGGTTCTCCGACTTTTATGTGATGACCCCGATGCAGGCGCTGACTGCCGAACAGCTCAAGCCCGAAAGCGGGCGCAGCGAAGATGCAGCGCAGACCGCCCGGTCACGGCTGCTGGAGAGCTACGCCGCCATGAACCGCCAGCTCGAAGACCGCACGTGGCTGGCCGGCGAAGGATTCAGCATGGCCGATTGTGCGGCGGCGCCCGCGCTGTTCTATGCCGTGGCCTATGTGCCGGTTCCCGGCACCGAGGTTCACCTGCTCGCCTATTTCGAGCGTTTGATGGCGCATCCAGCGGTGGCCGCAGTGGTCGACGCGGCGCGGCCCTGGTTCAAGTACTTCCCGGGGCGGGCAGGGCTGTCGGCCCGGTACTACACACCCGAGGCCTGAAACGAAAAAACCCGCTTGCGCGGGTTTGATCATTTTCTGAGTCATGGTGCCCAGGAGAGGACTCGAACCTCCACGAAGTTGCCCCCGCTAGCACCTGAAGCTAGTGCGTCTACCAATTCCGCCACCTGGGCG
>NZ_JAXCWT010000012.1:0-5421 GCF_034044835.1 Stenotrophomonas sp. CFBP8994 | reverse complement strand
CGGATACCGACGATTTCGATTTCTTCGCCGACCTTGATCACGCCGCGCTCGATACGACCGGTCACCACGGTGCCGCGGCCCGAGATCGAGAACACGTCTTCCACCGGCATCAGGAAGGTCTTGTCCACGTCACGTTCCGGCAGCGGGATCCAGGTGTCCAGCGCCTCGACCAGCTTGATGATGGCCGGCACGCCGATATCGCTCTGGTCGCCTTCCAGCGCCAGACGGGCCGAGCCCGAGATGATCGGGGTGTCGTCGCCCGGGAAGTCGTACTTGCTCAGCAGCTCGCGGACTTCCATTTCGACCAGTTCCAGCAGCTCGGCGTCGTCCACCATGTCGGCCTTGTTCAGGAACACGACGATGTACGGCACGCCGACCTGGCGCGACAGCAGGATGTGCTCGCGGGTCTGCGGCATCGGGCCGTCAGCGGCCGAGCAGACCAGGATTGCGCCGTCCATCTGGGCAGCACCGGTGATCATGTTCTTGACGTAGTCAGCATGGCCCGGGCAATCGACGTGGGCGTAGTGACGGGTCGGGGATTCGTATTCGACGTGTGCGGTCGAGATCGTGATGCCACGGGCCTTTTCTTCCGGCGCGGCGTCGATCGAGGAGTAATCCTTGAACTCGCCACCGAAGCGCTCGGCACCGATCTTGGTCAGTGCGGCGGTCAGCGTGGTCTTGCCGTGGTCGACGTGACCGATGGTGCCGACGTTGACGTGCGGCTTGGTGCGCTCGAACTTACCCTTGGCCATGGCTGCTTATCTCGAAATCGTCTGAATGGTGGCACTAAGATGGTGCTCACGAAAGGAATCGAACCTTCGACCTCCTCCTTACCAAGGAGGTGCTCTACCGACTGAGCTACGTGAGCGAGTTTTGAATTATGGCACGAATTTGAATATATTCAAATCCATTCAATGGAGCGGGAGACGGGGATCGAACCCGCACCATCAGCTTGGAAGGCTGAGGTTCTACCATTGAACTACTCCCGCATCGGAAGCTCTTGCCACAACTTGAAACTGCATGAAACTGGTGGAGGGAGGTGGATTCGAACCACCGAAGGCGTAAGCCAGCAGATTTACAGTCTGCCCCCGTTGGCCGCTTGGGTATCCCTCCTTACCACCCTGTCCCGTGGCGCCGAAGCGTTTTCGGTGTGGGGTGGAAGAGCCGTGAATTTTGGGGGTGAATGCGGGTTCTGTCAACAACCTTTTTGAAATTTTTCACACGAATCGCAATTTGCCCTGAAAACGCTGGCTATTGGCCCGGAAGCGTCAGCGTTTCGTCCGCGAAGATCGCCACGTGCGGCACGCCGTCGGCACCAATCCAGCCGCGATACATGCCCTGCGTATTGAACGGCGTGGCGGCACGGCCATCGGCCCCCAGCACGATCGCACCACCATCGCCGCCCAGCGCGGGAATGCGCGTATTGATCACCTCGCGCCCGGCGTCTTCCGGCCCCTGCTTGAGGTACTGCATGCGCGCGCAGATGTCGTACGCGGCGGCCGTGCGGATGTAGTACTCGCCCCAGCCGGTGCCGGACACCGCACAGGTGGCGTTTGCATAGGTGCCGGCGCCGATGATCGGTGAGTCGCCCACCCGCCCGTAGCGCTTGTTGGTCATGCCACCCGTGGAGGTGCCGGCGGCCAGGTGGCCCTGGCTGTCCAGCGCGACGGCACCCACGGTGCCGAAGTGGCGGGCCGTTTCCAGATCGGCATGGGCCTGGCCGCTGGCCTCTTCCTTCAGCGCCTTCCGCAGCTGTTGCCAGCGCTTTTCGGTGCGGAAGTAGGACGGATCGACCAGCGCGATGCCCTGGCTTGCGGCGAAGGTCTCGGCACCCTGGCCCACCATCATCACGTGCGGGGAGTGCTGCATCACCGCTTCGGCGAGGAGGATCGGGTTGCGCACGCGCTGCACGCCGGCCACTGCGCCGGCCTTGAGGCTGGCGCCGTCCATCAGCGCGGCATCCAGTTCGTTGCGCCCGTCATGGGTGAACACCGCGCCCTTGCCGGCATTGAAGGTCGGATCGTCCTCGAGCACGGTGATGGCGGCGGTGACCGCGTCCAGCGCCGGCTTGCCGGCCGCCAGCGCCTGGTGGCCCTTGATGAGCGCCTGGCTCAGTGCCGCGCGCGCCCCCTTTTCCTCGGCCGCCGAGAGATCTTTGCGCTGCACCCCTGCCCCGCCATGGATGACCAATACCGGTTCGGCGGCCGACGCGAGGGGGCTGAGCAGGCACAGGGACAGCAGGAAGGCGGATCGACGGGACATGGCGATGACCGGAGCGGGTGAACCCCCATCATGCCCGCCCCGCACGCCCGTCTGCATCGGCCGAAAGCCATGCAGGCCGTGGCTGGGGCCGGAAATCGGCTTCAGCCCCTTCCTGAAGATGAGGCAGTGGTGAACAGCGTAAAAAAGGCGTTAAATGCGCGCCATCCGTTCACCGAATGTGAATGGGGGTCGCGGCCTCCCCTGAGGCCTACTTTCTTGTTGGGAATTCTCATGCGTAAACAGGCGATGGCGTGGTCGATCCAGCTGGCGTTGATGGGTGTGGCCGCAACCGCGGCGGCGCAGGCCCCGGGCCCCGGGGTGCAGCAGCTGGACACGGTGCAGGTCACCGGCTCGCGCATTCCGCGCGCCCAGGTTGAAGGCCCCGCCCCGGTGACGGTGATCACCGCCGAGCAGATCCAGGCCAGCGGCTTCACCAGCGTGCCGGACGTGCTGCGTTCGATGACCCAGAACGGCGGCGAGACCCAGAGCCAGCAGTCCGCCAGCGGTGCCGACTTCTCGCCGGGCGCGCAGCAGGTCGACCTGCGTGGGCTGGGGCCGAACCACACCCTGGTGCTGGTCAATGGCCGTCGGATCGCCGACTTCCCGATGCCGTTCCAGGGCCGCAGCAACTTCACCGACGTCTCCAACATTCCGCTGGGCATGATCGACCGGATTGAAGTGTTGACCGGCAGCGCGTCGGCCATCTACGGCTCGGACGCGATCGCCGGCGTGGTCAACTTCATCCTGAAGAAGCAGGTCGATGGCACCACGGTGGACGTGCGCATGGGCACCACCGCCGAGGGCGGTGGCGAGTCGTTCGACATGAGCATCGCCAGCGGCTTCGATTCGGGCAGGTTCAGCGCGGTATACAGCCTGGAACTGCAGTCGCAGACCCCGCTGTGGGCCTATGAGCGCACCCAGCAGGATTCCACCCTCGACGCTCCCACCGAAAGCGCGCGCGCCGCGCGCCGCGCTTACCTGCGCACGGATTACAACGACGATTACCTGGACCCGGGCCAGGCCACCTGCGATGCGCTGGCCGGACAGAACAAGGGCAGCACCTACTACGCCGAGCGCGCGCGCTACGGCTTCTACTGCGGCAGCGACCGCTCGATCGGCTACGGCACGATCCTGAGCAAGCGCCGTGGCGCCAACGGCTACGCCTCGCTGCGCTATGGCTTCGAGAATGGCGCGGAGTGGTTCGCCGACGTACAGCTGGGCTACCACGACATCGCGCTGATGCGCGACGTGACCCAGTGGGGGCTGATGGCGCCGGATGGCAACGAGGACGGCTACTTCCACAACCAGGCCACCGACCAGGTGGAGTTCTGGCAGCGCCAGTTCTCGCCGGAGGAAATGGGCGGGCTGAGCAACGGCATGATCCGCAGCACGCAGAAGACCTTCAGTGTCACCACCGGGTTCAAGGGCTCGCTGGACGCGGCCTGGGATTACGAGGCCTCGCTGAGCCATTCGCAGTACCAGTCGTCGATCCGCTGGCCGCAGATCATCGCGGCCAAGGCCAACGACCTGTTCCTGGGCCCGCAGCTGGGCGAGGACGACGATGGCTTCCCGATCTACAACGCCGACCCGGCGCGCCTGTACCGGCCGCTGACCCGCGCCGAGTACGATTCGATCGCCGCGCGCACCACCTACACGCCCAAGTCGCGCACCGATACCGCCGCGCTGACCCTGACCAACGGCGAGCTGTTCGAGCTGCCCGGCGGCAAGGCCGGCTTTGCGGCTACCGCCGAATTCGGCAACCAGTCCTACGCGCTCAATCCCGATCCGCTGGCCACGCAGTACTACTACTACAGCTGGAAGGATTCGGACGGCCATGGCAGCCGCAACCGCTGGGCCACCGCGGCCGAGCTGCGGCTGCCGCTGCACGACACGCTCAACGTGAGCGTGGCCGGCCGCTTCGACCAGTACCGCTACTCGGGCAACACGATCGGCAAGGCGACCTGGAGCGGCGGCATCGAATGGCGGCCGATCGATTCGCTGCTGGTGCGCGGCTCGTACGGCACCGCGTTCCGCGCGCCGGACCTGCACTATGTGTATGCCGGCCCGGGCAACGATGAAACCAGTGCCAACGACTACTACGCCTGCGCGGTGGATGGCGCGGACGACTGCTCCGATTACGAGGAAAACCTGATCCGGACCCGCGAGGGCAACCGCCAGCTGGATCCGGAGACCAGCACCTCGTGGAGCGCCGGCCTGGTGTGGTCGCCTGCCGTGGGCCTGGACCTGTCGGTGGACTGGTTCGACATCGACATGCGCGACCAGGTGCAGGACATGGACGTGAGCACGATCCTGCGCGACGAGGCGGCCTGCCGGCTGGGCGATGCCGATGCCAGCTCGCCGACCTGCGTGGATGCCATCAGCCGCGTCACCCGAACCGACGACGGCCGCCTGTACGGGGTGCATGTCAGCCCGATCAACATCGCCCGCGAAACCACCCGCGGCATCGACATCGGCCTGCGCTACCGCCTGACCACCGGCGTGGGTGATTTCATCCTGAGCGGCAACCACACGTGGGTGCAGCGCCATGATTTCCAGCAGTTCGCCGGGGACGTGGTGGAAGACCAGTTCGCGGTCAACAGCGGCTTCGACATTCCGCGCACCAAGACCAGCGCCAGCCTGACCTGGGAAAACGCGGCGTGGTCGACCACGCTGTACGGTTCGCGGCTGGGCAAGCTGCCGAGCTTCGACAGCTACGACCAGAGCTTCGACTGGGAAAGCGGCGACAGCCCGTGGATGAAGGCGACCTACCGCTACAACCTGTCGGTGCAGTACCGCTTCGACGACCATTCGCGCCTGTCGCTGTCGGTGGTGAACCTGTTCAACAAGATGCCGCCGAAGGATGCGACCTATACGTCGTACCCGTATTACGACGTGTCGTGGTTCGATACCGTCGGCCGCCAGTTGAACCTGCAGTACACGCACAAGTTTGGTGGGTCTGCGCTGTAAGCGGTGAGGCGAACAGCCGTTCTGCAACGATCATCTGGCTTGGCGGGACGGTGCGGGTTTCCGGGGGACGCCGTGAACCTGTGGTGGTCAAGCTTTTCTGGACACTCTCAAGGGGCGTTCAGGCCACCTGCGCTTCGTGGAGCGCAGGCGGTACCAGGCCGTTGGCGTTATGCAGCCGGCGCTGGTTGTACC
>NZ_JAXCWT010000011.1:0-15614 GCF_034044835.1 Stenotrophomonas sp. CFBP8994 | reverse complement strand
GAAGTCCGCGAGCTGCTGAGCAAGTACGACTTCCCGGGCGACGACACCCCGATCATCTCGGGCTCGGCCCGTCTGGCGCTGGAAGGCGACCAGAGCGAGATCGGCGTGCCGGCCATCATCAAGCTGGTCGAGGCGCTGGACACCTGGATCCCGCTGCCGGAACGTGACGTGGACAAGACCTTCCTGATGCCGGTGGAAGATGTGTTCTCGATCTCGGGCCGCGGCACCGTGGTGACCGGTCGTATCGAGCGCGGCGTGATCAAGGTCGGCGAAGAAATCGAAATCGTCGGTATCCGCGACACCCAGAAGACCACCGTGACCGGTGTGGAAATGTTCCGCAAGCTGCTGGACCAGGGCCAGGCAGGCGACAACGCCGGTCTGCTGCTGCGCGGCACCAAGCGTGACGACGTCCAGCGCGGCCAGGTGCTGTGCAAGCCGGGTTCGATCAAGCCGCACACCGAGTTCGAAGGCGAAGTCTACGTGCTGTCGAAGGACGAAGGCGGCCGTCACACCCCGTTCTTCAACGGCTACCGCCCGCAGTTCTACTTCCGTACCACCGACATCACTGGCGCCGCCAAGCTGCCGGAAGGCGTCGAGATGGTGATGCCGGGTGACAACGTGAAGATGGTCGTGACCCTGATCAACCCGGTCGCCATGGACGAAGGCCTGCGCTTCGCGATTCGTGAAGGCGGCCGTACCGTCGGCGCCGGCGTGGTCTCCAAGATCATCAAGTAATCTGCTAGACTCTGCGCCCCGATGTTGCCTGGGTAGGGCATCGGGGTTGCAACACAAACGGGAAAAGAGGCGCAGGACGCACCTCGTGTTCCCCAGACCAGGAAGGGTCGCGCCATTCAGGCAGTGTCAACAGGACCCCCTGTTGACCGCCGCGTTGTATGCGCGCTATACTTTTTGTCTGGGCAGATCGGGAGACCGGTCTGCCTCGATTTTTGAGGTCTACGGAAAGATCTTGTCGCCGCGCAGGAATGTGCGGCGTCCGCATTCAGGATATTCATGGGACAAGGCAACCCAGAGGCCTTGTCCGTCGCTCTTTTAACGAAGGAACCTACCGCCATGGCGGACCAAAAGATCCGGATTCGGTTGAAGGCGTTCGATCATCGTTTGATCGACCGTTCGGCCAGCGAGATCGTTGAAACGGCAAAGCGGACCGGCGCGCAAGTGCGTGGCCCGATCCCGCTGCCGACCAAGATCGAGCGTTACACCATTCTCGTCTCGCCGCACGTCGACAAGGACGCGCGTGACCAGTACGAGACCCGCACGCACAAGCGCGTGCTCGACATCGTCGACCCCAACGACAAGACCGTGGACGCGCTGATGAAGCTCGAACTGGCTGCCGGCGTCGACGTTCAGATCAAGCTGACCTGAGGACTACGACCATGACGAAGAAATATTCGTTGGGCTTCGTGGGCCGCAAGGCTGGCATGAGCCGCGTGTTCACCGAAGATGGCCAGGCCATCCCGGTGACCCTGATTGAAGCTACCCCGAACCGCATCGCGCAGATCAAGACCGTCGAAGCTGACGGCTACAGCGCCGTGCAGGTGACCGTCGGCGCGCGTCGCGCTGCCCTGGTCAACAAGCCGGAAGCCGGCCACTTCGCCAAGGCGAAGGTGGAAGCCGGTCGTGGCCTGTGGGAATTCCGCGTTGAAGACGCGCAGCTCGGCGATTTCGCCGTTGGCGGCGAAGTCAAGGCGGACATCTTTGAAGTTGGCCAGAAGGTCGACGTCCAGGGTGTCACCAAGGGTAAGGGCTTCCAGGGCACCATCAAGCGCTACAACTTCCGTATGGGCGATGCAACCCACGGTAACTCGCTGTCGCATCGCGCGCCGGGTTCGCTGGGCCAGCGCCAGACCCCGGGTCGCGTTTTCCCGGGCAAGAAGATGTCGGGCCACATGGGTGCCGTGCAGCAGAGCACGCAGAACCTGGAAGTTGTCAAGGTCGACGTCGAGCGCGGTCTGATCGCGATTCGTGGCGCCGTGCCTGGCGCTGCGGGTGGTGACGTGATCGTGCGTCCGGCTAGCAAGGCATAAGGAGAGATGACGATGGAACTCGTTATCACGGGTAGCAACAACAAGGTCTCGGTCTCCGATGCCGTGTTCGGTCGCGATTTCAGCGAAGATCTGGTCCACCAGGTCGTCGTTGCCTATCGCAATGCCGGTCGCGCCGGCACCAAGGCACAGAAGACTCGTTCTGAAGTGGCTGGTACCACCAAGAAGTCGAAGAAGCAGAAGGGCGGCGGTGCGCGTCATGGCGCGCTGACGGCTCCGATCTTCGTCGGCGGCGGTGTCACCTTCGCGGCCAAGCCGCGCAGCTTCGAGCAGAAGGTCAACCGCAAGCAGTACCGTGCCGCCATGTGCGCGATCCTGTCCGAGCTCAACCGCCAGGGCCGTCTGACCATCGTGGAGTCCTTCGATGTCGAAGCGACCAGCACGAAGGCTCTGATCGCCAAGCTGGCCGGCCTGGAAGTGGGCAAGCGCCCGCTGATCGTCACCGAGGAAGCCACCGAGCACCTGTACCTGTCGGCCCGCAACATTCCCTACGTGGAAGTGCGTGACGTGCAGGGCCTGGATCCGGTGTCGCTGGTCGGTGCCGACACGGTCGTCATCACCGCTGATGCGGTCAAGAAGGTCGAGGAGTGGCTGGCATGAACAGCAACGAAAAAATCTTCAGCGTGCTGCGTGCTCCGCGAGTCTCCGAAAAGACCGCGCGCCTGCAGGAACATTCCAACCAGTATGTCTTCGAGATCTCGAACGAAGCGACCAAGGCCGACGTGAAGGCCGCGGTAGAGCAGTTGTTCGACGTCAAGGTCGAAGCGGTCAACGTGCTGAACGTGAAGGGCAAGAACAAGTCCTTCCGTAACCGCACCGGCCGCCGCGGCGATTGGCGCAAGGCGTACGTGCGTCTCGCCGATGGCCAGTCCATCGATGTAACGGCCAAGGCCTGAGGTACATCCCATGCCATTGATGAAATTCAAGCCCACTTCCCCCGGCCGCCGTTCGGCCGTGCGCGTGGTTACGCCCGATCTGCACAAGGGCGCACCGCACGCAGCGTTGCTGGAGCCGAAGAGCAATACCGGTGGTCGTAACCACCACGGTCGCATCACCACCCGTCACGTGGGCGGTGGTCACAAGCAGCATTACCGTCTGATTGACTTCAAGCGCAACAAGGAAGGCATTCCGGCGCGCGTGGAACGCATCGAATACGATCCGAACCGCACCGCCCATATCGCCCTGCTGTGCTACGTCGACGGCGAGCGCCGCTACATCATCGCACCGAAGGGCCTGAAGGCCGGTGACCAGGTGATCGCGGGTTCGGATGCGCCGATCAAGACCGGCAACACCCTGCCGCTGCGCAACATCCCGGTTGGTACCACTGTCCACGGCATCGAACTGAAGCCGGGCAAGGGTGCCCAGATCGCGCGTGCCGCCGGCGCTGCCGTGCAGCTCGTCGCTCGTGAAGGCGTCTTCGCCACCCTGCGCCTGCGCTCGGGTGAAATGCGCAAGGTGCCGGTCGAGTGCCGCGCAACGATCGGTGAAGTCGGCAACGACGAACACAACCTGGAAAAGCTGGGCAAGGCTGGCGCCAAGCGCTGGCGCGGTGTCCGCCCGACCGTTCGTGGTGCTGCCATGAACCCGGTTGACCACCCGCACGGTGGTGGTGAGGCGAAGGCCGGCCAGGGTAATCCGCATCCGGTCACCCCGTGGGGTGTTCCGACCAAGGGTTACAAGACGCGCAAGAACAAGCGCACCCAGCAATTCATCGTCCGCGATCGTAGGGGCTAATCGACCATGGCACGTTCACTCAAGAAGGGCCCGTTCGTCGATCACCACCTCGTCAAGAAGGTGGAGGCCGCTGCGGGTAGCAAGAAGCCGATCAAGACCTGGTCGCGCCGTTCGATGATCCTGCCGGAAATGGTAGGCATCACCATCGCCGTTCATAACGGTAAGAACCACGTTCCGGTGCTCGTCAACGAGAACATGGTCGGCCACAAGCTCGGCGAATTTGCCATCACCCGGACCTTCAAGGGTCACGGTGGTGACAAGAAGTCGGGCAAGTAAGGAGAGATGACAATGGAAGCGAAAGCAATCCTGCGCTCCGCGCGCATCTCTGCGCAGAAAGCACGCCTGGTCGCTGACCAGGTGCGCGGCCTGCCGGCCGAGCGTGCGGTCAACCTGCTGAAGTTCTCGGACAAGAAGGCTGCCCACCTGATCAAGAAGGTGGTGGAGTCGGCTATTGCCAATGCCGAGAACAACCAGGGCGCCGACGTCGACGAGCTGAAGGTTCAGACCATCATGGTTGATGAAGGTCCGACCCTGAAGCGTTTCATGGCGCGGGCGAAAGGCCGCGGCACCCGCATCCTCAAGCGCACCAGCCACATCACTGTGGTTGTGGGCGCCGGCAAGTAAGCGGAAAGGAAAACACCATGGGTCATAAAGTTCATCCGATTGGTATCCGCCTCGGCATCTCCAAGGACTGGAACTCCAAGTGGTACGCCAACAAGGCCGAGTTTGCTGGTTATCTGGCAGCCGACCTGAAGGTGCGGGACATGCTGCGCAAGAAGCTCGCGCAGGCCGGCATCAGCAAGATCCTCATCGAACGTCCGGCGAAGACCGCCCGCGTGACGATCCACACCGCCCGTCCGGGCGTGGTGATCGGCAAGCGTGGTGAGGACATCGAGAAGCTGCGCAAGGAAGTGAGCGAAATGATGGGCGTTCCGGCGCACATCAACGTCACCGAAGTGCGCAAGCCCGAGCTGGACGCACAGCTGGTTGCCGAGTCGATCGCGCAGCAGCTGGAGCGTCGCATCATGTTCCGCCGCGCAATGAAGCGCTCGGTCGGCAACGCGATGCGCCTCGGTGCCCTGGGCATCAAGGTCAACGTCGGTGGCCGCTTGAACGGTGCTGAAATCGCCCGTTCGGAGTGGTACCGCGAAGGCCGCGTGCCGCTGCACACGCTGCGTGCCGACATCGACTATGGCTTCGCTGAAGCCAAGACGACCTACGGCATCATCGGCATCAAGGTCTGGATCTACAAGGGCGAGGTTTTCGATTTCTCCCAGGTTGGCCAGGAAAAGCAGGACGACACCCCGTCGCGCAACGATCGTAACGATCGCGGTGACCGCGGTGACCGTCAGCGCCCGGCCCGTGAAGCGAGGTAACGACAATGTTGCAACCCAAGCGAACCAAGTACCGCAAGGTACACAAGGGCCGTAACGATGGCCTGAGCTGGAGCGCCAACGCTGTCAGCTTCGGCGAATACGGCCTGAAGGCAACCGCCCACGGTCAGCTGACCGCGCGCCAGATCGAAGCGGCCCGCCGCTCGATCAGCCGCTACGTCAAGCGCGGTGGCAAGATGTGGATCCGAGTGTTCCCCGACAAGCCGATCACCAAGAAGCCCATCGAAGTCCGAATGGGTTCTGGTAAGGGCAACGTGGAGTACTGGGTAGCCCAGATCCAGCCCGGCCGCATGATCTATGAAATTGAAGGTGTGGGTGAAGACGTGGCACGCGAGGCGTTCCGCCTGGCAGCTGCCAAGCTCTCCGTGACCACCACTTTCGTGACCCGGACGGTGATGTGATGGATATCAAACAGCTTCGCGAAAAGTCGGCTGACGACCTGAAGTCCCATTTGGTTGACCTGCGTAAGGAGCAGTTCTCGCTCCGCATGCAGCAGGTCACCGGGCAGCTGCCGAAGACTCACGAAACCCGCCGGGTCCGCCGCGAGATTGCTCGCGTCAAGACCCTGCTCGGCAGCAACAAGTAAGGATGGCCGCGATGAGCGACAATACTGAAAACAAGCAGCTGCGCACGGTCGAAGGCCGTGTCGTCAGCAACAAGATGGACAAGACGGTCACCGTGTTGGTGGAGCGCCAGGTCAAGCACGCGCTGTACGGCAAGTACCTGCGTCGTTCGACCAAGCTCCACGCGCACGACGCCGACAACGCCTGCAATGAAGGCGATGTCGTCCGCGTGACCGAAATTGCTCCGATGTCCAAGACCAAGAACTGGCGCGTGGTGGAAATTGTCACCCGTGCGGCTCAATAAGGAGATCTGACTCATGATCCAGATGCAGAGCTACCTCGAGGTCGCGGACAATTCCGGTGCCAAGGAAGTGATGTGCATCAAGGTGCTGGGCGGCTCCAAGCGTCGCTACGCACACATCGGTGACATCATCAAGGTCACCGTGAAGGATGCAATCCCGCGCGGCAAGGTCAAGAAGGGTGAAGTGTTCGACGCCGTCGTGGTGCGTACCCGCAAGGGTGTGCGTCGCGCCGATGGCTCGCTGATCCGTTTCGACACCAATGCCGCGGTCCTGCTCAACAACAAGCAAGAGCCGATCGGCACCCGCATCTTCGGGCCGGTGACCCGTGAACTTCGTTCCGAGAAGTTCATGAAGATCGTCTCGCTCGCTCCCGAAGTGCTGTGAGCGACAGGAGATAATCATGGCTAACCGTATCAAGAAGGGCGACCAGGTCGTCGTCAACACCGGCAAGGACAAGGGCAAGCAGGGCGAAGTCGTCCGCGTCGACGGCGATCGTGTGATCGTCGCCAACGTGAACATCGTCAAGCGCCACACCAAGCCGAACCCGCAGGCAGGCGTTGCCGGCGGCGTGGTCGAGCGTGAAGCGTCGATCCATATCTCCAACGTGAATGTGCTCAACCCGGCTTCGGGCAAGGGCGAGCGCGTTGGCTTCAAGGTGCTGGAGGATGGACGCAAACTGCGTGTGTTCCGCTCCAGCGGTGAGGCGCTTGACGCCTGAGGAATGAGAAGATGAGTTCCCGTCTCGAAAAGTTCTACCAGGAAGAAGTGGTGCCGGCGCTGATGAAGCAGTTCGGCTACACCAATCCGATGCAGGTTCCCCGTCTGGTCAAGGTCACCCTGAACATGGGTGTCGGCGAAGCGGCGACCAACAAGAAGATCCTGGAAAATGCCGTCGCCGACATGGCCAAGGTCTCCGGCCAGAAGCCGATCGTGACCAAGTCCCGCGTCTCGGTGGCTTCGTTCAAGATCCGCGATGGTTGGCCGATCGGCTGCAAGACCACGCTGCGTCGTGCCAAGATGTATGAGTTCCTGGATCGCCTGATCAACATCTCGCTGCCGCGCGTGCGCGACTTCCGTGGTGTCTCGGGTCGTTCCTTCGACGGTCGCGGCAACTTCAACATGGGTGTGAAGGAACAGATCATCTTCCCGGAAATCGACTTCGACGCTGTCGACGCGATCCGCGGCATGGATATCGCCATCACCACCACCGCCAAGACCGATGCGGAAGCGAAGGCGCTGCTCGCAGCGTTCAAGTTCCCGTTCCGTAACTGATACGTCGAGGAATCCGAAATGGCAAAGACCTCCATGGTCAACCGCGACCTGAAGCGTGCGAAGCTGGCCGTCAAGTACGCCGGCAAGCGTGAAGAGCTGAAGAAGATCATCTCCAGCACGACCGCTTCGTACGAAGAGAAGGAACAGGCCGTGATCAAGTTGCAGAAGCTGCCGCGCGATTCGTCGCCGAGCCGCCACCGCAACCGTTGCGAACTGTCGGGCCGCCCGCGTGGCGTGTACAGCAAGTTCGGCCTCGGCCGCAACAAGCTGCGCGAAGCCACCATGCGTGGTGACGTGCCGGGCCTGCGCAAGGCCAGCTGGTAAGGGATCCGTCCCCGCAGTACGGGGTGGGCCTGTTCAGGTTCACCCCGACTTGAAGAGTCCGACCCCGGTCGGGCTCTTTTTGTCGTATACTCCCGCGTCTCACCCGCCCTTAACGTGGTGGAGCGGGGGAGTGGTAGAGCGGGCTGTTAGCCCGCTGAACAAAGAACGACGGGCCGCCAGGCCCATTCCAAATAGCAAGATTTTCGCGAAAGCGGATATCGGTGCACTCAAAGGTATCGACTATGAGCATGACTGATCCCATCGCCGACCTGCTGGTACGCATCAAGAATGCGGCCGCGGTTGGCAAGCAGACGGTGAAAGCACCGTCCTCCAAGATCAAGGTTGCAATCGCAGAAGTGTTGAAGGCCGAAGGCTACATCACCGACCTGCGCGTGACCAAGACCGAGAACAACAAGGCCGAGCTTGAAATCGTCCTGAAGTATTTCGAGGGCAAGCCGGTCATCGAGACCCTGAAGCGCTTCTCGCGTTCGGGTCTGCGCCAGTACCGTGGCAAGTCCGAGCTGCCGAAGGTCCTGAACGGCCTGGGCATCTCCATCATCTCCACCTCCAAGGGCATCATGACTGATGCGCAGGCGCGCCAGTTGGGCGTCGGCGGCGAAGTCCTGTGCTTCGTGGCCTAAGGCGAGAAGGAAACCACTATGTCCCGCGTAGCCAAGAAGCCGGTCAACCTGCCCAAGGGCGTTGAACTGAACATCCAGCCGGAATCCGTCAGCGTGAAGGGCCCGAAGGGCACCCTGAGCCTGGCCAAGGTTGCTGGCGTTGAAATTTCCGTCAACGACGGCGTTGCCACCCTGGCCGCCAGCAATGACGAGCTGGTCGCCCTCACCGGCACCGTCCGCGCGATCCTGGCCAACATGGTCAAGGGCGTCACCGATGGCTTCGAGCGCAAGCTTGAGCTGGTCGGCGTGGGTTACCGCGCCACCATGCAGGGCAAGGACCTGAGCCTGGCGCTCGGTTTCTCGCACCCGGTTGTGTACGTGGCGCCGGAAGGCATCACGCTGTCGACCCCGACCCAGACCGAAATCCTGGTCCAGGGCACCGACAAGCAGCTGGTGGGCGAAGTTGCCGCCAAGATCCGCGCTTACCGCAAGCCGGAGCCCTACAAGGGCAAGGGTGTTAAGTACGCCGGCGAAGTCATCATTCGTAAGGAAGCCAAGAAGGCGTAAGGGCGAGTCCCCGTTCCGGGGAGGAATCCTGTCTTCAGCTTTCAAGGAAAAAGATCATGAACAAGAACATTGCTCGCCTGCGTCGCGCCAAGTCCACCCGCGCACATATCCGTGTCCTCGGCGTGCCGCGTCTGTCGGTGCTGCGCACCGGTCAGCACCTGTACGCCCAGGTCTTCACCGCCGACGGCTCCAAGGTGCTGGCTGCTGCCAACACCACCCAGGCCGACGTCAAGGAAGGCCTGAAGAACGGCAAGAACAGCGACGCCGCCGCCAAGGTCGGCAAGCTGGTTGCCGAGCGCGCCAAGGCTGCGGGCATCGAGAAGGTCGCTTTCGACCGCTCGGGCTACCGCTACCACGGCCGCATCAAGGCACTGGCCGATGCAGCCCGCGAAGGCGGCCTGCAGTTCTAAGGGATAAGGAAGCGGGGCTGGTCCCCGCTTCCGCCTGCCTGCCGGCACGGGTTGTGCCGGGCGGCGTCCTTCTTCTGCAGGGGCGTTCGATCCACCGCGTCATTCCACAGCTATAAGCGGCCCTGAGCCGTACATACCCAATCAATCAAGGAATCAACATGGCAGAAGAACGTCAGCAGCGGGGTCGCGATCGCGACCGTAACCGCGAAGAGAAAGTCGACGACGGCATGATCGAGAAGCTGGTCGCGGTCAACCGCGTCAGCAAGACCGTCAAGGGCGGTCGTCAGTTCACCTTCACCGCACTGACCGTGGTCGGTGACGGCGCAGGCAAGGTTGGCTTCGGCTACGGCAAGGCGCGTGAAGTGCCGGTCGCGATCCAGAAGTCGATGGAGCAGGCTCGCAAGAACCTGGCCGACGTCGATCTGAACAACGGCACCCTGTGGCACCCGGTGAAGTCCGGCCACGGCGCAGCCCGCGTGTTCATGATGCCGGCTTCGGAAGGTACGGGCGTCATCGCCGGCGGTGCCATGCGCGCCGTGCTGGAAGCAGTGGGCGTCAAGAACGTGCTGGCCAAGGCCGTCGGTTCGCGCAACCCGATCAACCTGGTTCGCGCCACGCTGAAGGGTCTGTCCGAAATGCAGTCGCCGGCCCGCATCGCGGCCAAGCGCGGCAAGAAGGTGGAGGATCTCAACCATGGCTAATGACACCGTCAAGACCGTCAAGGTCCGTCTGGTTGGCGGCCTGCGTGGCACCCAGTCGCGTCACCGCCTGTCGGTGCGTGCCCTGGGCCTGAACAAGCTCAACGATGTGCGTGTCCTGAAGGACAGCCCGCAGGTTCGCGGTCTGATCAACAAGGTCCACTACCTCGTCAAGGTTGAGGAATAATCCAATGACCCTGCATCTCAATGAACTGAGCCCGGCACCGGGCGCGCGCAAAGAGCGCACCCGCGTCGGCCGTGGTATCGGCTCCGGCCTGGGCAAGACCTGCGGCCGCGGCCACAAGGGTTCGTTCGCCCGTAAGGGTGGCGGCAAGATCAAGGCGGGCTTCGAAGGCGGCCAGACCCCCATGCAGCGTCGTCTGCCGAAGGTCGGTTTCCGTTCCAAGATCGCCAAGGACACGGCCGAAGTGCTGTCGTACCACCTGGACCGCCTGGAAGCTGGCGAGATCGATTTCGCCGCGCTGCGCGCTGCGAAGCTGGTCCCGAGCACTGCCAAGCAGGCCAAGATCGTCATGAAGGGCGGCCTGACCAAGGCCTTCACCCTGAAGGGCATCGCAGCAACGGCCGGTGCCAAGGCCGCGATCGAAGCTGCCGGCGGCAGCGTACAGGAGTAAGACATGGCGCAAGCTGGCATTGGTAACCTGGGCGGCGGGCTCGGCAAGTTCACGGAACTTCGCCAGCGTCTGCTGTTCGTCGTCGGGGCTTTGATCGTCTACCGCATCGGCTGTTATGTGCCGGTGCCGGGCGTCAATCCCGATGCCATGCTTGCGCTCATGCAGGCGCAGGGCGGCGGCATCGTGGACATGTTCAACATGTTCTCGGGCGGCGCCCTGCACCGTTTCAGCATTTTCGCGCTGAACGTGATGCCGTACATCTCGGCATCCATCGTGATGCAGCTGGCCGTCCACATCTTCCCCGCGCTCAAGGCGATGCAGAAGGAAGGTGAGTCCGGTCGCCGCAAGATCACCCAGTATTCCCGCATCGGCGCCGTGTTGCTGGCCGTGGTGCAGGGCGGCAGCATTGCGCTGGCGCTGCAGAACCAGCTGTCCCCGTCCGGTGCGCCGGTCGTGTACGCGCCGGGCATGGGCTTCGTGCTCACCGCCGTGGTCGCGTTGACCGCCGGTACCATCTTCCTGATGTGGGTTGGCGAGCAGGTCACCGAGCGCGGCATCGGCAACGGTGTGTCGCTGATCATCTTCGCCGGCATCGTGGCCGGCCTGCCGGGTGCGGTCATCCACACCTTCGACGCCTTCCGCGAAGGCAACCTGCAGTTCATCCAGCTGCTGCTGATCGCGCTGGTGGTGCTGGCCTTCACCTTCTTCGTGGTGTTCGTCGAACGCGGCCAGCGCCGCATCACGGTGAACTACGCACGTCGCCAGGGTGGCCGCAACGCGTACATGAACCAGACCTCGTTCCTGCCGCTGAAGCTGAACATGGCGGGCGTGATCCCGGCCATCTTCGCCTCCAGCATCCTGGCATTCCCGACCACCCTGGCCATGTGGTCCGGCCAGGCCAGCTCGGCGACCTGGCTGCAGAAGGTCGCCAACGCCCTGGGTCCGGGCGAGCCGCTGCACATGATCGTGTTCGCTGCGCTGATCACCGGTTTCGCGTTCTTCTATACCGCGCTGGTGTTCAACTCCCAGGAAACCGCCGACAACCTGAAGAAGTCGGGCGCGCTGATTCCGGGTATCCGTCCGGGCAAGGCCACCGCCGACTACATCGACGGCGTGCTGACCCGCCTGACCGCGGCCGGCTCGGCCTACCTGGTGATCGTCTGCCTGCTGCCGGAAATCATGCGCACGCAGCTGAACGCCTCGTTCTACTTCGGCGGCACCTCGCTGCTGATCGTGGTGGTGGTGGTGATGGACTTCATCGCCCAGATCCAGGCGCACCTGATGTCGCACCAGTACGAGAGCCTGTTGAAGAAGGCCAACCTGAAGGGCGGCAACCGCGGCGGTTTTGCCCGCGGCTGATTGGCCTGTTACACTATCGTCTTCCTGACGTGATGGTCCTCCGCTTCGCGGACCTGGCCACACAAACGAAGGGCGGCCCCCGCAGCGGTTCCGGGTGGGGGTGAGATCGGGTCGTCCCGCGCGGGAGTAGCGCGGGCGGCGCCGGAAGAGGGTCCGAAAGGGTCGCTTCCGGAGTCAACCTGGTCCGGCGCCGGAGCCTGGGCACACTCCCTGGGCCGGGTCCATGAAACCTTTCAGGTTTCACGGGCTTCCATGTAAACCGGAACCTTGTTAGTATCGCTAGTTCACTTTTTGATCCATCCTGCCGGATCGGCGCGCCTCGGGTGCGCTGTCGGCCATCACTCAGCTGGAGAACCGCGTCATGGCGCGTATTGCAGGCGTCAACCTGCCAGCCCAGAAGCACGTCTGGGTCGGGTTGCAAAGCATTTACGGCATCGGCCGTACCCGTTCGAAGAAGGTCTGCGACGCCGCAGGCGTGACCTCGACCACCAAGATCCGCGATCTGTCGGAGCCGGAAATCGAGCGTCTGCGCTCGGAAGTGGCCAAGTACATCGTGGAAGGCGATCTGCGCCGTGAAATCGGTATCGCGATCAAGCGCCTGATGGACCTGGGCTGCTACCGCGGTCTGCGTCACCGCCGCGGCCTGCCGCTGCGTGGTCAGCGCACCCGTACCAACGCCCGCACCCGCAAGGGCCCGCGCAAGGCGATCAGGAAGTAAGGGACCTAAGAAATGGCTAAGCCCGTCGCTAAGACCAAGAAGAAGATCAAGCGCGTCGTCACTGACGGCGTTGCCCACGTCCACGCTTCTTTCAACAACACCATCGTGACCATCACCGACCGCCAGGGCAATGCTCTGTCGTGGGCGACGTCCGGTGGCGCTGGCTTCCGCGGTTCGCGTAAGTCCACCCCGTTCGCTGCCCAGGTGGCTGCCGAGAAAGCCGGCCGTGCCGCGCTGGATTACGGCGTCAAGTCCCTGGAAGTCCGCATCAAGGGCCCGGGTCCGGGTCGTGAGTCGGCCGTGCGCTCGCTGAACAACGTGGGCTACAAGATCACCAACATCATCGACGTGACGCCAATCCCGCACAACGGGTGCCGTCCGCCGAAGAAGCGTCGCGTCTAAAGGAGCGATAAGAAATGGCTCGTTATATCGGTCCTACCTGTAAGCTCGCCCGCCGCGAAGGCGCCGACCTTTCCCTCAAGAGCCCGGCCCGTGCGCTGGACTCCAAGTGCAAGCTGGAGCAGAAGCCCGGCCAGCACGGCGCGACCGCCCGCAAGGGCAAGCTGTCCGACTACGCCACCCAGCTGCGTGAAAAGCAGAAGGTCAAGCGTATCTACGGTCTGCTGGAGCGTCAGTTCCGCAACTACTACAAGAAGGCCTCGACCAAGAAGGGCAACACCGGCGAGAACCTGCTGCAGCTGTTGGAAACCCGCCTGGACAACGTCGTCTATCGCATGGGCTTCGCAGTGACCCGTCCGGCTGCCCGTCAGCTGGTCTCGCACCGCGGCGTCACCGTGAACGGCAAGTCGGTCAACCTGGCTTCGTACCAGGTCAAGGCTGGCGACGCTGTCGCGCTGTCCGAGAAGGCTGCCAAGCAGCTGCGCGTTCAGGAAGCCCTGACCGTGTCCAAGACGCACGACCTGCGCCCGACGTGGATCGAAGTGGACGCCGACAAGTTCGCCGGCATCTTCAAGGCCGTGCCGGATCGTTCGGACCTGCCTGCGGATATCAACGAAGCGCTGATCGTCGAGTTGTATTCGAAGTAATTCACATTGGAGAGCCCCCGGCGACGGCCGGGGGTTCACTAGGAGAACCCGCAACATGACGGTTACCGCCAACCAGGTTCTGCGTCCTCGTGGTCCGCAGATCGAACGCCTTACCGACACCCGCGCCAAGGTCGTTATCGAACCCTTGGAGCGTGGTTACGGGCATACGCTGGGCAATGCCCTGCGTCGCGTGCTGCTGTCGTCCATCCCGGGCTTCGCCATCACGGAAGTTGAGATCGACGGCGTACTGCACGAGTACACCACGCTCGAAGGCCTGCAGGAGGACGTTCTCGAAGTCCTGCTCAACCTGAAGGACGTGGCGATCCGTATGCACACCGGCGACAGCGCAACCCTGTCGCTGTCCAAGCAGGGTCCGGGTGTCGTGACTGCTGCCGATATCAAGGTCGACCACAACGTCGAGATCCTCAACACGGATCATGTCATCTGCCACCTGACCAAGGACACGGCAGTCAACATGCGCCTGAAGATCGAGCGTGGTTTCGGCTACCAGCCGGCCGCCGCGCGTCGTCGTCCGGACGAAGAAACCCGTGCCATCGGTCGTCTGGTCCTGGACGCCTCGTTCTCGCCGGTCCGTCGCGTCGCCTATTCGGTGGAAGCGGCCCGCGTCGAACAGCGTACCGACCTGGACAAGCTGGTGCTGGACATCGAAACCAACGGCACGATCGATGCCGAGGAAGCCGTGCGCACCGCCGCCGACATCCTCAGCGATCAGCTGTCGGTCTTCGGTGACTTCACCCACCGCGACCGCGGTGCAGCCAAGCCGGCCAACAACGGCGTGGATCCGGTGCTGCTGCGCCCGATCGACGACCTGGAACTGACCGTGCGTTCGGCCAACTGCCTCAAGGCCGAGAGCATCTACTACATCGGCGATCTGATCCAGAAGACCGAAGTGGAACTGCTCAAGACCCCGAACCTCGGCAAGAAGTCGCTGACCGAGATCAAGGAAGTCCTCGCCCAGCGCGGTCTTTCGCTCGGCATGAAGCTGGAGAACTGGCCGCCGGCCGGTGTCGCCCAGCACGGCATGCTCGGCTGATCCAGCGCAGTAAATGCTTCACCCCGCACCTTCGGGTGCGGGGGCTTTACCCGCAGTACCTCGCATCGACAGGCGCCAGCCTGCGGTGACGGTCGGCCAGGAGGGCCGGCACCGGACCATCCGCAGTCCAAGCAACAACGCCGGGAAGGCGACAGCGATACCCAACCGATCCAACATTCTTTCAAGGAACATCCGTCATGCGTCACATGAAATCCGGCCGTAAGTTCAGCCGTACCAGCGCCCACCGCGAAGCAATGTTCAAGAACATGGCCGCGTCGCTGTTCAAGCACGAGCTGATCAAGACCACCCTGCCGAAGGCCAAGGAACTGCGCCGCGTCGCCGAGCCGCTGATCACCCTGGCCAAGGTCGACTCCGTTGCCAACCGCCGTCTGGCTTTCGCCCGCCTGCGTGACAACGAAGCCGTGGGCAACCTGTTCACCACCCTGGGCCCGCGTTACGCGAACCGCCCGGGCGGCTACCTGCGTCTGCTGAAGTGCGGCTTCCGCGCTGGCGACAACGCGCCGATGGCCTACGTCGAACTGGTCGACCGTCCGGCCGCCGTGGCTGAAGCCGTCGAAGAATAATCGACTCGCTTTACCAGAGATTCTTCAAAGAACCCGGCCTTGTGCCGGGTTTTTTGTTGGCTGTAGATCAAGAGCAACTTCAACGTCAAAGGCGCTGGTTGTTCGCTGATCACTGCGGGGCCCCGGCCGGTGTGGGTTTGCGGGGGGCGCCGTGAACCTGTGGTGGTCAAGTTTTTCTGGACACTCTCAAGGGGCGTTCAGGCCACCTGCGCTTCGTGGAGCGCAGGCGGTACCAGGCCGTTGGCGTTATGCAGCCGGCGC
This sequence comes from Stenotrophomonas sp. CFBP8994, assembly GCF_034044835.1. Classification (NCBI taxonomy): domain Bacteria; kingdom Pseudomonadati; phylum Pseudomonadota; class Gammaproteobacteria; order Lysobacterales; family Lysobacteraceae; genus Stenotrophomonas; species Stenotrophomonas sp. CFBP8994. Next base: position 10 of record NZ_JAXCWT010000011.1, on the reverse strand, counting down.
TGGTTGTACC
>NZ_JAXCWT010000010.1:0-16637 GCF_034044835.1 Stenotrophomonas sp. CFBP8994 | reverse complement strand
CGTCGAGATGGTGATGCCGGGTGACAACGTGAAGATGGTCGTGACCCTGATCAACCCGGTCGCCATGGACGAAGGCCTGCGCTTCGCGATTCGTGAAGGTGGCCGTACCGTCGGCGCCGGCGTGGTCTCCAAGATCATCAAGTAATCTGCACTACCGGCGGCAGCACAGCGCTGCCGGTCTCGCGAACGGCGGGCCGGGAACCTCGGTCCGCCTTCGCCGTCTCAGGGAAGGCAGTTTTTTCAGTACGCCAGTAGCTCAATTGGCAGAGCAGCGGTCTCCAAAACCGCAGGTTGGGGGTTCGAGTCCCTCCTGGCGTGCCACTTCTCCCTTCCAGCGGCCATGCCGCCTCAGCAGCCAGAGCCGGATGAACAGCAAGATCGAGCATTCCAAGGACACCTCCACCGGGGGTGACATCGTCAAATACGCCGCCGCAGTGCTCCTGGCACTTGCGGGTCTTTTTGCGTGGTTCTGGTTCGGCATGCCCGAGCATGCGGCCCAGAATGCCTGGTCCGGTCCCCTGCGTGGCCTGGGTGTCGCCATCGGCCTTGCTGCCGGTTTCGGCGTGTTCATGCTGACCGCCAAGGGTCGTGACACCCGTGAGTTCCTTTCCGAATCCCGCTTCGAGCTGCGCAAGGTGGTCTGGCCGACGCGCCAGGAAGCCATCCGCATGACCTGGGTGGTGATGGTCGTGGTGATCATCCTCAGCCTGCTGCTCGGCGGCTTTGATTTCTTGATTCAGAAAGCGATCCAGTTGTTCCTGGGTCGATAAGGAGAAACCTGTGAAGCGTTGGTATGTCGTTCACGCCTATTCAGGCTTCGAAAAGTCGGTGGCGCAGGACCTGCGCGGCCGCATCGAGCGTAACGAGAAGCAGGAATTCTTCGGTGACGTCCTCGTCCCGACCGAGGAAGTGGTTGAAATGCGTTCCGGCCAGAAGCGCCGTTCCGAGCGCAAGTTCTTCCCCGGTTACGTCCTGGTCCAGATCGAGACGCACGAAGAGAACGGCATTCCCCGGATCGAGAGCGAAAGCTGGCATCTGGTCAAGGAAACGCCCAAGGTGCTGGGCTTCATCGGCGGCACCGCCGATCGTCCGCTGCCGATCGCCGATCACGAGGCCGAGGCCATCCTGAACCGCGTTCAGGAAGGTGTCGAAAAGCCCCGTCCGAAGGTGCTGTTCGAGCCGGGCCAGATGGTCCGCGTCACCGAAGGCCCGTTCAACGACTTCAACGGCGTGGTCGAAGAGGTCAACTACGAGAAGAGCCGCCTGCGCGTCTCGGTGCTGATCTTCGGTCGTGCCACCCCGGTCGAGCTCGAGTTCGGCCAGGTCGAAAAGGCCACCTGATCCGACGGCCGCGCCTGTTCACGCGGCGGCCTGAAAATCTGATATAGTGCGCGGCTTCCTGCCAGGAAGCTGGCAAAAGCAAAGGGCCGCCGCGAGGTGGCCTTCTGCATGAATTCAAAAACGCGACGCCGGGACGCGAGATTCCCGGTCCGATGGGGAGCCTGTGGTCGCAAGGCGCTAGCACCCGGAGAGTATTCACATGGCAAAGAAAGTAATTGGTTACATCAAGCTGCAGGTGAAGGCCGGTCAGGCCAACCCCTCGCCGCCGGTCGGTCCCGCGCTGGGTCAGCGTGGCCTGAACATCATGGAATTCTGCAAGGCCTTCAATGCCGCCACGCAGAAGCTCGAGCCGGGCCTGCCGGTTCCGGTGATCATCACGGCCTATTCGGACCGTACGTTCACCTTCATCACCAAGAGCACCCCGGCCACCACGCTGCTGAAGAAGGCCGCTGGCGTGAGCTCGGGCTCCAAGCGCCCGAACACCGACAAGGTGGGCAAGGTGACCCGCAAGCAGCTGGAAGAGATCGCCAAGGCGAAGGAAGCTGACCTGACGGCCGCCGACCTGGACGCCGCCGTGCGTACGATCGCTGGTTCTGCCCGTTCCATGGGCCTTGTGGTAGAGGGTTAAGAAGATGGCACAGACCAAGCGTGAGAAGGCCATCCAGGCCGCAGTCGTCCCGGGCAAGGCTTACGCCTTCGAGGACGCGATCAAGATCCTGAAGACCGCCACCAAGGCCAAGTTCGTCGAGTCCTTCGACGTCGCCGTGCGCCTGGGCGTGGACGCCAAGAAGTCCGACCAGCAGGTGCGCGGTTCGACCGTGCTGCCGGCCGGTACCGGCAAGAGCGTGCGCGTTGCGGTGTTCGCACCGGCCGGTGCCAAGGCTGACGAAGCCCTGGCCGCTGGCGCCGAAGCCGTCGGCATGGACGACCTGGCCGAGAAGATGCAGGCCGGCGATCTGAACTATGACGTCGTCATCGCCACCCCGGACGCCATGCGCGTCGTGGGTAAGCTGGGCACCGTGCTCGGCCCGCGCGGCCTGATGCCGAACCCGAAGGTCGGCACCGTGTCGGCCAACCCGGGCGAAGCCGTCAAGAACGCCAAGTCGGGTCAGGTGCGTTACCGCACCGACAAGGCCGGCATCATCCACTGCACCATCGGCAAGGCCGACTTCGCCGAAGACGCGCTGAAGTCGAACCTGCAGGCGCTGCTGCTGGACCTGATCAAGGCCAAGCCGGCTACCTCGAAGGGCACCTACCTGCAGAAGGTTTCGGTCAGCTCGACGATGGGCCCGGGCGTCACCGTCGACCAGTCGTCGCTGACCCTGAAGTAATCGTTTGAAGCGGGTACGCGGTTCCGGCCGCGTATCCGTGACATTTGAAGGCAATCCGAACGGGCCCGTCCCGCGACGATAGCCGTCAAAGACCGCAGGGGTGGTGGGCGCAGGCCGGCCGCTTAATCGATTCCCCCGGGGATCACCCTGCGTAGATGGTGCCCTTCTGGAGTTTTCTGGTTCTCGCACGTCTGGGTTCACCCAGGTTGGCCATCCAGGTCTAGAACGGCCCACCCTTGGAACATCGTCCCGATGTTCCCGGCGTCCAGGACGGATGCCGCCCAGGACCGCGCACGGCAGGAGCCGTAAGCGGAGTTCAATTGGAGGAGTGCAATGGCTCTCAATCTGTCCCAGAAGCAAGTAGTAGTGGCCGAGGTCGCGGAAGTCGCTGCCAAGGCTCACTCCTTGATTGCAGCACATTACGCCGGCACCACGGTCGCGCAGATCACCAAGATGCGCGAACAGGCCCGTAAGGAAGGCGTGTTCTTGAAAGTTGTCAAGAACACCCTGGCCGAACGTGCGGTGAAGGGTACTGAATTCGAATCCGCAGGGGCCAAGTTCGTCGGTCCGATGCTGCTCGCGTTCTCGCTCGACGAGCCCGGCGCTGCCGGCCGCGTCATCAAGGAAGCTGCCAAGACCAACGACAAGCTGCAGCCGCAGCTGGTTGTGATCGGTGGCGAAGTGTTCCCGGCAAGCCACGTTGACGTGCTGGCCTCGTTGCCGACCCGCGATCAGGCCCTGGCCATGCTGGCCCGTGTCCTGTGCGAACCGGTCACGATGTTCGCCCGTGCCGTCAAGGCCGTTGGCGAGAAGCAGGAAGGTGGCGCTGTCGCCGCCGAGCCGGCTGCCGAAACCGCCTGAGTCGCTGTTTACGTGGTTCCTGATGGAACCTGAACCCAGAAAATTATCCAAAGGTATTCAAAATGTCCCTTACCACCGACCAGATCGTTGAAGCCATTGCCGCCAAGTCCCTGATGGAAGTCATGGAACTGGTGAAGGCCATCGAAGAAAAGTTCGGCGTTTCCGCCGCTGCCCCGGTTGCCGTTGCCGCTGCTGGCCCGGCTGCTGCCGTTGAAGAACAGACCGAATTCACCGTGTCGCTGAAGAGCGCCGGCGACAAGAAGGTCGACGTCATCAAGGCTGTCCGCGCCATCACCGGCCTGGGCCTGAAGGAAGCCAAGGACCTCACCGAAGCCGGTGGCGTCCTGAAGGAATCGGCTACGAAGGAAGAAGCCGAGAAGATGAAGAAGGACCTGGAAGCTGTCGGCGCGACTGTCGAAGTCAAGTAAGCAGCTCCTTGCGTCGCCATCGAATCACGGCGATGCAGCAAAGGCTGGGGGCGTAAGCCCCCGGCCTTTGGTCGTTATTGCGGTAAGGCCGGATGCATGTCCGGTCCGCGCCAATTCGACCGGTAGATCCGACTGTTAGTCGGATGCTTCACCGGCGACGAGTTGGCAGTTGGAAGTAGCGGGAGAAGGCGTGCTGGTGCCGGCAATACCAGCGACTTCCAACTGACAATTTTCATGTTCCCTTCGGGCCACGCCTCCATGGCGGGGCCCGCACAGCCAAGGTGAGACCCCATGACGTCATATTCGTTCACCGAAAAAAAGCGTATCCGCAAGGATTTCGGCAAGCAGCGCTCGATCCTCGAAGTGCCGTTCCTGCTCGCCATCCAGGTGGATTCCTACCGCGAATTCCTGCAGGAAAACGTGGATCCGGCCAAGCGCCGTGATCTCGGCCTGCACGCGGCCCTGAAGTCGGTGTTCCCGATCGCCAGCTACAGCGGCAACGCTGCGCTGGAATACGTGGGCTACAAGCTGGGCGACCCGGTCTTCGACGAGCGTGAATGCCGCCAGCGTGGCATGAGCTACGGCGCGCCGCTGCGCGTGACCGTGCGCCTGGTGATCTACGACCGCGAGTCGTCCACCAAGGCCATCAAGTACGTGAAGGAGCAGGAGGTCTATCTCGGCGAAATCCCGCTGATGACCGACAACGGCACCTTCATCGTCAACGGCACCGAGCGCGTCATCGTCTCGCAGCTGCACCGTTCGCCGGGCGTGTTCTTCGACCACGACCGTGGCAAGACCCACAGCTCGGGCAAGCTGCTGTACAGCGCCCGCATCATCCCGTACCGCGGCTCCTGGCTGGACTTCGAGTTCGACCCGAAGGACGCGCTGTTCACCCGTATCGACCGTCGCCGCAAGCTGCCGGTGTCGATCCTGCTGCGTGCGCTGGGCTACAGCAACGAAGAGATGCTGGCCGAGTTCTTCGAGATCAACACCTTCCACATCAATCCCGATGAGGGCGTGCAGCTCGAACTGGTCTCCGAGCGCCTGCGCGGCGAGACCCTGAACTTCGACCTGGCCGACGGCGACAAGGTCATCGTCGAAGCCGGCAAGCGCATCACCGCGCGCCACGTGAAGCAGCTGGAAGCCTCGGGCATTGCCGCCCTGGCCGTGCCGGACGATTACATCGTCGGCCGCATCCTGTCCCACGACGTGGTCGACGCGAGCACCGGCGAACTGCTGGCCCAGGCCAACGACGAAATCACCGACGAGCAGCTGCAGGCCTTCCGCAAGGCCGGCGTGGATGCCGTGGGCACCCTGTGGGTGAACGATCTGGATCGTGGCCCGTACCTGTCCAACACCCTGCGCATCGATCCGACCAAGACCCAGCTCGAAGCGCTGGTCGAAATCTATCGCATGATGCGTCCGGGCGAGCCGCCGACCAAGGACGCCGCGCAGAACCTGTTCCACAACCTGTTCTTCACCTTCGAGCGCTACGACCTGTCCACGGTTGGCCGCATGAAGTTCAACCGTCGTGTCGGCCGCAAGGAAGTCACCGGTGAAGCGGTGCTGTACGACCGCAAGTACTTCGGCGAGCGCAACGACGAAGAGTCCAAGCGCCTGGTCGCCGAGCACGGCGACAGCTCCGACATCCTGGACGTGATCAAGGTCCTCACCGAGATCCGCAACGGTCGCGGCGTGGTCGATGACATCGATCACCTGGGCAACCGTCGCGTGCGTTCGGTCGGCGAAATGGCCGAAAACGTGTTCCGCGTGGGCCTGGTCCGCGTCGAGCGCGCGGTCAAGGAGCGCCTGTCGATGGCCGAATCCGAAGGCCTGACCCCGCAGGAACTGATCAACGCCAAGCCGGTTGCCGCTGCCATCAAGGAGTTCTTCGGCTCCTCGCAGCTGTCGCAGTTCATGGATCAGAACAACCCGCTGTCGGAAGTCACCCACAAGCGTCGCGTCTCGGCCCTGGGCCCGGGCGGCCTGACCCGTGAGCGCGCCGGCTTCGAAGTGCGCGACGTGCACCCGACCCATTACGGCCGCGTCTGCACCATCGAAACCCCGGAAGGCCCGAACATCGGCCTGATCAACTCGCTGGCCGTGTACGCCCGCACCAACCAGTACGGCTTCCTGGAAACCCCGTACCGCAAGGTGCACGACGGCAAGGTCTCCGACGAGATTGAGTTCCTGTCGGCCATTGAAGAAAACGAATACGTCATCGCCCAGGCCAACGCCCTGACCGACGCCAAGAGCATGCTCACCGAGCAGTTCGTGCCGTGCCGGTTCCAGGGTGAGTCGCTGCTGAAGCCGCCGGCGGAAGTCCACTTCATGGACGTCTCGCCGATGCAGACCGTGTCGATCGCCGCCGCGCTGGTTCCGTTCCTGGAACACGATGACGCCAACCGTGCACTGATGGGCGCCAACATGCAGCGCCAGGCCGTGCCGACCCTGCGTGCGCAGAAGCCGCTGGTGGGTACCGGTATCGAACGCGCCGTGGCCCGTGACTCGGGTGTGACCGTGAACGCCCGCCGTGGCGGCGAGATCGTGCAGATCGACGCCGGCCGCATCGTGGTCAAGGTCAACGAAGTGGAAATCACCGACGCCAGCGATGCCGGCGTGGATATCTACAACCTGATCAAGTACACCCGTTCCAACCAGAACACCTGCATCAACCAGCGTCCGCTGGTGGAAGTGGGCAACGTGGTGGCGCGTGGCGATGTGCTGGCCGATGGTCCGTCCACCGACATCGGCGAACTGGCCCTGGGCCAGAACATGCTGATCGCCTTCATGCCGTGGAACGGCTACAACTTCGAAGACTCCATCCTGCTCTCCGAGCGCGTGGTGGAAGAAGATCGTTACACCACGATCCACATCGAAGAGCTGACCTGCGTCGCGCGTGACACCAAGCTGGGGCCGGAGGAAATCTCCGCCGACATCCCGAACGTGTCCGAGCAGGCGCTGAACCGCCTGGATGAGTCGGGCGTGGTGTACATCGGTGCCGAAGTGCGCGCCGGCGACATCATGGTCGGCAAGGTCACCCCGAAGGGCGAAAGCCAGCTGACCCCGGAAGAGAAGCTGCTGCGCGCGATCTTCGGTGAGAAGGCGTCGGACGTGAAGGACAGCTCGCTGCGCGTGCCGCCGGGCATGGACGGCACCGTCATCGACGTGCAGGTCTTCACCCGCGACGGCATCGAGAAGGACAAGCGTGCGCGCCAGATCGAGGAAAGCGAGATCAAGCGCGTCAAGAAGGACTTCGACGACCAGTTCCGCATCCTGGAAGGCGCCATCTACGCACGCCTGCGCTCGCAGATCGTGGGCAAGGTCGCCAACGGCGGTGCCAACCTGAAGAAGGGCGACACCATCACCGACGCCTACCTGGACGGCCTGAAGAAGGCTGACTGGTTCGTGCTGCGCATGAAGGACGACGACGCTTCCGAAGCCATCGAACGCGCCCAGAAGCAGATCCAGGCGCACGAGAAGGAGTTCGAGCGTCGCTTCGCCGACAAGCGCGGCAAGATCACCGCCGGCGACGACCTCGCCCCGGGCGTGCTGAAGATGGTCAAGGTGTTCCTGGCCGTGAAGCGCCGCATCCAGCCGGGCGACAAGATGGCAGGCCGCCACGGCAACAAGGGTGTGGTCTCCAACGTGGTGCCGGTCGAGGACATGCCGTACATGGCCTCGGGCGAGACCGTGGACATCGTGCTGAACCCGCTGGGCGTGCCGTCGCGCATGAACATCGGCCAGATCCTGGAAGTGCACCTGGGCTGGGCCGCCAAGGGCCTGGGCCGCAAGATCCAGGGCATGCTCGAGGCACAGGCCGCGATCAACGACCTGCGCAAGTTCCTGGACGACGTGTACAACCACGACAAGACCCAGCATGCCAACCACGTCGACCTGACCCAGTTCAGCGACGAGGAGCTGCTGCGCCTGGCCGGCAACCTCACCGACGGCGTGCCGATGGCCACCCCGGTGTTCGACGGTGCCACCGAAGCTGAAATCAAGCACATGCTTGCCCTGGCTGACCTGCCGCTCAGCGGCCAGACCCAGCTGTATGACGGTCGTACCGGTGAGGCATTCGATCGCCACACCACCGTGGGCTACATGCACTACCTGAAGCTGAACCACCTGGTCGACGACAAGATGCACGCCCGTTCGACCGGTCCGTACTCGCTCGTCACCCAGCAGCCGCTGGGCGGCAAGGCGCAGTTCGGTGGCCAGCGCTTCGGTGAAATGGAAGTCTGGGCGCTGGAAGCCTACGGCGCGGCCTACACCCTGCAGGAAATGCTGACGGTGAAGTCCGATGACGTGCAGGGCCGCAACCAGATGTACAAGAACATCGTCGACGGTGAGCACGAGATGGTCGCGGGCATGCCGGAATCCTTCAACGTGCTCGTGAAGGAAATCCGCTCGCTGGCCATCAACATGGAACTGGAAGACAACTGATCGTGCAGGCGCGGCTGCCCCGGCAGCCGCGCCGCCGGATGTGACCTGACAGCCCCATCGACAAGATTTCCTCCTTTCGGAGAAACACCATGAAAGACCTGCTCAACCTCTTCAACCAGCAGCGCCAGACGCTGGACTTCGACGCGATCAAGATCGCGCTGGCTTCGCCGGACCTGATCCGTTCGTGGTCCTTCGGCGAAGTGAAGAAGCCGGAAACCATCAACTACCGTACCTTCAAGCCGGAGCGTGACGGCCTGTTCTGCGCCGCCATCTTCGGGCCGGTCAAGGACTACGAGTGCCTGTGCGGCAAGTACAAGCGCATGAAGCACCGTGGCGTGGTCTGCGAAAAGTGCGGCACCGAAGTGACCCTGGCCAAGGTGCGCCGCGAGCGCATGGGCCACATCGACCTGGCCTCGCCGGTCGCGCACATCTGGTTCCTCAAGTCGCTGCCGTCGCGCATCGGCCTGATGCTGGACATGACCCTGCGTGACATCGAGCGCGTGCTGTACTTCGAAGCCTACGTGGTGACCGAGCCGGGCCTGACCGCCCTGGAGCGCCGCCAGCTGCTGACCGAAGAACAGTACCTGCAGGCACGCCAGGAACACGGCGACGACTTCGACGCCGCCATGGGCGCCGAGGCCGTGTACGAACTGCTGCGCACCATCGACCTGCAGTCGGAAATGACCCGCCTGCGCGAGGAAATCGCCAGCACCGGTTCGGAAACCAAGCTCAAGCGCCTCACCAAGCGCATCAAGCTGGTCGAAGCCTTCCTGGAGTCGGGCAACCGCCCGGAATGGATGGTCATGACCGTGCTGCCGGTGCTGCCGCCGGACCTGCGTCCGCTGGTGCCGCTGGACGGTGGCCGCTTCGCGACTTCCGACCTGAACGACCTGTACCGCCGCGTCATCAACCGCAACAACCGCCTGCGCCGCCTGCTCGAGCTGAACGCGCCGGACATCATCGTGCGCAATGAAAAGCGCATGCTGCAGGAATCGGTCGATGCGCTGCTGGACAACGGCCGCCGCGGCCGTGCCATTACCGGCACCAACAAGCGCCCGCTGAAGTCGCTGGCCGACATGATCAAGGGCAAGCAGGGCCGCTTCCGCCAGAACCTGCTGGGCAAGCGCGTCGACTACTCGGGCCGTTCGGTCATCGTGGTCGGTCCGTACCTGCGCCTGCACCAGTGCGGCCTGCCGAAGAAGATGGCGCTTGAGCTGTTCAAGCCGTTCGTGTTCGCCAAGCTGCAGCGTCGTGGCCTGGCCACCACCATCAAGGCCGCCAAGAAGCTGGTCGAGCGCGAAGAAGCCGAAGTCTGGGACATCCTGGAAGAGGTCATCCGCGAACACCCGGTGATGCTGAACCGTGCGCCGACCCTGCACCGCCTGGGCATCCAGGCGTTCGAGCCGGTGCTGATCGAAGGCAAGGCCATCCAGCTGCACCCGCTGGTCTGCACCGCGTTCAACGCCGACTTCGACGGTGACCAGATGGCCGTCCACGTGCCGCTCTCGCTGGAAGCCCAGCTGGAAGCGCGTGCGCTGATGATGTCCACCAACAACATCCTGTCGCCGGCCAACGGCGAGCCGATCATCGTGCCGTCGCAGGACGTGGTGCTGGGTCTGTACTACATGACCCGCGCCCTGGAAAACAAGAAGGGCGAGGGCATGGCCTTCGCCAACATCGCCGAAGTGAAGCGTGCCTATGACAACCGCGTGGTGGAACTGCACGCCAAGGTCAAGGTCCGCATCACCGAAGTGGTGACCGACGAGAACGGCGACAAGCAGAACAAGACCTCGATCGTGGACACCACGATCGGTCGCGCCCTGCTGGCCGAAATCCTGCCGGAAGGCCTGCCGTTCGCGCTGGCCAACACCGAGCTGACCAAGAAGAACATCAGCCGCCTGATCAACTCCAGCTACCGCCAGCTGGGCTTGAAGGACACGGTCGTGTTCGCCGACAAGCTGATGTACACCGGCTTTGCCTACGCAACCCGTGCGGGCGTGTCGATCGGTATCGACGACATGCTGATCCCGGACGAGAAGCGCGGCATCCTCACCGAGGCCGAAGCCGAAGTGCTGGAAATCCAGGAGCAGTACCAGTCGGGCCTGGTCACCGCCGGCGAGCGCTACAACAAGGTGGTCGACATCTGGTCGCGTACCAATGAACGCATCGCCAAGGCGATGATGGACACCATCGGTACCGAGAAGGTCGTCAACGCCAAGGGCGAGACCATCGACCAGAAGTCGATGAATTCGCTGTACATCATGGCCGACTCCGGTGCCCGTGGTTCGCAGGCGCAGATCCGCCAGCTGGCCGGCATGCGTGGCCTGATGGCCCGTCCGGATGGCTCGATCATCGAAACGCCCATCAAGGCGAACTTCCGTGAAGGCCTGAACGTGCAGGAGTACTTCAACTCCACCCACGGTGCCCGTAAGGGTCTGGCCGATACCGCGCTGAAGACCGCCAACTCGGGTTACCTGACCCGTCGTCTGGTGGACGTGGCGCAGGACGTGGTCATCACCGAGGTGGATTGCGGTACCTCCGAAGGCCTGACCATGACCCCGATCGTGGAAGGCGGCGACGTCGTGGAGCCGTTGAAGGACCGCGTGCTGGGTCGTGTCGTGGCCGAGGACGTGTTCCTGCCGGGCAACGACGAAGATCCGATCGTGACCCGAAACACCCTGCTCGACGAAGCCTGGGTGGCCAAGCTGGAAGACGCCGGCGTGCAGAGCATCAAGGTGCGCTCCACGATCAGCTGCGAATCGGCGTTCGGCGTGTGCGGCCACTGCTACGGTCGCGACCTGGCCCGTGGCCACCTGGTCAACATCGGTGAAGCGGTGGGCGTCATCGCCGCGCAGTCGATCGGTGAACCGGGTACCCAGCTGACCATGCGTACGTTCCACATCGGTGGTGCGGCATCGCGTGCGGCAGCCGTGGACAACATCACGGTCAAGACCACCGGTTCGGTGAAGTTCAACAACCTCAAGTCCGTCGAACACGCCAGCGGTTCGCTGGTGGCGGTCTCGCGCTCGGGTGAAATCTCGGTGCTCGATGCCCACGGCCGTGAGCGTGAGCGTTACAAGCTGCCGTACGGCTCGATGATCGCGTCCAAGGATGGCGATGCAGTGAAGGCTGGCCAGACCGTGGCCAACTGGGATCCGCATAACCACCCGATCGTGTCCGAAGTGGCCGGTTTCATCCGCTTCATCGATTTCATCGACGGCGTCACCGTCATCGAGAAGACCGACGAACTGACCGGCCTGGCTTCGCGCGAAATCACCGACCCGAAGCGTCGTGGCTCGCAGGCCAAGGAGCTGCGCCCGATCGTGCGTATCGTGGATGCCAAGGGCAATGACCTGACCATCCCGAACACCGATCTGCCGGCCCAGTACCTGCTGCCGCCGCGTTCCATCGTCAACCTGCAGGACGGCGCCGCCGTCGGCGTGGGCGACGTGGTTGCCAAGATCCCGCAGGAAGCGTCCAAGACCCGCGACATCACCGGTGGTCTGCCGCGCGTGGCCGATCTGTTCGAAGCGCGCAAGCCGAAGGATCCGGCGATCCTGGCCGAGCGTTCGGGCATCATCAGCTTCGGCAAGGACACCAAGGGCAAGCAGCGCCTGATCATCAAGGACACCGATGGTTCGGAACACGAAGAACTGATCCCGAAGTACCGCCAGGTGATCGTGTTCGAAGGCGAGCACGTGACCAAGGGCGAAACCATCGTGGACGGCGAGCCGAGCCCGCAGGACATCCTGCGCCTGCTGGGTGTCGAGCCGCTGGCCGCTTACCTGGTGAAGGAAATCCAGGACGTGTACCGCCTGCAGGGCGTGAAGATCAACGACAAGCACATTGAAGTGATCACCCGCCAGATGCTGCGCAAGGTCGAGATCACCGACCAGGGCAGCAGCAAGTTCCTGAATGGCGAGCAGGCCGAGCGCCAGCGCGTCATCGAGGAAAATGCACGCCTGACCACCCGCAACGAGCTGATCGCCCGTTTCGACCCGGTCCTGCTGGGCATCACCAAGGCATCGCTGGCCACCGAATCGTTCATCTCGGCGGCCTCGTTCCAGGAAACCACCCGCGTGCTGACCGAAGCTGCCGTCCGCGGCACCTCGGACAACCTGCGCGGCCTGAAGGAAAACGTCATCGTCGGCCGCCTGATCCCGGCCGGTACCGGCCTGGCGTACCACGCCAACCGTCGTCGCAACGCCTCCGGGCTGACCGAGTCGGAAATGCAGACCCTGTCCGGCGGCGCGCCGGCGGTGGCTGAAGTGGCGCCGGCAGCCCCGGTGGCGGTGGAATCGACCGAAGCCGAATCGGCCGCGGACGAGTGATGGATCCGGTCCGGCCTTCTGGCCGGACCACCCTCGGCGGTGGCGCAATCGCCACCGATGGGGTAGGATGCCGGCCGGTCCTCGAAAGGGGGCCGGTTTGACAACCTGAACGGGGGGCATGGAAAAGGCTCCCCTGTAACGGCCCGGGATCAGGGTCGGCTTGGCGTGCGCGCGGTTGACTGCGTTTTCGCCGGGTTGCTACAATCGTCTGTCTCAGCAGGCCGGTTTCTCGCCTGCTCGCACATATCCGCATTCATGGCCTGTTTTTCACCGGGCCTCTCTCAGAAGAACTTACTGATGGCGACGATCAATCAGCTTGTCCGCAAGCCGCGGCAGGCAACCACTTACAAGAGTGCCTCCCCGGCTCTTGAAAAGTGCCCCCAGCGCCGTGGCGTCTGCACGCGCGTGTACACCACCACCCCGAAGAAGCCGAACTCGGCGCTCCGCAAGGTTGCCAAGGTCCGCCTGACCAACCAGGAAGAGGTCATCAGCTACATCGGTGGCGAAGGCCACAACCTGCAGGAGCACTCCGTGGTCCTCATCCGTGGCGGTCGCGTCAAGGACCTGCCGGGTGTGCGTTACCACACCGTGCGTGGCTCGCTGGACGCCTCGGGCGTTGCCAAGCGTCGCCAGGGCCGTTCCAAGTACGGCGCCAAGCGTCCGAAGAGCTAAGGGAAAGTACACATGTCTCGTAAAGGTAATACGCCGCAGCGCTCTGTCCTGCCGGATCCGAAGCACGGAAGTGAAACCATCGCGCGCTTCATCAACATGGTGATGCTGAGCGGCAAGAAGTCGGTCGCTGAAAAGATCGTCTATGGCGCCATGGACGTGATCAGCGAAAAGAACCCGAACTCCATCGAGCTGGTGCAGAAGGCTCTGGACAACGTGGCTCCGTCGGTCGAAGTGAAGTCCCGCCGCGTCGGCGGTGCGACCTACCAGGTGCCGGTCGAAGTGCGTTCGTCGCGCAAGATGGCCCTGGCCATGCGCTGGCTGATCGACTCCGCCCGCAAGCGTGGTGAAAACACCATGCCGAAGAAGCTGGCTGCAGAACTGCTGGATGCCTCGGAAAACCGTGGTGGCGCCATCAAGAAGCGCGAAGAAACCCACCGCATGGCCGAAGCCAACAAGGCCTTCGCCCACTACCGCTGGTGAGTTTGACGGCCTTGTAAAACAGGCACGGCAGCACCATTAAGGTGCTGCCTCGCGGCCCCAGAAGGGCTGCGCCAATCCGAAGGCCGCCGAAAGGCGGCGTTCGGCCATCCGAATTCCAAGAAATTGAGAGGCTCCCGTGGCCCGCACCACTCCCATCGAGCGTTACCGCAATTTCGGCATCATGGCCCACATCGATGCCGGCAAGACCACCACGTCCGAGCGCATCCTGTTCTACACCGGCAAGAGCCACAAGATCGGTGAAGTGCACGACGGCGCCGCCACCATGGACTGGATGGAGCAGGAGCAGGAGCGTGGCATCACGATCCAGTCCGCTGCCACCACCGCGTTCTGGAAGGGCATGGACAAGTCCCTGCCGGAGCACCGCTTCAACATCATCGACACCCCCGGGCACGTCGACTTCACCATCGAAGTGGAGCGCTCGCTGCGCGTGCTCGACGGTGCGGTGTTCGTGCTGTGCGCCGTCGGTGGCGTGCAGCCGCAGTCCGAAACCGTGTGGCGCCAGGCCAACCGGTACAAGGTGCCGCGCATCGCGTTCGTCAACAAGATGGACCGCACCGGCGCCAACTTCACCAAGGTCGTTGGCCAGCTGAAGGCCAAGCTCGGCGCCACCGCCGTGCCGATGCAGCTGCCGATCGGCGCTGAAGAAGGCTTCAAGGGCGTCGTCGACCTGATCAAGATGAAGGCCATCCATTGGGATGAAGCCTCGCAGGGCATGAAGTTCGAGTACCTGGAGATCCCGGCCGAGATGAAGGACGCCGCCGAAGAGGCGCGCACCTTCATGATCGAAGCCGCGGCTGAAGCCAGCGAAGAGCTGATGGAAAAGTACCTGGGCGGCGAAGAGCTGACCGAGGCCGAGATCATCGAAGCCCTGCGCGTGCGCACCCTGGCTACCGACATCGTGCCGATGTACTGCGGCTCGGCGTTCAAGAACAAGGGCGTGCAGGCCATGCTGGACGGCGTGGTGCAGCTGCTGCCGTCGCCGATCGACGTGCCGGACGTGACCGGTACCGACGTCGATGACGAAACCGTTGCGCTGAGCCGCAAGTCCGACGACAAGGCACCGTTCTCGGCGCTGGCCTTCAAGATCATCACCGACCCGTTCGTGGGCGCGCTGACCTTCTTCCGTGTCTACTCGGGCACGCTGAACGCCGGCGACCAGCTGCTGAACTCGGTGAAGGGCAAGAAGGAGCGCATCGGCCGCATCCTGCAGATGCACTCCAACGATCGCGAAGAGATCAAGGAAGTGCTGGCCGGTGACATCGCCGCCGCCGTGGGCCTGAAGGACACCACCACCGGTGACACCCTGTGCTCGCAGGAGCACCCGATCATCCTGGAGCGCATGGTGTTCCCGGAGCCGGTCATCTCGATGGCCGTCGAACCGAAGACCAAGTCGGACCAGGAAAAGATGGGCCTGGCCCTGGGCCGTCTGGCGCAGGAAGATCCGTCGTTCCGCGTCAAGACCGACGAAGAATCCGGCCAGACCATCATCTCGGGCATGGGCGAGCTGCACCTGGACATCATCGTTGACCGCATGAAGCGCGAATTCAACGTTGAAGCCAACGTCGGCAAGCCGCAGGTGGCCTACCGCGAAACCATCCAGCTGGCCGACGTGAAGTCGGATTACAAGCACGCCAAGCAGTCCGGTGGTAAGGGTCAGTACGGTCACGTCGTGATCGAGCTGTCGCCGATCACCGCTGAAGACCGTGCCGATCCGAAGATCGCGCCGAACATCAAGGACGATTTCCTGTTCGTCAACGACATCACCGGTGGCGTGATTCCGAAGGAGTTCATCCCGTCGATCGAAAAGGGCCTGCGCGAAACCATCACCAGCGGTCCGCTCGCTGGCTTCCCGGTCGTGGACGTGAAGGTGAAGCTGGTGTTCGGCTCCTACCATGACGTCGACTCCTCGGAAATGGCGTTCAAGCTGGCGTCGTCGATGGCCTTCAAGCAGGGCTTCGCCAAGGCCAAGCCGGTGCTGCTCGAGCCGATCATGAAGGTCGAGATCGTTACCCCGGAGGATTACCAGGGTGACGTGATGGGCGACGTGAGCCGTCGTCGTGGCGTGCTGCAGGGTTCGAGCACCACCGGTGACGGTTCGGCCAGCATCATCAACGCGATGATCCCGCTGGGTGAAATGTTCGGTTACGCCACCTCGCTGCGTTCGCAGACCCAGGGTCGCGCAACGTTCACGATGGAATTCGACCACTACGAGCCGGCGCCGAGCAACATCGCCGACACCGTGATCAAGAAGTCCTGAGCATAAGCTCAGGATTTCATCTCCCTCTTTCTGATATCCAAGGTATACAACAATGGCAAAGGGTAAGTTCGAGCGCACCAAGCCGCACGTCAACGTCGGCACCATCGGTCACGTCGATCATGGCAAGACCACGCTGACTGCTGCGCTGACCAAGATCGGCGCAGAGCGCTTCGGTGGCGAATTCAAGGATTACTCCGCGATCGACGCCGCGCCGGAAGAAAAGGCACGTGGCATCACGATCTCGACCGCGCACGTCGAATACGAATCCACCGAGCGTCACTACGCCCACGTCGATTGCCCGGGCCATGCTGACTACGTCAAGAACATGATCACCGGTGCTGCCCAGATGGACGGCGCGATCCTGGTCTGCTCGGCTGCTGACGGCCCGATGCCGCAGACCCGCGAGCACATCCTGCTGTCGCGCCAGGTCGGCGTGCCGTACATCGTCGTGTTCCTGAACAAGGCCGAC